>NZ_JAXOUF010000006.1:0-345318 GCF_034424805.1 Labrys sedimenti
CGCATTCCACACATTCGCACAGGCTTCGATGCACAGGAATCCCCCTCAGGACTCTTCTGTCCCGGTCAATCCACTAGGGAAGGAGGGTGAGCCCCTTGAGATTAGATTCGGCGACGGCGCCGAACCGATTATTTCCAGGATTGACAGAACTGCTAATAGCTCAGGGGCAGTACGTGTTGTAGGTCGTAATCGACAAATCGCGCAGTGGCTTCAGCGAAACTTCGAGCAAGGTGAAATCGTCGAAGCGCAAATCTGCAATCCAAATTCAATCTTGCTGCTCCCGAAGCTGAGATGAGATTGTGCTGTTGGATGCTAGTGGCCAATAGTGCGGAAGCACAGCGATACTCGAGATTCGAATCTCACCGCTTCCACCCCCGCCCAGGCTTGCCACCACCCTTCCGCCGCGCCTCCGCCCCCAGCGGCACTTCGCGATCCGTGCCCGGGCCCATGCTGTCCAGCCCCGGCTTGGCGGCCCGCGTCTTCGGCAGGTTCGCCGCATCGCCATAGGCTTTCGGGCCCTTATAGGCGCCGGCTTTCTCGCGCACGCTGATCTGGCGGGCCGAGCCGTCGTCGGCCACGGCCATCTCGGTCTCGCGCAGGCGCTTGAGTTCGTCGCGCAGCCGCGCGGCTTCCTCGAAGCGCAGGTCGGCGGCGGCGTCGCGCATGCGCTTTTCGAGGTCGGCGGTCACGGCCTCGAAATTGTGGCCGATGGTGGAGACCTTGTCGGCCAGGCCCTTGTCCACGGTGACGCGGTCGCGCTCATAGACCGAATTGGTGATGTCGGCGATCGAGCGCTTGACGCTCTCCGGCGTGATGCCGTGGGCCTGGTTCCAGGCCACCTGCTTCTCGCGGCGGCGGTTGGTCTCGGCGATGGCGCGCTCCAGCGAGCCGGTCATGTTGTCGGCATAGAGCAACACGCGGCCGTCGACATTGCGGGCGGCGCGGCCGATGGTCTGCACCAGCGAGGTTTCCGACCTCAGGAAGCCTTCCTTGTCGGCGTCGAGGATGGCGACCAAGGCGCATTCGGGAATGTCGAGGCCCTCGCGCAACAGGTTGATGCCGACGAGTACGTCGAAGGCGCCGAGGCGCAGGTCGCGGATGATCTCGATGCGTTCGATGGTGTCGATGTCCGAATGCATGTAGCGCACGCGCACGCCATGGTCGTGCATATATTCGGTGAGGTCCTCGGCCATGCGCTTGGTCAGCACGGTGACGAGGCTGCGATAGCCTTTTCGCGCGACCTCCTGCACCTCGCCGAGGAGATCGTCGACCTGGGTGCGGGCCGGGCGGATCTCGCATACTGGATCGATCAGTCCGGTTGGGCGGATGACCTGCTCGGCGAAGACGCCGCCGGTGTGCTCCAGCTCCCATTTGCCGGGGGTGGCCGAGACATGCACGGTCTGCGGGCGCATGGCGTCCCATTCCTCGAAGCGCAGCGGCCGGTTGTCGAGGCAGGAGGGCAGGCGGAAGCCATATTCGGCCAAGGTCGCCTTGCGCCGGAAGTCGCCTTTGTACATGGCGCCGATCTGCGGCACGGTGACGTGGCTCTCGTCGGTGAAGACCAGGGCGTTGTCGGGCAGGTATTCGAACAAGGTCGGCGGCGGCTCGCCGGGCAAGCGTCCCGTCAGCCAGCGCGAATAGTTCTCGATGCCGGCGCAGGAGCCGGTGGCCTCCATCATCTCCAGGTCGAAGGTGGTGCGCTGGTCGAGGCGCTGCGCCTCCAGCAGGCGGCCGCCGGTATAGAGCTGCTGCAGCCGGGTCTTGAGCTCGTCCTTGATGCCCTTGATCGCCTGGTTCAGCGTCGGGCGCGGCGTGACATAGTGCGAATTGGCGTAGACCTTGACCGATTGCAGGTCCTGGATCTTCTGGCCGGTGAGCGGGTCGAACTCGCCGATGCTCTCGATCTCGTCGCCGAACAGATTGATGCGCCAGGCGCGGTCCTCGTAATGGGCCGGGAAGAGCTCGATGACGTCGCCGCGCACCCGGAAGGTGCCGCGGCCGAAATCGGCGCTGATGCGCTTGTATTGCAGGGCGACGAGGTCGGCGATCAACTGCTTCTGCTCGACGCGCTCGCCCACGCTCATCGAGAAGGTCATCGCGGTATAGGTCTCGACCGAGCCGATACCGTAGATGCAGGAGACCGAGGCGACGATGATGACGTCGTCGCGCTCCAGCAGGGAGCGCGTGGCCGAGTGGCGCATGCGGTCGATCTGCTCGTTGATCGAGGACTCCTTCTCGATATAGGTGTCCGTGCGCGGCACATAGGCCTCGGGCTGGTAGTAGTCGTAATAGGAGACGAAGTATTCCACCGCATTGTTGGGGAAGAACGACTTGAACTCGCCATAGAGCTGGGCCGCCAGCGTCTTGTTGGGCGCCAGGATCAGGGCCGGGCGCTGGGTGCGGGCGATCACCTGCGCCATGGTGAAGGTCTTGCCCGAGCCGGTGACGCCGAGCAGCACCTGGTCGCGCTCATGGCTCTGCAGGCCCTCGACCAGGTCGGCGATGGCGGTGGGCTGATCGCCGGCCGGCTGGTATTCGGAGACGAGCTCCAGGCGGATGCCGCCCTCGCTCTTGTCGGGGCGCGCGGGGCGATGCGGCGTCCACACGGGCTTGCCGACCATGCGCGGGTCGCCGCTTTCCAGCAGTTCGGAGAGCGCCTTGATGGTGCCGGCCGAACCGCCGAGCTTGTCGAGCCCATCCGGATCGAGCTCGCCGCCATCCTTGGCACGCGCCTTCTTGTCCGCCGGTTTGCGCTTGACCGCCCGGCCCTCCATCTCGGCGCCCCCGCCGGCCGAGGGCACGCCGAGCTTGGCGGCAAGCTCGGGGTCGAGGCCGGTGACGGCGCCGGTGTCGAAGCCGGCCTGCGGGCCTTCGCCGAAACCGGGCTTCTCGTCGTCGCGCAGGCTACTCTTGGCCTCCTTGAGCAGGCCGGGATTGAGCAGGGCCTTCAAATGCTCGTCGAGCGAGGGCAGGGCAGGCCGCGCCGCCTTGGATTTGGGCGTGCGGAGTTTCTTCGGAGCAGGGGTCTTGCTCGAGGAGGGGGCTTTGGGCGTATCGGACATGTCCTGATAATGGGGTGAGTCACGCGCGGGGGGAAGGGCTGTCGTCGGAAACTTGCTGACAACGTCCTGTCAGCAAGGTGGCGAAGTTCCCCGCGGCACGACAAGGCCGGTGTCCCTGTGCTAGCGACGGGGTGTTCGTCGCCTTGGGAGTTTTCCGGATGATCCGTCCTGCAAGTTTTATCATGATTGCCGCCACGGCCGTCGCAGTCCTCGGCTGGCAGGGTCCCGCCCAGGCCGCTGGCTTCGACTGCCGCAAGGCGCATACGGCCGTCGAGAAGCTGATCTGCGCCCATCCGAAACTCTCCCGCCTCGATGACGAGATGAACCGGCTCTACCAGGCCATCGAGGGCGAGACGCGCGGGGTCGACGGCGAGACCGGCGCGGCCAGCGATCCCTTCGGCAAGGACCAGACCCATTGGCGCGAGACGGTACGCGATATCTGCACCGGCGCCCCCTGCATCGAGCGCGCCTATGTGGCGCGCATCGCCCAGGTCAAGAAGGACTGGGCCTCGGCCTTGGGCGAGGGGCAGTAGTTTCAACGCTCGCAAATACGGTGCTTGATCGGGCAAACATCTATGCCGTTGGCGTAACACCCGCCATCGCTGGCAATAGCCGGCTTTCCCACCGCCTCAACGGACATGGAAGTCCGTGGCGACCAGGGGCAGGCCGAGCCGGGCGGCGACGGCGCGGGAGGCCTGGTTGTCCCAGGACGTGCTGTAGAAGGGAATGGCCCCGAGAGCCCGCACGGCCTGTGCCCAGCTGGCGACGACCGCCGCGGCATGGCCCTGACGGCGGTAATCGGCATGGGTCTCGACCCCGGCGCAATGCACCGTGTCCGAGATGCGCACGCTGGCGCAGAGCGCCACGGCGCGATCGCCTTCGATCATCGCCAGGAAGGGCCGCCGGTGCGGCACGTCCGGCAGCCAGTCGGGAAAGAGCGGCCGCAGCAATTCGGCATTGCCCTCATGGATGGCGACGGGCGGTCGTCGTGGCGGCGGCACGGTGTCCGCCCGGTAGACCGGGCCGGCCCAGATCTGCGTCACCGCAGCCTGGTGGCCGAGCAGGTCGAGATAGGCCTGCTGCCGGGCCGGCGGTTGCTGCGGCACCTCGCCCAGCACCTCGTCGCGGCAGAGCTCGCCGAGGCGGGCGACCAGGGCATCCGGCATGTCGGCACGGCAGCGAAACAGCGGCCCGGCCGGCGTGCGCATCAGGTGGAAGCGGGGCGCCGGGCGGGAATCCCATTCATTGCTGTGCAGCAGGCGTCCCCGGTCGTCGGTGGCATAGAGTGTGTCGAGACGGCGGTTCAGCAGGGGCTGCAGGCTGTCGGTGTCGAGAGGCATAGGCCGAACCTATCCGGGCCACGCCGGGCAGGCAATCGCCGGCAAGCGAAGGCCTGTATCCGCCGAAACTGAGGCCGTGGACCAGAGGGGGCAAGAGATTGTGCCGGTTCCGACCCGTGTTAGATGTGGAACCGTCCCTCCGGAATGGAATCATCCCGACATGAAGCTTCAGCTTGCCCTCGGTGCCGCTGCCCTGGCCCTGATGCTGCCCACCCAGGCCTTGGCCGATTGCGACATCACCGATGCCCTGCTCAAGCAGGCCTATCCCGATGCGCAGCAAAGCGAGAACGGCCTGCTGGTGAAGGGCGGTGATTATGATCGCTCGATCAACCCGGACGACGTGGTCTGCAAGGTGTGGCCCTATCGCTCCGAGCTGATGCTGGCGGCGGTGCCGCTGATCGAGGCCAAGCCGCCGGTCGAGGGCGAGAACAAGGGCGACGTCGAGATCATCATCGCCGATGTCGCCACCGGCAATCCCGTCGCACGGCGGCTGGAGAAGGGCATGGCGTTCTCGGACGCCATCCAGTTCGGCTCGATGAGCCTCGACACCGCCCGCTACGACGTCGGCGACGGGCTGCGCGCCTTCGGCCTGCGCACCTCGCAATCGGGCAGTTCGCGCGTCAATCCCTATGAGGAGCAGGCGCTGTGGATGTACACCTTCGACAAGGGACGCATCGAGCGCGTGCTGGACGGGCTGATCGTCGAGCGCAGCAATGGCGAGAACAATGGCGATTGCGAGGGCGAGTCCACCGCGGTGACGCGGACCGTCAAGCTCGGCCCCAAGGTCGAGCTCGGCTATCGCGACCTCACGGTCGAGCAGACCGTCAGCCACGAAACCTCCAAGAAGGTTGCCGGCGAATGCAGCTTCGACAAGCGGCCCGGCAAGGCGGCGCGGTTCGAACTGATCTACGACAACGGCCGGTACCGCCCGGCCGGCGGCGTCAAGCCGCACGGTGAGAAGGGTGATATCGAGACGGACCTGTTCTCCACCATCGAAATCGGGGCAAAGCCATGATCGTACGCGGCCTGGCCGTCGCCTGCCTCCTGCCGGCCATCGCCATGCCCGCGATCGCCCTGGCTGCTGGCAAGCCCTCCTTCGATTGCCGCAAGGCCGCCACTGAGGTGGAGAAGGCAATCTGCGCAAGTCCCGCCTTGTCGAGAGCCGACGCCGAGATCGCTGCGGCCTATGAGCGGCTGCGCAAGGCCCTCGATCCCCAGGCCGCCGCCGCGCTTGACGCCGACCAGCGCTGGTTCGTCGGCGCCCGCGACGAGGCGGGCGCCAGCAAGGAAGGGGTTGGCGCCTTTCGCACGCTGAAGGAGCGTCTCACGGAGCGGGCGCGTTTCCTGACGGGGATCAGGGCGAAGCCGCAGGACGGCTTCGTCGGGAGCTGGCACAACAATACGGGCGGCTTCGACATCGAGGCCAAGCCGGATGGCAGCTTGACGGTCTCGGGCGATGTCGTCGAGCCGGTGATGGGGCGCTGGGTCTGCGAGATCTCGGGCAGCGGCCGGGATGCCGCCGGCGTGCTCGAGGTCAAGCAGGAGGGAGAGGCCTCGATCCTCAAGCTCACCCGCGAAGGCGCCAGCCTGAAGGCCGAGACCGTATTTCCGGCCGGTGCGACCGAGCGCAGTGTGGGCTATTGCGGCACCAACGGCTCGGCCGACGGCAGCTATTTCCAGGTGCCGCCCGGCAGCAAGTGAGGACAAGCGGGCACGAACGTCAGGAAGCGCTCTCGGCTACGAAGCGCCGGTAGCCGCTGGACCTCAGTTCGCAGGCCGGGCAGGTGCCGCAGCCATAGCCCCAGTCGTGCCGGTGGCTGCGATCGCCATTGTAGCAGGTGTGGGTCTGTTCGCGGACGAGGTCCACCAGACGGTCGCCGCCGAGCTCCCGTGCCAGGGTCCAGGTCTGCGCCTTGTCGATCCACATCAACGGCGTGTGGATGACGAAGCGGCTCTCCATGCCGAGATTGAGAGCCAGCTGCATGGCCTTCATGGTGTCGTCGCGGCAATCGGGATAGCCGGAGAAGTCGGTCTCGCAAACGCCGGTAACGAGATGCCGGGCGCCGCGCCGATAGGCGAGGGTGGCGGCGAAGGTCAGGAAGAGCAGATTGCGCCCGGGCACGAAGCTGTTGGGCAGGCCGTTCTCCTGCATGGCGATCTCGACGTCGCGTGTCAGTGAGGTCTCGCTGATGCGGCCGAGTATGCCGAGGTCGACAAGGTGGTCTTCGCCCAGGCGCCCGGCCCAGGCCGGAAAGACTTCGCGCAAGGCGGCGAGAACCACGGGGCGCATCGCGAGCTCGATGCCGTGGCGCTGGCCATAGTCGAAGCCGACCGTTTCCACGCTGTCGAAACGCTCGAGTGCCCAGGCGAGGCAGGTGGTGGAATCCTGGCCGGCCGAGAACAGGACCAGGGCTTTGTCAGACATGGTTTTCTCCATCCCGAGCCGATTCACGAAGTGCTCTCATGCCATTGAAGTAACAGGCTTTTTCAGCTTTCTTCAGCCGCCGTGGCAAGACGTGGGCCGAGATGGGCGTGGCCGCGCCGGCGCGCAAGCGTCTCCTGGCGATGGCGCTCGCGCGAGGAGGCTTTCTGCATCTCGGTGAGGGTTGCGGCGCAATAGGAGCAGCTCACGCCCTCCTCATAGTCCGGCGATTGCCGGTCTGCGGCGGAAAGGGGCGACAGGCAGCCATGGCAGAGTGCGAAGTCCTCGACTTTCAGGCCATGGCCGACGGCGACGCGCTTGTCGAAGACGAAGCAGGCGCCCTCCCACAGGCTCTCGGCCGGCGGGACCTCCTCCAGATAGCGCAGTACCCCGCCCTTGAGGTGATAGACCTCCTCGAAGCCCTCGCGCAGCATCAGGCTGGTCGCCTTCTCGCAGCGTATGCCGCCGGTGCAGAACATCGCCACCTTCCTGTGTCTGGCAGGATCGAGATTGTCCCTGACAAAAGCGGGGAAGTCGCCGAAGCTCTCGGTCTTCGGATCGAGTGCACCCTTGAAGCTGCCGATGCGCACCTCGAAATCGTTGCGCGTGTCGATGACCAGCACATCCGGATTGGAAATCAGGGCGTTCCAGTCCTTGGGCTCGACATAGGTGCCGACGCGCTCCAGCGGGTCGACGCTCTTGTCGCCGATGGTGACGATCTCTTCCTTCAGCCGGACCTTCATGCGCAGGAAGGGCATCTCCTCGGCGAAGGAGGTCTTGTGCTCGATGTCATCAAGGCCGGTAATCTCGCGCAGGCGCGGATGGAAGATCGCCATCGCCTCGGGCGTGCCGGCCACCGTGCCGTTGATGCCCTCATGCGCCAGCAGGATGATGCCCTTGATGCCGAGCGAGCAGGCGAGCTTGGCCAGCGGCTCGCGCAGGTCGACGAACCCGGGCAGGCGCGCGAAATGATAGAAGGCGGCGATTTCGATGGTCGGCATCGCCGCTCTTTAGCGCCATTGGAGGCAGGGGGCAAATTCCTCATGTCATCCCGCACGCGGTGCAGCATGCAATGCTGCTCCGCAGATGCGGGACCGTTCTTCGGCACGGGCGCTTAGCTCCCTACGCGGTCCCGGATCTGCGCCGCGGCACGATGTGCCGCAGCTTGTCCGGGATGACCCTCCCTATTGTGCCGCCTGCCGGGAGGCCACGATGGTATCGGCCTGCCGGCCCGACAGTTCGGCCAGATGGTCGAATTTCGCCCGGAAGGTGCCGACACCCGCCGTCGCCGAGCGCAGCTCGATGATCAGATCGGTGATCTCCGCCTCGGGGATCAGGGCCTGCACCACGTCCCAGCCCTCCCAGCCTTCGCGGGCGTCGAAGCCGAGGATCTGGCCGCGGCGGGAGGAGACGATGGCATTGGCCTTGGCCGTGGCGTCCGAGGGCACCGAGATCTCCACCGCCAGGACCGGTTCCAGCAGCACGGGATTGCATTGCGGCATCGCCTCGCTCATGCCGATGCGCGCTGCGGTCTGGAAGGCCATGTCGGAGGAGTCCACCGTGTGGTAGGAACCGTCCGTCAGCGACACGCCGACATCCACCACCGGGAAGCCGAGCGGGCCGCGCTTGAGATAGTGCTTCACGCCCTCCTCGACGGAGGGAATGTAGTTGCGCGGCACCACGCCGCCAGTGATCTTGTCGATGAAGGCGAAGCCCTCGCCACGGGGCAGGGGAACGACGTCGATCACCACGTCGCCGAACTGGCCATGCCCGCCCGATTGCTTCTTGTGGCGCCCGCGCACGCCCGTCACCGGTTTGCGGATGGTTTCGCGATAGCCGATCTGCGGCTGGCTGGAATCGACGGCGACACCGAATTTCGAGGCGAGCTTCTCCACCGCCACGCGCAGATGCATCTCGCCCTGGCCGCGCAGGATGGTGTCGCCGAGCTCGGCATTCTGTTCCATGGCGAGCGCCCGGTCCTCGTCGGTCAGGCGCTGGAGGGCAGCCGAGAGCTTGACGTCGTCCTTGCGGTCACGGGCCCGGACGGCGAGGGACATCACCGGTTGGGGCGCCTCGATCTCGGCCGGCCGCGGCACGGCCTTGCCGATGGCAAGCATGTCGCCGGTGTGGGCGGCATCGACCTTGCCCAACGCGACGGTATCGCCGGCCTGTGCCTGGCTCGTCTTCTGGGTGGTCTGGCCCAGCAGGCGGACACAGCCGGCGATGCGGCCGGTTTCGCCGGAGGATGTCGTCACCGTCATGCCTTCCTGGAAGGCGCCGCTCAGCACGCGGGTGAGCGAAAGCTTGCCGGCATGGGCGGTGTGGAAGGTCTTCATCACATAGCCGACAGGCTCCGAGCCGGGCGTCATGCCCAGGCGGCTGGCGGTTTCCTTGATGCAGGGCGCCTCGTGGCGCAAGGCCTTCATCAGGCGCAGCATGCCATTGCCGTTGGCGGCCGAGCCCATCAGCACCGGCACGGCCAGGCCGTCGCGCAGTTCATGGGCGAGGTCGTCGAACACCCGGTCGCGGGGTGGCTCGACCTCCTCGAGGAGTTGCTCCATCAGGGCGTCGTCATGATCCGACAGGCGCTCCAGCATGGAATAGCGTGCATCCTTGCTTTCGTTGCGTTCGTCCGGCGGGATCTCGACCACCTGTGACGCGGCATGCTCTTGGTAGATGAAGGCGCGCTCGAGCGCGAGGTCGACATAGCCGACGGCAACCCCGTTCTTCCAGATCGGGATCTGGCGAAGCAGCAGCGGCAGCCGGGAGGCGGGCTGCAGCAGCGGCAGGGCATCGCGCACGCTCTGGTGCGAATTGTCGATCTTGTTGAGGAAGAGAAAGCGCGGAATCTTCTGGTCTTCGAGTTCGCGCAGGATCAGTTGCAGGGCCGGGACCTTCTTTTCGTCGGCCTCGCAGACCACCACGGCGGCATCGACCGCCGGCAGCACGGGACGCATCTCGGCCAGGAATTCGATCGAGCCGGGGCAATCGATGAAAGTGAAGGTCTCGCCCATGAAATCCACGGAGGCGATGTTGGCCTCCACGCTCATGGTGTGGGCACGCGCCTCGGCGCTGGCATCGCCGATGGTGGAGCCGGCCGCCACGGTGCCCTGGCGCTGCAGGGCGCCCATGCGTGCGAGGATGGCTTCCAGAAGGGTCGTCTTGCCGCTTTGGAACGGGCCGACCAGGGCGATGCAGCGCGGCCCGCTGGATCGTCTGCCGTTTGGAGTGTTCTGCGTCATTGTCGCGTCCCTCCTGTTCTGGCCGCCGCTCTTTTGGGCGGCTGATCGGAACCGTCGCGCCGATTGGAGGCCGTGGCAAGGGAAAAGTGACAAGCGCAGGCAAGGGCGGCAAAGCCTATGCCGCCCGGCAAACCATTCTTTGTTTTTCATTTGAGCGGGATTTGGAGTGTCGGCCTCCCAGCTGACATCTTCCTTATCGACAAGCGCTTCGTTTCAAGATGTCAGCCGGGAGGCTGACACTACGCATAGCGCGCCGCGCGCCTTCATGAACGGGCAACCGTTAGGCCGGAAGGCGGAAATCGGCCCGCCAGCCGAGCTCGTCCAAAGCTCTGGTGGTCGAGAGCTCGGCACTCGCTTCGGCTACGTTGTAGGCGCCGGGCTTGCCGTGATCGATCGCGAGTTGCGCCGCCTGTGCCGCGGCATCGACATGCACGGACATCGGACGGCGCGGACAGTCGCTGCCGGTGCCGGGACCATAGAGATAGCCGTAGCGCAGGACGACGCCTTCGACCGGCGCCTGAAGCACGGAATCCTCCAGGGCAATCACCCCTTGCACGCTGACGGCGCCGGGGCCCTCGGCGCCGTGGTTGAGCGGATCGGCCTCGGCATGCGGCAGCGGCCCGGGCGCGTAGACCCAGGCAATGCTCTGGGCGATGATCCGCCGGGCTCCGGCCGCATGAGCGGCCGCCACCAGATTGGCGGTGCCCTCCCGGCGAATGCGGGCATTGCGCGGTACGAAATCGGCCATGCGGGTGGGGTCGAGGGCCGGGGGCAGGTCTGTGAGCTGATGGATGACGATCTCGGGCCTGGCGGCCGTCACCGCGGCGATCAGCGCGTCACGCTCGAAGACATCGACCACGACCGGCTCGACGCCCAGCTTGCGCAAGGCATCGGCTTTTGCAGGCGTGCGCGTGGTGCCGACAACCCTGTGACCGGCGCGAAGGAGCAGGCGCGAGAGCGGTGCGCCGATGGCACCGGTCGCACCGGCCAGAAAGATGGTTCGCGGTGAAGTGGTTCGGGACATGGCTGACCTCGTCTCAGAATGATCGGTTCTGAAATAGCCGCGCCATGGGACCAGCGAAAAGTGCCAAGAATTGTGTGAAGGACTGTACCAAAAAAATGCGCCGGATGGCGGGGGGACCATCCGGCGCGTTGAGCGACCCGTTCAATTCGCTTGCGGGGGGACTAGGCGAAGAACCCAATGGTCGCTGTTACTACTGTTGCGGTCGCGAGAAGTCCGACGAGCCAGAGCGCCAAGGTCAGTTGACGTTCCGCTTCGGCTGCCGAAACGCGCATGGCGCGGGTGTCGGCCTTGAACATGCGTACGGTTGCCTGGTTGACGGCCATCGTGATCTCCTCGAAACGCTCGACTGGAAAACCTCTAACGTCCTTCCGTCTAGAACTTCGCCCGGCGGGACGAAGTGCGAAAACGCACGCGGCACTCAACTCGGTTACTTCCAACTGTGCCTCATACCACCAGGAACTCGCGTGGCCATGAAGCGCATCGGCTACGATCAAAGCATCGCTGCCGATCACGGCGGCCTTTTGCACGTTCTCGGGCGGCGGTGAGGAAGTTTCGCGGCATTGTTGTGTCGATGCCATCAAGCAATGAACTCGCGGGACCTCTCCGGCAAGTTGTGCATTGGACGTAATCTTTGCGCTTGAATGCAGGCCGGGCGGCGCCTAAGCAGAGGCGCGCCTTGCGGGGCGGGCAGGGGTCCGCCCGCCGGGCTGCCGCCATGTTCCGCTTCAACCCGCATTTCCCACGGCTTACAGGAGTTTCCAGCCATGGCTTTTCTCGCCGACGCCCTCTCGCGCATCAAGCCTTCCGCGACCATCGCGGTAAGCCAGAAAGCGCGCGAACTCAAAGCGGCGGGACGCGACATCATCGGTCTCGGTGCGGGCGAGCCCGACATGGATACGCCCGACAACATCAAGAAGGCCGCGGTCGACGCCATCATGCGCGGGGAGACGAAATATCCGCCGGTCTCCGGCATTCTGCAACTGCGCGAGGCCATTGCCGCCAAGTTCAAGCGCGAGAACGGGCTCGACTACAAGCCCTCGCAGACCATCGTCGGCACCGGCGGCAAGCAGATCCTGTTCAACGGCCTGATGGCGACGCTCAACGCCGGCGATGAGGTCGTCATCCCCACGCCCTATTGGGTGTCCTATCCGGAGATGGTGGCCCTGTGCGGCGGCACGCCGGTCTTCGCCGAAACCACGCTGGCCACCAATTTCAAGCTGTCGCCCGAAGCGCTGGAGAAGGCGATCACGCCGAAGACGAAATGGTTCATCTTCAATTCGCCCTCCAACCCGTCGGGGGCGGCCTATAGCCGCGACGAGCTGAAGGCGCTTACCGACGTGTTGCTGCGTCATCCCCATGTCTGGGTGATGACCGACGACATGTATGAGCATCTCGTCTATGGCGATTTCGTCTATTACTCACCGGCCCAGGTCGAGCCCAAGCTCTATGACCGCACCCTCACCATCAACGGCGTCTCCAAGGCCTATTCGATGACCGGCTGGCGGATCGGCTATGCCGCCGGCCCCGAGAAGCTGATCAAGGCGATGGACATGATCCAGGGCCAGCAGACCTCGGGCGCCTGTACCATTGCCCAATGGGCGGCGGTGGAAGCGCTCAACGGCACGCAGGACTTCATCCCAGAGCGCCGCAAGATCTTCGAGGGCCGCCGCGACCTGATCGTGGGCATGCTCAACCAGGCCAAGGGCATCCAGTGTCCGACGCCGGAAGGTGCCTTCTATGTCTACCCCTCCTGCGCCGGCACGATCGGCAAGAAGACGCCCAGCGGCAAGGTGATCGAGACGGACGAGGATTTCGTCTCCGAACTGCTGCAGGCCGAAGGGGTGGCGGTGGTGCATGGCTCGGCCTTTGGCCTCGGCCCGAATTTCCGCATTTCCTACGCGACCTCTACCGAGGCGCTGGAGGAGGCCGGCCGCCGTATCCAGCGCTTCTGCAACACGCTGGTCTGATCTTCGGGGATCAGGACGTTATCCGGCCCGCCCCTGATGGGGCGGGCTTCTTATTGAGGCATGACCGCTGCTTCCTGGCCGGACGCGGTCACGCCTTCGGATCCGGGTTTTCCGTATGCCCGTCGACGGCGATGACCTGGCCCGACACGAGTCTGGCGGCGTCGGAGGCCAGGAACAGGGCCATGGCTGCGATATCCTCGGCGCCGACGAAGGAGCGCATCGAGGTTCCGCCGGCATAGCCTCGATAGATCGTATCGCGTGTCGTACCCTTGGCCGCAGCCTCCCTGGCCATGACGGCTTCCATGCGGGGGCCTTCGACCGCGCCGGGGCAGATCGAGTTGGCCCTGATGCCGAAGGGGCCGAGTTCCATCGCCAGCGTCTTCATCAGGCCGTTGATGGCCCATTTCGAGGCGCTGTAGGGTGCCCTGTGGGGATAGCCGAAAATTCCGGCGGTCGAGGACGTCAGGATGATGGCGCCGGAGCGCTGTGCCTTCATGAGGGGCGTCGCATGCTTGGCGAACAGGAAGGCGCCCTCGAGATTGACCGCCAGGCAGTGCCGCCAATCCGCGACCTCGATGGTCTCGATCGGAGCCGTGGGACCGGCGATGCCGGCATTGGCACACAGGGTGTCCAGCCCGCCCCAGGCGGCGCGGAGCCGAGCGAACAAGGCTTCAACCGCCGCTTCATCGCAGACGTCCAGCTGTTCGCGTTCCCAGGTCGGCGGACAGGAGGCGAGGGCATCTGCATCGATATCGACGACCCATACGCGCGCCTCTGCCTTGTGGAACGCCTCGGCCATGGCCCGGCCGATGCCGCTGCCGCCCGCCGTGATCAGAACGCGCTTGCCCATGGTGATGCCCCTTGGTTTGCCCGTCATAGCTTGGAGAGGCTACGCTTGCCGCTGCCTTGCACAGGAGGCGGGAAGCGACGCAAAGCGTGCTTGTTGCGACCTGTGTCAGAGCGTCGGCCGTTCGGGGGTAACCGGGCTGCGGCCGAAACCCCTGCCCGATGGCAAAAGTCCTTTCAGCGGCGCCGGATTCTGCCCGCGAGCCACAGGCCGAATACCAGCACGGCCACCAGCGCGAGATGGAATGCCTTGTCGCCGCCCGTCTGCGGTCCGATACCGATGGCGATCGTGACGGCGCCGATCAGCGTCCCCACAAGCGCAAGGCCCTGTGCGGCGAGGGCGGCGCGCCGCGCCAGGGATGGCCGGACAAGGCCGGTGACGAGGCCCAGCGCCAAGATGACAGCAATGATCGCCTCCGCGGTCGCAGCTCTCGAATGAGGCTCTCCAAAAGGCAAGAGACCGGCATGCACCGTGGAAGCGCAGGCAAAGAGCGCAATCTCGGAAGCGAGCAAGCATGCGATCCGAGCGGTCATGATGCCTGCTCCGCATTTCCGCTCGTGCCCAGGCCAAGACGATGCAGGGCGTCGGCGGGTTCGTCATCATTCCGGGAAGAACGCCAGGCGATGAAGCCGTCCGGCCGTACCAGCACGGCACCGTCCGGATCCAGCCCATAGGCAGCCGGCCAGCGGCCGTCGACATCCACGAGGTCGCCATCTTCGCCGATGATCTCACAGGCGAGCGGCAGGTCGAGGCGCTCCTGGGCCTTCACGGCAGCCTCGCGCCAGACGGCCTTGCTCGCCAGCAGCAGGAAATCTCCGCCGAGAAGATCGAGGCTGGACAGGTGCTGGCCATCGCGTCCGAGCCAAAGATGCGGGGCGCGGGTGCCGGGCCTCGCCGCCAGCGTGGCATGGGCTTCGAAGGGAGCGTCCGGCGCAGGGCCGGCAGGCAGAAAGGCGCCGGCGTCGAAGCGCTGGCCGAGCACAACGTCGTAATCCGGCACGAGCGGCACGGCTGGCGGCAGGCGGTTGGAGGGATCCTTGAACCAGCTTTGCAACCGGGCGAGGGCCTGGGCCAGCGTTGCCTGCACGATGGGGCGGCGCTCGGCGTCATAGCTGTCGAGCAGGCTCGGCCCGGCCTTGCCCTTCAGCACCATGGCCAGCTTCCAGGCGAGGTTGTGGCTGTCGTGAATGCCGGTATTGCCGCCGAAGGCCCCGGTCGGCGGCATCAGATGGGCGGCGTCGCCGACGAGGAAGGCACGGCCCTCGCGAAAGCGGTCGGCGATGGCAGCGGCGACCTCCCATGCCCTGATGTCGACCGGCTCTGCCTTGATTGCAGGGTTTCCAGCGGCGCGGATCACCAGTTCGCGGCAGCGGGCGGTGTCGAAGTCCTGCGGGCGCTGGCCCTTCTGCGGAAAATACTGCAATGCCAGCAGCCAGCGACCGCCGGCACGCGGCGTGACGGTGCCGTTGAGGTCGGTGATGAAGCAGGAGGTGAAGCGCCGACCCTGCAGGTTTGGCGGCAGGTCGGTATCGAAGATGATGCTGATCCAGTGCTGCAGGGGGCCGGGGCCGCTGCGACCGATGCCCAGCCGCTCACGCGTGCCGCCATTGCCGCCGTCGGCGGCGATCGCATAGTCAGCGAGCACGATTTCTTCCTGCCCGCTGACCAGGTTGCGGATGCGGGCGCGAATCCCCGCGGCGTCCTCATCAAAGCCTTCGAGCTGGTGGTTGAAACGGATGTCGGCGCCATGGCGTTCCGCATGACGACGCAGGATCGGCTCCAGCGCGTGCTGGTCGCAGGTGGCGGGCTGGGTGGGGCTGAAAGGGGAGGCATCCGGCCAGCCGAGATCGCTCCAGTGGATCTCGGGATCGGCGAGACTTCTTGCCCGCGCAATGCCGCCACCTTGCTGATCGCCGGTCCGCTCGGCGCGGATCTCGGTCTCCAGCCCGATGCTGCGGAAGATTTCCATGCTGCGCGGCGAGATACCGGTGAATTTGTACTGGATCGAGGTGCCGGCATGCCGCTCTACCACCAGGCAGTTTATGCCCCGATGGGCGAGCAGCGCGGCTGCCGTCAGGCCGGTAAGGCCGCCGCCAATGATGAGCACCGAGGTTCTGGTTTGCGGGGTCGTTCCCATGGCTGCCATCTCCGTTCGTTATTATTTTGATTGACTAAAATATTATAATAGTCAAATATTTTTAGCGAACGAATTTCCATGTTCCCGAGGATGCCCTGATGACGTCGCCGGATCGCAGCCCCGACCCCGCTTCGGCAGCCTGGCGGCTGATGTTCGATTATCTGATGCGCTCCTCGCCGCAGCGCCTGGAGAGCCTGCAAAGCCGCGGCCTCACGCCCAACGATTCCAGGGTCCTGTTCACCCTCGATCGGGAAGAAGCGCGTCCGATCGGCATGCTGGCGCGGCAATGGAGCGCCGATCCCTCGACGGCGACCTGGCTGGTCGATCGGCTGGAGCGGGCGGGCCTTGCCGAGCGCTCGCCGGCGCCGGGCGACCGCCGGGTGAAGCTGGTGCGGCTTACCGAAAAGGGCGAGGTGACCCGCAAGGAACTGATGGACGAGTATTACCGCACGCCACGTGAGGTTGCGGCCCTTTCCTCGGCCGATCTCGCGGAACTGGTTCGCATCTTCTCCAAATTGAACCAAAGCGTGGAATGAAAAGGCGTCGTTGCCAGCTTCCAGGGTCGGTGGGCGGCAAGAAAAAGGGCGGCTCGGAGGCCGCCCCAATTCGCTCGTCTTCTCTTTGTTGTTTCGCTCAGCGGGCTGCGAGCCGCTCCATCTTCACCTTGGCGGTGCCCGAAGACACCATGCCGACGGCGCGGGCGGCGCCATAGGAGAGATCGAGGACACGGCCTTTGGCGAAGGGCCCCCGGTCGGTGATGCGCACCACCACCTTCTTGCCATTGCGCAGGTTCGTCACCTGCAGCTTGGTTCCGAAGGGCAGGGAGCGATGCGCGGCAGTCAGACCACCCGGGTTGAAACGTTCGCCATTGGCAGTGCGGCGACCGCTAAATTCCTTGCCGTAGTAGGAGGCCACACCGACGGAGTCAGCATAGCTAGTTCCTGTCATCGTTAGTAGAGTAATTGCTGCGGCAAAAAATGTAGCGTTCGTCGTTTTAGACGTCATTCAGTCAAGCTCTCAATAGTTGGGGATGCGCCGGGTTATAAGGTGAATTGTGTTCTCAATATGATTGACAAAAAAGCCCCGATGAACTCAAGGACTTAACTCTGTTGTCAGCGCTCCGGAGAGCTAATCTGGACTGGATTTTCAGACAAAAAACACGCCGGATTTAAACCCAGGTGGCGTGTCCGCGAAAGGACATGTTAAGACCGCTGTCATGGCTCTGATTTGGACCCTCACGGACGGCAAGGCGGGCGATGCCCTGCAGTGCCTCGGCGTTGCCGAGGCGGTGCTGGCGCAAGCCGGCGGCAGCATTGTGGAGTACACGGTATCGCCGCGGCGCCTCTATGCCCTTGCCATGCCCTGGGGGCCGCCCGATCCGGCCGACCTGGGCAACCTGGCTCCGCCCTGGCCCGACCTGGTGATCGCCTCCGGCCGCCGCGCCGTGAGCTATCTGTCGTGGCTCAAGCGGCGCTCGCCTGAGACGCTGACCGTATTTCTCAAGGATCCTCGCACCGGAACCAAAGCGGCGGATTTCATCTGGGTGCCGGCGCATGACCGTCTGCGCGGGCCCAATGTGCTGGCGACACTGACCTCGCCGCATCGGCAAACGCCGGATGTGCTGGCGGCGGCGCGCGCGGGGGCTCGTGCCGAACTCACGGCCCTGCCGCAACCGCGTGTCGCCGTGTTGGCGGGCGGTCCCTCCAAGGACGTCGCCTTTGCTCCCGATGATGTAGACGGCTTCGTATCGGCATTGTCGCGGCTGGCCGATAGCGGGGCGGGGCTGATGGTCACCCCATCGCGCCGCACGCCGCCCGCGATGGCACAGGCGATCGCGCGGGCCCTGGAGGGCAAACCGGCGTGGATCTGGGACGGGCAGGGGCCAAATCCCTATGCGCAGATGCTGGGGTTGGCAGATGCTTTCGTGGTTACCGCCGATTCAGCCAACATGCTCAGCGAGGCAGCGGCGACCGGCAAGACCGTCCATGTCTACCTGCCCAAGGGCGTTCCGGCCAAGATCATGCGCCTCGTCGACGGCCTGATTGAGCACGGGGCTGTGGTGAAGTTCGACGGGCATCTTGAAAACCACCCCTATGACCCCCTAGATTCAACCCCTTTGATTGCTCAAGAAATCCTCGCGCGCCTTCGCGCGGCATCCTGAATTGGAACCTCGGTATGGCTACCCGTCACTCCAAGCTCATCATCCTCGGCTCGGGCCCGGCGGGCTATACCGCGGCGATCTACGCTGCACGCGCCAATTTGTCGCCCCTGCTGATCTCCGGCATCCAGCCGGGCGGCCAGCTCACCATCACCACGGATGTCGAGAATTATCCTGGCTTCTCCTCGGTGATCCAGGGCCCCTGGCTGATGGAGGAAATGCGCAAGCAGGCCGAGCATATGGGCACGGGCATGGTTTCCGACCATATCTCCAAGGTCGACCTGTCGCAGCGCCCGTTCCGCCTGGAAGGGGATACGGGTGACATCTATTTCGCCGATGCCCTGATCATCGCCACCGGTGCCCAGGCCAAATGGCTGGAAATGCCGTCGGAGGAGAAGTTCCGCGGTTTCGGCGTTTCGGCTTGCGCGACTTGCGATGGTTTCTTCTTCCGCAATCGCAACGTTACCGTCGTCGGTGGCGGCAACACGGCCGTGGAAGAGGCGCTTTATCTGGCCAATATCGCGGCCAAGGTGACGGTTGTGCATCGGCGCGATCATTTCAGGGCGGAAAAGATCCTGCAGGATCGCCTGTTCAAGCATCCCAATATCGAGGTGGTCTGGAACAGCGCGCTCGACGAGATCGGCGGCAACGAGATCCCGCTGGGTGTCACGCATGTCAATCTGCGCAATGTCGAAACCGGCGTCGTGACCAAGCATGACACGGACGGCGTTTTCATTGCCATCGGGCATAAGCCCGCCTCCGAACTCTTCGCCGGACAGCTCACCTTCAAGAATGGCGGCTATATCCAGACCGTCGCGGGCACGACGGCGACCAGCGTTCCGGGTGTCTACGCCGCCGGCGACGTCGCCGACGACGTCTATCGCCAGGCCGTTACTGCGGCCGGGATGGGCTGCATGGCGGCGCTCGAGGCGGAGAAATGGCTGGCAGCTGAGGAAGTCCACAGGGAAGCTGCGGAATAAATCGATTTCCGCCCTAAATTTGCCACCCGTTTCAAACTTTTAGGCAATCATCATATACTCTGCGCAAATCAGATCTTCGCGCGTCGCCGAATACGCGTTGAACTTGGCCGACGTTGAACCGAAGCAAAGCAAGGGTCGAAGCGCAGAATCTGGAGCTGGGCTGAACTGGGTGCTTCATGGATTGGGATAAGCTCAAGGTCTTTCACGCGGCTGCGGAGGCCGGCAGCTTCACGCATGCGGGCGACGTGCTCGGATTGTCGCAGTCGGCCGTCAGCCGGCAGGTCTCCGCTTTGGAGGGGGACCTGCGCACGCCGCTGTTCCATCGCCATGCGCGCGGGCTGATCCTGACCGAACAGGGCGAGATGCTGTTCCGCACCACCCAGGACGTCATGCTCAAGCTGGAAGCGGCGATGGGCGCCCTCAGCGACAGCCGGGAAAAGCCGAACGGGGAATTGCGCCTGACCACCACTGTGGGGCTCGGGACCTATTGGCTGACGCCGCGCATCGGCGAGTTTCTCGATCTTTATCCCGACATGCGGCTCAAGCTCCTGCTGACCGAGCAGGAGCTCGACCTGGGCATGCGTGAAGCCGATGTCGCGTTGCGCATGCGCCAGCCCGAGCAGGGCGACCTCATTCAGCGCCGGCTGTTCACGGTGCATTTCCATGCCTATGCCGCGCCCGAATATATCAAGCGTTTCGGCCAGCCGCGCAGCATCGAGGAGATCGACCGCCACCGCATCATCAGCTTCGGCGGCACGGCCGGCAGCTTCCTGCAGGCGATCAATTGGCTGAATACCGTCGGGCGCGATCCCAAGGATCCGCGCGAGCCGGTATTCGAGGTCAACAATCTCGGCGGCGTCAAGACGGCAGTGGAGAGGGGCGTCGGCCTCGCCGTGCTGCCCGATTATCTCGTCGGCCGTGAGTCGACGCTGGTGCAGGTGCTGCCCGATGCGGAAATGCCGCAGCTCGAGACCTATTTCGTCTATCCCGAGGAGATGAAGAATCTGGCTCGCATCCAGGTTCTCCGGGATTTCCTGGTCAGCAAGGCCCAGCGCTGGGCCTTCTAAAGCACCGTACCGAGAAGGTGACGCCCCGCTTTTCGGCAAAAGACGCTGCAGCAACCATGACTCACGGCTTCAGGCCTGATTTCGGAATCGGGTCGGATGCCGTGGCGCCCCTGCGGTTCGTTTAGGCTCCATCAGATTTGCACGGGGCATGTCTTTGTCGGGCATGGCGCGGCAAGGAGTGTTTTGCTGATTGCGATGCGCGTGGCCTCCCGGCAGCCGGATCAAAGCCGGAGCATTTCCCGCTCGGGTCAACTTCCTTGCTGCAGGCGGCGTTCGGCGGCCGCCTGCCTGTTTTGGCGGCAGGGGCGCGTAATACGCCCGCATGATCAAGGATTGGGCGACAAGGGTGTGCATTTTGGCAGCAATTGCATCTATGCGCAGCACGCAGGGCCGGCATGTGAAAGAAAACGTTGCAGCAGGGGGGCAGCAAATATAATCTCAGCCTTGTCAGACGTTCGGGCCATCATCCTCCCGGTGGCGACCTGGAGCATCTGACGTTCCCCTCTGGATGGTGACTTTTGGACTTTGTCCAAGCTACGGCCGGGTTCGTCCCGGCCGTCTTTTTTTGTCCAGAGTGTAAGGCGGTAGTTTTCTACAGCCTGCTTCATCGGCACAATGCTACATGACAACTTTGTAACGACGCTGAAAGGGAAAGTTTTTCCTTCCGGAGTTGCTGGGCTAAGTCCCGATTACGGATGTCGCGAGCGCCGATCCAGCTGGGCTCGGGCTCTTCATGTCGAGGAGAGAATACCGCCGCCTGAGAACGAGACGGCATGCATATACCGCCGGACGGTCTCGGCAAGACGATGACCTGGCCAATACGTCGGCAGCAGGATCAGGTTTTAGGCAGCATGGGACTGAGCGGTTCGAGGCGCCCTTCGAAAGGCCAGCTGACTTTTCGACGTATGACAATGCAGCGAGACAGGGGAACCGGCAAAAGCGCGAATCGGTCTTAGGACCGCCCTCGGGGATCGTGGCAATGACCGGCCGGTTCGTTGTAACCATTTGATCGCTTGATCGCAGGGGAGGCGCAGCATGGACCGATTCACTGGCGGCTGCCTTTGTGGTGATGTCCGGCTCGTGGCATCGGGGCGCCCATACCGGGTCGGCCTGTGTCACTGTCTCGATTGCCGCAAGCATCATGGGGCGCTCTTCTATGCGTCCGCAGTGTTCCCCCAAGAGGCGGTGACGATCGAGGGCCAGACACGCGACTATGCCGGCCGGTTTTTCTGTCCCCGTTGCGGCTCGTCTGTTTTCGCACGCAGCGCTGACGAAATCGAAGTGCATCTGGGTACCCTCGATGCCCCCGATCAGTTGATGCCCACCTATGAAAGCTGGATCATCCGCCGCGAATCGTGGTTACCGCCGTTTCCGCTCACGAGCCACCACGAACGCGATCGTGAAGCTACGGACCGGACTGAAGATTAGAGAAGAGGCGATTTTCTCGAATCGTGTTTCTCAATCTGGCAGGCCGGCCTTGCGGCAGCCGTCGACGAAATGCTCGAGCGTGGCGGCATCGCGGAAGGGTTCCGTCTCGGCCCAGTGCCGAATCGTGAAATGCGGGTTGCCGACGAGGAACAGTTCGACTTCTATGCGGGCTTCGTCGAGCCGGCCCAGCTGAGCCAGGCTTGCCGCCAGGAAACGGCGTGAACTCGTACGATAGGTCTCGTCCCTGCGCAGCGTCTCGACGGCAGCTTCATAGTCGCCGGCCGCATATTGCGCCTGCCCCAGCGTCAGATAGTACCAGCTTGCCGGAAACGGGTTCAGCCGGAACGCCTTGCGGATCTGCTCGAGACCTTCCTCGACCCGGCCGGCCATGACAGAGATGTCGGATAGGACAGCCCAGATGTCGGCCTCGTTCGGATCGAGTTCGATCGCCTTGGCGAATTGCGTGTCCGATTCGGCGAAGCTGCGGTCATAGGCAAGCAGATAGGCCAGGACCCAGCGGCAGCCGGCATCATTTGGATCGAGCGCCACCGCCTTTCGCGCCAGCTCCAGCGCGACGCTACGAGAGGCCTCGGTCGGACCACCTGAATGCACCCATCCCATCCAGTGGTTCATGGCAAGCCAGCGATAGGGCTCGGCGTAATCCGGATCGAGCAAGGTCGCGCGCGTCAGCATGAGATGGGCTTCCTGCGCGGTCTGTGGTGAATCGTCCATCAGCCTGCGGGCGCGCAGGCACAGGTCGTAGGCCTCGAGGTTCCGGGGCGGATTGCGGGGCGGAGGGGTACGAAGCCGGCGGAGCAGCGCTTCCATGATCTTGCCGGTGACTTCGTCCTGGACGGCAAAGATGTCGTCCAGGCTGCGGTCGAAGCGCTCCGCCCACAGATGGTCCCCGCTCACCGCGTCGACCAGTTGCGCATTGATGCGAACGCGCCCGGCAGCATGTCTGGCGCTGCCCTCCAGCAGATAGCGTACACCAAGATCCTGAGCGATGCCGCGCACGTTCATCGCCTTGCCCTTGTAGGCAAAGGCCGAGTTGCGGGCGATGACGAACAAGCCCGAGATCCTCGACAGATCGGTGATGAGGTCCTCCGTCAGCCCATCGGCGAAGGATTCCTGCTCGGGATCGTTGCTGACATTCACGAAAGGCAGCACGGCTATTGACGGCTTGCCGGGCAGTGGCAACGGCTTTGGCTGCTTGCGGCCGAGTTCTGCGACGGCACCGGTGAACCGATAGCCGATGCGTGGAACCGTGACGATCCATTCACCGCCATCGGTGGCCGGGCCGAGGAGCTTGCGCAATTGTGCAATCTGGACGGTGAGGTTGCCTTCCTCGACCGCCGTGCCGGGCCAGGCTGCGTCCATCAGCGCGGCCTTGCCCAGGACCTCGCCCGGCTTTTCGACCAGCGCCGCAAGCAGCTTCAGCCCCCGATACCCGACGGCAACGGGAGCGTCGTCCCGAAGAAGCGTTCCCGCGCCTGAATCGAGCACGAACGGGCCAAAGGCAAAGCGCGATCCCTGCATGGACAAAATCTATAGCTCATTTGGAAGTTTTGAGAACTATTTGGGAGAGCTTAAGTACGGCGCCGTTCATGTCTTGCACAATCCAGCCTCAATCAGATCGGGGACCCTCTTGGACCTCGAACTTTATGGAGGTTGCCATGAACGATTTTCCCGCCCTTGGGTCGGCCTGCCACCATCAGGAATGGCCTGGAGAGAGCAAAACATTGCGCCGGCTCTGCAGTCTGGCGATCCTGCCAGGGATGATCACGATCTGGCGTCAGCGGATCTATTTTCGCAGGGACCTTGAGGAAATGGCTAAAGCCAATCCTCATTTGATCGAAGATATCGGCATGAAGAAGTGGCAGGTCGAGGCGGAGATCGCCAAGCCCTTCTGGCAGAAATAGGGGAGGGCTTCGGCATTGCGGCAGGGCGTCGGGCTTGCGAGCTTTCGCTGCCGAACGCAAGACGAAGCGACAAGTGGCTTGACAGGCGCGCCCTTGCCCGGCAACTCCCTGGCCATGGCCGAGATCAAGACCCTTTTCGTCACCAAGCTCTATCGTGCCGAACTCGACGAGGCGCAAGCGCCGCTCGCCGAGATCGACGCGACCTGCCGTTCCCTCGCCGAGGATGACGAGGCCGGGCAGGCCTGGTGCTACAAGCATGGCTATCCCGGCTATACGTCCTACGCATCGCTGAATGACCTGCCCTGGCGTTTTCCGGCAATCAAGAAACTGGTGAAGGTACTGGATGGCCATGTTGCCGCCTTTGCCAAGGAGCTTGAGCTCGATCTCGGCCGCGACAAGCTCAAGCTCGATGACATCTGGGTCAATGTGCTGCCGGAAGGCGGCGTACATACCTCGCACATCCATCCGCGCTCGGTGATATCAGGCACCTATTATGTCGCCACGCCCAAGGGCTCCAGCGCGCTCAAGCTCGAGGATCCGCGGCTCGGCCTGATGATGGCGGCGCCCCCGCGCAAGGCCAAGGCGGCCCAGGAGCAGCGGTCCTTCGTCTATGAGGCGCCGCAGGCCGGCACGGTGTTGCTGTGGGAGAGCTGGTTGCGGCACGAAGTGCCGGTCAACCAGGCGGACGAAGAACGAATCAGCGTGAGCTTCAACTATCGCTGGCGTTGAGGCGGGTTGATCGAACCCGATGCCTTGGTCTCAATAGGTTGCACGGCCACCCGAGGCGTCGAAGACCGCACCGGTGGCGAAGGAACATTCCTCGCTGGCGAGCCAGGCGATCATGGCGGTGACTTCATCGACCCGGCCGAAGCGGCCCATCGGGATCTTGGACAGCATGTAGTCGATATGGGCCTGCGCCACCTGCTTGAGGATGGGCGTGTCGATCGTGGCCGGTGCGATGACATTGGCGGTGACGCCGCTCTTCGCCAATTCCTTGCCCAGCGCCTTGGTGAAGCCGATCACCGCGGCCTTCGAGGCCGAATAGGCCGAGGCGGTGGGGTTGCCTTCCTTGCCGGCGATCGAGGCCAGGTTGACGATGCGGCCATAGCCGCGCTTCTTCATCATCGCCGCGATGAAGCGATTGGCATAGAACAGCCCGTTCACATTGATCTCGAAGATGCGCTTCCATTCCTCGATCGGATAGTCGATCACCGGCGCGTTGCGCCCGGCGACGCCGGCCGAGCAGATCAGGGCGTCGATCTGGCCGAGATGGCGCTCGGAGGTCTTGGCGGCAGCCTCGACAGCCTCCGGATTGGTGACGTCGACCACCAAGCCGAACGTGCCCGGGCCGATCTGCGCCTTCGCGGCATCGATACGCGTGGCGTCGACGTCCCAGATCATGATCCGGCCGCCCTCGGCGGCGATGCGCCTGGCGCTGGCGAGGCCGATGCCGGAAGCCCCGCCGGTGATGACGGCACTTCGGCCTTTGAAACGATCGGCGAAGAGGGCCATGGCAGCGCTTTCTCCCGATGGTGACGACGGCTTTTATGACATCCTATTGTAGCCGAGCCGTCCGGCAAGCCGGAAATGTGACGATCTCCTGCACCGGAGCGCGCTAGAGATTGCCGCCGACACGGTCGACTTGGTCGTCACGGGCGATGCTGACCGGTGTGACGATCCCCTGATCCTGGATCCGGGCCCAACAGGCCGTGGCATTCGCCGCCTTGCCCTTGCAGTCGGGATGGCTGGCCCAGCGCCTGGCGAACAGCGCCTTTACGGCAGGGGTTCGGACCGACAGATCACCGAAACGATCGATTTGCCCGAGGGTGATCCCAACGCTCCTGAAAGCCTCGTAGGGCAGTTCACTGCAGTAGATGGCGTTCGGATCGAGGCGAAAATAGAGATCATAGGGCCGGCCGAGATAGGTCCGTGCCGCCGTGATGGCGGCATTTGCCTTGGCTTGATCGAGCCCGCGTACCCGATAGACGGCGAAGCGGCCTTTCATGCCGCGGGCAAGGAAGGCCTCGAGCGGCGTTTGCCGGACGATATCGGCTGCCTCGATCACCATTGGCCCGGAGGGCGTGAGGGCGACGATGCCCATATGCGTGTAGGCGCTGCCCGAGGCCAGGCGGATCGCCTCGCTTTGCGGGCTCTTCGACTGCTGGAAGACGAGGTCGCCCTGGCGCAGGGGAGGCAGGTTCTCCGCCTGGGCCGGGACGGCCGTCAGCGCAAGCGCGATCGGGAAAAGGACTGTTGCGCGCATGGACCCTCCAGCATGGTGGTATGGAAGGTAGGGCGCGAGAATGTTGCCTGTCGAGCCGGTGTGGCATGGAAAATCCGTGCACGGCTCCACTGCTTCCGGGCGAATGGCGGCGGCTCTTCAATCTGGGGAGCCTGTTCTTCGTGACAAGATTGACCTTCCCTTGCGTCTCCGCACCGGGCTATGAAACCCATACGGCTTCGCAGGAGGTTCCATGCTGTCGAAACGCGATTTCGTGACGCTCGCCATCGCGGGAGGGGCATCAGCCGCCACAGGTATCGCGAACTACACCGGCGCCTCTCACATCCTCGTCTTCGTCATCGGTGCCGTCGCTCTTGCCGGGCTGGCCTCGCTGATCGGCGAGGCCACCGACCATCTCGGGCGCTATCTCAGCCCGGCCGCCACCGGCATCGTGCAATCGGCGGTCGGTAACCTGCCTGAACTGTGCGTGTGTATCTTCGCGCTGCGCGCCGGGTTGATCGAGGTGGTGCAGGCTTCGCTGATCGGCTCGATTCTCGGCAACAGCCTCTTGGTGCTCGGCATCGCCTTCATCGCGGGCAGTGTCCGCCACAAGGTGCTGGTGTTCGATGCGGCAGGACCGCGCATGATCGCGGCCCTTCTGCTTCTGGCGGTTTCCGCGCTGATGCTGCCGACACTCGCTTCGGTGATGCACCTGCCGGCGGGCGCCCATGAGGACAAGCTGGCCCTGGTCTGCGCCGGCGTCCTGCTTCTCGTCTTCCTGGTTTCCGTCAGGGTCATGCTCGGCGGCAGCGAACGCACCGTGCCGGCCGAGGCGCATGGCCAGCAGGAGGATGGCTGGCCGCTTTGGCTGGCCTTGACGATCCTGGCGCTCGCCGGCGTTGCCGCCCTGTTCGTGTCGGACTGGTTCGTCGAGGCGCTGAACCCGGCGATCGTGACGCTCGGCATTTCCCAGGCCTTCGCCGGCCTCGTCATCGTGGCCATCGTCGGCAATGCAGTGGAGAACGTCGTGGGCATCCAGTTCGCTTTGCGCAACCAGGCCGAACTTGCCATCAGCGTGATCCTGAATTCCTCGCTGCAGGTGGCGCTGGCGCTGATCCCGGTGCTGGTCTTCGTCAGCTATGCCATGGGCGGCACGCCCTTCACCCTGGTGATCCCGCCGATGCTGGCGGTGGCCCTGATGCTGTCGGCCATCATCGGCGTGGTCGTCACGGCGGATGGCCGGGCCGACATGGCGGATGGCGCTGCGCTCGTCGGCCTCTACGTCATCATCGCCGCCATTTTCTGGTGGGGCTAGGGCGCTGACCGGCGCCCTAGCTGGGGCGTTCGGGCTCAGGCGAACCAGGCCTTTTCGGCGATGCGCTGGTCGCACATGTCGTAGCGCGGATGGGGCGCGGTCCCCATCACCTTCTTGGCATAGCCGTCGAGATAGTCGCTGACGGCAAAGCAGATCATGCCGCCATCGTCGTGGATCATCTTCTGCGCCTCGAAATACATTTCCCTGCGCTTGGCCTCGTCTTCCTCCACCCGTGCGGCGAGGACGAGCTTGTCGAAGTCCGGCCGCTTCCAATGGGTGTCGTTCCAGGCCGCGTCCGAAAGATAGGTCTGCGAGAGCTGCAGGTCGATGGCGGGGCGATCGCCCCAATAGACGGCGCAGAAGGGATCCTTGAGCCAGATGTTCGACCAGTAGCCGTCGGCCGAGACGCGGGTGACGGTGAGCTCGATTCCAGCCTGCTTCATCGATTCCTGGTAGAGCAGGGCAGCGTCTGTAGCGCCGCTATAGGCGCCTTCCGAGACCTTGACCTCCAGCTGGGGGCTGCCGGCCTTCTTGTAGTGGAAGGCGGCCTTCTCCGGATCGTAGAGCGTCTGCGCCAGGTCCTTGGCGAAATACTTGTTCATCGGGCTGATCGTGGTGTCGTTGCCGACGGTGGCATAGCCCTGATAGACGGTGTCGACGATCTTCTTGCGGTCGATGCCATATTTGAGCGCCCAGCGCAGATCGACATTCGAATAGGGATCGGTGTCGCACAGCGCCACAAAGGCATAGCGGTTGCCGGTGCCCTTGGTCTGCACCACGCTTACGTCGGGCGAGGATGTCACCAGATCCATAGTCTTGGGGTCGAGACGGTTGATGGCGTCGACCTGGCCGGCGATCAGCGCCTGCAGGCGCGAGGAGGAATCGCCAATATATTGCAGCTCGACCGAGTCGAAATTGCCGCAGCCCGGCTTCCAGTAATGGCCGGTGTTCTTGGTTACGATGCGCACGCCCGGCTCGAAGGTCTCCAGCTTGTAGGCGCCGGTGCCGTCCGGCTTGGAAAAATCGGTGAAGCCGTTGGGCACGCCGAGAATGTGATAATCGGTCAGGTTGTAGGGCAGGTTCAGATTGCCGCCGTTCAGGCTGATCTGGATCTGGGTCGGGGACAGCTTCTTGATCTCGGTGATGCCCGACAGAAGGTCCTTGGCCGCCGATTTGGTGTCGCCGCGATGCAGGTTGATCGAATAGATGATGTCATCGGCATCGAGCGTCTTGCCGGAATGGAAGGTGACGCCCTTGCGGACGTTGAAGATCCATTCCTTGGCGCCTGGCTTGGCTTCCCAGCTCTCCAGGAGCTCGCCGACGGCATTGCCGTTATTGTCGATCTCGATCAGGCCGTTCCAGATCTGATAGCCGTAGTTGAGCGGGATGGAATCGGCGAAGGAGCGCGGATCGAGGGTGTCGGAAGCCGAACCGCCCTCCATGCCGATGCGCAGCGTGCCACCCTTCTTGGGTGTCTCCGCAGCCAGAGCCGGCCCTCCGAGAATGCCGGTCAGGCCGTAGCCGAGGCCGAGCGCAGCGGCTCCTTTCATCAGCTCGCGGCGATCCACGATCAAGCCCTGTGCACCCGCCTTGCCGATCTTGTCTGTCATGCCTGACTGTCCCCTGTGATGTTGTGCCATGAGCGGCGTACCCCTCTTTATCCGCATCGTGTTGCCTCGAGCGTCGAGCAAATGACCTGCAACCGACACTCTCTACGGGAGAGGCGACGCTTTCGTGATTTCCTGGGCCGCCGAGATAGCGCGCTGAAAGCCGGCGAGGCGGCAGGGGTTTCGGTCGACCCGTCGGCGGTGTAGCCTTAACTCGTGAGTCGCAGGGCCGATGGCGTGTCCTGCCCATGCGCTCGAGGTCGACATCCCGGACAGTGTACGGTCGACGTTACTCCTCCAATTCCTTTTCCTGACCTGCCGCTTGCACCCCGTTCGCACGGGTTCCTGCCATGCTTGCTGCGTCCCCCTGACTGCATCGCTATCACAAGAGGAGATCGAGCCTTGTCTCAGATCGATCGTTTCGTCGTCCTGACCGGTGGTCCCGGATCCGGCAAGACTACGTTGATATCAGCCCTGGTTGCCCAGGGAATCCAGGCCATGCCGGAGGCCGGCCGCGCGATCATCCAGGACCAGGTCGCCATCGGCGGCGATGCCCTGCCATGGGCCGACCGCGCTGCCTTCGCGAATCTGATGCTTGCCGCCGACATGCGCTCCTATCGCGAGGTGCAGGCAGTCGAGGGGCTCGTGGTTTTCGATCGCGGCATCCCCGATGTGATCGGTTACCTCCACCTCTGCGGTTTGCCGGTGCCTGGGCCGGCTCGCAAGGCTGCAGCGCTTTGCCGTTACCGGCGGCAGGTCTTCATCGCCCCGCCCTGGCCGGCGATCTATGCCGGCGATGCCGAGCGCAAGCAGAGCCTGGAAGAGGCACAGGCAACGCATGAGGCGATGATGCAGGTCTATGCCGGTCTCGGTTACGAGCTGGTGCCGTTGCCGCTGCGGCCCGTTGGCGAGCGCGCGGCATTCGTATTGCGGGCCCTGGAGCAGGGGAGCGCATGAGGCATCCATCCGGAAGGCCAGCCATGCTTGGATCGATCTGGCGAAGCCGGGGAGGAAGCTGCTATAGCCTGACCATTGCACGCCGTCCGGTCGGCGAAACATGCATATTCAGGATAATATTCCGGAACGAGGAAACTCTCCGTGTCAGCTTTGCCCCGTGAGGCCAAAAGGCCTGGCGATGTCGATTCCGCCTATTCCTGGCTGCGTCTTGTTCTCACCTTGATTTTGGGTACGGTCGCCTGCGTCGGCAATTGGTCGGTGGTGGTCGTATTGCCGACCTTGCAGGTGGAGTTCGATACGCTGCGGGGCGGAGCCTCCTTGCCCTATACCTGCACCATGCTGGGCTTTGCCGTCGGCGGGGTGGTGATGGGCCGCCTGGCCGACAGGCTCGGCATCGTCGTGCCGATCGTGATCGGTGCCGCTCTGCTCTGCGCCGGTTATGTGCTTGCCGCCTCCACCTCCAATATCTGGCAGTTCGCTGCTCTCTCGACCGTGATCGGCCTGGGCTCGGCCGCTGGTTTCGCGCCGCTGATCTCCGATCTCTCGCATTGGTTCCGCAAGCACCGGGCGTTGGCGGTGACCTTCGCCGCATCGGGCAGCTATCTTGCCGGTGCCGTCTGGCCGCTGGTAATCGAGCATTTCCAGTCCGCCTATGGCTGGCGCGCCACCCATGTCGGCATCGGCCTGTTCGCGCCGGCCGCCATGCTGCCGCTGGCCCTGGCGCTGACACGTCGTCCTGCCACCACCACCTATGCCGCGGCCGAGGCCGCCACCGAGGCCGCACGCAGCGAGCTCGGGCTCTCGGCGAATGCCCTGCAGGCGATCCTGGTGGTGGCCGGCTTTGCCTGCTGCATGGCGATGTCGATGCCGCAGGTCCACATCGTCGCCTATTGCGGGGATCTCGGCTATGGCGTGGCCATCGGCACCCAGATCATCTCCCTAATGCTGGGCCTGGGCGTGGTAAGCCGCCTTGCTTCCGGCTTTGTCGCCGATCGCATCGGCGCCGGGCCAATGCTGCTGATCGGCTCCGCCATGCAGGGGGCAGCGCTGCTGCTCTATCTCTTCTTCAACAGCCTCTCCTCGCTCTGGGTGATTTCGGGCCTGTTCGGCCTGTTTCAGGGCGGCATCGTACCGATGTATGCGGTGATCATCCGCCAGTTCCTGCCGCCGCGCGAAGCGGGCGCGCGCATCAGCCTGGTGCTGATGGCGACCGTGCTCGGCATGGCCTGCGGCGGTCTCGCCTCGGGCTTCATCTATGACGCCACCCAGTCCTACCGGCTCGCCTTCCTGCACGGCTTCCTGTGGAACGTGGTCAATCTCGTCCTGGTCGGCTGGCTCCTGATCTGGCCGAGATGGCGCCAGCGCAGCAAGGCGGCATTGGCGCGCTAAAGGTCGGCTGCGGCCTGATCCCGCCGGTCCTGTCAATCGTTCATGGCGATGTCACTCAGGAGGAAGCCCGTTGGTGTCCTGGTGAAGACAAAGATCTGTTCGCCGCAACCGATGGAATAGGTGTCGTTGCCGTCGCCATCGCGATCATAAACGGGTTTTTCGCGTTGCAGGCAGGTCCGGGTCTTTGCGATGAAATCGGGCCGGTAGATCTTGGCGCGGAACTGCGCGGCGTCGGCGATGGCGGTGTCATTCTGAAATGGCAGTTTCGTCAGGCCGGCGACGGCCGCTGCGTCATTGGCCTTCAGCGCAGCCCGAAACTTGGTGATGAAGCCGCTGAATTCCTTCTGCACGGCGGCGGATGCAACCGTGCTCTTGGGAGCCTGGGCGAAGGCCGGGATGATGGACATCAGGGCGGTTGCCAGCACGATGCACGATGCCAGTTTCATCATCCCGTCCCCCTCCATCATCCGCAATGAAGCCTACACCCGCGCCGCGACCCGTCAATCCTGTGCGCAGCCTCCTGGGTGTGGGGCAGGCTAAGTCCAATGCATGTCATTTAAGAGTTCTCCATTTCGCAGGCCTTTGTCATAGCCGAGGCTTGACCCGGCTATGACAAATCGGAGTGTTTCCCCCTCAAGTGAATTGCGTTGAGGGCTAAGTCGCCGGCTTCAGGCGGTCGATCGCGCCGTCGAGGCGGGCGGCGAGCGCGGCGCTCACCGGCGTCATCGGCAGCCGCAATTCGCCGCTGTGGATCAGGCCCGTTCGCCAGAGCCAGTACTTGATCGCGGCCGGATTGGGTTCGGCAAAGAGCAGAGGCACAAGCTCGCCAAGGGAGCGCCAGGCACCGTCGGCGGCCGGCTCGTCGCCGCGGGCAAAGGCGTCGCGGATGGCGATGAAGTCGGCGGTCTCGACATGGGCAGAGGCGAGGATGGCACCGTCGGCGCCGGCAGACAGGGCGGCGTGGTAGAAGGCATCCTCGCCGGTCAGCACGGAAAAGCCGGGCGGCCGGAGCCGGAGCAATTCGGCCGATTGGGCCGGATCGGCGCAGCAATCCTTGGCTCCGACGATATTGGGCCGTTCGGCGAGCCTGAGCATCGCGTCGTTGCCCAGATTGACGCCGGTGCGATAGGGAATGTTGTAGATCAGGATCGAGTGCCGGGTGCTGTTCGCCAGTGCGTTGAAATGGGCGACCAGCCCAGCCTGAGAGGGCCTGCTGTAATAGGGGCAGGCAATCAGGTGGCCCGCGATCGGCCAGTCCGCCAGGCGGTGAAGCCGCTTGGAGAGCTTGCGCGTATCGCTGCCGGAATGTCCGAGATAGAGCGGCAGTCGATAGCCTTGCCGGGCAAGCTCGTCCGCGCTGACCTCGACCAGCTGCTGCCTTTCACCCTCGTCGAGCGTGAGGCTCTCACCTGTGGTGCCAGCGAGAACGAGGCCGTCCAGTCCGAACTCGCCGTAATGGCGGATGAGACGCCTGAGCGAAACCTCATCGAGCGCGCCGTCGCGGAATGGCGTGATCAAGGGCAGCCACAGGCCCTGCGGGGAGGCCTGGGAACGCGCGGAAGAAAAGGGGATTTCCATGGATCATCTCCGATTGGCCGGAGACGGCAGCAAAAAAGAACCCCGTCGAACCGGCGGGGTACATTTTCGATCTGACTTCGCTGTTGATGGCGCGCGCGATCACCTGCCCCCGATGCGGAGGCGCTGTTTGGAAACGACGAAGATGATGCGCAAGGTGGCCATGGCTTACCTTGGCGCGGGCAGCCATTCCCTGTCAAGCGGCGGTCATGGCCCGCCCTGAGAGAGTGGGCGTGGCGTCCCAGGAAGGAGAAGGGGGCAAGCGAGCAATCGCTTGTATCTCGATATGAACAAGGAAAATCAATAACTTGATAGCGAATTATGATGTGATCGGTGACATTCATGGCCATGCCGATGCGCTGCACAGGCTACTGGCGAGGCTGGATTATCGCGAACGGGACGGCGCCTATCGGCATGCCTCGCGCTCGGTGATCTTCCTGGGCGATTTCATCGATCGGGGACCGGAACAGGTCGAGGTTCTCCGCGTCGTCCGTGCCATGGCGGGGGCGGGCACGGCTCGGGCGGTCATGGGCAATCACGAGTTCAATGCACTCGGCTGGGCCACGCCGGACGGCACAGGCGGCTTCCTGCGGCCCCATACCGAAAAGAACGAAAAGCAGCATGCCGCCTTTCTGGCGCAGATCGGGGAGGGATCGTCGGCCTACCGCGAGGCGCTGGCCTGGTTTGCCTCGCTGCCGGTGTGGCTCGATCTCGGCGGATTGCGGATCGTGCATGCGTGCTGGCACGCCGCTTCGCAGGCCTGCCTTGCCGCAATCTGCCTCAACTCGGCCGGACGCTTTCATGGGGAGGGCCTACGCAAAGCCTATCGCAGCGGCACGCCGGAGCATCTCGCCGCCGATGTCCTGCTCAAGGGACCGGAAGTGCGGCTGCCCGGCGGGCACTCTTTCCGCGACAAGGACGGCCACACCAGGCATGAGGCTCGCCTGCGCTGGTGGGACCGGGAGGCCACGACTTTCCGGCTCGCGGCCCTGGGGCTGGAGGATCGAACGAGCGAGTTGCCGGACGATCCCGTGCCTGCCGATTGCTGCTATGAAGAAGCCATACCTGTGATGTTCGGCCATTATTGGCTGTCGGGCCGGCCGCAATTGTTGTCGCCCGCCGCGTCGTGCCTGGATTTCAGCGTCGCCAAGGGCGGCGTGCTGACGGCTTATCGCTGGTCCGGCGAATCCGTTCTCTCCAACGACAATCTGGTTTGGGTTGCGGCCTGAAGGCGCACGCGAAACGTCGCACCCCGCGAAGCGGCTTTGACATCAAACTGTCATGATGAGAAGGAGGGCACTGAAAGCGCTGGTGAAATTCGCCTGGCGTTTTGCCCGTCCCTCTATCGTGCGCCACCGGCCCGCACCATTGCCGTCGCCGGTCGGTGCCCCTCGCCTCGAAGTCGCTGTCCCATGGAATTGCAACTCCCCGTCTTTCTGGCCGTGCTTGCTGCGGCGGCCCTGCATGCCGGGTGGAATGCGCTGGTCAAGATCAAGCTCGACCCTTTCCTGGCGATGACGCTGATCGCTGTGTCCTGCGGCATCATCGCCTTGCCGGCCCTGGCGATCACGGGCTTGCCCAACGAGGACGCCTGGGTGTGGGTGGCGCTGTCGACCGCCCTCCACCTGGCCTATTACCTGTTCCTGGCCGAGGCCTATCGGCGGGCTGACATGAGCCAAGTCTATCCGATCGCGCGCGGTGCGGCACCGCTGGCCACCACGGCGATTTCCTTGGCTTTCATTCACGATCCCATGACCTGGGGCAATGTCGCCGGCATTGCCGTGCTCGGGCTCGGGGTCCTGCTGATCTCGCTGAAAGGGCAGCGCGGTTCGCTGGTCCCGAGCCGGACTGCCGTGATCTACGCCCTGCTCACCGCCGTCACCATCTCGCTCTACACCATCGTGGACGGTATCGGTGCCCGCGCTGCGGGAAGCCCGAATTCCTATGCGGCCGCCCTGTTTGCGCTCGATGCCTATCCGATGCTGGTGATCTGCCTATGGCGCAAGGGCTGGGCGGGCGTGCGGCCGGCCCTGAAATTCCTGGTGCCGGGCTTTGCCGGAGGGGCGATGTCGCTCGCCGCCTACTGGATCGTGATCTGGGCGATGACGGTGGCGCCCATCGCCCTGGTTGCCGCCACGCGCGAAACCAGCGTGCTGTTCGGCGGCCTGATCGCCATGGTCTTCCTGAAGGAGCCCCTCACGCCGGTGCGCGGGTTCTCGGCCTTGCTGATCCTGGGCGGGCTGGTGCTGATGCGGTTGGGGTAGGGAGGCAGAGCGGCTGGGACCGCGGACGTCTCGTCCGCTTCTTGCTTTCCTGTATATGCAGTGGTTCCAAGAGGCGGACGAGACGTCCGCGGTCCCAGCCTTGGCGTTGCCGGCGCGGAGAAGGCGAGGCCTTCTCCGCCTAGACTACCTCACAGCAATCCGTTCGCCTTCAGGATTGTGTCGGCATTGTCCTTGGTGATGGTCTGGGTATCCAGCACCAGTTTTTTCTCGACCGTTCCGCCTCCCAGGACCTTCAGGGCCTGGCGCAGCCCCTCGGCACCGGGCGTGGGATAGACGAAGGTCGCCGCGAGCACGCCGTCATGGACGTATTTGACACCCTCATTGGGCAGGGCGTCGACGCCGACGAACAGGATGTTCTTTTCACGGCCGGCATCCTTGGCGGCCAGATAGGCGCCATAGGCCATGGGATCGTTGTGGCCGTAGACCAGGTTGATGTCCTCGAAATTGCGCAACGCCGTCGACATCACCTCATAGGCCTTGGCCTGCTTCCAGTCGGCCGACTGCTGGTTCAGGAGATGCTTGATGCCGCTCTCCTTGTCCGCCTTCTCGTGATAGCCGTTGGAGCGGTCATGGCTCGCCTGGGTGCCGAGGCCGCCCCAGATCTCGACCACATTGCCCTTGGCCTTGCCGGCCCCGCCCAGCGTCTTGACCACGAAGTCGCCGACGGCCCGGCCGATCACCACATTGTCGCCACCGATCCACTGGGTGTATTTCTCGGAATTGACGTTGCGGTCGAGCACGAAGACCGGAATCTTGGCGTCCATCGCCTTTTCGACCACGGCGGTCAGGCCCGCCGATTCCTTCGGGCTGATCAGGATGGCGTCGACTTCCTGGGTGATGAAGCTCTCGGTGTCCGACACCTGCTTTTCGGTCTTATCCTCCGCATCGGCCATCAGCAGGTTGACGTTCGGATGCTTCTCGGCTTCGGCCTTCAGGTCCTTGTTGAACTGCACGCGCCAGGGCTCGAGCGTGGTCGCCTGCGAGAAGCCGATGGTATATTTCTTGTCCTCGGCAAGGGCGCGCGGCGTCCAGCCCAGGGGGATCAGCATGGCGCCGCCGCTGGCGAGCGCGGCGCGGATGAAGTTTCGGCGGTTGATCATGGGGTTTCCTCCAGCTTGTTATAGGTCTTCTCATCCTGCGCCTCGGCTTGCGGGCTCGCCCGGAGCGACGCGAAGATCTGGCCAAGATTGCGTTCCTGCAGCAGCACGGTGAGGATGATGATCAGCCCCTTCATCACCAACTGGACGTTGGTGGAGATGTTGTGAAGCTGCAGGATATTGGTGAGCAGGCCGAAGATGAGCACGCCGACTAGCGTGCCGGCCAGGCTCCCGCGCCCACCCATCAGGCTGGTGCCGCCGATTACGACGGCCGCGATGGCGTCGAGTTCGAGGCCGACGCCGGCATCGGGCTTGCCCTGGCGGTATTGCGCCACATAGAGCACGCCGGCGATGCAAGCGAGCATGCCGGAAAAGGCGTAGACGGAGATCTTCACCGGCGTGACGGCGATGCCGGACAGCCGCGTCGCCTCTTCATTGCCGCCGATGGCATAGACATAACGGCCGAAGGCGGTGAATTTCAGCACCACCATGAAGAGCGCAAGCGCTGCCAGGAAGAACAGGCCTGGCACCGGCAGCACGCCCCATAGCACGGCACGCAGCAGATCGATGTCGGCTGTGGCGTTGGTGCCGGAATAGACCGCGACCACGGCACTGTCCTGGCCGGCGACCAGGCGGGCGAGGCCGAGCATGGTGACCATCATTGCCAGGGTGACGATGAAGGGCTGCAGGCGGCCACTGACGATGATCGCGCCATTGAGCGCGCCGACCGCAAGCCCGACGCAGGCGACGGCAATCAGGACGCCGGGCATGCCGAACTGGCTGCCGGCCTGGGAGGCCAGCCAGAGCGTCAACAGGCCGGCGACGACGATGCCAGCCGCGACGGGGAGCCAGACTGCCGAGAGCGCCGATCTACGGCGGCTTGGGTGGATCGGCGTTGACGTCGCGGCCGATCTGCCCGTGCCGACCTGCCCGGAGATGAAGGAGACGATCAGGGCGACCCCGACCATCGCAACCAGGAAGGTGATGGGCAGAGCAATGCCCGCAGCCACGGTGAAGCCCGGCTGCGTAAGCAGCAATGCCGCCAGCACGGTGCCCAGGGCCAGGATCGAGCCGACGGACAGATCGATGCCGCCGATCAGGATCACCATGGTCATGCCGACGGCGACCAGGCCGGTGATCGAGACCTGGCGCAGCACGTCCGAGAGATTGCCGGAGGTGAGGAAGATGTTCCGCCCCTTGGAAGTGACCGGCGAAAAGGCCACGCCGATCGCAAAGAGCGCGGCGAGGCCCCAATACAGCTTGGTCCGCGACAGAAGTCTCAGAAAGGTCATTGACGGCTCATTGACGGCATATTGGGGGCAGGCGGGAGAGGTGGAATGCCGGTGGGCTCGGGCAGGGCGGCCGACCGTCGAGGCGAGGCAAGGGTCATGATCGCTTCCTCGCTGGCCTCCCGGCGTTCGAGGATCCCGGCTTGGCGCCCTTCCTGCATGACCAGCACGCGATCGGAGAGCAGCAGCAGTTCGGGCAACTCGGAGCTGACGACGAGGATGGCCATGCCCTGTCCGGCGAGGCGGAAGATGAGGTCATAGATCTCCTTCTTGGCGCCGATGTCGATGCCGCGCGTCGGCTCGTCGAGCAGCAGGATGCGCGGACCGATGGCGAGCCATTTGCCGATCACCACCTTCTGCTGATTGCCGCCGGAAAGTTCGGCCACGACCTGCTCGTGCGAGCGGCAACGCACCGAAAGGCTGGCGATCGCCTCGCGGGCAAGCCGGGTTTCCAGCGGGTCATCGCGCAGGCCGAAGCGTCGCAGCAGCGGCTGGGAGGGCAGCGAAACGTTGTCGCGGATGGCCGAGTGCAAGAGGAGCCCCGTCGCCTTGCGGTCTTCCGTCACCAGAGCGAGGCCGTGCCGGATGGCCTGGCGCGGATTGTCGATCCGGACCTCGACACCGTCGACGAGGATCCGGCCCTCACGGCGCCCCGTGGTGGCCCCGAAGATGGTTTCCAGGATCTCGGTGCGGCCGGAGCCGAGTAGGCCGGCGATGCCAAGGATCTCGCCGCGATGCAGGCCGAAGGACACGTTGCGCAACACGCGTTTCCAACCGCCCCGCGCCTGGGGCAGGCGGAGGCCGAGGCCATGCACGGCCAGGGCTTCCGCCGAGCGGTCAGGCGTGTGCGGCGGCGTGGCGAGGCTGAGATCGCGGCCGACCATGCTGGCGATGATGCGCTCGGGCGTCAGCTCCGCCATGGCAGCCGTCAGCACGCGCCGCCCGTCGCGCATCACCGTGACGCGATCGGCGAGCAGGGAGACCTCGTCCATGCGATGGCTGATATAGACGATCGCCACGCCCGAGGCGGCAAGCTTGCGGATGATGCCGAACAGGCGCTCGCATTCGCTCGGCGACAGGGCCGAGGTCGGCTCGTCCATGATCAGGACCCGGGCTTCCAGCGAAAGCGCCTTGGCGATCTCGACCAGTTGCTGCTCGCCGACGCGCAGCGATCCCACGCGGGCTTCGGGATCGAGGGAAACGCCGAAGCCCGTGAGCAGGTCGCCAGCAGCGTGGGCGAGGCCGCGGCGGTCGACGAACAGTCCGGCGATACGCGGTTCGCGACCGAGAAAGATGTTCTCGGCCACGGTCATCTCGGGAATGAGGTTGAGTTCCTGATGGATGATGGCGATGCCGGCGGCCTGGGCTTCCCGCACCGACGTGAAGCGAAGGCCGAGACCGCGACTGAACAGGCTGCCGTCGAACTCTGTCAGGATGCCGCTGACGATCTTCATCAAGGTGGACTTGCCGGCTCCGTTCTCGCCCACGAGCGCATGCACCTCCCCGGCCGCGACCGAGAAGTCGACATCATGCAGGACGGGGACGCCTGCGAACCGCTTGGAGATGCCACGCGCTTCCAGTGCGGCATCACTCGGTTCGAGCCGGGTGGCGAGCATTGTGCGTTTCCAAAAGTGTTTTGCGATTTGAGGGCATCGCCTCGAATCGCAAAGACGCGTCGAACCGAAGTGCGAGCCAAAGCGCGGTTTAGCCAAAACGCGCTTTGCTTCGGACACCCTTGTTGTGTAGGTGTCTTTTATTTATAGAGAACACTAGCATGCACTGCTAGGGGCGACAAGGGCACAAAGCGTCGCGACCGCATTGGGCCGGCTATCTCAGCTCTTGCTTGATTGTGCAGCCGTGAATCGCATCTATGCGGGCCACGCAGCGACAACCAGACGTCGAGCGACAACGAAATGCGACTGTAATCCTGAGGAACGGCGATGCCGCGCCCGCGCAATGTCTCGATGAAGGCCACCAATCTGGCCCTCGACATCATGGCGAAGCTGCAGCCCGGTGCGCAGCTGCCGCCGGAGGCTGTGCTGGCGCGCGAGGTCGGCGTGAGCCGTACGGCGATGCGTTCGGCCCTCGAAGGCCTGGAACAAGTGGGGCTGGTCCGGCGCGACGGCCGGCGGACCCTGCTGCACCGGCTGCCGTTGGCCTCGGATTATTTCGGCGTGGCCGAAACCGAGAGCCGTTCGGATCTGGTGGAACGACGTTTTCTCGAGATGGCCGTCGCCGGGGATCTGATGCCCGGACGCAATTTCTCGGAGGCCGAACTCGCACGGACCTTCGGCGCCAGCACGGTGAGCGTGCGCGAATTCTTGATCGGTTTTTCACGCTACGGCCTGGTCGAGAAGGCGCCGCGCGGAGGCTGGCGGCTCTGCGCCTTCGATGCCCCCTTCGCCCGTGAGCTTGCGGCAACGCGGCGCACTTTCGAGATCGAGGCTATCCGGCTTTTCACGCAACGCAGCAGCGCTGATCCGGTGTGGCGGGAGATCGGCCGGCTGATCGAGACCCATGAGGCCATGAGCCGGGGAGGGGACGAGGTCATCCGCCAGTTTCCGCAACTCGACCGTCGCTTTCACCGCTTCCTGGTGGATCAGCTCAACAATCGCTTCGTGACGAGCTTCTATGACGTGGTGTCCTTCGTCTTCCATTACCACTATCAGTGGCGCAAGGACGACGAGATCGAGCGCTACCGCACGGCGCTGGCCGAGCATCTGAGCATCCTCACGGCCCTGAAATCCGGCGTGATCGAAGAAGCGCAGATGCGGCTCGAAGAGCATCTGCAAACCTCGGTGCGCACCCTGCTGGAGTCGGCGATCGGAGCGGGCCAGGAGCGGGCCGGATGAGGCGCGGGTCCCTCCCCACGAAGCTGGGGAGGTCACGCACACAAATTGTGTGCGTTGCCTCGCGCAGCGAGGTCAGGAGGGGTGCAGGCCGCTTGCTCAGCCTCTGATTATGAAGGGCTACATCTTACTTCGCTTCGTCAACCCCAATCGCACTGCGTTGTGGATGGTATCCTCGACCATCATGCCGCCGATAGTCGCCTCATCCCGAAAACGCAAAACCGTCCACCCCAGACGTTCAAGCCAGCTTTGACGTTCGCGATCTCGGGCTTGCGCTTCATCGTCGTCGTGGGTGTGTCCGTCGACCTCGATGATCAGTCGAGCTGAAGGACAGGCGAAGTCAGCGAAATAGGGGCCGATCGGCATTTGCCGCCGAAAGCGAGCTCCAACGCCATTTCGACGCAACAATTGCCAGAGAAATGCCTCTCCCTTGGTCATATGCGAGCGTGCGTCGCGAGCGAATTTGCGCGATGTCCGGCGAAAAAGGCGAGGCTCTTCCATGTGGCGATGCTGGCACAGAGCAAGGTAATTGCAAGCCTGTTTCTGACCTTGCAAAGGTGGTTTGAGCGGCCCGCACCCCTCCCGACCTCGCTGCGCGAGGCAACGTACACAATTTGTGTGCGTGACCTCCCCAGCTTCGTGTGGAGGGGACCCGTGCCCTATTCTGAAAAGCCGGAATAAGCCTTGAACACGGAGGGCAGTCGCCCGCCCTCCGCTTTGCTGCCCTCAGTCGAGCAGCCGGTTGATCACGCCGGCCCCCACCGTGCGATTGCCCTCGCGGATGGCGAAGCGCGTATTGGCTTCGAGCGCGATGGCTTCGTTGAGGGCAATGGTGAGCACGACGGTGTCGCCGGGCATCACCATCTCGACGTCCGGCGGCAGTTCGATACCGCCGGTGACGTTGGCCGTGCGGAAGAAGAACTGCGGCCGGTAATGGCCGAAGAAGGGCGTATGACGCCCGCCTTCCTCCTTGGTGAGAACATGAACCTCGGCCTCGAAGCGGGCATGCGGCTCAACCGTGCCGGGCTTGGCCAGAACCTGGCCGCGCCGGACTTCCTTGAGCTCGACGCCGCGCAGCAGGCAGCCGACATTCTCTCCGGCGAGACCCTGGTCCAGGATCTTCTGGAAGGTCTCGATGGAGGTGACCACCGTCTTGCGACGGGCACCGAAGCCGACGAGCTCGACCTCGTCGCCGAGCCTGACCGCACCGCGCGCGATCAAGCCGGTGATCACCGTGCCCCGGCCGGAGACGGTGCGCACGCTCTCGATCGGCATCAGGAAGGGCCTGTCCTCGGCGCGCTCGGGCAGCTCGATCGTGCTGTCCAGCGCCTCGAAGAGCCGGAGGATCGCCTCATCCGCCAGTTCGCCCCTGGCCCCGTTGAGGGCCTGCAGGGCGGAACCGCGGATGAAGGGCACCTTGTCGCCCTCGTAGTTCTGCCGGCTCAAGAGCTCGCGGATCTCGAGCTCGACCAGATCGATCAGCTCAGGATCCTCCACCGCATCGCACTTGTTGAGAAACACCACGATGCGGGGCACGCCGATCTGCCGCGCAAGCAGGATGTGCTCGCGAGTCTGCGGCATGGGTCCGTCCAGTGCGGACACCACCAGGATCGCGCCATCCATCTGCGCTGCGCCGGTGATCATGTTCTTCACATAATCGGCATGGCCGGGACAGTCGACATGGGCGTAGTGGCGGTTCTGCGTCGAGAACTCCACATGCCCGGAGGCGATGGTGAGGATCTTCGAGGCATCGCGCATGCCCTGGGCCGCGGAGGCGCGGGCCACGTCCTGATACGAGACGAAAGCTCCCCAACCTCGATCGGCCGAGACCTTGGTGAGCGCCGCGGTCAGCGTCGTCTTGCCATGGTCGACGTGGCCGATGGTGCCCACATTGCAATGGGGCTTGATCCGGGTGAACTTTTCCTTGGTCATGCTACACCTGTGGTGCTTCTCCGGCCCTCGCTTGGGGAGGTTGCACGGCTCAGGGCACCACGAGAGCCAAAAAAGTGCCCGGAACCGCTCTTGCGTCCGGGCTGGCTCGATCTCAGGTGATTTCGGTCCGGCCTAGGGCAAAGCGCGTGCGGCCGAGGAATCGATATTCCTCGGGATCATCAGCGATATCGACGATGACGTCCGCATGGGTCCGGTGCCTTGTGGCGGGATGACGAAGTGCGGGGCGCAAATAGGCGCTTGGCGAAGGAAATGCAAGGGGAGATTCGAGAAGGAGGCTTGCAGGATGAGGCGCGACTCCCTCCCCACGAAGCTGGGGAGGGATGTTGCGAGCACTCGGCTTGTCTTACCCCTCGCGCCCGCGCCGCTTGCCGGGCTTCTCGTCGGACCAAGGTTTCTTTTCATCCGACCAAGGCTTCTTGGGGCCCTTGCGGTGGGGCTTTGGCTCGCGCGGGGCCTCCTCGCCGCCACGATCGCGATAAGGCTGGATGCGGATGTTCTCCTCGTCCGGCCGGCGGGCATTGGCGGCGAAGTGCTCGGCAGCGTCCTTGGCGATCTCCACCACGGTCTCATTGTCGAGGATCTTGATGTTGCCGATGTCGCGGCGCTTTACGCCGCCGCGACGGCAGAGCATCGGCAGCAACCATTTCGGATCGGCATTGTTGCGGCGCCCGATCGAGAGGCGGAACAGCACGGCATTGGGATCGGACGGCGCCTCGTCCCGCTCGAAGCGACGCGGGCGCTCGGAGCGTTCGGGACGGTCGTCGCGCTCAAAGCGGGAAGGACGCTCGTCGCGGCCATAGCGATCGTCGCGCTCGAAACGCGACGGCTTGCGGTCGCGTCGCTCAAAGCTGTCACCGGGATCGCTGATCTCCTCCGGCTCGGGCAGGCGCGAACGGTAGACGCGGGCAAGCGCGGCAGCGATGTCCTCGGCGCTGCGGTTTTCGAGCAGCAGCTTGGCGATGGCCAGGTCTTCCTCGCCGGGAGCTTCCGTCAGCAGCGGATCTTCCAGCATGCGCTGCTGGTCGAGCACGCGGATTTCGTCGGCGGTCGGCGGGCCCATCCACTGGGCCTTCACGCCAGCCTGGCTGAGCATGATCTCGGCCTTGCGGCGGCGCGACATCGGCACCAGCAGGGCACTGATACCCTTGCGGCCGGCGCGGCCGGTGCGGCCCGAGCGATGCTGCAGTTTCTCGGCGTCGGTGGGCAGGTCGGCATGGATGACCAGGCCGAGATTGGGCAGGTCGATGCCGCGCGCCGCCACGTCGGTGGCGACGCAGATCTGGGCATGGCCGTCGCGCAGGGCCTGCAGCGCCTGGTTGCGCTCGTGCTGGCCGAGTTCACCCGAGAGCAGAACGGCTGAAAATCCGCGCTCGCGCAGGGTCGCATGCAGATGGCGCACGGATTCGCGCGTATTGCAGAACACGATCGTGGTGGGGGAGGCGACGAGGCGGAGCAGGTTGACGACAGCGTGCTCGGTCTCCTTGGGGGAGACGCGGATGGCGCGGTATTCGATGTCGGCATGGCCGCGCTCGGCGGTCTTCACCTCGATGCGCAATGCGTCCTTCTGATAGGTGCGCGCGATGGCGACGATGCCTTTGGGCATTGTTGCCGAGAAGAGGAGTGTGCGGCGGTCGTCGGGGGTGGATTTGAGGATGAATTCGAGATCCTCACGGAAGCCGAGGTCGAGCATCTCGTCGGCCTCGTCGAGCACCACGGCGCGCAGGGCCGACAGATCGATGCCCTTGCGCTCGATGTGATCGCGCAGGCGGCCGGGCGTGCCGACCACGATATGGGCGCCGTCGGCGAGCAGGCGGCGCTCGCGGCGCGGGTCCATGCCGCCGACGCAGGAAACCACGCGCCCGCCAGCTTTCTGGTAGAGCCAGAGCAATTCATGCTCGACCTGGATGGCGAGTTCGCGGGTCGGAGCGATGATGAGGGCGAGGGGCGCATCGGCCTGTTCGAAGCGCTCATCGTCACCGAGCAGGTCGCGTGCGATGGCCAGGCCATAAGCGACCGTCTTGCCCGAGCCGGTCTGGGCGGAGACGAGCAGGTCGCGGTCAGCGGCGTGATCGGCCAGCACAGCCGACTGAACCGGGGTCAGTTCTTCGTAATTGCGATCGGTCAGAGCCTGGCGAAGGGCCGGGTTCAGGGAAGGAAGGGTCACGGGGAAAGCCTGTCGATGAGGAAAACCGGTCATGTGAAATGCCGGGTCGGGGGCGGCGCGCCCACGGGAATAAAGTCCGCGCGCCAGCGTCCACTTCTGCAGGATTTCACTGATGGAGGAGCCCAATACAGCAAATCATCGGCAATTGCGAGGGCGATCACGCGATACTGCTGCGCGTTTCCGGCATGACGGCGAGCGCATGAGCGGTGGAGACGGCGTTATTGGCCTTTCACGGCAGGCCAGTGCTCTTCCTACCTGCAGTGTCCGCCGGAGGATGATTGCTCGCCGCAACAAACCCGGCAGGCGCGCGCGTCGGCGCCCGAATCCGTATTGCCAAACAGACAGGCGCTCATGCAAACATCGCAGAAGCGGGCGGGAGAGGAATGGCTAACCGATGGAAGAGTCTGCGACGGAGCGCGAACCTTTTTTCCGCTATTACGCTCGCTATCTGGTCGCCAAACGTGGCTACAGGCTGGGAGCCTTGCCCCAATCGGAGGAGCTGCTGCAGCACTGCGACTATGTGCTGACCAGATCGGCCGGCAACCGTGTCTCTATTGCCGCGATCGTCAACTGCGACAGCGCAGAGGGCAAGATCTTCACCATGCCGGCGCAGAGCCTCGCGGGTCTTGCGCGGCATATCGCCGGCTCGCTGCCGGCTTCCGCAAAACTCGCAATCACGATCTATGAGATCGGCTCTCGTGCGATCGGCCGAACAGACAAGTCCCGCCTCTCGGGCCATAAGAGCCGTGGCAAGGGCTATGCCACCAGGGCAATCGCCGTCGACGTTTCGAAGCGCCGCGCTTGGCCCTTGTCCCTGTTCGGGCGTCGTTTCGGCGCTGCCGGGCAGATGGAGAAGATCCTCCATGCGCCGCGGTTGTCCGCGGCGGAATTGTCGACGCCGGAACGAGCGGCCAAATTGAGAAGGCAGGTCTTTGTCTGGATATTGATGGCTCTGTTGGCGGCGATTTTCATCGTTGAGCAGGTCTTCGCCTTCGGCGAGACGGGAAGGCCGGTCGTGCCGACCATCGAGACCCTTCAGGTCCTTGGAGGCCTCGGCCATCCGATGGGGATTGGGGAGGGACGATGGTGGCACTCGTTCACGGTGCCGCTGCTGCATGCCGACATCCCGCATATCGGCTTGAGTTGTCTTGCGTTGTTCCCAACATTTGCGGCGATCGAAAGTCGATGGGGAGAGCGCGTGATGTCCGGCGACAGCGGGTCTTAGCCGGACCGATCTGGTAGGAACGACTCCTGCTCTTGTGCATTGCAACAAAATTATTGACAAATCTGTCCGAAACGGTGTTTCTGCTGACATGGCAAGACCGAAAGAATTCGATCGTGACGAGGCGCTCAAGCGCGCCACCGCCGTATTCTGGGCCAAGGGCTTCGAGGCGGCATCCACCGACAATCTGCTTGTGGCGATGAAGATCGGCCGCCAGAGCCTCTATGACACGTTCGGCGACAAGCGCCGCCTTTATCTGGAGGCGCTCGGGCGCTATCAGGCGGTCAATCTCGCCAATCAGCTGGCGCAGCTCGACGCGGAAGCATCGCCCCTCGCCGGGATCCGCCGGATGCTGCTGGCGGTGGCGGAAGCCGATCCCTCCTTCCGGGCACTCGGTTGCATGAATGTCGGCGCGATCGTCGAGTTCGGTCGGAACGACGAAGAAATCGCCGGCATGCTCGCCGAGAGCGAGGCCGCGCTCGATGCGGCGCTGGAGGGCAGCCTGCGCAAGGCCAGGGCAGAGGGCGAAATCGGTACGGCCACGGATATCAAAGGGGCCGCGCGTTTCATTCAGGCGACCCTGCGCGGCCTCAAGGTCAGCGGCAAGGCCGGTGCGGACACGCAGAGCCTGCGTCAGACCGTCGAGTTCGCTCTCGCCGCCTTGACGAGGGACGCGCGCCGGAGCTGAGGCGGCGCTTATACCAGGTCGCATAATGTTTGACCGATGCCTGCAATGCGGGCGCTGTCATTCCCGGCCGAGCGTGGCGAGGGGAAGGGAATCCAGGGGCCATGGGACGCGACCTTTAGCCCCTGGATCCCCTTCCCAGGGTCGAAGACCCCGCCGGGGATGACAGAGCCTTTCGCACCAACGGGTCAACAATTCGGCAACCTGGTATCACAGGCTGGGGAGCCTGTGGGCGAGGCCGAAGGCCGCAATCGCCACCAGCAGCAATCCCACGCTGCGCCCGGCCCAAATGGTGAGGGCGGGGCTCGACGTCAGGGCGTCGCGCCCGCGGGCGGCCATCAGGGCCAGTCCGCCATAGACGGCAAATTGGAGCAGCACCGTCATCAGGCCCATCACCACAGCCTGGGGCCAGAGCGGCCCGAAGCGCGGGTTGAGGAATTGCGGATAGACCGCCAGCACGAACAGCCAGGCTTTCGGATTGAGCAGGCAGGTCATCAGCCCTTGACCGAATATGCGCGCCAGCGCCGCAGCGTGGCCGGTTTCGACCTCGCCGACGGTGATCGAGCTGCGCAGCAGCCGGATGCCGATCCAGATCATGTAGGCAGAGCCGACCACGATCATGGCGGTGGCGAGGGCCGGGACCAGCCGGCTGAGGGCGGCGACGGCGACCGTACCGAACAAGGTATGGCAGACGCCGCCTGCCATGATGCCCGTGGTCGCGGCAAGGCCCGCGCGCCGTCCGCCCGTCAGGGCATTGGCGAGTACGAAGAGCATATCCATGCCCGGTACGATGATGATGCCGGCGAGCAGGATGAGGAAGAGCCAGAGATTGTCGGTATAGGTCATGTCAGTTGCCAGCCAGGGGCGAGGCCTGTTCGCTGACATCCTCGCCGCTTTTTCAAAGGGTTGGTTGCCTCTATAGAGAGAGGCAACTGACAAGGATGTGTCAGTTGTGAAGGGGTCTCATGCGCAAGGCGGCACGTCTGTTCGAGATCATCCAGATTCTCAGGTTGGCGAGGAAACCGGTCACGGCCGCCGCCATCGCGGAGGCCCTGGAAGTCACCATGCGTTCGATCTATCGCGACATCGCCGCACTGCAGGCCATGCGGGTGCCGATCGAGGGAGAACGGGGCATCGGCTATGTCCTGCGCTCGGGTTTCGACCTGCCGCCCTTGATGTTCTCGATCGAGGAGACCGAGGCGGTGATGCTCGGCCTGGCCCTGATCGAACGCGCCGGCGATCCCGAACTGACGCAGGCCTCGCGGCGAGCCGGCGCGAAACTGGCGGGTGCGGTGCCCGAGCCCCTGCGCCAGTTGTTCTCCTCGCGCACGCTGCATGCCTGGGGCGACATCGCGCCGACGCCCGAGCGCATCGACCTCGGCCTGGTGCGCCGGGCCATCCGCGACGAGGAGAAGCTCGATCTCGACTATCGCGACGAACAGGGACAACAGACGCGGCGAACGATCCGCCCGCTCGCGCTGATCTATTATTCGCAGGCCTTCGTCCTGGTGGCCTGGTGCGAACTTCGCCACGCAATCCGCAACTTCCGCGTCGATCGTGCCTTGTCCTTGACACCGACGGGACAATATTTCCGCCATGACGGCGACCGCTTGCGTGAATTGTGGATTTCGGGCTGGCAGATCAACCAGGGGCAGGCAGGATAAGGAGCACTCATAGGCCAGAGGTTTCGGGTTGCCTGACTCAGCGTGCTATGGTCGGTTGTCGACCGAGAACAAATCGGGAGAATTCGCATGACTGGCCAAATCCGCGTCGGCATCGGCGGCTGGACCTTCGAGCCGTGGCGCGGCAGCTTCTACCCCGCCGACCTGACCCAAAAGCGGGAGCTCGAATACGCCAGCCGCCAGGTGACGGCGATCGAGATCAACGGCACCTATTATGGCTCCCAGAAACCGGAGAGCTTCGCCAAATGGCATGCGGAGACGCCGGATGATTTCGTCTTCGCGATGAAGGCGAACCGCTTCGCCACCAACAAGAAGGTGCTGTCGGAGGCCGGAAAGTCGATCGACATGTTCATCGGCAGCGGCATCGTCGAATTGAAGAACAAGCTCGGGCCGATCAACTGGCAGTTCATGCCCACCAAGAAGTTCGATCCGGCCGATTTCGAGGGCTTCCTGAAGCTCCTGCCCAAGAGCCATGAGGGCCATGCCTTGCGCCACGTCGTCGAGGTCCGCCACGACAGCTTCAATGTACCGGAATTCATCGAGCTGGTACGGGCCTATGATGTCGGCATCGTCCTGACCGACAAGGCGGATTTTCCGCATATCCATGATGTCACGGCTCCCTTTGTCTACGCGCGACTACAGGCGGCGAAAGAAGAAGAAGAGCTTGGCTATGCCGCCGCTGCGCTGGACAACTGGGCCGAGCGGGCCAAGGCCTGGGCCAAGGGCGGCGAGCCTGCCGATCTCGACAAGACCTCGGACAAGAAACCCTCCCAGGCGGCCAGCCGCGACGTCTTCGTCTTCATGATCAACGGCTTCAAGCCCAAGGCCCCCACTGCGGCCAAGGCCTTGATCGAGCGCTTGTAAACGCCGTCGGAGAACAGGGCAGGGACGCTGCCGTTGGGTCACACAGGCGCCCAGATTATGGGCCAGAACAAGCAAATGATGGATCTGTTCAGCTTCGACCAGCCCAGCCGCCTCGACATAGCAGAGGGCGCCGTGCTGTTCGGCGGCCGTGCCCTCGCCAGCGAAGAGGCCCTGCTTGCCGCTCTCGATACGGTGGTGGCCGCCGCCCCGTTCCGCCATATGGTCACGCCTGGCGGCTTCACCATGTCGGTTGCAATGACCAATTGCGGCCGGGCCGGCTGGGTGACCGACAGGCGCGGCTATCGCTACACGGCGGAAGATCCCGAGACGGACCAGCCCTGGCCGGAGATGCCCGGGGCCTTCGCCGTCCTCGCACGCGCGGCGGCGGCGGAGGCAGGATTTCCCGGCTTCGAACCGGACGCCTGCCTGATCAATCGTTATGAGCCCGGGGCCAAGATGTCGTTGCATCAGGACAAGGACGAGCGCGATTTCAGCAAGCCTATCGTCTCGGTCTCGCTCGGCCTGCCCGCCATGTTCCAGTTCGGTGGCCTGTCACGCAGCGACAGGCCGAGCAAGGTGCCGCTGCAGCATGGCGACGTGATGGTATGGGGCGGTCCGGCGCGTCTGGCCTATCACGGCATCCTGCCGCTGAAGGAAGGCCAGCATCCTCGCCTGGGGCGCAATCGCATCAACCTGACCTTCCGCAAGACCTGACGCCTGACAGGAGGCGCCAGCCTATCACGCTGGCCCCGGTGACCGGGAAATCACCCCGGCATCGGCCCAATCGGCGAAGCTTCTCGCTACCCAATCGATGAAGACGCGAACCCGCGGCGAAAGCTGGCGGTTCTGCGGATAGAGCAGGGAGACGGGCGTCGGTGTCGGCGGGTGGGCCGGCAGCACTTCGATCAACCTGCCATCGGCGAAATAGGGCAGGAGATGGTAACGCGGCACCTGGATGAGCCCCAGCCCGGCCAGCGCCCCGCCGAACAGGGCTTCCGACCCGGTAACCGTCAGCGCAGTGGGCAGGCTGACATGGCGTATGGTGCCGTCCACCTGAAATTCGAGCGGCATGACGCTACCGGTCGCCGAGGAAACGAAGCCGACCATGCGGTGACCCTCGAGGTCGTCCGGCGTGGCCGGCACGCCGTGGCGGGCGAGATAGGCGGGGTTTGCGCAGGTGGCCTCTGCAAGCATGGCAACGCGGCGAGCCACCATCGAGCTGTCCTGGAGATCGCCGGTGCGGATCACGCAATCGATGCCTTCGCGCACGAGATCGACCAGGCGGTCCCCCTCGCCGATATGGAGCTGCAGGCCCGGATAGCGTTCCAGGAAATCGGCGAGGCCGGGCATCAGGAAATGCCGGGCGAGCGTGCCATGCACGTCGATGCGCAGCAATCCGCGGGGCTTGGTGTCGCCAAAGGCCGCTTCGGCATCCTCGATGTCGGCAAGGATGGCAAGGCAGCGATGATAATAGGCCTCGCCGTCCAGTGTCGGAGTGACGACGCGGGTGGTGCGCTGGAGCAGGCGGACGCCAAGGCGCGTCTCCAATTGACGGATCGCCTCGGTCACGGTGGAGCGTGGCAGGCCGAAGTCCTGTGCCGCCCGGGTGAAGCTGCGGCGCTCGACGATGCGGGTGAAGAGCCTGATGGCGTCGAAACGATCCATTGTTCCCCGTATCCGAATAGTCATATCAAATTTCGCATGATTATCCGAAGAGACAGAAGGTGGATAGTACCTTTCAGCGATCAACCTCACGTCACGGAGAACAAAATGACCATGAATGACAGCAAAGTCGCCCTCGTCACCGGCGCCTCGCGCGGTATCGGCGCTGCCATCGCCCGGCGCCTCGCGCATGATGGCTTCGCAGTCGTCGTCAATTATGCCGGCAACACTGAACGGGCTGAGGCCCTGGTTCGCGAGATCGAGAGCGCGGGAGGCCGGGCGCTGGCGGTGCAGGCCGATGTCAGCGATCCCGCGGCTGTGGCCGCTATGTTCGAGGCGGTGCAGGCGGCTTTCGGCGGCGTGGACGTCCTGGTCAACAATGCCGGCATCATCGCTTTGTCCCCGCTCGCTGAGACGGACGATGACGGTTTCGATCGGCTGGTGTCGGTCAATCTCAAGGGCAGCTTCAACACCATGCGCGAGGCGGCGCGGCGGTTGCGCACGGGTGGGCGCATCATCAACTTCTCGTCGAGTGTCGTCGGCCTGCGCCAGCCAGGCTACGGCATCTATGCCGCGACCAAGGCCGGCATCGAAGCCTTGACCAGCGTACTGGCGAAGGAACTGCGTGGGCGGGCGATTACGGTCAACGCCGTCGCACCGGGCCCGACGGCAACCGATCTCTTCCTCAGCGGCAAATCGGCGGAATTGATCGAGCATTATACCCGCATGGCGCCGCTCGAGCGGCTCGGTACGCCGGACGACATTGCCGCGGCAGTCGCCTTTCTGGCCGGCCCGGATGGCAGCTGGATCAATGGGCAGACCTTGAGGGCCAATGGCGGGCTGATCTGAGGCCGCGCCCACGAAAGTGAGAAGACCTCCCGGGGAGAAGGTTGTCGCGCGGCATGGCTCCTATGGCGTCATGCCTGCGCCGCGGCGTCCTTCACCAGCCTGTCCAGATGCTGGCGGATATGATTGGCCTCTGCCGCGGTGCTGGCGAGGGCAATGGCCTGGTCGAAAGCCTGATGCGCCTCCTTGCCCCGGCCGAGTTTCAACAGCAGGCCGCCCTTGAGACCGTGGAAGTAGAAATAGCCGGAGAGGCGGGCTTCCAGGGGCTCGATCATGGCGAGCGCGGCTTCGGGCCCCTGTGTCTTCGAAACGGCCACGGCCCGATTGAGCGTGACCACGGGCGAGGGCTGGATCTCCTCCAGCAGCGCATAGAGGAAATCGATCTGGCGCCAATTGGTGTCTTCAGGCGTCGCTGCCCTGGCGTGCACCGCGGCGAGGGCGGCCTGGAGCTGATAGCTGCCGGGGCTGCCGTGTCGGGTGGCCTTGTCGATCAAAGCGAGGCCTTCGGCGATCATCTGGCTGTTCCATAGGCGCCTATCCTGATCTTCCAGCAGCACGATCTGGCGCTCGGCGTCGAAACGGGCTGGCGAGCGCGCATGCTGGAGCAGCATCAGCGCCGTCAATCCCATGATCTCGGGTTCGGTCTGGAACAGGCGCAGCAGCAGGCGGGCGAGGCGAATGGCCTCGTCACAGAGCTGGGCGCGGCTGCCGTCATCCTCGACACCGGCCGAATAGCCCTCGTTGAAGATCAGATAGACCATGGCGGCCACGGCACCGAGGCGCTCCGAGCGCTCCACCGCGCCCGGCGCCTCGAAAGGCACGTCGGCATTGGCGATGCGCGCCTTGGCCCGGGTGATGCGCTGTTCCATCGCCGCCTCGCCAACCAGGAAGGCGCGAGCGATCTGCTTGACGCTGAGCCCGCAGACGATACGCAAGGCAAGGGCGATCTGCTGGGTGCCGGGCAGATCGGGGTGGCAGCAGATGAAGAGCAGGCGCAGGATGTCGTCGCGATAATGCTGGCCGTCGAGGCGTTCGGCGAGTTCGGCTTCTGCATCGCCGAGATCGGAAATCTGGTCCTCGTCCGGCAGGGCTTCCTGCTTCTTCTCGCGGCGCTTGGCGTCGATGCCGGAATTGCGGCCGGCAAAGATCAGCCAGGCGGTGGGATCGCGCGGCGGGCCGTTTTTCGGCCAGCTCTTCAGCGCGCGCAGGCAGGCTTCCTGATAGGCTTCCTCGGCGGTGTCGAGGTCACGAAAATAGCGCAGCAGCGCTCCCATGGCCTGTGGGCGGGCAGAGGCGAGCGCGCTGTTGATCCAGGCCGCATCCGTCATGTTGCATGCGCCTTCTGTCCGAGTACCCCGGGCTGGAAGATCGAAAGCGGGCGGATCTCATAGGAACCGATGCTGGGATTGGCCTTGGCGAGATCACGGGCGATATCGAGCGCTTCCTCGAGATTTTCGCAGTCGACCACATAGAAGCCGAGCAATTGCTCCTTTGTCTCGGCGAAGGGGCCGTCGATCACCAGGGGATCGCCGCCGGTCTTGCGCAAAGTGGTGGCTGCGGTGGTCGGCAGCAGCCGCACCACCGGGCCAAGCTTGCCCGCCGCGGCGACCTTTTCATGTACCTTCTGCAGGCGTGCCATCACGGCGTCGTCCTCTTCCTTGGTCCAGGCACCGACGACGTCTTCGTAATTGTAGCAAAGGATCGTATATCGCATTGTCTGCTTCCTCTTGAGCCAAGGACGAACGAACCAAGAGGTACCCGACATGAGGGGGCGGAACAATTCATGTTCTTTTGGCGCCTGCAGTCGGAGAGGCCCGATCGCCCCTGCGCAAACACACCGATAGCAATCAAGCCGTATTTAGATTGTCGTCTCTATGCCGCAGGGAGCCGGCATCGTGGCATCGGGACCAAAAGAGAGCTGGAATGCATCGTTTTCTGTCGAGTCGATGCCGTCGATCTGGCGCAGCGCTGCAATGGTGAAGTCGGTGAAGGCGCGTACCACGGGACGCATATAGCGAACCGAGGGGAAAGCCAGGAAGGCTTCCGTTGGGCGGACGACGTAGTCGGGCAGGATCCGGATCAGACGTCCTTCGGCAAGCTCGCCATTCACCAGCAATTGCTGGACCGGTCCGGCCGCGTGCCCTTGCAAGAGCGTAGCGGTGATGACTTCGGCGTCATTGGTTCGCAGGATAGGCTGGGCGGGCAGGTCGAGCGTTTCGCCGCCGCGATGCTGCAATGCCAGAGTGTCGCGCGGCGAAAGCAGCCTGGCACTGCTGACGATGCTGATTTCCGACAGTCGCTCCGGCGTGTCGATCGGCCCGAACCGGGCGAGGAAACCCGGCGCCGCGACCAGGATACGCCGGATCAAGCCGAGACGGCGGATGATGAGTTCCTGGCCGGCGGGGCGTCCATACCTCACCGCCAAGTCGAAGTTTTCATAGACAAGGTCGATATCACGGTTCTCAAGGATGAGATCGACCGTAACGGCGGGATGGCGTTTCTGGAATGCCATGACGATTGGATGCAGGTGCCTGACGCCGATGCAGGAGGGCGCATGCATCCGGAGCGGGCCTTCAATGGTCCCCATGTCATGCCGGACACCTTCCAGGGCCGCGTCGATGGTAGCGAGAGCACCTCGGCTCGCTTCGTAAAGGGCCTGTCCCTGCGGTGTCGGGCGTACGATGCGCGAGGACCGTTCCAATAGTCTCGCGCCGACATGCCGTTCGAGATTGCGCAGATGTTTGGTGACGGCGGGCTGCGAGACGGCAAGGTCACGCGCCGCTGCTGTTACCGAAGCGCGCTCGACGGTACGGACGAAAGCGCGCAAGGCGATCGCGATGTCCATTCATGCCTCTTGGTTATGATTACCATAGCATCATAACATATGGACGCGAGCGGTGTCATCGGGCTCAATGGCCTCCGTGCCGTGTCAGTGGCGTTGCGGAAGGCGTGATGATGATAAGCAGGCGTAGTTTTGTGATTGGTTTGCCTTTCTTGGCTGCTGGATGCGCGCAGGACCGCAAACCCGAGCTAAGCATGCAGGAGGTGCCGGTCGACCCGGAACAAGCCCTGCTCTACGGAGCCATCGAGTCAGAGCCCTTCGCCGTGCCTGCCATTGATCTGCGCCGCGTGAAGCCGCAATATCTGCGCCGGGAGGTTGCCTATACGACGCAGGAGCAACCCGGCACGATCGTGGTCGATCCTGCCGCTCGTTATGCCTATCTCGTGCTGGAGGAGGGGAGAGCCCTGCGCTACGGCGTCGGTGTCGGCAAGGAAGAGGCTTTCAATTTCCAAGGCCGCGCAACCATCGCCCGCAAGGCTACATGGCCACGTTGGACGCCGACGGCCAACATGATCCGGCGCCAGCCCGAACGCTATGCCAAATATGCCGCCGGCTTGCCTGGCGGCCCCGGTAATCCCCTCGGCCCGCGTGCTCTCTATCTGTACAAGGATGGGCGCGACACGCTGTACCGGCTGCACGGCACAATCGAGCCCTGGACGATCGGCACCATGGTGTCGTCAGGCTGCGTGCGCCTGCTCAATCAGGACATCATCGACCTTCATCGGCGCGTTCCCGTCGGGACGGCCGTGGTCGTGCTTCCGGCCGATGCGCCGACCGCTTAGAGCCCGTCTCAAAACCCGAGGCTGAGTTGCTGGGGCTTGTCGCTCTTCTTGGTCGGCTTGTCGTCGACCAGGGGCTTGAGCATCTGGGCGAGCCGCTTGGCCAGCGCCGACGGGTCGGCCTCGGCGAGGGCGGGACTGGCGATCACGTCCCGCATCAGCGCAACGCCGGCGATTAGCGCGAGGAACAGGGCAGCGCGTTCCGGCCGGTCCTTTCCGGGCAGGCCGGCGGCAAGCGGTCGCTCCAATTGCGCAGTGACGGTCTCGCGCAGGATTTCGGCGGCCCTGGGGTTGGAGGCCGAATGCAGCATCAGCCGGAACGGATCGACGCCAGCGCTCTCGCCGGGAGGGTTGGCCACCATCGCCTGCGCCACGCGGTCGGCAAGGGTGGCGGCATCGCCTTCGAACAGGCTGGGGTCGGCGCAGGCGATCTTGGCCGCCTCTGCGAACATCTCTTCCTTCGAACCGAAATAGCGATTCACCAGGATGGCGGTGACGCCGGCTTCGCCAGCGATTTCGCGCAGGCCGACGCCGTCATAGCCCGCGCGCGAGAAGGCGATCAAGGCCGATTGCAGGATGGCTTCGCGCGTCGCCGCGGCATTGCGAGGGCGCTTGGCCTGGAGCGCCGGACTCGATTGGGGGGGAGGGGGTGCTTTCTTCCTGGCCATGCCCGCGCCTGCGATGATTTCGGGGTCGAAGGAGTATACGTGCGTAGAGGCGGGCGCAAGGTTCCCCCTCCCGCGATCCACCGTTCATATCGCAGGCTCGGCGGGAGGGGCATCCCTTCCGAGCCGTTCGTCCATGTAGAACCAGGCGGCAGCGGCGCCGGCAAGCGAGACATTCACCGCGAGGCTTCCGTCCAGGGCTTGCAATTGCAAGGAATGGTGATCCTGCAGGGTCTGGGTCAGAGATGATCTTGCATCGATGACGAGGGTAGCCTCGACCAGCCCGCCTTCTTCTTCGGGAGCCGAGAAGGTGATTGGGCCTGCGAGGGGCCCGATGGGCTTGCCATCCGCCAGAAGGACATGGGGCTGGCCGGCAAGGGCGCCGGTCGGATCGGTCACCGCGAAGCGAACCTCCATCGGTGCCGAGACGTGGCGGCGAATGCTGACATAGCCCCTTGCGTCCGGGTCGCCTGCGGCCAGGCCGATGGCCTGGCATTGGCGGCCGGTATCGCAGCTCGCCTGCCAGTCCTTGAAGGTCTCGGCCGTAGCCGAACCCGCGAGCAGAGCGGTCGTGACGAAGGCGATTGAAAGGCGGCGCATGAGAGCTTTTCCGGTTTGAATGGCACTCTCGTCATCATGCCGGCCAAGACCCGCGTCCGGGAACGGCAAGGTCAGGTCATTACTCGCCTTTTTGCGTGCTGACCCGGCGGTGATGTGCGGATTTGTACGTTGGATGACGACGACTCAAGACTGCAAAATTTGATGCTGACCTACCGGCCCAGAAAATGCCCATATGACGGATTTATGCAACTCTGCCCGAATTATGACTTGTTTGCTCAATTTTTACGCGATGAAATCCAGGTAAATGAATAAAATTTAAAAGATGAATCGATTTCTATACCTAGGTTATGACGCGAATGCGCGCTATAGTTTTTGCACTGCCTTGACGGAACCATATGTGCCTCGCCGCGTTCAATCGAGCGGGGCCAGAAACGATAGGGTGGAGCCATGAAAGAAAGCCGTGCCGCCGTCTTCTCGGTCGAGGAGTTGGAATTCCTGCGCACGCAGGCCGATGACTATGGCTGGTATGTATGGACGGAAGAGACCCGTCCGATCATCGAAGGCCTTTGTGCCCGCCGCCTGATGGCGGCCAATGGCGATTTCAAGGTGGTGCCCAAGGATGGACAGCACCGGGCCAATCTCGAGGGACATGCGCCTCGGGCGGCGGATGCGATGCTGCGTTATTACGAACTGATCGGCGCCGGGCGCATGGCCTTCCATATGGTGCAGCACCTACGCCCCGCCATAACGGCGGCGCCGCTTACCGAATTGCGTGGCAGCCACTCGCTGCATGGCTGAGCGACAGGGCAGGACGTAGGGAGAGGACGCGGACGTTTTACACCGTCCGCAGCGGTCTTTTGCGCCTTTGTGACCGGGACATTTCAGGCGGCATTTGCGGCCAGATAGGGCAAGGCCGTGCCGTCCGGCCCGAAGACGTGGGCTGAATCGCGATCGATCCGCAAATTGACCTCGCTATGGGCTCGTACCGGGTTCTTGCCGTCGGTTTGCACCACCAATATCTGCCCCTCCGCGATGGCCGTATGAAACACGGTCAGCCCGCCCAGATGCTCGACGATGCTGGTCGTGCCGGCGATGGCGTCGCCTGCGTCATCAGCCCCGTTCAGGAGCGTGATGTGTTCGGGGCGTATGCCGAAAGTGACTTCGGAACCGACCTTGAGGCCACCGGCCGCAACGGGCAGGGTGATACGTTTGCCGCCTGGCAGGGACAGGCTGAGGCCTCCTGCATCGATTGCGACGATCCGGGCCGGAAGCGTATTCATACGCGGCGAACCGATGAAGCCGGCCACGAACAGGTTTCGGGGGTGATTGTAGAGCTCGAGTGGCGCGCCGATCTGCTCGATCTTCCCGCCATTGAGCACCACGATCTTGTCCGCCATGGTCATGGCTTCGACCTGGTCGTGGGTGACGTAGATCATCGTGGCCTGGAGCTGTTCGTGCAGGCGCATCAGCTCGATGCGCATCTGCACCCGCAGCGCCGCGTCGAGATTGGACAGAGGCTCGTCGAACAGGAAGACCTTGGGGTTGCGCACGATGGCGCGGCCGATGGCGACGCGCTGGCGCTGGCCGCCGGAGAGCTCCTTGGGCCGGCGCTGCAGCAGGGGACCGAGCTGGAGGGTTTCGGCTGCAGCCTGTACCTTGGCGGTACGCTCGGCCTTCGGCACGCCCTCGATGCGCAGGGCAAAGCCCATATTGTCGGCGATGGTCATGTGCGGATAGAGCGCATAGCTCTGGAATACCATGGCGAGGCCGCGCTTGGCCGGCGCGACATCGTTGGAAAGCCGCCCGTCGATGAGGAGGTCGCCGCCGGTGATCTTCTCCAGCCCCGCGATCATGCGCAGCAGGGTCGACTTGCCGCAGCCGGAGGGGCCGACGAAGACCACGAATTCGCGATCCTCGACCTCGAGATCGACGCCCTTGATGACCTCGACGGCGCCATAGGATTTGCGCAATCCCTTGAGATTGACGGTGGCCATCTCGGCGTTCTCCTTTGCGGGTTTCGTGCTGCCGGCGTGCAGCTCAGATGCCGGCGCGGTGCAGCGTTTCGCGATTGGCCCTGACGGCGGCGGCGGGATCGGCGGCCGCGATGTCGGATTCTTCCTCCAGCACCAGCCAGCCATTGAAGTTCGGCCCTGATGCAACGATGTCGACCACGCTCCTGAGGTCGCAGATGCCCTGTCCCAGCATGCGCCAATGGCCCTCGGCATCGACATCCTTCAGATGCAGATAGCGGATGCGGTCCTGATAGGTACGCAACGTGTCGAGGATATCCTGGCCGCCGCGAAGGATATGGCCGGTGTCGGGTACCCAGCCGACCAGGGCAGGATCGAGCAGGGCCATGATGCGGTCATAGTCGGCCCGCGAGCTCAAGAGGGTGTCGTGATGCGAGCTCGGATGCACGGCGACATCGACGCCGACGACGCGGCCGAGTTCGCCGGCTGAATTGTAGAAGCGCCCGGCGACGGCGAATTTGTCGTCGAGGGGGCCGGGGCTCATGATCGTGGCGCTGCCCAGCGACAGGATGGCGCCGGGGAAATGCGCGGTGAAGCGCAAGGCGCGGTCGACCATGGCGAGGTCGGCCTCGACGGCGCCGGCTTCGGTGAAGCCGGAAGAGCTGCCGCAGGCGAAGGCGACCAGCGTCAGGCCATGGGCTTCCAACGCCCTGGCAAAGTCCCGCGGGCGGTCGGCATAGGGCGGGATCATGGTGTCGGTGATCTCGATGCCGGCATAGCCTGCCGCCGCGATGGCGGCGAGCAGGTCGTCGGCATTGCCGCTCCAGGCCTTGCCGAGCATTTCCCAGGTGAAGGTCTGGCAGCCGGCCTTCAGCTTGGCAGTCTCGCTCATGATGTCATTCCTTGACGGCGCCTTGTGTCAGGCCCTCGATGATGTGGCGCTGGAAGAACAGCACCAGCGCGATCAGCGGCACGGTGACCACCACGGAGGCGGCGGCCACGTCGCCCCAGGGCACGTAATAGAGGTTGGTGAAATTGGCGATGCCGACGGGGATCGTCTGGTGCTCGATGGTCGAGGTGAAGGCGAGGGCGAACATGAATTCGTTCCAGGCCGCGATGAAGGCGAGCAGGCCGGTGGTGACGAGGCCGGGCAGGGACATCGGCAGGATGATGCGCAGGAACAGGCCGATGACCCCGACGCCGTCCATGCGCGCGGCCTCGTCGATCTCGCGCGGCAGTGTGTCGAAATAGCCGAACAGCACCCAGGTCACCAGCGGCAGGCCGAGCGCCAGGTAGACGATGACGAGGCCGCTATAGGTGTCTAGGAAGCCGTAATTGGAGGCCGTGAGATAGAGCGGGCCGACGATGGCGATCTGTGGGAACATCGAGACCGACAGCACCACTCCGAGGATGCCGAAGCGCCCCTTGATCTCCAGCCGCGACAGAGAAAAGGCGGCGAGCGCCCCGATGGCGAGGCACAACAGGGTGGTGAGCCCCGCCACGATCACCGAGTTCAGCACATAGAGCTGGAATTTCTTGACGAAGAAGACATTGGCATAGTGTTCGAGAGTGGCCGGCGAAGGCCAGAAGCTCGGCACGGGATCGGTCAGCGCCTTGTCGAGCTGCAGCGAGGTGGAGAACTGCCACAGGAACGGCCCGGCCGACCAGACCAGGAGCAGGGTCGCGCCGGTATAGACGACGACGAGGCGCAGGATCTCGCGAGCGTTCATCCCTGCCTCCTCAGACGCGCCACGATGAAGATGCCGAAGCCGATGGCGATCAGTGTCTCGGTGATGAACATCGCCGTGGACAGCGCCGAGCCATAGCCGAACTGCAGGGTGGAGAAGAGCACCTTGTAGCTCAGGGTCGACAGGGTTTCGGTGGAGTCGGCCGGGCCGCCGCCGGTGAGGACATAGACGAGGTCGAAGATACGAAAGGCATCGAGGGCCCGGAACATGCCTGCGATCAGCAACGTCGGCAGCAGCAAAGGCAGGCGTACATGCCAGAAGATACGCCAGGCCGAGGCCCCGTCCATCTTGGCAGCCTCGGTCAGTGAGCGCGGCACTGTCTGCAGGCCGGCCAGCAGCAGCAGGGCCATGAAGGGCGTCGTCTTCCAGACGTCGGCGATGATGATGGTGTTGAGGGCGTGGTCGACGGAACCATACCAGTTGACGTTGCCGTCGATCAGCCCGACGGATTTGAGGAGGTAGTTGATCAGCCCGTGCTGCCCGTCGAACAGCCAGCCGAACATCTTGGAGGTGACCACGGTGGGCATGGCCCAGGGCACCAGCATGGCGGCGCGCACCAGCGAACGGCCGACGAAGGGCTCGTAGAGCAGCAGGGCCATGCCGAGCCCCAGCACGGTTTCGAGCGCCGTCGACACCGCCGTGAACAGCACGGTATGCCCCCAGGCGTTCCAGAAGGCGTCGTCGCCCAGCAGCATGCGGTAATTGGCCAGGCCGACGAAAGCGTCTTCCTGGGTGACCAGCGAGGTGTTGGTCAGTGACAGCCAGACCCCGTTGACGATGGGATAGACCGAGACCGAGCCGAGCGAGATCAGCAGCGGCAGGATCAGGAGCCAGGGCGCCAGGTCCAAGGACCGCAGGCCAGCCCCGAGGGGCGGGCTGGCCGCGGAGGCTTGCAAGCTCATTGCGTCATCCCGCGACGATCGCATTGATCTTGGCGCTGGCGGCCTCGAGCTCGGCCTTGATGTTGCCGCTGACCAGGGCCTTCGACACGCCGGACTGGATGGCAAGGGTGACCTGGGCATATTTCGGGGTGACCGGGCGCGGCGTCGCGCCGGTGAACACCGATTTGAGCTGCTTCATGAAAGGCTGCTCCTTGCCGAGCTGGGCATCCTCGAACACTTCGGGGCGGGTCGGGGCGATGCCGAGCTGCAGAGCGAACTGGAGCTGGGTGGCCGGCGAGGACATCCAGGTCAGGAACTCGATCGCCGCTTCCCGGTTCTTGGTGTTGGCGTTGACGCCATATTGATAGCCGCCGAGGCAGGCCGCGCTCTTGCCGCCGGCGAAATGCGGCAGCGGCACCACCCCGACCTTGTCGACCACCGAGGAGGCGGCCTTGTCCTGGGCGATGGCGTAGACATAGGACCAGTTGCGCAGGAAGGGCGCGCGGCCGGCCGTGAAGGGCTGGCGCGAGGGTTCCTCGTCCCAGCTCAGCACGTCCGAGGGACTGATCTTGGTCTTGTTGATGGTGTCGTAGAGGAATTGGACCGCCGCCACCGCCTTGTCGTCGCTGAGCGCCGACGACTTGCCGTCGGCAGCCAGGATCGAGCCGCCATTGGAAGCGATGGCTTCCACGAGATCACAGACCAGTACCTCGGCCTGCTTGCCCTGCCAGAGATAGCCGAAATCGGCCTTGCCGGATTTCTGGATCTCCTGGGCGGCCGCGGTGAGCTCATCCCAGGTTTCGGGCGGCTTGGCGCCGATGCCCTCAAGGAGATCCTTGCGATAGAACAGCATGCCTGAATCGACATACCAGGGTAGAGCGGTGAGCTTGTTGTTGTAGGTGCAGGCGGCCACTAGGCCGGGGAAGAACTGGCTCTGCACTGAAGCATTGAAATATTCGTCGAGCGGCAGGGCCCAGCCGGCGCCGGCGAATTCGGCGATCCAGACCACGTCCTGGGTGAAGACGTCGGGCGTGCCAGTGCGGCGGGCGAGCTGCTGCACCAGGGCCGTGTGCACCTCGGTGGAGGAACTGGGCGGCGGCAGCTCGACATAGGTGACGTGGATCTTGCCCTGGGACTGGTTATAGGCGTCCACCACCTGTGCCATGGTCTGCTTGCCGAAGAACTTGGCGCTGGCGAAGGTGATCTCGGTGCGGTCCGCGGCGCGGGCGCGCTTGGGCAGGCCGAGTGCCAGGGCACCTGCGGCAAGGCCCGCTCCCTGCAGGAAGCTGCGCCGGCTTGGCGCCGCCGATCCGGATTGCGAGGCCCCGGCAGCCGGGGTCGAGCGTGTGGGAACGTCCGACATCACAGTTCCTCCCTGCGTGGGTGACTGACCACCCTGATTTTTCAATCATGCTTGGCCTGGGGCTGGCGACTGTCAAGGACAAATTGTCATTTTCGTTCAAAAAATTTCATTCAAACGGGAAGCTTCTCGTGTTTACTTTCTAAATTAATGCAAAAATGAGCAAGCTAGCTGGAACGGCTGGTGGAGGAGACGCATGGGTAAACTCGGCATCGGCGTGATCGGATGCGGCAACATCTCGATGACCTATTTGCGCAACGCCGCGCTTTTCCCCGGCGTCGAATTGCGGGCTTGTGCCGATATCTCAACGGAAGCCGCCAAGGTCAGAGCCGAAGAATACGGCATTCGGGCTCTCGGCGTGGAGGAACTGCTTGGCGACGACGAAGTCGACCTCGTCCTCAACCTGACCATTCCGGCCGTTCATTTCGACGTGTCGATGGCAGCTCTTGCCGCCGGCAAGCACGTCTTTACCGAAAAGCCGCTTGCCGTCACGGCGGCTGAGGGCCGCAAGCTGGTCGAGGAGGCTAGCCGGCGCAAGCTGGCGATCGGTTCCGCCCCCGATACCTTCCTCGGCGCCGCGGGACGAACAGCCCGCCGGCTGATGGCGGAAGGGGCAATCGGCCGCCCGACCGCCGGCACGGCTTTCATGATGACGCGAGGCATGGAGCATTGGCATCCCAACCCGCAGTTCTACTATCAGCCAGGCGGCGGTCCCGTCCTCGACATGGGACCCTATTACCTGACCATGCTGGTCAATCTGCTGGGACCGGCGCGTCAGGTCGCGGCGATGGCCACGACCGGACAAGCGGAGCGGCTGATTACCGCGCCCGGCCCCAACCAGGGCACGAGTTTCGCCGTGGGTACGCCCACCACCCTAATGGCCCTGGTCGAATTCGCCGGCGGCGCTCTCGTCAATGTCGGCATGAGCTGGGATGTCTTCCGCCATTCCAACCAGCCGATCGAACTGCATGGCAGTGAGGGCTCGCTCAGCCTGCCCGACCCGGACACGTTCGGCGGCACTCTTGCCCTCAGCCGCAAGGGCGAGGCCTGGCAGACCATCGATACGGCCGCCATGACCTATGGCGGCCTGAACTGGCCCTACGCCGCGCCCGACCGAGCGAATTATCGCATGCTCGGAGTGGCCGATCTCGCTCGCAGCCTCAAGGAAGGGCGGCGGCCTCGGGCTTCAGGCGAGCTCGCGCTGCATGTGCTCGAGATCATGGAGGGCATCCTGGAGGCGGCGCGCTCCGGAAGGCCGGTCTCCATCGAAGCCGGGGGCGTTCAGCCCCCGGCCTTGTCGGAAGACGAGGCGGCGAGCCTCGGGCGGGAAGAATAGGATCGCCGCCGGTGCTCAGAGCGTGCCCATGCCGCCATCGATCATGAGTTCGCTGCCGACCGTATAGGCCGCTTCGTCGGAGGCCAGGAACACCACGGCCTTGGCGATCTCGCTGGCCTCGCCGAAGCGGCCGGCGGGCACCAGGCCCTTAATGGTGTCGGCGACGTTCTTCAGGTCCTGTTCCGCAAAGCCGAGCTTGCCGTAGAGCGGCGTGGCGATCGGGCCGGGGCTGACGGCGTTCAGACGGATGCCCCGGCCTATCAATTCGCCCGACAGGGTGCGGATCAGCGACTGCAACGCGGCTTTCGACGCGGCGTAGACACTGGAATTCGGCATGCCGATATGGGCGTTGACCGAGGTGTTGAGCACGATCGAGGCCGGATTTGCCAGGATCGGCAGCAGGGCCTGGATCAGGAAATAAGGGCCCTTCACATTGATGTCGAAGAGCTTGTCGAAGGCGGCCTCGCTCCAGTCCACCAGCGGCTTGAGCTGGGCGATGCCGGCATTGACGAAGAGGATGTCGAGCCCGCCGAAGGCCTCGGCGATGGTCTCGGCGAGCCTTTTCTGGCCGGCGGCGTCGGCGGCATCCGACTGGATGACCAGGGCGTTTTCGCCCAGTTCCTTGCGGGCGGCCTCCAGCGTCTGGGGATTGGTGCCGGTCACCGCGACGCGGGCGCCTTCCGCCAGGAATTGGCGGGCGGTTTCCAGGCCTATGCCGGTGGTGCCGCCGGTAATGAGCGCACGCTTGCCTGAGAGTCTGTTCATGATTGCAGTTCCTCGTTCATGGGAGATGCTTTGAATGGAGCGAATATGGCGCAATCATTCTGTTCGGAGTATCCTGCATATGTTGGCTCTATCTTCCGGAATTTCCGAACGATGAAACTAGACGGGATCGCAAGCTTCGTTGCGGTTGCAGAGGCCGGATCGATCAGCGAGGCGGCCCGCAGCCTGCGCCTGTCGAAATCGGTGGTCAGCGAACGCCTGGGAGAATTGGAGCGGAGTGTCGGTACGATATTGCTCCATCGTACCACACGGCGTTTGTCGGTGACGGAGGATGGAGCTGCTTTTCTGGAGCGCGCCAGACGGATCGTGCGCGAGGTGGAAGAGGCGGCTGCCGATCTGGCCGAACGGCGCGGCACCCTGGCCGGCCCGATGCGGATTGCCGCGCCGATCACCTTCGGGCGCCTGCATCTCGGCCCGGCTCTGTTCCCGTTCCTGGCGGCGCATCCCCAGGTCGAGCTCATCCTGGATCTCGATGATCGCCGCGTCGACGTCGCCTCCGGTGCCCATGACGGCGTCATCCGGCACGGTACCATTGCGGATACGCGGCTGATGGTCTGGCGTCTCGCCCCGAGCCAGCGTTACCTGGTGGCGTCGGCGGACTATCTGAACCACGAAGGTATGCCGCGTTCCATCGGCGAGCTCGATCGGCATAAAGGACTGTTCTATTCGAACCGGGGGGCTGCCGATTGGCGTTTCCTCGGGCCTGATGGCGTCGAAATCGTGCGGGCCAAGGTGGCCTTGCGAGTCAACAATGGCGACGTGATCCGTGATGCCGCGCTTGCCGGCCTCGGCATCGGGCTCCTGCCCACTTTCATCGTCGGACCCGAGATCCGCGCCGGCAGGTTGAAAGTCATCGATATCGGCATTCGGCCGGAGCCGGAATTCATCTTCCTCGCCCATCCCGAAGGACGGCGGCCTTCCGTCAAGCTGCGGGTGCTCGCCGAACATTTGAAGCGCAGCTTCGGTGATCCGCCTTATTGGGAGGAGGGGATGTCCATCGCGACCTCCGCTTGATAGAAGTGACGCATCGTCACTGCGAGATCCCGAGATGAGCGACCTGCCGGTACCCGAACCCATCCGTCCCCTTGGCCGCAGCGGCATGTCGGTAAGTTCGGTGGCCTGGGGCATGTGGCGCTTCGGGGGAGAGGACCTCGCCTCGGCCGAGAAGCTGGTGGAAACCGCGCTCGAAGCCGGCGTCACGCTGTTCGATACCGCCGACATCTATGGTCCGTCCGACCTTGGCGGTTTCGGCGTCGCCGAAAGCCAGCTCGGCCGCGTGCTGGCGGTCAGCCCCGGATTGCGCCGGCGCATGGTGCTGGCGACCAAGGGTGGCATCGTCTTCGGCACGCCCTATAATTCCTCTTCCGCCTATCTCTCCTCGGCCATCGACGCGTCGTTGAAGCGGATGCAGGTCGATCGCATCGATCTTTGGCAGATCCACCGGCCCGATATCCTCACCCATCCCAGCGAGATCGCCAGGGTTCTCGAAGATGCGCACCGGGCCGGCAAGATCGCCGCCATTGGCGTCTCCAACTACACCGTCGCGCAGACGCAGGGCCTGGCCGCCTGCCTCGATTTGCCCATCGTCAGTCATCAGCCCGAATTCTCGGCCCTCAAGCTCGATCCGCTCCACGACGGAGTTCTGGACCAGGCGATCATGAATGACATGGCGGTGCTTGCCTGGTCGCCCTTGGCCGGCGGGCGGCTGGCGCAGCCGCAGGACGAGCGGGCGCGGGCGGTTGTGAGCCTGTTCGACGCCAAGGCCGAGCAGGCGGGTGTCTCACGCACTGCGGTGGCCTTGAGTTGGCTGATGGCGCATCCGGTGCGGACCATTCCAATCGTTGGCACCCAGAACCTCGATCGCATCCGCGAGATTCCCCAGGCCTATCAGCCGCGCTGGAACCGGGAGGAGTGGTACGCTGTACTCGTCGCCTCGCGCGGGGAGCGCTTGCCCTAACGGTGCCTCAGCCCTGCCCGATGGCCCGGGAAGAAGAACCGTGGGCAAGTCCGGTGCTTCCCGAATATTCCTGGCAGGCGGGTCGTGTCGAGTGCAAAACACTGCTGAAAACGACATGAATTCTTGTGACGGCATTTGGCAATGGCGCAGCTTCTCAGTACCATTGCCGCAATTTGAATGCTGATGATTTCGCTCGCGCAGGTGAGATCCGCCAGATGAAGATAGACGCCGGGCTGGGCTCCGATCGCCTTGATGCGGTCGTTCTTCCGGGCGATGTGGCATTGCTTCGCCGTGTCGTCGAGCAAGCCGGCTTCGCCATGGCCCTGATTGGCCATGATGGCCGGTTTTGCCATGCTAATCCGGCCTTTTGTCGCCTCACCGGTTACCAGGCGGCCGACCATGTCGGCATGACCCTTGCCGATCTTGCTCATCCGGAGGATCGCGCCGGTTTTTCTTGGGATGGCCGCAATAGGGACGCTGTGGAGTTCCGCTATTGCCGTCAGGACGGGACGGGCTTTACCGGTTTGACCAGTATCTCCCGGCTTGACGCGCCGGACATGGCCTCCCCCTTTGCCGCCATTGTGCAAATCGTGGCCATCAAGGATCAAAAGCTTCACGAGGCCAGCTTGGCCGAGGCGGAGTGGCGCTGGCGCCAGGCCCTGGAAGGCTCGAGGCAGGTCGTATGGGACTTCGACGTACCCAATGGAATGGTGTGGGTATCGTCACGCTGGCGCACCATGCTCGACCTGCCGGACGAAGAGCGCGTGCATTCGATTGCCAACTGGCTGAGCAAGATGCATCCGGACGATCGTGCCCGTATGGCGGAGGCTGCAGGACGTGTCGGACGTGATGGCAATCGGGACTTCGACGCGACCTATCGATTGAGGCACAATGACGGTCGCTGGATCTGGGTGATCAGCCGCGGAAGGTCGGTCGAGTATGCACCGGACGGCACGGTCAAGCGTATGATCGGAACCATTGCCGACATCACATACCAAAAGGAAATGGAGGAACGTCTTACCGCTGTTTCGGAGCGGTTGGAGGTAGCTGTTCAAGCTGGCGGAATCGGCATCTTCCACGTCGATTATCCCTCGGGCCGCCGTCATTGGGATGCGCGAACCTACGCGCTTCACGGCGTGACGCCCGAGACGTTCGGCAACACGCTGGAAGAGTTCTTCGGCTTGCTCTCGCCCGAAGATGGCGCGAGGGTCGACCGCATTCGCCAGAGCGCGCTGCAGTCTGGTTCGCACTATCAGCTCGACTATCGTATTCGGTGTCCAAAGACTGCTGGGGTGCGTCATATCCGCTCCACGGTCAGGCTGATCCGTGGCGATGACGGTACGCTGACGCATGGGACCGGTGTTTGTTGGGATGTCACCGACGATGTGGAGCGCAATCAGAGACTGCACGACACTTTGGTCCTGCTGCAGGCCGTGATGAACGGTACGCCCGATTTGATCTATGCCAAGGATCGTGACGGCCGTTATGCTCTGGTCAATCCTGCGGTTGAGAGGCTGATGGGGCGGTCGAGCAACGAGATCCTAGGTCGGCACGATACCGAAATCTTTCCGGCCGAAATGGCGAGCCGCCTGATCGAGAACGACCGCCATGTGATGCAGAGCGGGGAACCCTCCACAATGGAGGAAACGGCCATGCTCGGCGGCGTGTTGCGCACCTATTCCTCCACCAAGGCGCCGCGGCGCGACGAGCGCGGCAAGATCACCGGGCTGATCGGCATCTCCCGCGATATCACCGATGCCAAGGCCGCGGAGGAGGCTCTTCGACATAGCGAAATGCGTTGGCAATTCGCGCTTTACGGCTCGGGCGATGGGGTCTGGGATCAGAATCTCGAGACAGGGGAGGTGTTCTATTCGCATCAGTGGAAAGCGATGCTGGGCTACGACCAAGACGAAGTCGGGACCAGCGCCAGCGAATGGTCCGACCGTATGCATCCGGAGGACCTGCCACGGTGTCGGGCGATCATTGAAGCCCATCTGCGCGGCGAGACACCGGATTTCGCCATAGAGAACCGCCTGCTGGCCAAGGATGGCAACTGGCGCTGGGTCTATGATCGCGGCAAGGTGATCGAGAGGGCGGCGGACGGGCGTGCCCTGCGTATCATCGGAACCCATACCGACATCACGGCGCGCAAGGAGGCCGAAAGCGCTATCCTGGCCCTCAACCAGCGGCTGCAACTGGCGATCGAGGCGGCCGGCGTCGGTGTCTTCGAATATGATTTCGCTTCCCAGCGCTACAATTGGGACGATCGCCTGCATCGGCTCTATGACATGCCGCCGGACAGCTATGACGGCAGCCGGCAGGCTTGGCTCGATCGCATTCACCCCGACGACGTAGCCGCAATCACGCGCGAATATGACAGGGCGATGCGTGAAGGCACGCTGTTCGACATGGAGTTCCGCCTGTGGGACCGGCGTTCCGGCAGGATCCGCCACATCCATTCTCTGGCCCGGGTGATCCGCGACGAGGCCGGTGCTCCGATCCGCACGGTCGGCATGGATTGGGATGTGACCGAGCACAAGGAACTGGTGGAGGCGCTGTTCGAGGAAAAGGAGAGGCTGCGCATTACCCTGCATTCGATCGGGGATGCCGTAATCTCGACCGATGCTCATGCCCGGATCACGTTCATGAATCCCGGTGCCGAAGAGATGACGGGATGGCCAGGTCCGGATGCGGTTGGCAGGCGCCTGTCCGAAGTGTTTCGCATCGTCGATGGAGCCACCGGTGAACCCCTTGCCGATCCGGTAGAAACCTGCCTGTCTCGCATGCGTCCCTACTATCTTAGTGAGGGGGCCGTGTTGCTGCGACGCGACGGCGAGCGGCGCAGCGTGCGCGATTCCGCCGCTCCCGTGCGCACGGCCTCGGGTGAAATCATCGGCGCCGTGTTGGTGTTCCAGGACGTGACCAAGGCCCGCATCCTGCAGCAGGCTTTGGAACACTCGGCCAATCACGACAGCTTGACCGGACTTCCCAACCGTTCCGCCTTCGAGCGCGAGATCCGCTTGTCGCTCGAGCAGGCGCGCAAAAGCCAGCATCGGCACGTGCTGTGCTTTGTCGACCTCGATCGCTTCAAGATCGTCAATGACAGCGCCGGGCATGCCGCTGGCGATGCGTTGTTGCGTGAAGTCGCCAATCTGATGCGTCGTGTCTGCCGGACTGAGGACGTGCCCGCCCGCTTGGGTGGCGACGAGTTCGCCCTCCTGCTGCGCGACTGCTCGATCGTCGAGGGAGAGGCGATTGCGCAACGGTTTCTGCGCGGTTTGGCTCAGTTGCGCTTCGCCTGGGATGGCCGGACCTATCAGATCGGCGCCAGCGTGGGGTTGACTAGGATCGATGCGGAAGCGCCAAGGCAGGATGAGTTGATGAGCCAGGCCGATATCGCCTGCTACACCGCCAAGACGTCGGGCCGCAACCAGCTTGCCGTCTATGAAGATGGGAAGGGCTCGACCCATCGCAACCACAGCGAGATGCGGGTGGCGGCCGGCATCCGCCACGCGATCGAAGCCAACCGCTTCCACCTCTATGCCCAGCAGATCTTCGATCTTTCCGGGCGGGAAGGCGGGCAGCGGCATTTCGAGATCCTGCTGCGCATGCTCGACGATGCCGGCAACGTCGTCGAGCCGGCCGCCTTCATCCCGGCCTCGGAACATTACGACCTGATGGGCAGTATCGACCGCTGGGTCATTCATGCCGCGTTTCGCCGCTATGGTTCCCGTTTGCTCGGCGCCGGCGACATCTCCCTCGCCATCAATCTCTCTGCCAATTCACTGAGCGATCCCTTCCTCTGGCCGCTGCTGCAGGAGGAATTCACCCAATCGGGTTTGTCGCCCCGGCGCGTCCATTTCGAGATTGCCGAGATGGCTGTGATCAACAATCTGACGGCCGCGCAGCAGTTTATCTCCAAGGCGCGGGGTGCCGGCTGCGGCGTGATGCTCGATGATTTCGGCAAAGGGCTGTCCTCGTTCACTCATCTCAGGCAGTTCTCCGTCGACGGTCTCAAGATCGATGGCGACTTCGTCCGGCAGATGGCACAGAGCGACGTCGACCGCACCATCGTCGAATCGATCAACATGGTCGGCCACCGGTTGGGAGCCATTACGGTGGCCGAGCAGGTGGAGAATGAGGAGACATTGACCTTGTTGCGTGCCATCGGGGTCGATCGGGCCCAGGGCTTCGTTCTTGCCCGCCCGCAACCGCTGGAAGCCCTCTTTTGAGCCCGGATGCCGGGGCAGGCGGGCGGAAGCGCCTTTGCCCACGGCCGCTGCGGCCCGACGAGCCGGCAGCTTGCCGGCGACCGGCATTCGCGGTGAAACTTTTTTCCTGGCATTAAAATTGTAAAAGATGTTGCACGCGCAGGAATAATCTTTCACTGTGGGTAACAGGCTGCTATGCCTATGAACCAGGCAGCCCGAATTCGCTGGGGGCAGAGGTATCCATGATTCTCGACGATAAGCGCTGATCGTGCCGGCGTGGCCTGGTCTTGGATGCGGATAGCTGGGCGGCAAGCTCTTGCAGCAAGCCCTGGGATCCGTTTCTCGCCGGGCGAGGACGCGACCGGATAACCGAAGTTTTCCGAACTCTTCCCCGGCAAGAAGATCGATGCATTACTCCCTGTTCTCCCTTCTCAAGAATGCCCTGAATGGCCACCGTGGCTGGACGCCGACTTGGCGCGACGCCGAGCCGCGCCTCAACTACGATGTGATCATCATCGGTGGCGGCGGCCATGGCCTGGCCACGGCCTATTATCTCGCCAAGAATCACGGCATCACCAATGTCGCGGTGATCGAGAAGGGCTGGATCGGCGGCGGCAATGTCGGCCGCAACACCACGATCGTGCGCTCGAACTATATGCTGCAGGGCAACATTCCCTTCTACGAGCATGCGATGAAGCTGTGGGAGGGCCTGGAGCAGGACCTCAACTACAATGCGATGATGAGCCAGCGCGGCGTGCTGAACCTCTATCATTCCGATGCCCAGCGTGATGCCTTCGCCCGTCGCGGCAACGCCATGCGCCTGAACGGTGTCGATGCCGAACTGCTCGACCGCGACGGCGTCAAGGCGATGGCGCCTTTCCTCAATTTCGACAATGCCCGTTTCCCGATCCAGGGCGGCCTCCTGCAGCGGCGCGGCGGCACGGCGCGCCACGATGCGGTGGCCTGGGGCTATGCGCGCGCCGCCAGCGATCGCGGCGTCGACATCGTCCAGAATTGCGAGGTCAAGGGCTTTGTCCGCGAGGGCGGCGCCATCGTCGGCGTCGAGACCACTCGCGGCACCATCCGGGCCAAGAAGATCGGCATGGCCGTGGCCGGCAATACCTCCAAGGTCGGCACCATGGCTGGATTGCGCCTGCCGATCGAGAGCCATGTGCTGCAGGCCTTCGTCACCGAAGGGCTCAAGCCGCTGATTCCAGGTGTGATCACCTTCGGCGCCGGCCATTTCTATGTCAGCCAGTCCGACAAGGGCGGCCTGGTCTTTGGTGGCGACATCGACGGCTATAATTCCTATGCCCAGCGCGGCAACATGCCGGTGGTCGAGGATGTCTGCGAAGGCGGCATGGCCGTGATGCCGATGATCGGTCGTCTCCGGTTGCTGCGCAGCTGGGGCGGCATCATGGACATGTCGATGGATGGTTCGCCCATCATCGACAAGAGCGGCATCGATGGCCTCTACCTCAATTGCGGCTGGTGCTATGGCGGCTTCAAGGCCACGCCAGCCTCGGGCTGGTGCTTTGCCCATCTCATCGCCAAGGAGCAGCCGCACGAAGTGGCTGCCGCCTATCGGCTCAATCGCTTCGAGACCGGAGCGGTGATCGACGAAAAGGGCCAGGGCGCCCAACCCAATCTTCACTGAGGCACGGTTCGATGCGGATTGCCTGTCCCTATTGCGGTGCGCGCGGCGTGCACGAATTCACCTATCTCGGCGATGCCGGGCTCACGCGGCCGGATGCCGCGGCGCCGGACGCCGGCAAGAACTTCTATGAATATGCCTATCTGCGCGACAACCCCGAGGGCGTGCATGAGGAGTTCTGGTATCACGGCTCGGGCTGCCGTTCCTGGCTCAAGGTCCGACGCAACACCAAGACCCACGTAATCGAGAAGGCTGAACTGGTGATGCCTCAAGCTTTGGGAGCCGCATCATGAGCGAGGCCGTTTCCTTTCGTCTGCCTTCCGCGGGCCTGGTCGATCGCAACAGCACGGTGCGGTTTCGTTTCGACGGCAACAGCTATGAGGGCCTGAGCGGTGACACGCTGGCCTCGGCCCTGCTCGCCAACGGTATCCGCCTGGTTGGGCGCTCGTTCAAATATCATCGCCCGCGCGGCATCTTCACCGCAGGGCCGGAGGAACCCAATGCGCTGGTGGAACTGCGCAGCGGCGCCCGTCGCGAGCCCAACACCAAGGCCACCACCATCGAGCTCTATGACGGGTTAGAGGCGGCCAGCCAGAACCGCTGGCCTTCGCTGAAATTCGACCTGCTGTCCGTGAACCAGCTTGCTGGTCCCATCTTCGTCGGCGGCTTCTACTACAAGACCTTCATGTGGCCGGCCGCCCTGTGGGAGAAGCTCTACGAGCCGATGATCCGCCGCGCCGCGGGTCTTGGTAGCGCCAGCCAGCTACCGGATCCCGACACCTACGAGAAGGCCGCCGCCTTCTGCGACGTGCTGGTGATCGGTGCCGGTCCCGCCGGCTTGATGGCGGCCCTGGAAGCCGGCCGGGCCGGCGCACGCGTGATCCTGTGCGACGATGATTTCCGGCTTGGCGGTCGGTTGTTGGCCGAGCGGCATGAGGTCGGCGGCAAGCCGGCCGCTGCCTTTGCCGCAGAGGTCGAGGCGGAACTGGCCTCCATGCCTGAAGTGCGCATCATGCGCCGCACCCAGGTCTTCGGTGTCTATGACACCGGCACCTATGGCGCCCTGGAGCGGGTGTCGGATCATTTGCCCGTGCCGCCCGTGCACCAGCCACGCCAGCGCCTGTGGCACATCATGGCCAAGCGCTGCATCAACGCCATGGGCGCCATCGAGCGTCCCATCGTCTTCGGCGGCAATGACCGGCCGGGTGTGATGCTCGCCTCGGCGGCGCGCAGCTATCTCAACCGCTACGGCGTGGCGCCGGGCCGGCAGGCCGTGGTGTTCACCACCAGCGACAATGGCTGGCGCACCGCGGCCGATCTCGTTGCCGCCGGTGTGACCGTGGCTGCGATCGTCGACCCGCGCTCGCAGGTCGATGCCGCGGTCTCCGGCTGGGCCGGCAAGGCCGGAACGCGCACACTGCTGGGTGCGAGCGTCACCGATGCCAAGGGCGGTGCCCAGGGTATCAAGTCGGTGGATGTAGTCATCGGGCGCAAGCGCGAGACCATTCCCGCCGATTTTCTGGCGGTCTCCGGCGGCTGGAACCCGCAGGTCGCACTCACCACCCATAAGGGCGCCCGGCCGCGCTGGTCGGACGAACTGGCCGCCTTCGTGCCGGGCGATCTGCCCGACGGCATGACGGTGGTCGGCGCCGCCAATGGCGATTTCTCGCTGGGTGCCTGCCTGCGGGCCGGGGCGCAAGCGGGCCGCACGGCGGCCGGCGATTGCGGTTTCTCCGCCGGCCAGGCCCCGATCCCGGCCTGCGACGACGAGCCTGTCGGCCTCAAGCCCCTGTGGCATGTCGCCGAGACGAAGAGCAAGGCCTTCGTCGACCAGCAGAACGACGTCACGGCCAAGGATATCGAGATCGCCCATCGCGAAGGCTTCCGCTCGGTCGAGCATCTCAAGCGCTACACCACGCTGGGCATGGCCACCGATCAGGGCAAGACGTCGAACATTGCCGGGCATGCCATGATGGCGGGCCTGCTCGGCCGTTCGATGACCGAGGTTGGCACCACGGTTTCGCGTCCCCCGCATTTCCCGGTGGCGATCGGCGCCCTGGCCGGGCCGCATCGCGACAAGCATTTCAAGGCGACGCGCCTCACCGCAGGTCATGAATGGGCGATGGCGAACGGTGCCACCATGGTGGAAGCCGGCCAGTGGCTGCGCCCGCAATGGTTCTCGCGTCCCGGCGAGAAGGATTGGCTGGAAAGCGTCTGCCGCGAGGTCAAGACCACCCGCGCTATCGTCGGCGTGTGCGATGTCTCGACGCTGGGCAAGATCGACATCAAGGGGGCTGACGCCGGCGCCTTCCTCGATCGTGTCTACATCAATACCTTCTCGACGGTTGCGGTCGGCAAATGCCGCTACGGCCTGATGCTGCGCGAAGACGGTTTCGTCATGGACGACGGCACGGCGGCCCGCTTCGCGCCGGATCATTATGTGATCTCGACAACGACGGCCAATGCCGTGAAGGTGATGCAGCACCTCGAATTCTGCCGCCAGACGCTCTGGCCCGAACTCGACGTCTCGCTGTCCTCGATCACCGAGCAATGGTCGCAATATGCGGTGGCCGGGCCGAAGGCGCGGGAATTGCTGCAGAAACTCTATGGCTCGAGCGCCGATCTGTCGAACGAAGCCTTCCCCTATATGGGATGCGCCACGCTGCAGCTCGGCAATGTCGGTTCGCGCCTCTACCGGCTCTCCTTCTCGGGCGAACTCGCCTTCGAGATCGCGGTGCCCGCCCATTACGGCCTTGCCCTGCTCAAGGCGCTGATGGCGCTGGCTGAGGAGATGGGCGGCTGTGCCTATGGCACCGAAGCCCTTGGCGTTATGCGCGTGGAGAAGGGCCATGTCGCCGGCAACGAGCTCAATGGCCAGACCACGGCTCGCGATCTCGGCCTCGGCAAGATGATGTCGCCCAAGAAGGACTATATTGGCCGTGTCCTGGCCCAGCGTCCGGCCCTGGTGGCCCCGGATCGGCCCGGCCTCGTCGGCGTCAAGCCGGTCAACCCGGCGGATCGGCTGCGCGCCGGCTCGCATTTCCTCAAGAAGGGCGCCGCTTCCGTGGCGGCCAATGACGAGGGTTTTGCGACCTCGGTGATCTATTCGCCGATGCTCGAAAGCTGGATCGGCCTTGGCCTGCTTGCCAACGGCCCGTCCCGCCACGGCGAGGTGATCCGCGCCTATGATCCGGTGCGCAATGGCGACATCGAGGTCGAGGTCGTCTCGCCCATCTTCTTTGATCCTGAAGGGAGCCGTCTCCATGTTTGACGCCATCAGTGCAGGGCGTTTGGAGTCCCGTAGCGCCTTTGCCGGCCTGCTTAAACCGGTAGGAACGGGAGCAGGCGTCACCGTGCAGGATCGCTCGGGCCTGGAAATCGTCACCCTGGCGGCTCGCAAGGGCCAGGAGGGGGCCTTGGCCGCGCGCATGCAGGCTGCCTACGGCCTCAGGCTGCCTGATGGCCCCAAGCGCGCCGTGGCTGGCACGCTCGCCGCTCTGGGCACCGGGCCGTCGGCCTGGCTGGTCACGCGCGAGGCCGGAGAGCCCAATTTGCTCGTCTCCGATCTGATCGAGACGGTCGGTACGCTCGCTTCGGTGACCGACCAGTCCTCCGGCTATGCCGTGCTGAAGGTCTCAGGCCCGCACGTCCGCGATATGTTCGCCAAGGGCCTGGACATCGACCTGCATCCGCGTGCGTTCGCACCGGGCGATGCTGCCGTGACCGCCTGCTCGCATATCGGTGTGACGCTGTGGCAGCTCGACGAGACTCCGACCTACGAGGTCGCCCTGTTCCGCAGCATGGCCGGCAGCTTTTGGCATTGGCTGAGCGACAGCGCCGCGGAATTCGGCCTGGCGGCGTAATCGGGCCCTGTTCGGGAGCGATATCGTCTTTGCCCTTTCCTCATCGGGGAGAGGGCACGACCGGCGTCGCTTTCGAGCGAGCGAAGAAGCTACGCCTTCGGCGACTTCGTCACTCTTCCTTGCTGAGGAACCGCGTCAGATGCTCGTTGGCGGCGTTGTCCTGCCACCCCTTCACCTTGTTCGAGACCAGCCAGAGGTCGGCATTGGAGAGCAGAGGCGCGACCGGCTGGTCGCGCGCCAGCAGGGCCTCGGCATCCTCCAGGATCTTCAAACGCTTGGCCGGATCGGTTTCGGTATAGGATTTGGCGACCAGCGCGTCATAGTCCGGACTGGCGAAATGGGAATAGTTGAACGCCTTGTTCGCCGTCGTCGGTAGCGCAAGGAAGTTTTCCGCGTCGGCATAGTCGGCCACCCAGGCTGCGCGCGCCACCTCGAAGGTCCCGCCATCGCGCAGGAAGGCGTAGTGGGACTTGCTGTCCGAATTGAGCAGGGAGACCTCGACGCCGAGCGCCTTCCACATGTCGGCCACGGCGGTAGCGATCCGGCGATTGTTGTCGTTGGTGCCGAAACGGATGGTAAGTTTCAGCGGCTTGCCGCCCTCGCCGAAGCCGGCCTGCTTGAGCAGGTCCTTGGCGGCGTCCTCGCGATCGAGCTGAGGCTTGTCGGCGAAGTCCGGCTTGGCGGGGGTATAGCCCGGCAGGCCGGCGGGGACGAAGCTGTAGCTGCCGACGCGCGTGCCAGAGAAGATTTTCTCGGCCAGGAAGTCGCGATCGACCGCCATCGACAGGGCACGTCGAACCCTGGCATCGTCAAAGGGCGGGGTGCGGGTGTCGAAGGCATAGTATTCATTGGTCAGGTTGGGCGAGACATGAACCTGATCGCCCACCTTCTCCTTGAGAAGTTTCAGCTGATCGGCCGCGAACTCGAAGGTCATGTCGAGCTCGCCCGCAAGAAAGCGCCGCTGGGCGGCGGCCTGGTCATCGATCGGATAGGAGATCACCTTGTCGATGCGGACATTGGCGGCATCCCAGTAATGCGGGTTCTTCACCAGGGTGACGTGATCATTGGCGAGGTTCTCGGTCAGGACATAGGCGCCGTTGGAGATCAGATTGCCCGGCTTGGCAAAATCCGCCTTGAGCTTCTCGACCGAGGCCTGATGCACCGGCAGGGCGGCCTGATTGGCGAGGAGCTGCAGGAGATAAGGCGTCGGCCGTTCCAGCGTGATCTCCAGTGTCCTGTCATCGAGGGGCTTGACGCCCAGCGTGTCGACGCCGGCCTTGCCGCTGTTCACGGCTTCGGCGTTCTTGATCGGATAGAACAGATTGGCGAAGCTGGCGGCTTCCTTGGGATCCTCGAGACGTCGGAAGCTGAAGACGAAGTCAGCGGCCGTGACCGGATCGCCGTTCGACCATTTGGCATTGGGACGAAGCTTGAAGGTGTAGACGAGACCATCGGGGGAGATCGTCCAGCTCTCGGCTGTCCCCGCCGTGATCTTGCCCGCGGCGTCGAAAACGGTGAGCCCCTCGAACAGGTCCTTGAGGATGAATTGCTCGGCGATGATCGAGCTATGGGTCGGATCGAGGGTCTGGGCCTCGGCGCCATTGCCTTTGTGCAACACGACCTCGGCAAGGGCGGGGCGGGCAGCACCCCCCAGGAGGCCGGCAGTGAGGGGAAGGACGAGGGCGAATAGTCTCAATGCGGGCTTCATGCGGACTTCCCCTTATGGGTGTCCCGGCCGGTGCCGAGATTCGTGATGGGCCAAGTAAACTGGCTGGTCCTGCTCGCGGCAACCCTGGATATTTGCTGGGGAAACGTCCTGTCGTCGGCGACAGTTATTGTCTCGCCGGGTCTCAGACGGCGGTCCGACGCAATAACAAGATGAGTCCGGCCGCGATGATGAACGCAGCACCGAGCAGCGTCACGCCATCCGGTACATCGCCGAAGGCGAAATAACCGACGATGGCGGCACCGACGAGTTCTGCATAGACGAGGGGCGCCAGGGTCGAGGCATCGGCGAGCCGGAAGGCGATGATGGAGAGCAGGTGGCAGACCGCCGAGATCAGCCCGAGACCGGCGAAGAGCAGCAGGTGATCGCTGGCAGGAGTGGTCCAGGAAAGCACGGCCTGCGGCGTGAGGAGCGCCGCACCGATGAGGCACTGGAAAGCCAGCGTCTTGACGGGATCGCTCTGCTGCGCCGCCCGCCTTGTGGCGATCAGGTAGAAGGCAAAGCAGATGCCCGAAGCCAGAGCCAGAAGAATGCCGGGTTCGACAGCGCCGCCGGGCTGGAGAATGATGATCGAGCCGACAAAGCCCGAGGCAAGGCTGAGCCCCTTCACGAGCGTCATGCGTTCCTTGAGCACGACGACCGAAAGGGCAACCGCCAGGATGGGGCCGACGAAATAGGCGCAGAGCGCCGTCGCCAGCGGGATGCGGGCGATGGCGAGGAAATACAGAGTCATCGCGGCGACCAGGAAGACGGTGCGTGCGGCATGGGAGGCGAGATGCTCCGACGGGAACATCTTCCTGCCATGAAGGCAGGCCGAGAGAGGCAGGACCGCCAGGCCGGCGACCGCGTAGCGCGCCCAGCCGATGAAGAAGGGCGAATAGTCCGCGCTCAGATATTTGGCGATGCCATCGACGGTCGGCACGCTCACCATCGCGATGATCATGGCCAGGATGCCGCGGGCGGATCCTGTGGTTTCGGCAGAGGCAAGTATGGCCATGAAGGAACCTATCGATAACCGGTCGCGCCGGCCGGCTTTCCGGCTTCTTCAACCTCCGGAATGTAGCGCCAAGCGTCGGGCTGGGAGCCGTCAAGATCGGTGAAACCATAGATTCGCGCCAGCTGTCCGCTCGAAAGAGATTGACCGTTCCAGCGGTTCTTTTCGACATCGGCGGCGAGGGCGGCTACGGCACGCCCGACGAAACGCGGCGTTTCCGAAATGACGAAATGCGGCACCGCCGCCGTGGCATCCCGCCAGTTCTCTTCTGCCACGCCGAAAGCTTCCAGCATCATTTCCGAGCGCAGCCAGCCCGGGGTGAGCGCCACCGAGGTGGCGCCGTGCTTGGCAAGGTCCTTGGCATGGGCCCAGGCAAGACGGATCACGGCCGACTTGACCAGGTCGTAGAAGGGCGAGAGGCGGTAGTGGCCGGCATTGTAGTCGGCCGTTCCGTCCGTCATCTCCACGAGAAGACCGCCGGGGTGCTCGATCAGCAGGGGCAGGGCGTGATGCGCGGTGATCAGATGGGTGTCGATGCCCAGGCGCAGCAGGCGCAATCCCTTGTCCAGATCGTGTTCCCAGACGGCCTTGTTCCACTCGAACAATTTCTCGCCGCCCCAGATGTCGTTGACGAGGATATCGAGGCGGCCCTGTTCAGCTCGGATCCGGTTCACCAAGTCCTGCACCTCGCCGGGCATGAGATGGTCGACGCGGATGGCAATGCCCTTGCCACCGGCGGCATCGACCAATTCAGCCGTTTCCTCGATGGTTTCCGGTCGGTCATACTCCGAGCGTCGTCCGCGCGTGCTGCGGCCGGTGACGTAGACGGTCGCGCCCGCGGCTCCCAGTTCGATGGCAATGCCCCGGCCGGCGCCACGCGTGCCGCCGGCAACAAGGGCAACCTTTCCCTTGAGCATCATCACAGCTCCCATTGTCGATTGCAGCGCGCCTTTTCCATGGGCGGGAATTAATATATAAATGATTGTTCGGTTATAATTGGATGTCAAGATGCCCCGCCCGAAGACGTTGCCCGACCAGACCGTGCTGGAGGCTGCCCTGCAGCTTCTGCACAACAAGGGGCCTGAGGCTCTGACATTTGCGGCATTGGCGCAGGCTTGCGGCCTGGCGGCTGCAACCTTGGTGCAGCGCTTCGGCAGCAAGGCGCAGCTCAAGCAGGCAGCCTTGCTCCATGCCTGGGATCGCCTGGACGAAAAAACGTCACAGCTGGCGGCGGATATTTCGCGCACGCCCGAGGGCGCCGTCGACCTGCTGGTGGCTCTTTCCGGCGACTATGGCGCCATCGAATCCTATGCCGAAGGATTGCTGATCCTGAGGGAGGATCTGCGCGATCCCCTATTGCGTGCACGCGGCGCATGCTGGCGGGATGTCCTCGTCGACGTGCTCGACACCTGTCTGGCGAAGCAGGGGGGCAGGCGCCACGGGCTTGGCCAATTGATGGCTTCGCAATGGCAGGGCTCGCTCGCTTGGTGGGGGTTCGACCCCAATTGTCCAGTTGCGGACCATGTCGGGCGCGAACTCAGGCAATTCGTGGCAGCCGTCATGCCGGAAAGGGCAGGCACCTGAATGATGCCCGCCCCGATCGCCCGCTTGGTGAGGGCTTATCGAGCTTCGACCGAGCGAAGCTGCGTCACCGGGCTGCGTTCGGGCAGCTTCACCGGCATCGGCGCATCGTCAATGGCATTGTCGTGCAGGGCCATGCGTTCGGCGACCCAGCTTTCGGCCAGGGCCAGGGCATGCGGCGTCATGCGATAGGTACGTACGCGGCCTGCCTTCTCGGAGACGACGATACCCCCGGCTTCGAGCACGCCGAGATGCTTGAGCACCGCGGGCATGCCCATCGAGAGGGGGAGTGCGAGTTCGCTGACAGAGGCTGGTCCGCGGGCAAGACGATCGATCATGGTGCGACGGCTGGTATCGGCGAGCGCATGGAACATTCTGTCGAGGGTGAGGGGATCGAGGCGAGCTTCCACGTCAGGCTACTTTCTTAGTCGGAGGAGGAAACCGGCCAGCAACGCGCCGGCCGGCGGGGCATCAAGCCAGGAAGAACAATCTGGGAGCACCGGTCTGGCGGGTCCCGGGCCTGGAAAGGGGAGGTGTCGGCGCTGAATTTCGACGGAGGGCTCGGCTCGGCGAACGGCAAGGCTTCACAGTCCCAATCCGGCCCGCGATCTTGCCGGGAACTCAGCTGATACGATGAGGGAGAGAGCGCCATCGTCGGGCCTCAAAATGCCAATGAGCTTCCAAACTGTGCTGGGCCGCCAAAGGAGCCTATCGAATTGATATCGTTCGAAATTCCAAACTTATGTCTGTCTTGCCGATCACAAAAAGAAGCCCGCTGCGCGGGCTTGGGAGGGTATCGAGAGAACCGAGCGAAGGTGCGAACAGCACAGCATGGAGGGGATCTGTTTGGAGATCGCTGCGCCGTTCGCAAGATCAATCTAGACGGGCGGCGCAAGGAGCACACTCCGTCAAATATGACGTGTCGAATTTGACGGATTGGCTGGGAAAGCGCGAATGACGCGCAAGCCTCGCTGCGAACGAAAGCGAGATTCTTTTGCACAAAGATGCATAGATTGAAAATAGATCTAGCAGGTTTGGCCGCCGGCAGGAAGCTGATCCGCCTACCTCTTTAGTAGAGGGCAAGGCATTTGCCCTTGGAAAGGACAATGTAGGCGCCGATTCGGTCGGGATCGAAAACGGTGCGAGACCGCTGTGGCTGGACTCATTCCGCCGGTGTGGCGATCTCCTTTTCAGTCAAAGTGAGCTTGGCCAGAGTCAGCGCTCCGATGGCGCAGAGGGCGATGATCGTCACCATCGGCAGGGCCGTGCCATTGAAGAAGAGACTGGCGATAACGATCATGACGGCACCTGTCACCATCTGCAGCGTGCCGCCAAGAGCCGAGGCCATGCCTGCAATGGGGCCATGATGCTCCAGCGACAGGACCATGCTGGTCGGTATGACCAGGCCGAGGAAGGCAAAGGTGACGAAGAGCATTGCGATCAGCACTGGCAGGCTGTCGACACCGCTTGCAACCAGCGCGAAAAGGGCGATGGCCGAGACAGCGTAGGCGAAGACGGCGCCGAGGATCACCCGGCCCATGCCGAAGCGCTGGCCGAGATAGGCGCTGAACTGGGAGGCGCCGATGAAGCCGATGGCGTTCACGGAGAAGGCTAGGCTGTAGAGCATCGGGGTCAGGCCGAAATGATCGACATAGATGAAGGAGGAGCTGGCCAGGAAGGTGAAGAAGCTCGACATGCCCAGTGCACCGATGAAGGTCACTCCCAGGAAATGGCGGTCACGCAGCAGCAGCCCGTAATTGGTCAGGACTGTCGACAGGTCGCCGGCGATGCGCTCGGCAGGTGGCCGGGTCTCCGGCAGCACGAAAGCCGTCAGCAGCAGGCTCAGCACTGCCGCGATGGTGACGGCGACGAAGACGGCGCGCCAGCCGAAGGGAATAATGAGGGCACTGCCTGTGAGAGGGGCGAGAATGGGGGAGACGCTGAAGACCAGCATCACCAGGGACATCAATCGGGTCGCCTCGACGCCGGTATGCAGGTCGCGGATGATGGCGCGCGGGATCACCATCACCGACGCCGCTCCGATGCCCTGGACGAGGCGCAGGCCGATCAGCCAATCAATGGTTGGGGCCGACGCACAACCGATCGATGCCAATGTGAACACTGCCAGACCGAAATAGAGCGGCAATTTGCGGCCGACAATGTCAGAGACCGGCCCGTAGATGATCTGGGTCAAGCCAAACCCCAGGAAGAAGGCCATCAGGGTCATCTGGGCAGCGGCGGTGCTGGTCTGGAGATGCTCCGCCATCGAGGGGAGGGCGGGAATATACATATCGATGGCGAAGGGCCCGATGGCGGCGAGCAGGCCGAGCACCAGGGCGTTGCGAGCAAAGCTGTGCGGCATGGAAAATCCTGTGATGGCCGGCGACTTGGAGAGTCTTTCGGCGGCAGCCGATGCGGCGTGATCCTGGAGAATCGTTTCGTGGCACGCGGTTATCGCCGGCCGGCTCGTCAAGCGAGGGCAGGGAATGTGCACTCGATCAGCCTGCTTGCCAAGCATCCACTGGCCATACCGGGCTAGTTGGCCATCGATGAAAGGGGGCTGGTGTTTGGGTAAGGGAACCCCCTTACCTGAAAAGCCAGCAATGTCATCCGGCAACGAAAACGGGGGAAGAAGCAATGCTTCTTCCCCCGTTCACCGATTTCTCGAAACGCCAAGCTTTCGCAAGCGAAATCTGCACTTGGTTGTTATGTGAAGCAACGCTTGGCAGAAATAGCGCCCACAACCCCAATGGCGTCTTTGTTAACAAGGTAGAATGCTACAACCAATTTCAGGCCTGTCCAGTATGAAATTGAAGCAACCCGTCCGTTGCGGAACTTATATCGATTTACCTTTTCAGATGAGAAAAAGAACCGAATTGAGTAGTCCGCAACGGCTATACGTTGTTTGGCGTTTCGCCCTGGGGAAATGCGATTCAGGAGAGTGGCGGCAAGGAGACCTTGCCACATGAGCCGGCTGTCCCGACAGCACACCGTCGGTCTCCCGAGCATCAGCCCTTTTCCGCGAGAATCTCCCGCAACGCGCCCGCAACGATATCTGCCTTGTCTTCGGTCATATTGTAGCCGGACGGCAGATTGATGCCGTGCCTGGCGATCGCCTGTCCCTTGTCATGCGGCGTGACCAGACGCTTGGCTGCCGGACGATCGGCGAAGGCCTGCATGCTCGACAGCGGCGAAAAGAAGGGGCGCGTATCGATGTTGCGCCTGTCGAATTCGGCCATCAGGCTGAACTTGTCGAGGCCGAGGGCTGGATCGAGCACCACCGTCACCATCCAGAAGGAGTTCTCGCTTCCTTCCGGTTCGGCATTGAGGGTGATGCCGTTGAGCCCGCCGAGCCGTTGCCGGTACCAATCGAAAATGGCGCGCTTATGGGCGATCAGCGTGTCGATGCGTTCCATCTGTGCGACGCCGAGCGCTGCGGTCACGCCGTTCATGCGATATTTGAAGGCGATCTCCTGATTGATGAACCGGCGGTGATCGCCGGGCGCGCGGCCATGATCGCGCAGGCAGAGCACACGCTGGTGGAGATCGTCGTCATCGGTCACCAGCATGCCGCCTTCGCCGGTGGCGACAGTCTTCGAGCCGTGGAAACTGAAGGCTGCTGCCCGCCCGAAGCTACCCGCGCGACGGCCGCGATAGCGAGAGCCGAGGGCCTCGGCCGAATCTTCGATGAGATGGATGCCGTGCCTGTCGGCTATGTCCTGCAAGGCCTGCCAGTCGCACATCGAACCATAGAGATCCACGCCCAGGATCGCCTTGGTCTTGGGACCGATGGCGGCCTCTACGGCGCGCGGATCGATGCACCAGGTATCGGGCAGGATGTCGACGAGCACGGGTTCGGCACCGACATAGGTGACCGGCGCCACCGAGGCGATCCAGGTCACGTCGGGTACGATCACCTCGTCGCCCGGGCCGATGCCGAGTGCGGCCAGGATGAGATGCAGCGCCGCCGTCGCATGTGGCACGCTGACGGCATGCTTCACGCCGACATAATCGGCCATCATCCGCTCGAAGCGGGCATTATAGGCATAGTGATTGGCATACCACGCCGTGCGGGCAGCCTCCGCGGCGAGTTCGGCCTCTCTCTCGGTGATGGAGGGACCTGCGACGGGAATGCGTTCGGGGGCAATGATCACGGTGACTCGGCTCTACTTGATTGGCAGCCGATACATACCGCGCCCACCTACGCGGCGCCAGACCGATCAAAATGGCCGAGGCGGCGCGAGAATTGCTGGTTGCGGCTATTGCTGCAAAGGAATAGGACATGCTCCGGTTGATGGCCGATAGGAGCCCGTGAACATGTCAGGACCCTGCGTAACTATAGGGATTCCTATCTATAATGCAGAAGACATGATCGCGGAATGTCTGGAGTGTTTACTGAACCAGACATACAGAAATATTCATATCGTCATATCGGATAATGCTTCAACGGACGGCACTCAAGCCATCGTCGAGCGATATGCGGCAATCGATAATCGGATTACATATCTGCGGCGGCCCGAGAATGTCGGGCCTGTCAGGAATTTCCGTGGGCTGGTGGATGCGGCGCAGACACCGCTCTTCCTGTGGCGGGCGCATGACGACCTGTCCTCCGCCGACTATGTCGAGCGACTGGTCGCCGCTTTTGATCGAACGCCGAATGCCTTGCTGGCCGTTCCCACGGTGATGACGTATCGAAGTGACAGGCCCGTCACCATCGCGCGGCCCCGGGAACCGCGGGGGTCGCAATTGCGGCAGATCGCGGATCTTCTCTATAATTCTCCTGCAAGCTGGTTCTATGGCATGTGGCGAACCGATGCCTTGCGTGGAATATTGGATTACGTCAATCGGGCGTATCCGGACCCATGGGGATCCGATCATCTGGTGATGTATCCGGTTTTCATACGCAGGGCCGTTGCGATGGCACCGGAGGCTCAGTTTTCTCAGCGTATCGTCTGGAAAGAAGCCAATCGCTCGATGAGGATCGTGCCGGCCATGCATCTCATCCGGTTACGGCGAGCCTATTGGAAAGCCTGCCTCCACGATATCGATGAAGCCGGATTTAGCGGGATCGAGAAGCTTGCCCTGAAGGGAATTACTTTTTTCTATGTCGGTAAACGGGTTGCCCGCATTGGGAAGATCACCCGTGTCGCTTTCAGGCAGGTTTTGGCGTTGTTTAGGCGCAAAAAATGAAGTAAATATTGTTGTATATACTAAAATTTATACCTGCTTTTCCATCAATATAACGTCATAAATATCGTCTTTCGTACGAAAGTGGTTCAACATCGTCCCTACAATTCTAAAGTTCATGGACTTGTAGAGGGAGAGTGCAGCGAGATTGTCCGCTCTGACTTCCAGAAGTATTTTTTCTAGGTGATATTTTTCTTTCGCCGTCGTAATGAGATTCTCCATTGCAACGCGCCCCAGGCCCTGGCCTTGCGCGCCCGGTGCAATAACGATCCCGATAAAGCCATGTCGATTTCGACGGTGAATATTGGTGATCTGGGCAAAGCCGATTGCTTCACCTGTCATGCCGTCGGCAATGACCAGGAAACTGCCATGGGGGTCGGTTTTCCGGCGCTCCAGCCATTCGGCGACCGCGTCATCATCTGTTGATGTCACCACATTGAGGAGCAGGGCTTGCAGGGCAGAATCCCTCCGAAGCGAGGCGAGAAACTCGAAATCGCTATTTTCCGGAGATCTCAAGCTCACTCGCTTCAATATCGCATTCCTGTTTGCTTGATGGCTGCAGTCGATAGAGGAAGTCTGCCGGTTAACGCGTCATGGCGCCTGCTTTGCCAGAAATTCGCGCCAGTGAGTGGTTCGGGGCTTCAGATAGCGATGGGCATCGCGGCCGGCATGGCCGATCAGGTCGAGGACGGAGACATAGGGTGTAAAGGCACCGCCACCTTGCGGCCATGGCGTCAGGCTGTAGTCCATATACTCGATGCTCACGCCGCTCGCTTCGAACGCTTCATGGTCCATATATCGCGCGGCCCCATGTCCGGTGAGATATCTTGTTCCGCCGACGCTGAGGACGATGTCCAGTACCCGCTTCCATGAGGAACCGGCTATATTCAGCTTACTGCTGTGGGTTATTTTTCGCGATTTTCCAATCCCGAGATGGTCTGCAGATAGCTCGATGCCTTGAATTAGGGCTTCGCACAGTCTGTCTTGCTCATACGCCTTGTCGAGAATGTCCATCGCGTCCTTTGCATGGGAGGTGGCGGCGAGCGATTGCTTGAGGAGTAGTTGGTGTGTTGCTCGCCAATCGGCGGCCGTGGCTTCCAGATCCATGATGGGCTTGTAGGTGCCTCCGCCGGCAAGCGGAATGGTCATCCACTTGATCTGATCGCCGATCTTGACCTGCACACGGTTCGTAAAGCTTCCCTTCGAGAACTGAGCATCATCCAAATAAACGTAGACGTCCGCCAGGGCGAGTTGCTCGAAAAAGCCGGGCCAAGGGAACAGCATGGGCTGGGTGATTACAACAGTTGTCATGCTCGATTTCGGAGTTGTGAGCTACATGATCTATTTCGGTAAAACGTCAAAGTAACATCTTGATTATGTAATGACCTGACGGGTGACAAGGCAGATCGCTGATTCATCGGGCTGGCGTTTCCTTTTTCAACCGCCCAGCGACATACTCAAAGCTGCGCCACGAACGCGGCCGGATCCCGTAGCAGCGATGCCTTGGCCCTAATCGCCTCGTCCGGCCAGGTCCACCAGGCACTGGCCAGCAATTTTTCGACGGTGTCGTCATCGAAGCGATAGCGGATCAGCTTGGCTGGCACTCCGCCCATGATGGCGTAGGGCGGCACGTCCTTGGTGACGACCGCGCCACCGGCGATCACCGCACCATGCCCGATGGTGATGCCGGTCATCAGGGTCACCCCCATACCGATCCAGACATCGTGTCCGATCACGATCGGGTCGTTCTTGGGATAATGGCGGTCGATCGTTTCGTCGACGATGCCCCAGCCTTCGAGATAAATGGCGGGGCTGGTCGAGACGAGATCGAGAGGATGGTTGCCGCCTGAGACCTTGATCTCGGTGGCGATCGAGCAAAAAGCGCCGATCTCGCCAATCTTGGATTGCTTGGTGCAGAGCGGGCGATATCCGTAGCTGTACTTGCCGACGCGGATACCGAAACGCTGCTCGACCAGCGCCCGCATGAAATCGTCGCGCGGACCATAATGCGAGCGCGACCATTTGGAGACTTTGCGCAAGGCGAAGCGAGGCAGCCCGATTTGCAGCAAGTGCCGATGCAGGGCGGAACGAATGACGATGTCGTCAGGCGCATAGGTCAGGGTTGTCGCTTTGGAGGAGATTACCACGGCTGGCTTTCGTTTTTCGCTGTCTGCTCTCGGCCGGGGCAGGCCTCCTTATGCGACGATCGAGGAGGGATCGCCGAGACTTCCGTTGCCTATACCAACTCTACCCGTTTCCTCAACGGCTTCTTCAGGCCGTCTGCTGGACGATCTTGGCCTGAAAACCGCTAGATGCGGTCTTCGCCGGTGACGCAGCGTCATCAGAATTTCGGCATGGGCGGCAGGGGGGCCAGGGGAGAGCCGAACCATTTCTGGTTGATCTGGCTGAGTTGCCCGTCGGCGACGATCTCGCCGATAAAGCCGTTGCACCATTCCTGCAATGCGGTATCGGCTTTGCGGAAGGCCATGCCGTTGGCCTGTTCCTTCATCTTGAACTTGGCCTCGATGCCGAGGCTGGCATAGTCCTTGGTGAGCTGGGCGAGTACGGTGTTGGAGGCACCGATCGACTGCACCTGCCCCGAGATCAGGGCCTGGGTGGTGGTGGCGTCGTCGTCGAAGCGCATGATCTGGGTGCCCGATGGCGCGATCTGCGAGACGGTGATGTCCTGTGTCGAGGCACGCGCCACGCCCACGGTGACACCCACGAGATCTTCGGGCTTGGTCACCTTCAGGTCCTTAGGGCCCATGATATAGGTGGTCAACGTGCTGTAGGGATTGGAGAACAGCACCTGCTTCATGCGTTCGGGCGTGATGCCGAAAGTGGCGATGAGTAGGTCGACCTTGTTGGTGAGCAGATAGGGGATGCGGTTGGGGCCGGTCACCGGCACCAGTTCCAGCGAGACTCCGAGCTTCTTGGCCATCAGGGCGGCGACATCGGCATCATAGCCGGCCGGCTTCTGTTCGGTGTCGGTGCCGCCGAAGGGCGGGTAGTCGGTGAGGACACCGACGATCAGCTTGCCGCGCGCCTTGATTTCATCGGGCGTGGCGGCGGAGGCAGGCCCGGCCGCGAGAGGCAGGGCCAGGGCGGCCATGCCGGCGGCCAGATACAGGCCCAGCCGTCGGCGCGAAATCGGATATGTCGAAGCCATCATCGTTTCCTCTCCTTGATCGAAATTCTCAGCGTCTGGCGACGGTCAGCCGCCGCTCCATGGCGCGGCTCCAGAGCGACAGCGGCCAGCACACCAGGAAATAGGCGAGCGCGACCAGGCCGAAGATGGTGAAGGGCCTGAAGGCCGCATTGTTGATGATCTGGGCCGCGCGGGTGATCTCGACGAAGCCGATGATCGAGGCGAGCGAGGTGCCCTTGATGAGTTGCACCAGGAAACCGATGGTCGGCGGAATGGCGATACGCACCGCCTGGGGAATGACCACCTTGAACATGCGCGGTACGTAGGTGAGGGCGAGGGCGCGGGCCGCCTCGCTCTGGCCCGGTGGCACCACTTCGATGGCGCCGCGCCAGATCTCGCCGAGAAAGGCGCTGGCATTAAGGGAAAGGCCGATCGCCGCCGCCGTCCAGGGATTGACGTCGATGCCGAAGATGCCGGGTACGAAGAAGGCGAGGAAAAGCTGCATCAGCAGCGGTGTGCCCTGGAACAGCTTGATATAGCCCATCGCCAGCCAGCGCAGGGGGCGGATCTCGGACGTTCGCGCCAAGGCGACGACAAGGCCGCCAATGCCGCCGCCGATGAAGGCGGCCAGTGAAAGCAGCAGCGTCCAGCGCAAGGCCAGCAGGATGTAGAGGATGTCGGCTTCGCTCAATACACGCATACCGCCCCCCTATCGCCGGCTCGGCTGGCGCAGGAAGGCGCGCTCTATGCCTGCGAACAGGCACCAGAACACGATCGACAAGGCCAGATAGATCGCGGTCGCCACGAAATAGACCTCGAAGCTGCGGAAGGTGCGCGATTGGATGTCGCCGGCCGCTGCGGTCAGCTCGCTGGCGGCGATGGCCGAGCAGACGCTGGAATTGAGCATGAGCAGGATGAACTGGCTGGTCAGCGAGGGATAGATCGCCTGGATCGCCGGCTTGAGGATGACGAGACGAAAGATCTGCAGCGGCTTGAGGCCGAGCGACTTGCCGGCCTCGATCTGGCCTTTGGAGATGCTCTCGATACCGGCGCGGATGATCTCGATGCCATAGGCGCCGACATTGACCACCAGCGCCAGCAGCGCCGCGCTGTTCGAGGACAGGCGCAGGCCGAGCGAGGGCAGGCCGAAAAAGATCACGAAGACCTGGATGAGGAAGGGAGTGTTGCGGATCAGCTCGATATAGGCGTCGATGGCATAACGCAGCGGAGGGGGGCCGGAGGTCTTGGCGAGTGCCCCTATGACTGCCACCACCATGCCGATGGCCATGGCCAGCCCCGAGAGTATCAGCGTGTGCAGGGCGCCGGCCGCAAGCTCCGGCCAGTAGGCGAAGACATCAGCGAACTCGAACTCGTAACTCATGCCGTCCGCTCTTGCGGCAATCCGGCAGCGGCTCGGACGGAACAGCCCACGCAGCGTCTCCCCTTGACGTTCCCGTTAAGCGCCCGATCTTCGTGGGCCTCGATCGTGGGGGCAGCTTTGCATGGATGGCCGGCAGGGTGAAGCACCTGCCGGGCAGATATCCAAGGATAGTTGGGACAACCTGCAAAGGAGCGATCAGCGGGCCTTGCCGGGCAGGATCAGGCCAGGAGAAACGGCTCCAAGCACGACTGGCTTATCCTGGCCGCAACGGAAGGAGCGGGCATGTTCGTCGGCGATCCTGCGCGCGAGTGTATTTGCGTCGTCATTCGCGCGAGCATCGACATAGCCGACATGACAGGTGCCGTCCTTGCCGAGCCGGGTGACGACCAGCACGCGGCCTGAGGCAGGCGAGGGGCCCTTGGCATCGGCCTTGTGGTCCGCCTCCGTCATCACCTGCCATTGCAGGATGGTGGCGAAGGGCAGCCTCTCGCCGGCGGCAAGACGCCATTCGACCCTGCCGTGATCGGCACTGTTGAAGGCCGCGAAGGTTTCGTTGGCAGCCAGGTCGTTGGCGCCGGCCTCGCCGAAGCTGACGAACATGCGCTGGTCGCCGGCGGCAAACCGCATCGGCAGGCCACGATAGCCCGGGCAGCGCCAGCTGCCGTAATCCTCCTCGTCGCCTCCAGGCTGGTGAGGGCACTTGGCGGTGTCGAAGTTGGTATAGGCGCTGGTGAAAGGCTCTGCCGCCGACGCTCCGGAGGAGAGCAGCAGCACAACCGCCAGTGCCAGCAGGAAACTAGCAAAAATAGTCTCGGCGATGTCGTTGCGTGTCATGGCGCTCCCCTGTCTTTGCGGTTTCGCTGATGCCCTTTTAGGGGGATGGCGGCGAGGGGACTGTGCAGGATGACACGCAGGCATTCGCAAAAAAGGATGTTACTCCGATTTGCGGAACACCTCGCGAATGGTCTTGATCGCGCCGGCCTCCTTTACGCGATAGCCCGGCAATTGCGAGATGGCGGTGTGGAATTCCTGGCCGCGCATGACCGCCAGCACGCGCTGCATGGCCGGCTGGTCGAGGATCTGCTTGTGGCAGACGAAGACATAGTCTTCAGTGAGGAGGCGCACGAAATCGAGGCCGAATTGTCGGGCGGCCGCCTCGACCCCGAAGGCGACGTCGGCGAGACCGCTGGCGACATAGGCGGCGACGGCGGCGTGGGTGAATTCGGAATGCTCATAGCCGTTGATGCGGCTGCCATCGATGCCATGCTGGGCCAGAAGCTGTTCGAAGACGAGCCTCGTACCGGAGTCCGGATCCCGGTTGACGAAACGGATCGCGGGATCGAGCAGCCTTTCCAGCCCATCGATGCTGCGCGGATTGCCGCGCTGCACGATCAGGCCGACTTCGCGCGTGACGAAGGAGATCACGCGATGCAGGTTGGGGTTGAGCCAGCCCTTGCTGGCGGCGATGGCGCGCTTGCGCAATTCGCCCTGCGGCAGATGCATGCCGGCAAGGTCGCAGCCGTCATGGACCAGCGAAACCAGTGAGCTCTGGTTGCTGACATAACGAAAATCGATATCGATGTCCGGCTCGCGGCTGAGAAGCTTGCGCAGCTTGGGCACGGCGAAGCCGTGGCTGGCATGGATGCGCAGGACCAGGGGCCCGTGCGGCAGCATCTGGTTGATCTCGGTTTCCAGTTCCTGCGAGAGGTTCTGTAGCAGCGGTCCCAGCCTGGCTTCCAGCCTTTGTCCCGCCCAGACCAGTTTCTCCCCGAAGGGCGTGAGGCTGGTGCCGCTGCCCTGCCGGCGGACGACGATGGGCGTGCTGAAGAACTCGGACCATTTTTCGATCAGGTTCCAGGCGTGGCGATAGGAAACATTCGCCTTATCAGCGGCGGCGGTGATCTTTCCGGTGGCGCGGATCTCGGCGAGGAAATCCAGCATGACCTGGAGCGATTGCGCGTCTTCCTGCCGGTGAAAACGCCAAACGGGCTCGATCTCGATCCGGATCATGCCGCCTCTCCCGCTCCAAGCCTAGAGGCTCGGACCTCAATATATGAAATACAAAACATATTATATTGGCTGCAACATAGGATCATACGTTCATAACTCCGCTCTCTCTTATAAGCAAAAGATTTCATATTCCCATGATTTTATTGGATAACTAGCATGATTTCTGCCTTGCATCCGACGAGCTTCGTCGTCGGTCAAAGCATTAGATATGAACTGTAATACATATATGGGAGCTTTGACGTGCTGAAACGGGTATATGGCGACATTCATGACCTCCTGATCGATGGCCGGCGCATCGCCGCCGCTTCCGGACGCAGTTTCGAGACCTTGAATCCGGCAACCGGTGAGGTCGTTGCCCGGGTGGCGGAGGCGGATGCCGGCGATGTCGACGCCGCCGTGCGCTCGGCCCGTGCAGCCTTCGAAGGCAGCTGGTCGCGCATGAAGGCCAGCGAAAGAGGAGCCTTGCTGCTGAAGCTGGCTGATCTCATTCGCCGCGACGAAGACGAACTGGTGCGGCTCGAAAGTCTCGATTCCGGCAAGACGGTTTCTGCCATTCGCCGCCAGGATCTGCCCGCGGTCCTCGATACGCTCACCTATTATGCCGGCATGGCCGACAAGATTAACGGCCAGGTCATACCGGCCCGCACCGACGCCTTGACCTATACGGTGCGCGAGCCGCTGGGGGTGGTCGGCGCCATCATCCCCTGGAATTTCCCACTGATGATCGGCATGTGGAAGATCGCGCCGGCCCTGGCCTGTGGCTGCACCGTGGTGCTCAAGCCGGCCGAACTGACGCCTCTCACGGCCCTCAAGATCGGCGAGCTTGCGCTGGAGGCAGGTTTCCCCGCCGGTGTGCTCAATGTCGTGCCGGGTTTCGGCAAGATCGCCGGGCAAGCGCTGGTCGACCACATGGATATCGACAAGATCACCTTCACCGGCTCGCCCGTGGTCGGGCGCCAGATCCTGCAGGGCGCGATCGGCAATCTCAAGCGCGTGACGCTCGAACTGGGCGGAAAGTCGGCCAACATCGTCTTCCCGGACGCCGATCTCGATGCCGCGGCCAAGGCGGCCGGCGCTGGCATCTTCTTCAACACCGGGCAGGTCTGCTCGGCAGGCTCACGCATTCTCGTGCATGAGAGCGTCTATGACGAGATGGTCGAGCGGCTGGCGGCGCGCGCCCGCTCGATCCGTGTCGGCGATCCCTTGGAGGCTGCCACGAGCATGGGGCCGCTGGTCTCCGAGGTGCAGATGAAGCGGGTGTTGAACTATATCGACATCGGCCGCAAGGAAGGGGCTTCGGTCGTCGCAGGCGGCGCAAGGCATGGCAAGACCGGCTATTTCGTCGAGCCGACCGTGTTTGCCGGCGTCCGGCACGAGATGCGTATCTCCCAGGAGGAGATCTTCGGGCCCGTCGCGGCCGTCATTCCCTTCAAGGACGAGGAAGAAGCCATCCGCCTTGCCAATGGCACGGTCTACGGGCTGGCGGCGGGTGTGTGGACAGGGGATATCGGCCGCGCCCATCGCTTCACCCGCCGGCTGAAGGCGGGCACGGTCTGGGTCAACACCTATGGTCCCACCGATGTGCGCCTGCCCTGGGGCGGAGCCCGCGATTCAGGCTTCGGCCGCGAACATGGCGACGCTGCCATCGACAATTTCACCGAGCCCAAGGCCGTGTGGATCAACACCGGTGTCTGACCAGAACAGGACCCTAAGCAGACGAAGCGCAGGCGAAGCCGCGCGAGTGTGCCTGGCGCCGGCCTGAACACCGACTTCCCGGACGACATCACGGATTTTCCAACCCCGCGCGAGCGGGGGCGGACCTTCTTTGCCTGAATTCATGGAGATATCATGCGTATCGTAATCATCGGCCAGCAAGCGTTCGGCAAGAGCGTGATGGAGGCCTTCCTGGCGCGCGGCGATGAGGTCGCTGCCGTCTTCTGTGCTCCCGAAAAGCCGGGTGCCCGGCCAGATCCGCTCCGCCTCGCCGCCGAGGAGCGGGGACTCAAGCTGTTCCAACTGCCCAATCTCAAGAGCCCGGCGGCCGAGGGCGCCTTGCGTGCGCTCGATGTCGATCTCGCCGTCATGGCCTATGTGCTGCAATTCGCGCCGCAATCCTTCGTCAACATCCCCAAGCACGGCACGATCCAGTACCATCCGTCCCTGCTGCCGCTCTATCGGGGCCCGAGTTCGATCAACTGGCCGATCATCAAGGGGGACAGGCAGACGGGTCTTACCATCTTCCGCCCGACGGATGGGCTCGACGAAGGGCCGGTGATCCTGCAGAAGACCGTGGCGATCGGCCCGAACGACACGCTCGGCACCGTCTATTTCGACCATTTGTTCCCGCTCGGCGTCGAGGCAATGCTCGAGGCTGCGGATCTGGTGGTGGCCGGGCATCATTCCGAGCATGTCCAGGACGAACGCCTCGCTTCCTATGAGGGCTGGTGCCGGGAGGCCGAGGCCAGGATCAACTGGAGCGCCCATGCCGAGGCCATCCACAATCTCATCCGGGGCTGTGATCCGGCCCCCGGCGCCTGGACGATGGTGCAGGGCAGGAAGGTCCGCCTGTTCGGCAGCGTCCTGCGGCCGGTGCGCCGTTTCGGTGATGTCGGCGGGAAGCCGGGAGAGATCGCTGCTATCGGCGAGCAGGCCATTGCGATCGCGGTGCAGGGCGGACTGATCGAGATTGCCACCATCCGCAATGATGCCGGGCAAAAGCAATCGGCGGCCAGCTTTGCAAAGTCGCACGGCCTTGCGGTTGGGGATCGCTTCGAATCCGATGCCGAGGCAGGCCTCGCCGCCGTTGCGGGCTGACGGCGTAGACAACACTGCCGACGCCGCGATGGCGTCGGCTTCTTCTTCATGCTTCTGAAGGTGGCTACTCGGCAGCCAGGGCGCCGCGCCGGATCTGGTCCTCTTCGATCGACTCGAACAAGGCGCGGAAATTGCCCTCGCCGAAGCCTTCGTCGCCCTTGCGCTGGATGAATTCGAAGAAGATCGGGCCGATCACCGTCTTGGAGAAGATCTGCAGGAGGATCTTGGTCATGCCGCCGTCCTGTACGCCTTCGCCATCAATCAGGATGCCATGCTTCTTCATGCGTCCGATCGGCTCGTCATGGCCATTCACCCTGGCATGGGAGCGCTCGTAATAGGTATCGGGCGGGCCCGGCATGAATTTCAAGCCATTGGCAGCCAGTCTGTCGACCGCGTCATAGATGCCCTCGGTCCCGACGGCGATGTGCTGGATGCCTTCGCCGTGATACTTCTTGAGGAATTCCTCGATCTGGCTGGTGTCGTCTTTGGACTCGTTGAGCGGGATGCGGATCTTGCCGCAGGGCGAGGTGATGGCCCGGCTGACGAGGCCGGTGATGCGGCCGTCAATGTTGAAGAAGTGGATCTGCTTGAAGCCGAAAAGCTCGCGGTAGAAGGCCCACCATTTGTCCATGTTGCCGCGATAGACATTGTGGGTGAGGTGGTCGAGATAATAGAAGCCGACACCGGCCGGCTTTGGATCGTGCTCGCCCAGCCAGTCGAATTCCCGGGCGTAGGCCGAGCCTTTTTCGCCATAGGCGTCGATGAAATAGAGCAGGGAACCGCCAATGCCGACGATGGCCGGCACATCCAGTGTTTTGTCATCGCCTTCATAGGGCGTGGCGCCCCGGGTTACCGCATGCTCGAAGGCATGCTTGGCGTCGACCACGCGCCAGGCCATGGAAGGGGCGCAGGGGCCATGGGTTTCGACGAAGCGCATGGCGTGGCTGCCGGGTTCGGCATTGACGATATAGTTGATGTCGCCCTGGCGCCAGACCGTGATGTCCTTGGTCTTGTGGGTGGCAACCGGCACATAGCCCATGCTGGTGAACAGCGCCTGGAGCTTGGCGGGCTCGGGATGGGCGAATTCGACGAATTCGAATCCGTCTGTTCCTGCGGGATTGTCGGGCGTGATCGCCGCCGGCGGTGCATCGTGCGGGAAGGGACCCATAATTTCCTCCTGATTGTCAGAAGGGCGGCCAGACGCCCTCCGCATTGAGAGGGATTCTGCCAGCATCATCGCGCAATGTGCTTGCATTCTTGATGGCTCACGGCAAATCTATGCACGAAACGCGCATGAAACCTCGGATTGATGCAATGATCGATCTCGATGCCTATGATCTCCGAATCCTGCGGGAGCTGCAGCGTGACGGCCGCCTGACCAATATCGAGCTATCGGAGAAGATCGCGCTATCGGCTTCGCAATGCTCGCGCCGGCGCTCCCGCCTGGAGGCGTCGGGGGTGATCTGCGGCTACCAGGCCAGCCTCGATCCGCACAAGGTCGGGCTCGACCTCCTGGTGGTGATCTCCGTGACGCTCGCCACCCACAATCGCGACAATGCCCGTAAATTCGCCCAGCTGGTCAACGATCTGCCCGAGGTGCTGGAGGCCTATGCTCTCACCGGCGAGATGGATTACCACCTCAAGGTGGCTACGCGTGGCCTCGCCGGCCTGTCACGCTTCGTCAACGAGGTGCTGCTGCCCCATGATTCCGTGCAGCACGTGAAGACCTCGATCGTGCTGGACACGCTGAAGCGCTTCGAAGGGCTGCCGCTCTCGAGCCTGCAGGAAGAAGAATGATGCTTGCTCCGTGTCTCAGGTCGTCCGGTGTTCCCGGAAGGCCGTGGTGAGGATGCGCAGGGCATCCCGCGCCCGCGGCGACAGGGCGTTGCAATGCAGGATGATTTGCGAGGGCGGCAAGGGAGGCAGGCCGAGCTTGGCGCTGACTTCGATCACGCCGGGCGGGGCGACGCGGTGGGCGAGGGCCGCAACCGCGACGCCGGCGGAAACGGCAAGGTTGAGGGCCGAGCCGCCGCCGCCGACGAAGGTCTCGCTCCAGGCAAGGCCTGCCTGTTCGAGAGCCTTTGTGGAGCGCAGGCGATCGGGGCAGGTCTCGCACATGCTCAACATGGCGAGCGGCAAGGGATCTTCACGCCGCCATTCGAAGCCGGGCGAGGCGTACCATCCGTAATGGGTCGCCGAAAGCGGTGTGCCCGGCCGTCGATCGTCCTCGTTGTGAACGATGACGGCGTCGAGCCCGCCTTCGTCGAGAGCGGCCATCAGCATGGTGGTGGTGTCGATCTTCACCTTCAAAGTGAGCGTCGGGTCGTGGGCGTTGAGCTGCGCCAACAGGGCCGGCAGTTCGGGGCCGGCGACATGATCGACGAAGCCGAGCGAGAGCCGGCAGGGCGCCGAAGCGAACTCCGCGATCGCCCGTTCATGGGCGGCGATGAAGTCGCGTGCGGCGGGCAGGAAGGCGGCGCCGCGCGGCGACAGGCGCACTCGCCGCGGCGTGCGCTCGATCAGCCTTGCGCCGAGCTTCTCCTCCAGGCGCCGCAGCTTGACGCTGATGGTCGCCTGCGTGCTGGCCAGCGCCTCGGCGGCCCGGGTGAAACTCTGCAGGTCGGCCACCATCACGAACGCCTTGACGGCATCAACATCCAGCGTCGTCATTGCATCAATACCATTTTGTCATTTCTGAAATAGATGATGATCGTCTTTTTATATGATCGGTCATCTTCTATGTGAGGACAACCGTCTTTTTCAAGAGCCGGGGGAGGACTGCGCGGCCATCGCCGTCGGCCCCGGACCAGGTTGTTCGATCATGACTTTTCAGACAGGGCGCAATGCTGTCGCATTGGCGGGCGTATGTCTCGCTTCCCTCTTGTTCGGGCTGGAGATTTCCAGCGTGCCGGTCATCCTGCCGACCCTCGAAACCGCGCTGAAGGCCGATTTCATGGATCTGCAGTGGATCATGAATGCTTATACGATCGCCTGCACCACGGTCCTGATGGCAACCGGCACCCTTGCCGATCGCTTCGGCCGCAAGCGGGTGATGATCATCACCACTATCGCTTTCGCGCTGGCCTCGCTGATCTGCGGCCTCGCACAGGGGGCGCTGGTGCTGATCATCGCCCGCTTCCTGCAGGGCCTGGCGGGCGGGGCGATGTTGCTATGCACGGTGGCGGTGCTCTCGCACCAGTTCCAGGAGGGCGCCGAGCGTGGCCGGGCCTTTACGGCCTGGGGCATCGTCTCGGGTGTCGGCCTCGGTTTCGGGCCACTGATCGGCGGCCTGATCGTCTCGCTTTCCAACTGGCAGTGGGTGTTCCTCATCCATGTGCCGCTTGCGGTCGTGGCGCTGCTTCTCATCGGTATCGGGGTCCGGGAGTCGTGCGATCCTCAGGCAAAGCGCATCGATTTGGCCGGCATCGTCACGCTGTCCCTGGCCGTGTTCGGCTTCTCCTATCTGATCACCCAGGGAGCCGACCTGGCACCGGCCATGCGCTGGGGCGTCGCCGCAGTGGCCATCGTCGCCTTCGTTGCGTTTCTGGCGGCCGAAAAGGTCAGTCCGCATCCGATGTTCGATTTCTCGGTGTTTCGTATCCGCCAGTTTTCGGGCGCGATCATGGGCTGTATCGGCATGAATTTCAGCTATTGGCCCTTCATCATCTATCTGCCGATCTATGTCTCGAGCGGTTTTGGTTATGACGCGACGCAGGCGGGCCTGCTGCTCCTGGCCTATACATTGCCCTTCATGGTCGGCCCGCCGCTCGGCGAGGCCCTGCGTCGGCGCTATCAGGCCCGCATCGCCATTCCGCTCGGCCTGATGACGATTGGTGTCGGGTTCATCGCCATGAAGATCGGTGCCGGTGTCGAGGGCGCCAATTGGCTGACCCTGCTGCCGGGCCTTCTGATCGCGGGCCTCGGCATCGGCATCACCTCGACGCCCACCACTAACACCACCACCGCTTCGGTGTCGGCGGACAGGGCGGGCATGGCCTCCGGTATCGATATCAGTGCCCGCCTGATCACCCTTGCCATCAATATCGCGGTGATGGGCCTTGTCCTGGTCGAAGGCATCCGGGCCTCGCTGCAGGCGAGCCTTGGGGTGGCGCTGGGAACCGAGGAACTGCGGGCATTGGCGGAGAAGGTTGCCGCCGGCAATCTCGCAAGCCTGAGCCAGGACATGCCGAAACTCGCCGGGGCGGATCCGTCCGGCACCCTGGTCCACGCTGCGCTGGTCGACGGCTTCGAGTTGGTGATGCTCTATGGCGGAATCGGCGTGATCGTGCTGGCCATTCTCAGCTACCTCATCTTTGGATCCGGACAGACACAGACAATACGCAAGGCCGAACGGGAGGTGGCGCCTTCACCAGCCGTTGCCTTGAAAGGAGAATGAAGTCTCCGCTTGTATACAGGAGGCAAAGTTAGTCGAGCGGTGCCGATGAACCTATCGGTGCCGCAATGCTTTCATAGCCCTTGCGTTGGATTCGGTTGAAAGCAGGAAGCGTCATGTCGTCATCGCCTTTCCAAGCGCTCGTCTTCGATCTCGGCGGTGTCGTGGTCGAGCACGACAATGCCGTGCTGTTCGAGCGCCTTGCGTCGCGCTGCCGCCCCTCTTGGACACCCGAGGAGGTCGTGAGCCTGTTTCGGCAATCGCGCTGGGGCACGGGAACGCCGATCCGCCTGTTTCACCAGCAATTGGCGGAAGCTGGTGGATATCGGGCGTCCTGGGATGTTTTCGTCGAGGATTGGAGCTGCCATCTCGCCGTCAATCCGTCGATGCTCGCCGTCATGGAACGCCTGGCGAGGCGCAATCGGGTGATGATCTTCTCCAACACCAATCAGGAGCATTGGGACTTCGTACTGAAGGAATCGGGCGGCGTGCTCGCCGGTTTCGAGCCCTATCTCAGCCATGAGATCGGACATGAGAAGCCCTCGCTGCGTGCCTTCCAGGTGGTAGCCGAGAAGGCCGGCATCGATCCTGCCAACTCTATCTTCTTCGACGACCTGCCCGCCAATGTCGAAGGCGCAAGGCAGGCCGGTTTCGAGGCCGAAGTGTTTCTGGGCGAGCCTTGGCTGCTGTCTTTCCTGGAAGGTCGCGGCGTTGCCTTGGGCTAGCTTTTGAGACCCGTCATGGGTCGAACTTCATCTGCTTGCTTCAGGAACCGCTGACCCGCTTCGGTCAGGCCGACCATGGCAGTGCCATCGATCCAGCCGCGGGAAACGAAGCCCCGATCATTGGCCTCCTCCCACACCGGCAGGCGTGGACAGGATGTCCGCCAGGCATCCATGACCTCGGCATAGGGGCGGTCGCTGCGCGACAGCCAGGCCAGGAGATCGCGCAGCAGTGGATCGAGCGTATCGGATGCCGGCGTCGTCATGGTCGAAAATCCTTTTCGTCGTCCTCGCCTCAGAACTGGGCAAGCCCGCTCAGACCGATCGCGGCGCCCCCCGCCAGCACCAGCAATGGATGGATGCGGGTCGTCGCGGTGAGAAAGGCGGAGACGGCGATGATACCGGCCAGCAGCCAGGTTTCGGCGGAGGCTTCGGCGATCACCGCGGCACTCGCCGTAACCAGCCCCACCGTCATCGGCAGCAGCCCCGCCTGTACCTTCTGTCGCCAGGGCCGGTCACGGAAGCGGTCCCAGAGCCTGACGGCGACACCGGTGATGAGGGAGGAGGGGCCGAACTTGGCGAGCGAGGTCACCAGCACGCCCGGTAGTCCCGCGACATGCCAGCCCACCAGCGGCACGATCATCATGTTCGGGCCGGGGGCAGCCTGTGCCAGGGCAAACATCGCACTGAATTGCTGTGCCGACATCCAGTGATGCATATCGACCACCTGCCGGTGCATTTCGGGCAGGATGGTATTGCCGCCACCAAAGGCAAGCAGCGAAAGCTCCGTGAAGATCAAGGCAAGGGCCAGCAGGGTCGACGCCATCACGCTTTCCTCCAGGCCAGGAAAATGCCGAGGGGCGCCAGGACCAGCATGGTCGCCAGCAGAGGCAGGCGCAGGACGGCGATAGCCAGGAAACAGGCACAGGCGATCACGATGCCGGCGGGATCGCGCCGTAGCGGACGCGCGACCTTGATCGCCATCGAAATGAGAAGCCCCGCCGCAGCCGCCGAAAGCCCTGCAAAGAGGTGTTGGATATGCGGGTCGGCGTGGAAGCGGTCATAGAGCACGCCAAGACCGATGACGATGGCTGTCGGGGCGGCGATCAAACCGAGGAGGGCGGCGCAGGCGCCGGCGACACCGCGGAAGCGTAGGCCGATGGCAACGGACATGTTGATGATGTTGCCGCCCGGCAGGAATTGGCACAGGCCCAGCAGGTCGGCGAATTCCTGCGCACTCAGCCAGCCGCGTTCTTCCACCACCATGCGGCGCGCCAGCGGCAGCACACCGCCGAAGCCGATCAGGCCCAGAGTGAGGAAGCCGCCGAAGAGGTCGGCAATGTCGGGGGATTTCCTCTCCAGTGGGAGGGAAGAGCTTGCTGCGTCCATGATGCGGGCCTTGCTTCGAGAATTCTTTGCGAGGCTAGGCTTCCCGATCCATCATGTCCAATATATGATAAAGGCAATATCCATATCTGTAGGATATGATATGATCGAACTGCGCCATCTTCGCTATGCCGTGGCCGTCGCGGATGAGGGGCATGTGACACGGGCGGCCGAGCGGCTCGGAATCCAGCAGCCGCCGCTCAGCCAGCAGATCCGCGTGCTTGAGCGTGCGGTCGGCGCGCCTCTGTTCCAGCGCCTGCCCCGCGGTGTCCGATTGACCGAGCCGGGGCGGGTGCTGGTCGAGCGGGCCCGGCTCGTCCTGCAGGATGTCGATGCGGCCCTGGAGGCCGCCAGGAGGGCGGCGCGCGGCGAACAGGGCAGGCTTGCGGTCGGCTATACGACCTCGGCTGCCTTCCACCCGCTGGTCTCCGCCGTCGTGCGCGGATTGCGCGATGCGGCGCCCGGCATCGCCCTCTCACTGGAGGAGGGCAGCACGGGCGATCTCATCGAACTGCTGCGCGCCGATCGGCTGGACGCGGCCTTCGTTCGCGCTCCTGCCGCGAGGCCCGACGGGCTCATCGTCGAACCCCTCCATGTCGAGGAGATGCTGGTTGCCTTGCCGGACCACCATCCGCTTGCCGCCGTTTCCCTGCGGCGGCAACGCCTGTCGCTCGCTGCGCTGGCAAACGAGACCTTCGTGCTCAATCGCCGCCCCTCCGGCCCGGGCCTCTATGACGACATCATCGCGGCCTGCCGTGCCGCCGGTTTCAGCCCGATGGTGGGCCAGGAAACGCCGCGCATGGTCTCGACGCTGAGCCTGGTCTCGGCCGGTCTTGGCCTCTCGATCGTGCCGGCTTCGATGGCGAAACTGGAGACGAACGGCATCGTCTATCGGCGCCTTGACGACACGACGCGGTTGACGGCGCCGCTCTACCTTGCGCGTCGCGCGGATGAACCGAGCCCCAGCCTGTCGAAGTTCCTCGATATGGTACGCCGGCGGGCCTGATTGTTTCAGGCGCGCCGGGGCCTGCAAGGGAACGAATACTTCGTTTGAGAGGGGGTACGCAACGTTTCAAGAAGTGGTGCTTATTCTTGAACGATCTTTCACAGATCATTGGCTTGGGGCAGGATCACCAGGTCGCGGATGGTGACGTTGCGGGGACGGCTGAGCATGAACATCACCGCCGCGGCCACTTCCGTCGGCTGCATGAGGTCACCGGCCGCCAGGGCCGCGTCGAGCTTGGCCTTGGGCCAGTCGCTGATCAGGGCGGTGACGACAGGGCCGGGCTGCACCGCGCCCACGCGGATACCATGCTTGGCAACCTGCCGCCGCACGGTATGCACGAAGGCCTGCACCGCGTGCTTGGAAGCGGTGTAGATCGGCTCCCACACTACCGGGATCATGCCCGCCACCGAGGAGGTGACGATGATGTCGCCGGTCTTGCGTTCCACCATATGCGGCAGCACTTCGCGCACCGTGCGGAAGGCGGCGTTGATGTTGAGGTTGAGCATGCGGTCCCAGGCGTCGGGGTCACCCTCCACCACCTCGCCGCCGATATAGGAACCGGCATTGGCATGGAAGATGTCGAGTTGGCCGGCCTTGTCGAGAATCTGAGGCATCATGCGTGACACGCTGGCCGGATCGAGCAGGTTGGTTACCACGGGAATGGCATTGGGGCCGAGTTCCGCGCAGATCGTCTTGAGGGCGTCCTCGGCGCGGTCGACGAAGACGACACGGGCGCCGGCCGACAGCAGGGCCTTGGCGCATTCGAGGCCGATGCCCGAAGCCGCGCCGGTGATGGCCGCGACCTTACCCGAGAAATTCTGTTCCATGAATGGCGTCTCCTCGATCAGTTCCGGGACAGCGCATGCCTCCCGCTAGAATTTTGAGTATCTTGCGAAAAGGAGCCGGCAAGCTCTTGATCGGTAACGGCTTGCCGGCTCGGAACTAGGTCAGGCGCGGCCGTGGGAGACGCGGGACCTGCGGGCCAGGGAGTCGACGATCACGGCGATGGCGAGCACGCCGCCGGTGATCATGTAACGCAGCGAGGATGACAGATCGAGCAGTGTCAGCCCGCTCGAAATCGCCTGGATCACGATGATGCCGAGCAGGGCGGAATAGGCACTGCCGCGACCGCCGAACAGGCTGGTGCCGCCGATGACTGCCGAGGCGATGGCATTGAGATTGACCTCGCCGGTGCCGGCCTGCTGGCTGGCGGAGGCGAGGCGGGCGGCGGCGAGAATGCCACCAGTGGCTGCCAACCCGGCGCAGATCACGAAGGCCGAGGAATAGATGAAACGTACATTGATGCCGGCGCGCCGGGCTGCCTCGCGATTGCCGCCGACGGCGTTCATCGAGCGGCCCCATTTGGTGCGGGTCAGCGCATAGTCCATCGTCACGACCAAAGCGACGAACAGCGTGAACATCCAGGGCACGCCGCGATCCTGGTTGAGATAGAACACGATGAGCTCGAGCGCGATGGTGATCGCAACCGCGCGGATCAAGGTGAAGCTGAAGGGGCGGGCGGAGAGCCCTGCCTCGCGGCGGCGCGCCGAAGTGCGGAAGTCGGAATAGAAGATCACCGCTCCGGCAATGCCGGCGAGGGCGTAGGAGATGATGTGGGGCATCACCATGGTCTGGCCGAAATCCACAACTCCGGAGCCATAGGGCAGGTTGATGGAGCCGGTCGAGCCGAGCAGATAGAGCTGCAGGCCGAGCACGGCGAGCAGGCCCGCCAAAGTGGCCACGAAGCTCGGCATGCCGAAACGGTTGAACAGGAAGGCATAGACGGCACCGATGGCCATGCCGGCCAGGATCGCGGCGGGAATGGCCAGCACCACCGGCCAATTCAGATTGACCCAGAGCACGCCGAGCAACGCGGAGGACAGGCCGCTCACCGAGCCGACGGACAGGTCGATCTCGCCCAGCATCAGGATGCAGACGATGCCGAGGGCGATCACGCCGACCGTCGAGCAGTCGAACAGCAGGTTGACCAGATTGTTGGCCGAGAGAAAGACCGGGCTCAGGCTCTGGAACACGATGCAGATCAGGATCAGGCCGACGATCACCGGCAGGAAGCCGAGGTCGCCCGAACGCACGCGTTCGAGGAAGGCGCTGATGGCGCCGCCGATGCTGTCGTCATGCTTCACGCGGACATCGGCGCGGTCGAGCGGCGTTTTGACAGTGCTCGTTTCAGAGCGACTTTGGTCGATGTTGCTGCTCATGGCCGGCTCTCCTGGCTCTGGCTCTGCGTGCCCTCGGTTGCGCTCTGTCCCTGAAGCCGCGTGGCGCGGCGGGATACTGAATTCTCGGCGGTGCCGGTGATGGCGCTGATGAGATCCTGGTGGGAATCCTCCGGCGTGAACACTCCGTTGTTGCGCCCGAGCCGGAGCACCACGATGCGATCGGCCACGGCGCGGACGTCGTCCATGTTGTGGCTGATCATCACCACGCCGAGGCCGCGATCGCGCACGCGCTCGATGAGGTCGAGCACCTCGGCGGTCTGGGCGACGCCAAGGGCGGCCGTCGGTTCGTCAAGCAGGATGATCTTGGGCTCGAGCAGTAGCGAACGAGCAATGGCGACGGTCTGGCGCTGGCCACCCGACAGGGAGGCGATCGGTTCGCGTACACTGGGAATGCGGGCCGACAATTCGTTCAGCAGCTTCCAGGCCTTGATCTCCATCGAGACCTCATCGAGCCGGTAGGGCTCGAGTTCGCGGCCGAGGAAAATATTGGCGACCGAGTCGAGGTTCTCGCACAAAGCGAGATCCTGGAAGACGGTGGCGATGCCGAGATTGAGGGCGTCGCTCGGCGTCGAAAGCGTCACCGGCTTGCCGTGGAAGGTGATGGTGCCGGAACTGGGCTGGTGGACGCCGGCCAGGACCTTGACCAGGGTCGACTTGCCGGCGCCGTTGTCGCCGACCAGCGCTACGACCTCGCCGGCATGAACGTCGAGCTCGATATCGGTCAGGGCGGATACGGCGCCGAAATGCTTGGAGACGTTGCGCAGGCTCAGGATGAGCTCGCCCATGGGCGCACTGGCCGATGCGGAACCGGGAGAAAGGTCAGTCATGCCGGAGTCCTTTCATGGATGGATCGGGAATGCCTGGCTGCAGGAATGGTGCGGCAATGCCTCAGGCGTGAGGCCGGCGGCATAATGTGGCGCCGCGCGATCTCGCATGAAGTCTACAGCTGATAACAGGCCGTGGCAGCTATGATCCCCAGGCCGCGCTTGAAGGCGGCCTGGGGATCCCCAATCTGCTTACTGGGTGATGCCGAGCTTCTTGCAGCCTTCGGCATAGCGGCCGCCGCAGAGCTGGTCGGCGGTGGCGATCTTCTTGTCGATGATCTCCGCCTTCAGGTTCTTGGACGTCACGATGGCCGGCACGAACAGCTTGGAGGGGGTGTCGAACAGAGTGGCCTCGGCCTTGGGCGTCTTGCCGGCGAGGAGTTCGACGGCGACGTCGGCGGCGGCGGCAGCGACGATCTCGCTCGGCTTGGAGATGGTGTTGTACTGGTCGCCGGCGATGATCAACTGCAGGGCGGCGAGGGTGGCGTCATTGCCGGTGACGGGCGGCACGGGGTCGACGCCGGCGGCCTTGAAGGCCGCGATGGCGCCGCCGCCGGTGCCGTCATTGGCGGCGACCACGCCGACGATCTTCTTGCTGAAGCGCGAGATCTGGCCGCTGGCCCATTGCTGGGCGTTGGAGGGCAGCCAGTTGGGCGTGTCGAATTCGGCCAGGGTCTTGTAGCCGCTATCCTTGAGGCCCTCATGGATGCCGTCGCGGATCAGGCGGGCGGCCGCGTCGGTCGGCGAGCCGTTGATCTGCAGCACGCCGGTGTCCTCGGTCGGCGCCTTCAGCTCCTTCAGATGCTCGACCAGAGACTCGGCAATGGCCTTGCCGATCGCCTTATTGTCGAAGGAGACGTAGAAATCGGCCTTGGCGTCGGGAATGGGGCGGTCATAAGCGATGACCTTGATGCCCTGGCTCTGCGCCTGCTTGACCATGGAAGCCGCGGCGGCCGAGTCGACCGGATCGAGCACGATGACCTTGGCGCCCTGGGTGATCACCGAGTTGAATTGCTGCTGCTGCTTGGAGATGCTGGCATCGGCGTTCTGGTAGAGCACCTTGCAGCTCTCGCACAGCTTCTTCATCTGGGCGACAAAGCCGGGATGATCGTGTTCTTCATAGCGGGTGGAGCCCTGGTCGGGCATCAGGAATGCGATGGTGGCGTCCTTGACGGCCGCATCCTGGGCCAAAACCGAGGCGCTGCCCAGCAGGGACAAGGCCAGGACGGCCGCGCCGGTGGATTTCAAGGCGGTGAGTTTCATTCGGGCTTTCTCCCTTGGATATTATGATTGTACGAATGATCGACGTGACGTTGCGCGGCCGGGATTGGTCTTGCACCCGCCGCGTTCCGGGATGGAGCTTGGCGGTACAACGCATTGGCTGGCCGCAAGGTGCCAAGGCGCTGCTATTTTTTGATCAGCGTGTCAGGCTCCGTTTGCAGCGGCGGCGTAGTCGAATGGAACAAGCGGAGTGTCAGGGAGCGCCGGCGCGTTATCTGCCAGGCGCGATGCCCTTTCGAGCCGGGATGACATGGATCGGCGACGATGCTCGCAGCGCCTCTCCAGGACCGCTATCGGATGCCTGGGCATGACCGTCTCCCCCAAATGCGGCCGGGTATGACCTTGCCGCTCTTGCTGTTGAGCCACCGGCTCTCCAGTGCCAGGAAGCTAACCCGTTGAGGAAACTACGTGCCACCACGTTTCACGGGTTGTGGTGATACTTTTTTGATCGCTTGGGTGCCGATCCGGCTGAGCTCTTCTCTGGTTCTCATCCTCGGCTCAAAAACGCATGCCTCGAGAAGGGAAGACTGTGCCCGGCGCGCCGATCCGTTTCGCAGGTCATGCCGTTGTCAGAAAACTGGAACAAGAAGGCCGGGGGGTGGGCATTCACAGATCATGCGAGCGAAGGGTTGGAGATCCGGTCATGAGATATGGTTGCGCGCGATGGAATGTACGCGTCGGTGTGGCTTTGCTTGGTACTGCCGTCCTGGGGCTTGCCGCCCCGTCGGCGGTTTCTGCTCAATCCGATACAGCACCGGCCGGGGCCAAGCCCTTCCTCACCCTCGACGGCAAGCCGCCGCTGGTGATCGGGCATCGCGGCGTGCCGGGCTTGGTACCCGAGGAGACCGAGGCCTCCTATGACCTTGCCGCTGCCCTCGGCACGGACGCGCTCGAAGAGGATCTGCACCTGACCAAGGATTGCGTGCTGGTGGCACGCCACAACCCCTGGCTGAGCGACAACACCAACGTCGCCGAGGTGGCCAAGACCAATGCCGACGTCGCAGCGCGCAAGCGCACGGTGCCGGGCGTCATGGTCAAGGTGAAATGGGCCCAGACGCCGACCAGCGGGCCCGCCGAATATCTCACCGACCTGACCGATCCGGCCAATCCCAAATCGGTGCTGAAGTCCCTGGTCGTCGATGGCGAAGACCATACCAATGACTGGTCGATCACCGATTTCACCATGGCCGAGCTGAAGAACTGGATCGCCGGCACCACCTATGACGCGGCCAATGAGCGGCCGAAGGTGTTCAACGGCAAGTTCCCGGTGCTCAGCTTCCAGGAGGTCATCGACATCGCCAAGGCCAAGAGCAAGGAGACCGGCCGCCCGATCGCTGTCTACCCGGAAACCAAGAACCCGACCTGGAACAATGCGCAGGCCATCGCCAATGGCTGCGGTGCGCCGGGCAGCCGCCCGCTCGAGGACGCCCTGATCAAGATCATCAAGGAGAATGGCCTCAATACCAAGGAAGCCCCCATCCTGGTGCAGAGCTTCGAGCCGACCAGCCTGAAATATATGCGCGAACATGGTCTGGAGACCCGGCAGGTCCAGCTCATCGACGCGGATGGCGTCGACCTGGAGACCGGCAAGGTGCTCTATGACGACATCACCAATTCGCGCCCCTTCGACTGGACGGTCTCGGGCGATGCACGCTGGTTTGACGCCATGCTGAGCCCGGAGGGACTGGCGGAGATCAAGACCTATGCCGACGGCATCGGACCCTGGAAGCCCCAGATCGTCTCGCTCAGGATCTCGCCCTGGAAGGACAGCAATGCCGACGGCACGCCCTATAAGGGCTCGACGCCTGAGGCCTCGACCCAGGATCCGACCAGCCTCGTCACCGATGCGCACAAGGCCGGCCTGTTCGTGCATGTCTTCACTTTCCGGAACGAGAAGAAATACCTGGCCGCCGACTATCATGGCGATCCGAGCCTGGAATATCTGAAGTTCTTCCGCCTGGGCATCGACGGGGTCTTCACGGACTTCACCCACACGGGTGTCGGTGCCCGCGCCGCCTATCTGCGCGAACTCGGCTGGTAGGAAGCTATTCTCGCGAATCCGCATGAAAGCGGCAATGTCGGCGTAATATCGACCCTCATAAATCTTGACCGGAGTGTGTAGGTAGAACGCTGTCATTCCCGGCGCCGCCGAAGGCGGCGGGAAGGGAATCCAGGGCTAGAGCATCGCGCCGAAAAGTGGGTACCGGTTTTCGGTAAAAAAGATGCGGCAACAAGGAATTACAGCATCGAGCCTGATTCAGAAATCAGGTTCGATGCTGTAAAGTCTGTGCTCGCTAGCCCCTGGATCCCCTTCCGCTATGCTCGGCCGGGGATGACGAGCCACGTATTCCGTGGGTTGGTATAATCGCCATCCGGCACACCGGCCGGATGGTTGGTGGCTTGCATAGGGCGGGACCATGGGTCGGCAACTCCACCCCGACTCACATTTTGGATTCTCGGCTTGATGCGCTGAAAGTTCCGGAGTGCCCGTATCGCCTGTCGAAATCCTTGATGGCGACGTTGAGTTCGCGGAAGAGGCAGATCAGCGCGTGGGCAAACAGCATGATCGCCATCATGAACAGGAGAGAGGCTCCCCACTCGCGCTGCATGCCGATCAGGGCGTTGAAGAACACGATCAGGATAACCGTTGCCACGCAGATGCCGGCGGCAACGATCGAACGAATGCCATGATAGAGCAGGCGTCCTCGCCGGGTCAGCCACGTGGCCAGGAGCGCGCGATCCTCCCCGTCGAGATGTGCCAGGGTCTTTTCCTCGAGTTCACGCAGGCGATCGCTGACGCGCCAAAGCCGGCTCATCAGAAGCGTCAGGAAGGAGGCGACTGCCATCAATAGGAAGGCCGGCGCCAGCGCCTGGGGGGCAATCAGCGAAAAGCGCACGCTGGTGATCCGCAATGCGGCATCACTCAGCCACTCATAGACGTCCGCCGACATGGTTCCGAACCCTGCTCTGAAGTGAAGCGCCCTGAGATTGCCCGGGGCGGATTTCGTCAAGGTAGGCGCCGAAGGGGCAGGCGTCCATTGCAGCGGCATGACCGGCCCGGGCCTGCCGCAACGATTTGACGACCGGCCCGCGCTCAAGGCTCCTTCGATGCGTGCAGGGTTTCGCGATGTTGCGAGGGGGAGCCGTTCGGCTTTGGGGGGCTCCTGCGCGCTCCTCAATGCCCACCCAGCACCAGTGTCTGCACCGGTAGCAGGACGGCCTGGATCCGCAAAATCATGGCATGGACCAGGCCCGTCGCATCGACCGCATGCAGGAAGATCTTGCGGCCGGTGCCAGTCTCCGGCGCCTCGATCTCGTCATGGTTGTTGCTGTAGGCGTTGGCGATGCAGTTGCTGCCAGGTGGCACCCCATTGAGTTGTCCCGGATAAAGTGGCTCCAGCACGGCCGTGATCGTACCCTGACGCGCAAGTTGCTGAGCATCGACCAACTGGTCTGAGGCTCGCACCTGCCCTGAGGCGATGACATCCTGCACATCGGTGATGACCATCGGGATGATGGTGAAGGGTTTGCCGATGCAGGTCGCCTCGGCGATCATGCCTGGCTTGATGACCTGGGCTTCGATCTGGCCAAAGCCGGCGATCAGGGTCGTACGCCCGGCATTTTCGGGCACCATCACGCCGGCGGGGCGCAGCAGCGGATTCACCACCTCGCCAACCCGGAGCGTGAATTGCTGAACCGTACCGGCAACCCCGGCACGTACCACGGTCTTGTCCAGTTCGACCCGAGCCTGCTTGGCCGCAGCTTGAGCGCTTTCCTTTTGGGCGGGCAGCAGCGTCGAAATCTTGGTCTGCAGGCTCTGCTTGTTGGCGACAGCTGCGGCCACGGCGCCGCGGTTCCCCTCCACAAGCTGACGCAGTCGATCGATCTCACGCTGTGCCACCGTGCTGGCATTGCGTTGCTGCAGCTCGAGTTGGCGGCCTAGATCGTCCTGAGCCTGCTGCAACGTGGCTTCAGCTGTCTGGATCTGACCGTCGGCGGCAGCGAGTTCGGTGGTCGAAACCGTCATCTGGGCATCGATCTCGGCCACACGCTTGTCCGCTACCGCCAGCGCGGCCTCCTGGGCCGTGCTGTCGAGGCGAAAGAGGGGGTCGCCCGCTTTGACCTTCTGGAAGCGGCTTACATAGACCTCGGCAACACGCCCGCCTGTTTCCGGCAAGATTGTCACCGTGCGGAAGGCGGTCGAGGCATTGGTGGTCGAGGGGTGGAAATAGAAGATCATGGTGATCAAGGAGACGGTCAGGATCAGGCAAGCCGTGATTCCCCGGCGCAACTCGAACCACATCGAATAGAGCGTGATCTCGCGCCCGATCCTCTTGCCTTGTCCATAACGGCGATAGAGATAGTCCGGCAGGATCGTCACCAGTGAGCAAAGCAGAAATTCAAGCATGGTCAGGCCCCCCGCCATTGCTGCTCGCTGTCGGCGAGCGGCTCTGCTCCGGATTGGCACTGTCCGTGGTCGATGATGGGAGGGCGGATGGGGCGGTATGCGACGCTCCCCGCCGCGCCATGGTCTTGAGTGAACGCGCCATCGACGCCAGCGGCGACAGGAAGTCGGGAATCTCGATCATGGCCAGCAGCAGTGCCGCGATCCAGAACAGATGATTGTGGGTGAACAGCGAGATCAGTCCGAGGACCGCCACGATTTGCAGTTGGACTTTCTGGGTCTCATGGGCGATCTGCTCAGGCAAGGCGTGCAGGCGCAGATAGAAGGTGCCGACGGCGAATACCACGATTAACAGGAATATCAATACAAAATTGAACAGTATATCTGTCTGTCCTGGCGCGGTTATGAAAGAAGGCAGGTGCTTTATTGCTGCCGGATGTATGGCAGTCTCTCCCATGGTGCCCTCCTTTATTATGTTATATGTCGGTTTATTCTAATATACCTCTTAATCTATTTGCTGAAAAGTATCTTGTATTTTTATGATCTGGATAAGAGTTGGCGAAATTCTCAATTGAGAGTGCAGGCGAAAGTTCAAATCGCTCTTGAGAATGTGCAGCTCACGTCGCGATCAAGCCGGGTTCCGAGCCGGGACGAAAAGATTTACTAGAGCATCAGATCTACGGTGGAGTTTTATACCACCTATCAGTGGTCCAAGACATCTAAAGTGTCTGCTGGCACGAGATCACGATGCTCTCTGGGGCGTGGCTCCGTACATGCTCCGAATATTCAGCACCGTGTTCCAGTTTCGGCCGGTCACCAGCGTGCCCAGATGGCGCTCGATCAGCTTGGTTGTGAGCTTGGAGCGGCCGATACCGTCCGGATAGTGCGCGTAGAGGCAGCGCTCGCCGGCGGCAATGCGCTCAGGACCTGCAATCGCTGCCCTCAGGGTCTCGACCGCTGCTTTCGGGATGTCCTGCTTGCAGGCAAGCGCCAGCAAATGGGCAGGATCGGCCTTGGCTTCGGCCATGAAGGGATTGGCATCGATCAAGGCCCGCCATTCGGGCAGGGTGCGGATCATGAAGGCGGCCGGCACCCCGAAGGTCTCGGCAACGGCCTGCTCCCAACGCGCCTCCAAGGCTTGCGTGGCGGCCTCGCTCGCCTCGAAGATCAGATTGCCGCTCTGGAGCAGGGTTGCAACCCCGGTAAAGCCGAGGCTTTCGCCGAGGGCGCGCAGTTCGGCCATCTTGACCGTGGAGTTTCCTCCGACATTGATGGCGCGCAGCAAGGCGATGTAGCGCATGATCGGGTCCTCGATGGGCAGCACACGATGTTGGGGCCGCGAGCCAGCCTCGATGCAATGGATGTGACGCGAGTGAAACCAGCACGGACTTGGCGTGGGTGGTCAAGCCAATTCGGGCTTCACGCGGCAGGTGTCCCGCTGGTTATTCAGGGGAGGTGGCGTTGATGCCGTCCGCGAATTTACGCATGAGCCGAACGAGTTCCTGAACATCATCCTGACCCCATTCGGCAAAGATTCTACGGCCCATCTTCTCGCGGGCAGCATCGACCAGATCGGTCATGGCCTTGCCCTTGGCCGTAATGGTCGCCTCGCGAATACGACGATCGGCAGCACTGCCCTGACGATCCACCAGGCCGAGGCTCTCGAGTTTTGCCACCTGCCGGCTGACCGTCGTGTAGTCGCGCCCCACGCGGTCGGCCAATTCCACCACGCCGATGGGACCGAGGCGTTCCACCATGACCAGCAGCGGAAAAAGAGCGCGATCGAGAGAGATGCCGGCCGCCCGCACCATCGCCTCATCGCGTTGGGGGCGGTTCATCACGCTGACGATATCGATCAGCGCCCCATGAAGCTCGCGCAGCAAGGTGCTCATATGTGTATTTTGCACATTATTGATTGACGGCATGTTCGGACTCCTATTATGTGCATATTACACATATGGAGACGATCATGACAGGGCAATCTGCAGTCGATGTTCTCATTTGCGGGGCGGGGGCGGCCGGGTTGACGCTGGCGATCGACCTTGCGCGGCGGGGCGTATCCTTCCGGCTGATCGAGAAAAGGGACAAGCCGTTCCACGGGTCGCGCGGCAAGGGCATCCAGCCGAGAACGCTGGAGATCTTCGAGGACCTGGGGGTTCTCGACCGCGTCGCTGCGGCGGGAGGTCCCTATCCGCGGCAACGCCACTATCATGATGACGGCGGTCACAGCGATTCCGAGATCATGGAGCAGCAGGCGCCGATACCGGCCGAACCATATCGCACCCCGTTGATGCTGCCGCAGTTTCTGACCGAGAGCATTCTGCGCGATCGTCTCGCAGAACTGGGACATCGCCCTGAATTCGGGTCCGAACTGGTCGGCTTCGAACAGGACGAGGCTGGCGTGGCAGTGCGGATCGTCGGCGTGGCGGGCGAAGAGAATGTTCGCGTGCGCTGGCTTGTCGGTGCCGACGGTGGCCGCAGTTTCGTGCGCCAGGCGCTCGAGATGGGCTTCCCGGGCAGGACGCTCGGCGCTCGTGCCATCGTTGCCGACGTGTCCCTGACCGGTCTGAGCCGGGATGTCTGGCATCGTTTTGGGGACAAGGACATGCAGCGGCAGATCTCGCTGTGTCCGCTTGCTGGAACCGATCTTTTTCAGATCCAGGGGCCGGTTCCGCTTGACGGTGAGATCGATCTTTCTGCCGATGGCCTGAATGCCCTGGTGGCGCAACGCACAGGCCGGAGCGATATCTTGGTGAAATCCGTCTCCTGGGCTTCGGCTTTTGCCATGAACGCACGGCTCGCCGATCGATATCGCGCCGGACGCGTCGTCCTGGCTGGGGATGCGGCCCATACCCACCCGCCGACAGGCGGGCAGGGGCTCAATACCAGTGTGCAGGATGCCTATAATCTCGGCTGGAAACTGGCTGCTGTTCTGGGCGGTGCCCGTGATCAACTGCTCGACACCTATGAAGAGGAGCGCCGGCCCGTCGCAGCATCCATGTTGGGGCTTGCCACCAAACTGTTGGATGATCTCAAGCGTGGCGAGATACGGCGTGGCCGCGAGACCCAGCAGCTCGATATCGGTTATCCCAAGTCCTCGCTGGCGATCGGGCGGCCAACACGAGATGCCGGCGTGCTTGCGGGAGATCGCGCTCCGGACGCGCCGGTCCGGGGCGCGGCGGGGCAGTCCATGCGCCTGTTCGACCTGTTCAGAGGCTCACATTGGACGCTGCTGGCGTATGAGGCGAACCGGGCCGCCTTGCCGCCACGCTGCGGGCTGCATATCCACCACATCGGCGAAGGGGGCGACATCGTCGACCATGCTGGCCATGTCGGCGACATCTATGCTCTCAGGCCGGGTGATTGGGTGCTTGTAAGGCCCGATGGCTATGTTGCCGCCATCCTTGCTTCCGCGGAGATGGCAGTGCTGCAATGCTATCTTGAGGAGGTAGGCCTCGGCCGGCCGGAACAGGCGCAGCCATGATCCGCTTCCGTGGAATGGCGAACTCGGTGGGGGGCCCACATGAGCTTCGCTGTCCTGGCCAAGGCCTCATTCGAGGCCTCATTGCGGTGCGACGAAGAAGAAATCCGCCGGCGGCAGCGAGCCGTAGACATAGGGTTCCTGGCGGTTGCCGGTGATGTCGAGCACGTCCTGGCGCACGAAGCGGAAGATCTTGTTGATCTCCACGCCCGGCTCGACCAGGCGCCTGGCGAGCGAAAGGGCGAACGGGCTGTTGGCCTGATCGCCATCGGCGGCCGTGGTGCCCTCCTTGGCGGAATAAACCACCAGCGTGGCGCCGGCCGGTTCCACGCGCGATAGGCCGCGATCGATCGAACGGCTCGCCACGCTGCGCCTCATCTGCGCGATGAACGGATTGTTGCGGCAGGCATCGAGCACCACGAGCTTGAGCTTGCGTGCCCCGTCGAGCGTGCTCATCACCCGCTCCAGCGGAACGGCTTCATCGGGAACATCGCGGTCGGATTCGAGCACGGCGTCCAGCGGGATCAGATAGTTCTTGTTGTCCACCTCGATGCCGTGGCCGGCATAGTAGATGACGGCCCAGTCCGATTGGTCGGCCTTGCGCGCAAAGGCTTTCAGTGCGGCGATCATGCCGGCGCGATCGAGGTCATGCACAACCGTGACGTCGTCCACCCCGGTTTGGCGCAGTGCCTGCCCGATGAGATCGGCATCGCGCAGCGTGTTCGGCAGCTGGGATACCGAACGATAGGCGGAATTGCCGATGACCAAGGCGACGCGACGAGGCGCCGGGCCGGTTGTATCGACGACGGGGGCTGACTTGGCGACGGGGACGGTCTTGGCGACAGGGATAGTCGTGGCAACGGGAGCCGTGTCGACCGCGGGAGCCGGTTTCGACGTGTCCTGGGCCGTTTCGATCGCGCCGCCGGCATTGTCCGGCGGGGTGTCGGACACCGCCACAATCGGTGCCTGTGGTTCTGCCGGCTGATAGGTGATGGTGCCGTCGGTGCCCTTCTGCCAGCGATAGACGATCAGGTCAGGCGTGGTGCGATCGCCCTTGGCGTCGAAGGCGATGTCGCCGAGCACCGTGCGGAAGGGCTGGCCGCCATGCATGGCTTCCGCCATGCGCCTTGGATCCAGCGTTCGGGCCTGTGCGGCAGCCTGCTGGAAAACCTGGACCGCGGCGTAGGTGTAGAGACCATATCCTTCCGCCAAGTCGGGGGCGGCGCGGATGATGTCGGCAGCCGCAGGGTTTTGGCCGGGTGGGGGAGGAAAGGTCATCAGCGTGCCGATCACGGCATCGCCGCCAATGGCGGGAAAGTCACTGCCGATCAGGCCGTCGCCGGAAAACAGCACCGTCTTGAGGCCCCGTTCGCGCAGCTGCCTGAGAATGAGAGCCGCCTCGGTGTAGAGGCCACCCCAGAGCAGGAGGTCGGTTCGCGCCTTGCCCAGCCGGTCGACGATGGCGGAATAGTCCTTCTCGCCGACATCGACACCAGCCTCCAGCACCGGCTTGAACCCCGCCTGCGCGAAGGCATCGCGGGCGCTGTTCGCCAGACCCTGGCCATAGGTGGTCTTGTCGTGCAGGATGGCCACCCTCTTGCCCTTGAAATTCCTGGCGGCATAGTCGGCCCAGACGCTGCCCTGGCGATCGTCGCGGCCCGTGACGCGGAAGACGTTCCACAGGCCGCGCTCGGTGACCTTCGGATTGGTGGCGGAGGGCGAGATCATCAGCATGCCGCGCTCGGCATAGATCTCGGAGGCCGGAATGGTGACGCCCGAGTTGAAGTGACCCACCACCAGCCTGACGCCCTGAGACGCAAGCTTGTTGGCGGCCGCCACGCCTTGCCTCGGGTCTGAAACGTCGTCGGCGATGACGATTTCCACCCGCTGGCCGGCGATACCGCCCTTGGCATTGATGGCCTTGGCGGCCGCCTCGGCGCCCTTTCGCATCTGCTCGCCGAAGACGGCGTTCGGACCCGTCATCGGGCCAGCCACGCCGAGCTTGATCTGCGCCCCGGCCGGCGTTCCGGTCGAAAGGCCGATTGCCAGGAACAGGCAGGTCAACCAGGCCATCCGCATGGCGGTTTCCTTTCGACGTCCGGAAAGATCTCAACCAAAGGTTGTGGATGATCATAAGGCATCGCAACCGACTTCGACAGTCATGCCGGTAACACGCAATCGGTTGGCGGCATCGGTGTAGCAGGGAAGTGGCGAACATGATGTCCGGTCTGCACAGCCGAACGCCTTAACGTTGCTAAGTATAACTCGAATCACAATTTGACGCTGCCAAGTATCTATGAAACCGTCCGAATTTAGGCCCGTGGTTTTTCCGGACAGAGTCGCCGGCGCGTGCCGAAGCTTGATTGAACAGCGTGACGATCGTCTGAGGATTCCGCGCTTCAGGCCTCGTCCACCGGCATCAAAGCCGACAACGGACCGGTCAACGGCCGATGAGGAAACACGACATCCGGCACGGGTGCGCTGGGCTGTGCCCGGCCGGCGGGGAGAGCATCGATGTCAGTCAGTACGGCAAGTGTCGACCCTTCGGCGCCGATGAGCAGGGAAGACAAGAAGGTTATCTTCGCGTCTTCTCTGGGCACGGCCTTCGAATGGTACGATTTCTTCATTTATGGTTCATTGGCGACCTATATCGCCGCCCATTTCTTTTCTTCGCTCAGCGAGACTGCAAGTTTCCTTGCCACGCTGCTGGCCTGGGCCGCAGGCTTCATCGTCCGGCCTTTCGGGGCTCTCGTCTTCGGCCGCGTGGGCGATCTGGTCGGACGCAAATACACCTTCCTCGTCACCATCACGTTGATGGGCGCCTCGACCTTCCTGGTCGGCCTGTTGCCCAGCTATGCCTGGTGTGAGCAAAATCTCGGCGTCGGCGCCATCGCGCCTACCATCCTGATCGGGCTGCGCATCGTGCAGGGCCTGGCTCTCGGCGGTGAATATGGCGGGGCCGCGACCTATGTGGCCGAGCATGCACCGGCCGGCAAGCGCGGCCTTTATACCGGCTGGATCCAAGCGACGGCGACCGGTGGCCTCTTGCTCTCGCTGATCATCATCCTGCTGATCCGGCAATATATGAGCGATGCCGCCTTCAGCGACTGGGGTTGGCGCATTCCCTTCTGGATCTCGATCATCCTCTTGCTGGTCTCAGTCTGGATCCGCATGCAGCTCGCCGAAAGTCCGTCCTTCGTCAAGATGAAGGAGGAGGGGGCGACCTCCAAGGCGCCCCTGAGCGAGGCCTTCCTGAAGTGGTCCAACCTCAAGATCGGCCTGATCGCTCTGTTCGGCATGGTCGCCGGCGAGGCTGTCGTCTGGTATTCCGGGCAGTTCTACGCCTTGCTCTATTTGACCAAGACCCTGCGCGTGGATCTCACCACTGCCTCGCTTCTGCTGGGCGTCGCTCTGGCGATCAGCCTGCCGCTCTACGTGTTCTTCGGCTGGCTCTCCGACAAGATCGGCCGCAAATGGATCATGCTGCTGGGTTTCCTCCTGGCGGCGGTGTTCTACCAGCCGATCTTCAAGGCCATCACCCACTACGCCAACCCGGCGCTCGAGGCCGCACTCGCCAAGTCGGCCGTCAGCGTCGTCGCCGACCCGGCCGATTGCTCGGTGCAGTTCGATCCGATCGGTACCGCCAAGTTCACTTCGTCCTGCGATGTGGCCAAGAATTTCCTGGCTTCGAGTTCGGTGTCCTACACCAATGAGGCGGCCGCACCGGGGACGCCGGCTTCGGTGAAGATCGGCGACACCGTAATCCCGTCCTATGTCGCGACAGGCCTCGATGCCGCCGCTGCCAAGGCCAAGAAAGCCGAGTTCACGACAGCGCTCTACAAGGCCTTGAAGGACCATCAATATCCGGTTTCGGAAAAGGCGGCGCCTGTGAAGGATGCCAGCGGTGCCGTCGTCAAGAACCCGGATGGCACCGACAAGACCGCCACCACCTATGCGATGGCGCCGGCCGATCCCTCCGCGATCAATAAGCCCATGCTTGTGGTGATGCTGATCGTGCTGATCGTCCTCGTCACGCTGGTCTATGGCCCGATGGCAGCCGCCCTGGTGGAACTCTATCCCACCCGCATCCGCTATACCGGCATGTCCTTGCCCTATCATATCGGCAATGGCTGGTTCGGCGGCCTGGTGCCCTTCGTGATCTTCGCCATGGTGGCGGCCAGCGGCGATCTCTATTACGGCCTGTGGTATCCGATCGTGGTTGCGGCGCTGACCTTCGTGATCGGCATGCTGTTCGTGCCGGAAACCAAGGATCGTGATCTCGACAATATTCCGTCCTGATCGTCCGGCAAACAGGCTCGGAATCGGCGCGGCACCCCGGTGTCGCGCCGTTTTCCATATGGTGAGGTATTTTGTGCCGGCCAGCGGTGTCACGCTGGAAAATTCGGCCCCCGCCAGTATAGACTTCGCATGGAGGGGTTCGAATCGATGCCTGACAATCCGGTGCGCAAGCGTCTGCTGGAACAGCGGCAGGCTTTGCTCGACCTTGGCCTGCGCAATCGGCTGATCAACCTGCCGATGCGCACTAAGGGCGTGCGCACCATTGAGATCATCGAGGCTAAGGCGGCCGAAACCTATGATCTGCTGGCGGCTGGCAAGGCACTGACTTTCCTGCCCGGACAAGAGCCGCAGGAGGCGGTGCAAGGCGAACTGGCCATCGAAGGCACAGCCCCTTCAGCACCGGCACCGCCGGAGGCCGCGCCGAGCCGCGAAGCGCCGGCGCCCAACCGGCTGCAGACCCGCCTGGCCGCCGAAGCCCTGCAGAAGCGCCTGTTCGACATCTGGTACGATGCCCGCACCATCGAGGAAGAGCAGGGCGTCAACATCCTCTACCTCGCCTTCGGCCTGCTGCGCTGGTACGAGGACGACAAATCCGACATCGCTCGCCATGCGCCGCTGGTGCTCCTGCCGGTGCGTCTCGACCGTTCCAGCGCCGCCGAGCGCTTCACCCTGCGCATACGGGACGAGCCGGCCTCGCCCAATCTGTCGATCCAGGCCAAGCTGCGCGGCGATTTCGGCATGGTGATCGAAGACTTCCCCGACGAGGACGAGGTCGACATTCCAGCCTATGTCGCCGAGATCGCCAGGACCGTCTCGGGCAAGGCACGCTGGGAGGTGTTGCCGGACGCGATGGTGCTCGGCTTCTTTTCCTTCGCCAAATTCCTGATGTATCGCGACCTCGATCCGGCCAATTGGCCCGAAGGTAGCGCCATCCACGAACATGGACCGGTGGCCGCGCTGCTGGGGGAAGGCTTCGAGGCCTTCGAGCCGATCGTCCCCGATGGCCAGCCGATCGATCCCGTAATACCGCCGCCGGCACTCAACCACGTGCTGGACGCCGATTCATCGCAGGCCGTCGCCATCGAGGAAGTGCTGCGCGGGCGCCATCTGGTGATCAAGGGCCCACCGGGCACCGGCAAGAGCCAGACCATCGCCAATATCATTGCCGGAGCGGCCCTGCAGGGCAGGAAGGTGCTGTTCGCAGCCGAGAAGATGGCGGCGCTGGACGTGGTGCATCGGCGGTTGCGCCAGGTCGGGCTCGGGCCGATGACGCTCGAACTGCACTCGACCAAGGCCAATAAGCGCCTGCTCCTGGAGGAGTTGCGGCGAACGCGTGAGCTTGCGCTGAAGACGCCGGTCCAGGACCCCGGTGTCACCGGGCGCCTCGCCGAGACCCAGACCGGTCTCAACCGGCACGCGGCGATGCTGCACGAGCCGATGAGGCCGAGCGGACTTACGCCTTACCGGTTGCTGGGCCGGCTCGTCGCCTTGCGCGAGGCCGGTGGCCTGCCCGGCTTTGCCATCGACGGCGCCAGCCGATGGAGCGCCGAGCAGGCGCGCGCCAACAAGGAGCTGATGGCCGAGCTCGCCGAACGCCTCGGTACGGTCGGGGAGCCCTCTGCCAACATCTGGCGCGGGGTCAGGCGCGATGCCATCGATCCCGCCGAGCTCGAACGGCTGGCGGGCCTGATGCGCAGCGTCGAGGCCGATCTGGAGGCGGTGGGGGAGACGGCAGCCGGCGTCATCAAGGATTTTGTCCTCGAAGTGGTGACGATCCGAGACCTCGACGCGGTCTGGCGCACCACCTGCGCGGCGGTGTCGCTGCCCGCCCATGCCGATCGGCGCCTGCTCGCCCAGCCCGTGTGGCGCGAGGATGCCGGCGCCCTGGGCGAGCTTGTCGCTCTCGGCAAGGCCTATCGCAAGGTCGCCGACACGATGGCGCAGGTCTATCGCGCCGAGGCCTGGACGGCGGATCTGCGGCCGATCCGAGAGGCTTTCGCCGTGCATGGTGCATCCTTCCTACGCTTCTTTTCGGGCCGCTATCGCAGTGCCAAGGCCCAGTTCAAGGCATTGCTGGCCACGGAGATGCCCGGTGACCTGGCCAGGCGGCTCCAGCTTCTCGACGGCATGATCTCCGCACAGGAGCTTCGCCGCCGTTTCGAGAGCCAGAAGGACATGGGCGCCCGCGCCTTCGGTACGCTCTGGGCCGGCGAGAAATCCGACTGGGAGCGCCTGCAGGCGATTACCGACTGGTGGCGCGACCACCGTCATCCTGCGCTCGCTCCCGATTTCCTGGATCGGCTGGCTGCCCGGCCGGGCGGCCGCGAGCTCGGCGCCATGGGGGCGGTGATCGTACAGAGCGTGCCACGCCTGTTCGAGGATCTGAAGACACTCAGCGATTTCCTCGATTACGACCTGGAGGGAGGCCACGGCATTGCCGATTGCGCGGATCTGGAGGTCGCGGTTCTGGCGCAGCAACTGCGCCTCTGGCTGGCCAATCTCGAAAGCATCACGCGTTGGATAGCGTTCACCCATCGCTGCGGGGTGGCGCGGGCGGCAGGGCTTGGTGCTCTCGTCGACGGCTTGTTCGGTGGCCGCATCCCGGGGGACAGCCTGGTGGCGACCTTCGAGCGTGCCTATTACGAGGCCTTGCGCGAGGATCTCTTCGCCCGGCACCCCGATCTCAAGCGCTTCGACGGCGAATTGCAGAACCGCACGGTCGAGCAATTCCGAGCTCTGGACAAGGGACGCATCGCCCTGGCGCGCGAGAGCGTGGCGCTTAAACATCTGCGTGAACGTCCGGTCGCTGCCGGTGGCATCGGGCCGCTCGGCGTGCTCAATGGCGAGTTCGCCAAGAAGCGCAACCATCTGCCCATCCGGCAATTGCTCGACAGGGCCGGCCCGGCCATCCAGCAGTTGAAGCCGGTGATGATGATGAGCCCGCTCTCCATCAGCCAGTTTCTCAAGCCCGGGGCGCTCAGCTTCGACCTGCTCGTCATCGACGAAGCCTCGCAGGTCGAACCGGTCGATGCCCTCGGCGCGGTGGCGCGCGCGTCTCAATTCGTCGTGGTGGGCGACGAGCGGCAATTGCCGCCGACACGCTTCTTCGCCAAGCTGACCGGCGAAGTACCGGAGGAGGAGGGCGACGAGGAAACCTTCAAGGCGAGCGATGCCGAAAGCGTCCTCGATCTTTGCCTCGCCAAGGGCATGCCCTACCGCCAGCTCAACTGGCACTATCGCTCCCGCCATCAGTCACTGATCACCGTGTCCAATCGCGAATTCTACGACAATCGCCTGTTGGTGGTGCCGAGCCCGCATGCCGGCGGCCGGCTTCCCAACGGCGCGGCGGGCGGCGCCGAGACGATGGGCCTGATCTTCCGCTATCTTCCCAAGGCGGTCTACGATCGCGGTAACAGCCGCACCAATGCCGAGGAGGCCCGGGCCGTGGCACAGGCGATCATGGCGCATGCCCGCCATCGCGCCTCGCTCTCACTCGGCGTGGCCACCTTCTCGGTGGCGCAGCGCCAGGCCATCCTCAAGGAACTCGAACTGCAGCGGCGAGAGAGCCCTGCCACCGAGGTCTTCTTCAATCGGGAAGGCAACGAACCTTTCTTCGTCAAGAACCTGGAGAACATCCAGGGCGACGAGCGCGACGTCATCTTCATTTCGGTGGGCTATGGCCGCAGCACCGAGGGCTATCTTGCCATGAGCTTCGGCCCGCTCAATCTGGACGGCGGCGAGAGGCGGCTCAACGTGCTGATCTCGCGCGCCAAATATCGCTGCGAGGTGTTCTCCTCCATTCGCGGCGAGGACATCGATCTGGCGCGCGCCGATGCGCGCGGCGTTGCGGCGCTCAAATTGTTTCTCGACTATGCCGAGACCGGCCGGCTCGGCACGCCCGTCGAAACCGGCAGGGCACCCGATTCCCTGTTCGAGGAGCAGGTCGCCGACCAGCTACGCGCGCGCGGGCACAAGATCGCACACCAGATCGGCAGTGCCGGTTTTTTCGTCGACCTCGCGGTGGTGGATCCCGATCGGCCGCAGCGCTTCCTGCTCGGCATTGAATGCGATGGGGCGCAATATCATGCCTCCCGCTCGGCCCGCGATCGCGACCGGCTGCGCCAGCATGTGCTGGAAGGGCAGGGCTGGGTGGTCCATCGCATCTGGTCGACGGACTGGTATCTGCGTCCCCGGGAGGAACTCGGCAAGGTCGAGGCCGCGATCGAACGGGCGAAGGCTGTCTGGCGCAAACGGGACGAGGAGCTCGCCGTGTCGGCCGAGCCGGAAAACGCGGCGGAAGATGAGCAGTCTCCGCTGCCGCTGCCGATCGACGAGCCGCTGGCCATGCCCGAGGAGCCTGCCGCGTCTTCGCCGGCACGCCCCTATGTCGAGGCGCGCCTTAGCGTGACTGGCACGGCGGAACTCCACGAGGTGCCGACGGCACGCATGGCAGCCTATGTCGTCGGCGTGGTCGAAATCGAGGGGCCGGTGCATGAACAGGAGATCGTGGCGCGCATCCGCGATTCCTTCGGCTTGGCACGGGCCGGTAACAGGGTACGCGAGGCGGTGCAGGACGGCATCGACGTCGCCCGCGTGACCGGCAAGATCGTTGGCGGGCCCTTCTACAGGCTGCCGGAAGCGCCGGTGGTCCTGCGTGATCGCTCCGCGGTGGAAAGCGCCGGCCTGCGACGTCCCGACATGCTGCCCAATGAAGAAATCGAAGCGGCCTTTCTTGCCGTGATTGCCACCAATTACGGGGCGCCCCGCGATGCACTGATCGTGGCGGCTGCCCGCCTGTTCGGCTTTGCGGCGACTAGTTCCGTGCTGAAGGAGCGGCTCGACGACGTGTTGACGGTGATGCTCTTCAAGGGGCAGCTGAAGCTGCAGAACGACCTGATCGTCAGCGGTTGAGCAGGCCTCTTCGGAGGAGCACGGTCATTGGACCGGAGACTATGAAGGCGTTTTTTCGAGGGCTTTTCCGGCCTATGCGGATTTGAGACCTGGTCTCGAAAACGGATGGTCCCATCGCGGCGAAACCGTGACGCCGTTAATCTCTTTTTTTCCATATTTTCAAAGTGATGCGCAGGTCTTCGAAACTTGGCTCATCAGGAAACACTTTAACACGATCCGGCCATCGCTCAGACACGTCCTGGAAAGGTTTGCCGGGCATGATCCAGCCCTCGTTACGAAGGGTCGTGTCATGTTCTACGCGTTGCTGTTCGCTTTGGCCTCGGCCTGCTGCCTCTATTATGTCAGCTACGACATCTGAAGGCGCTCGACGCTTCACCCTGACGGCGGTCCCGGCATTCGCAACGAAACTTTACATGGCGGACCGAGGGCAGAAGCATCCAGGCCCGATACTGCATTCTCCATCAGGAGGATTGCCGTGTCGTTTCGAGCCAATGCCGTTTCGGTCTTTCTGCAGGGAGCATTGACGAGCCTTGCCGCCCTCCTGGCGGTGAGCACCATGCTTGCCGTGCTCATCATCGCCCTTCATGAAGGGGTGGTGCATCTCTTGTAGTGATCGGAGGCGCGCGAACCGCAAACGCCCCCGATATTCATCGCCTCAGGAGCCGGTGTCGCGCAGATCATGCACCAGACGAGGGCGGTGAATAGCCTCGGAGGGAAGCGCAGGCGCGGGCGGACGATGGCGGGCATCGACTAGGGCCTGGAAGTGAGAGAGCAGTTTGCGGTAGAGCCCCTCGCCGGCGGCGGCATCCTCCAGGCCGAGATCGATATTGGGATTGTCGTTGACCTCGATGACCAGGACCCCCGATTTGGTCTGCTTGAGATCAACCCCGTAGAGGCCGGTGCCGATCAGTCCTGCCGCCCGCACTGCCGGTTCGATCACTTCGCGCGGCACCTCCTCGACCGGTACGGCCTGGGTGCGGCCCTCGGTGTAGGCTCCGGCCTCGCCATGCTGGATGATCTGCCAGTGGCCTGAGGACATGAAATATTTGGCAGCGAAGATCACCTCGCCGGCGAGAATGCCGATGCGCCAGTCGAAGGGCGTATAGACGTAGTCCTGCACCAGGATGAGGCCGGACTGCTTGAACATGGCCGCGGCAATCTCCTGGAATTGCTGCCAGTTCTCGGCTTTCTTCACGCTGAGGCTGAAGGCGCCATCAGGCACTTTCAGCACTGCGGGATAGGTCAGCTGCGTTTCGAAACCCGCCAGTGTGCGGCGGGTCAGGAAGAGCGTGCGGGGTGTGGCGATGCCGTTGCCGCTGAGGAGTTCCGACAGGAAGGCTTTGTTGGTGCAGCGCAGGATCGAGCCGGGGTCGTCGATCACCGGCATGCCTTCGCTGGCGGCCTTGCGGGCGAAACGGAAGGTGTGGTGCGCGATCGCCGTGGTCTCGCGAATGAACAGGGCGTCGAACTGGGTGAGCCGCGGATAGTCCTTCTTCTCGATCAGCTCCACGGCAATATCCATGTCCTGGCCGATACGCACCATGGCCAGGAGGGTCTTCAGCTTGGAGGGCGGCAGGGGATCCTTGGGATCGTGCAGGATTGCCAGGTCCATGCGCGGCCCGCTGGCCGAAGGGACATGGCGCCAGGGGCGCCGGCAGAAGCGGGCGAGGCCGTCGAGAAACAGGCTGTCGCGGGCCGGGTCGACATTGCGCGGGTCGAGCGGATGCAGGGCGGCAATCTTCCAGCCGGCGCCGCCTTCAAGGCGTTCGAGGTCGATCGCCAGGAGGGGGCAGCGGAACAGTTCGAAGCTGCGGCTCGCGAACTCCGCCAGCCCCCGATCTTCGACACCGCGATCCTCGACCTGACCGAAAAAAACCTGGATGCGCATTGCATTCACCGCCCGGGGTACGGAGGCAAGCGGGCCGAGGCAGCGCTCGAGGCCGGCGAGCTTCTGGGTCTGCACTGCCTTGACCTGCAGGTCGGTGATAGCCTCCATGCTCGGCATCACCCGTTCGCCGCGCGCTTCGGCGAGCAGGGACACGTAGTAGCCGATGCTGAGATAGGCATAGCTGCGGCACAGATTGATGATACGGCGGGGCCGCTGCAGCAGGCCTGGTCCTTCCGCGATGAAGTCCTGCGCGGTGATCACCCGGACACCGGGGACTGACCAGCGAAAATCACTGGGTTTTTCGACAATGATCAGTTGAGCGGGCATTGGTTGCTTTCACGAAGGGAAGGTCGGTGCCCAGCGCTGCGGCCATCTGGCCCGTCTTTCGCCGGCAGTTTCAAGAGGATGAAAGATATGTCCAGGCAGGGGCTTAAGGTTGCAGGCGCATCTACTGCAACGCACTTTGCCTGAGGCAGTCGCGGTCGATCAGGCGCTGGAAGCGAATGGCTTCGGCCCCGTCTTCATAATAGTTCGCCACACGGCGGAAGGGGCGAAAGCCGAGGCGGTTGAACAGGGCTTGGGCGGGCAGATTGTCGCTGCGCGTCTCCAGGCGCAGCAGATGGGCGCCGATCCCGGCGCTGCTGGCCATGGCCTGTTGGAGGAGTGCCTGGGCAATGCCCTGCCGACGGGCACGTGGCGCCACGGCAAGGGAATAGAGCCGCGCGACGGCCGTGCGGCGATTGGTGAGGACGACGCTGCAGCCCGTGAGGCCCTCGGCATCGTCGCTGACGATGACGAGGGCGGAAGGGCTGGTCAGCAGATGGCGCCAATCGCGACGGCTGATGCGATCGCCGGCGAAGGCCGCGTTTTCGAGATCGACCAGGGCGGGAAGATCCGCCGAGCCCGCCTCGCGCAGATAGGGTACGGTCATGTGCGACAGACAGATTGATATCGACAATGACCGTGAGGGTAGGGGGTCGGCGCTGCCCCAACAAATCAGGATTGCATAAGGAAACGGGTGTGAGGCCGATTCCAGTATTCCTGCCATGTTATTGAAAAAAATGTTTTTTCGGCGTTCAGCGTTCTCGGTTTTTCAGGTCAGGCGTTGGTCAATTCTGGCTGTTTTGGCCTGAGCGCGCGGAGCCGGCCTGCTTCATTTGCCGTCGCGGGTCTCGGGAAACTCGATAGGCCCGCCCGCCTTTTCCCAGGACGAGAAACCGTCCTTGAGATGCGCCGCCGCAAAGCCCATGTCCTGCAGCGTTGCCACGGTCAGGGCCGAGCGCCACCCGGAGGCGCAATGAAAGACGAACTTCCTGTCCTCTCCGAAGATGTCCTTGAAATAGGGGCTTTCGGGATCGACCCAGAACTCCACCATGCCGCGGGGGGCATGGAAGCTGCCGGGAATATAGCCCGAACGCTGCCTCTCCCGGGGATCGCGGATGTCGACGATGACCACATTGGGGTCGCCGACCATGGCGATCGCATCCTCGGTCTCGATTTCCTCGATGCGGGCGCGGGCAGCCGCGACCATCTGGGCCGACGAGAGCTTGAGTTTCTTCATCCTGATGTTCCGTCCCCGGCTATATCCATTCTTCGTTCTGGCATCCCCAGTTCAGGCCGGGGAAGCGTTGCGATCAAGATGGTGGATTGCCGCGAGGCTGGTAGCGCGCGCTTGCCGCTTTCCTCAGCGCCAATTGCTCTCCCGCTCCGAACTCGGCGCGAATTCGGGCGGCACGACCACCATCGGATTCTCGCCGGGAACGTAATTGTCCACCAGAGCATAGCCTTCGGCGATGATGGCTTCGACGTTCTGGCGTGTCATCGTCACGTCGAAAGGCAGATGGGCCGCGAAGGGATCCCAGTCGGAACATACCGTGCTGACCTCACGCATGGCCTGGCGCGGCACCTGCAGGGAGAATTGCACCAGCCCTTCGAAGGCTGTGATGGAATTGATGAACAGGCCGTCCGGCATGCGGCCGAGCGCCTGGAAGCGGGCGGCGAGCGCCTCGCGCGCCGATGAGGGGCGATAGCCGCAGCAGGAGACCTCCGGCGTCATCTCCTGGCCATTGGCGGCCACGGCATCGCGAAAGCCTTCGATGCGGCGGTCGGTGGCATGCTCGCCGGCGATGCCGCCGAGAAACAGCAGGTCGCGCGGCGCCGTCCGGCGTTTGCGCAGCTTGGCGATCAGCTTTTCCGTGAGGGCGCGGGCGCCGCCATAGTTGTCGGTAACCACCGAAGGCGCGTCGCTGCCGGGCAGGTCGAGATTGACACAGGGAATGCCGGCGGCGCGGCAGAGCGCATTGAGGGGCTGTGTGTTGCGCACGCCGGCGATGAAGAGGAACTCGACCTGTTGGGAGAGCAGGGTGGCGGTAACGCTTGCCTCGATTGCTTCGTCGCGCTGGGTGCTCACCACGATCGGGCACAGGCCTCGCCGGCGCGTATCGGTTTCGAAGGCCTCGGCCAAGCCCGCGAAGAAGCGGTTGCGGTAATGGGGGATGATCATGCCGGCGAGGCCGGAGCGTGACAGGCGCAGGCCCCGGGCCTTCATGTTGACGGCATAGCCCAGGTCCTGGGCGGCCTTCAGCACGCGCTTGGCGGTGTCCTCCTTGATACGGTAGCGCGTCCAGCTGCCATTGAGCACCAGACTGACCGTGGAAGGAGAGGCCTTGGTCGCGGCGGCGATATCATAGATGGTGGACCTGCGTCCGCTGGGTGAGCGCGCCATCGTCCCCTCTTTTGTCTTGCGGATCGAATTGGAGACTCGATCATCAACTCAATGCTAAATCCTTTTAGCCACCTTGACAACAAATGCTGAATGGATTTAGCTCAGGTGAACTGCCGGGGGGATATCGGAGCCGCGGCAGCCAGAACAATGAGGGAGGAACTGTTCCATGGCGTCGAATTCTGATTCCATTCGCGCGGCGAGGCTCGATCGCCGTGCATTTCTTGCGTCTGCCCTGGGTGCCGGCTCGCTGCTGCTGCCGGGCGTGCTCGGTTCGGCTTACGCTTCCAAGGACAAGCCCGTCATCGGCGTGGTGGTGAAGATCGGCGGCATTCCCTGGTTCAATGCCATGGAAGCCGGGATCAAGAAGAAGTCGGCCGAACTCGGCGTCGAGGCTTTCATGGTTGGACCTACCAGCGCCGATCCGGCCCTGCAGGTGCGCGCCATCGAGGATCTGATCGCCAAGGGCGTGGACGTGATCGGCGTCGTGCCCAACGATGCCGAGGTGCTCGAGCCGGTGCTGGAGCGGGCCCGCAAGGCCGGCATCAAGGTGATCACCCATGAATCGCCCAAGCAGAAGCAGGCGGATTGGGATTTCGAGCTGGCTTCGGTGAAGGGCTTCGGCGATGCCTATGGCAAGCAGCTGGTCGAGGCGCTCGGCGGCAAGGGTGAATATGCCGTGTTCGTCGGCTCGCTCACCGTGCCGCTGCACAATGCCTGGGCCGATGCGGCCATCGCCTATATCAAGCAGAACGCACCGGAGATGAAGCTGGTCGGCGACCGCTACGGCGTCGCCGAGGACGTCGATGCCTCACGCTCGACGGCTCTCGATCTCATCCGTGCCCATCCCGGCCTCAAGGGCTTCCTGGCCTTCGGCAGCCAGGGACCGATCGGGGCCGCCCGCGCCGTGGCCGAGAAGGGCAAGAAGGGGCAGATCAAGGTGCTCGGCCCGTTCTCTCCCGGCCAGGGCCGCAAGCTCGTTAAGGACGGCACGCTGACCGGCGGCTTCATGTGGAACCCGATGCTGGCCGGCGAGGTCTTCGTCACCTTGGGCACCATGGTGGCCAAGGGGCAGGAGATCAAGGACGGCACCACGATCGAAGGGCTGGGTGTCGTGCATCCCGACGGACACAATCTCATCGTCGACCAGCTCGTATCCCTCAACAAGGATACCATCGACGAACTCGCCAAGATGGGCCTGTAGGCCCCGCGAGAAGAGGCGGGAGCCGGCGAGGTTCCCGCCCTGGCGAACCGACCGGGCGTTGCCGGCACGCTCCATTATTTGGGGGGGCCGGCTCGGCGCGCCGGCGTTTCGCTTCATTCCTTCCCTCCTGGCCGGGAGACCGTCATGGCCGCCACAGCCGCAATCACTGATACGCCTGCGACGCCGCTGCTTTTACTGCGCAACATCTCCAAGCGCTTCGGGGGCGTGCGGGCGCTCGAAAACGTCTCCTTCGAGGTGCTCCCCGGAGAGGTCTTGTGTCTCGCCGGCGAGAATGGCTGCGGCAAGAGCACGCTGATCAAGCTGATCAGCGGTGTCTATCGCCCCGAACCGGGCGGCGAGATGCTGTTCGATGGGCGCACCATAGACGGCCTCAGTCCGGCGCGCGCCCGGGCTCTGGGCATCCAGGTCATCTGGCAGGACCTGGCACTCTTTCCCGAAATGGCGGTGGCCGAGAACATTGCCTTCGAACGCAATCTCGGCGGCGCCCCGCGCCTGGTCAACTATGCGGCCATGAAGGCGGATGCGCGGCGCATCCTGGACCGGCTGGGTGTCGAACTCGATCTCGATGCGCCCGTGCGCACGCTTTCGATCGCCCAACGCCAGATCGTAGCGATCGCCCGCGCTCTGGTCGCCGACGCTGGGCTGGTCTTCATGGACGAGCCTACCGCGTCACTCAGCCAGGCTGAAACCGACGCGCTCCTGGTAATCGTGCGGCGCCTGTCGGCCGACGGCATCGCCGTGGTCTTCGTCAGCCATCGCCTGGCCGAGGTGCTCGATGTCTGCACCCGCGTCACCGTGCTGCGCGACGGCCATTATGTCGGCACCTACCCCACCGCCGGCATGACGCAGACCCGCCTGACCGAACTGATGACCGGCAAGACCTTCGACCAAGCCGTGCAGGCGCGTGATCATTCCGCTTCGCCCGTGGTCTTGCAGGTGGAGAAGCTGACGCGGCCGGGCGACTACGAGGATATCAGCCTGACAATCCGGCGCGGGGAGGTGCTGGGCCTGACGGGACGATTGGGGGCAGGGCGTACCGAACTCGCCCTCTCGCTCTTCGGCCTGACCCGGCCGGGTTCGGGCAGCATGCGTATCGAGGGCAAGGCCCTGTCGCTTGCCTCCAACCGGGCTGCCATCGATGCCGGCATCGCCTATGTCTCGGAAGACCGCCTGCAGCTCGGCCTGGTCCAGCCGCAGTCGATCGGTGACAACACGGCCATCACCGTGCTGGACAGACTACTCGATCTCTTCCGGCTGATCTCACCGGGGCGACGCAAGTCGCTGGTCGACGACTGGGTCAAGGCGCTCGCCATCAAGGTCTCCGATCCCGACAATGCGGTGTCGACCCTCTCCGGGGGCAACCAGCAGCGCGTGGTGCTGGCGAAATGGCTGGCCACCAAGCCGAAGCTCCTGATCCTGGATTCGCCCACGGTCGGCGTGGATGTCGGTGCCCGCGCCGGCATCTTCGCCATCATCCACCGGCTGGCGCAGGAAGGCATGGCCATCCTGCTGATTTCCGACGAGATCACCGAAGTCTATTTCAACGCGGATCGCATCCTGCACATGCGCGAGGGTCGCATCATCGACGAATACATTCCGGGCGAAGTGTCCATCGACAAGATCGAGGAGGATGTGCATGCCTGACAGGCGCAACTGGCCGATCGGCGCCACCGAGCGCTGGCTCATCCTGGTGGTCCTGGCCCTTGTCGCGGGCCTTGCCCTCACCACCGACACCTTCTTCACCCTGTCGAACCTGTTCGACCTGATGAATACCTCGGCGGTGAACGTGATCTTCGCCGCCGGTCTGCTGGTGGTGCTGATCGCCGGCGGCATCGACATCTCCTTCGCCGTCGGTGCCTCGGTCGTGCAGTACCTCACCGCGTTGACGGTGATGCATCTGGGTGGCGGCAATTGGGCGGTCGGCCTGATGGTCGCCAGCGGCTTCGGCTTCCTGCTCGGCGCTTTCAACGCCGCGCTGATCTATCATTTCCGCATCGTCTCGATCGTGGTGACGATCGCGACCTTCAACCTCTTCTTCGGCACGTTGATGTTCCTTACCGGCGGCGTCTCGCTTTACGACCTGCCGGACTGGCTGACGGACCGCATCGTGCTGTTCAGCGTTGCGACGGGCGACGGCTCGGCTGAATTGACGCTTCCCGTCGCCGTCATGGCGCTTTGCGTGTTCGCCACTTGGCTGTTGCTGCGCAGGACCACGCCGGGCCGCCAACTCTACGCCATGGGTGACAATCCCGAAGCGGCGCGGCGCGTGGGCATCAATATCGGTGCCATGCATTATCTCGCCTTCGGCTGGCTCGGCCTGATGGCCGGCATTGCTGGGCTGATGCAGGCCCATTACGCTCAGGAAGTCGTGCCGAACGCGCTCTATGGCCGCGAGCTCGACGTTCTCGCCGCCGTCGTGCTCGGCGGAGCGCGCCTCGGCGGGGGCAGGGGCACGCTGCTCGGGGCCATCCTCGGCATCTTCCTGGTCGCCATCACCGAGAACGGCCTGAACCTGCTCGGTATCACCCCCTATGCCTTCAAGATGATCATCGGCGCCATCATCCTGATCGCCATCACTTTGTCGAGCGACGGCGTCGCCCGGCTGATCGGTTCCATGAAAGCTGGATCCCGGCGCGCGCCGGCTGCCCGGAGGACGGCCTGATGACACCGACATCGACCTCAAAGCTCGCCGGCAAGTCCGGTTTCGCAAAGCTGCTGAGCAGTGACATTACCGGCCTGATCGGCTTTCTCGTCCTGGTCGTGGCGGTGCTGAGTTTCAGCAGCGACCGCTTCTTCTCCGCCACGACCTTCGCCTCCATCGCCTTCCAGCTGCCTGAACTCGGCCTGCTGACCCTCGCCATGTTGATGCCGATCATCTCCGGCGGCTTCAACCTGGCGGCGACGTTCACGGCCAACATCGCCGGCCTCGCCATGGCCTGGGTGCTGCAATCCTATGGCGGTGTCGATGCCGGCGTCGGCGCCTTCGTCCTCGGGGTGGCCGCGGCATTGGTGACCGGTGCGGCCGCCGGCTGGCTGATGGGCGTCATCATCGCCTATACCGGCGCCCATCCCATCCTCGTCTCGCTCTCGATGATGATCTTTCTGCGCGGCCTCGGGGAGTTTCTCACTCATGGCGGGGACATTTCGGGCTTTCCTGATTTCGTGCGCGAGATAGGCCACGGCACGTTGATCGGCATTCCCGTGCCGCTCTGGATCCTCGCGGCGGCGGCCCTGCTCTGGCATGTGGTGATGACGCGGGCCCGGCTCGGATTCTCCACCCGCATGATCGGCTCCAACATCGAGGCGACGCGTTATTCCGGCATCGATACCCGCCGGTCCGTGACGCTGATCTACACGCTGTCAGGCGTGATGTGCGGCATCGCAGGCGTGGTGATGCTCGCCCGCTTCAATTCGGTGCGCGTCGGCCATGGCGAGGCCTATCTGCTGATCACCGTGCTTGCCTGCTTCCTCGGGCGCGTCGATCCCTTCGGCGGGTTCGGGCGGGTGATCCCGGTGGTGATCGCCCTGGTCATCCTGCAGGTCATCGCCTCCGGCCTCAATCTCCTCGGCGCCAACCAGCATCTCGCTACGGCGATGTGGGGCGCCTTCCTGCTGGCGGTCATGATCCTGCGCTGGGTCTGGGCTCGCGAGTTCCTCCAGTCTCTCTTCACCCAAAAGCCAACACATTGAGGATATTGCCATGAAGGGCTTCGGCATTCACACCAGCCTGTGGTCGCATAGCTGGACCCGCGAAGCGGCGGAACTGTCGATCGCGGAGGCTGCTCGATATGGGCTGGCCTTCGTCGAGATCGCCCTGCTGGAGCCGGCCAAGGCCGATACCGGCCACACCCGGGCGCTCCTGGAAAAGCATGGCGTCGATGCCGTCTGCTCGCTCGGCCTGCCCAATGATTCCCGCCCCACCAACAATCCGGACAAGGCGCTGGAATTCCTCACTTTGGCGCTGGACAAGACCGCCGAGATCGGCGCCAAGGCCCTGTCCGGCGTCGTCTACGGTTCGATCGGCGAGCGCACCGGCAATCCGCCGACCGAGGCCGAATATGACGCGGTCGTCAAGGTGATGGACAAGGCGGCGGCCCATGCTCGCACGCTCGGCCTGGAACTCGGTCTCGAGGCGGTCAACCGCTACGAGAACCACATGATGAATACCACCGAGCAGGTGGTCCGCGTCATCGAGCGTATCGGCGCGCCCAACGTCTTCCTCCACCTCGATACCTACCACATGAACATCGAAGAGAAGGGGCAGGCCAACGGCATCCTCAAGGCCGGCGAGCATCTCAAATATATCCACCTGTCCGAAAGCGATCGCGGTGTCCCCGGCTCCGGCACGATCGCCTGGGACGAGGTGTTCGCGGGCCTTGCCGGCATTGGCTTCAAGGGCGGCATGGCCATGGAGAGCTTCATCCATATGCCACCGCAGCTCGCTTCAGCGCTGTCGGTCTGGCGTCCTGTCGCCAACAGCCGTGAGGAAATCCTGGCCGAGGGCCTGCCCTTCCTGCGCAACAAGGCCAAGCAATACGGCCTGATCTGAGCCGTCTGCCGGACTTGCAAACAAGCATCCTCCGACCTTCACGGGCCGGAGGATGTTTGTTTGTGCGGCGTGGAGGAGGCACGCGCAGCCAGTATTGCGCGGAGCAGCCACCAGGCCGGCGAGGGACGCAATGTCCGCGCAATATGCGCAGGCGATAGGGAGACGTCGAAGGTTTCGGGTGATTCGCGCCCTATACCGGAAGGTGTCGTCGTGGAAGACAGGCCATGTGTTCCTATCCCATCGCCGCCGAAGCGCTGTTCGGCCTTTGCGGACCGCATCGATATCCTACATTTGTCGAATGTCTGGACGGCTGCCGGCTCCACTTGCCGGCGAACACCCGTCTCGTTCACGCCTCGCCGAAAACAGGTGCGTGATGTTCGATGCAATCACGCTGAATCTCGATCATATGCCGCATCCGAACGGATTGGCGGCGGCCATGGCGACAGCCGGGGTGGACGCCACGGTGCTTGCCCGCCGCGCCGGCGTGAATGTGGGCGATATCAATGCCTGGGCCTGCGGGCAACGCGACCTGCGGCCAGCCATGGCTACACGGCTTTCGGCTCACCTCCACACGACGGCCGCCGATCTGCTGCTCGGTCTCGGTTGTGGCGAGCCGCTGCGGCAGACGGGCTTGCCGCCATGCGACGAGATCATCGCCGGGTCTGCCGGATCAGTCCGGCTGGAGCGCCTCGCCGGCCGGTGCGATCTGGCCGAGACCGTATTGATGCTGTCTGCGGCCATTCTCATGGGGATCGTCGGCTGTCTGGCCGTGCTGGACTAATGGCCGCTTCAGATGTCGAAGGTGACATAGATGAGGCCCAACAATGCCAGCATGACGAAGAGCATGGCTGCGATGGTCAAGGTCCGGCACCTTCCCGTGTGAAGGATGGCACCATAGCGGAGGGGTGTTTCCCGAGTTTTTCCGCTTTGTGAAGCGCTGCGTCGCTCCCGCGTCGGGCCCGCTTCGGAATTGGGCCGACACCGCGGGCTATTGCTGTCGCGTCGTTTCGGCTGAAGCCGTCGCGGGCTTCCGCATGATTCCCTCCCCTGGGTTCTCCAGGGAACTGTCGGCCGATATGCCCGCTCCTATACCCCAAGGGGATCGGCGCGGCGGCGAGGCCTCGCGCGCAAGCGATCTTGCACGGAGGTTCCATGTGGAAGTTCACTGAGCTCGCAGATTGGTGGAGTCAGCAGCAGAAGGAATCCGAAGCGATCCTGGACAAATGGGTCGAGGATTCCAACTACAGCCAAGGCGCGATGATCGTGGGAGCCGGTACAAAGGCCCTGATGACGTTCGGTGCCGGTTTTGTCGATGTGCTCCGGCTCGGAGACGGGCTCGCCAAGGGCACGGTGGCCGGCGTCGGGCAGGATGGGCTGCGGCTCATCGCGATCCTGCCGGTGGGCAAAGCGGCGCAGATGGTCCGGTCCGTCAAGGGGGCCATCATGGCCAGGCTCATTGTCGACATCAATCCGAATGCCGGCATCTGCGCCTGGGTTGCTTCGGCCAAGGCCCTCACGCAAATCGGTGCCAAGGTCGACGGAAAGCTCTTCGTTACGGTGGATGACCTCGCCAAGGCCGCCGGCATCGACATCAGCGCGCTTGGCGGCCTTTCCATGCAGGGAATGGAGAGGGTCCTGACGCAGCTCGGTGCCCGTTGCGGCGCCATCCGTATCGTCAAGGCGGAGCAGGACGTGGCGCGTATGGTGGGCCACGATGGCGGCGTGGCGATGGTCATCGTGGAATTCGAACGCTTTGGCTCGACGAACTACCATGCCTTTTATGCCTATCGCACGGCGATCGGGCAGTTGCGCTATATGGACAGGACGGTGCAGGCGGCCAGTACCAAGATCTACCAGAGCATCGACGAAATCGCGAAGATCTATGGCGCGGAAACGATGAAGCCTATCCAGGCCATGAAGATCGAGAACATGTTCGTGAAGACCGTGGCGCATGAGCTGCCGCGCCTGGTCCTGCCGGTACTCGGCGTCGTCGCCAGCGAGGACAGGCGCTAATGCCAGGTCCCGAGTGCCGCATTCGGGCTTGAGCGGCTGACGATCTTCAGGCCGCCGCGCGGAGCAGGGGGAGCTCGATACGCACGTGAGCCCCTTTCCAGGGGCCGTTGACGATCGCGATGTTGCCGCCATGCAGCTGCGCGATCTGGCGGGCGAGGTTCAGCCCGAGCCCGGCCCCGCGCGAAAGCGGGTGCAGGCGGTAGAAGGGCTCGAATACGTTCCTGTGCTCCTCGGCCGGGATGCCGGGCCCTTCGTCGCCTACCTCCAAGCCGCCGGCCGCGTCGACCGCCACCGTGATGGTGCCATGGCCGCCGCCATGTTCGATCGCATTGCGGATGATGTTGGCAAGAGCCTGCTCGATCTGCAGCACATTGGCTTCGACCTCGACGGTGCCGCGCGGCGGTTCGAAGGCGAGGTCGTAACCGGCCTCGATGGCAAGCGGCGCAAAATCGGCGGCGACGCGGCCCGCCAGTTCGGCAAGGTCGACCACCTGCCGATGGTTGGCGGGGCGATCGAGCAATTGATGGTCAAGCAGTTGCTGGGCCAGATGCGAGAGGCGTTCGATGTCCTGCCTCAGCCGCAGGCTCTGGGGCTCTTCCTTCAACAACTCGGCCCGCGTTCGCAGGATGGCGATCGGCGTGCGCAGTTCATGGGCGGCATCGGTCAGGAAGCGGTTGTGCCGGTCGAAGCCCTGGGCGAGCCGGGCCAATGCTTGGTTGAAGGCATGCACAAGCGGCACGATCTCCTGGGGCACGTTCTCGACCGGCAATTGCATCGCACGCGTGCTGACATCGATGCGCGCGGCCTCATTGGCGGTGCCGACCAGGCCAGCCAGGGAGCGGCGCACCACGGCGGGTGTCGTCACCAGCGTGGTCACCCCCATCACGACGATGATCGGCACCAGGAAGATGGCAAGGCCCACGACGATGCCCGGGAGGACCCGGGCCCAATTGGCACTGCCGTCGGGATTGCGGGCCATGTCAACGGTGGCCGTCACGTTGATGATGAAGCCGTCGGCCTCGGCGCGTGAATGCAGGGTGGAGGTGACGATCTGTACGGGGCCGGCTCTGGTATCGGCCTTCTGGACATAGGCCTCCGGCCGCATCTCCTGTCCGTCGCCCTTGCCGGCGAAGCCGATATTGGCGTGATCGACAGCCCGCAGCAGATCCCCGAGATCGTGATCATAGTCGGCAGGGACAGAGCCCACGCGCAGGCTTTGCCCCGACTGGTCGCGGATGATGTACCAGACATAGGGATATTCGGTGCGGAAGTCGGCCAGTTCCTTGGTGTCGCTGACGATGAGCTTGCCGTCCTTGTCGCGGTCGATCGCGCCGGTGATGGCGGCTACGGCCGCCTCGTTGTCGACCATGAGCTGGGGATTGGCGACCGAGAGCGCGGTGATGAACAGGACGATGAAGAAGACGAGCATGGCTGCCTGCAGCAAGATCAGCCGCCGCACCAGGATCCATTGCAGGGAGCGGGCCCGCGCCTGCTTCATGAGGCGGCCCGCAGGAGATAGCCGAGATTGCGGATGGCGCGGATCTCGATGCCGGCGGCAAGGTCGTCCAGCTTGCGGCGCAGGCGCGAAATATGCGCGTCGAGCGCGTTGGAGCCGATCTCGTCGTCGAGGGCGTAGACGGCCTCTTCCAGGGTGCTGCGCATGATGGTGCGCCCCGGCCGGCGGATCAGCGTTTCCAGGACGAGGCGCTCGCGCCGTGGCAGGTCGAGCGCCTGATCGTCTATCAGCGCCTCGCGATGGCGGAAGTCATAGGTGAGGCGGCCGACGACGGCCTGGTCGGCCCGCAACGTATAGGGGCGGCGGTGCAGGGCGCGCAGGCGAGCGACCAGTTCCTCAGTGGCGAAGGGCTTGCCCATATAATCGTCGGCACCGGCGTCGAGCCCGGAGACCCGGTCCTGCAGGCCGCTCATGGCGGTGAGGGCGATGACCGGCGCCTCGACATGCAGGGCGCGCAGGCGCGGGATCAGGGTCAGGCCTTCGCCGTCAGGCAGGCGTCGATCGAGCACGATGGCGTCGTAGGAACCGATGCGGGCCATTGCCTCGCCATCGGCCAGGTTCGAAGCATGGTCGACCACGACGTCCTGGCGTTCCAAGGCCGTCTTGAGTACGGACGCCATTTCCGGTTCGTCCTCGATCAGCAGGATGCGCATGGGAGCCTTCGTCCGTCTTCGGTTCGTGCCAGTCTCAGCAATGAGGCCGGATCACTCGCATTCCAGGCTTGGCTTGCGGAAATTCGTGATGAGCCAGCGCTCGCCAGCAGCGCGGGCGTAGAAGGTATAGAAGCATTCTTGTCGCTCGACATAGCCGGGCGTTTCGGTGGTTTCGACATCGGTGCCTCGCCGGGTCCGGCGGACTTCGCTCCTGGCGCTGCCCGGCACCACATTGGTTGAGACTTTGCGCCACTGGTAGGCGCGTTGGCCGGGGCCGAGATCGAGTATGCTGGTCGGCGGTCCATAATCCAGCATCACCGTTTCAACCGGGCCACCGACATAGTTCTTCATGACGGCGGAAGCGCAACCCGCCAGCAGGAGAGGGCCTGCGGCGAGCACGACTGCGAAAGCGCGACGAAAGGACATTGGTGATTCCAGACTGTATTTGGCTCTAAAAGCTGAAGATTGCGCCGACATTACGAGGGCCGACCGGATCCGGCTTGGCGCCGGATCCGGTCGGGGACCCCAACAGCGATCGCTAGAATCGGTAGTTGAGGCCCGCTTTCAAAGCGTGGCTGCCGATGTCTTCCTTGGCGTGTCCGAAGGACGAGCGTGTCTTCAGGCCAGGGGTGCGGACATAGTTGTATTCGACCTTGAAGGAGACCGTATCGGAGAAGGCCTGTTCGACGCCGGCGCCCATCAGATAGCCAGTCTTCCAACCATCCCTGACGCGGACGCCGCCGGTGCCCTCGAATTTGGTGAAGGCGAAGCCGGCCGTGCCGTAGAGCAAGGTGCGATCGAGGGCGATGCCGGCCCGCCCTTTCAGCGCGGCCCGCCATTTTTCCTTGATCTTGCCGCCCCGCGCCCGCCGCTCGGCGCCGCCGAGATTGGAGCCTTCGACCTCGCCGCCGATGACGGCTGGCCCGAGGCGCATGTCGTAACCCCCCTGCACGCCCAATTGGAGGCTGTTGCCCTTGGCGAAGGGGTTGGCCGATTTGGCGGATGCTGCGCCGGCATGCACGCCGACATAGGAGCCGCTGAAGGATCGGGAAGGGGGCGGCGTATAGCGTGAGGAAGTATCATAATAGTCCTCGGCCTGGGCGAGGCCGCAGCCGGCTGCGGCAAAGGCCAGCAGGCCTGCCGTGAGAGAGGTGAGCAATTGCGTACGCACGTGTCTACTCCACTGCACGCGCCGACTGCTGCGGGGCAAGTGCCACGGCGAGCCGGTGCGCGGATTGTCAGATCCTGAGCCATGCCGTCCCTGAAGGAGGGGCTCCATTCGGGTCGTCTTTCGTCGGCGGCGACGGTTTGCCGAGATCATGGCGTCTTGCGACGCAGCGACATTGGCAAGAATCGAAAGGACGCATCGAAGCCAATGGTAGGAGCGCTTTGCTCCAGAGAAGGGAACGGCCAATAGCGGCTCGGTCCATCTCTCCTGTTTCGACTCAAGCACCTGAAAGACATGCATCATCTTACGGGCGAACATTACGCGCACATTGCGCCAGTAAAGCTTTTGAGTTATTTCTTTGATTGTGGAAGATTTGTATTGTTATTTACGAATATTTTATAAGATTGTTGTTCCAGGCCGTTTGCTCTGGAATGTCGTTTGCCTCACTGCAGGCCTTGTGAGAACAGACCTCTGCGGTCGATGCAATCCGCGCCAGCTCTGCAGGCGGCCTTCAAGCTCGCTGGTTGAGACCAGGCCCATGTCGAGGGCGAACATCAGCCGCTGAATCGGAAGGAACCGCCGACACTGCCTGGGACGAAGATCGGTATCGTCTCCACCCGGCGTGCTCCGACAAAAAAAGCACCAGGGGCTGTAGGGCGTAGGTGCCCTGGCCAGGACGGCGAATGGCGTCGCCGTCTACAGCCCCTGATGGAAGTCGGGGTCCACGAGCCCCTTGCATAGGTCAGGCGCAGTGACACGGCCGTGAAACTCGCGGTTCGCTGCCATGTGGCGGCATGCTCGCGCACTTTCGATAGGAGGGGGCTTGCCCCGGCTTTCCAGCCTGACGCATGATCGATTCGAACAATTCTTCGGAGGAATGCGTGTTTCTAGGGCTTGATATCGGCACGTCTTCGGTCAAGGCGCTGCTCGCGGATGGCGAGCAGCGCGTCGTCGCAAGTCACGACGTCGCGCTCACGGTGCAGCGGCCACATCCCGGTTTCTCGGAACAGGCGCCGCAAGCCTGGGTTGAGGCGGTCATATCGGCCGTCGATGCCCTGAAGGCGACGCACCCCACGGAGATCGCCGCCGTCGAGGGCATCGGCCTGTCGGGCCAGATGCATGGCGCCGTGCTGCTCGGGGCCGACCATCAGCCGCTCCGGCCTGCGATCTTGTGGAATGACGGCCGATCGCATGCCGAATGTGCGGAACTGGAGGCCAAATGGCCTGATCTGCGTGCGGTGACCGGAAACAAGGCGATGCCGGGTTTCACGGCTCCCAAATTGCTGTGGGTTGCCCGCCACGAGCCGGCGATTTTCGCCGCGACGCGCCTTGTCCTGTTGCCCAAGGCCTATGTGCGCCTGGCCCTGACCGGTGAGGCGATCGAAGAAATGTCGGATGCGGCGGGCTCGCTCTGGCTGGATGTCGGCCGGCGGGACTGGTCGGATGCGGCACTTGCCGCCACCGGCCTGTCGCGCCAGGCCATGCCGCGCCTGGTCGAGGGGTCCGAGCCGGCCGGTCGCCTGCGGGCCGATCTCGTGGCGCGCTGGGGCATGGCCAAAGCGCCTCTGTTTGCCGGCGGTGCCGGGGACAATGCCGCCGGCGCGGTGGGTCTCGGCGCCATCAGGCCGGGTTCGGCCTTTCTCTCGCTCGGCACTTCGGGCGTGCTGTGGGCGACGACCGATCGCTTCCTGCCCAACCCTGCCCGTGCCGTGCATGCCTTCTGCCATGCCGTGCCGAAGACCTGGCACCAGATGGGCGTGATTCTCTCGGCCGCCTCGAGTCTCGCCTGGATCGCCGGCGTGCTGCAGACCAAGGAGAGCGCCCTGCTGGCCCCGCTCGGCGACAAGCCGGGGGCACCGTCGGCGGTGCAGTTCCTGCCTTACCTGTCCGGCGAGCGCACGCCGCATGACGACACCGTCATCCGCGGCGCCTTCACCGGCCTTGCCCATGAGAATGGACGCGAGGCGATGGTGCAGGCCGTGCTGGAGGGCGTCGCCTTCGCCTTCGCCGATTGTCGCGATGCCCTGGCAGCAGCGGGAACCGAAATTGCCGGCGCCGACGTGATCGGTGGCGGCTCGCGCTCGCGCTTCTGGCTCGAGATCCTCGCCAATGTGCTGGGCTTTCCGGTCTATCGCCTGGCCGATGGTGAAACCGGCGGGGCTTTCGGGGCGGCGCGCCTGGCGCGTCTGGCCGTTACCGGCGAGGACCCTCTCGCGATCTGCACACCGCCCCACCGTGTCGAGACGATCGAGCCCGACCCGGTGCTGGCGCCGGCCTATGTCGAGGCCCTGGCCCGTTGGCGCGGGCTCTATCCGGCGCTGCGATCGGCGATCGACTGAAGAGCTGTATTGCGGAGGTATTTTGCCCCGGGGCGAGCGCAATTTTGCCGTCTTGTACCGTAAGTTGGTCTGGAACAGGCGCGCAATTCCGCGGCGCCGCTGGGATGGCAATTCCGTTGATACGCATCTTGCTGCTGGCCTCCGTCCTGATGAGCCTTTGCCTTGCTCCGGCTGCGGCGCAGGATGCATCGCCTTCACCACCACCGCCGCCGGCATTGCCGCCCCAGCCGACTTCTCCGCCACCGGCCAAAGCCCTGCCGAGCGCAGCCGCTTTCAAGCTCGCCGAGAGCATCGTCTTCTTTTACGTGCGCAAGGATCCTGCGGTGGTGCCCGACATGCTCGCTGCCATGAGGAACTCGCAAACGATTGCTGACACCGGTCTTTCGCGTGCGACACTGGCCGGCTTTTTCTCCATGCTGTTCCTGCAGAATCGGGCGCGCGTGGAAGGCTGGATCGGCACGGGCAGCGACTATCCGGTCGACAGCAAGTCAGTTCTCATCTTCGCCCTGTGGCAATCGGGCAATGCCGATCTGATCGCGTCGCTTTTCCATGAGGAGCCCGGCTTTCTCAGGGACAAGCCCGGCAATCTCTACACGCTGGCACCAAGCCGGCCGGTGGAGATGGATCTCAAATGGGGAGCCTTCTTTGCAACCGGCAATCCAGGTTTCCTCGCAACCTTGGTCGACGCGCTCGATCCGGGCAGGGCATTGACCGGCAGCAACGAGCTCGACAAGTCGATCCGCATCAATGCTGCGCAAGGCCTCGCCTATAATCTGCGCCAGCATGAGGTGTTGGAACGCTATCTGCGGCGGCGGGCCGCAGAGGCCTCCGGCCCTTACAAGCAGGCGCTCGACGCCCTGCTGGCGATCAGAAGCCAGACCTTCAGGCCCGCACCCGACCGGGACGGTGATTTTTCAGGCAGCATCGCCATGCTCAAACTGCCGGATAAGCCAACGACGAATGGTGGCGCTCCGGAGGCGACGGCCCTGACCGGCGCGATGCCGCAGGCGCGCCACGGCGATACCATCGGCGTGACCGTGCTGTTTTCCGGCATGGCCCTGCAGGAGGATCTTTCCGCGGATGTGAGCTACGATATCAAGGTGACCGGGCCCGACGGTTCGGTCGATCCCCGTTCGGCGCAGCAGGGCGTGACGGCGCTCAAGGAGAAGGTTGGCGGCCGCTTCAACGTGGTCGACAGCCGCTCGACCCTGTCCGTTCATTTCGAGCCGAACGACAAGCCGGGGCCTTATCGCATCGATGTCCTGCTCAAGGACAATGTCGGCGACCGCAAGGTCACATTGACCCGCTCGATCGAACTGATCGACAAATAGAGAGCCTGCCATGGGCCGCGGTCGGACCTCGCGGCGAGCGAAGGGCGGGCCCAAAGGCCCGCCACCCGACAGTGCATTCCGCTCTGGATCTCAGTTCAAGCCGAGCGTACCGCGCAGCTTGGAAAGATCTTCCGCCAGCGTGGTGATCGGGCCCTGCAGCGCCGTGCGATCTTCCGGCGTCAGCTTGTCATAGGTCTCGTAGCCATCCTTGGTCTTGTACTTGGCCAGGATCTTCTCGACCGTCTCGAAATTCGTGCCGATCTTCTTCGACAAGTCCTTGTCGGCCTTCACCGTCAGCGGATGCAGGAGATCGACGATCTTCCGGGCACCGTCGATATTGGCCTTGAAGTCCCACAGGTCGGTGTGGCTGTAGCGATCTTCCTCGCCGGTAATCTTGGTGGCGCCGACTTCCTCGATCAGCGCAGCGGCACCGCCCACCATCTTTTCGGGCGGAATGGTGAGGCCGGCAATGCGCTTCTGCAGTTCGGCGACATCGGTGTTCAGCTTGTCTGCGAAAGTGGCGAGACCCTCGGTGCTCTTCTTTTCGAACAGCCCGTATTCGAGGCGATGGAAGCCGGTGAAGCCGTCATCGGCCTCCTTCTTCTCATGGTCGTCGGCGCGGGAATCGATGCTGCCGTCGAGATCGGAGAAGAGTTCGGCGACCGGCTCGATCATCTCGTAGTGAAAGCGGGTGGGGGCGTAGAGGGCCTGGGCCTTCTTCAGATCGCCGGCCTTGACCGCGGCCGTGAACTTGGCGGTGTCCTCCACCAGCTTCTTGACGCCCTTGCTGATGTAGACCTTGTAGTCAGCCACGGGCTGGACCAGATCCAGCGGGGAGACGGCCGGCGCGTTGGCGCTGGCGGTCGTGGCAAGACCGATGATCGCGGCGCCCAGCAGCATGCGCCATTTGAGATGTGTCATGGGGTTCTCTCTCTTCAGTTCAAGGTTGAAGGATCGTTCAGGCGGTCTCCGCCAGCAGGGACTGGCCGAGAAATGCTGTCTTGTCGGGAATGCCGGGCAGGATGAAGAAATAGCCACCGCCAACCGGCTTGATGTACTCCTCCAGCGGTTCGCCGTTCAGGCGTTGCTGGACCGTGGCAAAGCCGGCATCCAGATCGGACTGGAAGCAGATGAAGAGCAGGCCCATGTCGAGCTGGCCCGACTTGGTGATGCCGTTGGAATAGTTGAAGGGACGACGCAGGATCAGATTCTTGCGTGAGTCCGCCGTACGCGGATTGGCAAGGCGGATATGCGCGTCCAAAGGCGTGCGCTTGCCTTCCGGGTCGTCGTGGTAGCTGGGAATGTCGGCTTCGACCTTCATGCCGAGCGGAGCGCCGTTCGGCTTGTGCCGGCCCATGATGGCTTCCTGCTCGCCGAGCGGCGTGCGGTCCCAGCGCTCCACGAAATTGCGGATGATGCGCACCACGCCGTAGCTGCCGCCGGTCGCCCAAGCGGGCTCGGCGGCGCCATGCTGCACCCAGACCAGGCGATTCATCTCGGCCTCGTCCTTGTGGTCGGGATTGGCCGTGCCGTCCTTGAAGCCGAGCAGGTTGCGCGGTGCCGATTGGGTTTCACCGGTGGCGCGCGGCGGCGGCACGAAGCCTTCCTGCTTCCAGCGCACCATCAGCAGATCCGGCGTGTTCTTCACGATATCGCGCAGGGCATGCAGGTTGCTGTCGGTGGTGTTGGAGCAGATCTGGATCATCAGATCGCCGTGGCAGAGTTCGGCCGACAGCGCGTCGTTGGGGAATTGCGGCATCTTGATCAACTGCCGCGGCTTCTTGTCGGCGAGCCCGAAGCGCTGGTCGAACAGCGAGGCGCCCACGCCCACGGTGATGGTGAGATTGTCCGGGGAGACCACGGGGCCCATCAGTCCCGAATCGGGGGGTGGGAACTTGGGATCGATCGCCGGCGGCGTGCCGCCCTGGGTGAGGAAAGCGATGCGATCGGTGAGGACACGAAACAGGCGTTCGAGATCGCCGCGTTTGGTGGCGAGGATGTTGAAGGCCACCACCAGTCCCATCGGGGGGCGATCGGTGGTGACGCCGGCCTGGTGGGTGCCGAGATAGGTCACGCGGTCGCTGAGATGGCCGGTGGAACCGGCTTCCTCCGCGGCCGCCTGCTGGCCCGGCAGGGTGGCCAGCAGCGCGCCGCCGCCGGCGGCGCCAAGGCCCAGCAGCATCGAGCGCCGGCCCGGAGAACGCGGGGCGTCGGTGTCGGATTGCGGCGGGTAGGGGGTCTTGTCGGTCATTGGTTTGTCCCCTTCAGTCGAGGCCCAGCGTGCCGCGCAGCGTCGACAGGCTTTCGGCCAGCGTCGTCACCGGTTTTTGCAGGGCCACACGATCGTCCTGGCTCAAGGCGTCATAGGATTTGAAGCCGCCATCGGGCGTGCGGTATTTGGCAAGGATGGCATTCACGGCGGCGAAATTGTCGTCGATGCTCTTCTGGCGCGCCGCATCTGCCTTGGTGGTCAGGGGGGCGAGCAGTTCGACGATCTTGCGGGCTCCGTCGATATTGGCCTGGAAATCCCACAGATCCGTACGGCTGTAGCGGTCTTCCTCGCCGGAGATCTTGTTAGAGGCGACTTCCTCGATCAGCACGGCTGCGCCGCCGACCATCTTGGAAGGCGGTACGACCAGGGTCGAGACCCGGTTCTGCAACTCGGTGACATCGGCTTGCAATTTGTCGGCGAAGGGCGCGAGTCCCTCGGTACTGCCCTGCTTGAACAGGCCGTATTCGAGGCGATGGAAGCCGGTAAAGGCCGGATCGGCCTCCAGCTTCTCGAAAACATCGGCGCGGGCGTCGATCGACTTGTCGAGATCGGAAAACAATTCGGCAACGGGCTCGATGCGCTCATAGGATTGACGGGTCGGCGCATAGAGTTCACGGGCCTTGGCGAGGTCGCCGGCCTTGATCGCGTCGGTAAAGGCCTTGGTCGCTTCGACCAGGTCATCGACCTCCAGGGTGACATAGACCTTGTACTCGGCCAGCGGCCCGATCAGCTGCGTCAGGCTCGGTTTGACCTCCTTGGGGGCATTGGCGAGCGCGGTCACCTTGAGCTTGCCTCTGGGATTGGTGAGCAGGCCGCAGGCGATCTCGTAGTCGCCCGGCTCGAGCCTGGCGGTCAGCTTCTGGGTGAAGCCCGGCGCGATGTTTTCGCGTTCCTCCACCACCATCACGCCTTGCAGGATCTCCCATTCCATCGCCCGGTTGCTCTTGTTGGTGATGGCGAAGGTGGTGCGCCCTTCGGGAACCGTCAGTTCGTTCGGTTCGCAGGCCGTCGCGGTGACGGCGATGGCGACGGTATCGCCGCTCCTGGACCCTTCGGCGCCGGGCTGCTTGGCGACCAGGAAATAGGTGCCGACGCCCACCGCCACGATGAGTGCGAGCATGCCGGCCCCGACAGCCGGATAATTGATGCGCGGGGCTGTCACGATCGTGCGGCCTTCGATTTGGATGGGGAGGTGGAGGTTGGCGCCATCAGGAAGAGCAACAGCGCCGGGATGATATAGAGGAGATAGGCGATCACCTCGCCATGGGTCGGCGTGTCGTGATAGCCGAACAAGCCGCCGAGCACGGTGCCGAGCGCACTGTCGCCGGGCAGGATGCCGGAGATGTCGAAGGCAATGCCCTGCAGATGGTTCCACAGGCCGGCCTCGTGCAGCGAGCGGACCGCGGTTGCCACCAGGCCGGCCGCCACGAAGATGATCAGGACGCTGGTCCAGCGGAAGAACAGGCGCAGGTTGAGGCGGGCGCCGCCATAATAGAGCGCCACGCCGAAGATGGCTGCGCAGACCAGGCCGAGCGCGGCGCCGACCGGCGCGCCATAGCCGACATTCTGTTCGAAGGTCGCCAGCAGGAAGAAGGCGGACTCCAGTCCCTCGCGCGCGACCGCCAGGAAGACCATGCCGACCAGCGCAAGGCCCTGATGGTCTGATGAAGCCAGGGCGGCATCGACGGAGTGCTGCAGTTCTGTCTTGATGCTGCGCGAGGCTCGCACCATCCAGAACACCATGGCGGTCAACAGGCAGACCGCGATCAGGCCGACGACGGCTTCGAACAGCTCCTGGGTGCGCTGGGGAAATTCGGCGCTGGCGACGCGTAGCGCGATGAACACGGAAAAGGAGAGGCCGACGGCCAGTATGATGCCGCACCACACGGCCGGCATCCAGGCGCTTCGCCCGGTGACACGCAGATAGCTCGCAACAATGCCGACAATCAGCGCTGCCTCGATGCCCTCCCTGAGCATGATGAGAAATGGTACGAGCATTGTGTCGTTCCTGCGCGCCCCCACAGCCGATGCAAGATTAACAATCGGCAAGCTATTACACGCGTTCAATTCTGATGAACAAGGGGCTGTGACGCAGAAAACCGTTGCGGATCAAAGATAAGAGTAATTCTAAATTATAGTTCATAGCGATTCTAAATTGTGCAATTCTGGAATTATTTTTAGAGTTATTCCAAAGCGGGTAAATAATCCTGTCTTCTCTGAATGGTGCGCCGGGGCCGGCCGGGTTGGAGGTTGCGGTGGCGGCAATAGAGGCCGACTGACGACCCCTTTCGTCGACAAGGCCGCACGGCACCGCCAGGGCGGGCCTGTCGAAGAGTGAACAGGCAAAGTTAATGCGAATCTCTTTCGCCCGGTTGGCCGGAAGACTACCCGCGCCTCTGCGAGACGGCAGCCCGGAATACGGCGACGACGCGGGCCGCAAAATTGCGTGCGGCGGTCACCGCCACCCAGACGGGCGTTCGTTTCAGCCAGTCGAGCAGCGTCCGGCGAACCCAGTCGATCAGCCCCATGAGCCAGGCGAACCATCTTATGGTCATCAGCTTGGGCTTGCCGGCGGCATAGATACGCTCGATCAACAGGAAGCTGGCGAGATAGGCGACGGCCAGGATGAGCAGGCCATGGACCAGCCGGCCCTGGCCCAGGAGCAGCAAGCCGTAGATCTTCAAGGGCTCTGCGACGGCGAGGGGCACGGCCAGCAGAATGAGGATGACGAAACGCGGCAAGGCCGCGACGGCGCGCTCCCCGATTTCGACAAGGCGCAGGGCGGCAAAACGACGGATCAGCGGCCCGTAGATCGGCCGGGCCAGTTCGTCGATGATCACCAGGATCGCAAGTAGGACCTGCAGCGGCAGGAGGACGAGGCGCTTGAGCGTCATGGCGGTGCAGGATCCTCGAACGGACGCGGCCCGGGGAAAAGCCGCATCGGGTGAATGTGAGAAGCTGCCGCGCGGTTGGCAACGCTCATTCCACCATATTCCCACGCGATGTTTACGCTTTCGACCGTCAAAGGGGAGTGGCGACGCCGCCTTGGTGGCATTTCTCCCACTTTTGCCTTATTGCGCGGGGTGTAATGAGCTAGCCCGGCGGGGCGTTCGGTTCAGGAGAGACGATGGAAGCGCGCGAACGTATCGGCCTGGCGGCTCTTGGCACGATCGGGCTGGTGTTGGCTGTGGGCGGTTTTGTGCTGCATAGCCCGGCCCCGCATGCCGCCGTGGCGGAAGCGGCGATGGCGGGTGCGGAGACGACAAACCCGCAGCCGACGCCGGCGCTAAAGGTGGGCCAGGCTCCTGCACCGATCCCCGCGGCGCAACCCACCCCCTATGCCGACTGCCTGCGCAAGGGGATTGGCGTAAAGATCGGCAAGTCGGGCCTGCGCGTTTCCGGGCCGCCGGCCCTGACGCTGGTGACGGGAGAGAAAGCCGACGAGGAGGTCAATTTCTCCACCAAGGCCGGATTGGAGAAAGCCTGTTCGCAGCCCGAGGTGACGGCCAAGGCGTTGGTGCTCACACTGGAAGCGATGGACAAGCCCTTCGGCGTGGCAGCAAGCTGGCGGGCGGAGTTTTGCAAGGACGGCGGGGATACCGCCACACTCTTCCTGTGTCGCGGCGAGGAACGGCCGAGCGGAGCGCCGCGTTCGCTGGTCACCATTGCGCTCTATGAACCCGCTTCCTTTAAGGGCGACAGCATGTTCCAGACGCAGGCTCCGGACCTCGACAATTTCAAGGCTTGGAAGGACCGGTTGACCAAGGCCGGCACGCCGCCTCCCACCCAGCCGGACGGCGACTACGACATCTATCCCGGTGGAATCTGGCTCGAACGCGATGCCAAATCCGCTACGCCCTTCCTGGTTTCGTGCGACGTCGACAGCCTGCCGGTCACGGGCCAGCATTATTGCGTCGGCACGCTTGGCCTCGAAGGGGGCCTGCGGGCGCGGCTGGAGTTTCGGACGGTGACGCCGCAGATCGGCCGCGAGGCGGCGGCAGCGGCGGCCAACTTCAAAGTCCTGCTCGCGGCATGGCAGGCCGCAGCGTCGCAGGCCGCACCGGTCTCTTCCCAGCCCGGAAAATAGCGCATGCCGCAGTGCTGTCGGGGCGACGAGGCCGCAAGGGTCGTCAGACGCAGGCCGTGAGGCCGCCATCGACATAGAGGATGTGGCCATTGACGAAATTGGAGGCATTGCCGGCGAGGAAGATGGCGGCTCCGGCCAGCTCCTCGACCTTGCCCCAGCGTCCGGCCGGCGTACGCGCCTCGACCCAGGCGGAGAAGGCGGCGTCCTGCATCAGCGCCGTGTTGAGCTCGGTTTCGATATAGCCCGGACCGATGCCGTTGACCTGGATGTTGTGCCGGGCGAGTTCGGCGCACAGGGCCCTGGTCATCATGCGCACGGCACCCTTGGCCGTAACATAGGGCACGATGTTGGCGCGGCCGAGTTCGCTCATCACCGAGCAGATGTTGATGATCTTGCCCGAACGCCGCTCGATCATGCCGCGAGCCACGGCTTGCGCCACCAGGAAGACACCCTCGACATTGGTGGATTGCACGTCGCGGAAGGTATCGAGCGAAAAATCCACGAAAGGGGCCCGGCGCTGGATGCCGGCATTGTTGACCAGGATGTCGAGGCGGCCATGGCGGGCTTCGATGGCCGAGATCGTCGTTTCCACGCCGGTGCGATCGGTGACGTCGAAGGCGGCCGTCTCCACGACGAGGCCTTCTTCGGTGAGTTGGCGGGCGGCGGCATCAAGTTTGGCCTGGTCGCGGCCGTTGAGAACGACGGTCGCACCGGCGCCGGCAAGTCCGCGGGCAATGGCCAGGCCGATTCCCTGGCTGGAGCCGGTAACGAGGCCGATCCGTCCCGTCAGGTCGAAAATATCAGTGAGCATGGCGAACCTCCCGCCATCAAGCTATCGCGCGGGCCAGGGTGCGGCCAGGGATTTTCGTCTGACCAATAAAAAGGGCTCCGAGGCAGGCCTCGGAGCCGCATCAAGCCGGCCTGGTCGGTGGGGGCTTACTTCTTGACGGCCGCGATCAGCTCGTCATAGGCCTTGCAGAGTTCATCGGTCGGCTTGCCGCCGGCGGACTGGGCGGCCTGGGCCTTGGTGAGCAGCTCCTGAGCCTTCTGAGCCCAGGTCTGCGCGTTCGCCTGAGCCTTGGCCGGATCCTTCATGGCGTTGGTCATGGCTTCCGTCAGGTCCTTGCCCTTCTGGGTAATGGCCTCGACCGTGCAGCTCGAGCTGCCACCGCCACAGGCGGCGAGGGAGAGAGCGAGAGAGCCGAAAGCGGCGGCGAGCAAGATCTTTCTCATGGGGCTTCCTTTCCTCACCGTGGAAGGTCGGTTTTGGATCGCCCAAAACTTCGTGGTGCCGCGGCGCAGGTGAGAATGCGCCGGCGGCGAACCCCTAGCCGGCCATCACCATGCACGACGTGCGTTTGTGCACATCTCGCCCGAATCGAAAGCCGCCCAGTCCACTCGCCATAAGCGAAGCGATGAGGACTTTCAACACAATGTCGCCGCATTCGACCCTGTACTGCTCGGTAATGTAATGGTTATTCACAATGAATCCAAAAAATTGCATCGACATGACGCACATGTCTCAAGGGAGAATGGGCCGGATATTCGTGCATCTCTCGAAGTCTGTATTGCAATGCAACAAAGCGAGACCACTGCAGGGAAGGGGGTTGTATACGACAAAAAGATAACAACATAGAGACGTATGTGGTGTCTTGTCATGCCAGAATGTCTGACCTCCCGCGAAGGGATGGAAAGCTGCCCGCAAGCTTGTCGTCTGTTTGAAGAGATGCGCTTGTTCGAAAGGGGTAGAACAAAGTTGGTGTGAAAAGGCACACGAATGCTAAGGAATATTTGATATATTCGCGGTATGAATAGTGTTGCCGAGTGCAGTGTTAGGGTTTCCTCACGTTACATGGCCAGAGTCGACAAATATCCTCTCAAGTCGCCCGTCACAGCCACGGAGCTTCGCCAGGTCGGCGCATTGCCCTTGCGGATCCAGCGCGGCAAGACAGAGGTTTGCCTGGTGACCACGCGGGAGACGCGGCGCTGGACCATCCCCAAGGGATGGCCGATGAGGAACCACAAGGACTGCCGGGCGGCCGCCATAGAGGCCGAGGAAGAAGCCGGGCTGCTCGGCAAGATCGGCAAGGAACCGGTTGGCGAATATCTTTACTGGAAGCGTCGCGATCTGCATTTCGATCTTGTCCGCGTCTTCGTCTATCGTCTCGACGTCACCGGCCATCTGCCTGTCTGGCGTGAGATGAACGAACGCGAAGTGCGCTGGTTCACCCCCGGGGACGCCGCTCTCCTGGTCGAGGAGCCGGGTCTGTCCGCTTTGCTGGAGCAGGTCGCGAGCCCTGCATGACAGCTCCCGTGCGGCTGTCATCCCACTGTCACATGCATGATCTAGCCCCGTCATTCCAGGCGGCTATCCCAGGGGCGGGGCGTTGCCTGAACTTGAAGCTATGCGGCATTCGGGCCTCGGGTGGGGAAGGCCTGGGCCGCTTGGCGGAGGCGTCATGGACAGTATTCAGCAGCACCAACTGCCGGGCGTCAATTTCGTGCCGGCGGCGATCGCCGGCCTGATTTGGGCCTATCGCTTTCGCGAGGGCTACGAGCCCGAAGCGATCGATCCGCGTGACGTACCTGCAGCGCTGGCGGCGGAGGATGGCTGGCTCTGGCTGCATTTCAGCCTGACCGATCGGCTCGCCCGGGATTGGCTGTCTTCCTTCGAAGACCTTCCCGAAGAGGTGCGGGCCCTGTTCCTGGCCAAGGACGAACCGCTTGGCCTGCACACGATCGACCATGTCATCTTCGGCGTCATCACCGATTTCCACAGCGAGCTTGGCGGGGAGAGCGACCATCTTGGCCGTCTGCGCTTCGCGCTCAACGAGAGGCTGGTGATTTCGGGGCGCCGGCACCCGCTGCGCTCGGTGGAGGAGATCCATCGTGCCGTGCAGAAGGGCCTCAACCTGCCTGCCGCCGGACGCCTGATCGAGACGATCATCGACCGTTTCTGCGATTCCGTCGCCCGCCGCGTGGCCGGCATGACCGACGAGCTCGATACCGCCGAAGACCGCGTCGTGGAGGACATGGCCGCCACCGAGCGGGTCAGGCTGATCGAGGTCCGCCGCATGACGGTCCGGGTCCACCGCCAGCTTTCCTCACTCGGCCATGTGTTGCGCGACTGGGAGGAACGTTCGGACGAGGCCGACAAGCCGGCCCTGCCTATAGCGGCCGAACGCCTGGCCGACCGGCTGGAATCGCTCGACCACGACATCCTCACTTTGCAGGAGCGGGCCAAGCTCCTGCAGGATGAGGTGGGTGCCCGGCTGGCCGAAGAGACCAACCGCTCGCTGCGTGCCCTCTCGATTCTGACGGCGCTGCTGCTGCCCGGCAGCCTGGTTGCCGGCATCTTCGGCATGAACACCAAGGATCTGCCTTTTCTCGAGACGGAAGGGGGCTTCTGGTTCGCGATTCTCATCGGCGCGGCGGCGACGGCGTTGTTCTACTGGATCTTGCGGCGCGTCGGGGCGGGGCTGCGCATCTGAGTGCCTTTGCTGCCCTTGCGAAACGAGGCGCAACTTCCCACAATAGGGCAACCTTTTTTGAGAACGAGTTCCCCTTGTCCAGAGTTGCGGCGATGCCCTGGCGCCTGAGCGCCAATTTCCTCCCAATCCTCGCCGTCTTCCTGGTGACGGCCATCAGCCTGGCAACCGGCTGGTTCGATTCAGGCATTGCCGTGTTCGCTTTCGTGGTGTCGGGCTGGCTGATTTCGCTGTGCCTGCACGAAGGGGCTCATGCACTCGCCGCCTATTGGGGCGGGGACCGTTCCGTGGTGGAAAAGGGCTATCTGAGCCTCAATCCGCTCGCCTATGCCGACCCGTTGACCAGCTTCGGCTTCCCGCTGCTCTTCCTCATCCTGGGCGGCATCGGCCTGCCGGGCGGGGCCGTCTACATCAACCGGGCCGTGCTCAAGAACCGGCACTGGGATGCCTTCGTGGCCCTGGCCGGGCCGATGGCCAATCTCGTCTGCCTGATCGCTTTGGGGCTGCCCTTCCTCATCGGCCTGCCGGAGACGATGGGCTCGCCCCAGCTTTGGGCGGGCGTGGCATTCCTCGCTGCCCTGCAGGCATCGGCCGTGGTGCTCAACCTCCTGCCGGTTCCCGGCTTCGACGGCTTTGCGATCATCCGGCCCTATCTGCCCTATGAGATGCAGGCTCAGGCCAATGCCATCGCGCCCCTGGCGATGATGGGCTTCCTGTTCCTGTTGTTCACCACCCAGGTCAGCGGGGCCATCTGGAACGCGGTCTACAGGCTCGCTGCCTTGTTCGACATTTATCCGAATTATGTGGCGCTGGGTTATTACCTGTTCCGCTTCTGGCGGTAGGTCCATTCGCGGGTAGGGCAGACCGGCAAAATAGGGCTGCGCTTGGAGTTGCGCCCTTGCCCCGTTGCGCCTGCTCGGCTACACACCGCCCCAAATCCCCTTTCCACGAAAGCTTGAGCAGGCAGCAATGGCCGCGTATCAATTCGTCTACCACATGCAGGGTCTGAACAAGACCTATCCCGGCGGCAAGAAGGTCCTCGACAACATCCATCTGTCCTTCTACCCGGACGCCAAGATCGGCGTGCTCGGCGTGAACGGCTCGGGTAAGTCGACCCTGCTGCGCATCATGGCCGGCATCGACAAGGACTTCACCGGCGACGGCTGGGTGGCCGAAGGCGCCCGCGTGGGCTACCTGCCGCAGGAGCCGCAACTCGATCCCAGCAAGACCGTGCGCGAGAACGTCATGGACGGCGTCGCGGCCAAGAAGGCCGTGCTCGACCGCTACAACGAACTTGCCATGAATTATTCGGACGAGACGGCGGACGAGATGAGCCGCCTGCAGGACGAGATCGACGCCAAGAATCTGTGGGATCTCGACAGCCAGGTCGACCAGGCCATGGATGCGCTGATCTGCCCGCCCGACGATGCAGCCGTCGACAATCTCTCAGGCGGTGAACGCCGCCGCGTGGCGCTCTGCCGTCTGCTGCTCGAACAGCCCGAGCTCTTGCTGCTGGACGAGCCGACCAACCATCTCGATGCCGAGACGGTGGCCTGGCTGGAAGGCCATCTGCGCACCTATCCGGGCGCGATCCTGATCGTCACCCATGACCGCTACTTCCTCGACAATGTCACAGGCTGGATCCTCGAGCTCGATCGCGGCCGCGGCATCCCCTATGAGGGCAATTACTCGACCTGGCTGGTGCAGAAGCAGAAGCGCCTCGCCCAGGAATCGAGCGAGGAGGAGAGCCGCCAGAAACAGCTCGCTGCCGAGCAGGAATGGATCGCCGCCAGCCCGAAGGCACGCCAGGCCAAGTCCAAGGCCCGTATCAACGCCTATGAGGATCTGCTCGCCAAGGCTAACGAGAAGGGCCCGACCACGGCCCAGATCATGATCCAGACCGGGCCGCGCCTGGGCGGCAAGGTCATCGAGGTCGAGGGCATCTCCAAGGCCTTCGGCGATCGCCTCCTGATCGACGATCTCTCCTTCTCCCTGCCGCCGGGTGGCATCGTCGGCGTGATCGGCCCGAACGGCGCCGGCAAGACCACCTTGTTCCGCATGCTGCTCGGCCTGGAAAAGCCCGATGCGGGCACCATCACCTTCGGCGACACAGTGCAGCCGGGCTATGTCGACCAGTCGCGCGATGCGCTCGATCCGAACAAGACGGTCTGGCAGGAAATCTCTGGCGGCAACGAGATCCTCTATCTCGGCAAGCGTGAGGTGAATTCACGCGGCTACACCTCTGCCTTCAACTTCAAGGGCGGCGACCAGCAGAAGAAGGTCGGCGTGCTTTCGGGCGGTGAGCGCAACCGCGTGCAGCTCGCCAAGATGCTGAAGGAAGGCTCCAACGTGCTCTTCCTCGACGAACCGACCAACGACCTCGACGTGGAAACGCTGCGGGCCCTGGAAGAGGCGCTGGAGAATTATGCCGGCTGCGCCGTGATCATCTCGCATGATCGCTTCTTCCTCGACCGCCTCGCCACCCACATCCTCGCCTTCGAGGGCGACAGCCATGTCGAATGGTTCGAAGGCAACTTCGAGGCTTACGAGGAAGACAAGAAGCGGCGTCTCGGCATCGATTCCACCATTCCCAAGCGCATCCAGTACAAGAAGTTCTCGAGGTAAGTGTGCCAGCCAGCCGTGCCGCAGAACCGGCGCGGCTGGCGCGCACCATCGGCCTTGTCCTGATTGTATTTTTCGCGGCGCAGGGCATATCCGCGGCCGTCACTACCCAAAGGGCGTCAATGGGCGCCCTTTTTCTATGCGCCTATGTTCACGTCGGGATCTCACTGTATGACGGCTTGTTTCCGCGTTGGCGCAGGGCGAGCTGGGTTGTGTTCATTCTGGCGTTCCTGTGCGCGCAGATACTGGCTCTTGCCGGTTATGGGGCGCCCTGGAACAAGTGCGTACTCCGACTGAGCGCCGAGTACGAAATTCCCGAAAGCGGCACGCCGCTATGGCGGAGTGAACTGATCCAATTCCTCGATGTTCCATGGGAGATGCCGGCCCTGGTGGCGGCGGTTGCGGCGGCCCTGTTTCTCGTGCTTGACCTGCTGGTGATGCTCATGAGCCGCGACGTGTCGCTCGGCATAGGCAAGGGGCCTTCATCCACAATCCGTTCGTCCCAGGTCTGGCAGGCAGTTCTGGTCCTGGCCTTTGTCGCTATCGTCGGCATCATTACAAGTTCGAGCCGGGGCAGCGGACATATGGGCTCCTTGTTCGCCTATCCGACTACTCCGACCGGCAATCCCCATACGCCGCAATGGTGGTTGCTACCGTATTATTCCTTGCTGCAGGGAGGCCAGGGCCGGATTGGCGGAGGCGTTGTCGCGATCTGTGCGACACTCGTCCTTCTCGCCTTGCCATGGCTGCGTACGGACCGGTGCCGGTTCAAGCCCGTTCTGGTCTGGTTCGGGGTGGCCTGTGGCCTATGCGCATTGTGCTGGATCGGGCTTGGCTGGTTGGGAAATGCCGAACCCGATGATGCCACTGTCTGGCAGGGCCGTCTTCTGGCCTTTTGCTATTTTGCCATCTTCCTCGCCGCCCTGCCGATCCTGAGCGTGTGGGCGCGCCGCTTGCAGGACGATCGGATAAGCGATGTGTTGAAGACTTTCGATTGATGGCAGTGTCGTCGGCCGTTCGATAGAAACGGCGAGCGAAATGATTTTGCGATCTTCTCGGCTGTTCGACCTTGCCGGCTCGGGACGTTCAGGCCGCCAGGGGCGCGCGTACCGCCCAGCGCTCCTTTTGCCTGTCCTGGCCGATCAAGGCCAGGCCATAGGCGATCGACTCGAACTGGTCCGTTGAGACCAGGCGTTCCTCGCCGAAGCGCTCGGCGAAAAGCTTGCGGATGGCGGGCACGAAGGAGGTGCCGCCGGTGAGGAAGACACGCTCGATCTCCTCGGCCCTGGTGTTGGCGCGCTTCAGGCCTTCGTCGAGGCTCGCCTCGATGCGGGCGACGTCTCCGGCGATCCAGCGCTCGAAATCGCGGCGCTTCAACGGGGCCGAGATCTCGATGTCGCCGCCGGCGAAGCGGAACTCGGTCTCGTCCTGGCTGGAAAGGGCGATCTTGGCCCTGGATACCGCGCTGTAGAGCGCAAATCCCATGTCGAACTCGATGATCTCGATGAATTTCTCGAGCTTTTCCGGTTCCACTGCGACTTTGGCCAGGTCCTGCAAGCCCTTGAGGTCGCCATTGGTCTTCATCATGGCAAGCTGATGCCAGCGCGCTAGGTTGGCGTAATAGTGATTGGGGATCGACAATTCCTTGTCGAAGGAACGGAAGCGCCCCCCCTTGCCCAGGCGCGGCGAGACGATGCGGTCGACGATCGAATAGTCGAAGGCATCGCCCGCAATGCCGATGCCGGAATGGGCGAGGGGCTCGGCCTTCAACTGGCCGGCGGCCTGCTCGAAGCGCATGATCGAAAAGTCGCTGGTGCCGCCGCCGAAATCGGCGACCAGCACGGTCGCATCGCGCTTGAGCTGGCGGGCATAGAAGAAGGCTGCGCCCACCGGTTCGTAGACATAGGTGGGATTGACGACGCCGAGGCGCTCGAAGGCGGTCTGGTAGCGCTGCATGGCCAGATCGTCGTCGGGCTGGCGGCCGGCGAAGGTAACGGGACGGCCGATGACGAGATTGGCGGCCGACAAATCGAGCTTCCCGCCCCCATGCTTGACCAGGGTGTTGAGGAAGGTCGCCAGCAGATCCTCGAAACGATAGCGCTCGCGGAAGATGCGGGTCTCCTGGAAGGTGGCGCTGGCGGCAAAGCTCTTGAAGGACTGGATGAAGCGAAGGGCGGTTGTCGCTTCCACGAATTGCTCGATGGCCCAGGGTCCGCCCTCGACGCGAATCGTGGACTTGCCGGGGCGGCGCTCGTCCCAGAAACACAGGGCCGTGACGAAATGGTTCAGGCCCTGGCCGCCATGCTCGAAATTCAGCGCTTCGGTGCGGCCGTCGGCATGGGCGAAGGCGACAACGGTGTTGCTGGTGCCGAAGTCGATGCCGACAGAGACGGGGGCGCTTTGTCCCGCTGCTGGAGATTGGGGCGGCATGGTGCCTCCTAAGGCGTTTGCGATCCATCGACGCCGACGAGAATCGCAAGGACGCGTCGAGCCTGGGGGCAGAGCAGGAAAAGCGTCCATGATCGAACGCGCTTTGCTCCGGCGGTGGGGAAGAGGGCCGGGGGAAATAGCCCAAGAGGCTCATCAAAGCTAGTGCCGATCCAAAATTTCCTGACTTTGATTTGTCAGACTTGTCAGCACGCTCCTGCCCGCTACCATGCCGGCCAAACATGTGGGAGGACGCGATGGAATTTGCCGGCGAACGTATCGTGGTAACGGGAGCAACCAAGGGCATCGGGCGGGCCACCGCCAAGCTGCTGGCGGCCCGGGGCGCTGAGATCATTGCCATCGGGCGCAACCAGGCCGAGCTCGAAAGCCTGTCCGCCGAGACGGGCGCGGAGATCCATGCCGTCGACCTCGCCGATCCCGAGGCCGTCCGCGCCGTGGCCCGTTCGATCCAGCCTGTCGACCGGCTGGTCAACAATGCCGGCACCACCACGCTCGAACCCTTCCTGGAAACCAGCGTCGAGGCCTTCCAGGAATTGATGTCGGTGAACGTGGTCGCGGCCATGATCTTCGGCCAGGAATGCGCGCGCAGCATGATCGCCCGCGGCAAGAAGGGGGCAATCGTCAACGTATCCAGCATTTCCTCCTCGATCGGCTTTACCGATCACGCGGCCTATTGCGCCAGCAAAGGGGCGCTCGACTCGCTGACGACTGTGATGGCGAACGAACTCGGGCGCCAGGGCATCCGCGTCAATGCGATCTGCCCGACGGTGATCCTCACGCCCATGGCGGTGAAGGCCTGGAGCGATCCCGCCAAGGCCGCACCCATGCTGCAGCGCATTCCGCTGGGGCGCTTCTTCGAGCCGGAGGAAGTGGCGGAGACCATCGCTTTTCTGCTCAGCGACAAGGCCTCGATGGTGAATGGTGTCGCCATGCCCGTGGATGGCGGCTTCCTGATCACCTGACGCGATGCCGTGGGCGTTTTCCCGGAGCGACGATCGAAGGATATTTTTCATGGCCGATTGGAATCCCTCGCTTTATCTGCGCTTCGAGGATGAGCGCACGCGACCGGCGCGCGATCTGCTCGATCGGGTCCCGCTGGCCTCGCCCGCCCTTGCCGTCGACCTTGGCTGCGGCCCGGGCAACTCCACCGAACTCCTGGCCAGGCGCTGGCCCGCGGCCGAGGTGATCGGCATCGATACCTCCGAAACCATGCTGTCGGAGGCCCGCAAGCGCCTCCCATCGGCGCGCTTCGAGCAAGGGGATGTGACCAGCTGGCAGGCCGAAAAGCCGCCGGAACTGATCTTCGCCAACGCGGTGATGCAATGGGTTCCCGGACATGCGGCGCTGTTGCCGCGCCTGCTCGCCCAGACCGCGCCGGGCGGCGTGCTGGCCGTGCAGATGCCCGACAATCTGGCAGAGCCGTCCCATCGCCTGATGCGCGAGACGGCTGCAGACGGCCCCTGGGCGGCCAGGCTCGGCGATGCCTCGCGCATCCGCGAGCGCATCCTGCCGGCCGAGGACTACTACAACCTGTTCGCCGGACAAGCGTCCTCGATCGATATCTGGCGTACCACCTATTATCACGTGCTGGACGATGCGCCGGCCATCGTGTCCTGGCTGCGGGCGACCGGTCTGCGCGCCTTTCTCGATCCGCTCGATGCCGGCCAGCAGCCGGCCTTTCTGGAAAACTATACGGCGCGCATCGCGAAGGCTTATCCGCCGCGGGCCGACGGCAAGGTGGTGCTGGCCTTTCCGCGGCTGTTCATTGTGGTGCAGCGCTAGATCCTGGGGTTGCAGGCGTCCCGCCTGCAACCCCCTTCGTACCAAACGCTGCGGTTCCAAGAGCAGGCGAGACGCCTGCGATCCCAGAAGAAAGCTTGTTGGCTCATGAAGAATGTTCTTTGTTTCGGCGATTCCAACACGTTCGGCACGCCGCCTCTGGCCAGCCTGGAAGAGGCCCGGCGCTATGACGGCAAGACGCGTTGGCCCGGGGTCATGCGCAAGATTCTCGGCCATGCCTGGCATGTGATCGAGGAGGGGCTGCCGGGCCGTACCACCATTCGCGACGATCTCATTGAGGGCGTCCACAAGAACGGCCGGCGCTATCTCGCTGCCTGTCTCGAAAGCCACCGTCCGCTCGACGTCATCGTGCTGATGCTGGGTACCAATGACCTCAAGGCCCGCTTCGGTGCACCGCCGGAGGACATTGCCGCCGGGGTCGACATCCTCGCCGGCATCATCGCCGCGACGCCCAATCTCGACCAGCCGCCGGCCAAGCTCCTGATCGCCTGTCCGCCGCCGATCCGCGTGGTCGGCTGCCTGGGGCCGTTGTTCGCCGGCGGGGTGGAGAAATCGCAGGCCCTGCCGCCCCTCTACGAAGCGGTCGCGCGAAAGCACGGTGCCGAATTTCTCGACACCGGCAAGCTGATCGAGGTGAGCCCGGTCGACGGCATCCATTACGAGGCCGAGGCGCATCTCGCGCTGGGACAGGTATTCGCCGAACGGGTTCAGGCCTTGGGAAGCTGAGGGCCGGACGGCAAATTCGCACGTGACAAAACCACTCGCCGTCGCTATATGGCTGCCATGACCTTTGCATCCGCCCCCTACTTTTACTGGTATTTTGGCTTTCGCAGGCCGCTGGCGGAGGTAGGGGTGCGCTCGATCTGAACGTAGCAACAGATCAAACCCAGACAAACCGCCAGCCCGACTGGCGGTTTTTTTATGCCGCCGGCCGGGACCTACCAGAACCCTTAGCGAACCGAGACTGGAACCCAGGCCATGTTGAGCACCACCGACGATCTTCGTATCCGTGAAATCAAGGCGTTGACCACGCCGGCTGACGTGATGGGCGAGCATCCCCGCACGCTGGAAGCAACCCGCACCGTCACGCAGTCGCGGCAGGCCGTGCACGACATCCTGCGCGGCAGCGACGATCGTCTCGCCGTGGTGGTCGGTCCCTGCTCGATCCACGACCCGGTGGCTGCCCTCGACTATGCCGACCGCCTGATGAAGCTGCGCCAGCGCCTGGGTTCCTCGCTGGAAATCATCATGCGGGTGTATTTCGAGAAGCCGCGCACCACGGTGGGGTGGAAAGGCCTGATCAACGATCCTGATCTCGACGGTTCGTTCCAGATCGACAAGGGGCTGCGCATCGCCCGCAAGGTCCTGCTCGACATCAACAATCTCGGTTTGCCGGCGGCCTGCGAATTCCTCGACATGACCACGCCGCAATATATCGCCGACCTCGTGGCCTGGGGTGCAATCGGCGCGCGGACCACCGAAAGCCAGATTCATCGCGAGCTGGCGTCGGGCCTGAGCTGCCCCGTCGGTTTCAAGAACGGCACGGACGGAAATGTGCGCATCGCGGTCGACGCCGTGAAATCGGCGTCGCAGCCCCATCACTTCATGGCCGTGACCAAGGATGGCCGTTCAGCCATCGCCTCCACGTCAGGCAATGAGGACTGCCACATCATCCTGCGTGGCGGCAAGAGCACCAATTACGATGCGGCGAGCGTCGAGGCGGCCTGCACTGACGTCGCCAAATCCGGGCTGTCTCCGGTGGTGATGATCGATGCCAGCCATGCCAACAGCGCCAAGAAGCCGGAGAACCAGCCGCTGGTGCTGGCCGATATCGGCACGCAGCTTGCGGCAGGCGATAACCGCATCATCGGTGTGATGATCGAGAGCAATCTCGTCGCCGGCCGGCAGGACCAGGTGCCCGGCCAGCCGTTGACCTATGGCCAGAGCATCACCGATGGCTGCATCGATTGGGACACCACCGTTGTCGCCCTTGAGCGCCTGGCCCTGGCGGTCGAACAGCGCCGCATCGCCAATCGCGAAGCAGTAAAGGTCGGGGCCTAATGTGGGGGCGGGTCTTAGGACCCGCCTGGAAGCGTTGAGTTTACCGGAAAGGGGAGGCGGGGCTGAAGACCCGCCTCCTACCGTCGCCGATTTGACGCTGCCCGCCCCGAACCGGCATGGTCGCTTCAGAACGGAGACGAGGACGTGAGCGAAACACAGATCATCAAGAAGGTCGCCTTCGCCGTCTGGTGGCGGATCGGCATTCCCGTAGCCCTGTTCGTCTTCGCTATTGGCTGGGCGCTGAACTTCCTGTTCTACGTCGCGCCGATGCTGCAGGTCACCGGCTCGATTTCCCATTATGGCGCGATGCTGATCGCCGGGCTCCTGGGTGGCGACATCTCGGCCTTTCTGGGGGACGGCGGCCTCATCGGCAATGTGGTGATCGGATTCTTCCGAGCCATTCTCGACAACCTGCCGATGCTGATCGTCCTGGTGTTGCTGACGCGCTGGCAGATCCGGCGCCACTTGCCCCGTATCCTGCGTGACAATGGCCTGATAGGGAGCGGCGAGGAGGGGTAAGGCAAACTATCGCGCGGCATCTTTGCGTTGTTGCCGATTCGGTGGCAGATCGGTGCCCCGCGCTGCCAGACGAGGTGAGACCATGCCGGATTCTTCGAGCATTCCCTCTCCCGATATTGCCGTCAGGCCCGTGCTCAAGCGTGCGGGGCACGTTGCCATGGTCGCCGCAGCCGGGGGAGATGCCATCGGGGCGGAAAGGCTTGCCGAGCTCGTGCTCACGCATGAGGGTATCCCGGGCGACCGGCATGCCGGCTTCCTCCGTCCTGCCGATGTCAGGGTGCCCTGGTTCGAGCGCAGTGCGCCGATCCAGAACGAGCGCCAGGTCTCCATCGTGTCGATGGAAGAGCTTGCGGTGATCGCTCGCAATCTCGGCGTCGAGCGCGTGGAGCCGGAATGGCTCGGCGCCAATATCGCCGTGGAAGGCGTACCCGATTTCTCCTTTCTCCCGCGCGGGTCCAGGCTGTTCTTCCCTTCGGGGGCCGTGCTGGCGGTGATGGGCCAGAACGATCCTTGCCGCATCGCCGGGGCGGAAGTCGAACGGCATCTGAGCGGGCAGGACGGGCTTGCGCTGCGCTTTGCCGCAGCGGCCAAGCGCCTGCGCGGCGTGGTCGCCACTGTCGACCGTCCCGGTTCGATACGGGGCGGCGAGGCGTTCAAGCTGCGGGTTCCCGAGCAATGGATCTGGCAGGGCTGAGGCAAACGCGGTTGAGGCCGTTTCGCCCTTTCAACTGGCGGGCGCATAGCGCAGCAGCGTCACGCCTTGGGGCAGGCTTTCACTGCCGAGTGGTTTTAGTCCAAGTGACAGGCCTTGCTGGAAAAAGGGCTTGCCGCCGCCCAGTACGATGGGATGCAGGTAGAGCCGATATTCGTCGATGAGACCCGACCGCGCCAGTTCGGCGGCAAGGGTGGGACCAGCAACGCCGATGTCGCCGTCGCTGTCCGACTTGAGCGAGCGCACCACCGTGATGGCGTCCGAGCTCACCAGCCTCGCATTCGGCCCGACCTCCCGCAATGTTGTCGAGAAAACGAGCTTGGGCGTCTCCCGCCAGGCATGGGCAAAATTGATCTCGACTTCGTCAGTGTCCTGCTCCAGCTCGGGACTGTCCCAATAGCGCATCACCTCATACATGCGCCGCCCATAGAGTGCGACCGACGTCTGTCGCATGAGCTGGTTGAAATGCCGATGCAGCTCGGCCTGTGGGATCGGCAGGCCAAATTCCTGCCCCGGTCCGGCAACATAGCCATCCAGGGACATCAGCATGGCATAGATGATGCTGGCCATCGGCGCCTCCCTTGTTTTCCCTCACTATGTCTAAACTAATTGCAGAATGCAATCGGTATGGAGGGGAGATGGTGATTTCGTCAGCTTATCCGCTCAAAAGTCGCCTGCTCACATTATCGCGTCGCTTGCAAAACAAATTCCTTGCGCATTTTAAGAAATGACATAAACATATCTTTATGTGAGAGGCGATGGCGTGGGCATGGCAAATTTGGCTCCTTTCGAAACGGTATTGGGCACGCTGAAAGCGGCGGGCGAGCCGACGCGCCTGCGTCTGCTGGCCATCCTGGCGGAAGGCGAACTGAACGTGACCGATCTCACCGAGATCCTGGGCCAGTCGCAGCCGCGCATCTCGCGCCATCTCAAGCTTCTGGTCGAGGCGGGGCTGGTCGAGCGCATCCGCGAGGGAGCCTGGGCCTTCTTCCGCTTGGCGGAAAGCACCATGAAATCCGAGATCTTTGCCCAGATCCTCGCCGGGCTCGACCGCAGCGACCGCATCCTTGCCCGTGATCGTTCGCGACTCGTCGAAGTCAGGCGTACCCGCGCGGCGGTGGCTGCCGATTACTTCCGGGCCCATGCCGGTGATTGGGATCGTATCCGTGCCCTGCATGCGCCGGACGAGGCGGTGGAGGCGGCGCTGCGCGAAGTCGTGGGCAGCCAGCCCATCCAGGCCTTCCTCGATATCGGAACCGGCACCGGCCGCATGCTCGAACTCTTCGCCCCCTTGGCGACACGGGCCGTCGGCATCGATGCCAGCGCCGAAATGCTGGTGATCGCCCGGGCCAATCTGGAGCGCAACCGTATCCGTAACGCCGTGGTGCGACAGGGCGATCTCTTCGCGCTGTCGGTGGAACCGGGCGCCTATGACCTCATCATCGTGCATCAGGTCCTGCATTATCTCGACGATGGCGCCAAGGCCCTGCGCGAGATCGCCCGTGCCCTGCGCCCGGGCGGTCGCCTGGTCATCGTCGATTTCGCCCCGCACGAACTCGAGTTCCTGCGTGAGGATTTCGCCCATCGCCGTCTCGGCTTTGCTCGCGACACCATCGAGCACTGGTTGGAGGCAGCGCATCTGCGGCCTGACGGCTGGCGCCTGGTGGATGCCGGGGAGGGACCTTCGAGCCTCACCGTATCGATTTGGACCGGGCGTGATCCGCGCCGGGTCTCCGACACTATCACTCTTGGTCAGGAGGTCGCGTGATGGCTGGTCACGCCTTGCCCTCACACGGCGGCATTCGGGTTTCCTTCGAGTTCTTCCCGCCGAAGAACGCTGAGATGGAGGCGTCTCTGTGGGAGGCGATCGAGCGTCTGGCGCCGCTCGATCCCCTATTCGCATCGGTCACCTATGGTGCCGGGGGCACTACCCGCGAGCGGACGCATGGCACGGTGGCGCGCATGGTGCAGGAAACCGATATCCGCCCGGCGGCGCATCTGACCTGCGTCGGTGCCACGCGCGAGGCCATCGACGAGGTGATCCGCGGCTATGCCGAAGCGGGCGTGCGCCACATCGTGGCGCTACGCGGCGATCCGCCGGCGGGCGTGGGTGCCCGCTACGAGCCCCATCCGGGCGGCTATGCCAGTTCGGCCGATCTGGTGGCGGGCATCAAGGCACTGGGCGATTTCGAGGTCTCCGTCTCGGCCTATCCCGAGAAGCACCCCGAAAGCCCGTCGCTGGCCTTCGACATCGATATCCTGAAAGCCAAGGTCGATGCCGGCGCCACGCGCGCCATCACCCAGTTCTTCTTCGACAACGAGCACTATCTGCGCTTCGTCGACCGTGTCAGGGAGGCGGGTATCGATATTCCGATCGTGCCGGGCATCGTGCCGGTGCAGAATTTCAACCAGGTCCGCAATTTTGCCGAGCGCTGTGGGACCGAGGTGCCGCAACGCCTCGCCGACCGGTTCGAAGGCCTGGACAATGATGTTGCCACCCGTAAACTCGTGGCCGCCGCCGTCGCTGCCGAGCAGGTCTTCGATCTAGTCGACCGTGGCGTTAGCGATTTCCACTTCTACACCATGAACAAGGCCGACCTGGTCTATGCCATCTGCCATCTGCTCGGCCTCAGGCCGAAGGTGGAAAAGGCGGCGGCTTAGCTGGAGCGCGAACTTCCAATCCGCTCCGGCAAACGAGGTGCCTGCACAATAAAGTGCGGACAGCGCGACATGTCTGCATGGGGTTGTGGTGTTCGCGCTCCAGGAAGGCTCGGCGCTTCATTCCATGCCGCGCCAGCGCGTGACGGTGGCATCGACTGCCTCGCGGACAGGCAGGAGATGGGACCGGGCCGATCCCACGATGCCGCCATGAGCGATGCCGGTCTCGACGAGATGCCGTCCCGCATCCTCCAGAAGATCGACACGCAGGATCGGTGTCTCGTAGCGCACCCAGCGGCGTTCGCCATCGACCATCAAGGGAGCGCCCTCCTGGATCCGGACCTGATGCGGCCAGGTTCGGCGTTCGGCCAGATGCAGGATGGTGCAGCTTTCGAAGCTGACGCCGAGCAGGAGCACTCGGGCCTGGCGATCATACAATCTGGCCAGTGGCGAGTTCTCGCCGAAGGGATCTTCGAGGGGCTGGTCGCGGAGGATCGTGCCGGCCTGCGTTCCCCAGGCCGCCAGCGAACTGGCGGGATGGCTGCTGCGCGACACGCCGGGCCAGGTCCGGAACAGTTCGGCGATCCTGCCCATGCCCCGCGTCGGCGTCGACTTTGGGTCGAAGGCCGGCATCGACTGGCGCACCGGTTCATGCCAGGCTTGCGGAATGGGTGGCGCGCGCCAGTGGACGGGATCGGTCAGGTCCGGTGACATCGCCGGCATGACGAGCGTGCCTGCGGGCGTGATGACGTCGCAAAGCGCCTGGATCACCGCTGTCTCGGCGCCATTGACCCAGCCGAGCGCCTTGAGGGAACTATGCACGAGCAAGGTTTCGCCGGGCATAACTCCGAGCATCCGCAGGTCGGCGGCAAGGCTTTCCCGCGTTCTCGGCGTCGCGCTTTGCTGGATAATGCGTGCCTCGGTCATGACGTCCTCTGGGGCAGGGCGAAGGGCTCAACCCCGCAGCCGTGCCATCAAATGGGCATCCGCGAGCACGCCGGCCCGGAATGCATAATTGCGCAGGATTCCCTCCTGTTCGAAACCGAACCGTTCGTAAAGGCGTATGGCCTGCAGATTGTCGGCAAAGACCGTGAGTTCGAGGCGTTCTATCCTCAGCCATTGATCGGCCGCGTCGGTGATTTCCCTCAGCAGCGCCGTGCCGATACCCTTGCCGCGATGGTCGTCATGGACGCCCATTCCAACACCAGCGGCATGGGATCGCCGGCCGCTGTAGCGGTCCAGGCCGGCATTTCCCACGATGATGCCATCGAGCACGGCGACGAGGTTGAAGGCCTCCGGGCCGAGGCTTTCCAGCCATCGCCGGGCCAATTCCGGCTTCTGATAGGGCAGGCGGAGCGTACCGGCCCGATAGCCTGGAAGATTGGCGAGCGCGGTGATCGCGTCGACATCCTCCAGGCGCGTGGCACGTATCGACAGTCCCGGCAGCAGCGGCCGTGACTCGCGAGGAGGGGATAGGTTCGGGGGCATAATGGCTCTCCTTTTTGCGGGAGAGCCGGGCTGCCATGGACCCTGCTCGCCTCGCAGGGTTCATGGGACGATCGTATCGCGCTTACGGCAATACCCTTCCCGCGCCCCTAGGCAGGTGCGTGGCGGGATGCATGCAGGTCGAGCGCTTTGCGGTCATGCGCCGAGATTAGGCCATCGGTTCGAGCTCGGCAAGATGAGGAAGAAGTATTCCGGGACCATGGTCTTGCGCGAGGAGTGGCTGAATTCGCGATACCCTGACGCATTTTCCGGGTGCGCGGACGTCTCGTCCGCGCACCCGGGGAACGGCACGCTCAATTCAGTATGACCGTGGGATTGCTCCTGTCGGCATAGGCGATCGAGACCTTTGCGCTGCAATCGGCCGTGAGCCAGCCGGCGAGATGGTTGGCGGCCTCCTCCAATTCGCCCCAGCCATTGGCCTGAACCGTCACCAGCGCCCGCCGGGTTTGCGGCGTGATGGCCGAGCGCATGTCCTGGCGCCAGTTCCAGCGGCGGCACAGCACATGCCTGGTATCGGCGAGCACCACCTCGCCCTCCTTGGGCGGATCGTTGGGATCCTCGCCGGCTTCGGCCCCCATGTCGAGAAAGCTGTCGCCGGGGTGCGAGAAGCGGAAGGCAACCGGTGGCGCGATCTTGTCGAGGTCGTCGGCGCCGATGCAGAAGCCGTGCTGCAGCGAGATCGTGTTGTAGATATCGACGAAATTGTTGATGGCGGGCAGTCTGTCGCCCGCCAGCACGCGCTTGATCAGTCGCTCGACCGAGGAGCGATAGCTGGTCTTCTTGATGCCGAAGCCCTTATAGGCGCCGCGCCAGGCCGCGACGCCCGGAATGGTGGAAAGTTCCATACCTTCATGCTGGCTGCGGCAGGCTGCCTCCGAGGCGAGGATGGCCGCATCGAGATGGCCCGGTCGTCCCGTGGTGACGGCAAGATCTTCGGCCACGAGGACGGCCACACGGAAGTCGGGAAAGCGTTCGGTGAGTTCGGCAATGGTCAATTGCATGGGCGTCATTCGCTGGTCGGTTTGGCGTGGCGCCGGCATCGGACGGTGATGATGTCACAAAACGAATCATCATGCTTTTGATTGATCTTGCCACGAAGGATCGAACGGATAATGTGAATCCGCGCGGTTCGGCAAGCTTTTGTGCGGGCTGCGCTTTTCGGTTCTGCCGGGATGCGTCCCAGCTGTTCAGACTATGGTGAGGCCGTATGGAAACCGCCAACGCGCCAACTGCGAGCTATGGTATCGAACCCGGATTGCGTTTCGCCCTGCTTCTCGACGGGCGGGGCGGCTGCTGCCAGCTCGACATGGCGCAGGCCCGGGCCTGGAAGCCCGGTGACGGCGTGCTTTGGCTGCATCTGGAGCGCGATCATCCCGCCGCCGCCGACTGGGTCCATGGCAGAGGAGATTTCGATCCTGTCGTCGCAGATGCCCTCCTCGAAGAAGAGTCGCGGCCGCGTGTCGAGCCGATCGACGATGGTTTGCTGATCATTCTACGTGGTGTCTGTGCGACCGCGCCGGAGGAAGTCGAGGAAAAGCCCGCCGATATCGATCTGGTTCCGCTGCATCTGTGGGTCGATGGCGACCGCGTGATCTCGCTGCGCGACAAGGATCATTACATCACGGCTCTGCGCGACATCCGCAAGGCCCTGCACAAGGGCAAGGGGCCGAGCCATGCCGGCGATCTCCTGGCGATGATCGGCGACAAGCTGGTTCGCGATCTCGAGCCGGTGCTCGATGCCATGGACGAGGAGGTCGACGAACTCGACGATCTGATCTTCCAGGGCGATGCCGGCGAGGTGCGTGAGCGCCTGAAGCTGCTCAGGCGGCGCGCGGTGCAACTGCGCCGCTATCTTGCCCCCCAGCGCGATGCACTCAACCGCATGGAGCATGATGACGCTCCCTGGTTGGATGAACGCGACAAGCTGCGCTTGCGTGAGGTGATCGACAAGCTGATGCGATTCATCGAATATCTCGACGCGATCCGGGACCGGACCAGTATCCTGCATGACGATCTTTCCACCGTGATCGGCGAACGTATCGCGCACAATTCCAACCGCCTGGCCGCCCTTGCCGCGCTGCTGCTGCCGCCCAGCGTGGTAGCCGGCCTGTTCGGCATGAATGTCGGTGGTATTCCCGGCGTCGACAAGGGCTGGGCCTTCGCAACCATCGTGGGCTTCGTGACCATCACCTCGATCGTCACGCTATGGGTTCTCAAGCGCATCAACTGGCTGTAAGGGGTTTTACTGCCGACACAGCGGATCGGCCGTTCCATCCGCCGCATCGAAAAGACTGCCCTTGCAACTCGATTCATCCCTCGCCAGCCTTGCCGTTGCCTCGCCCAATCACGGCGAGCGCCTCGATCCCGTGTCGCCAGCTCTGTTGATCCTGCACTATACCGGCATGCCCGATGGCGCGCTGGCGCTGGCTCGGCTCTCCGATCCGGCTTCGCAGGTTTCCTGCCACTATCTGGTCGATGAGGACGGGCGGATCGTCCAGATGGTGCCGGAGACCCGCCGGGCCTGGCATGCCGGCCAGGCGAACTGGGAGGGGATGGCTGACATCAATTCCCGCTCCATCGGCATCGAGATCGTCAATCCCGGCCATGAATGGGGTTATCGGGATTTTCCCACCGCGCAGATGACGGCGGTCAAGGCGCTCTGCCGCGATATTGTCAGCCGCCACGGTATTCGGCCTTATCACGTGCTCGGGCATTCGGACATCGCGCCCCTGCGCAAGACCGATCCCGGCGAGCGCTTCGACTGGGCCGGCCTGGCTGGGGAAGGGGTCGGCCTTCACGTGCCGCCTGCTGCCATCCAGGGGGGGCGCTTCTTCTCCGCCGGCGAGGCCGGACAGCCCATCGAGGCGCTGCAGGCGATGTTCTCGCTCTATGGCTACGGCATCGAAGTGACCGGGATCTACGATACGCTCACCGAGGCGGTGGTGACGGCCTTCCAGCGCCATTTCCGCCAGGCCAGGGTCGACGGCGTCTGCGATGCTTCCACCATCGAGACCCTGCGCAGCCTCATCCTGGCGAAGCAGGCGATGATGTGACTTTTCGCACAGCGTGCCGGTCCGGCCGGCGCCAATGTCATTGGCGAATGGTTCTCCCATTTCCTCCCAAAGACACAACTTCCGGCGTCCATCTATCGGTGGGCGCCGGTTTTTCTTTGTTGACGCCGTTGACGCTTGGCGTCACACAGGCGCGGCTAGCTGGCCGGGCGGCCGCTGTTGCCAGGTTTCGACCTGGGAATGGAGGAAAGTCCGGGCTCCACGGAAATAGGGTGCCGGTTAATGGCCGGCGGGGGCAACCTCAGGGAAAGCGCCACAGAAAGCAAACCGCCTCGTCAAGCTTGCTTGCCGGGGTAAGGGTGAAAGGGTGCGGTAAGAGCGCACCGCGCGGCCGGTAACGGCAGCGGCATGGCAAGCCCCACCCGGAGCAAGACCGAATAGGGACGGCCGCGGCGGTCTTCGGACGCGTCGAGGCGCATTTCCGCGCTGTCGTCCGGGTTGGTTGCATTGAGGTCACCGGTGACGGTGGCCCCAGATGAATGGTCGCCACGTCCGCGCAAGCGGGCCATACAGAACCCGGCTTACAGGCCAGCTAGCCTTGCCTTTCCTGCAGATGAAGCGATCGGGCCTGAGCCCGGCGGTTCTTGTTTTTGTCACCGAACGCCGCCACATTGCAGCCGGGTGACTTTCCCGGCGGGTCTGATTCCGATTCAGGGAAGCGCTGTAGTCAGTTGAAATCGCGCGGAATTCGGGAACGAACCGCCTGTGGCGGTCCGGCGAATTCCTGCGGACTTCGAACCGGGTAATATCATGGGTATCGTCTGGACCATCCTTATCGGCTTCATCGTTGGCCTGATCGCGCGTTTCCTCTCGCCGGGCCAGCACAATCCGAGCGGCTTCATCCTCACCACGGTGCTGGGTGTGGTCGGCGCGGCACTGGCGACCTGGCTCGGGCAGCAGATCGGCTGGTACACGATCGGCGAAAAGGCGGGCTTCATCGGTGCCGTCGTCGGGGCAATCATCGTGCTGCTGGTTTGGCGGGCCTTTTCCCGCAGCGCGTGAGTTTCCGAAGCCTTCGCCCTGCCCTATCGATAATTGGCCTTGCCGCTCCTGATACAGATGGATCAGACCACTTGATGCCATGGCGTCTTTCGCGATTGCCCACGACATGCGGCAATCGGGAAGGTAGCCGGACGCAGGCGCGCCGGCCGTGGCAATTCAGGAGGACGGACATGGACAAGGATCGCGTCGAAGGCGCTGCAAAGCAGGTCAAGGGCACCATCAAGGAGGCTGTCGGCAAGGTGACGGGTGATACCAAGACCCAGGCCGAGGGCAAGGCCGAAAAGCTGGCGGGCAAGGTCCAGAATGCGGTTGGCGGCGCCAAGGATGCGGCGCGCGATGCGCTGAAGAAATGAGGAGGGCGGGGAGCGCGGCAACGCGCTCCCCTGCGGCAGTCATTTGGGCGCCTGGCAGCAGGCGCCGTTCCTTTCGTCCCATACCGTTCCGGACTATGGTTCTGTCTGCAAGAAAAGACGTGCCGCGGCTCTCGCCGGCAAGTGGGAACAGGTCATGGCGAACGAGGTTCCAGATGTGAGCATCCTGCGGCGACAGGTGGACCGGCGGCAGCTCCAGGAGATCATTGCGGGGCTGGCCGAAGGCATCTTGCTGATCGATCCTGCCGGGGGGATCGTCTGGGCCAATGAGAGGGCCCTCGACCTGCACGATGCGGGAGAACTGGCCGCACTGGGCAGGACGCCGGCTGAATATCGGCAGACCTATCTGCTGAAATATCGCAACAACCATACGCTGGCTCCCGAACAATACCCGCTGGATCGCCTCCTGGCGGGAGAGGTGTTCGAGGATGTGGTCGTCGAAGTCGTCAAGGCGGCGCCGCCCAAAGGGAAGGAGGGATGGCGCAGCATCCATCAGCTGCGAGGACTGGCTCTTGCCGATCCCGCCGGTGATCCCGAATCCTATGTGCTGGTCATCCAGGATCTGACCGAGAGGTTCACGGCGGAGGAACGCTTCGAGCGTACTTTCGCGGCCAATCCGGCCCCAGCCATCATCTGCCGGCTGGCCGATCTGCGCTATGTGAAGGTCAATCACGGTTTCCTGGAGATGACCGGCTACAAGCGCGAGGAGGTCCTCGGCCGCTCCACCTATGAAATCGACGTGCTGGAGAATGCCGCCGGTCGGGACAGTGCCATCGCCGCTCTGCGCGAGGGGCGCACGATTCCGCAGACCGAGGCCAGCCTGCGCATGGCCGACGGTGATCCGAAGCTGGTCATCGTTGCCGGGCAGCCAATCGAGGTAGGCGAGGAGCCTTGCATGCTCTTCACCTTCATGGACATGGAGCCGCGCAGGCGGGCAGAACTGGCCCTGCGGCAGAGCGAGGAGCGCTTCGCCCGGGCCTTTCGCATGACCCCCGTGCCGACCATCGTGATGGCCCGCAAGGATTTCCGTGTGCTGGACGTCAACGAGGCCTTTGCCGTGGTGCTGGGCTATGCGCCTGATGAGGTGATCGACAAGCCTATCGCCCTGGTCCCGATCTGGTCTTCGAGCGCATCGCGGCGGCAGCTCGAACGGGACATCGAAAGCGATGGAACCCTGCGCAACAGGGAATTCGAGCTGCGCAGCCGGCACGGCGAAAGCCTGGATTGCCTGGTCTCGGCCGAGACCGTCGGCATCCAGGGCCAGGATTGCGTGCTGATCGTCCTGCAGGACATCACCGAACGCAAGCGATCGGAAGTCGAACTGATGTCCGCCATCGAAGCCGTGATGCAGGACACCTCCTGGTTCAGCCGAACCGTGATCGAGAAGCTGGCCAATCTGCGGGACGGGGGGACGTCGAACGGGGCTTCCACGGAACTCGCCGACCTGACTCCGCGGGAATTGGAAGTGCTCGGCCTGCTTTGCCAGGGGCTGAGCGATGCCCAGATCGTCAAGGCCTTGAAGCTGACCCGCAATACGGTGCGCAACCACGTGGCCCGCATCTATGGCAAGGCTGGCGTGCACAGCCGGGCAGCCGCGGTGGTGTGGGCGCGTGAGCGCGGGTTCACCGGCGCTTCGCAAAAGGCTGCACCGCGCCGCTCGAGCTGAAATCCCTGATGCATCCATACTAGCAACACTGATGTAGCGGCTTCTATTGCTGCCTGGTCCCCGGCGCTAGCCTGCAACCCTCGGCGTGCCACCGCCTCTCCAACGGGACGAGGATGCAGGCCTGCGCCGCTCATGGGAAAGCCAAGATGCATATCCGCTACGGTTTCGATATCGAGATGCAGTTCTCGCAACCGACCACGCTGATCACCGTCCTCGATGTTCATCCATCGCGGCGCGGTGACATCGTGCGCGAGCAGGACCTCTCCGCCTTGTCGAACCATCCGACCCAGGCCCATATCGACAGCTTCGGCAATCTGTGCCGGCGCATCCATGTCGAGGATGATTTCCTGCATCTGCACTGCGATGGCATCATCTGCGACAGCGGCGAGCCCGACAAGGCGGTGCAGAGGGCGAGGATTCTGCCCATCATGGCCCTGCCGAAGGAAACGCTGATCTATCTGCAGGGCAGCCGCTATTGCGAAACCGATCTTCTGGCCGATTTCGCCTGGAAGCAATTTGGAGAGATAACCGATGGCTGGCAGCGGGTTCAGGCGGTCACCGACTTCGTCCATTCGCATCTGAGCTTTGGCTACGAGCATGCCAGCGCGACGCGCTCGGCTTTGCAGGCCTTCGAGCAGAAGGTCGGCGTATGCCGCGACTTTGCCCATCTGGCGGTTGCGCTGTGCCGCTGCCTCAACATTCCGGCGCGCTACTGCAACGGCTATCTCGGCGATATCGGCGTGCCTGCCGATCCCGCCGCCATGGATTTCAGTGCCTGGTTCCAGGCCTATCTCGGCGGGGAGTGGTACAGCTTCGATCCGCGCCACAACCAGCGCCGGATCGGCCGGATCCTGATCGGTTGCGGCCGCGATGCCGCGGATATCCCGATGATCAGTTCCTTCGGCCGCCACAGTCTGAGCAAGTTCGAGGTTGTGACGGAACTGGTCGCGGAAGAGCAGGAGGCTGAGAGCGCGTAACGGCGGCGCCGCTATCTCGGCTAAAAAGCCCGATCTGCAAGGGAGTTATGGTGCGACGTTCTTGTCGAGAATCAGGATGTCGAGATTGCGGTCCGGCGCATAATTGTTGCGCTTGAGTTCGTAGCGGGTGCTGCTGACCTTCTTGGCGCCGTCTGCACAGAAGGAGACCAGATTATCGGGAAAGGCCTTGTCGATCACCAGGCCGAACCGGCCGGCCGGGGCGGCCCAACGCCCGCCGCCGACAAAGGCGTAGCCGAAATAGGTCTGGCGGGTCTTGGGGGGCTTCGAGGCTTCGCCCGGCTGCGGCTTGGTTGCCGTGAGGCGCTTGGTCAAGGCGTCGGCTGCGCGCAAAAAGCCCTCATTGACGCAATATTTCTTCTGATATTGCGTCAAGGACTCGCCGGTCAGGTTGGCGCGGTCGAAATAGAGGCCGGCCGCCGAGCCAACGCTCGGCGTGTAGCTGTATTGCAGGACGATTTCCTTGCCGGCCGGCAAGGCCTGCTGGCGGACGATTCGGGACCGCAGGGTCCAGAGCGGAACCCAGTTTTCGCCCGCCTGCTCGATGTAGCCCGGTGTGCTCAGTTTGGCGCGGTCCTCGCTGCTCAGGCGCTTGAGGGCCTCGGCCGTAGAGGCGCCGGCGGGCAGCAACGGTATGTTGAAGCCCTTGAGCAGATCGGTGATTTCGCTCTCCTTGCCGCCGTCCGGCGTGAAGAAGGCATGCTGTTCCACACTCGTCTCGACCGGCTTGCCGGCGGCCCTGGCCTGGACATTGAGGAAATTCGGCGAGCCTGGATTGGGAATGGCCAGATCGAGATCGGCTTCGCCGGTTACCTCGGGCAGGGGGAAGGCGACCGTCAACGTCAGGTCCTGGCTCGCCTTGTTGAGGAAGCGATAGGCGCCCCGGACCTGCCTGGCCGAAAGGAAGATATCCTCCGCCTTCAATTCGAGCTGGTCGGCGGGCTCGATGATCAGCCCGCCGGCATCGAGATTGGCAAGACTTTCCTCGGCCAAGGCCTCCGTAACGGGCAGGGCAAGGGTCAAGGCTGCAGCGCAATACAGCGCTTTGGCGGGTCGGGGCATCGGTTGCGAATCTCCACACCGTCGAAACGGTTCGGCGCCGATAGTGCCCGCCTTTGCGGCAGTGCGAAAGAGGGTGGATTGGTTGGAGCGCACGCAAAAAGTACCAACGATACGGTCACTGGTTTGCCGCCTATGGGACGTTCCTCGAAAATGTGACCAAGAGTTGGTGGGGGTCGTTCATGAAGTTGATCAGCCCGCTAGGCTGGACCCAAGTCGCGCTCGTCCAACGATCTACGCTAACAACACGCGATGCGTTAATCGGACCGAACAGCGTGCCGGCTGCTGAGAGGTAGTTGGGCCCGAAGCGTCTTGATAGCTCGAGTTGGAAGGCCGGGACACAGTCATCCACCGCAGATTTCAAGCGCGAGAACCCCGCTTGCTGCAGTTGCCCTTCTCCCCCGAAGGTCAGATGGAAAGTCACGTCGCAGCCGGCGAATTGAGCCTTTGCCTGGCCGAAACCGTCAACCATTGCGCGCTTGCCGGGATCATAGTGCGAGACTCCGTCCACCATGGCCGGGTAAGCGGCTCGCGCTTCGGCCTTGGTCATGCCCCAGCGCAGCATGGGATACTCTGCGATGTTCTGTGCGTATGCGGTTTGGACGAATAATGTCAGCCAAAACAGGATGAATAGAACGCGCATGTTTGCCTCACAGCCTCACATGATCAGCCTACTCGATGGAGGCTGTTTCCGCGAGATCTGGCAAGGGTGGTTTCGGCACGACATGGGTCGCCGGCCATGTCGTCCAATTCATCGCGATCTGCGATCGCATCATGCTGATGACGTAACGGAATTTTCAAGGGATCGACTAGGCTCCACGAACCCTTCATTAACCTTTCATGGGCGTTAATGGGATTGGAGAAATCTGCCCGATTTGCGGGCTGGTTCCGCCTGCAATTCCTGCCTTTGAGAGTTCGATGTCCGCTTCCTCCGCAACCGCCAACGAGGCTGCCCGGCATGTGCCGGTGATGCTCGCCGAGGTGCTGAAGGCGCTCGAGCCCAAGGCAAACGGGCGTTTCATCGACGGCACGTTCGGGGCCGGCGGGTATACGCGCGCCATTCTGGCGGCTGCACCCGGCGTGCAGGTGCTCGCCATCGATCGCGACCGCAATGCCATCACCGACGGCATGGCCCTGGTGTCCGAAATGCAGGGACGCCTCACTTTGGTCGAGGATCGCTTCTCCCATCTCGACAAGCTCGCTCCCATGCTGGGCGAAGGTGGCGTCGACGGCGTGGTCCTGGATATCGGGGTGTCCTCGATGCAGCTCGACGAGGCCGACCGCGGCTTTTCCTTTCGCAGGGACGGGCCTCTCGACATGCGCATGTCGCGCGAGGGCTCGCATGCCGGGCCGAGTGCCGCCGATCTCGTGGCGGAATTGCCCGAAGAGGCGCTGGCCCGCATCTTCCAGGTCTTGGGTGAGGAGCGTCGGGCCCACGCATTGGCCCGCGCCATCGTCACCGACCGACAGAGGGAACCGTTCCTCACCACCATGCAGCTGGCGGATCTGTGCGGCCGCGTAATCCGTTCCAAGCCCGGCGACATCCATCCGGCGACGCGTGCCTTCCAGGCCCTGCGCATTGCCGTCAATGGCGAGCTCGACGAGCTCGGCCAGGCTTTGCTGGCCGCCGAGAGGGCGCTCAAGCCCGGCGGGCGGCTGGTGGTGGTGACCTTCCATTCGCTCGAGGATCGCATCGTCAAGACCTTCTTCGCCGACCGCACCCGCAGCCAGGCCGGTGGTTCGCGCCATCAGCCGGTGGCCGCCGTTCCGCCGCCGACCTTCCTTCAGACCCATCGGGGGGCGCTGGCGGCGAGCGAGGCGGAAGCCGAGCTCAATCCCCGCGCCCGTTCCGCCAAGCTGCGCTTCGCCATTCGCAGCGAGGGCCCCGCTCGCGACACCGGCACCAGTTTCCTCGGATTGCCTGAGGTAAGTCTTCAATCCGGGAGAGGCCGTTGACCCGAATTCTCAATCTCATCCTGGTCGGTCTGCTGGTGGCGTCTGCCATCGGCGTCTATTCGATCAAATATGAATCGACCTTGCAGGCCGAGAAGGTGGCCAAGCTCCGCCGCGCCATCGAGACCGAACGCCGGGCCATCGAATCGCTCAAGGCCGAATGGGCCTATATGAGCCAGCCCGATCGTATCGGCGCATTGGCAAAGCGCCATCTCGACCTCGTGCCGATGAAGGTCGTCCAGTCCGTCGATGTCGCCGACCTGCCCGAAAAGGCGCGTGAAGGCGACCTGATTGCCGAAAAACTCGAAGGACTCGGCCTGGCCGGGGCGCCACAAGTGACAGGATCGACCCCATGAGTGAGGGGAACATGAGCGACGGGACCATCCTGGACAGGCTGGCAAGCGCGCCGGCGCCGGAAGCCGGCGCAAACCCGGATGCCGCCAGCCCCGCCAAGGCGCCGCCCCGGCGCCTGTCCAAGCTCGAGAAGAGCGCCGGACGCATCGTGCTGATCGTGGTGGGGTTCGTCTGCATCTACATGGCGATCATGGCGCGGCTGACCCAGTTCGGCACCGCTCCCGACCAGCAATATGATGCCCGCCGTTCGGCGGCCGACCAATTGGCGGCGGCCCGGCCCGATATCCTCGACCGCAATGGTCGGATCCTGGCGACCGACGTGCAGGTACCCTCGCTCTATGCCGAGCCGAAGAAGATCATCGACGTCGACGAGGCGACCGAACTGCTCACCGCCCAGATGCCGGAGCTCGATGCACGCGACCTCAGGGCCAAGCTTGCTTCGGGCAAGGGTTTCATCTGGCTCAAGCGCGAGATCACGCCCGAGCAACGCAATCGCATCTACGCGCTCGGCCTGCCCGGCATCGGCTTCATCAACGAGAACAAGCGCATATATCCCAACGGCCCCACGGTGAGCCATGTGCTCGGGGCCGTGAACATCGACAACCAAGGCATTGCGGGCCTGGAGAAATATATCGACAACAAGCGCGGCCTCTCCGAACTGCAGGCGCTCGGCTATGCCTCGACCTCGGACGCGATGAAGCCGGTGCAGACCTCGATCGATCTGCGCGCCCAGGCGGTGATGCGTGACGAACTCATCGCCGGCATGGAACATTTCAAGGCCAAGGCCGCAGGCGGCGTCATCATGGACGTGACCACCGGCGAGATGATCTCGCTGGTGTCATTGCCCGATTTCGATCCCAACAACCCGGCCGATGCCCTCGATCCCAACCGGATCAACCGCATCAATGTCGGCACCTATGAAATGGGCTCGACCTTCAAGGCGCTGACGCTGGCCATGGCGATCGAATCGGGCCGGTTCACCACCAACTCCATGCTGGATGCCCGGGCCGGCAGCGTCACCATCGGGCGCTGGACCATTCGTGACTATCATCCGCAGCGCCGCATGCTGAGCCTGCCGGAAGTGTTCACCTATTCGTCCAATATCGGCGTCATCCGTATGGCGCTGGGCCTCGGCGTGCCCGCCCATCAGGCCTTCCTGCGCCAGATGGGCCAACTCGACCGCCTGGTGACGGAACTGCCCGAAAACGCCGCGCCGATCCTGCCGCGGCGCTGGGGTACGTTGAACTCCGCCACCATCGCCTTCGGCCAGGGCATCACCGTTGCACCCCTGCAGGCGATCATGGCGGTCGGCGCGATGATGAATGGCGGTCATCTGATGAAGCCGACCTTCATCAAGCGCAACGAGGACGAAGCCCTGGCCTTGTCCAAGACAGTCCTCAAGCCGCATACCTCGGACGTGATGCGTTACATCATGCGCCTCAACGCCACCAATGGCTCCGCCAAGAAGGTCGACATCTTCGGCTATCAGGTCGGCGGCAAGACCGGCACGGCCGAGAAGCTGATCGGCGGGCGCTACAACAAGAACCTAAACTTCACCACCTTCATGGCGGTGTTTCCCTTCGACAAGCCGAAATATCTGATCACCGTTCTCTACGACGAGCCCAAGGGCCTGCCCGAGACCTACGGCTACTCGACGGCCGCCTGGAATGCCGGCGTCACCACCGGCAAGATCCTGGAGCGTGTCGGTCCGCTGCTCGGTGTCAAACCCCGCTTCATGGAGGTTCCCAATCCGGTTCCGCCGCTCTATGCGCCCAAGGATCAGCTGAACCAGAGCATGGCCTGGCTAGCAGCTCGATAGGCCATTCGATGGGCGGGTCGCCAGACCCGCCCATCGCAGTTCGGTCAATGCATGGCCGGGATGCATCGATCGGCCATTGAAACTGCATTGCCAATCCTCATAGGCACTCTAATAAAGCCGCCGATTCCGAATCGCCGAAAACCAGGACATTCATGACCAAACGCCTCGCCGACATCGTTTCCGAAGGCTCCCTTGCCGCCGATGCCCGCGCGCTCGAGGTCACGGGCGTCACTGCCGATTCCCGCGCGGTGAAGCCCGGCTTCGTCTTCGTCGCCATTCCCGGTACCAAGAGCGACGGCGCCGCCTATGTCCCGCGGGCCCTGGCCGCCGGTGCGGTGGCGATCGTCTGCGAAGCTCCGCTCGACGTGCCTGCGCCTGCTGCCCTGATCAGGGTCCGCAATGCCCGCAAGGCGCTGAGCGAGATCGCAGCCGCCTTCTATGATCGTCAGCCGGCAACCATCATTGCCGTCACCGGTACCAGCGGCAAGACGTCGGTCGCCGCCTTCGTGCGACAGATCTGGGCCAGGCTCGGTCATCCATCGGCGTCGATCGGTACCGTCGGTGTGGTTGCGCCCTGGGGCGAGACCTATGGTTCCCTCACCACGCCGGATGCGGTCGAGCTTCACCGTCTGATCGACGAACTCGCGGGCAGGGGCATCACCCATCTCGCCATGGAGGCCTCCTCGCACGGCCTCGACCAGTTCCGGCTCGATGGCGTGCGCCTTGCCGCCGGCGGTTTCACCAATTTGTCGCGCGATCATCTCGATTATCATGCCAGCTTCGAGGCCTATCTCGAGGCCAAGCTGCGCCTGTTCCGAGATCTCCTTCCCGCCGGTGCTGGCGCGGTGGTGGCGGCCGACCATGACGAGGCCGGCGCCGTGCTGGCCGCCGCACGCCAGAAGGGCCTGCGCATCCTCAGCGTCGGTGAGACAGGCGAGGGCATTCGCCTGAAATCGGTCGAGATCGAGGGCTTCATCCAGCATCTCGAACTCGACTATCAGGGCCGGGCCTATCGGGTCAGGCTGCCGCTCGCCGGACGCTTCCAAGTGGAGAATGCCCTGGTCGCCGCGGGCCTTTGCCTCTCGACCGGTGGTGAGCCGGATGCGGTGTTCGCTGCCCTCGATCACCTCGAGGGCGCCAAGGGCCGCCTCGACCTTGTCGGTACCGTCGAGGGAGCTCCGGTGCTCGTCGACTACGCCCACAAGCCCGATGCGCTCGAAAAGGCGCTGGAGGCCCTGCGCCCCTTCGCGCAGGGCAGGCTGGTGGTGATCTTCGGCTGTGGCGGCGACCGTGATGCCGGCAAGCGCCCGATCATGGGTGAGATCGCCACAAGGCTGGCCGACAAGGTCATCGTCACCGACGACAATCCCCGCAGCGAGGATCCGGCCACGATCCGTGCTGCCATCATGGCGGCGGCGCCCGGTGCGGTCGAGATCGGCGACCGGCGCCAGGCGATCGAGACGGCTGTCGCGGAGCTGGCGCAGGGGGATGTGCTGCTGATCGCCGGCAAGGGGCACGAGCCCGGCCAGATCGTCGGCAAGACGGTATTGCCTTTCTCCGATCACGATGTCGCCCGCGAGGCGATCGCAGCGAGGGCGGAGTGATGGGGTGCGGTTCTTCGAGGACGGCGCCGTTCGTTTCCGGCCATCCTGCCAAATCGCAAAAACGCTTTAGGTTGAAAGGATTTCCATGTTCTATCTGCTGAGTCGCTTCAGCGAACATTTCGAGCTCCTCAACCTGTTCCGCTACATCACCTTCCGGACCGGCGGGGCGATCTTCACGGCGCTGTTGTTCGTGTTCTTCTTCGGGCCGTGGACGATCTCCTGGCTGCGGGTGAAGCAGGGCAAGGGGCAACCGATCCGCGACGACGGTCCGCAATCCCATCTGTCCAAGCGCGGTACGCCGACCATGGGCGGGCTGATGATCCTGTCGGGGCTGGGCGTGTCGACGCTGCTGTGGGGGAATCTGGCCAATGTCTATGTCTGGGCCGTGTTGCTGGTGACGCTCGGCTTCGGCGCCATCGGCTTCTATGACGACTATCTCAAGGTGACCAAACAGAGCCATAAGGGCTTTTCCGGGCGGGCGCGGCTGGGTCTGGAATTCCTGATCGCCGGCGTCGCCGTGATCCTGATGGCACAGGCGGGTGGAGCGCGCTTCCTCGGTTTCCTTTGGGGGGCTGGGCCTTCGATCCCACAGGCAACTGCGTTGGCCTTTCCGTTCTTCAAGGAACTCTTGATCAACCTCTCCTATTTCTTCGTGGTCTTCGGTGCCTTCATCATCGTGGGCTTCGGCAATGCCGTGAACCTGACGGACGGGCTGGACGGGCTGGCCATCGTGCCGGTGATGGTGGCCGCCGGTACCTTCGGCGTCATCGCCTATCTCGTCGGCAACGCCAATTTCGCCAATTACCTGCAGCTCCATTTCGTGCCCGGTACCGGCGAGCTCGCGGTGATCTGCGGCGCGATGATCGGGGCAGGGCTCGGCTTCCTCTGGTTCAATGCGCCGCCGGCCCAGATCTTCATGGGCGATACCGGTTCGCTCGCCCTCGGCGGCATGTTGGGTTCGATCGCCGTGGCGACCAAGCATGAGATCGTGCTGCTCGTCGTCGGCGGCCTGTTCGTGGCCGAGACCCTGTCGGTGATCATCCAGGTGCTGTCGTTCCGCTATACTGGCAAACGCGTGTTCAAGATGGCACCGATCCATCACCATTTCGAACAGCTGGGCTGGAAGGAGCCGCAGGTGGTGATCCGCTTCTGGATCATCGCGGTGGTCCTGGCACTGCTCGGGCTTGCCACGCTCAAGCTCAGATAGGACTAGAGATCGTCATGATCCCGATCACTTCCTTCGGCGACCGTGCTGTCGCCGTGTTTGGCCTCGGCGGTTCGGGCCTCGTGACGGCTGAGGCTCTCGCCGCCGGCGGCGCCAAGCCCATCGTCTGGGACGATGGCGAGGCCGGCCGCAAGGTGGCTGCCGACAAGGGGCTCGACGTCCGCGACCTCCATGAGATCGACTGGTCCTCCGTCGCCGCGCTGGTCCTGTCGCCCGGCGTGCCGCTGACCCATCCAGAGCCGCATTGGTCCGTCAAGCTTGCCGCTGCGCATGGCGTGGAGGTGATCGGCGATATCGAGCTCTTCGTGCGGGAGCGCCGATTGAGGGCGCCGGGCTCGCCCTTCATCGCCATCACCGGCACCAACGGCAAATCGACGACGACGGCGCTGATCGCTCACCTCTTCGCTGCCGCCGGCCGCGATGTGCAGCTCGGCGGCAATATCGGCACGGCGATCCTGTCACTGGAGACACCCTCGCCCGACAAGGTGCAAGGAATCGAAAGAGTTTATGTGATCGAGTGCTCCTCCTACCAGATCGACCTGGCGCCGAGCATCGATCCCTCCGTCGCTGTCCTGCTCAACGTCACGGAGGATCATCTCGACCGCCACGGCACTTTGGAACACTATGCGGCCGTGAAGGCACGCCTGGTCGAAGGCGCCCGCACGCCGGTCGTCGGCGTCGACGATGCCTGGTGCGCCGCCATCGCCGATGCGATCGAAGCCAAGGGGGGGCGTCCCGTCCGCATCTCGGTGGAGAGCCAATTGAGCGACGGCGTCTATGCCGTTGGCGACCGGTTGTTTTCGGCGCAAGCGGGCAGGGCAGTCGAGGTCGCCAGCCTGGCCGGTATCGGCTCCCTGCGCGGCGCCCACAATGCCCAGAATGCCTGCGCGGCGCTGGCGGCAGCCCAGGCGGGCGGGCTGACACTGGCCGAGATCCAGGCCGGCATGCGCAGCTTTCCCGGCCTTGCCCATCGCATGGAGCAGGTCGGGCGGCTCGGCCCCGTGCTGTTCGTCAACGATTCCAAGGCCACCAATGCCGATGCCACGGCCAAGGCCCTGTCGTCCTTCCCGACCCTCTTCTGGATCGCCGGCGGCAAGCCCAAGACCGGTGGTATCGAGTCCCTGGCCGAGTATTTCCCCAAGATCCGCAAGGCCTATCTGATCGGCGAGGCGACGGAGGAATTCGCGGCGACGCTGGAGGGGCGCGTACCCTATGTGCGGGCCGAGACGGTCGAGAAGGCGGTGCCTCTGGCTACTGCCGACGCAGCGGCGTCCGGCCTCGACGAGGCCGTGGTGCTGCTCTCGCCGGCCTGTGCCTCCTTCGACCAGTTCCGCAATTTCGAGGAACGGGGCAAGGCCTTCTCCCGGGCTGTGCAGGCCCTGCCGGGTGTCGGCAAGGCCTGACGGCCTTTGGGTCAGCCGAAGCGGGCGAGCAGGAAGTCGATGGCGCTGCGCAGCATGGCCGTCGGCCGACGATCCGGCGCGTAGACCAGATACATCGGCGTGGGGCGGTAAGACCATTCCGGCAGCACAGGCTCGAGCCGGCCGGCCTCGATGTCGTTGATCAGCAGCAGTTCCGGCTGCAGCACGATGCCAGCCCCATGCAGCGCCGCCACGCGTAACGCCGCTCCCTGGTTGGTGGTGAAGCGACCGCCGATATTCACCGTGCAGGTCTCCCCATCTGGGCCGACAAGGTGCCAGATGCCCTGCGTGCGCCAATAGGCATGGCCGAGGCAGTCATGGCCACCGAGTTCGCGGGGATGGTGCGGTCGTCCGCGGCGATCCAGGTACCAGGGCGCGGCGGCCAGTGTGCGACGATAGGGCTTCAGGGGGCGGGCGACCAGGTTTTCATCCGTGAGGTCGCCGATGTGAATGCCGAGGTCGCAGCCCTCGCCGATCAGGTCCACGGTGCGGTTGTCGAGAACGAGATCGACGGTGACGTCGATATGGCGTTGCAGATAGTCCACCAGGGCCGGCACCAGGCTTTCGCTGCCAAAGCTCACCGGGGCGACCATTCGCAATCGTCCGCGCGGGCTGGCTTGCAATTCGGAGGCGCTCGCTTCGGCCAGGGCCACCTCCGCCAAGGCCGTCTTGCAGCGTTCGTAATAGAGCCGGCCGACTTCGGTGAGCTGGTGGCGGCGGGTGGTGCGGTGAAGCAGCCGAGCACCCAGCCGCTGTTCGATCAGCCGGACGTGCTTGGCGACCATCGTCGCCGATACCCGGCTGGTCTCCGCCGCGGCGGCGAAGCTGCCTTCTTCCACCACCCTGACGAACATGGCCATGCCGGCGAGCTTGTCCATGATTGCAATCCATATGGTTCTGAATGAAAGGTCAGAACAGCTATTTATCAGCAAACCGGTTTGGAGAACATTGCAGCAGGCCCGCTATCGGACCTTTTCATGAGGAAGTGACCATGCCTGTGCTGCGAGTGGAAATGCATCCTGGACGTACGCTCGAACAAAAGCGCGATTTCGTGCAGGCGGCGACGAAAGCCGTCGTCGAAACCCTGGTTTGTCCGCCGGAATCCGTCGAGATCATCATCACCGAGGTTCCAAAGGATGCCTGGGCCGTTGCCGGGAAGCTGAAATCCGACAGTTGAGCTTGTCTTTCCACGGTGGGACGATGGTCTTGCTGTGGCGTGTGTGCGGGAGCCGGGCAGGATCTGCGCACCGGCTCCGCGTGGCATCAGCCTCTCGCCGAGGCGGTTGTGAAAGCGGCGAGTTCCCGTCCGAACCGCGCTGGCTCCTCGTAGAAGGGGCTGTGGCCGCTATCGGCATAGACCGAGAGGCGGCTATCGGCATGAAGGGCCTTGATGCGTTCGGACATGGCGAGGCGCACCAGCCGGTCGTGAACCCCATGCGTCAGCAGGATCGGGCCGGGATAGGCCTGGAACACCGGTTCCAGGTCAGGCGCGGACGTCTTGACGAAGCCCTCGTTCACGGCGCGTTCGGTCATGCCGTTCACCACCAGCATGCGCTGCAGTTCGACACTGGTAAGCGGCTTGTGAAAACAGGCCGCGAGAAAATCGACTGTCGCAGCGGTTCGTTCGCCGAGATCATGCGAAATTGCGGTCTTGGCGAAGCTTCCTGCCAGCGGGGTCAGAAGATCGGGCGATAGCTTGGTGACCGCATCGACGAGGTTGATCCCTGCGATGCGCGAGCCGCCATATTTACGCAGATAGGTGCCGGCGACATGGCCGCCCAGCGACCAGCCCACCAGGATGGGACGGCGCAGCTTCGCAGCCGCGATCACCGCGGCGACGTCGTCCGCCCAGCGATCGGGGTCGGAATAGGCGTCGGGCGAGGCAGGCTTGTCGGAATCGCCATGGCCGCGCAGGTCGAACCTCACCATCCGGAAACCGGCCAGGGCCGGATCGGCAAACTGCTTGTCCCAGCTCAGCCGGCTCTGGCGAAGGCCGTGGATGAACAGGATCTCGGGTGCCGCCGGATCGCCCTGCGCCTCGCCGGCCAGCAGCGTGCCGTCGGCCGAACGGATGAAGAAGCTCTCACGTCCGGAGTCTGGTTTGCCTCCATTCGCGACATCGGAGCGTTTCTTGCCGATTGCGCCGGCTGCGGAGCCTGCAAGTCCCGATTCGACGGCGAGGGCAGTGAGGGCGGCGGCGGCACCCAGGAAAAGGCGTCTTGAAGGGTTCATTGTGTTCTCCGATGTTGTTTATCGATCGCTATTCAACTTGCTTGACGACGCCTGTCAAGATGTTGTTTAGTGTTCGATATGGAACACGGTTCGAAATCGCGTGGCGGGCGGCCCTGGAGCTTCGATCGGGAGCAGGCAGTCGAGACGGCCATGCGGCTGTTCTGGCGCCACGGCTATGAAGGCGTCTCGGTCGGGGATCTCACCAAGGCGATCGGTATCGCGCCGCCCAGCCTTTACGCCGCCTTCGGCAGCAAGGCCGGGCTCTACCAGGAAGCGTTGGCACGCTATGAGGGCAGCGTCGGCCTGCTCGATTTCGCCGCTGTCGCACAGGCGGACGATCTGCCACAGGCGGTGCGCCTGCTGCTTGAAAGGGCTATCGAGGCCGTCATCCATCCCGATCGCGAGCGTGGCTGCATGATCTCGAGCGGAATGGTTACCTGCCATCCCGACCATGTCTCGCTCGCCCGCGACCTTGCAGCACGGCGTGAGAATATTCGTAGGGATATCGTGCAGGCTCTCCACCCCGTCGCCGAGGCCGAGGCGCTCCCTGGGCTGGCCCGCCATTTAGCGGCCGTGATGCAGGGGATATCGATCCAGGCGCGGGACGGCAGCAGCCGTGCCGAGTTGCAGGAAATCGTCGAGGATGTGGTGGCGGGACTCGACCGTCGGCAATCCAGGGGCCAGGCATCACGATAGAACAGGGAATGGCGGCAGCCGGTGCCGGCCGCTGCGAACGGAAGGCGGGCCGGTTCAATCGGCATTTCCAGGGGGATTGCCGGCAAAAACGCGACGAGGCCTTCGCATTTAACCGTTCCTAAACCCTGTCGGGAGCACTGCTAGGGCGATCCTCCCTCAGCTGACGGACTCCCTGTTCATGGCCTCGCGTACCGAACGTTCAGCCTTCAATGCCTGGTGGTGGACCGTCGATCGGCTGATGCTGATGACGATCCTGGCCCTGATGCTGACCGGTATCGTCCTCCTGCTGGCGGCGAGCCCCGCTGTCGCCGAACGTATCGGCATCTCCGACATGTTCCACTTCGTCAACCGCCAGGCGATGATGATCCCGGTGGCCCTGATGGTAATGATCGGAATCTCTTTCCTGTCGCCGCAATCCATCCGTCGGCTGGCGCTGGTGATGTTCCTGGTCTCGATCGCGCTTGTCGCGGCGACTTTGTTGTTCGGTGCGGAGGTGAAGGGCTCCAGGCGTTGGATCGCCGGTATCCAGCCTTCCGAATTCCTGAAGCCCGCCTTCGTCGTGCTGGCCGCCTGGCTGTTTTCCGAAAACGTCAAGCGGCCGGACGTTCCCGCCAACATCCTCGCCATGCTGCTACTGGCCTGCTCGGCGGGGCTGCTCATCCTGCAACCCGACTTTGGCCAGACCATGCTGATCTCCATCGTCTGGGGTGCGCTGTTCTTCATGGCCGGGCTGCACTGGTTCTGGATGGTCGGGCTCGGTGGCGTCGGCGTCGTCGGCATCGTGGCCGCCTATCAGTTCATTCCGCACGTAACCTCCCGCATCGACCGCTTCCTCAAGCCGGAGGGGACCGATACCTTCCAGGTCGACGTCGCGCGTGACGCCTTCCTGTCGGGCGGCTGGCTGGGCAAGGGGCCGGGCGAGGGCACCTACAAGCTGATCCTCCCGGATTCCCACACCGATTTCATCATGGCGGTGACCGGCGAGGAGTTCGGCCTTCTTTTCGTCATGGTGGTCGTGGCGATGTTCGCCCTCATCGTGCTGCGCGGCTTCTGGCACGCCTACAAGGTCGAAGATCCTTTCTGCCGCTTCGCTACTGCCGGCCTTACCCTCCTGTTCGGAATGCAATCCTCGATCAATCTGATGGTCAATCTCCACATGATGCCCGCCAAGGGCATGACGCTGCCCTTCATCTCCTATGGCGGCTCCTCGCTGATCTCGGTGGCCTATGGCATGGGCATGGTGCTGGCGCTCACCCGCCGCCGCCCGCGCACGGACATGCTCGAAAGCGCCTTCAGCTTCCGCGACCGCAGGGCCCAGGGCACAGCCGGTATCGGATTGTCGTCGTGAGTGGCAAGATCGTCCTGCTCTGTGCCGGCGGTACCGGCGGCCACCTGTTCCCGGCCGAAGCGCTGGCGGGAGCGCTCGTACCGCTCGGCTTCCGTCCGCATCTCGCGACTGACGAACGGGTGGAGCGCTACACCGGCACCTTTGCCTGGGAGGACATCCACGTCATCCCATCCGAGACCGTGCGTTCCCGCTCGCCGCTCGCCATGGCCAATACGCTCTGGCAGCTCGGCACGGGGACACTTTCGGCCTGGCGCATGCTGGGGCGTCTGGCTCCCACCGTGGTGGTGGGTTTCGGCGGTTACCCGACCCTGCCGCCGCTGACGGCTGCTGCCTGGCGCAAGATCCCCACCATGATCCACGAGGCCAATGCGGTGATGGGCCGGGCCAACCGCATGCTGGCACCCAAGGTGACGCGCATCGCCACCGGCTTTGCCGATGTGGCGATGATGGACAATGTGCCGAAATCGAAGCTCGTCCATACCGGCAACCCGGTCAGGCCGGCGGTGATGGAAGCGGCCAAGACGCCTTATCCAGACCTGTACGGGCCCATCAATCTGCTGGTGTTCGGCGGCAGCCAGGGCGCCGCCGTGATGTCGGCCATCGTGCCGTCGGCGATCGCGCGGCTTGACGAACCATTGCGCCGCCGGCTCAGCATCGTGCAGCAGGCGCGCCAGGAGGACCTTGCCGCCGTGCGCGAGACCTATGCCGGCCTCGGCGTTGCCGCGGAAGTGCAGGACTTCTTTCGCGACCTGCCCGCCCGTATCGCGGGGGCTCATCTGGTGATCAGCCGCTCCGGGGCCTCCACCGTGGCCGAGCTTTCGGTCATCGGCCGCCCTTCGATCCTCGTGCCGCTGCCGGGGGCTCTCGACCAGGACCAGGCTGCCAACGCCCGTACGCTCGCCAATGTCGACGGTGCCCGGATGGTGATGCAGCCGGACTTCACCGCAGAGACCCTGGCGGCCGATCTCACGGCGCTGCTCGCCGACCCGGTGGGGCTGCAAGCCATGGCCGCCAATGCCCGGAACGCCGGCATTCCCGACGCTGCCGACCGCCTCGCCGACTGGGTGGTGAAGCTCGCGGCGATGTAATGGGGAGCTCTCGGAGCGCGGACATCCTGTCCGCCTCTCGGAGACGCCGCGCTTGCGAGACTGCGAAGAAGCGGACTGGGAGTCCGCGCTCCGAATTTCCTCCAGATTTGCCTACCGGCCCTGTCGCCCCTATACGAACCGAAATTCCACCTTTTCGAGAGACCTCATGAAGCTGCCCCGTGAAATCGGTCCCATCCACTTTGTCGGCATCGGCGGCATCGGCATGTCCGGCATTGCCGAAGTGCTGGCCAATCTGGGCTACACGGTGCAGGGCTCGGATGCAGCCGACAATTACAACGTCAAGCGCCTGAAGGATAAGGGCGTGAAGACCTTCATCGGCCATGCCGCCGAGAATATCGGCGACGCCGAGGTGGTGGTCGTCTCCACCGCGATCAAGCGCGACAATCCCGAACTTGTCGCCGCGCGCGAGAAGCGCCTGCCGGTGGTGCGGCGCGCGGAGATGCTGGCCGAGCTGATGCGCTTGAAGACCTGCGTCTCTATTGCCGGCACGCATGGCAAGACCACCACGACGTCGCTGGTGGCCACGCTCCTCGATGCCGGCGGTTTCGACCCCACCGTGATCAATGGCGGCATCATCAACGCCTATGGCACCAATGCGCGCCTGGGCTCGAGCGACTGGATGGTGGTGGAGGCCGATGAAAGCGACGGCACCTTCCTCAAGCTGCCGACCGATGTCGCCATCGTCACCAATATCGATCCCGAGCATCTCGATCACTTCAAGACCTTCGATGCCATCAAGGATGCCTTCCGGGCTTTCGTCGAGAACATCCCCTTTTATGGCTTCGCCGTGATGTGCCTCGATCATCCCGTGGTGCAGGAACTGGTCGGCACCATCGAGGATCGTCGCGTCGTCACCTATGGCGAAAACCCGCAGTCCGATGTGCGCCTGATGGATCTCGACCTCACGGGTGGGCGTTCGCGCTTTCGCGTGGTCATCCGCGACCGCAAGACCGGTGCGGTGGTCGAGCTTCCCGATCTCGGCCTGCCCATGCCGGGTGGCCACAACGCCCTCAATGCCACGGCCGCCATCGCCGTCGCCCATAATCTCGGCATGGATGCCGAGGCGATCCGCAAGGGGTTGGAGGGCTTCGGCGGCGTGAAGCGGCGCTTCACCCGCACCGGGGAATGGAACGGCGTTACCGTGTTCGACGATTACGGCCACCACCCCGTGGAGATCTCGGCCGTGCTCAAGGCGGCGCGCGCCTCGACGACAGGGCAGGTGATCGCAGTGGTGCAGCCGCATCGATACAGCCGGCTGGCGAGCCTGTTCAACGAGTTCTCGGCCTGTTTCAACGATGCCGACATGGTTGTGGTCGCTGATGTCTATGCGGCTGGCGAGGCGCCGATTCCGGGCGCCGACAAGGAAGGCCTCGTCGCCGGCATCCGCGCGCGCGGCCACCGTCATGTCGTCGCGCTGGATGGTCCCGGTTCGCTCGCCGGCCTGGTCGCTTCGGCGGCCAAGCCCGGCGACTATGTGATCTGCCTCGGCGCCGGCAACATCACGCAATGGGCCTATGCATTGCCGGGGGAACTGGCAGCGCTGGACGGCAAGCCGGCCTGAGCGTCGAATGCCCCCAAACAGGGGCGTGGTCGGAGGGCATATGGGGTTGGCCGAGACCATCCATCAGCGCCTGGCGGCCGCGGCCGATCCAGCACTGGCCCCGGCCATGCAGGCCTATATGAAATCGGCCATGCCCTATCTCGGCGTCTCCGCCGTGCCGCTCAGGCAGATCTGCAAATCGATCTTTGCCGGGCTCTCCTTCGATAATGCCGATCATTGGCAGGCCGAGGTTCTGGCGGTCTGGCGCGGTGCCCGCTTTCGCGAGGAGCGCTACGCCGCCATCGAACTGACCGGCCTGCGCGCCGTGCGGGCGTTCCAGCGCATCGACGTTCTGCCGATGTATGAGGAGATGATCGTCACCGGTGCCTGGTGGGACTATGTCGATGCGATCGCCGCGCATCGTCTCCTGCCGATCCTGCGCAGCGATCCCGAGATGATGCGGCGCACGATGCTCGCCTGGGCCGTCGACGCCGATATGTGGAAGCGCCGCAGCGCCATCCTCTGCCAGCTTGAGGCGAAGGCCGCGACGGATCTCGATCTCCTCTATGCCTGCATGGCGCCTTCGATCGATTCAAAGGAATTCTTCCTGCGCAAGGCGATCGGCTGGGCCCTTCGGCACTATGCACGGACCGATCCCGCCGAAGTCGTCCGCTATGTCGAGGCGCATCCCGAACTGAGCAATCTCAGCCGCCGGGAGGCTATGAAGCACATCGGAGGCTGAAAGGGCCGGTTTTCGCCGGCTATCGCCACGGTCTCAGATCTCTTCGGGCGAAATCGGATATCCGGCGGCGGACAGGATCGCCGCAAGGTCCCTGTTGGCTCGCTGCTGGAGATCGAGCAGGGCCTGGTAGGGATCACCCGCCAGGTTGAGCGCAGCCGCGAAGGCGGGTTCGGTTTTCAAGCCCGCCAAGCGGTGCTGCATGATCCGCATGCGCAAGGGCTCGCCGCCGAGGACAAGCAGGCGCCTTTCCGCCAGGAAATGGCGCCAACCCTCCTGTTCTGCCACGGGATGGGGCGAGGCGAACAGTTCGAAATGCCAGCCTTGCGCTATCAGGCCGACGACCACCGGGCGCGGATCCCCGGTCCATTGATGCATGGAGAAGGCTTCGCTTGCCGCGAGATTCGACCACACGGCCTGCGTGAAGGCGATCTGATCGGGAGCATGGCAGAGGATGTCGATGTCGCTGGATGGCAGGTCGATGCCGAGCGGCGGCGTGCCCGCCACATGCGGATCGAAGGGGCGTAGCAGCTCGAGCAGCCCGGTCTCGCGCAGTGCCTGCGCATAGTCGGGTCTCGGCCTCATGGCTCGATGTCCACCAAATGGATATCGGGCCAGATGGCCTTGGCCTTTGCCGCCTTTGCTGCCAGGCCCTTGTCACCGCGCCGCACCGGATTGGGGCGGATGACCATGCCGAAGACGTCGTCGAGGCCGAAGGGGGCGGCGACGTCGATCGTGTCGTCCTCCTCCAGACGGATGCCCACGGCGTGCACGATGGCGGCGTAGTGCCCGAAGGCCTCGTCGGCCGAATGGAGTTGCGGATAGGGCAGGCCGAAGCGCTGCTCGAACCACAGATGGACCCGGGCCTGGTTGCGGATCTCGACCGGCCAGCGGGCGCCGAACGCCGCCCCGGCGCGCCTGATCACCCCATCCTCCGCCTCCCAGCTCAGATCGCCCGCGTCGAAATAGATGAGGTCGAAATCCTTGATGCCGGTGCCGGCCGGCTTGCCGCTCAGGCTGTTCCACACCGTCTGGTAGACGCAGCCGGCCGCCAGCCGCCATTGCGGCAGGCGCAAGGCGCGGGCGACGGCAAGGAAGGCCATCAGGCCCTCATCCGCCCGGACGATGGCGCGCAGGCGCTCTTCAAGGCAGGCGTGTCGATGCGGCAAAACTCAATCATCCTGGCAGAATCGCTAGGCTTTTCCGTGAATGTAGGCAATAAAGCCGGCATTCCAAACCACTGATCGCCGCGGGATCTTTTTCGGATCCCATAACCTTCCCGTCCCATGATCTTCCCCATTCCATGACCTTTCCCGACCTCATTCCCTCGCTGCACCCGCTGATGCCGGCACTGCGCGGCACGCTCGAAGCCAATGCGCCGATGGCGCCGCTCTCCTGGTTCCGCACCGGCGGCCCTGCCCAGGCGCTGTTCACGCCTGTGGACGAGGAGGATCTGGCGCGGTTCATGGCGGGATTGCCCGCGGACATTCCCTGGCTGGTGGTAGGACTCGGCTCCAATCTCCTGGTGCGCGATGGCGGCTTCGAGGGCGTGGTCATCCGCCTGGGCAAGGGCTTCGGCTCCATTGTCGTCGATGGCTTGACCATCACGGCCGGCGCCGGCGCACCCGACGTGAAGGTGGCGCGCGCGGCGGCGGAAGCCGGTATCTCCGGCCTGTCGTTCCTGCGTGGCATTCCCGGAGCGATCGGTGGTGCCTTGCGCATGAATGGGGGTGCCTATGGCGGCGAGACCAAGGATGTCTTCGTCTCGGCGCGCGCGGTCGGCCGCGACGGCTCGATCCTGACCTATGACGCCCCCGCCATGGGCTTCAGCTATCGCCGCTGCGCCGTGCCGGCGGATGTGGTGTTTACCCAGGCGACATTCCGGGGCGAGGCGGGGGACCGCGAGGCGATCTTGGCGCAGATGCAGAAGATCACCGAAACCCGCTCATCCTCCCAGCCGGTGAATACACGCACCGGCGGCTCGACCTTCAAGAATCCGCCCGGCCATTCAGCCTGGAAACTGGTCGACGAGGCCGGTTGCCGCGGCCTGACCGTCGGCGGCGCCCAGGTCTCGCCGATGCACACCAATTTCCTGGTCAATCTCGGCACGGCCACCTCCAACGACATCGAAGCGCTTGGCGAGACCGTTCGCGAGCGCGTGCTGAAACATTCGGGCATCGAACTCGAGTGGGAAATCAAGCGCGTGGGGCTGGCGGCCTGACCCAGGGCAGGTTCCTCTCGACCGAGCCTCGGGCATGCCCCGGAAGGTGCTCGCAAGATACCAACGCCGGTGGAATTTGCCGGCGTGATCCGGTCGTGGGCCTCGCCGGGAGTCTCTGGTCGGGGAGCTGGAGTGACCTAGCGGCATGTCTGGCCGGAAGCGGTGTCGATTTCTGAGCCGCGCCAGGGCTTAAAGCGGCAAAGCTGAAGCGCTGCTAACCGATTGTTTACTGATTTGTCCGAAAGCTAACCTTAATGGGGCATGAAGCATTTCCCGCTTGAGGGGGTGGTCAGCTCCTGAGATCGCCCTTCAAAAGACCGTCCTAACGGGTGGTTCCTCAAGTGCGTTGGCTTCGAGCATATGCTGCGTTTTTTCAATCTGTCCTCCCTGCGCCAAGCCGGATTCACGACCAGAACGTTCGTGGATCAGCGCTCGTCGCGGCTGCAGCGTCTGCTGGCAAAGCCCCCGCGGGGATTGGGGCTCATGCTGTCGGCCGGCTTTCTGGTGGGAACCATCGTCTATGGTGCCCAGACCGGACCGGTCTGGCCGCAGATGAAGGTTCAATATGGCGCGCCGCTCGACATGGCGGCCAATCTGTTCGGTTTCCGGGTCGAGACCGTCGCCGTCACCGGCCAGCGCGAGCTGACGGATCAGAAGATCTTCGCCGCCGCCGGGGTCACCAACACCTCGTCCCTGCTGTTCCTCGATGCTGAGGCGGCTCGCGAGGGGCTCGAGAAGTTGCCGCTGGTGAAGTCGGCCCAGGTTCGCAAGCTGTTTCCCTCCACGCTCTCGGTCACCATCGAGGAACGCGCCCCCTATGCCTTGTGGCAGCGTGACGGCTCGGTCAGCGTGATCGCCGAAGACGGCGTCGTCATCGAGGATCATGTCGAGGCCCGTTTTGCCGCTCTGCCGCTGGTGGTGGGCGAGGGGGCCGACAAGCGGGCCAGCGAAATCGTCGCGGCGGTTGCTGCCACGCCGGAGCTGACCGGCCGGGTCAGGGGCGCGACGCTTGTTTCCCAGCGCCGCTGGAATCTCACGCTCGATAATGGCGTGGTCGTTCGCCTTCCCGAGGACAATCCGGACCAGGCCTTGAAGAGCCTGGCTGGTCTTGAGCGGAAGGGCAAGGTTTTGGAAAAGGACATTTTGGCAGTCGACATGCGTATGCCCGATCGCGCTACCTTTCGTTTGAGTGAGCAGGCTGCGGCTGCCCGGGCCGACGCGCTGTCCAAGAAGAAGGCAAAGGGGGGCCGCGCATGAGCCCCTTCGAGAATGGCCTGACCCCCAAGCTCAAGCCGCTGGCGCCGCGTCGCACCACGGTGATGTCGGTGCTCGACGTCGGCACCAACAAGATCGTCTGCCTGATCGCGCGGCTGCGTCCGCTCGAAGGGGCCGATCTCCTGCCGGGCCGCAGCCACCAGGCCCAGATCCTGGGCATCGGCCATCAGCGTTCGCGCGGGCTGAAGTCGGGCGCCGTGGTCGACATGGAGGCCGCCGAACAAGCGATCCGCCATGCGGTCGATGCCGCCGAGCGCATGGCCGGGGTGCGGGTGGACTCGGTGATCGTCAACATCTCCTGCGGGCGGGTGGCGAGCGAACACTATTCGGCCACGGTGGAAGTCGGCGGCCATCAGGTCTGCGATCTCGACATTCATCGCGTTCTCGATGCCGGTGCCAGCCATTCGGTGCGTGACGGACGTGCCGTGCTGCATTCGCTGCCGATCGGCCATATGCTCGACGGCGTCGGCGGCATCTCCGACCCCAGGGGTATGCTGGGCCGCCAACTCGGCGTCGACATGCATGTGGTGACGGCGGAGTCCACGCCGGCCAAGAACTTGATGCTCGCCATCGAGCGCTGCCATCTCCATGTCGAGGCGATGGTCGCTACGCCTTACGCCGCCGGCCTGTCGGCTCTCGTCGACGACGAGACCGAGATGGGCGTGACCCTGATCGATATGGGCGCGGGCACCACCTCCGTCGCGGTCTTCGCCAATCGCGCCTTCGTGCACGCCGACAGCCTGCCGGTGGGCGGGGCGCATGTCACGACCGACGTGGCGCGCGGCCTGTCGACCAAGCTGTCGGAGGCCGAGCGCCTGAAGGTTCTCTATGGCGCCACCATCGCCAGCCCTTCGGACGATCGCGAGACCATCGCCGTGCCGCCCGTCGGGGACGAGCAGGGCGACGGCATCCATCACGTGCCGCGTTCGCGCCTGGTGCGCATCATCCGCCCGCGCATCGAGGAGATCCTCGAAATGGTCCGCGACCGCCTGCGTGGGTCCGGTGCCTGGGCCGAGGCGGGCCGTCGCGTTGTGCTGACGGGCGGCGCCTGCCAGTTGACGGGCACGGTGGAACTGGCGCGCAAGATTTTGGATCGGCAGGTCCGCATCGGGCGTCCGCTCGGCATCGCCGGCATGCCCGAGGCGGCCAAGGGGCCACCTTTCGCTACGGCAGCTGGTCTGCTGGTCTATCCGCAGATTGCCGGAGTTGAGCATTTCGAACCGCAGGTTCGGATGCGTGCGCAAGCTACCGGAACAGACGGTTATTTCGGTCGGGTCGGGCGTTGGTTGAAACACAGTTTCTAAACTTCGATTTGCAAAAGGGAAATCGAGTTTCGAATCGCAAAGGTAACGTTGAGACATGAAGAATGGCCGGTTTTTCAAGGCCATTTTGACTAATTTTTCCGGTCAAATTTAGCCGGATTACACAAATGCCTGCTTCGCAAATCAGTAACTTTCTGATTCAAAGGGCAGGAAGGGGTCGTAAGGCCTTGATGAAGGTCAATTAAGGGGCGCGGCGACGCGTCTTGCAAAAGAGGCGAACCATGACGATCAACCTCAAAATGCCGGATATCCGGGAGTTGAAGCCGCGTATCACCGTGTTCGGCGTTGGTGGGGCTGGCGGCAACGCCGTCAACAACATGATCGAGGCCGGACTGGAAGGCGTTGACTTCGTCGTCGCCAACACTGATGCGCAGGCTCTGACCCTTTCCAAGGCCGACCGCATCGTCCAGATGGGCATCCAGGTTACCGAGGGTCTCGGCGCCGGTTCGCAGCCCGAGGTCGGCCGCGCTGCCGCCGAGGAAGTGATCGACGAGATCCGCGATCATCTCAATGGCGTTCACATGGTCTTCGTCACCGCCGGCATGGGCGGCGGCACGGGTACCGGCGCTGCCCCGGTGATCGCCCGCGTCGCCCGCGAGGTCGGTATCCTCACCGTCGGTGTCGTCACCAAGCCCTTCCATTTCGAAGGCCTGCGCCGCATGCGCTTGGCCGAGTCCGGCATCGCCGAGCTCCAGAAGAGCGTCGATACCCTCATCGTCATTCCGAACCAGAATCTGTTCCGGGTCGCCAACGACAAGACCACCTTCGCCGACGCCTTCGCCATGGCCGACCAGGTGCTCTATTCGGGCGTCGCCTCCATCACCGACCTGATGGTCAAGCCCGGCCTGATCAACCTCGACTTTGCCGACGTCCGCGCCGTGATGCGCGAGATGGGCAAGGCGATGATGGGCACCGGCGAAGCCTCGGGCGAGCGCCGCGCCATCCTGGCCGCCGAAGCGGCGATCGCCAACCCGCTGCTCGACGACGTCTCGATGAAGGGCGCCCGCGGCCTGCTGATCTCGATCACCGGCGGCCCCGACATGATGCTCTACGAACTCGACGAGGCGGCGACCCGTATTCGTGAAGAGGTCGATCCGGAAGCCAACATCATTCTGGGCGCGACCCAGGATCCGTCGCTGGAAGGCACGATGCGCGTGTCGGTGGTCGCCACCGGCATTGACTCGGCCATCCTGCCCCAGGCTTCGCCCTCCAAGGACGACATTCGCCTGGCGGAAATGACCCAGCGCGTGCGCGACCAGGCTGCGGCCCAGGCCGCTCAGGCTGCCCGCGTTGCCGCGCCGCGCAATGTCGCGCCGGTGGCCCAGGCTCCGGTGGCGATCGAGCCTGCCCCGATCCAGCAGGAAATCGCCCAGCCGATGCCAGTCGCTCCCGTGGAGCCGGTGGCTGCCGCCAATGACGTGACGCTGCGCCCGCTGGCGCCCAAGCCGACCCTGTTCCGCGAGCCAGTGGTCGAAGAAGCGCCCCGCGCTCCCGAGCATCATCCCGAACCCGAGCATTTCGTGCCGCCGGCGCCAGAGCGGGCCGTCGTCCGTCCACCGCGCATGCCGCGCATCGAGGATCTGCCCATGCCGGCGCAGGCCCAGATTGCCGCCCAGCGTGGTCCGGAAGCCCCCCAGGCCGGCGACAAGAAGCGCATGACGCTGCTCCAGCGCCTGGCTGCCGTCGGCCTCGGCCGGCCCGAGACGGATGAAGTCGAACATGAGCCGGCACCCGTCGCGCGCCAGCCCGAACCGCGCCAGGCTCCGCCGCGCCCGCCGGAAGCCCAGCGTCGTCCGCCGGCGCCACGTCCGGCCCCGCAGCAGTCGCGCTCGATCGAGGACGACCAGCTCGAGATTCCGGCCTTCCTGCGCCGCCATTCGAATTGAGGCCGATTTCGCCTTCGTGACGAAATCGTAACCATAGTGCGGATCAATGACGGCCCGGGTACATCGCCCGGGCCGTAGTTTTTTGAAATGATTAAGGATTTTCAAACTAGGGTCACAAGCCGGAACTTGGCGAGCTTGTGTTACAGACCGTAAGAAAGCGTGATTTGGCTAAAGCTTTGGTTTTTGCTTTACGTATTTTCGAAGAAAGGTCCGAGTCCATGCCCTCGTGGCAAGGAATGATAGGACCAGGTGGTCAAACAGAAAGCAGGCCGGTCTAGTTTCGGTTGGGTACCGCCACCCTGGCGGACGGCTTGTGGAATACGCACATGAAATCTGGTTTCCAGACGACTTTGAATGACCGTGTATCCCTCGAAGGGATTGGTGTCCATTCTGGCAAGCCTGTCTCCATCACTCTGCATCCGAGCGAGGCCGACAGCGGCATCGTTTTCCTGCGCACGCATCTGGAGAACGGACGCGAGCGGGAGATCCTCGCCCATTATCACAACGTCGTCGATACGCGCCTGTGCACGGTCGTCGGTGATGCCACGCGGGCTTCGGTTGCCACCATCGAGCATCTGATGGCGGCGTTGCGGGGCCTGGGTATCGACAATGTCACGGTTGAAGTCGACAGCGCCGAAATCCCGGTGATGGACGGTTCGTCCGCGCCCTTCATCGAGGCGATTGATCAGGTCGGCATCGCCACGCTGCGGGCACGCCGCCGGCAGATCAAGGTGCTCAAGCCGGTTCGCGTCGAGATGGGCCGCGCCTGGGCCGAACTGACGCCCTGGGACAAGTCCGGCAATGCGGGCTTCCGCCTCGACGTCGAGATCGATTTCGAGACGCCCCTGATCGGCCGCCAGCGCCGTGCGTTCGACCTGACACCCGACAACTTCCGTCGTGAACTGTCGCGGGCCCGTACCTTCGGCTTCGTCAAGGATGTCGAACAGTTATGGGAGAGGGGCCTTGCGCTCGGCTCGTCCCTGGAGAATTCGGTTGCCCTGAGCGAGGACCGCATCCTCAATCCGGAAGGCCTTCGCTATGCCGATGAATTCGTGCGTCACAAGATGCTCGATGCGGTGGGCGATCTGGCTCTCGCCGGCGCTCCGCTGATCGGCCAGTTCCGCTCCTATTGCGGCGGACATCGCGTCAATTACATGATGCTTCAGGCCCTGTTCGCGGACGACAGCGCCTGGACCATGGTCGATGCACCGGTACGTCGCGAGAGCGGCCATGCCGAGCTTTCCAGCGGCTTGGCCGCAGCGGCCTTCGCGCCTGATACCAATTGAGTGCGAAGGCTTTTGCCTCGCTTGACAGCGCCGCCGCAAAGCATTGTACAATTTTGCAGAGGCGGTGGCGCTTGGCCGGACAATCGGCTACAAGGGCCCCTGCATTGCTGCCGGCATAACGGCCTATCCGTCTGGACGGGCCGGTGCTGGTCGTGAATGTCGAACCACGAAGTCTTAACGTTGTGGTGCGAAGCTGATGGATGGTTTCATCCGCCGGAAACGCGCGACAATGCCGGTACGGGAGTGTTTTGCGATTTGGTGGAATCACCTGGAATCGCAAAGACGCGTCCAAACAAAGAGTGAGAGCAAAAGGGCGTTTGCGCCTAAACGCGCTTTGCTCGAGTCGAAGTAGAGGTCTGAGTGATGCCGCTGCGTTCCCTCTCGTCTTCCCGCACCGTCGCGACGCGGCTCGCGGTTCGTGCCGTCGCCATTGCGCTGATGGCGACGCCGCTGGCCGCCTGCGGTTTTTGGGACGACGATCCGGGCTACAAGACCCAGGCGACCGACCCGCCTGATCTTCTCTACAACCAGGGCCTCGTCGCCATGAAGGGCGGCGACTATTCCAAGGCCTCCAAGCGTTTCGAATCGCTCGACAAGCAATATCCGCAGACGGAATGGCAGAAGAAAGCCATTCTGATGATGGCTTATTCGAATTACACGTCCGGCAATTACGACGATGCCATCACCTCGTCGCGCCGTTACGTGACCCTGTGGCCGAACGACAAGGACGCGGCCTACATGACTTATATCTGGGCCAATTCCCAGTATAAGCAGATCCCTGACATCACACGCGATCAGGACCGGGCCAGCCAGGCACTTGCCGGCTTCCAGAAGGTTGTCACCGACTATCCCAAGTCGGAATATGTCAGCGATTCCAAGTTCAAGATCCAGGTCGTGCGCGACCAGCTCGCCGGCAAGGAAATGGAGATCGGCCGCTTCTACCAGAAGCAGCAGAACTATTCCGCTGCGGTCAACCGTTACAAGACCGTGGTCAAGGACTATGCCCAGACCCGGCAGATCGAAGAAGCGCTGAGCCGCCTGACGGAATGCTACATGGCGCTCGGCCTATCTGCCGAGGCGCAGACTGCCGCCGCCATCCTGGGCCACAACTATCCTAACAGCCAGTGGTACAAGGATGCCTATACGCTGGTGAAATCGCATGGCCTGGAGCCGCGCGAAGACACCGACTCGTGGCTGAGCCGGACATTCCGCAACGCGATCACGCTGTAGGAACCGCGTTTGCGGGCTTTAATGGAGGCCGGTCCTGCGACCGGCCTTTTCTTTGTGCGCAGTATGCTGTTTTGTCATGCGATGCGGGCGCAGGCCCGGTATAGAAGCTGTCATGCTCGTTCAACTCGCCATTCGCGATATCGTTCTGATTGATCGGCTCGACCTCGAATTCGTCGCAGGCCTGTCCGTGTTGACCGGCGAGACCGGCGCCGGCAAATCGATCCTGCTCGACGCCTTTGCCCTGGCGCTGGGCGGACGTGGCGACGGCTCCCTGGTGCGTCATGGCACGGGCCAGGGGCAGGTCAGCGCCGTCTTCGACGTTTCGGCCGATCATGCGGCTCGCGCCGTGCTGAAGGCGAACGACATTTCCGATGACGGCGATCTGATCCTGCGGCGTGTACAGATGGCGGACGGCCGCACACGTGCCTTCATCAATGATCAGCCCGTCAGCGTACAGGTGCTTCGCGCCACGGGGGCAGCTCTGGTCGAGATCCACGGCCAGCATGACGATCGGGCCCTGACCGATCCGGCTTCCCACCGCGCGCTCCTCGATGCCTTCGGGGGGCTCGAGGATCTGGCGGCCGATGTCGCCGGCAAGCATGCGGCTTGGCGCAGGGCCACGCAGTCGCTGGCACAGCATCGGGCCAGGCTGGAAAAGGCCCGGGCGGAGGGCGACTGGCTGCGCCATTCCGTCGATGAACTCGGCAAGCTCGATGTCCAGGCCGGCGAGGAAGAGGCCCTGGCCGAGCGGCGCACCCATATGATGCAGGCCGAGAAGATCGCCGTCGATCTGAAGGAAGCCTATGAGGGGGTCGGCGGCAACGGCTCTCCCACACCGTTGCTGGCGGCCATTATCCGGCGCCTCGAGCGGCGGGGTGCCCAGGCGCCACGCCTGGTTGAACCGGCGATCGCGTCGCTGGACCAGGCGCTCAACGCCCTGGAAGAGGCCCGCATCGCGCTGCAGACGGCATTGGACGAGGCCGATTTCGACCCGGCCGAACTGGAGCGCCTGGAAGAGCGCCTGTTCGCCCTGCGCGCGGCCAGCCGCAAATATGATGTCTCCGTCGAGGACCTCCCGGCACTGGCCGAGCGTTATGTGGCGGATCTTGCCGCCCTGGACGAGGGGGAAGGGCAGCTGCAGACCCTGGAGCAGGCCGATCGCGCCGCCCGTCTAGCCTATGAGGCCGAGGCGGCGGTGCTCTCCGACAAACGCAGAGCCACCGCCGGCCAGCTCGATGCTGCCGTCAACGGCGAATTACCGCCGCTGAAGCTCGACAGGGCGAAGTTCACCACTTCGGTCGAGAGCGACAAGACCCTGGCCTCTCCCGATGGGTTCGACAGGGTCGAGTTCTGGGTCCAGACCAATCCCGGCACCCGGCCCGGGCCGATGATGAAGGTGGCGTCGGGCGGCGAACTCTCGCGTTTCATGCTGGCCCTCAAGGTTGCGTTGGCCGATCGCGGCTCCGCGCCGACGCTGGTGTTCGACGAGATCGATTCCGGCGTGGGCGGCGCCGTCGCCGATGCCATCGGCCAGCGCCTGGCGCGACTGGCGGGAAAGGTTCAGGTCATCAACGTCACCCATGCGCCGCAGGTCGCGGCGCGTGCTTCCACCCATTTCCTCATCGCCAAGCAGGCGGAAGGCAAGGACAGGGTCGCCACCCGCGTCACGCCCCTCGATACCGACAAACGGCGCGAGGAAATCGCCCGTATGCTCGCCGGCGCCCATGTGACCGACGAAGCGAGGGCGGCGGCCGATCGGCTGCTGGCGAGTGGTGGCGGCTGAGGCTGTGGTGTGCCGGTCTTCAGACCGGCATCTTCTTAGGATCGAAGGCGCCATGGCGGATGAGAAAAGCCATCTGGGCTGGCATCAGCCTCACGCCCTGCCGCATTCGATTCACCGGAAAAGACCCAATTCGTGACCTTCAGACTGCTCGATAGCTTACCGGCAAATGCAATTGGCCGCCACAACAGCAGTGCCGAAAACCGACGCCGCTTGGACCACCTTCTAGATGAAGGCATCGGTGCCTGTTGGCTTGGTCAACCGGAAATAGGCGAACTCGTTGAAGATGCTTTGCTTGCATTCGATCAGGCCCGATATCGGCTTTGGGCATGGTGCATCGTGCCAAATCATGTCCAGTGCCTGTTCGAAACGATCGAAGGGGCTCGGCTTGGCGACATCGTGAAGTCTTGGAAGGCCTATACGGGAGCGAAGGCCAACCGAGTGCTTGGGCGCCAAGGACCATTCTGGCAGCGCGATTATTTCGATCGCTATATGCGTAATCAGGAGCAGTTTGCCAGGGCGATCGATTATATCGAGCGTAATCCTGTGGCGGCTGGCCTATGCCGGCAGCCGTCGGACTGGCGCTGGTCGAGCGCATTCCGCAGGCACTGATCGATGGCGAAAGGCTATGCCGGTCTGAAGACTGGCACACCATTTCCACGCTGCCCCGATTGGAACGGTTGTGTTAAGCCACAGCAAAGCAATGCATCGATTGGCCTGTCATGAACACTCCCAAGCCCGTTTCCGACCTCTCGATCGAGGAGGCCCGCGCTGACTACGAGGAACTTGCGGCGCGGTTGATCGACGCCGACAAGGCTTATTACCAGGAGGACGCGCCGGTCCTCAGCGATGCGGACTATGACGTCCTGCGGCGGCGCTATACGGCAATCGAAGAGCGCTTTCCCGAGCTCAAATCGGCCGAGAGTCTCTCGGACAAGGTCGGCGCGGCGCCGTCCGAGAAATTCGCCAAGGTGCGCCACCGCGTGCCGATGCTCTCTCTGTCCAACAGCTTCTCGGATGAGGATGTCGAGGAATTCGTGGCCCGTATCCGCCGCTTCCTTGGCCTTGGCGAAGGCGATGACGTGGTGATCACGGCCGAGCCCAAGATCGACGGTCTGTCCTGCTCGCTGCGCTACGAGAAGGACAGGCTGGTGGTGGCGGCCACGCGGGGCGATGGTGCCGAGGGTGAGGATGTCACCGCTAATGTCCGCACCATCGGCGACATTCCCAATGTGCTCAAGGGTGACGTCCCCGAGATTTTCGAGGTGCGTGGCGAGGTCTATATGAGCCACGCCGATTTCAACGCCATGAATGAAAGGCAGGCCGCGGCGGGCAAGCCGCTGTTCGCCAATCCACGCAATGCCGCGGCAGGCTCGCTGCGCCAGCTCGACGCCGCCATCACCGCCAGTCGCCCCCTGCGCTTTTTCGCCTATGCCTGGGGCGAGGCGAGCGCGCTGCCAGCCACCACGCAATTCGAGGTGGTGCGGGCTTTCGCCGAGTGGGGCTTTGCAGTCAATCCGCTGATGGTGCGCTGCCATGGCGCGGCCGACCTGCTCGCCCATTACCGCCAGATCGAGGCCCAGCGCGCCACGCTGGGCTACGACATCGACGGCGTGGTCTACAAGGTCGACCGGCTCGATCTGCAGCAGCGCCTCGGTTTCGTCTCGCGCTCGCCGCGCTGGGCGACGGCCCACAAGTTCCCTGCCGAGAAGGCGACTACGCTGCTGCAGGGCATCGAGATCCAGGTGGGACGCACCGGAGCCCTCACGCCGGTTGCCAAGCTGCAGCCGGTCACCGTGGGCGGCGTCGTTGTCTCCAACGCCACTTTGCACAATGAGGACGAGATCGCCCGCAAGGACGTGCGTATCGGCGACACGGTGATCGTGCAGCGGGCGGGCGACGTCATCCCGCAGATCCTCGGGGCGGTGCTGGAAAAGCGACCGGCGGACGCCGTTCCCTATGTCTTTCCCGAAACCTGTCCCTGTTCCCTGAAGACGCCCGTCGTCCGCGAGGAAACCGTGACGGGCGGGGAGGGGGCGGTGCGGCGCTGTTCGGGCGAATTCGCCTGTCCCTTCCAGAAGATCGAGCATCTCAGGCATTTCGTCTCCCGCCGCGCCTTCGACATCGAGGGGCTGGGCGAAAAGCAGATCGCCTTCTTCTTCGAGAACGAGGACCTGCCGATCCGCGAGCCCGGCGACATCTTCACCCTGGCTGCCCGCGATGGGCAGAACTTCAAGAAATTGAAAGACCGTGAAGGTTTTGGCGCGACCTCCACCAAGAACCTGTTTGCCGCCATCGATGCCCGCCGCGAGATCGCGCTGGAACGCTTCCTCTATGCCCTCGGCATTCGTCATGTCGGCGAGACCACCGCCCGCCAACTCGCCCGTGCCTATGGCTCCTGGCCGGCCTTCGAGCAGGCGGCGCTGCGCATCGCTGCCAAGGATGAGGAGGCTGGAGCGGACATGGATGCGATCGACCAGATCGGCGAAACCGTGGTCGAGGCCATCGGCGCCTATTTCGCGGAAGAGCACAACCTTGCCATCCTCGAGCGGCTGACGGCGGAGATTCGCATTCTCGAAGCGGAACTGCCCCGTTCCGAGAGCCCCGTCGCCGGCAAGACGGTGGTGTTCACCGGGGCGCTGGAGCGCATGAGCCGCGACGAGGCAAAGGCCATGGCCGACCGGCTGGGCGCCAAGGTCTCGGGCTCCGTTTCCAAGAAGACCGATCTCGTGGTCGCCGGTCCCGGCGCAGGCTCGAAACTGGCGGATGCGCAAAAGCACGGCGTCAAAGTCATCAATGAGGATGAATGGTTCGAGCTCGTGAATGGAGCAGGGAACACGAATGACCAGGATGCGTGAACTGTGCCTCGGCCTTCTGCTGGCATCGGGGCTGGCGATGTCGGCCCTTGCAGCCGAAATTTCGCCCGATGCGACGGTAAAACAGATCTATTCGGGCAAGACGCCCGAAACGAGAGGCATCGACATCATCGGTGATGCCAAGCTGCGCGCCAGATATCTCAGCAAGGACCTGGCTGCCGCGGTGAAGAAGGATATCGACGAATCCGCCAAGTCCGGCGAGGTGGGAGCGCTCGATTTCGATCCGGTGAGCGATTCACAGGATCCGATGATCAAGGATTTGAAGATCGAGCCGGCGTCGGTACAGGGTGACCGGGCCCAGATAGGCGTGAGCTTCAATCGCGGCGATCCCAAGCGCGACGAGCTTGTCTACGACCTGGTGCAAGAAAACGGCCAGTGGCGCGTTTCCAACATCTCGAAGAAGGGCAATGCCGAGGAGGCTTGGTCCTTGCGCCAGATGCTGTCATTGAAATAGAGGCTGGCGCTGCAGCGGATGCAACTTTCATCCAAGCAATTTGCCGACAAAGGCACTATCTTAACGGCATGCCGTCGCAGTCCACTGCCTTCACCACCCTCGAGGATGCCGCCGAACGGGGCGATGCCGTCCGGTTCTGGCGCGAGCAGCGCTATGACGGACTGGAGTGCCTGAGCGCGATCTTTCGCCGGCATCGCTATGTGCCCCATACCCACGAGACCTATGCGATCGCTGCCGTGCTCGACGGTTGCGAGGCCTTCTCGCATCGCGGTAGCCGGCACTACGCCTCGCCGGGAAGTTTCGCGATGGTCTGCCCGGACGAATTGCATGATGGCGAGCCGGCGGGCGAAGGGTTCGTCTACCGGGTGCTCTATCCCACCGTCGATCTGATGCGTTCCGTCGCCGAGGATACCTTTGGGCGTCCTATCACCGGCACGCCTTGGTTCGACCGTTCGGTGATCGAGGATCCTGCCCTAGCCGCCGATCTGGTGACGCTACAGATCGCGCTCAGCGACCCCGCCGTGACCTTGCTTGAACGCGATGCCAGGCTCAGCTGCTTCTTTTCGGCGTTGCTCGGGCGCTGGGGCTGTTATGGCGAGCCGATCAGGCTCGGTGACGAGAGCGGACCTCTCGCCAAGGCGCGAGCCTATCTGGACCAGCATTTCGAGCGCGATGTCGGCCTTGACGAGCTTGCTGCGGTGGCGGGGCTCAACCGCAGCCATCTGGTGCGTTCCTTCCGCAAGGCGACGGGCACCACGCCGCATGCCTATCTCACCGACCGGCGCTATCGCGCGGCGCGGCGCCTGCTGGCGGCGGGCGAGGGACCGGCGGAGGTGGCGGCAGCCTGCGGCTTCTACGACCAGAGCCACCTCAACCGGGTGTTCAAGGCGCGTATGGGCGTGACGCCGGGAGCGTTTCGCGGGTGATGGAGTATCGGCCCCCGGGCCGACAAATGTCAGCCAGAGGCTGACAGTCCCGATGCAACTTTTATCCAAGACCGGTGCTTACACGGCGCCTATTGAGACGGCTCCATCAGGAGCTATCCCTTGTCTGCCCGTTCCGAAATCCGTTCCGCGTTGATCGACATCGCCCCGCCTGCCTTGGCGGCGGTGCCGATCGGTTTCCTGTTCGGCGCCATCGCCGTCTCCAAAGGCCTGTCGCCTTTCGAGACTGCCTTGATGTCGATCATCGTGTTCGCCGGCAGCGCGCAATTTGCCGCCCTTGAGCAATGGGTGCAGCCGGTGCCGATCCTGACCCTGGCTTTCGGCACCCTGCTGATCAATTGCCGCCATATCCTGATGGGAGCCTCGCTCACCCCCAAGACGCGGCTCTTCTCGCCTGCCCAGCGTTTTCTCGGCTTCTTCATGATGGCCGACGAGAACTGGGCGATGTCGGAGCGCAGGGCCGGCCAGACCGAGCTGACGCCGACCTATTATTTCGCCATGTCGGTGTTCTTCTATCTCAACTGGGTGCTGTGGAGCACGGCGGGCAGCTTCGTTGGCCAGCTCCTCGGCGATCCCGCGCGCTACGGCGCCGATTTCGCTTTCACCGCCCTGTTCATCGGCCTGATCGCAGGGTTCTGGGAAGGCCGCAGCTCTGCGGCTGCGATCCTCACCAGCGCCGTCGTGGCGGCCCTGGTCTATCTCAAGCTGGGTGCGCCCTGGCACGTGCCCGCCGGGGCGCTGGCCGGCATTCTGGCCGCTTTCCTCACCGGCCATCCCGGCCGCAGTAAGCTCGATGCCAAGGAGGCCGTCGATGTCGTTTGATCCCCACACGGTGGCGGCGATCCTGACCATGGCGCTGGTGACCTATGCCACTCGCGTGGCCGGCATCTTCTTGGACGGCCGCCTTGCCCTGAGCGGCCGGACCAAGGCCGCCTTCGATGCCATTCCGGCGGCCGTTCTGGTTTCGGTGATCGCACCGGTCGCGCTCGCCACCGGGCCGGCCGAAACCATCGCCGCCGCCATCACCGTGGTTTCGGCCACGCGCATGTCGCTGCTGGTGACCATCGTGGTTGGCGTGGTGAGCGTGGTGCTGCTGAGGATGATGATGGGTTGAGAGGAGGGGCTTCGGACCCGCCTCTCTTTCGACGATTATGCGTCGCAAGCCCGGCCCGAAGGCAAGCCTCCGCTATCCGATCGGCTGCGTCACCTGCTCCAGCCACACCCGCTCCGGTTCGTCCAGCAGCGGGCCGAGCGTCTCGCGCACCTTTGCGTGATAGGTGTTGAGCCAGTCGATCTCGCGGGTGGTGAGCAGCGACAGCTCGATCGGCCTCACATCGATGGGCGCCAGCGTCAGCGTCTCGAAGCCGTACATCTCGCGCTCGGCGCCCTCGATCGTGATGGGCTCGACCAGGATGAGGTTCTCGATGCGGATGCCGAAGGCGCCGGTGCGGTAGTAGCCGGGCTCGTTGGAAAGAAGCATGCCCGGCTCCAGCGGCGTGGTGCCGAGCTTGGAGATGCGCTGCGGGCCCTCATGCACGGAGAGATAGGAGCCGACGCCATGCCCGGTGCCATGGTCGAAATCGGTGCCGATCTCCCACAGTGCGGCGCGGGCAAAACTGTCGAGCTGGGCGCCAGAGGCCCCCTTCGGGAAGCGTGCCAGGGCGATGGCGATGTGGCCCTTGAGCACGCGGGTGTAGCGGTCCTTCATCTCGGCTGAGACCTCACCTACCGCGATGGTGCGGGTGATGTCGGTGGTGCCGTCGACATATTGCGCGCCGGAGTCGATCAGGAAAAAGCCGGGCGTCACCGGCCGGTTGCTGGCATGGCTGACGCGGTAATGCGGCAAGGCGGCGTTCGGACCGGCCGAGGAGATCGAGGGGAAGGAGAGGTCCTTGAGCACGCCCGTGCCCTCGCGGAAGCGTTCCAGGGCCTCGGCCACCGAGATTTCGGTTTCCTGGCCGCCGGGCACGGTGCGTTCGAACCAGGCGAGAAAGTTCACGAAGGCGACGCCGTCGCGGATATGGGCAGCCCGGGAGCCGGCGCGCTCTGCCTCGTTCTTGACGGCACGCAGGAGGGCGACGGGGTCGCCACCCCTCTGCACCTTGCCGCCGGCCTTCTCGACCAGGGTGGCGAAATGCTCGACCACCATGGCGGGATCGAGCCGTACCGTCTTGCCTTTCACGCTTCCAGCCAGCACTGCCTCGATCTGGCGTGGTTCGGCAATGGCCATGTGCTGGGCAAGGTCGTCGCGGACGGCATTGGAGAACTTGCGGCCATCGGCGAACAGAGTCGGCTGGCCCTCGGCCGGCACCAGTGCATAGGAGAGCGGCAGGGGCGTGTGGGAGACGTCGCCGCCGCGGATGTTGAACAGCCAGGCGGAGGCATGGGCGTCATTGGTGAAGACGGCGTCGATCTTCTGCTCACGCAGCTTGGCCTGCAGCCGTTCGACCTTGGAGGACACGCTTTCGCCGGCCAATGCCACATCGTGCAGGACGATCTGGGCAAGGGGGGGCGCCGGCCTGTCGGTCCAGACGGCGTCGATCGGATTTTCTTTGACGGCAACAAGGCTTGCACCCGCTTTCTCGCAGGCGGTGCGAAGACGCTCCACCTCATTCATCGACTGAAGACGCGGATCGTAGCCGACCTTCATGCCGGGCTTGAGCACGCTGCCGAGCCATTTCTCCGGCGGCTCCTCGATGAGATGGCGCGGCGTATAGGTCGAGGTATCCACCTGCTCGCGCACCTGCACGGTATAGCGGCCGTCGACGAAGATGGAGGCCTGGTCCTTCAGGACGACGGCGATACCGGCTGAGCCGGCAAAGCCGGTGAGCCAGGAAAGGCGTTCCTCCGAGGGCGGGCAATATTCGTTCTGGTGTTCGTCCGAGCGGGGGACCACGAAGCCGTCGAGTCCCAGTTCGGCGAACTTGCCGCGCAATGCCGCCGCGCGGGCCGGGCCGAGGCTGGGCTGGGAAATTTCGTCGAAGGACTGAAAAGCCATTTGATCACCCTTGAAGTACAAGTCCCTTCTCCCCCTGCGGGAGAAGGTGGCGGCAGCCGGATGAGGGGTGTTGGCGCCAAGCTGGCAGGGGCGTGTTGCTCCCCTCATTCCCCTGCCGGGACCTTCTCCCGCAAGGGGAGAAGGGATTCTAGTCGTCTAGAGTCGTGCGTCCTCAAAGCTTCTTGGGCTTGCCGCCGCCATAGGACAGCACCAGCGTCGTCCACTCGTCGATCTTGATCTGGCGGATGAGATGGAGGCCCTGGGCGCGATAGGCAGCCAGCGCCGCATTGGCATGGGAATGGAGCAGGCCGGAAAGGATCACCGTGGCGCCGGGCGCCAGCAGGTGGCTCATCGGCGCCGCCAGGCGCACCAGCGGGCCCATCAGGATATTGGCGAAGACCAAGTCGAACGGCTTGTTGGTCTGCATGGCGCGAGCGGTGGTGCCGCGTGCCACGAAGCTCTCGACATAGGCCCCGGCCTTGTTGAAGCGGATATTGTTGCGCGCGGTGGCGATGGCGATCGGATCGATGTCGGAGGCCAGCACGCGCCGGCGCAGCGCGCGCGCGGCCGCTATGGCGAGCACGCCGGTGCCGGTACCGATGTCGAGCGGCCGGTATGGGCGCTTGCGTTTGAGAAGATCGTCCAAGGCGAGGAGACAGCCCCGTGTGGTGCCGTGATGGCCGGTGCCGAAGGCGAGAGCCGCCTCGATCTCGATGCCGATGGTGTTTCCAGGCACGTGCTGGCGGTCATGGCTGCCGTGGACGGTGAAGCGACCCGCCCGCACGGGCGCCAGGCCTTCGAGGGAAGCCGCCACCCAGTCCTTGTCGCCGAAGCTGTCGAAGGCCACCTCCATGTCGGGGCCGGCCGCCAACGCGATCAGGTCCCGGACGGAGGCTTCGTCCGGTTCGGTGCGGAAATAGACCTCGACCAGCCAGGGGGGCTTGGCCGTGCCGTCTTCCCTTTCGAAGGCAGCGATCGCCGTTTCCGTGGGATCGAAGCTTTCGCCGAGCAGGTCAGCGATGCGACGCGCGCGCATCTCGTCGGTGACGATACGTGCGACATGGGTGGGATTGTTGGGATGAAGACCTTCGAGCATGTCGCTTGGCTATCGCGCCAGCCGCCGAAGGGCAATGGAAATCGCGATTGCGGCGATGTTGTTTGCCGGGATCGCAGGCTTCCAGCCTGCTCTTCCTCAACGACAAATGCAGCGTTTCCGAGAGCAGGCAGAGATGCCTGCGATCCCAGGTTTTCTACCCGCCAAAACGCTGGAAGCGTTCGCGCAGGGCCTGCAGCTGTTCCACCCCGGCATTGGCGAAAGCGACCCGCATATGTCCCTCGAGGCCGGGGCCGAAATAGGGGCCGGGCAGGCAGAGCACGCCGGCCTTCTCCACCAGTTCCTTGACCACGCTCGCGGCGGTATGCCCGTGGAAGGGATGATGCAGGAAGGCGAAATAGGCGCCCATCGCATCGATCCGCCAGCCATTGATGCCTTCGAAGGCCGCGCGGAAGCTGGCCGCCCGCCTGTCGATCTCCAGGCGGTTGGCTTCGCGCCATTCCGTCAGGCCGTCGATGGCCCAGGCGACAGGGGCCTGGGCGGTGCGGGGCGCGCAGATCTGCAGCGTGTCGAGAACCTTGCCGACTTCCGCCGCCACTGCGGGCGCGGCAACCAGCGCTCCCAGGCGATGGCCGGGGATGCAGTAGCTCTTCGAGAAGGAATAGAGATAGATCAGGGTGTTGTCGAAGCCGCCTGAAGCGATGAGTCCGTGCGGCCGGCCGGCGATGAAGTCGCGATAGGTCTCGTCGAGGATGAGGAACAGGCCGCGTTCCCGGCAGAGTCGGGCGAAGGCCTCGATGGTCTCGGGTGGGTATACGGCGCCCGTCGGGTTGTTGGGCGTCACCAGCAGGATCGCCCGCGTGGTGGGATCGATCAGCTCGGCGGCGCTCTCGGCATCCGGCACGAAGCCATTCTCGGGCGGGCAGGATAGCGCCCTTGCCTCGATGCCGAGCATGTCGAGCGTCATCTTGTGATTGAAGTACCAGGGGCTCGGCAGCAGGATGGAATCCCCCGCCTTGGCCACCGCCAGGGCCGCTACGAAGAAGGCTTGGTTGCAGCCGGTGGTGATCGAGACGGTCTGCCAGTCGACCGTGCCGCCATAGAGGTCGGAAATGTGCTTGGCATAAGCCTGGCGCAGCACGGTATCGCCCTCGATCGGACCGTAGCCGGCACTCGACGCTGCGCTGGCATTGCGGCCGAGCCGCTCCAGCAATTCCGCATGCGGCGGATAGCCCGGCACCGCCTGGGAGAGGTCGATCAGCGGGCCGGCCGCGCCGTCATAGGCGCGCGCCCAGGCTTGCGCCTCCGGGATCGGCGGGGTGGCGGTGTCGAGGAGATTGGGATTGATGACGGGCTGGCTGCTCATGCGGTCTTAAATGCCTGCGGCGCTCTGCCCTGACAAGTGGATTTCAGGTGGCTGCGACGATGACATTGTCGCAGGAATCTCCTACCCCTTTTGCCATGTCCCTGCCATCAAGCCTCAAGATCGATGCCGCCCGCGCGGCCGTGTCGCTCAGCCCCACCGATGCTGCCTTCGTGCAGCATCCCTATCCCACCTATAAGGCCATTCGCGACGCCTGCCCGCTGTTCTTCTGGGAGGAGTATGGCTGCTGGTGCGCGGCTTCGCACCAGGCCGTGTTCGACCTCTTCCGCGACAGGCGCTTCGGTCGCGAGGTGCTGCATGTGGCCAGCCGCGCCGAGCTCGGCTGGCCGGAGCCGCAGGCCCATCTGGCGCCCTTCGATGCCGTCGATGCCCATTCCATGCTGGAGCGCGAGCCGCCGGTTCATACGAGGCTGCGCACCCTGGTCAATCGCGCCTTCGTCACCCGGCAGGTCGAGCGTCTGAGGCCGCGGATCGCGGCGCTCGCCAACGAACTGATCGACGGTTTCGAGGGGCAGGGCAGGGTTGATCTGATCGAGGCTTTCGCTACGCCCATCCCGGTGATTCTGATCGCCGAGCTCCTTGGCGTGCCGGTCGAGATGGCCCCGCAACTGCTCGACTGGTCGCATCGCATGGTGGCGATGTATCAGTTCAGCCGCAGCCGCAGCATCGAGGATCAAGCCGTTGCGGCCGCTCAAGATTTCTCCCACTTCCTGCGCGGCTATGTCGAGCGGCGCCGGGCCGAGCCGCGCGACGATCTCATCAGCCATCTCATCGCTGTCGAAGCCGAAGGAGACCGGCTCAGCGAGGAGGAGCTGATTTCCACCTGCATCCTCCTGCTCAATGCCGGTCATGAGGCGACGGTGCACGCCATCGGCAACGGCGTGAAGTCCGTGCTGCAGGCGGGCCTCGGCCGTGAGGCGGTGCTGGCCGGCGGCGAGGGGCTGGTGGAGGAAATGCTGCGCTTCGACCCGCCGCTCCACATGTTCAAGCGCTATGCGCTGGAGGACGTCACGCTGGGGCCCGCAACCTTCCGCAAGGGCGACCAGATCGGGCTGCTGCTCGGTGCCGCCAACCATGATCCTGCCCGCTTCGAGGAGCCGGAGCGTTTCCTGACACGGCAGCGCCCGCCCCATGTCAGCTTCGGCGGCGGCATTCATTTCTGCGTGGGCGCGCCCCTGGCGCGGCTGGAGCTGGAAGTGGCGGTGCCGATCCTGTTCGAACGGCTGCCCCGTCTGCGGCTGGAAGGGACGCCGGTTTATGCCAACACCTATCATTTCCACGGGCTGAAGGCGCTGGAGTTGAGTTGGTAACCCGGGATCGCAGGCGTCCTCGCCTGCACCTTCCTTTCCGGCCCACGCGGCGGTTCCAAGAGCAGGCGAGGACGCCTGCGATCCCGGGGGCGAGCCCTGCATAAGGGGCGCGCCTGCTTTGTCTTTGCTGTAGTTTTCTTTCAAATCCGCTCATGGTATGGATATTGAAGGTGTATAACATGTATTTTATGTTATATTTTCATCGATGCATCCCAAGAGATTGAACATGGCAACCCCTTCCGGCCCTCAAGCGGCGGCAGCCAAGCCCTTCTATGCCTCCTTCGGTTTCCAGGTGCTCGCCGCCATGGTGGTGGGCCTGGCGCTCGGCCTTTATGCCCGCTCGCTCGGGCCAGATGCGGCAGGCAACCCGAACTGGCTGGTGCAGACGCTGACGACGATCGCCTCGATCTTCGTCCAGTTGCTCTACGCCCTGGTGCCACCTTTGGTCTTTACCGCGATCGTCGCCTCGATCGGCAATCTGCGCAGATTGTCCAATGCCGCCGCGCTGGTCTGGCAGACATTGCTGTGGTTCGCGATCACCGCGCTGATCGCCGTGCTGATCGGCATCACCCTCGGCCTGGTCATCCAGCCGGGCCTGCATTCGACTGTGCTGGCCGAGACTGCCAAGGCGCCGGCCACCACCGGCTCCTGGCTCGACTTCCTGAAAGGCTTGGTGCCCGCCAATATCTTCGGCATCCAGGCCTCGACCAAGCTCACCGATGGCGTCGCCTCGACCTCGCTGCAGTTCAACGTGCTGCAGATCCTGGTGATCGCCATCGCGGTCGGCGTGGCGGCCCTGAGCGTCGGCGAGCGGGCCAATCCCTTCCTGACCTTTAACGAGTCGCTGCTCGCCATCGTGCGCAAGATCCTGTGGTGGGTCATCCGCCTGACCCCGATCGGCACTATCGGCCTGCTCGGCAAGGCTGTGGCGCAATATGGCTGGCAGACGCTGGGACAGCTATCCTGGTATGCGCTCGCCATCTATATCGGCCTCGCCATCGTCCTGCTCGTCGTCTACCCGCTGCTCCTGATCCTGCACGGGCTGAGCCCCGCCCGCTTCTTCGCGGGCGCCTGGCCGGCGATCCAGCTTGCCTTCGTCTCGCGCTCGTCGGTCGGCACCATGCCGGTAACCGAGGCGGTGACGGAGCGCAGCCTCGGCGTGCCCCGGGAATATGCCGCCTTCGCCGTGCCCTTGGGATCGACCACCAAGATGGATGGCTGTGCGGCGATCTATCCGGCCATTTCGGCGATTTTCGTGGCCCAGTTCTACCAGATCCCGCTCGGCATCGAACATTACGCGCTGATCGTGTTCGTCTCGGTGATCGGCTCGGCGGCCACGGCCGGCCTCACCGGCGCCACCGTGATGCTGACCCTGACGCTGTCGACCCTCGGCTTGCCGCTCTCCGGCGTCGGCTTGCTGCTCGCCATCGATCCGATCCTCGACATGGGCCGCACGGCGGTCAACGTTGCCGGCCAGGCGCTGGTGCCGCTGCTGGTCTCCAAGCGTCAGGGCATACTTGACGAAGCCCGCTTCAACCAGGCCGGCGGCATCGACAACCTCGACGCCGGCGTGCCGGCCAAGGGGTAAACTCCGGTCATCCCGTGCGCGATGCAGCATGCAATGCTGCCTCGCAGACACGGGACCGCAGGATGGAAAAGGCGTACCAACTGGCACGCGATCCCGCATCTGCATCGCATCACTTCGTGCTGCAAAGCGTGCGGGATGACCTCGCCCTCAAGCTGCCTCGACGAAGCTGTCGACCACGCGCTTGCGGCCGGCCTTGTCGAAATCGACGGTGAGCTTGTTGCCGTCGATTTCGGCCACTTCGCCATAGCCGAACTTCAGGTGGAAGACGCGGGTGCCGACCTTGTAGGCCGAGGCCGTGCCGGTGGAGCGGGCCACCAATTCGCCCTCGATGGTCAGGGGCTCGCGGCGGAGCGGGGCCTGGGTGGTGCGGAAGCCCGAGGCCATGTTGCTCTGGGCGCGCTGCCAGCCCGGTGTCGAATAATTCGAGCCGGCGAAGGGCTGGGCCTTGTCGAAGCGGCTCATGCCGAGCGAGCCGCCGGAGCCATAGGAATTGGAAGCCTCCATCACGTCGACATGGGCAGCGGGAAGCTCATCGACGAAACGCGATGGCATGGTCGACTGCCACAGGCCGTGGATACGGCGGTTGGAGGCGAACCAGACCTTGGCGCGGCGGCGGGCGCGGGTGAGGCCGACATAGGCCAGGCGCCGTTCCTCCTCCAGGCCCGCGCGGCCATTCTCGTCGAGCGAGCGCTGGTGCGGGAACAGGCCTTCCTCCCAGCCGGGCAGGAAAACGGTCTCGTATTCCAGGCCCTTGGCGCCGTGGAGCGTCAGGATCGAAACCTTGTCCTCGCTGGCGCCTTCTTCGCTGGCATCCATCACCAGAGAGATATGCTCGAGGAAACCGGCCATGTTCTCGAAGCTCTCCATCGAGCGCACGAGTTCCTTGAGGTTTTCCAGCCGGCCCGCAGCCTCGGCCGTGCGGTCCTTCTGCCACATGTCGGTGTAGCCGGATTCCTCCAGGATCAGCTCTGCCAGTTCCTGGTGGCCGAGCACCTCGCTCTGGGCGGCCCAGCGCGAGAAGGAGGCCATCAGGGCGCCGAGCGTCTGGCGCGGCTTGGGCTTGAGTTCCTCGGTCTCCACCAGCACCCGCGCCGCCTGCATCATCGGCACGCCGTTATGGCGGGCATAGTCGTGCAGGATCTGCACCGTGGCGTCGCCGAGGCCGCGCTTGGGCACGTTGACGATGCGCTCGAAGGCAAGATCGTCCGCCGGCTGCATGGTGGCGCGGAAATAAGCGAGGGCGTCGCGGATTTCGGCGCGCTCGTAGAAGCGGGGCCCGCCGATGACGCGATAGGGCAGGCCGAGCGTGACGAAGCGATCCTCGAATTCACGCATCTGGAAAGAGGCGCGCACCAGGATGGCGATGTCGTTGAGGGCGTGGCCCTTGTGCTGCAGCGCCTCGATCTCGTCGCCGATGGCGCGGGCTTCCTCGCCCGAATCCCAGGCGCCGGCGACCGTGACGCGCTCGCCTTCCTCGTCATCGGTGAACAGGGTCTTGCCGAGCCGCCCCTCATTGTTGGCGATCAGGTGCCCGGCCGCGCCGAGAATATGGCCGGTGGAACGGTAGTTCCGCTCGAGCCGGATCACGGTCGCGCCCGGAAAATCCTTCTCGAAGCGCAGGATGTTGTCGACCTCCGCGCCGCGCCAGCCATAGATCGACTGGTCATCGTCGCCGACGCAGCACAAATTCGGCTTTTCGCCGGCCGGCGTCTGGGCGAGCAGGCGCAGCCACAGATATTGGGCGACGTTGGTGTCCTGATACTCATCCACCAGCATGAAGCGGAAGCGGCGGTGATATTCGGCGAGGACACCCGGGTTCTCTCGGAACAGCCGAATGGATTCGAGCAGGAGATCGCCGAAATCGGCGGCGTTCAAGGTCTTGAGGCGCGCCTGGTAGGCGGCATAGAGCTCGCCGCCCTTGCCATTGGCGAAGGACATGGCTTCGCCGGCAGGGACCTGCGCCGGTGTCAGGCCACGGTTCTTCCAGCCGTCGATGGCATTGGCGAGCTGGCGCGCCGGCCAGCGCTTTTCGTCGATGTCGGCGGCCGCGATCACCTGCTTCATCAGGCGGACCTGGTCGTCGGTGTCGAGAATGGTGAAATTGGATTTGAGATCCACCAGTTCGGCGTGGCGGCGCAGGATCTTGACGCCGATGGCATGGAAGGTGCCGAGCCAGGGCATGCCCTCCACGCTCTGGCCGATCAGCACGCCGATGCGTTCGCGCATTTCCCGCGCGGCCTTGTTGGTGAAGGTGACGGCGAGGATCTGATGGGGCGCGGCGCGGCCGGTGGCGAGGATATGGGCGATGCGGGTGGTCAGCACACGCGTCTTGCCGGTTCCGGCGCCCGCCAGCACGAGTACGGGGCCGTCCAATGTCTCCACCGCCGCGCGTTGTTCTGGATTCAGGCCGGTGACATAGGCGGCAGGTCTTGCGGCGGCCATGGCACGCGCGGCAATGCCGCCGGCGGCCGGCTGATGGGCAAGGGAAGGGGAGCGTGGATCGGACAAATCGGGCTTTCGCGTGATTCTGGATTGCCGGATAATGGCTTAGATGGGGAGCCGCGTCGAGATTGCGAGCGGTGCGCGCCGGTTTGCGTCAACAGGCAAGGCCATTGGATTGCCGGTCTCATCCCCCCGGAACACGCTGGGCGATGGTGGTGACGATCACGCCGGCGGTGATCACCGCGGCGCCGAGCCAGGTCAGCCAGTGATAGTGCTCTCCCAGGAGGAAGGTCCCGACACCGAGGCCCAGGGCGGCGGCGACATAGCCGATCTGGGAGAGATAGACCGGCCCGCCCGCCATCTGCAGGCGGAAGAAGAAGGCAAGCATGGCGGCGCTTGCCGCGACCTGCGCCAGGCTGACCAGCGGGGCGTTGGCAAGCGTGCCGAGGCCAAGCCCTCCATTGGCGGCGAGCAGGACGGCCGACATCACCAGGGCGGCGGCGAGGTTGCTGCCTGCCGCAAGAGCCAGGGGCTGGGCACCGCGCGGCCAATCCAGAGTGCGGTAGACATTGCCGGTGGCGAGCGTGAGCGGGATGAGAAAGCCGACTCCGATCCAGAGGAAATTGACTTCGCCCACGCGGCCCTTGCCCAGCACGATCAGCATGGCGCCGATGAAGCCGACCAGGATGCCGCCGACGCCGAGCAGGTTGGGGCGCCGTGCATTCAGCGCCGTCGCCAGGATCGTGGTGACGATCGGCGACAGCGTATACATGATCGAGGTGTAGCCCGAGCCGAGATGCGGAATGATCAGATAGACAAGGAAGTTGGGCAGGGCGTAGGAAATAATCCCGCCTATTGCATAAAAGCGCAGAAAGGGCGGCGTCAGGGGCAAGGCTTCCCGGCGGAGGGCCAGCACGGCGCCGATGACCAGGGCACTGCCCGCAGAAATCAGCAGCGTCCATACGGCCGGCGGTATCCCTGCTGCGCCGGATAATTTTCCGAGCGGAAAATAGAGGCCGAGAAACGTGCCGGTCGCGAGGAGGAGAAAGACAGGTGCCGGTGAATTGGAAGCGGGCATGAACGAGCTTGTGCGGGCTTGATGGGAAGGAAGCGCATGCCCGCTTGCGTCGGGACGCTGGCCGTGCAGCAATGAACGATCCCATAGCCGCCAGGCCGATTCCCATGTTCGACGTTTCCCTGCTCGCCGCAACCTTTTTTGCCGGCTTCCTCTATACGATCTCACCCGGACCCGCTTTCCTGGCTTTGTTTGCGCTCGGCGCGGCGAAGGGGCGCACGCCCGGCGCCTGGTTCATGACCGGCCATCTCGTCGGCGATATCCTGTGGTCGGTGGCGGCCCTGGCGGCGATCGTCGGCGTGAGCCAGATCGGCCCGACGCTGTTCGACATCCTCGGCATCTGCTGCGGGCTCTACCTGATCTATATGGGCGCAAGGGCCATGATGACGCGCCGGGACGGCAAGGCTGCCGTGATCGGGGCCGACCGGCCCCTGGTCAACGGCGTGATCTTCGGCATCACCAATCCGAAATCCTATCCAGTGGCGCTCGCCACCTTCGGCGCGCTGGTGGCGCCCTATGGTGATCACATCACCTGGGCCGCGACGCCCGGCCTGATCATGGCCGCTTTTCTCGGCTTCGTGGCGGCGGACTTCATCCTCTATGTCGCCATCGGCCTCAGGCCGGTGCGGGCTTTCTTTGCGCGCTATGGTGTCTGGGTGACCAGGATCGTGGGCGTCGTCTTCATCGGCTTCGGCCTGAAATCGCTCCTCGACGGCGCACGCGGACTGGCGAGTTCCGCGCGCGGATAGTCCGCCGGGAGCGTCACCCCAAACGCTGGCGTGCCTTGGCGCTGGCGCCGCCGATCAGGCGGTCGGCGATGATGCCGATGAAGGCGATGGCAAGGCCCGCAACGATGCCGCGGCCGGCATCCGCCTTGGCGAGTGCGATGAAGACCTCCTGGCCGAGGTCGCGCGTGCCGATCATCGCACAGATGATGATCATGCTCAGCGACAAGAGGATGGTCTGGTTGATGCCGAGCATGATCTCCGGCAGCGCCATCGGCAGTTGCACGAGACGGAAGGTCTGCCAGCGCGTGCAGCCGGCCGTCTTGGCCGCCTCGATCAGGGTAGGAGGCACCTGGCGCAGGCCGTGATTGGTGTAGCGGATTGCCGGCACGATGGCGAAGGAGACCGTGGCGATCAGGGCGGTGACGTCGCCGACCCGGAACAGCATGACGATCGGGATGATGAAGCAGAAGGACGGCAGGGTCTGCAGGGTGTCGACGATTGGTTCGATGATGCGGAACATACGATCGCTGCGCGAGGCCCAGACGCCGATGGGCATGCCGATCAGCATGGCGAGGACGGCCGAGACACCACAGAGATAGACGGTCGACATCGTCTTCTGCCACAGGCCGGACGAGGCGCAGAACAGCACGAGGAGGCCGATGAGGAGGGCGAGGCGCCAGCCTGCCAGCCGATATCCGGCCAGCACCAGCAGCACCAGTGCGGCGAGCCAGGGAATGGCCTCGCAAAAGGCCCGGATAGGGTTGAGCACATAGACCAGCAGCCCGACGCGCAGAGCTTCGATCACGTCGAAGAAATGCACGGTGATCCAGTCGACGCCGGCCTTCCACCAGGGCGCGGTCGACAAGGTCCAGCCGGGCGGGATCTTGGCAAGAGCGGGCAGGACGAGGCTCGCCAGCGTGGTCGCAGCCAGCACGGCCAGGGCCAGGACGAGATGGGGATGGCGGGCGACGAGCCCGCTGCCCTCATGATGCACGGGCCGGCCCCCGCGATAGGCGAAGGCCTGCGAGAGGCGGTCGAGGGCGATGGCCAGCACCACGATGGCGAAACCCGCCTCCATGCCCTGGCCGATCTTGAGGGCACGCAGGGCCAGCAGCACGTCATAGCCGAGCCCGCCCGCGCCGATCATCGAAGAGATGATCACCATGTTGAGCGCCAGCATGATCACCTGGTTGACGCCGACCATCAGCAAAGGGCGCGCCGTGGGGATCAGCACGCGCCAGAGTTTCTGGCGCGGCGTGCACCCCGCCATCACGGCAAAATCGGCGATCTCGGAGGGGATGCGCGACAACGCCACCATGGTGGCCCGCACCATCGGCGGCGTGGCGAAGATCGAGGTGGCGATCATCGCCGAAACCGGGCTGTTGCCGAACAGGATCAGCATGGGGATGAGATAGGCGAAGGTCGGGATCGTCTGCATCAGATCGAGCGCCGGCGTGACCACCAGTTTCTCCAGCCTGGGAAAGCGCCAGGCAGCGATGCCGAGCAGTAGGCCCGTCAGTACGCAAAGCGGCACCGAGATCAGGATCAGGGCGAGGGTGAGCATGGCCCCCTGCCACTGGCCGAACAGGGCGATATAGCCAAAACAGGCTGCCATCAGCGCAGCAAGTCGCAGGCCCCCCGCCGCATGGCCGGCAATGATCGTAGCCGAAATCACGCCGAGCCAGGATAGCGTTGGAAGCAGGAAACCCCACAACTTCAAGGGCTTGGCTAGTAGTCCGAAAGCTATCTGGAGGGGGAGGTCGAGGACAGAGGCGCTTGCCCGCGTCAGCCAGCTCAGATTGCCTTTCATCCAGGCCATGAGGGCCGACATCCAGCCCGCGAAGGGCACGATCCAGTCGTCCGGCCAGGCGGAGAGCCAGCCCGCATTCGACCTCATGAGGTAGAGCGCGATGGCGAACAGGAAAGCGAGGCACCAGATCGCTGCCCAGACCGTTACCCGGCCGCCGGTCGATGCATGCGGCTGCGTGAGGGAAAGGGGGGCTGGCTTGCTCAAGCGGCGGTCCTGCGCTGATCGCTGCCGGTCAGGATGTCGAGCACGGCATCGGGCATGACTTCGCCCAGTAGGACGCCCGTGGGATCGCGGACGGCGAAGGGAGCCGCGGCGGCGATGATATCGGCAGCGAAAGAGGAAACCTTGTCCGTCGGGGCGAGACTGCCGGCATAGGCGGAGCCTGGCCGGGGAGGGCGCATGAGGCCATGGGCGGAGACCACTTTCGCCCGTTGGACATCGCGGGTGAACTCCGCGACATAATCGGTTGCGGGCCGCGTGACGAGTTCCTCCGGCGTGCCGGTCTGGATGATGGCGCCATCCTTCATGATGGCGACGCGATCGGCGAGGCGGATCGCCTCGTCGAAGTCATGGGTGATGAAGACGATGGTCTTGTGCAGCACCTTCTGCAGCCGGACGAGTTCGTCCTGCATCTCCCGGCGGATCAGCGGATCGAGCGCGGAGAAGGGTTCGTCGAGGAACCAGAGTTCCGGCTTGGTGGCGAGGCTGCGCGCGATGCCGACGCGCTGCTGCTGGCCGCCCGAGAGCTCGCGCGGATAGAAGCCCTCGCGGCCGCGCAGGCCGACCAGGTCGACCATGTCCTGCGCCCGTTTCAGCCGTTCGGCCTTGGCGATGCCCTGGACTGCCAGCGGGAAGGCGACGTTCTCGATCACGTTCAGATGCGGCAGCAGGGCGAAGTTCTGGAACACCATGCCCATCTTGTGCCGGCGAAGCTCGATCATCTCCGCTTCGCTGGCCTTGAGCAGGTCCCTGCCGTCGAATTCGACCGTGCCGGCAGTCGGTTCGATCAATCGGGCCAGGCAACGCAGCAGCGTGGATTTGCCTGAACCGGACAGGCCCATGATGATGAAGATCTCGCCTTCATGCACGGTCAGGCTCGCCTCGCGCACGGCGGCGACCAGGCTTGCCTTGGCAAGGTCCTCATCCGTCGGTCGCTGGCCGTGCCGCGCCAACTCGCGGGCGGCATTGGGGCCGAAGACCTTCCAGACGTCACGGCAGGCGAGCTTCACGGCTCGCGTGGCGGCGTCCGAGCCCGGCGAAGGGGTCGCGCCTTGCATCGATACCTCTTGAATGCATCGGGTAACCAACGGGCGGATCTTCGGATCCGCCCGCAACGACGGCGTCAGCCGCGGGGCATGGCGGGTCCGTCACCGCCTGCCGTAGGGGTTCACTGTGCCCAGGTTTTCCAGGTTGCTTCGTGATCGGTGACCCACTTGGCCGCTACCTCGTCCAGGCTCTTGCCTTCGAGGTCGACCTGGCCGCTCAGCTTGTTGAGCTCGTCGGTTTCGATCGTGTAGGCCTTGGCGACCTTGTAGGCCACGGGCCATTTGTCCTTCATGCCGGACCAGGCATATTTCCAGATCTCGCCATGCGGCTTGCCGCAGTCATATTTGGCATCGGGGTTGGTACCCCATTTCGGATCGGTGTAGCAGGCCGGCTCGTATTCGGGGAATTGCACCCACTCGCCCTGATATTTCGCCGTGGCCCAGTGCGGCGAATAGATCCACAGCATGATCGGCGCCTTGCGCTGATAGGCGGAATCGAGTTCGGCGAACATGGCGCCATCCGTGCCGGCATGAATGACCGTGAAGGGCAGCTTCAGCGCTGCCACGCGTTCGTCATCGAAGCCTTCCCAGGTCACGGGCCCACCGAGATAGCGCCCCTTGGGCGCGGTATCGGGCGTGGAGAAGGCTTCAGCGCATTTCGGGTCCAGCAGGGCCTTCCAATCGGGCAGGCCGGGGCATTTCTCCTTCATATAGATCGGGTACCACCACTCCTCCTTGGCCTTGGGGCCGAGCTTGCCCAGGCGTTCGGTCTGCTTGGTGGCATCGGAGGCCTTCATGGCCTCGCCGGCGGTGGTGTCCCAGAATTCGACGCCGAGGGTCAGGTCGCCATTGGTGAGGCCGGTGGTCAGGCTGGAGAGATAGTCCGCGGTCGGATATTCGACGGTATATCCGAGCTTTTCGAGGATGCCGCCCAGGATCTTGGCGTTGAGGTTGACGCTGGTCCAGTCGAACAAGGCAATCTTGATGGGATCCGAGGATTCCGGCGAGGCAGCCGAGGCCGGTGAAATCCCCACGAGCAAAGCGAGCGCCGCGGCCGCAAGGCCGCTGCGTTGAAATACTTTCAGGCAGTCCATGATTGGCACCCTTCCGTCTCTCTGAATGGCCGGCAGGCGCTTGTGCCTCTTGTGAGCGAACTCTGTTGCCCGGGGTCTGTCGCCACTGCCGATCGTGAAAGTGTGGCCCAGAGACCGCTCTTGGGCAAGTTATTTTCGTGCCAAGAATATTGGCTATATTTCAGAATGTTACTGATACCTCTTTGGGCGCTTTGCTCGAAAAGGCGGCGCCCGCTTCATGCCGGATTCGTGCGGAGTATCGATGGATACTGCACCGGGATTTCACGGTGGGACCAATGCGCCTGCATCGAGGCTGCAAATGCGCCTGCCAGGATTGGGCATGGCAATGCTCAGGCTCTTCCTTCGCGAATTCTGGCTGTTCGGCCTCAAGCAGGCCTGGGCCTGCCTGTTCGGCGGCTCCTTCCTCGCCCTGATCCTGGCGACCCGCTTCTATTATCCCGAAGGCGCCTGGCTTGGCCGCTACGATTTCCTCTGCTTTGCGGCTCTAGGCATTCAGGGCCTTCTGCTGGCGCTCAAGCTCGAGACCTGGGAAGAGGCCGCCGTGATCGCGGTCTTCCACGTCGTCGGCACCATCATGGAGATCTACAAGACCCAGGCCGGTTCCTGGGCCTATCCCGAGCCGAGCCTGCTCAGGATCGGCGAAGTGCCGTTGTTCTCGGGCTTCATGTATTCGGCCGTCGGCAGCTATATCGCCCGGGCGGCCCGCCTGTTCGACTTCCGCTACAGCTGCTATCCGCGCATGCGCTGGACGATCCTGCTGGCCGCGTTGATCTATGTGAATTTCTTCACCCACCATTTCCTGCCGGACATTCGCCTCGGCCTGTTCGCCGCCATCGGCATCCTGTTCTGGCGCACGCAGATCTATTTCACAATGGATCGCGAGCCGCGTTCCATGCCCCTGCTGGTCGGCTTCTTCCTGGTCGCCTTCTTCATCTGGATCGCCGAGAACATCGGGAGTTTCGGCCAGGTCTGGATCTATCCCAACCAGCGCCATGGCTTTGCCCTGGTCTCCCTGGGCAAGCTCGGTGCCTGGTATCTGTTGATGATCGTCAGCTTCGTGCTGGTGTCGCTGGTGCACCGGCCGGTATTGCTGAGACGTGCTTCCCGCCGACCGGAGCCTATTGCCGGCTGAGCGGCGCCGGGGTTCGTATGGCGCGGCCGACGATTTCGGGGGTAGGCAGATAGCCGTGCGAGGTGCGCATCTCGGCAAGATTGTCGATGATGTCGCAGGGGAAGGGGGCCACCCGCCGGGTCGCCATGTCGATGTTGAGGGAAATCAGCTCACAGGTCGCCGACACCCAGCCTTCGGTGGCGTGGCAGAGTTCCTCATAGATGTGCAGGCGCTTTTCGTCATAGCCGACCAGTTGCAAGCGCACCCGCACGGGGTCGTCGAGGTGAAGTTCACGCTTGTAGATGACATGCACTTCACCTGTGAAGAAAGACATGCCTCGCTCGCGGATGTAATCCTCGCCCAGACCGACGAGCGACAGCGCCTCGCCAAGGGCGTTGTCGAACAGCACGTGATAATAGGCCATGTTCAGATGGCCGTTATAGTCGATCCAATGCGGCTCGATGCGCATCTGCGAGGATACGAACGGCGCGAAGAACAATGCCGGCAATTTGCTGGTGTCAAACATCTCCGCCCCCACGCCACAAAGTCTTCCGCCCTCTCAATCCACTTCAAACTGAATATCCGAACCTGTTGGGCAGGCTCGGATATTCAGTTCGTTTCAGAACTGTCCGCACCGAACGGGGGCGGATCGATCACGATCACGATACCCTCTGGCGCAAGCCTTCCAAGTCAGTGTATGCCAAATGGCTCATACCTCAAGAAAAAGTAGCATATTATGGTCAATTCCGGCGCAAATTCCCGGCGCTACCAGCCAGAAGATCTGTCCGCCGTCTGCGATACCCTTGCCGGGCAATTCGGTCCGCGCTTTTCGGCAGGCCAGGCCCTGCGCGACCAGCATGCGAGCACGCTGACCTGGCTGCCGGCGCAGGCGCCGGATGCCGTGGTCTTTCCCGAGAATGAAGGAGAAGTGGCCGATATCGTCCGGCTGTGCGCCCGTCATGGCGTGCCCATCATTCCCTATGGCACCGGAACCGGCCTGGAGGGGCATGTCAATGCGCCGGAAGGCGGCATCTCCGTCGACACCAGCCGTATGAACGCCATCGTGGCCGTGCATGCCGAGGACCTCGATGCCGTGGTGCAGCCAGGGGTCACGCGCAAGCAGCTCAACGACTATCTGCGCGACCAGGGATTGTTCTTCCCCATCGATCCCGGCGCCGACGCTTCCCTGGGCGGCATGGCGGCGACGCGTGCTTCGGGTACCAATGCCGTGCGCTATGGCACCATGAAGGACAACGTCCTTTCGTTGCGCGCGGTGCTGGCCAATGGCGAGATCATCTCGACGGCGAGCCGCGCCAAGAAGAGCTCGGCCGGCTATGATCTCACCCGTCTGCTCGTTGGTTCGGAGGGAACGCTCGGCCTCATCACCGAAGTGACGTTGCGCCTGCATGGCATACCCGAGGCTATCAGCGCGGGCGTCTGCCCCTTCGGCAGCGAGAAGGCTGCCTGTGATGCGGTGATCGCCACCATCCAGTCCGGGCTTGCCGTGGCGCGCATCGAACTGCTCGACACCTTGATGGTGAAGGCAGCCAATGCCTATTCCGGTCTCGGCCTGCCAGAGACCCCGATGCTGTTCCTGGAATTCCACGGCAGCGACGCCGGCGTGGCCGAGCAGGCCGAGCGCTTCGGCGAAATCGCCGCCGAGTTCGGCGGCGGCCCTTTCACCTGGGCCACCAAGCCCGAGGAGCGCACCAAGCTGTGGGCGGCGCGCCACAATGCCTATTGGGCGGTCAAGTCCATGTGGCAGGGGGCCGAGATCGTCGCCACCGATGTCTGCGTGCCGCTGTCGCGCCTGGCCGAATGCGTGGCCGAAACGCGACGGGACATCGATGCCACCGGCCTGATCGCCCCGATCGTGGGCCATGTCGGCGACGGCAATTTCCACGTGCAGCCGATGATCGACATGAGCGACCCCGGCGAGATCGCCGCCTGCGAGGGCTTCCTCGAAAGGCTGGTGGAGCGGGCGCTGGCCATGGAAGGCACCTGCACGGGCGAGCATGGCGTGGGGCAGGGCAAGCGCAAATATCTCAAAGCCGAGCATGGCGCCCCGGCCCTGGCAGCAATGCAGGCGATCAAGCAGGCCCTGGACCCGGCAGGCATCATGAATCCCGGCAAGATTTTTCCTGATTGAGCGGGCAGACCAGGGTCTGACGCTCGTTCGAGCAGCCGGTTTCCGGGCCCCTGCAAAAAGCAACAGGCGGATGCTCCCCGTGGAAACATCCGCCTGTCGTCTTCATTCATCTTGGGCACCCGTCCGGGTGCCTGTCGAGCCTTGCCTGCGGCCAGGCCCAGCTCTGTTTGTTCAAGGATAGTACCGGCCCGGTCCCTCCCAGCCGTGGAACCTATCCTCTCCTATGGCGTCACCACCACCGGCTGACCAGCGGCCTTTCCTTCAGTAGCGTCCTTGGGTTTGACACGGACGATGATCGGCATCGTCAAACCGGAAGGGACGGGCCGGCCGTCGAGATAGCCTGCCTGCTGTGTTTGCTTGTCCACCGAAAGAAATACCAGCATGTTCGCGGCTGCTACACGGCTTGTCGGCTCGCTACGGGCCAACGGAGACTGCCCCGTACTAGTCCCAACCGTATAAAAGCCTGCGCCGAAGACACCTAACGCCAATACGACTCCGACGGAGCTGATCAAGCGTAACATTGTGTACCCACCTCACTGAAAGCGAGAGATACCGTTCCTCTATTGACGCGACGCTGTTGTGACGAACGGCCAGGAATTCGACCGCCCCTTTTTCGCCCGCTGCTCATTCTTTTGTGTGGGAGCATCCAGGCACAGCCCAGCCGGTTCATGCTTTAGCATTTATCCCGGCGGCGGATGTCATAGCACAAATTTTGTACGGGTCTTAATGAAATCTAAAGAATTGGTGAAAATGTGAATATGCCGGGTCGTTCGTAAGACAATTGCGGGCGAATCTGTCCATACTCAATTCTTTGCGGATGATTCTGGCCTTATGAGGTCGCCGGTTTGCGGCCTCGTCTGGTGACCTGGGACCACAGTTTCTCCCTGTTCCCGGTTTCGTCTCGCCTTGGTTTTCGCGTATGGTCGGAACTGGCCGGGAGGGGCTCGATGCCGGATCCACCATGCCGCCAGCGGCGGGTTTGGAGTGTCTGCCGGTTCGGGAGCAAAGCGTGTTTTGACAGAACGCATTTTGCTCCAACGATTTGTTTGGACGCATTTTGCGATTCTTGACGATAGGGCTGGATCGCAAAGGGCTTTGGAAAGGACGTGCGGCGTGCGCGAGGCGCTCACCGTTATCGGTTTTTTGTTGATCGTGGCGTTCGCGGCGGTGTTCACCGCGCCCCTCTACGTCGACTGGAATGCCTGGCGCGAGGATATCGGCAACCGCCTCACGCAGCATTTCGGCACGCCCGTCATCATTCGTGGCCCGATCGAAGCACGGCTTCTGCCCCAGCCTTGGCTCTCGCTCTCCGATGTCAGTATCGGCGACCCCTATGGCACCACCAGGTTGAACGTTGCCCGTATCGACGGAGACGTCAGCCTCGGCGGCCTGCTGCGGGGCGATGTCGATCTTTCCAATGTCGTGGTGCGGGATCCTGCCTTGTCCGTGGCGGCCGATGACGAGGGGACGATCGCGCCTCTTTCGAAATATCCGGTGTCGCTCGGGGCGGCGGTCGAGAGCTTCGAGGTCAGCGGTGGCTCGCTTCACTATGTCAACAAGGTCGACGGCCAGGACATCAGTCTCACCGGCATCAATCTGGTCGGTGAATCCGGCTCGGTTCTCGGCCCCTACAAGGCCGAGGGCGGGATCAAGATCGCAGGCGTTCCCCATACGGTGAAAATCGCCACGGGCGTGGCCGAGAAAGGCAGTCTCAATCTGCGCATCACGGCCGTGCCGGCGGACAAGCCGGTAACGCTCGATCTCGACGGCCAGGTCAAGCTTCAGGGCGGCAAGCCAACCTTCGTCGGCATGGCGACGCTGCTGCGTCCAACTTTCTCCGCGAAGGCGGCGGGAGAGGGGGGTGCCGATGATCAGGGAGCCGGCGAGCAGCTGGCCTGGAGCATGTCGGGACCTGTGACGGCGACGCCGGCGGGCGTGGTCTCCGACAAGGTGGCGATCCAGCTCGGGCCGGACGAGCGCGCGCTCAAGCTTGCTGGCAGCGTCAACCTGGCTTTCGGTGCCACCCCGGTGCTGGAAGCGAATCTTGCCGGCAAGCAACTCGAGCTCGATCGTTTCGTCGGTATCGGCCCCGACAAGCGCCAACCGCCGGCTGCGGTGCTGGCAAGACTTGCCAAGGTCGTGCCGGTGCTTGCCGGAGCCGCCACCAACGCTCAGATCGACCTGACTGCAGATGGTCTCATGCTGGGCGGTGAGTTGACCCAGAATGCCCGGGCCAGCATCCGGGTAGCCGAGGGGAAGCTGCAGGTCGATCGTCTCGAGGCGGACTTGCCGGGCAACAGCCATCTTTTGCTGGCCGGTGACGTCAATGACGAAGGTGGCGGGTTCAAGGGCAATCTCGACCTCAAATCAGACCGGGCTACCGGCCTGATCGGCTGGCTGCAGGGCCAACCCGTCCTGGGACGGCCGGACGCCGCGCGCAAGCTGTCCTTGAAGGCTGCGCTCGAGGCCGATACCGACAAGGTCGATTTTTCGCAGCTGACCCTTGCCATCGACGATGCGGCGGTCAAAGGCAGGCTGGCCTGGAACCGGCTGGCGCACGGCCGGTCCGCCGGACGGGTCGAAGCCAACCTCGCCGCGCAACGCATCGACCTCGACGCGCTGCCATCGGTGGCCGCTCTCCTGCCCGGCAGCAGCGATCTGTTCAGCGAAGCCGATGTCCGCCTGCAGGCCCAGGAACTCGCCTTGTCCGGAATCGAGGCCAAATCGGTCAGTGGACATATCAAGGCCGGCGGCAAGCTGATCGCGTTGGAAGACGTGGTCGTCAGCGACCTCGGCGGCGCCAATCTCACGGCCAATGGCCGTATCGACAATATCGGCGCCGAGCCCCAGGGCGAAATCCGCGTCGTGCTGAACGGCAAGGACCTTTCGGGGCTGGCGACCGCGCTCAAGCGCAGTACGCTGCCGGCTTTCTGGGTCAATGCCTTCGCGGCTCGCGCGGCCGCGCTCTCTCCAGCCAATGCCAGCCTTTCCATCGCATTCGGCGCCGTACGGCGTTATTCGGTCGACGGCAAGTTTGGCGGCAGCGTCCTGCAGCTCGACACGCAATTCGCGGGGAAGGGGGCGGGGGAGAGTGCCGATATCCGGGTGAAGGCCGACAGCCTCGATGTCGCGACACTGATGCGCCAGGCCGGGCTCGACTATACGGTGGGCTCCGTGCCCGGGCGCGCCTCGCTGGAAATGGCTTTGTCGGGCCCGCTCAATGGCGCGCTGCGCTGGAACGCCGGCTTCGAAGGAGCTGGGTTACAGCTTTCCGGCACCGGCAAGATGACCGGCTCGTTCGAGGCACCGGCCTTTGACGGGCGTTTGGCGGCCAGCACCGACGATGCGCTGGTACCCGCCCAGCTTCTGGGGCTGCCGCTTCCGGGCGTGGTTCCGTCCCAGAGCGCCACGCTGGACTCCGGCTTTCGTGCCAGGGCAGGGCGCTATGTCTTCGACGACCTGACGGGGACCGTGCTCGGCATGCCGGTCAGTGGCGCACTCACCATCAGTGCCGGCAGGCCGACACGCCTCGACGGCCGGCTGAATTTTCTCAAGGCCGATGGGCAATTGCTCGGGTCGTTGTTCTCGGGAGCGGATCTGAGCGCCGGGAATGCCAATGGCAATGCCTTTTCCGACGAGACCTTCGGCCCGGGGGCCTTCGATGCCCTCGCCGGTCGGCTCGCCATCTCGGCCAAGACGTTGCGCCTGTCGCGGCGTCTGCCGGAGCTCAACGATGCACGTGCGGTGGTGAATTTCGGCAATGGCAAGGTTGCCGTGGACGATTTTGCGGCGAAACTCGCCGCTGGTGACGTCACCGGCGCCCTCCAGCTTTCTCACGCAGCCCTCGATACCGCTGCGAGCGGGCGTTTCTCGCTGCACAAGGTCACGCTGCAGGGACGCCAGCTCTCCGGTGAGCTGGCCATGGGACTCGAATTCCAGGGCAATGGCCGTTCACCCGACGCAATCATGTCCTCCCTCACGGGGGGCGGAACTGCCGAACTCGTCCAGGCATCGCTGGCTGGGCTTTCTGAAAATGCCTTCGGCCATACGGTAGCGGCGGTGGATGGCGGGCTTTCCGGCGACGCTAATCACGTCCGGCAGGCCTTCGAGCGCAGTCTGGACGAGGCCCCGCTGAAGACGGGAACGATCAGTGGCAATCTCTCGCTTGCGGGCGGCGTCCTCCGCCTCTCCTCGACGAGGGCGACCTCGGTTCAAGGCAGTGTCGCCCTTTCCGGCCTGCTGGATCTTTCGGATCTGACGGTGAAGGCCGACATCGCCCTATCGCCTGCCAATCCGGCCGATGGCTTTGGCGGCCCGGCCCCGACGATCCCGGTGCAATTGCGCGGTGCCATCGACGCCCTGCAAAAGCAGGTCGATGTGTCGAGCCTCGTCGCCTGGCTCAGTATTCGCGGCGTCGAACAGCAGGCCCGCAAGCTCGAGGCACTGGAGGCCCAGCGGCGGATCGAGGAGAAGGCGCAGGAGGATGCCCGGCGGGCGGAAGCCCTGAAGATGCAGAAAGCAATCGAGGATGCCCGCCGGAAGGCACTGCCGCCGCTGCAATTGGGGCCGGTCGCGCCGGCAGCGGGTGGGGCGGGAATGCCGCTTGCGCCATCGCCCGGCCTTCCTGGCGTTCCTCCGATGACTTTGCCCTCGCTCGAAAACCTGCCGGTCTCGCCGGTGACACCCGGGCATACCACGGTGGTACCGGCCCCGCTTCTGCCGAATGCCGGGCCGGCCTTGCCGCAAGCACCCATCGGATCCCCACCCGTGGGTCCCTGAGACAAGGCTGGAAGCTTGGCTTCCCGCTATCTCGGTTGAAATGAATGTTCAAGATCGCGAGTGGTATTATAGCACCGGCAATTTTAGGCTGCAGAATGAGACTGCTGAACCAACCATGGTGGCAGGGCTGAGCCCGAAGGAGGCCATGTCCGCTCGCTTGAAGGGAAAGTGGCCGTTGTCGTAAAGACAACCCTTATAACTTGACGACAAACAGCGGACAGGGGCCAAGCCGGTCTTGGTAGATGTGCATGCTTTTCAAGCAATCGGACGAATACGGTTGCCGCTCGTTTCAAATTAACTCGCCCCTCAGCCTCGGCGAACATTCTCCAGGACGAAGAGCCGGATGGCGGAAGACAGATTTCCTTGGGCGCGCGTGGCATCGATCTCGGCAACGACGTCCGAGAGCGTGAGATCGCGCTTGGCGGCCAGTTCCTTCAACGTTTCCCAAAAGGCGTCCTCGAGGGATACGCTCGTCTTGTGGCCGGCAATGACGATCGAACGTTTAACGACTTTGCTTTTCATGACAGCCCATCACTCTACATTATTGGGCTCCAGGCGGTGTCTGTCGAGGTGCCTTTCGGCCTCCTGCTTGTCCGCCTGCAGCCTGTCTCTATCGATGCGCGAGAGTCCATGGATCGAGCGTTTCCGGGCTGCTTCCTGCCCGGCTTCGGCCCTTGCCCGAGCCTTGCGTACTCTCCTCAAATTCACGATCTCAGCCATCAGCTTACCGGAAAGGAACTTTCTCTCAAGTGAACAACTTCAATATCGACTTGAGGCTCGATTGGGTTGCATCTTGTAAGACATATGCGTTGGTTAGAAAACAACGTTCCTGTCATTCTTTATCTGGCGTGATCATCCGTGCAAGGCTCATCGCACTTTCAAAAGCTCTTTCGTCCATTATTTTTGCCGCCAATATTTCCTGAAGTAGAGTGGTACCGTTATGGTGCGCTGTCTTCGCAATATAAGCTGCCTTATCATAGCCGATGACAGGTGTTAGTGCCGTCACCAGCATGAGGGAACGCGCCACGAGATCGCTGATTCGGGAAGTGTCGGCCTCGATTCCGCTGACGCAGTGATCGGTAAAGCTGTTGGCTGCGTCGGCAAGCAGGCGGATAGACTGCAATGTCGCGTCGGCTATCACCGGCTTGAACACGTTCAGTTCCAAATGCCCCTGGCTGCCGGCAAAGGTGATGGTGCTCTGATTGCCGAACACCCGTGTGCAGACCATGGTCATCGCCTCGCATTGGGTCGGGTTGACCTTGCCCGGCATGATGGAAGAGCCCGGCTCGTTTTCAGGCAGGATCAACTCGCCGAGGCCGGCTCGAGGGCCCGAACCGAGCAGCCGGATGTCGCTGGCGATCTTGAACAGGCTGACGGCCACGGTGTTGAGCGCACCATGGGCCGCCACCAAGGCATCATGCGTGGCGAGGGCCTCGAATTTGTTGGGGGCGGTGACGAAGGGCAGGCCGGTCAGGGCCGCAAGTTCAGCCGCGATCCTTTCGGCGAACCCCTCGCGGGTGTTGAGGCCGGTGCCGACCGCCGTGCCGCCCTGCGCCAGGGGCATCAATTCGGCAAGGCCAGCCTCGATCCGCCGGATGCCCTGCCGCAACTGCGTGGCATAGCCTGAGAATTCCTGGCCGAGCGAGAGTGGGGTGGCGTCCTGCAAATGGGTGCGGCCGATCTTGATGATGTCCTTGAAGGCTTCGGCCTTCTGTTCCAGGGCGGAAGCCAGATGGCGCAGTGCCGGCAGCAGCCGGTCATGGATCTCCCGGGCGGCAGCCACATGCATGGCGGTGGGGAAGGTATCGTTGGACGATTGGCCGCGATTGACATGGTCGTTGGGATGCACCGGCTTCTTGGAGCCCATGGCGCCGCCGAGCATCTCGATGGCGCGGTTGGAGATCACCTCATTGGCATTCATGTTGGTTTGGGTGCCCGAGCCGGTTTGCCAGACGACGAGGGGAAATTCATCGTCGAGCTTGCCATCGGCGACCTCGCGGGCGGCGCGCTCGATGATGTCGGCCAGAGCGGGGTCAAGCACACCGAGTTCGCGGTTGGCGCGAGCTGCCGCCAGCTTGATCAGTCCGAGGGCGTGAATCAGCGGGCGAGGCATCTTTTCGGCGCCGATGCGGAAATTCTCGAGCGAGCGCTGGGTCTGGGCCCCCCAATAATGCCCGGCCGGCACGTCGATCGGCCCGAAGGAGTCGCTTTCCTGGCGGGTGGCGGGGGTGGCTTCGGTCATGATGGTCTCCTGCAACTGGCCCTATGCGGTCATGCCCGGATTCGGGGCTCGCATGGCAGCTCATACTCGGCATTTCCTTGGATCACCCACGGCCGCCATTATGCGCCGGACATGCGTGATACAGGCAGGGCAAGATGCCCTCTTCCTCAAATAAGGCATGCCAAGCCTGAGGAAAGCTCCGTCAAACCGCAATCGCCTCTTTTTTCTGCCGAACAGGCAGCTTATATTCAGTTTGCCGGCTCGCGCCGGCTATGGCGATAAATGGTCATCGAAATAAACCTATCGGACCCGGGGGCAGTACCCGGCGCCTCCACCAGAGCCCGTCAGGGCGGGCTGCGGCGGGGGCGAAACAGGATCGACGAGGGTGTAAAGGGTGTGCTTTCGCTCGGCATGGTTCCGCCGATATCGGGCCTTTTTAATAGTTGCCAACGACAACTATGCTCCGGTTGCGGTTGCCGCGTAAGCGGTAACTAGACCGAAATCAAGTCCTGACGGGTAGCACCGGCAGGCGGGGTCCGGAGGCACCTGGCAACAGAAGCCTCCACTTCATTCCGGTCTGCCTGCAGGCCATCCGAGATGCGGTCTGCGAGGCGTGTGCACGTGCTAGCGGGCCCGACGTAATAAGAGCTGGCCTGGTAGAAATTGCGCGATGAGTATTGACCATATCCGTTATGATCTTCTCACTCAGGATGCGCTGCGCGGCATGGTTCGCCGCGTATTGGCCGATGCTGCCCGCGTTGGACTGCCTGGCGACCATCATTTCTTCATCTCCTTCAAGACCCAGTTCCCGGGCGTCAGCATTCCCGCGCGCCTGGCGGAAAAGTTTCCGGAGGAGATCACCATCGTCCTCCAGCATCAGTTCTGGGATCTTACCGTCAGCGACTACGGCTTTGAGGTCGGATTGTCCTTCGGCAATGCTCCCGAACGTCTGATCGTGCCGTTCGCCGCCATGACGGCCTTCTTCGATCCGTCGGTGGATTTCGGCGTGAAGTTCGAAGTCGATGAGGGCGAGTCGGAAGAGGAGGTTGCGCCCGCGCCGGCGCCGGCTGCGATCCGTGCGGTTCCGCGTGGTGACGAGGGCGAAGCCGGCAAGGGCGCGCCGGCCAAGGAAGGCGGGACCAAAGAGGCCGCGGCCAAGCCCTCGCGCAAGAAAGCCAGTCCGCCTGTGGAAGAGTCGGCGACCGTTGAAGAGGGCGGTGAGGACGAGCGGCCCGCCGAGAACGAGAAGATCGTCAGCCTCGATCATTTCCGCAAGAAGAAGTAGCCCGTTTCCCCGCATTCAGCCGGCGAGCCGCGAGGCACGGATCCTTGCGACAAATCAGTTCTTGTCGATCTCCGCGGCAGCGATGTTCGCGACCTCGAGGGTCGGCGCCACGTGCTCTTCCTCGCCATCCTCGATCAACCAGGTCGCTGAAAGCCCCGCCCAAGCCAGGATCCAGTGAAGCAGGCGCCCGCGTTCAAGCTGCGCGGTCCGAGCTACTACTTCGACCTGTTGCGCAAGGCGGCCCCGTGCGGTGGCGACCGCATGGTCCGGATTGCAGAAGAGATTGGCATAGTCGAAACCCCGCTCGCCCTTCAGGCGTTTGGGGTCGATGGCAAGCCAGCCTCGCTCGCCGAAATCGAGAATGTTGGCGTGATGAATGTCACCGTGAAGGGTGACGACATCATGCGGATTGGCGAGAAGCGCTCGAGCCGCGACGGCAGATCGCGCAAAAATCTCCCCTTCGGGTGCAGCCTCCAGTGCCTGAAACCGCTGCTCGAGCGGGATCAAGTCGAGCGGAGGCATCGTGCGCGCCTCATGCAACGCACCGACAACTTTGCAGATGATGCGGCTGGCCTCGTCATCCGCCCCGTTTTGGGCCATGTGGACCAGCGAACGGCGGCCGGTGGCGCGCTCGAGCAGGATGGCCCGGTCGTCATGCGCAAGGACACGGGCAGCGCCAAGCCCGCCCCACCAAATCATCAGGCCGGCACCCCAGCGTTCTTCCGCCTCGGTGGCGACTTTCAGCATGGCCGGCGCGCCGGCGTGCAGAACCGGGAGAAGGCGGCTGGAATGGGTCACGATCGGATCACCGTCGGGAACAAGCGCCCATCGTCGGATATAGGGGGCAAAATCAGTGTCCGTCGCCATGCCGTCTCACGGGGTATGGCTCCGGCCTTTCTTGCCCATGCCGTGACGATTGCCCCGATACGGACTGGCAGAACCCCCTTTTCCGGAGCCGGAAAAGGGGGCCTGCTCTCTTGAACGCTCAAAAAGTCCGCGATCGGCTCAGTTCAGCGCCAGCGCCACGAAGCGCAACTCGCCCTGGGTATTCGAGAGCAACAGCAAAGCCTGCTTGGTGCCGGATTTTTTCAACTCTTCTATGCGCTTGCTTACATCTTCGGGATTGGAAACCGCCTGCTGGCCGACCTGCAGGATGACGTCACCGACCTTGACCTGCTTGTCCTCGGCAGAGGAGCCATTGTCCACCTTGGTCACCACCACGCCCTTGGCGTCGGTGGCAAGCTTGTATTTGTCGCGCAGCTCCTTGGTGATGCCGGACATTTCCAGGCCGAGGGCCTTGGTGATCTTCGGCTTTTCGGGCGTTTCGGTGCCGCGGGTGGATGCCTTGATGGCGGTGTCGCTCTCGTCGAGGCGGGCGACGGTGACGGTCTTGGTCAGGGTCTGGCCCTTGCGCAGGATCACCACCTCGACCTTCTTGTCTACCGGCGTATCGGCGACGAGGCGGGGCAGGTCTCGCATTTCCTTGATGTCATGGCCGTCAAATTTCAGGATCACGTCACCCGGCTCGAGGCCAGCCGGCTTGGCCGGGCCCTTGTCGTCGACGCCGGCGATCAGCGCACCCTGTGCCTTCTGCATGCCGAGGCTTTCGGCAATGTCGTCGCTGACGCCCTGGATACGCACGCCCAACCAGCCACGCCGCGTCTCGCCATAGAGTCGAAGCTGCTCGATCACCGGCTGCACGGTCGCCGACGGCATGGAGAAGCCGAGGCCGATCGAGCCGCCAGTCGGCGAGATGATGGCGGTGTTGATACCGATGACGCCGCCGTCCATGTCGAACAGCGGGCCGCCGGAATTGCCCTTGTTGATAGCAGCGTCCGTCTGCAGGTAATTGTCGTAGGGTCCCGAATTGATGTCGCGGTTGCGGGCCGAGATGATGCCCAGCGTTACCGTGCTCGACAGGCCGAAGGGGTTGCCGATCGCCATAGCCCAATCGCCGACGCGGACCTTGTCGCTATCGGCGAACTTCACGGCCTTCAACGGCTTGGGCGGATCGACCTTCAGCACGGCGACGTCGACCTTCTTGTCGCGACCGAGCAGCTTGGCCTTGAGCTTGGAACCGTCGTTGAAATTGACCTCGATGTCGTCGGCATCGTCGATGACATGGTTGTTGGTGACGATGATGCCACTGGGGTCGATGACGAAGCCCGAGCCGAGCGCTTCGGTCTTTCTCGGCCGCTGCAGGCCCTTGCCGTCCTTGTTGTTGAAGAACTGGTTGAAGAATTCTTCGAAAGGCGATCCGGGCGGCAGCTTGGGCATCGGCGCACGCGGCTCGTCCTCGCCGTCTTCGTCATTGCTGCCGGCGGCCACCGTCTGCGACGTCGAGATGTTGACGACCGCATCGATCAGCTCGGCCGAGAGATCGGCGACAGAGGGCGGGCCTGCCGCCGCCATGGCCGGCGGCGCCACCAGGGTGGCCGGGCTGGCTGCAATGAGGGCGGCGATGGCAACGGCGCCGCTGCGGCGCATCAGGGTGTTGAGTTGAATCGGCATCAAGTCCTCGGATGGTCACCCGCATCGGTGTTGATGTGGGGCGCAGTCGGATTGAATTTCAAGTGTGGAATGCGGCGCGAGCGTGACGTACTCGCAACTTCACGCAAAGTTGGGGCTTGTCAGTTTCACCCGCAACAGGATGGGACAGTGCATCGGGCACCCAAGGTGCCCGGCTACCCACCCGACAGCATCACATGCCCCTTACGGCCCAGATTATGATGATACCGATGATGGCGGAAATGAATCCGGCGAGGCGGAGCTGCGCATTGGGGGAGTTGGCGACCGAGACCATCATGCGCCGCACCGGATCGGGAAAGGCCAGGAAGAATAACCCTTCGATCGCAAAGGCCAGTCCGAGCGCCGTGATGAAATCACCGAAAGAGAAACTATCCATCCGCCCCACACATTATATGAACCGCACCCGAACCTTCCGACGGTTTGCGATCCTGGAGCAAAATCGTTCATGCCTGAACGCTTGTTCGCTCCAGCTCCTTGTTTCCAGCCAATCCAACCGATTGGCCAGAGCGTTTTTGCGATTCTTGGTGAACTCGTCAAATCGCAAGACGCTTTTGGCAAGGGCAGCCGTCGGAATGTTCACGGCGGTCCTAAGAAAAACGCCGGCCGCAATGAAGCGGTCGGCGCAATGGAGCTTTATATAGGGCCGGCGTCAAGCCTATTGCGCCGGAGGAGCCTGGGGAGAGGCGGCTGGGGAAGGTGCTCCCGTAGGGGCGGCTGGCGAACGCAGATAACGGAAGTAATCCCAGTCCGGACTGATGAAGACCTGCGTGTTGTCAGGCTTCATCGCGTCGACATAGTTCCGCATCGACAGGTAGAACTGGAAGAATTCCGGATCCTTGTTGTAGGCGTCCGCCAGGATCTTGATGCGGGCCGAGTCGGCCTGGCCTGTCGTCTCTGACGCCTTGCCGCGCGCCTCACCGAGTATCTTGGCGACCTGACGATCGGCATCCGAGCGGATGACCTGCGCCTGCTGGGTGCCCTGCGAGCGAATCTGCTGCGCCTCGGTCTGGCGCTGCGACTGCATGCGCTTGTAGACGGCCTCGGAGTTGGCCTGCGGCAGGTCGGCGCCGCGGATACGCACGTCGACCACCTCGATGCCGAGACCGCCGGCTTCACGATTCACCTCGGCGCGGATCTTCTCCATCAGCGCGGTACGCTGGTCACGTACGACGGCGGCGAAGGTCGACTGGCCGAGAACGCGGCGAACCGCCGAGGACAGGATCGAGGAAAGCTGCAGCTCCGCACCCTTCTCCGAACGCGAGGTCTGGAAGAAGCGCAGCGGATCCGAGACGCGATAGCGGGCGAAGGCGTCGACCTTCAGGCGCTTCTGGTCGCTGGCGATGACTTCCTGCGGGAGGCTGTCGAGGTCCAGCACCTGCTTGTTGATGTACTCGACATTCTCGATGAACGGCCATTTCCAATAGAGGCCGGGCTGGGTCTTGGCCGGTTGCGGTTCGCCGAAGCGCAGTGGCAGGGCGTAGTCGCGCGGCGTCACCGTATAGGCCGACAAGTAGACCAGGACCAGGATGGCACCGGTCGCGATCAGGGCAATGGTTCCGAGCGGGGATCTCATTGTGCCGCTCCCTGCTGGGGCTGGGCCGTGCCGGCCGGCCGCTTGAGCAGTCGGTCGAGCGGCAGATAGGGCACCACGCCCTGGCCCTGCGTCTTCGAGTCCAGGATCACCTTGTTCGTATCGGTGAGGATGGAGGTCATGGCTTCCAGATACATGCGTTCGCGGGTGACCACAGGAGCCTTCTGATAGGCGCTGTAGACTTCGTTGAAGCGCGACGCCTCACCGGTGGCTTCGGCCACGGTGCGCGCGCGATAGGCTTCGGCCGCCTGCGTGATCTTGGCGGCTTCACCGCCTGCTTCCGGGATCACCTTGTTGGCATAGACCTGAGCCTGGTTGATGGTGTTCTCCTGGTCGGCGCGTGCGGCCTGCACGTCACGGAAGGCATCGATCACCTGGGGCGGCGGATCGACATTCTGCAACTGCACCAGCCGGACCAACACGCCGGCCCTATAGCTGTCGAGGGCCCGCTGCATCTCGCTTTGCACCTGCTGCTCGATCGCCTGGCGATCGCCGGTCAGGATCGGCGTGATGTTGCGTTGCCCGATGGCTTCGCGCATGGCGCTCTCCGCCACGGCCCGGATCGTACCGCGCGGATTGGCCAGGTTGAAGGCGAAATCCTGCGGGGCGGCCGGGTTGATCTGCCACTGCACCGTGAAGCCGATATTGACGAGGTTTTCGTCGCCGGTCAGCATTTCATTGGCGCTATCGCTGTCACCACGCGTGCCGACATTGATGGTCTCGACATTGGTCACGGTTGGCTTTTCGACCGTGCCGATCGGATAGGGCACGTTGTAGCGCAGGCCCGGCGGGCTCAACGAAACATATTTGCCGAAGACGAGATTGAGGCCGACTTCATTGGGCTGCACGCGATAGAAGCCGGTGAGGAGCCACAGGCCGATCAGCGCCACCGCGCCGATCGCGATGTTGCGCGGCGTGAAGCCGCCGCCGCCCTGGAGATTCTTGAGGCCGTCCTTGCTGCGGCGAAGCCAATCTTCGAGATCCGGGGGCTGAGAACCGCCGGATGGACCACCGCCCCAGGGGCCACCACCCCCCGGACGTCCGCCTCCGCTGTTGCCGCCGCCGCTACCCCAGGGGCCACCACCGCCGCTCTGGTTACTCCAAGGCATGTCTTGGTCCTTTGATTGTTCGTCTGCCCAAAGCAGGACGAAAGCCCATTCCTAAGAACGGAATAAGCTGGAGAGAAGCTGCATATAGGAATGCAACCCCCCCGATCAATCCGAAACCATGTTTGAAAACAAGCCTCTAAATCGACAAAACGGCGTTCGAACGAAGCTGTCTTCACATGGCAAAGCTGCAGAAACTCCTATGCAGCCCCTTGAAATTCCTATGTAAACCCGGTGCCGGGCTGCAATCGACGAACATCGCGACGGGCACGTGTTAAATTTCGTTCATCAGTGCGTCCGAAGCAACCGCAAGTGCTTGAGCAGGCTCGACGAAGCGCCAGCCTGGCATCTGGTGGCGGAACCAGGTGAATTGGCGCTTGGCATAATGGCGGGTGTCGGCCTTGGCGCCGGCAATGGCTTCATCGAGCCTGATCTCCCCGGCGAGGTAACGGCAGAGCCCAGGCACGCCATGGGCACGCATCACCGGAAGGGCCGGATCGAGGCTGCGCTGGGAGAGCGCGTGAACCTCCTCGATCGCGCCTTGCCCGACCATCAGGTCGAAGCGGTGATCGATCCTGGCATAGAGTTCGGTTCGCTCCGGGCTGAGAAAGAGGCGCAGGCATTTGCCGGCATCGAGCAGGGGCGGCGTATGCGGTTCACTCTGCCATTCCGACAGGGAGCGGCCTGTTGCCTCGAAAATTTCGAGGGCGCGGATCAGGCGCTGGCGATCACTGGGTCGCAGGCGATTCGCCATGGCCGGATCCTTCTGACTCAGCCAGGCATGCAGGGCCTCGGTCTCCATGCCTTCGGCCTTGCCACGCACGGCGTCGCGGATTCCATCGGGAACGGCCGGCATTTCGGCGAGCCCGCGTTCCAGTGCCTTGAAATAAAGGCCGGTGCCGCCGATCACGATGGGCAGACGTCCCTGCCGGCGGACGTCATCCAGCGCGGCGGATGCGTCCTCGCGCCAGCGTCCCACCGAATAATTGACGGCGCCATCGACATGGCCATAGAGCAAATGAGGCGCGCGCGCCGTCTCGCTGGCATCCGGGCGGGCGCTGATCACGGCGAGATCGCGGTAGACCTGCATGGAATCGGCGTTGATGATGCTGCCGCCGAACCGTTCGGCCAGGGCCAGGGCCAAAGCCGACTTGCCGCTCGCCGTCGGACCTGCGAGAAGCACGGCGTCATATTGAATGGCTGTCACTCCGGATACCTGTCCTCATGTCCCTTGTCGCCACGCTGATCTCCCATCCGGACCGTCCCGCCGTCACAGCAGCCGCTCTGTCGCGCGCGGTCGAGGCGCTGGCTTCGCCGGCGGCCCCCAGCGTCCTGGCTCCCGGCGTGGCCGTCGACATTGCCTGTGCAGCCGATGCGCCGATCGTCGAGATCGAGGCTCGCCTGCGCGAGGCTCTGGCGGCGACCACCGTCGATCTGGTGGTGCAGGAAGCCGAGGGACGGCGCAAGCATCTTTTCCTTGCCGACATGGACTCGACGATGATCGGCCAGGAATGCATCGACGAGTTGGCTGATTTCGTCGGCGCCAAGACGATGGTGGCGGAGATTACCGAGCGTGCCATGCGTGGCGAGATCGCCTTCGAACCGGCGCTGCGCGAGCGCGTCGCCCTGTTGAAGGGGCTGCCGGAGAGCATTGCCGACGAGGTCGTGCGGGAGCGCCTGACACTGACCACCGGCGGGCCCGAACTGGTGCGCACCATGCGGGCGAACGGGGCCTATACGGCGCTCGTCTCGGGGGGCTTCACCTTGTTCACCGCCAAGATCGGGGCGATGGTCGGCTTCGACGAGCATCACTCCAATCTCCTCGTGGTCAGGGATGGTTACCTCACCGGCGAGGTTGCCGAGCCGATTCTCGGCAAGGAAGCCAAGCGCGCCAATCTCGATCGCTTGCGGCAGGCGAGGGGGCTGGCGGCCTCCGATACGATGGCGGTCGGCGATGGCGCCAATGATCTTGCCATGCTGGGCGAAGCCGGTCTCGGCGTGGCCTATCGCGCCAAGCCCGCGGTCGCCGCAGCGGCCCGGATGCGGGTGGAACACGGCGATCTGACGGCGCTGCTCTATGCGCAGGGATATCGCAGCCAGGATTTCGTGCGTTAGATATCGGCCGCCAGGACGAGACCACACCTATCGACGGGAGGCGGAAGCGCCATGATGAGCAAGAACGGTAGCCAGGACTTGTTGGATGTGCTGAAGGCTCGCTTCGATGCCAATATGAAACGCCACAAAGGCCTCGAATGGGTGAAGGTGCAGGCGCGCCTGGAGGCCAAGCCCGAAAAGTTGCGCTCCCTCGCCGAAATGGAGCGGACGGGTGGCGAACCGGATGTCATCGGCGAGGATCCGGCGACCGGGGATTATGTCTTCTGCGACTGCTCGGCGGAAACACCCAAGGGTCGCAGGAGCCTTTGCTATGACCGCCAGGCGCTCGACGAGCGCAAGGAGCACAAGCCGGAGGGCAGCGCGACCGAAATGGCCGCTGCCATCGGCATCGAGCTTCTGACGGAGGAACAATATCGCGCCCTGCAGGAGCTTGGCGCATTCGACCTGAAAACCTCGACCTGGGTGAGCACGCCGGCGGCGATCCGGAAGAAGGGCGGCGCCCTGTTTTGTGATCGCCGCTACGACCATGTCTTCACCTATCACAACGGCGCATCTTCCTATTATGCCGTGCGGGGATTTCGTGGGCGCCTGACGGTGTGATCCGGCAAATGGCCGAATATCGAGACCGGAGTGGCATTCGGCCTTTCGGTCATGGTTTGGCAGGAAATCCGCGTTAGTCTTGCAAAGACTGGTGCACAAATCTTTTTGGGGGTCGCGGAATCGGACGCCGCGGCTAAGATCAGGCCATGCTCGACCGTACCCATAAGCCGCATCCCGAACAGGGCTATCTCGACCTCCTCGACCGCGTCTGGCGCGAGGGTACGCCGCGGGTCGACCGCACGGGCGTCGGCACCCGCGCGCTGTTCGGCCAGACTCTCCGAATCGATCTGTCCGATGGCACGCTTCCCCTGCTCACCACCAAGCGGGTGTCGTGGAAGACGATCGTTCGCGAGCTCTTATGGTTCCTCGACGGCGGCACCAATATCCGGCCGTTGCTCCAAAACAAGGTGACGATCTGGACCGATTGGCCGCTCGCGAAATATCGCAAGGCGACCGGCGAGGCGATCAGCCAGGAGGATTTCGAGGCGCGGATCGTGGCCGACGCGGCCTTCGCCGAGCGTTGGGGTGATCTCGGACCCGTCTACGGGGCGCAATGGCGCCGTTGGCCGCTTTTCGTGCCGACGGATACCGAAGGCGAGGAGGGACTCTATCGCCGGGACCCGAAGGGCATCGACCAGATCGCGCGACTGGTGCACGATATCAAGCACAACCCAACCTCGCGGCGCCTGATCTTCACTGGCTGGAACGTGGCCGAGCTTGACGGGATGGCGCTGCCGCCCTGCCATACCACCTATCAATATTTCGTCGCCGACGGGAAGCTCTCTGGCCTGTTGCACCAGCGTTCCTGCGACGTTGGTCTCGGCGTGCCCTACAACCTCGTCACCGCTTCGCTGCTCATCCGCATGCTGGCCCAGCAATGCGACCTGGAGCCCGGTGAGTTCGTCTGGTTCGGCGGCGACGTGCATGTCTACCAGAACCATGGCGATCTCGTGCGTGAGCAGTTGAGCCGTACGCCCAAGCCCTGGCCCAAGCTGCGGTTTGCCCGCAAGCCTGCCTCGATCCTCGACTACAGATTCGAGGATTTCATCGTGGAAGGCTACCAAGCCCATCCGGCGATTTCCGCGCCGATCGCGGTGTGAACGGCGAGCCATGAGCGTTCCTGTCATCATGGTCGCTGCGATGGCCCGCAACCGTGTCATTGGCGTCGACAACGGGCTGCCGTGGCATATGCGCTCGGATCTCAAGCAATTCAGGGCTGCCACCATGGGCAAACCCCTGATCATGGGACGCAAGACCTACCAGTCGATCGGGCGCCCCTTGCCGGGGCGGCGCACCATCGTGGTGACGCGCGACCCCGCGTTTCACGCCGAGGGCGTGGAAGTGGCCGCCAGCCTGGAGGCCGCTCTCGAACGCGGGCAGGCCGTTGCCGCCGAGATGAAGGCCGACGAGGTCGTCATTGCGGGTGGGGCCGCCATCTATGCCCAGGCCTTGCCGCGGGCAAGCCGCCTGCTGCTCACCGAACTCGACCTGGAGGCGCAAGGCGACGCCGTCTTCCCCGCTTTGACGGCCGGAGAATGGCGGGAGGTGTCACGCACGCCCCATCCCCGCGGGGAGGGAGACGATGCCGGTTTCATGGTGGTGGCGCTGGAGCGCATTTGAGCCTGCGATGTCGCCTCCAACTTGAATTGAGGCGATGTCCGGAGATAGCTGAAGCACCACCTTTGTCATGCCGGCAATGACAAAGGCCCAACTCGATTTGTTCGTGGACGGGTAAATCCTAAGTCTGCTGGTAGACGGTGATCACCTCGTCGAAACGGCGTTGTTCGAGATCCTTCCTGCGCATCAGGAAGTAGACGGTGCCTTCGCCCCAGGCGCCGGCGCTCCAGTCGGCGAGGTCGAGCTGGAACAGCAGCACCCATTCATGGGCTGCCGCCATGACGGCGGAGCGTTCCTTCTTCCACTCGTCCGACGACAAATGCTGCTTGCCGAATTGCGAGACCACGACGGCATCATAGCGAGGATCGTCCTGTTCCGGCTGCGGGCTGCCCAGAAGCTGCTGGCGGTGCCAGCGTCCCGCCGGTTTGAGCTTGCCGCCGGCGGTGAGTGCTTCGCCATAGGCCTCCTCGAAGCTCTGCCCGTTCTTAACGCTTTGCGTTCCATCGGCTGCCGAATAGGCGGCATGGAGTTTGGCCGATGCCTCCATCTCGATGGCGCTCGGGTCGGGCAGGCTCAGACCCGCACGCAGCGTCATGGCGCGCTCGGGCGCGTCGTAGTTGCTGCCTTCCGGCTGTGATGGTTCGGGCAGTTTGTATTTGGCCCGGCTTTCGGCCGCGTCGCGGCGCGCCTTCTCCGCCGCTTGCACCAGGTCTTTGGGCATGGCAAGCGTGGCGAGCTTGTCACGTGGTGTCCGGTCCCAGATCACCTTGGCCGGGCGTTTGCCGGTTTCCCATGGTCCGACGGCAAGATCATAGAAGAACAACAGGCGTCCGTCCGGTGGAAGGGGAGAGGCAACACTGCCGAGCTTGTCGGCCTCCGCCAGATCGATCTGGGCGAGGAAAGCGTAGGGCAGGCCCTGGGCCAGATGCCGCCGCATCTCGGCGCCGGCTTCCGCATTGCCTTGGCTGGCGATCGCCTCCGGATCGGCCGGTGCCGGTGGACGCGGCCAGGCCGAGCCTGCGGGCAGGTCCGGCCGGCCGCCGAATTTGGTGTCGCCGACCACGATCCGCTTGCCGGGCGCCACCTCGAAGACCAGGGCGGGCACCAGCGCCTCGACCAGTATCTCGATGCGCGGCGTGTCGAAATAGGCCTGCAAGGCCTGTCTTGCATCGTCGGGGCTGTCGAACATGGGGAGGCTTTCTCTTGATCCTGGCTTGCTGCCGGGAACGAGGCAGGGAACGGTAATGAAAGACTAGCGTTGCCAGATGTTGCGCAACAATTGACAATTTCTGCAAATCAGCGCTTGACCGCCTGTTTGCCAACCCTTACAACCCCGTAACTTTCGAAAAATGGGAGCGCGATCTTGCGCAACATCCTTATCGTAGGTTTGGCGTTGTCGGTGGAGCGGGGTTAGCCCGAATCTCCTACGATGACGCACATGGGCCCCTTGAGGGCCTTTTTTATTGCCCGAAACACAAGCGAACGATATTCGAAGCTCGAAAAAGCCCAAGTGCTTGGAAGCCAAGGAAAAAGGCGATGTCGACGAAGCAAATGACCGGCGCGGAAATGGTGGTGCAAGCCATGATCGACCAGGGTGTGGACACCCTGTTCGGCTATCCCGGCGGTGCGGTCCTGCCGATTTATGACGCAATCTTCCAGCAGGAGCAGCTTCGTCACATTCTCGTCCGGCACGAGCAGGCTGCCGTTCACGCCGCCGAGGGATATGCCCGTTCCACCGGCAAGGTGGGCTGCGTGCTGGTGACCTCCGGGCCTGGCGCCACCAATGCCGTGACCGGCCTGACCGACGCCCTGATGGATTCGATCCCGCTGGTGTGCATCACCGGCCAGGTGCCGACCCATCTGATCGGCTCGGATGCCTTCCAGGAAGCCGACACCATCGGCATCACGCGTCACTGCACCAAGCATAATTACCTGGTGAAGCGTATCGAGGACCTGCCGCGCATCCTGCACGAGGCCTTCCTGATCGCCGCATCCGGCCGTCCCGGCCCGGTGCTGATCGACATCCCCAAGGATGTGCAGTTCAAGGTGGGCGAGTATTTCAAGCCGACCGACAACATCCACAAGACCTATCGCCCGCGCCTGGAAGGCGACCAGGACAAGATTAAGGCAGCGGTGGCCCTGATCGCCGGCGCCAAGAAACCTGTGTTCTACACGGGCGGCGGCGTGGTCAATGCCGGCCCGCGGGCTACGGCGCTGCTGCGCGAATTCGCCAAGCTCACCGGCTACCCGGTGACCTCGACCCTGATGGGCCTGGGCGCCTTCCCGGCGGCGGATCCGCAATGGCTCGGCATGCTGGGCATGCACGGCACCTACGAAGCCAATCTGGCCATGCATGATTGCGACGTGCTGATCAATATCGGCGCCCGCTTCGACGACCGCATCACCGGGCGTATCGACGCGTTCTCGCCGCATAGCCGCAAGATCCACGTGGATATCGATCCCTCCTCGATCAACAAGAACGTCAAGGTCGATATCGGCATCGTCGGCGACAGCGCCCATGTGCTGGAGCAGATGCTGGCGGCCTGGCGCGAATTGAAGCCGACGGTGGACAAGGCGGCATTGGCAAGCTGGTGGGATGAGATCGCGGCCTGGCGTGGCCGCAAGTCGCTGGCCTATCGCGGCTCAGACGAGACGATCAAGCCGCAATATGCCATCGAGCGTCTCTACCAGCTCACCAAGGATCGCGACGTCTACATCACCACCGAGGTTGGCCAGCATCAGATGTGGGCGGCCCAGCATTTCCACTTCCAGGATCCCAACCGCTGGATGACCTCGGGCGGCCTGGGCACCATGGGCTATGGCTTCCCGGCCGCGATCGGCGTGCAACTCGCCCATCCGGACGCGCTGGTGATCGACATCGCCGGCGAGGCCTCGATCCAGATGATGCTGCAGGAGATGTCGACGGCGGTGCAGTATCGCCTGCCGGTGAAGATCTTCATCCTCAACAACGAATATATGGGCATGGTGCGCCAGTGGCAGGAACTGCTGCATGGCGGGCGCTATTCGGAGAGCTATTCGGCGGCCTTGCCCGATTTCGTCAAGTTGGCGGAAGCCTATGGCGGGGTCGGCATCCGCTGCACCAAGCCGGGTGATCTCGATGCTGCGATCAAGGAAATGATCGACACCCCGCATCCGGTCATCTTCGACTGCCATGTCGACAAGTCCGAGAACTGCTTCCCGATGATTCCCTCGGGCAAGGCGCATAACGAGATGATCCTGGGCGACGCGGCCATCGATATCGGCAGCGTGATCGACGCCAAGGGCAAGCAACTGGTGTGACCGCGCACGCACTTGCGTGCGCTAGGGAGCGCGGACATCCTGTCCGCTCTTTCTTTCCTTAAGCGCAACGTTTCCAAGAGCGGACAGGATGTCCGCGCTCCCAGGAATTTCTGGAACCCCCAATGACCGGATCCGCCTATTTCATGGCCTCGACGGCCGAGACGATCGTGACCCACACCCTCGTGGTGGAGGTCGACAACGAGCCGGGCGTGCTTGCCCGCGTCGTCGGCCTGTTCTCGGGCCGTGGCTACAACATCGAAAGCCTGACCGTGTCCGAGACCCAGCATGCCGAGCATGTCTCGCGCATCACCGTGGTCACCACCGGCACCGCCAGCGTGATCGAGCAGATCAAGGCACAGCTCGACCGGCTCGTTCCCGTCCACAAGGTCGTCGACCTCACCTTGACCGGCAAGGCCCTGGAGCGGGAACTCATGCTGATCAAGGTGCGCGGCAAGGGTGAGGCCCGCAGCGAGGCCTTGCGTATCGCCGACGCCTTCCGGGCGCGGGTGATCGATGCCACCGTCGAGAGCTTCGTATTCGAGCTGACCGGCAAGGGCGAGAAGCTCGATCAGTTCATCGAACTGATGCGCCCGATCGGGCTGGTCGAGGTCTCGCGCACCGGCATTGCCGCGATCGCCCGCGGCCCCGAGCCGCTCTAGACCCTTCTTTCCATGCGCCAACAGGGCGGTGGGCGCAAGAAATGAAGCCCATCGCGCTTTTTCTCATCACAAACATTGCTTCAAACCCGATGTCGGGCTATTCGCCCGCATCATTTCCCCATCATGAACTGTCTGAAGGACAAGGGACCATGCGCGTTTACTATGATCGCGACGCCGATCTGAACCTGATCAAGACCAAGAAGGTCGTGATCGTCGGCTACGGCTCGCAAGGCCGTGCTCATGCCATGAACCTCAAGGATTCGGGTGCCAAAGAGATCGCGATCGCGCTGCGCCCCGATTCGACCACCGCCAAGAAGGTGGAAGCCGACGGCCTCAAGGTCATGACTGTTCCTGAGGCCGCCAAGTGGGGCGACCTCCTGATGATGGCCACGCCCGACGAGCTGCAGGCCGACATCTATCGCGATGAGATCGCCCCCCATATCCGTGACGGCGCCGCCATCGCCTTCGCCCATGGCCTCAACGTGCATTTCGGCCTGATCGAGCCGAAGAAGACCGTCGACGTCATCATGATCGCCCCCAAGGGCCCCGGCCACACCGTGCGCGGCGAATACCAGAAGGGCGGCGGCGTGCCCTGCCTGATCGCCATCCATCACGATGCCTCGGGCAACGCCCATGATATCGCTTTGTCCTACGCTTGCGGCGTCGGCGGCGGCCGTTCGGGCGTGATCGAGACCAACTTCAAGGAAGAATGCGAAACCGACCTGTTCGGCGAGCAGGTCGTGCTCTGCGGCGGCTTGGTCGAGCTGATCCGTGCCGGCTTCGAGACGCTGGTGGAAGCCGGTTACGCGCCCGAAATGGCCTATTTCGAGTGCCTGCACGAAGTGAAGCTGATCGTCGACCTCATCTATGAGGGTGGCATCGCCAACATGAACTACTCGATCTCCAACACGGCCGAGTGGGGTGAGTATGTCTCCGGTCCGCGCATCATCACCGATGAGACCAAGGCCGAGATGAAGCGCGTCCTTAAGGACATCCAGACCGGCAAGTTCACCTCCGATTGGATGCAGGAATACCGTGCCGGCGCTTCGCGCTTCAAGGGTATCCGCCGCCTGAATGACGCCCACCAGATCGAAGCCGTCGGCGAAAAGCTGCGCGGCATGATGCCCTGGATCGGCAAGAACAAGCTGGTCGACAAGGCCCGCAACTAAAGCCTTTGGAAGTATTGTTTTCCGAATACTGAAGTGTAAAAATCCTGTCTCCCGGTTCATTTGAATCGGGAGACGGTCTGGACAGTGCCGTCATCACACTGTCAAATGTCATACCAAACCGCTTAAACGGAGATATTTGGTATGACGATCGAATCATCCGCCGGAATTACCGTTTCCGATCGCAAGCGACGGCACGCCATTGTCGCGGCGACCATCGGCAACGGCCTGGAATGGTTCGACTTTACCGTCTATGGTTTCTTCGCAGCCCTGATCTCACGGCAGTTCTTTCCCAAGGAAGACCCGCTGACCGCCATTCTTCTGACCGTCACGGTCTATGGCGTCGGTTTCTGCATGCGCCCGGTCGGCGCCATCGTGCTCGGTGTCTACGCCGACCGCCATGGACGCAAAGCGGCGCTCACCATCACCATCCTGACCATGGCGCTCGGCACCGCCTTGCTCGGCTTTGCGCCGACCTACGCCCAGGCCGGCGTGTTCGGAGCGGTGGTGCTGATGCTCGCCCGCCTGATCCAGGGTTTTTCGGCAGGCGGCGAGGTCGGCAGCGCCACCTCCTATCTGGTCGAATATGCCAGACCTGAAGAGCGGGGCCTGGCTGCGAGCTGGCAACAGACCAGCCAAGCGCTCGCGGTGGTGCTGGGCGGGCTGTGCGGCGTCGCCATCACCCAGTTCCTCCCGCAGGAGGCGGTGGAGAGCTGGGGCTGGCGGGTGCCGTTCTGGTTCGGCCTGCTCATCGGGCCGGTGGGGCTCTATATCCGGGCCCGCCTCGACGAGACGCCGGTCTTCTCGGCCGAGACCACGCGCAAGAGCGCGAGCCCCTTGCTCGAGACGCTGAGCGCCCATGGCCGCGGCGTCGCCTCCGGCTTCGGCGTCACCATCCTGTGGACCGTCTGCACCTATGTGCTGCTGTTCTACATGCCGCTCTATGTGGAGAAGTTCCTGAAGATCCCCGCCAAGGATGCCTTCATTTCCACCACGCTGGGCGGCATCGTGCTGATGCTGGGCTGTCCCGTCGCCGGCAGGCTGTCGGACCGGATCGGCCGTAAGAGCCTTCTGCTCACGGCCGCCATCGCCATCGGCATTCTGGTGATACCGTTGTTTGCCTGGCTCAACGCCAATCCGACGCTGCCGGTTCTCATCGCCGTGCAGGTCGTGCTCGGCCTCCTGCTCGCCGCCTTCACCGGCCCCGCGCCGGCATTGCTGGCCGAACAATTCCCGGCTGCGTTGCGCTCGACCGGCCTGTCGCTTGCCTATAATTTCGCCGTGGCGCTGTTCGGCGGCTTCGCCGCCTTGATCGTGACGCTGCTGATCGAGAGGACCGGGCTCACCATCGCGCCTTCCTTCTATGTGGCGGCAGCGGCGCTCGTCAGCGTTTTGACCCTGGCCAGCATGCGCGACCGTACCGGGCAGGCGATCGATTGAGGCAAAAAGGTCTGCTCATAGCTGCAGGACGGGCTCCGGTTTGTCCTAGCCGGGCTTGACCCGGCTATCCCGAAGTCACGTGCGCAAGCGGCCAGGAGGCTGGATTGCCGGGTCTAGCCCGGCAATGACAAGGGTCGTGCACACGCGAAGACGCCTAGGTGAACTGCATTGCCCGTGCTTTAGTACTTTAGCAGCACTCACCTTCATTGAGTGATAAGATATTGATTCTTATGGATTAATTCCAAATTCATGTTGCCATTTCCTTAAGGTTGCGGTGCAATCATGCTGTCTCCAATCACCATGGAGGTGACGGAAATGGTGTCTGTTGCGTTTCGGCGTCAGTTGGAAGGGTACGGCCTCACCACGGCCAATATTCTCTATCGTCTGCCGGACCATCCGGCCTTGCTGCAGGCCTATGTCTGGCAGGAATATGATTTGGCTCCGGCCTTTCCAGAGTTGCACAAATTCCTGGGGTTTTGGCGCGACAAGCTGGAAGGGGCGCTCCATTCGGTCACGGTCTGCCATAACGGGCTGATCAAGCCGGCGGAGCTGCGCGCGATCGGGCAGGAGTTCCGTATCCACTGAGACGCTGGCAAGGCCGGCAAATCACGGTATAAGGCCTCCCAATCGCGCGGAGGCACCGTGGACAAATATCTCAATGCCGCCAAACGGCTGATCTCGCATCTGGCCGATCAGCTGCAGGCCGACCTTGCTGTCGAATTGTGGAACGGCGAGGTCGTGCCGCTCGGCCCGAACGCCCGTACGGATCTGCGCCTCAAGATCGCGGACGCCGATGCGATCACCCGGCTGGTGCGGCGGCCGCATGCGCTGTTCGACCAGCTCATCCAGCTCCTGGCCGACGGCAGCCTCACAATCGAGGGCGGCACGCTTCTGGATGTCGCCGAACGGCGCGGCAGCATGAATACCAAGGGCTTGTTCAAGCGCCTGAGCAAGCTGCAGCTCGCCCGCGGCCTGTGGCCCTTCGTCACCCGCTCCCTGCCCAAGCAAGGCGCCGGCGAGAAGCATGATTTCGCCGGCAAGGTCGAGGACAAGGTCGAAAAGGGCCGGGACGACAAGCCGCTGGTGCAGTTCCACTACGACCTGTCGAACGATTTCTACGGCCTCTTCCTCGGGCCGACCATGGCCTATACCTGCGCCTATTGGCCCCGGCCCGGAACCACGCTCGATGAAGCGCAGACGGCGAAGTTCGACATGATCTGCCGCAAGCTGCGTCTGCAGCCGGGCGATCGTTTCCTCGACATCGGCTCGGGCTGGGCAGGGCTGATCTGCCATGCCGCCCAACACTATGGCGTCACTGCCCACGGTGTCACCCTGGCCCAGGAGCAGTTCGATTTTGCCCAGGAGCGCATCGCCCGGCTCGGCCTGCAGGACCGCGTCACGGTCGAGCTCAAGGATTATCGCGACCTGACCGGCAGTTTCGACAAGGTCGCCTCCATCGGCATGTTCGAACATGTTGGGCTCGACAATCACGAAGCCTATTTCAGGAAGATTCACAGCCTGCTGCGGCCGCGCGGGCTCTATCTGCACCATGCCATTGCCCGGCCGGCCAAGCGCGACATGAAGAAGTTCCGCAAGAAGCGGCCCGAATTTGCTGCTCTCACCCGCTACATCTTCCCCGGGGGCGAGCTCGATACCGTCGGCATGTCGTCCAACGGGCTGGAGGGCAACGGCTTCGAGGTGCATGACGTCGAGGCCTGGCGCGAGCACTATGCCCGCACCACCAAGGCCTGGGCCGAAAATCTCTATGCAAGGCGCGACCAGGCTGCGGCCGAGGTGGGCGAGGCCAAGACCCGGATCTGGCTGCTCTATCTCGCCGGCTGCTCGCTGGCCTTCGAACGATCTGCCGTCGGCATCTTCCAGACGCTTGCCTCGCGCAAGGCCAAGGGACCTTCCGGCCTGCCGCCGACGCGCGAGGATCTCTACAGATAGATCTCCGGGACAGGTTGCCTGGGCGGTCAGGCCTCTTGCCGATTGACGGCGATGGGGAACCGCTCTGCGGTCGGACGGCCGGCGAGATCTTCGGGCCGGCTCCAGGAGAACGGGCCCGTCTTGAGACCGGCGAGGGTCTTGACCATTTCGGAGCGCAGCCAGGGCAGGCGTCCCATCGGGCCGAAGGCGAGGTTCCGCACTGGCCCGGTCAGCCGCGAATGCGACTGGAAGAACTGGGTCAGCACGGTGCTCGCCATCTGGTAGAAGCGGATGTGGCCGCGGCGCTGTGCCAGGAAAGCGGGCAGGGCGGCGTCGATATCGTGGTGCAGGCTGAGTGCATCCGCCAGGGCGACGGCATCCAGCAAGGCCATGTTGGCGCCCTGGCCGAGCTGCGGGCTGGTCTGGTGCCAGGCATCGCCGATCATCACCAGGCGGCCGCGTATGGGCGCAGCAACCGTCAACTGGGCGTAGCGTGCCACCGTCAATTGCTCATGCCGGGTGAATTGCCGCGTCAGTGCCGCCGTCTCCGGCCAGATCGCGGCGACCTCCGCCCGCCAGGCCGCAAGGTCGGTCTCGCTCCAGCGATCGAGATCTTCGACCGGCATGCTCCAGAAGAAGGCATTGAGCGGCGTGGGATCGTGGGGCAAGTGTCCCACCGGCAGCACACCGATCATGAAACGCGCCGTTCGGTAACGCTGCTGCAGGGCGTCGCGTCCAAAGCCGCTATCCCCGGCCACGCCCCAGACCGCGCCATGCCGATAAGGCCGCCGCTGCGGTGCGCCGAGCCTGTCACGAAGGCTGGAGCGGGCGCCGCCGGCATCGACCACCAGATCGAAGGGGCCATGTCGACGTCTGGCCGAGTCCTCGAGCACGGGCCGGTTCTCGATGCTTTCGATGCCGGTAATGTCGGCCGCCTGCTCCAGGGCGATGCCGCGCGTTTCGGCCGCCGTCATCAGCAGGTGGAACAGGCTTGCCCTGTGAATGCCGACGCCGTGCAGCCCGGGTAGAAGCTCGTCATAACGCCGATCGAAGATCAACGGGCCCGTCGGACCGCAACGCCCGTACAGGCGCTCGATTCGGCTGCCCAGGGTGGCGGCATCCTCGCGCAGGCCGAGGCGATCGAGGACGGCCAGGCCCGTCGGCTGCAGCAAAAGCCCGGCGCCCACCGGTTTGGCCTGCTCGAAACGCTCGAACACCACCACGCGGTGGCCGGCATCGGCGAGACAGGAGGCTGCCGCCAGACCGGCGACGCCCGCGCCGACGATGGCAATGGAAAGCTTGACCATGACCGCGACCGTACTGTGGCTGGATGGGTCTTGCCACCGGGGTGCCGTACCGGTCCACAGCGCTCGTCGATTTTGAAGAAACTATCCGGTCAAAAGAATAGCGGTTGTCAATTGTCGGAACAAACATAAGATGGTGTCAGCGCAGCGGATTCAACCGCCTGCGCCAGGCTCACAAAGAGCCGCGTCGGTGCCGTGCACCGAAAGCAACATGCCGGAGCGCTTTGCGATTGGGTGGTATCGCCCGGAATCGCAAGGACGCGTCGAAACAAAGGGTGAGAGCAAACAGACGTTCTGAACGTGTTTTGCTCTAGGGAGGAAATGGATGCCTAAGGACAGGACGCCGCATACGCGGCGCGATTTTATTCGTTCTGCCTCGTTCTCTGCCGGCGCTGCCGCGGCCCTATTCGGGGGATTCGGCCTCGATCCGGCTTTCGCCGCCGAGGCCGCTAAAGTGGCCGGCCGCTCCGAAAAGCCGCTCAAGGCGGCTTTCTCCAATGCAGGCTTGCAGGCCACCTGGTGCGCTCAGGGCAAGGAAGCGGCCGAATATTGGGGCAAGCTCTTCAATGTCGAGGTCACCTGGTTCGATGGCCAGCTCGATGCGGTCAAGCAGCGCGCCGCCATCGACAACATGGCGTCCCAGAAATGGGATTTCGTCGCCATCCAGGCCTTCGGCATCGGCACCTTGACTCAGCCGGTGCAAAAGATGATCGATGCCGGCATCCCGGTGATCGACATGGACACGCTGATCGCGCCGCTCGACAAGATCAACGTGCACAGCTTCCTGGCGCCGAACAACGAATTCATGGGAGCGTCGGTCACGCAGGCCCTGTGCAACGCCATCGGTGGCAAGGGCAAGATCATCATGACCCAGGGCGCCCTCGGCCACACCGGTGCCCAGGGCCGTGCCAGGGGCTTCGAGAGCGTGGTGAAGCAGTTCCCCAACATCGAGGTGCTGGATACGCAGCCCGCCGATTGGGACGTCACCAAGGCGGCCCGCCTGTGGGAGACCTACCTGACCAAATATCCGCAGATCGACGCGGCCTTCTTCCACAATGACGACATGGCGCTCGCCGCCTACAACATCATGAAGGCCCGCAACCGCACCGACATCAAGATCGGAGGCGTCGATGCCATGCCGCCGGCCATTTCGGCCGTCGCGGATGGACGCATGTTCGCCACCGTGCGCAACCCGTCCTGCCGCATCCATGGCGGGGCGATCGTCGCCGGTGTGGCGGCCGTGGTCGGCGGCGAGAAGTCCGGCGAAGGCGGCATTCCCAAGAATGTCGTCACCGACGGGCCTGTCGTCACCAAGGACAATGCCGCCGGCATGCTCTGGATGGAAAAGCACTACCTGATCTGAGTTGGTGTGCCGGTCTTCGTACCGGCATCTTCCAGAAAAGTGCCGGTCGGAAGACCGGCACACCACCGCGTTCCGAGAGGCATGATGGCGGTAGACGACATGCAATCGACGGCCGATGCGCCACCGCGCCTGAAGATGACCGACATCTCCAAATCCTTCGGTGGCGTGGCCGCCCTCAAGGGTGTGGATTTCACGCTGCGGGCCGGCGAGATCCACGGCCTGGTCGGCGAGAACGGGGCAGGCAAGTCGACGATGATGAAGATCATCGCCGGGGTGCACACCGAATATCAGGGCAGCCTGGAGATCGATGGCAGGCAGGTGCATTTCCGCTCCGCCCATGATTCCCTCGCGGCCGGCATCTCCATGGTGCATCAGGAACTCAGCATCGTTCCCGATCTCACCGTCGCTGAGAACGTCTATCTCGGCAAGCAGCCGCTCAATGCCCTCGGCCTTGTCGATTGGCCGGCCATGGTGAAGGGCGCGCGCGAGCAATTGCGCAATCTCGGCATCGACGTCGATCCGCGCATGCGCATCGGGGCGCTGCCGATCGGCCTGCAGCAATTGATCGAACTCGCCCGCGTGCTGTTTTCCGGCGCGCGTATCATCATCCTCGACGAGCCGACATCGGCACTGTCGCCACCGGAGGTGCAGCGGCTGTTCGAGGTGCTGCGCAAGGTGCGGGCCGACGGCCGCAGCATCGTCTTCATCTCGCATTTCCTCGACGACATCCTCAGCATTTCCGACGCGGTGACGATCTTCCGCAACGGCCGCCACGTGATCTCCCATTCGACCGAGGGCATCGACAAGAACTGGCTGATCGAACACATGATCGGCCGGGGCCATGAGGGGTTGGAGGAAAGTTATTCGGGGTCGATCAGCCTGCCTGCCCGGCCGGAAGGCACCCCCGTGCTGGCGACGCAGGGCCTCAGCTATGGGCGGGCCTTTGCCGACGTGACGCTGGACGTGCGTGCGGGCGAAGTGCTCGGCGTCTACGGTTTCATGGGCTGCGGCCAGCTCGAGTTCGCCCGAGCGCTGTTCGGCAAGTTGCAGCCGGCGCAGGGACATATCGAGCTGGAGGGCAAGGCCAGAACCCTTCGCAATACGGCGCAGGCGCGCGAGGCGGGCATCGCGTTCGTGCCGGAGAGCCGGCGCTCGATGCTGTTCCATCACCAGCCCCTCTATCGCAACATCTCGATCAGCATTCTCGAGAAGATTTCGCGGCTGTGGCTGAAGCCGGGCGTGGAGCGCAAGACGGCACAGGGCCATATCGAGGCCTTGCATATCCGCCCGCCGCGGGTGAATGCCTTGCTCGGCTCCCTCTCGGGCGGCAACCAGCAGAAGGTCGCCCTCGCCAAATGGCTGACCCACATGCCCAAGGTCCTGATCCTGTCGGAGCCGACCCGCGGCATGGATGTCGGCGCCAAGGACGACGTGGTGAAGATCGTGCGTGACCTGCGCGACAAGGGCCTGGCGGTGATCGTGGTTTCGGCGGAGCCCGAGACCGTGCTCTCGCTGGCCGATCGGGTCGTGGTGATGAAGAAGGGACGAATCGTGCGCGAGTTCGCCGCCGAGACGATCTCGAAGGATAAATTGCTGGAAGCGGCTTGAGGCGGCAAATCCGCCTGTCTTCAGCCTGGGAGTTTTGAGGAATGAGCACACCGGTTCAGGATGGCAGCCAGGCGCAGTTCGCACGCCAAGGCCTGGGCGCGATCTTGCGCAACCAGATGCGCAACATCGCGCCCTTCGCCACCTTGCTGGCGCTGGTGATCTTCTTTGCTGTGGCGAGCCCATCCTTCTTGTCGCTCGACAACCTCGCCAATATCCTGGTGCAGATCTCGGTAACGGGCATCATCGCCGTCGGGCTGACTTTCGTGATCCTGTGCGGGGAAATCGATCTGTCGGTCGCATCGGTCGCCAACGTTACCGGCGTGGCGGTGGCGTTCTTCACGGCGCAGGAATCCTATGTGAACATCGCCAATGCCAATTTCATCATGCCCGGCGGCGTGGCGATCGTCTTGGCCTTGGTGGCGTGTGCGGCGCTCGGACTGGTCAACGCCTTCGGCCTGACGCGGATCGGCATTCCCTCCTTCATCATGACGCTGGCGATGATGCAGATCGCCGACGGCATCTGTGCGCTGCTGCTGCGCGGCCAGATCGCCTATGCGGTGCCGGACCTGGTGTCGACCTTGGGTTCTGGCAACATCGGTGGCATGCCCTGGATCGTGATCGTGCTGGCGGTCTTCCTCGGCGTCGGCCATGTCGTGCTGACCTATACGCGTTTTGGCCGCTACATCTACATGGTGGGCGGCAACCGCGAGGCGGCGGAATTCTCGGGCATCAACGTCAAGATGATCCTGGCCAGCGTGATGGTGATCGCGGCTCTATGCTCGGGCGTGGCAGGCATGGTGGGCGTCGCCCATTTCGGCAGCGCGCAGCAGAACGAGTTCACCGGCTATCTGCTCGACGCCATTGCGGCCGTCGTGGTCGGCGGCACCAGCCTGTTCGGCGGGCGCGGCGGTATCGGCAACACCATCGTCGGCCTGTGCGTGCTCGGCGTGCTCAATAACGGCCTCGATCATGTCGAGATCGACAGCTTCCTCAAGATCCTGATCCGCGGTGTCATTCTGTTGATCGCACTGATCATCAATGTGTACGCACAACGCCTGCGCGATGAGAGCGACACGGCAGGATAGAGGATCTCCGAATAGAACAGTAATTCTATGATGGCCCGCCCTGCGCGGGCCATATCCTATTATATTGTCTCTAGGGTAGATCTGTGGGCAATGCGGATATTCGGGGTTCAAGATCGAGAGAAATAGGATATAGGTAGCGAGGGGACGCTTCAGAGACTGTCCCCTGACCGGAGCGTCCCAGGATGATGCGGACGCTGTTCGCATCGTGCGCTGCTCCTCATGCGGCACGGATACGCTCCTCAATCCATCCATCGAAAAAGCACTGGAGGTACCATGCAGAAGATGTTCTATCCGCTGGTATTCGCCTGCCTCATCGTGACGGGGTGTATCTCTAATCAACAAGATCCGATGGCGGATCCGCAGGCGACTGGCATGACAGCGCCGCCAACGCCCGGCATGGCGACGCCGCAGGCGCCCGGCATGGCGAATCCGGCCTCGACCTATTGTGCGCAGCAGGGCGGCAGGTCCATCCCCGTGCGGTCGGCGAGAGGCCAGCGCGCCGATTGCCAGCTGCCGGACGGCCGGCGCGTGGACGAATGGAAGCTCTATCGCAGCGCCAACCGGCAGTCGCAGGCGACGCTGCCTCAGTAGGGGCGGTCTTTCCTGACTTCAGCAAGAAAGAAGCCGGCCTCATCAGGGCCGGCTTCCTTTTTGAGGCAAACGAGTTGCCGATCAGCGCTTGAGGATGCGGTTCACACCGGAAGTCACGGCCTTGAGGGCCGATTTGGTGGTGTCCTTGTCGATACCGACGCCGAACAAGGTAGAACCATCGGCAATGCGCAATTCGACATAGGACACGGCCGCCGCATTGGCACCCGAGCCCATGGCGTGCTCGCGATAATTGGCGACATCGAAGTCGAGACCGCTCTCGGCTCGCATCGCGGCTACGAAGGCGTCGATCGGGCCATTGCCGACGCCGGTGATGGTCTTTTCGACACCCTCGTCGCGAATGCGCGCGGTGATGGTCCGCTCCTCACCCTCCGTGTCACCGACGATCTGGTGGGAGAGGAAAGCGTAGCGCCCATTGTCGATATATTCGCGGGTGAAGGCATCCCACAGCCGGTCGGCACCGAGCTCGACGCCTTCGCCGTCGGCGATGCCTTGCACCACCTTGGAGAACTCGACCTGCAAGAGGCGCGGCAATTCGATGCCGTGTTCCTTTTCCAGGATATAGGCGATGCCGCCCTTGCCGGATTGCGAATTGATGCGGATCACCGCTTCATAGGAACGGCCGAGATCCTTCGGGTCGATCGGCAGGTAAGGCACTTCCCACACCGGCGAGGTCGCCGTCTCGATTGCCTTGAAGCCCTTGTTGATCGCATCCTGATGCGAGCCGGAGAAGGCGGTGAACACCAGTTCGCCCGCATAGGGGTGGCGCGGGTGGATCGGCAGCTGGTTGCAATGCTCGGCCACGCGCACCAGGGCATTGACGTCGGAAATGTCGACCTGGGGGTCGACGCCCGACATCATCAGATTGCCCGCCAGGATGACGAGGTCGACATTGCCGGTGCGCTCGCCATTGCCGAACAGCGTGCCCTCGACACGGTCCGCCCCCGCCATCAGGCCGAGTTCGGTCGCCGCGACACCAGTGCCGCGGTCGTTATGCGGGTGCAGCGAGATGATGACGCTGTCGCGATTCTTGATGTTGCGCGACATCCATTCGATCTGGTCGGCATAGACGTTGGGCGTCGACATTTCGACCGTGAGCGGCAGATTCAGGATCAGCTTGTTGTCGGGAGTGGGCTGGTAGACATCCATCACCGCCTCGCAGATCTCCTTGGAGAAATCGAGTTCGGTGCCCATGAAGCTCTCGGGCGAATATTGGTGGCGGATATTCGCCTCCATGCCCAGCTCCTTGGTGAGTTGCATGATCAGCTTGGCACCGTTGACGGCGATGTCGCGGATACCGGCCCGGTCCTGCCGGAAGACGATGCGGCGCTGCAGCTCGGAGGTCGAGTTGTAGAGATGCACGATGGCTGATTTGACGCCCTTCAAGCTCTCGAAGGTGCGCCGGATCAATTCCTCGCGGGCCTGGGTCAGCACCTGGATCGCGACGCCATCGGGAATGCGGCCGGTCTCGATCAGGAAGCGAACGAAATCGAAATCGGTCTGGGAGGCGGAGGGAAAGCCGACCTCGATCTCCTTGAAGCCCATGCCGACGAGCGTGTCCCACATGCGCAATTTGCGCTCGTGGCCCATCGGCTCGATCAGGGCCTGGTTGCCGTCGCGCAGATCGACGGCGCACCAAGTCGGCGCCTGCGTGATGGTGCGGGAGGGCCATTGGCGATCCGGCAGGTCGATTGGCGGCCAGGGCTTGTATTTGGCGGCGACGTCAACCTTGGGAGCGGAAAACTGAGAAACCTTGCCTGCATATGTCATGTTGAAAACTCTTAGCCAAAAAAAGGGGCGGCGAGGCTAGTCGACCGCGATCATGTCCCCTGAGCGCCCAGGCTGAAGCCCGGCCGGCCCTCAGGGGCGGCTAAGGAGGAGGCCGGAAAGGAGGGCGAGCACGAGCGCCGGCGCCGGATGCGCAAGCGTCTCGAATTTGGCGGGCGATGTCGCCACGGCTCGATCCTTTTCCGATGATGGCCCTGAGCCATCAGGTGCAAGGGCTTGTACAGTGCTGTGATGGAGGGGGCAAGGGGAAATGCCGAGACGGACACGACGCCAAAACGCCTTTGCGGTGGAGAGATGGAGGCAAGGACTTGAGAGCGACGCACTTGCCTGCGATCACAGGACATCAACCAACGGACTTATCCGATGCGCTTCCTGATCTGTCTCGCCCTGCTGGCGGCTTCGTCTTCACCAGCCTTGGCGGCTTCCTGCTCCGAGCGCATTGCCTTCGTGCAGCGCGTCATCGACGGCGATGTGAAGACCGGTTTTGCCGACAAGAAGGTGCATGATGCGATGAGCAGGGATCTGGCCGAAGCGGGCCAGGCCTGCCGGACCGGCGACGACGCCAAGGCCCAGGCGCTGGTCTCCTCGACGCAGCGCCGCCACGGCTATCCCGTTCGCTGAGGCCCGGCTTCAGCTATCGAGCCGGTGCGCGAGATAGGCGCATTGGAAGGCCGGCATGCGATCGGCGCGGATGTCGGCCGGTGACGCGACGACATGCATGCGTTCGAGTTCCGGCCTCTCGTCTTCGGCCAGGAAGCGCTCGATTCCGTCCTTGAGCTCGGCCGAAGACAGGGGCGATCGCACCGATTTCATCAGGGCGATGCGCGGGCCGTGGAAAACAGCGGTCCAGCCGGAAGCGATTTCGACGTCGGCCGTCTTGACGCCGGTCTCTTCCTCCAGTTCGCGGGTCACGCTGCCGGCGAGATTGACGATATCGCCATCGAGGTCGGAGGGATCCGGCGTGCCGGCCGCGAAATAGATCGCGCCGGCATTGGAGGTGTGCTCGGCCATCTCGCCGAGCAGGAAGGCGCCGTCGGCGGCCTCGAGCGCGGCCATGGCGAAGCAGTTCCACCGGGCCTCGCCCGGCATGCCGAAGTCCCGCCAGGCCAGGAAGCTGGCATAATCGGTCATCAGATAGGCGCCGCTGAACCGGCGTCCCGCGATCTGCCAGCGATGCAGCAGCAAGATCTTGCCGTTGAAGCTCGCCGGCTTCGCCTCGATCACCTTTTGCCAATGCGCTCTTATCGCTTCGGCATTGTCCTCGGCGAACCGCCAGTGCCGTTGCTCCAGGCGGCAGTCGATGGCATCGAGTTCGACGATCTCCGGCTCAGACATGCAGGCTTCCTTCACTCACGATCACGGCTGCGCCGCCGATCGAGGCTCCGGCCAGACGCGTGCCCTGGATGGTCATGGTGAGGTCGATCAGGGAGGGGCGACCCATTTCGAAGCCCTGCTCGATGCGGAAATGCCGCGTGCCGTCGGCGAGATCGTCGAAACGGGCAATCACGCCGGTGAGCCCGGCCACGGCCGAGCCGGTAGCGGGGTCCTCGGGGATGCCATCGCCGGGCGAGAACATGCGGGCGTGGAAGCTCGATCCGGCCTGGGCGGTCTGGCGCGTATAGGCATAGGCCGCGCCAAGGCCTTCCTGGCCGAAAGCCTCCGTCCACAGGCTGGTATTGATGCGGATGTGGCCCATCGCTTCCAGCGACCGGACAGGCACGAACGTATAGGGGAAGCCCGTGCCGAACACGGTGGGGTGGTGGTTCTCGAAGCCGATCTGATGTTCGCTCAGGCCGAGGGCTTCGGCGATCAGGTTTGTGGCCGCCGGCGCGCCACGCTCGGTTGGCAGGGCCGGTATGTCGAACCGGGCATAGGCGCTGCCGTCCTTGAGAGAGACCGCGCAGGGCACGATGCCGATCTGCTCCTCCAGCCCGAACAGATAGTCACCCGGCTTGCGGTCATGGTCGAGCAGTGCCAGAAGCACGGCCGTTCCGACGGTCGGGTGGCCGGCGAAGGGCATTTCGAGGCCCGGCGTGAAGATGCGGATGCGGGCCCGATGGCGGCTGTCGTCCGGCGGCAGGACGAAGACGGTCTCCGAGAGGTTGAATTCGCGTGCGATCTGCTGCATCGCGGGGGCATCGAGCCCTTCGCTATCGAGCACTACCGCCAGAGGGTTGCCGGCCAAAGCACGGTCGGCGAAGACGTCGAGCGTATAGAAACGACGGGGCATCAGAAGGCTCCTCGCAAGGCAAAGGGACAAAGGACCGTGGCAGCAGGGCAGGGCTCTGCGAGCAGGCGATCCGGCGGAAACGAAAGCGTCTTCCAGAAAAATCGATAGACTTTTCGATTGAGAAAACGCGTCAAAACAGAGAGTTAGAGCAAAGTGCGAGAAATCGCATTTTTCCCTATACCGCGACGACTTCGAAGCGGCGACTCGGCGCCACGAATTCATCCTGGGCCGCCACGGTGAGGATTTCCCGCGAGCCGGCCTCGGCGGTGCGCTTGAGCAGGCCGTAAATCGAGGCGCTGGCGAGGTCCAGCGCTTCGGCTGCGGAGCCCGAGCGTTTCCAGTGCAGGTTGAAGAGAGCCGCGATCGCGTCGCCCGCTCCATTGATGTCGAGCCCCAGGCGGGGCGTGCGGACCCGGTAGAAGCCGTTGCCGTCCGAGGCCAGCAGGTCGATGGCATCGTCCGGCGTGTCGTCGGTGTCGAGGGAAGTCACCAGCACCACCTTGGGGCCGACGGCATGCAGGGCCGTCACCGCGGCCTTGGCATCGGCAAGCCTGCGTACCTCCCGGCCGGCCAGGTATTCGAGCTCGAACCGGTTGGGTGTGATGACATCAGCGGCCGGAACGGCCTGGTCGCGCATGAATTCGGGAATGCCCGGCCTTACGAAGACACCACGGCCGATGTCGCCGATGACCGGATCGCAGCAATAGGTCGCCGCCGGATTGGCGCTGCGCACCTTGTCGACGGCGGCAAGAATGGCGTTGCCGATGTCGGAGGAGCCCATATAGCCGGAGATCACGCCATCGCAGAGGGGCAGGACACCGCGCTCGGCCAGGCCTTCGACCAGTTCGTCCACCATGGTGCCGTCATAGACCCGGCCCTTCCAGGCACCGTAGCCGGTGTGATTGGAAAATTGCACGGTATGGATGGCCCAGACCTCGCAGCCCAGGCGCTGCATCGGGAAAACCGCCGAGGCATTGCCGACATGGCCATAGGTGACCCAGGACTGAATGGACAGGATGTTCATGGTGACTCGGACAAGCACACTGAGGGACCAGCACAACAGACGAAATTCGAGCCGAGCGCAACGGTTCGTCGATGCCACCGGTCATGATCATTTTTGATCGTTTCGATCAAGCATAGCTATGCAAAGCCAAGGGAACCCGCTTTCCCGCCATGCCGGGGGCGGGGGGAAGGGGACTTCCGACGAGGCGGCGGCATTCCCATATCGGTGCTCTGTATTCAATTTCTTTGTCTTGGGTCGATACCATGTTGCTTGACGATACACCCTCCGTGATTTTGGACGAGGATACACATCCTCAACAGACATCATCCCTTTCCACACCCGAAGACGGGCTGTTGCTTGACGCCTATTCGAACACCGTCATTGACGTTGCTGAACGTGTGGGCCCCGCCGTTGTGAAGCTCGACATCCGCAAGGGCGGCAAGCCGGCGGGGTCCGGCTCCGGCGTCATCCTTTCACCGGATGGCCTGGTACTCACCAACAGCCACGTTGCGCAGGGGACCGCCCGCGTTTTGGTGCAAACCCAGGATGGCCGTCATTTCGATGCGCGCCTGATCGGCGATGATCCCGATACGGATCTGGCCCTCGTTCACATCGAGCAACCGGTCAGTCTGCCGTCGGCGCGGCTCGGCAATTCCAGCCTGTTGCGGCGCGGGCAGGTGGCGATCGCCATCGGCAACCCTCTCGGCTTCGAGGCGACGGTGACGACGGGGGTGATCTCCGCCCTCGGCCGCTCGCTGCGCGCCAAGAGCGGACGGCTGATCGACGACGTGATCCAGACCGATGCAGCGCTGAATCCGGGCAATTCAGGTGGCCCACTGGTTTCCACGCTCGGTGAGGTCATCGGCATCAACACGGCCGTGATCATGGGCGCGCAGGGGATCTGCTTTGCGGTCGCGTCGAACACGGCCAGCTTCGTGATGGGGCAACTCATCCGGCATGGCCGCGTGCGGCGCGCCTCCATCGGCATCGCCGCCCAGCAGGCGGTGATCGCCCGCCGCGTGCAGATGGCCGCCGGCATCGATCAGGGCGTGGGCGTGATGATTGCCACGGCCGAAGCCGGTGGCCCGGCGGACAGTGCCGGACTGCTGATGGGCGACATCATCGTCGCCCTGGATGGACGGCGCGTCGCTGCGGTGGACGACCTCATCCGGCTGCTCGGCGAGGACCGCATCGGCAAGTCGACGCGTTTCGACGTGCTGCGCAACGGCAAACCCCGTTCCCTCGACGTGATGCCGCGGGAACGCCAAGGCTCATAGGGAGCAGGCGGCTTGCGCCGAGCCGCGTCAGTGTCCTGAAACCTGCCTGACGACCTTGCGCACACCGCGCAAGGTCGGCGTGACCACCTGCATGACGGCTGCCTTGGCCCGATCGGCGCTCGGGCTGGGACCCGGGCGCTGCGGGTGCATGCCGATGGCGCGCAGATAGCGATTGGCAGCGCGGACGCGCCCGCGCCCGCGGCTGGCATCGGTCTCGAAAGAGAAGGCGTAGGAGATACTGCGCACGCCGCCCGTTCGTACCCAGTGGGGAGCATCCTGGGGCTGATGGAAGCCGCGGCCCGGCTCGAGGTCGAAGACATGCTCCTGCTGGGGATCACAGCCTTCGAGATCGAGCTGGCCGATATTCACCGTGCCCCTGACATAGAAGCGTTCGAGATCGCTCTCTTCCACCACGTTGGGCGGGAAGACGTGATAATGCTTCGGCCCCTCGATCTGGAAGAAATGCGTGATCTCCGGATCGAAGTGGAAGGGCGTGGTGGATGCGGCCGAGGAAATGAAGAGGGCGGATTCGAGTCGGGCGATGCTCTCGTCGCCCAGACCGCCACGAAGTGCAGTGACCTTGCGGAAGAGCGTGTCCAGCAGGTCGCGGAAGCCGGAATCATGATTCTCCAGGCGTTTCAGCAGGACCCGGGCGGGTGCATCGCCCAGCTGCGCCAGGACCTCGTGCGGTCTGGCCCTGTTCTGCTCCACGTCATAGAATTTCGTGCCTGGTGTCGCCGCTGATCCCGCGATGAAATAATCCTGGGGACTGTCGGCATACCGCTCGGCCAGGGCCGCCAGCGCGTCGGGCTGGAACATCGGCAGGTGATGAAGACCATGCTCGAAGGCAAGGGGCATGCGATCATAGGCAGCGCGATAGCCATCGGCATCGATGGTGATGAGTTCGTCGGCGGAAAGGCTCATGGCCGGGACCATTCATGAAAAGAAGACATGCACTAATTTTGAAAGTATCTTGCTTATTGCGATCGGCGGTTACAAGCTGGGAAAATTGTGAAGTGCAGCGATCTTAGTGGATAGGTTTGTATATACTGAGGATACGCCGAATTGCACGGAGGAGGCTATCCGAACGTAAGACAGCCCTTATTTGGTCGGTGGCAACACCCGCGTGAAGAAGTGCCATCTACTACTTTTTGGCGATTGGAGACTGGAACGACCTCACAAAGGCGGAGCTTCGCCGCCATCGGTGCCAAGATCGACCACCCCGGGAAAAAGGGGGCGATTTTCGCAGTTCGGCCGAGCATGTTTCTCCCGGTCGAGCCATGGCACCGATTAGGAGGAACAGGCGGGGGCCCGAATGCCGTTCAGGCCTGCCGGCGCAAATAGAACCCTTCGAAGTAGGTCAGCGTGCGCTCGGGGTGGAACGGGATCTCGGCCTGGAGCTCGGGCACCAGCCAGCGATCCTCCAGGCGATAGCCACGCGCCTCGAAATAGGCCAGGAACTTCGCGCGATTGAACAGCCGGCAGGGGATGACGGAGGATACGTGGTTCTGGGCCGTCCAGGCATCGGGGGCGTCTGAGATCGGAATCTTGTTGATCAGAATATGCTCGGGCAAGGCTGGCACCGTGTCCAGAATGCCGGGGCCCTGCTCGCCAAAGGGATCCGGAAGATATTGGATCATGCCCAGCATAAGCATGATGTCGGGGGCTGGCGCCTCTGCCAGTTCCGACCCGAAGCTGATCATGGTGGATCCGAGCGTCGCATGGCGCTGCCGCCCCCGCTCGACCATGTCGGGCATGTCGACGACATGCCAGCTCAGAGGCGGCTTCAGGAGGCCATAACGCGCGCATAATTCATAGAAGATGCCGCCGGCGCCGCCGAAGTCGACCACCGTGCTGCCCGGCTGGAGGAGCTTCGACAGCCATAGCATGACGGCGAATTGCGAGGTCTGAAACAGGGTAGGGGCCTCGACCTCCGCGTCGCGTACCAGCAGTTCGGCGAGCGCGTCGTCATGCCAGCCGACCTTACCGATATTGGCAGAAAAGCGCTCGGCTTCGGCGTAGCTGCCGAAGAGCCCGTAGAACAGATCCATCCGCCCCGCCCAGACATGCCGGAGGTAGAGGCCCTTCAGGAAGGGCAGTTTCCCCAGCCAGGCGCCGATGGCGCTGTGCATCATGAGGGCCTTGAAGAGCTGTTTCATGGAAGTCCTGGCGGTAAGGGGGGCATGCTGGCGATCCCAGGTGTCGAGTTTCGACGTCCCGACGAACCAAGCCCTGCCTTCATACTGTAGTCGAGCCCGATTTGCTTCATTCCGATCGGGATATGAAGATTAATTGCGCGCAATGAAAGTGGATCCACGTCGATCATCATGTCGGGGCTGTCATCGTACTAAGGCTGGTTGAGGCATGGAAGCTGCGGTGCGGCCAGACCGTCGACGCGCAAAGACAAACGCGCCGGCATGAGCCGGCGCGTAGCAGTTCTTCCCGGTCCGCGCTATCGACGGATAGCAGGGAAGGTAGAGATCGATCAGAACTTGTAGGAAATACCCGCGCGGATCGTATGGGTCTTCAGATTGATCCGGTCGTTGTAATTACCAGCCGCCGTTTTCGAGTAATTAAAATAATCCTTCTTGCCGTAATCGGCATAACGATATTCAACGCGAGCGATCAGATTGTCGGTGACCGCGTATTCGAGGCCGGCGCCGACGGTCCAGCCAACCTGGGTGCTGGAATAACGCAGCGGGCCGTCGACATTCCAGATGGGTGCGAAATCATATTTCCCAAACGCGACACCGCCCGTGACGTAGGGCAGGAAGCGATCAAGGGCGTAGCCAACCCGCAGACGAACCGAGCCATCCCATTTGAGCTCTGCCCGCTGCTTGTAGGTGGTGATCGGATCTGGTGCACCGTGCGAGAAGTTGAGGTTGCCTCGGGCTCTCGAACTTCCCTTCAAGGAATCGTAATTGATGTCGCCTTCGATGCCGACCACCAGATTATTCTGGAACTGATAATTGTAACCCGTGTAGACACCGGCAGTGAAACCGTTGGCGGTCAACTTGCCTTTGTAGTCCCACTCGCCGCTGGCGATCCAATAGTCCGAATAGTCGGACTTGCCCCAAGTATAGCCGGCCTGAACGCCGCCGTAGAAGCCGGTCCAGGAATAGGGGGCGGCAACCGGAGCAATCGGCTCGACAGGTTGCGGAGCGAGATCGGCGGCATAGGCGGCCGTCGAGGAAAGCAGGATCGCCAGAGCTGCGGCAGAAATTTTCATGGCTATATGTCCTAACAACATTTTCCGAATAGTGACGTTTCTCGGACGATGAGTCTGTAACAAGAAAGCCACACTGGGGTTAATTTTTATAGATGCCGTGGAGATGGCGGTATATAATTTCCATTCTACGATGCTTGCAATTGAAAATTCGGAGAGTATGTCCTAGCTTTAGGTTAAATAGAGCTCATTATTTAGAAATATTAACCTTCAATTGGTTCCAAACGACTTATGGAGACGTAGACCTTGCTATCGAGGGGGGAGGGAGAGCGAGCCCAAGCGGATAGAGGCTCTACCTCGAAGGTGTTATGTCAGTATCTTTTCGTCGGTGTGTGCCCGAACGTATCGTCATCGTAAAATGCAGAAAGGCCCGCGAGCCTGGGGCTGGCGGGCTTTGGAAGAATGGATCGTCGGCTGGGAAGTATCGGTCGAGTGGATCTCAGGCCTGGACGAGCCAGGCGTGGTCCGGATCGTTGTGGAACTTCCAGATGCGCTTGGGACCAGCCATGACGTTGAGATAATAGAGGTCATAGCCGTGGGCGGCGCCGACGGGGTGATAACCCTTCGGTACGAGCACGACGTCGCGATCTGAAAAAGCGATCACTTCGTCGAGCGATCGATCGTCCGTATAGACGCGCTGGACACCGTAGCCCTGCGCCGGGTTGAAGCGGTGATAATAGGTTTCTTCCAACTGGCTCTCGGCGGGCAGATTGTCCTGGTCGTGCTTGTGGGGCGGATAGCTCGACCAATTGCCGGAAGGGGTGATCACCTCCACCACCAGCAGGCTCTCGGCCGGTTCCCATTCGGGCAGGATATTGCGGACATGGCGGGTGTTCGAGCCCTTGCCGCGGGTTTCCTGGCCGACCTGGTCGGGACCGATCACACGGGCCGGCAGGGCGCCGGTACCCGGTGCCGCGCATACGGCCAATTCGACCGGCGTTTCAGCCTTGACCTCGTAGCTCGAGCCGGCGGGAACGTAGACCGACCAGGGGGCGCCTTCGAAGGGATTGCTGCGCTCGCCTAGCACGCCAAAATCCTGGCTGCCCGCCTTGATCGAGGCCTTGCCGGCCACCAATACCAGGCAGATCTCGGTAGCACCCGTCTCGGCGCCCAGGCTTTCGCCGGCCGCAAGCTCATGCACCTCGAAACCGACATAGGTCCAGCCTGCCGATTGCGGCGTGACCCGGTGGATAGGCGAGCCGGACTTGCCGGGCTTGAGCAGAAGTTTTGACATGATGGCCTCCCCGGGCTCATTGCTGCCAGAGCGTCTCCCGGAAAAGCGATCGATACTTCGTCAGGAGAAACGCGTCGAACCAAAGAATTGGATTAAAGCGCATCTTTCGCCAAGATGCGCTCGCTCTCGTCAGGCTGCCTTCAATCCCGTCTCGCCGAGCACCTTTCGCAGATGCGCGTAACCGGCCTTGGCATAGGTCAGCGGATTGGCCTTCTTGGGATCCTGCTCGGCCTCGACGATGACCCAGCCGGAATAGCCCGGGAGTTCGCGGAATACGCTGGCAAAGTCGATCATGCCGTCGCCGGGCACGGTGTAGACCCCGGCCAGTACGCTGTCGAGGAAGCTCCAATCCTGCGCATCCGAACGCGCCTGGACCTCGGCTCGCACATCCTTGGTATGGACATGGCTGATGCGGTTGCGATAGCGGCGGGCAAGATCGGCAGGATCCGAGCCGCCCCAGGTGGCGTGGCCGGTGTCGAGCAGGAGATGCACGGCAGGGCCGGTCGCCGCCATGAAGGCATCGATATCGGCCTGCGACTGCACGATGGTGCCCATGTGATGGTGATAATCGAGCTGCAGCCCCTCGGCCTTGAGCATCTCGGCATAGGCGGTGATGCGGCGGCCATATTCGGCCCAGTCCGCGGATGCCATCACCGGGCGCTGCGACAGCGGTTTGGCCTTGTCGCCGTGGATGGCGTTTGAGGTTTCGGCGACGATGAAGACGCTGGTGCCCATCGCCTTGAGCAGGTCGATATGGGCGCGCGCCGCCGCGAACTCGGCATGTTCGTCCCGGGTCAGCAATTCGATCGAGTGCCAGCCGCCGACGCAGGCGAGGCCGAAGGGCGCGAGCGCAGCCTTGAGGGCGTTTGCCTCCCGCGGGAACTTGTTGCCGAGTTCCATGCCTTCGAAGCCGACTTCCCTGGCCTCGGCCAGGCAGGTTTCCAGCGGCGTGTCGCCACCGATTTCAGGCATGTCGTCGTTCGACCAGCCGATGGGATTGGCGCCGATGCGGATAGGCATAAGAGAACTCCGGAGAATATTGGTTCGGGGGCGGGTCTTCAGACCCGGCATTCTTGCAGGTGGGAGTAGGGGAGAAGGCGGGTCTGAAGACCCGCCGCCCATGATGCTCAATCGCCCACGCGTTGCAGCGCCTTCTTGGTCACATAGGCCGCATGGGCTGCCTCCACCTCGCGGCGCTGGGAAACCTCGGGGACTGCGACATCCCACCAGGCACCGCCCGCATCGGTCGATTCCAAGGGATCGGTGTCGATCACCACCACGGATGTCCGGCTGTGCCCGCGCGCGGCGGTGACGGCAGCCTCCAGCTCGGCCAGGCTCTTCACCTTGACGGCATGCGCGCCAAGGCTGGCGGCATGCGCCGTGAAGTCGATGTCCGGCAGCACATCGTGGCGGGTGTCGCGCAGGAGGTTGTTGAAGCTTTCGCCGCCCGTCGCCCGCTGCAGGCGGTTGATGCAGCCATAGCCCCTGTTGTCGAGCACCACGATGGTCAATTTGGCGCCTGCCATGATCGAGGTGGCGATTTCGGAATTGGCCATCAGATAGGAGCCGTCGCCGACCATCACAATGACCTCGCGATTGGGCTCGGCCATCTTCACGCCAAGTCCTCCGGCGATCTCGTAGCCCATGCAGGAATAGCCATATTCCATGTGATAGCCACCGGGAGCGCCTGCCTGCCAGAGCTTGTGGAGTTCGCCCGGCAGGCCGCCGGCCGCGCAGACCACGATGTCGCTGGGCTTGCCGACCCGCTGCACCGCGCCGATGACCTGGGCGTCGGAGGGCAACTCGGCATTGCTGGCATCGGTGTAGCGGGCTGCCGTCTTCAGCCATGCTGCGCGGCCAGCGATCGCCTTGTCCGTCCACTCGGGCGGCGCCTTCCAGTCGCCGAGGGCATGCGAGAGCAACTCCAGTCCGACCTTGGCATCGCAGACCAGAGGCAAGGCGCGGTGCTTGCTCGCATCGAAAGGCTGGGTGTTGAGGCCGACGATGCGATGCGTATCGCCCTTGAACAGGGCCCAAGAGCCGGTGGTGAAATCCTGCAGGCGAGTCCCCACGGCCAGCACCAGATCGGCCTCCTCAGCCACCGTATTGGCGGCACCGGTGCCGGTGACGCCGATGGCGCCCATGCCGAGCGGGTCGTCCAGCGCGATGGCACTCTTGCCGGCCTGGGTTTCGCCGACCGGAATGCCGTGCCTTGCGGCAAAGGTGGCGAGGGTGCCTTCGGCCTGCGAATAGAGCGTGCCGCCGCCGGTAACGACCACTGGCTTGCGGGCGGCCTTCAGCGCGGCGACCGCAGCGGCCAGTTCGTCTTCGTCGGGACGGGTGCGCCGGCTGGTCCAGATCCGTTCTTCGAAGAAGGAGGCGGGATAGTCATAGGCTTCGGCCTGCACGTCCTGGCACAGAGCCAGGGTCACCGGCCCGCAATCGGCGGGATCGGTCAGCACGGTCATCGCACGTGCCAGGGCCGGGATGATCTGCTCGGGGCGGGTGATGCGGTCGAAATAGCGCGAGACGGGCCGGAAGACATCGTTCGGGGTCACGGTGCCGTCGCCGAAATCCTCCAACTGCTGCAGCACGGGATCCGGCCGGCGGTTGGCGAAGACGTCGCCCGGCAGCAGGAGGAGCGGCAGGCGATTGACATGCGCCACGGCGGCGGCCGTGACCAGATTGGTTGCGCCAGGCCCGATGGAAGTGGTGCAGGCCATCATGCGGCGGCGGCGCATCGCCTTGGCATAGGCGGTCGCGGCATGTGCCATCGACTGCTCGTTGTGGGCGCGGTAGGTCGGCAGGCTCTCGCGCGCCTGGTAGAGGGCCTCGCCGATTCCGGCGACGTTGCCATGCCCGAAGATGGCGAAGACACCGGCGAAAATCGGTACCGTCTGCCCGTCGACGACCGTCTTCTGGGCGGTGAGGAAGCGGACCAGGGCCTGGGCCATTGTGAGACGGATGGTAGCCACGAAATCTCTCCCTGAGCGTATTGGACTCAACTATCAATATGGTTGAGTGGCCTGCTCCAACTGTCTTTATCGAGAAGTGGAGGCCCCTTGCGGACCTCGCCTGGAATGCCGGACCATAGCCAGCGTGAAGCTGCTTCGCGAGTGCTATTGGGCCGCCGCAGCCTGTCCCGAGGCACTCTCCCAGGCCTGAACCAGCCTGGCGAAACGGGTTGCCATCGCGTCGACCGCGTCATCGTCGCTGAGAGCTCCGCGCAGCCAGGCCCGGGCCGGTTCGTTGAAAATGGTGCGTCCGACGGCGAAGCCCTTTACCATCGGTTCACTCGCAGCCACGGCGAAGGCAGCCTCGAGGTCTTCCTCCGGAGCTTCCAGGCCAAGCAGCACAATGCCACGGCAGAGCGGATCGTTGCGCTCGATCACCGCGGCGACGGCGCGCCAGGCCGCGGCGGTCTTTAGTGGCTCCAGTTTCCACCAGTCGGGCTTGATGCCGAGGTCGTAGAGGCGCTGCACCACGCTCGACACCGTGTCGTCCTCGAGCGGACCATGCTTGCCCGCGATGATCTCGATCAGCAATTCGCGGCCCACCGTGCGTGCAGCCGCGTGAAGACGCAGCAATTGGCGCTCCTGCTGCTCCTTGAGGGCAGGAGGGTCGCTGGGATGATAGAAGCAAAGGCACTTGATCGTGTGTCCGACCGGCCATTCGATCAGGCTGGTACCCACATCGGGCCCGCCCTCGAATTCCAGGGGGCGGGAGCCGGGGAGCTCGACCGGCCTGCCGATCCAGAAGGGGTGATCGGCCGCGCGGAACAAGGCTTCACGGCCATAGATGCCGTCGATCAGCATGCCGAAGCCGGACCGCCCGCCTGCGATCCTGGCGGCAGCCTTGACCGCCAGGGCCTTGAAGGCGGAGATGCGCTCTCGCGATACGCCGATTTCGTCCGCCATCGCTTCCATCTGGGCGCGGTGGTCGACGGCGAGCGCCATCAGCCCCTCGGCGGCCGGGCGGCGGGTGGTGGCCCAATGGATGTGGTTGATGGCGGCGTCCTTGCGCAAGGCCCGTTCCTTGCTGCTATGTTCGAGGAAGTAGCTCAGTTCGGTGAAGGTCGGGATCTCGGGAGAGCAGAGCAGGCGGGACACCGCGAAGGCGCCGCTGGCATTGGCATAGGCACAGGCGGTCTCGAGCGGCTCGCCGCGCAGCCATCCGCGGAGGAAACCCGACAGAAAGGCGTCGCCAGCGCCGAGGACGTTGTAGACCTCGACCGGAAATCCCGGCCCGCGAATGCCGTCATCGAGGCTGGCAGGGATGGCACCGGGAAAGACGACGCAGCCCATCGGCCCGCGTTTGCACACGATGGTGCCGTCGGAGATGGAACGGATGCGCCGCAGCGTCTCGAGTGTGTCCTCCGAACCGCCGGCAATGGCGAGTTCCTCTTCCGTGCCGACGATCAGGTCGCAATCGGGCAGGATGGTCTGCAGATGCGCGGTGACGTGATCGGCCTTGATATAGCGCTCCTCGCCTGCCCCATGTCCGGCGAGGCCCCAGAGGTTGGGCCGGTAGTCGACGTCGAATACCACCTTGCGGCCATGCTTCTTGGCCAGGCCTATGGCCTTGCGCTGGGCCGCATCTGTGTTGGGCTGCGAAAAATGCGTGCCGGTGACGACGATGGCGGCGGCCGAGGCGATGAGAGCCTCGTCTATGTCGCTTTCATCGAGCGCCATGTCGGCGCAATTGTCGCGGTAGAAGATGAGCGGAAATTGCTTCTCATCGCGCACACCGAGGATGACCAGCGCGGTGAGGCGGGCGGGATCGGTATGGATACCTTCGGTCGCCACGCCTTCGCGCTGCATCTGCTCGCGGATGAAACGTCCCATCGCCTCGTCGCCGACCCGCGTGATCAGGGCCGATTTCAGGCCGAGGCGCGCCGTGCCGATGGCGATGTTGGCGGGGCAGCCGCCCACGGCCTTGGTGAAGGAGGACATGTCCTCCAGCCTGCCGCCGACCTGCTGGCCGTAAAGATCCACCGAAGCGCGGCCGATCGTGATGACATCGAGTGCGGGCGTGCTCATGCTTGACCTCCAGACAGACGGACCGGCCCGCCATGGGACGGCGGATGCACAAGGCAGCCGCATTGGGCGGAAACGGCCGGCTCTAAACGTTTCCTCTTGGCGACTGCGTGCCGGCCTGTCGCCTTGTTGTTGTCTCGCGCATCGGCGGGCCTTTCGGCGGTTGCTTCATCCCTTCGATTGGCGCTTCAAAAATGAAACATATATTCTATTATGTTGTCAATATAGAATAAAAATGCCATATTTTGACGTGAAGCCCGTGCCGCCGCCCGCCTTTGCGTGCATGGCCGCGATTCGGTGGCACGGCGCGATGGTTGACGATTATCCTACAGCAAACAGGCCCGGTCCTCGGGTCAAATCAAACGATTGGGGAGAGAAATGGTTCGTCTCGCAGTTCTCGGCGCCGGCCGCATCGGCAAGATCCATGGTCGCAATGCGGCACTGCATCCGCAGGCCAGACTGATTTCGGTTTCCGATCCGCACGGGCCCTCCGCCGAGGCCTTGGCGGCCGAGACAGGTGCTCGCGTCAGCACGATCGACGAGGCCATCGCCGCCGATGACGTTGACGCCGTGCTCATCTGCACGCCGACCAACACCCATGCCGATCTGATCGAACGGGCCGTGCGAGCCGGCAAGGCCGTGTTCTGCGAGAAGCCGGTCGATCTGTCGTCCGACCGGATTCGCCACTGCCTCGCCGAGGTCACCAAGGCCGGCAAGCCCCTGATGATTGGCTTCAATCGCCGCTTCGATCCCAATTTCGCCACGCTCAAGCACCGAATCGTCGAGGGCGCGATCGGGGAAGTGGAACTGGTCACCATCATCTCGCGTGACCCGGCGCCGCCGCCGGTCTCCTATATCGAGGGCTCCGGCGGCCTCTTCCGCGACATGATGATCCACGACCTCGACCTTGCCCGTTTCCTGCTGGCCGAGGAGCCGGTGGAGGTCCACGCGGTCGCTTCGGCCCTGGTCGATCCGGCCATCGGCAAGGCCGGTGACGTCGATACTGCCGCCGTGCTCCTGAAGACGGCTTCGGGCAAGATCGCGCAGATCTCCAATTCGCGCCGCGCCACCTACGGCTATGACCAGCGCATCGAGGTGCATGGTTCCAAGGGCCTGATCCGTGCCCATAACGTGCCGAAGACCACTGTGGAGGTGGCGACTGGCTCCGGCTTCCTGGCCGATCCTGTGCAGGATTTCTTCCTCGAGCGTTATGCAGAGGCCTATCGTCTCGAGATGACCGCTTTTCTCGACGCGATCCTGGCGGGCAAGGCGCCCAATCCCTCGGGCGAGGACGGCCTGAAGGCCCAGATTCTGGCCGATGCCGCCACGCAAGCGGCCCAGACGGGTATGACGGTGAAAATATAGGCGGGTTGGATCTGCCTGGAAGCGCGGACGTCCCTGGGCACTCAAGGAGTGCCGGACGCCTGCCTTTCATGACAGGCTGAGCACTGGCAAGAGCGGACGAGGACCTCCGCCCTCCCTGGGGCCCTCTTGTCAGTCGCGCCCCTTATGTTCGGCCGTGCCCACGGCCAGCGTCATGGCCAGGGCGAAGGTCGCCGCCAGCGAACGGAAGGCACCATGATCGGCTTCCTCCACATCCAGGCGAATGCGGGCGAGGCGGGCCAGCGGGCTTGCCGGGCTGTCGGTAATGGCCAGGATGGCATTGCCGCGCTGATGCGCGATACCAGCCAGTTCGATGGTGTCGGGCGAGTAGGGATTGTAGGAAATCGCCAGCACCACATCCCTGGGCCCCGCCAGCGAAATCTGCTCCTTGCCGAGCTGGCCGACATGGTCGACCAGCGCGCAGCGCTGGCCCAGATTGCCGAAGGCGTAGGCGAGATAGGCCGCCACCGGGAAAAGCCGGCGGGCCGCCACCAGATGGATGATGTCGGCACCGGCGAGCAATTCGATCGCCGCATCGATCATTTCGGGATCGGCGGATGCCCGCAGCCGCTCGATCGACAGCGTGGCTGCGTCGGCGAAGCCGTTGAGCAGCGGCGCCGACAGGGAGCCCTCATTCGCCTCGGTCCGCAGCAATGCCACGCGCTGGCGATAATCGGGAAAGCGCTGCTTCAGCCGGGCGAGGAAGACCTGCTGCAGATCGGAAAAGCCGGAATAGCCGAGCGTCTTGGCGAAACGCACCAGGGTCGAGGCTTGCACCCCGGCATTCTCCGCCACCGAAGCGGCGGTGCCGAGGGCGACCTCGTCGGGATGGTCGTTGGCGAAATGCGCCACTTGCCGCAGGCGTTTGGGCAATTGGTCGATGCGATCGGCGAGGCGCGCGGAAAAATCGGTAAAGTCGCGCGTCTCGTCCTCAGCCATGACCATGTCCCGTTCCAGAAGCGGGGCAGTGTGTTGGCTGCCCTCCCTATCATTGACACCTTACCGGTGGTGCCACTCGGCAGCGATGCCGGATCGTGCCGCAAAGGCACGCCCAACGGAAGGTTAGTGCAACTGGAAAGACTGCGAAACCCGTTTCGCAATCGCGGATGTGGATCGGCTCAGCACCGGCGCGTAAGCGGATCGACACCGTCGGTTGTCGGCTTCTCCTCGTCCCGGTCGCGTGGTGCGTCGGTGGAGGGCGGCGGTATGCGCCGGGCCGGATCGTCGATGATGCGGGCAATCAAGGCCGCGATGATGCCAGTAAACAGCATGGCAGTTGTCCCCTTGGCTGCGACGGCGAACCGTGGAGCCAGCATGGATATCCTTTCTTTCCCCGAGAGACGGCAGCCCGCTCGCGGTGAGTCGAATCGATCTGTGCCGATTTTGATGCAGTGCAGCATACAACAAATCTGTGCTGCGTCGCACAATGAAATGGAATGACGGCCATACCAAGGCGGTATGGCGAATGGACGCGAAGGGAGAGAAGTGATGAAGGCATCGGCCAAATCAGATGGCAGGGGGCTCGGTGTTGGCCTGATCGGCACGGGATATATGGGCAAATGTCATGCCTTGGCGTGGAATGCGGTCGCCTCGACTTTCGGTGACGTCATCAGGCCTCGTTTGGTTGCTCTTGCCGAAGCGTCCGCCGATCTTGCCCGTACCAAGGCAATGGAACTTGGCTTCGCCACCTCGACCGGCGACTGGCGTGAGCTCCTGGCCGACCCGCAGATCGACGTGATCTCGATCACCACGCCCAACCGTTTCCATGCCGAGATGGCGATCGCGGCGCTGGAAGCGGGCAAGCATGTCTGGTGCGAAAAGCCGATGGCGACCGTATTTGCCGATGCGCAGGCGATGCATGCTGCCTGGCGCGGCAGCGGCAAGGTGGCGGTACTCGGCTACAACTACATTCAAAACCCCGCCATGCGCCTGATCCGCAAGCTGATCGGCGAGGGGACGATCGGCGTCGTCAATCACGTTCGCCTGGAGATGGACGAGGATTTCATGGCGGATCGGCAAACTCCCTTCGCCACCCGCAACGAGTCCAGTGCCGGCTACGGGGCCCTCGACGATTTTGCCGTCCATCCTCTCAGCTTGCTGCGTTTTGTCCTCGGCGGGGTTGCCGAAGTGTTCGGGGAGATGGCGAGGCCCTATGCGGACCGTCCCCATCCCGATGGCGGCAGGCGGGCCATCGAGAATTACGACATTGCCACCGCCTTGCTGCGCCTGGAGAGCGGTGCTTCGGGTGTGCTCACCGTCAATCGCGCTGCTTGGGGGCGCAAGGGCCGCATCCAATTGCAGATCTTCGGCGATGCCGGCGCCATCGTGTTCGATCAGGAGCGTTTCAACGAGGTGCAGCTTTTCCGCCGCGAGGGCAGCGAGGAAACCCAGGGGTTCCGGACCATTCTCAGTGCGCCGATGCACAAGCCCTATGATCGCTTCATTCCAGCGCCCGGCCACGGCCTTGGCTTCAACGATCTGAAAGTGATCGAATGCCGCGAACTGATCGCCCGCATCGAGGGCGAGAAGGCCTCGGTGTTCGACTTTGACGATGGCCTTGCCATCGAGCGTACCGTCCATGCCATTGCGGACAGCTTTGCCAAAGGCCGCTGGGTGGAAGTGAAGGCTTGACGCCTTGCATCAGCGATAAAAGAAAACGGCCGCGGAGGGGATCCGCGGCCGCATGAAGAAGAAGAGAATTAGCTTTTCAGCTTCTTGTTGCATTCGCTGTAATAGCCGCCGCCCTTCTGAATCCATTTCAGGCCGCCATTGCCGTTGCTGGCCTTGTTGGCATTGTACTGGTCGAGGCAGGTGTGCATGCGTTGCTTGCCGGCCGACTCCTTGGCATATTTCGGATCGACGGCCGACGGGAACACGGCGCTTCCCGACGTGGCGGCGGTGGGAGCCGGCTTGGCGGCCGGTGCCGGTTTGGCAGCCGTCGTCGCGGCCGGGGCTGCAGGGGCTGCCGGTGCGGTGGCAGCCGGAGTCGCCTCCGTGCCGCATTGTGCCTTGCGGAAATCGTTCCAGGTTGCGCCGTTCAGCGTGTTCGCGGTCTTGGCGGCCTGATATTTGTCGCTGCACTCCTTCATGGTGAGCGCTTGCGCTGGCGCAGAAAGCGCGACGGCGCTGGCGATCAGTAGTCCGGTACCAATGATGGCGGAACGAAGCATCATTCTAACTCCCTCATTTTCGGCGGATATTGCCCGCCGCCGACTCTGGATAAGCCTCAGCCGGAATGCCTATTTGTGTGATCAGGAATACGGCGAAGGTACGGCACACCCTGGTGATAGACCGAGTCTGCCAAAGAAAAAAGAGGAACCTTCATCAGCTCGGATCAGTTTCCATTCCGGCAAAAGCTTGCCGGCGCTTCACGCCGGCAAGCTTTTCTGATCGAAACTCAGTCAAGGTTTTACTGTCCTTAACGTCATCAAGGAGATCAAGCCGTGATTTCACATCGCTTCACGGCGAGGGGGCGATGACTCTTTGCCTGCGAAAGATCGCAACCGGGGAACCCAGATGAATGGACTGGCGCAGATATCCATAGCCGCATTTGAGAGCGACACGCTGGGAGTGGATGTTGTCGGGGCTTGTCATGCAGTTGGTGTGCGGCAGATCGATATGACTGTCGAACCAGTTCAGCACGGCCTTGGCCGCTTCCGTGGCATAGCCCTTGCCATGGGCCGCACCGATCAGGGAGTAGCCGAGTTCAGGCGTCCCTGAGAATTCCGGCTCGATGTCGCGCTCGAAATTATGAATGCCGACTTCGCCGAGGAAGCGGCCATCGGTCTTGTCGGTCACGATCCAGAAACCGAACCCCATCCAGAGCCAATGGCCGGCATAACGCAGCATGCGGGTCCAGACCTCCTCGCGCGGATAGGGGGATTTACGCACATAGCGAAGCACCGCGGGCTCTGCCCACATGGCCGTGACGCTCTCCAGATCGCCGGGTCTATGCGCACGCAAAATCAAGCGTGACGTCTCGATGGTGGGGGCGACGGTGAATGCCGACAGAAGGGGCATAGGTGAACTTTCCTCGATCTTATCCGTGCGATCGGTCGTATTGATAGGTGCAAAATGCGTGTTGGTTCCCTTCGACAACTCGGAGGGCGGTTGGTTAGTCAGGTAGGCGATAGTCCTAGCTCCTGGGTTGGGGCTGTTGCGAAAGGCCCGCATGATCGCCACGCTTTCGCGTCGCCACGGGGCCGGTTTTGCGTATTATGTTGCGCCGCAACAAACAGTGAATTTCCTTAGCCGACGGTGATCCCTGTCAGCCTCATTGCCAATTTGCGCATCCGCTATCAGACGTTTCCGGCCTGTTAGAAGCGCCGGGAAGCCCGTCGGATGCCGACCCAAAAGGATCTTGCCGAAACCGGTTTCAGCCACAGCGGCATTCCGAGCCCGGCCCGTCGCGATTGACCAGACCCGGTGGGCGGGCTCCCGATTCGAGCCACCCGATTGCCCGGAATGCGAAAGCCCGGCCGCGTATGCGTGGACCGGGCTTTTCATTGCCTCCCGAAGAGCGCAAGCTACCAAGTCCGCCGGTAAATTGTTACAGCAGTACGAGGCGAGCGCTTTTGTCCATAGCTGCAACATGCGCTCTTCCTCGACCCTCCCGAATGTTGGTTCGACAACACCAGCACGAGCGTGACGCGGGTGTTATATCGGTACGGAAGCTGACGTTTGGTCAGGCTTGCCAAGCCACCTCGATCATGGTTCGCACTTGCCGTGCGTGTCTGCCGGATGAGCCGATCGCGATATTGTTTTGTCTGACAAACTGGCTTTATATCGTCGCGAGGAAACCACCCAGGAAGGCCCGTCAGCAGAATGCTTCGGGCGGCGAAGACAAGGCGATCATGCAAGAGCCGATGAGTACGAGGGGAGCCGTCATCTGTGTCGGCACCACCACGCTGGACCAAGTGCTGGAAATCGATGAAATGCCGCGGCAAGCCATCAAGGTTACGGCCCGGCACCATTTCAAGCGCGGAGGTGGGCCAGCCGCGACGGCTGCGGTTGCCTGTGCCCGCCTGCTGCAGCCGGTCGAATTGTGGAGCCGCATGGGCGATGATGCCGAGGCGGCTTTCCTATGCGAGCGCCTGCGTCATCATGGCGTCGGGATCACGGGCGTGAAATGTAGCGAGGAGATGGATACCATTGCCGCCGTGGTGATCGTCGATCGTCAGGGCGAACGGTTCATCGTCGGCCATGACCATACCGACCTACCAGCCTCGCCGGCCCATCTGCCATTGCAGGACATTGCCGGGGCCGGTGCGGTGCTGGCCGATATCAATTGGCGCGAAGCCTCTCTTGCGGCGCTGGATGCAGCTGCTGCTGCGGGAGTCCCGTCGGTGCTCGATGCGGAAGTCACCGATCCGGTGCTGCTGATGGAATTGGCGCGACGCGCAAGTTTGCCGGTGTTTTCGGAGGATGGATTTGCGCTGGCCAGCGACGGGGCGCAACCGGATGCCAACGGCTGCGAAGCATTGTCGCGCCGCCTCGGCGGGACATTCGGTGTCACATTGGGTGCCCGGGGCTCGCTATGGTGGGGCGACGGCGTCCTGACCCTGATACCCGCCTTGCCGGTGAACGTACTGGACACCACCGGTGCGGGAGATGTGTTTCACGGCGCTCTGGCTGCCGGGCTGGCGGAAGGGCGGTCGGTGATCGATGCCGCCTGCTTTGCCAGTGCGGCCGCAAGCCTCAAATGCGAACTCGGCAATGGCTGGGATGGCATGCCCGAAAGACGGGCCGTCGTGGAAGCGGCCGCCACTCTGGACCCGCGCGTGATCTCTTGAAGGCCAGACGCCGGAGCAGCAACAGCGCTTGAAGTCAAAACGGTGCCGTCAGGCACGGGCACCGGGTTCGGCGCGACATTGCAGCCTGACAAGCCGCGCCTAGCCCGAGTGTCCGCAAAGCCCCCATAAGCGTCTTGCCTACGCGATAGGGGGTCTTGCCTGGGGCACCGTTTCCGAGTGTGAGCCAATTACGCAAAACACCGGTGGCTCGGCCGGATGGGGAGAGAGGGGCGGTTATACGCTACCGCCCCTCGGAACTCGTTTGGTGGGCTCAATAATTGTCCCAGCGGCGTTCGCGATAATAGGGGCGATCCCAGCCGCCATGGCGGGGGCGGTAGCCATCGCCCCAGCCCCAGCGGGGACGTGGACCCCAGCCGCCGCCATAGCCATACCCGCCGCCATAGCCGTAGTAAGGACGGCGGACCGGAACGCAGCGGCCCCAGCGATTGGGCTGCCAGCCGGGGCCACAGCCCCAACGGACATCCTGGACCAGCGGCGAGGCGCCCGGTGCTGCGGGAGCGACATTCATGGCCGAGGACGTGCCGACACTGGCCGCCAGGCCCGTCAGCGCGAAGGAGGCCGCAATCATGGTCTTGCCGAGAAGATTCATCGGTTACCTCATTGAGGGGGCTCGAGCTCGTGGGAACTCGAGGAGCAATGAGGACACGATGCCAGTTGCTGCCTGAACGCGGCGCGAACGCCCCGGTCATCTGACGTTCAGAAACATGATGGCGGGCTGACGGGCGGTGAAGATTCTTGGCGTGGCCACCCATCACCAAACGCCCTGGTCGCTATTTCTCGACGCGATCCCAGCCATTGGGGCCGAGCCGTTCCTGCGGCAGGAAACGCCCCTTATAGGCCATCTTCCGCGACCCCTCGACCCAGTAGCCCAGATAGAGATAGGGCAGCCCCATTGCCTGCGTGCGGGCGATATGGTCCAGGATCATGAAAGTGCCGACGCTGCGCGCCGTCATGGCCGGCTCGTAGAACGAGTAGACCATCGACAGGCCGTCGGCCAGCACGTCGGTGAGCGAAACGCCGATCAGCGGACCCTCGCCTTGCCGGTTCAACGGCAGGCCGGCGCCGGACAGGCGGTACTCGACCAATTGCGTGTTCACATGGGTGTCCTCGACCATCATCGCATAGTCGAGCACCGTCATGTCGGCCATGCCGCCATCGGCATGGCGCTGGTCGAGATAGGCCCTGAAGGTGGAATATTGTTCCGAGGTCGGGGTGGCAGTGCGCATCTGCGAAACGACGTCGCGATTGTCGGCCTGCACGCGGCGGAAAGATTTCGTCCTGATGAAGTCGGCAACCGGCACGCGCACCGAAACGCAAGCCTTGCAGTTTTCGCAAGCCGGCCGGTAGGCGATGGTCTGGGAACGGCGAAAGCCACCATGGCTGAGCACGTCGTTGAGGCGCGCTGCCCGTTCACCGATCAGGTGGGTGAACACTTTGCGTTCCTGCTTGCCCTTCAGATAGGGACAGGGCGATGGCGCGGTCAGATAGAATTGCGGTGAGTCGCGTATTTCAATGCTCAACGCCATTCTCCATGCATGAAGGCGAAGGCTACCACTGGGCGCCGCGTCTCGCCAGAGTCCTGCTGGCGGGCGAGATCAAATTATCGCGCCTGGGATTGTTTTTAAAGCCCGGCCCTCAGACCTGCCGAGGGGTGGCGTCGGCAAAGCCGAACAGTCCACCCGGGCGGAAGATCAGCATGAGGACGAGAAAGATCATCACGGCCACATCGCGATGTTCGATCGGAAAATAAGCCTGCCAGACGACCTCGAACAGGCCGAGTACGAGGCCGCCGAGCAAGGCTCCTTCGATCGAACCGATGCCGCCGATGACGGCTGCGACCAGGCCTTTCAGGCCGATCATGGCTCCGCCATAGGCATCGGCTCCGCCATAATAGACCGTCATGATGAAACCGGCGAAACCGGCCAGCGCGGAGGCGAGCCCGAAGGTCAGGGCCAGCATGCCCCGGCTGGAGATCCCGACGAGGTTGGCCATCAGGGCATCGTCCGATATCGCCCGCCAGCGCCGGCCGAGCTCGCTGCGGCGCATCAGCATGACGACGGCGATGGCGACGAGGGCCGCGGCGGCACCGATCGACATCTGCATGACGGTGATGTGGACGACGAAATTGCCCGACCGCACCACGGGCAGATAGGGACTGGTGATCGGCGGTGCCCAGCGGTCGTTGGGGCCTTGGGCGACACGCATCGCCTCGCGCATGACCGAGGCCACGGCCACCGTGGCGATCAGGATGGTCTGGCCGCGGCGGAAGGCGAGGGGGGCGAAGACCAGCTTTTCGACGATATGACCGGCGAGAACCACGAGGCCGACCGCAGCCGCGAACACGACGACGAGGTCCAGGGCCGGAGAGCGGGAACCGAGCGCCAGCATGATCAGCATGATCGAGACGCTCATCACGCCGCCGAGCGTGGCAAAATCCCCGAAAGCCAGGTTGATACGCTGGACCAGGCCGAAGACGAGGGCATAGGCCACCGCGATCAGCATGGTCATTGCCGTGGTCGGCACCCCATTGCCGAGACTCTGTACCAGAAAGGCAATGCTGCCGGGGACCTCGGGTACATCGGCGATGGTTTCACCGGGCCCCGGATCGGCAAGGACAGCCTCGGGGCGTTCGAGCCAATAGCGCTTGAGGATATGAAGCTTCCAGGCAGCAAAGGCTCTGCCGTCCGCGGCCAGGGCGCTCAGCTCGATGAGCCGGTTATCCGGCAGGCTCGGTCCGAAGCCGCAGAACACGCTGTGATTGCTGCTGCGTCCCTGGTGCAGCGCCCGATAGTCGATACGGATCTTAAATGGCGGCGAGGCGGAGGTAACGGCAGTGACCGTAAGTCCATCTGCGTCGATCGCAATGGCGGGTAATGTCTGCCGGCAGATGCGGATTTCCAGCGGGTCGAGGCTGTCGCGACAGGAAGCCAGGCACAAAGTGACGAGAAGCAAGGCGATGACACGATGGATCAAGGGTGCCGCCTGAATCGTCGCGCCGGACCAGTTGACCCGATTTTTATATCGGCGCTGTCAGTAGGCAGATTACAGCCTCGCCGCGATTCGGACAGCAAACCCGGCCGTCCCGGATGAGGGGCTGTCCAAACAGGAGCTTTTCCTGAGGCGGCGGCGGGGCTATCGTCGAATCCCTTTCCTGCTTCGAGACCCGTGATGCGTGACGGCAAGCCCAGTGTGACCATCGTTTATTGCCGGCAATGCCAATGGCTGCTCCGGGCGGCCTGGATGGCCCAGGAACTGCTTTCGACCTTTTCGGAAGATCTGGGGGAGGTCACGCTGGTGCCGGCCACCGGCGGTGCCTTCCGTATCGAATATGAGGGGCAGGAGATCTGGGAGCGCAAGCGCGACGGCGGCTTTCCCGACGTGAAGGCCCTCAAGCAGCTGGTGCGCGACCGGCTCGATCCCGATCGCGATCTCGGTCATATCGACAGATAGCCGGCCTGCTATTTGCCGCGCAGATATTCGGCAGCCCGTGGGGCGAAATAGGTGAGGATGCCATCGGCGCCGGCGCGCTTGAAGGCGGTGAGGCTCTCGATCATGGCTTTTTCGCCGTCAATCCAGCCATTCTGGGCGGCTGCCATGATCATCGCATACTCGCCCGAGACCTGATAGGCGAAGGTCGGGCGGCCGAAGTTCTGCTTGAGGCGCGCGACGATGTCGAGATAGGGCAGGCCGGGCTTGACCATGATCATGTCGGCGCCTTCGGCGATGTCAAGCTCGGCCTCGCGCACCGCTTCGTCCGAATTGGCATAGTCCATCTGATAGGTGCGCTTGTCGCCCTTGAGCGCGCCGGAGGAGCCCACTGCCTCGCGGAAGGGGCCGTAGAAGGCCGAGGCATATTTGGCCGAATAGGCCATGATCTGCACATCGAGGAAACCGGCGGCGTCGAGCGCGGCACGGATGGCACCGACGCGGCCGTCCATCATGTCGGACGGTGCGATGATGTCCGAGCCGGATTCGGCCTGGACCAGGGCCTGGCGCACCAGCAGGGCGACGGTCTCGTCATTGAGGATGCGTCCGGCTTCCAGCAGCCCGTCATGGCCGTGCGAGGTGTAGGGATCGAGCGCCACGTCGGTCAGCAGGCCGATTTCGGGCACCTTGGCCTTGATGGCGCGGCAGGCCCGGCAGGTTAGGTTCTGCGCGTTCAGGGCCTCGCTCCCGGTCGGGTCGCGCAAGGAGGGATCCGTGTAGGGGAAGATCGCCACCACGGGGATGTCGAGGGCCGCGGCCCGCTGTGCCTCCTCGACCGCAATGTCGATGCTGACCCGGTCTACGCCCGGCATCGCGGCCACGGGACTTCTCAGATTCTCGCCTTCCTGCACGAAGATCGGCCAGATCAGATCATTGGTGGTGAGCACATTCTCCTTCACCAGCCGGCGGGCCCATTCGCTCTTGCGGTTGCGGCGCGGGCGCTCGATGAGGTCGAGACGGTCCGAGGCGGAGGCGAGGGCGGGTTTGAGCGGGGTGACGGAGGAAGGCATGGCAGTCTCTTCGAAATGAACTTTGGAAAGGTTCTATCACATCCGGTGCAGTGGAGGCATGCCGTCATGTCACACCCTGGCAGCGGCAAATGCGGGGGCTTGATGGTCAAGCCGGGAAGCATCTGCGAGACGGCAGGCATTCCTCGTCTTCCTTCCTCGGCCAAGCTTCGATCCGCCTGCATGCGGCCAGGTGATTTGCCCTCGGCTCCCTGCACGGTTAGAAGGACCTCCAGCAACGAGGCACGACATGAGCGATATCGAGTTTGACCGCGACGGCCCGCCCTACGGCGCCTATCTGTTGTGGTTCATGCGTGCCGTCGCCGTGCTGTGGATGGCCAAGGGCATCATCCATTGGTGCCTGATCCTGGGGATCGGGCAGGCCGATCCGGATCGCTTCCTCGGCATGCCGGTGCTCACCCAGAGTGCGGTGATCGTGTTCGCGGTCTTCGATCTGGTCGCGGCTGTCGGCTTGTGGATGGCGGCGACATGGGGTGGGGTCATCTGGCTGATCGCTTCCGGCAGCTATTTCATCATTTCGCTGTTCCGTCCTGAGATCTTCGGCCGGCAATATGCGATGATGACGACGATCGGCGTCCTGATCCTGCTCTATGTCGGGCTGGCTTTTCTCGCCTCGCGCGAGCGGCGCCATCCGTGAGAGTCGGCGACCGGATTGTTGCAACTTTGTCACGCAAGCGCGATTCGCGCTCACATGGCGGTGATCGTGACGGGCCTTGCCACATTTGTCCCGGTTTTGCCGCTTTCTGGCGATAGGGCATTGCGCAAGTTTCGTATACCGGGATCGCAAATGGCCGGTGACGAGGTCTGATTTTGGTCTCGGTTCGTTTACCTCTCCCGTGTAAAGAGCTCGGCTAATTCACGGCCGCAGGAAATTACCGGTACGGTAGGTGCGTGGCGCAAGCGGGCTTTGCTGCAGGATTAGAACAAGATGTCTGACTATTCTCGTCGTGGTTTTCTCTCCACTTTGGCCCTCGGGGCCGCTGCGACCGCCTTGGCGCGTCCGGCCGCCGCGCAGGATTATGGCCTCGGCCAGATGGAGATGAAGGAACGCTACGATTCCGTGGCCAGCCCCATCGGGCAGGCCAGCAGTTCCTCGCCCACTTTCTCGGCCTACACCTTGCAGGCCACGCAGAATGCGCTGCAGAAATATAGCGAAATCGCGGCCCAGGGCGGCTGGCCCCAGGTGACCGGCAAGGGCCGGCTCCAGCTTGGCTCGCGCAGCCCCGACGTCGTCTCGCTGCGCCAGCGCCTGATCGCCTCGGGCGATCTGGCGCCGTCGCTCGGCGGTTCGCCCGTCTTCGATTCCTATCTCGACGGTGCGGTGAAGCGCTTCCAGTCGCGCCACGGCATCCTGTCCAGCGGCGTCGTCGGCGATACCTCGCGCGCCGCCCTCGCCATTCCGATCGATGTCCGCATCAAGCAGCTGCAGATGAACATCGTGCGCCTGCGCTCGATGGGCAATCTGGGCAACCGCTACATCATGATGAACATTCCGGCGACCGAGCTGGAAGCGGTGAACAACGGCGCGGTCGAGCAGCGCCACTCCACGGTGATCGGCAAGCCGGACCGGCCCTCGCCAATCCTGTCGACCGTGGTGCAGAACATCAATTTCAACCCCTATTGGACGGTGCCGCTCTCCATCATCAAGAAGGACCTGATCCCTCTGATGCAGAAGGAGCCGAGCTACCTGGCCGATCACCATATCCGCATCTTCAATCCGCAGGGCCAGGAGCTCACGCCCGAGCAGATCAACTGGAACACCGACGAAGCCACCAAGATGCGCTTCCGGCAGGAGCCGGGCTTCGGCAATTCGCTCGGCCAGGTGCGCATCAACATCGCCAACCAGTATGGCGTCTACATGCATGATACGCCCTACAAGTCGGTGTTCGGCTCGGACTACCGCTTTGATTCCTCGGGCTGTGCACGTGTGCAGGACGTCCGTGAGCTGGTCGCCTGGATCCTCCAGGGCACCGAATATACTCGCGACCGCATCGATGAAGTGATCCGTTCGGGCGCCCAGACGACGGTGAACCCGACCGCCAAGGTGCCGGTGTTCTGGGCCTACATCACGGCCTGGGCGACGCCGGAAGGCCTGGTCGAGTTCCGCGACGACATCTACAACAAGGACGGATTCGCCTCGCTCTCCGTGGTCACCAAGGAAGAGCAGGGCTGATCGGGGCGCCGTCCCCTCCGACCTGAAAGAGATTGACAGCGCCGCAGCCTCGTCTGCGGCGCTGTTGCGTTTCAAGCCTGCCTTTCCAGTCATGGCGCAACTTTGGTCGCTTGCAGACATGACTTTGCGGTGCAACTCCGTTATGTCGTCTGCCTCTTCTCCAACGAGGCCCTGCCACGATGAATGACGCTCGCTCCGCCGCCCTGTCGAACAGCTTCTTCGCCGCCGATATGCATTCCGCCGATCCGGAGCTGGCGCGCACCATCGACCTCGAATTGGGCCGCCTGCGCGACCATATCGAGCTGATCGCCTCCGAGAACATCGTTTCGAAGGCAGTCCTGGAGGCCCAGGGCTCGATCATGACCAACAAATATGCGGAGGGCTATCCGGGCCGCCGCTATTATGGTGGTTGCGAATTCGTCGACATGGCCGAGAACCTGGCGATCGAGCGCGTCAAGAAGCTGTTCGGCTGCGCCTACGCCAACGTCCAGCCCAATTCCGGCAGCCAGGCCAACCAGGGCGTGTTCCTGGCGCTGATGAAGCCGGGCGACACCTTCATGGGCCTCAATCTCAATGCCGGCGGCCATCTCACCCATGGTTCGGCGGTCAACATGTCCGGCCGCTGGTTCAACGTGGTGCCCTATAATGTGCGTCCCGAGGATCAGCGCGTCGACATGGACGAGGTCGAGCGCCTTGCGCATGAGCACAAGCCCAAGCTGATCATTGCCGGCGGCTCGGGCTATGCCCGTCACTGGGATTTTGCCCGCTTCCGTCAGATCGCCGATGCGGTCGGCGCCTATTTCTTCGTCGACATGGCCCATTTCGCCGGCCTGGTCGCCGGTGATGCGCATCCCTCTCCGTTCCCGCACGCGCATGTGGCGACTTCGACCACCCACAAGACCCTGCGCGGCCCGCGCGGCGGCATCATCCTCACCAATGACGAGGAGATCGCCAAGAAGGTGAACTCGGCTGTGTTCCCGGGCCTGCAGGGCGGACCGCTGATGCATGTCATCGCCGCCAAGGCCGTGGCTTTCGGCGAAGCGCTGCGCCCCGAGTTCAAGGCCTATGCCAAGCAGGTCGTCGAGAATGCCGCCGCCCTGGCCGCCAACCTCAAGGGCAATGGCTTCGACATCGTCTCGGGCGGCACCGACAACCACCTGATGCTGGTGGACCTTCGTCCCAAGAACCTGACCGGCAATTTCGCCGAGAAGGCGTTGGAGCGCGCCCATATCACCTGCAACAAGAACGGCATTCCCTATGACCCGCAGAAGCCGATGGTGACTTCGGGCATCCGTCTCGGCACTCCCGCCGCCACCTCGCGCGGTTTCGGCGTCAAGGAGTTCCAGGAGGTCGGCGATCTCATCACCGAGGCACTGGAAGGCCTGTCCAAGAACGGTGCCGACAATAATGGCGCGGTCGAAGAAGCGGTGCGCGCCAAGGTCAACAAGCTGACGGGCCGTTTCCCGATCTACTGATCGCTGCCGGGAGGGCGGGCATCTCAGCAACATGCCTGCATGTTGCGGCGTCCGCTTCTTGGAAACCTATCGCGTGCAGTATAGGAAGTGCGGACATCGCGACATGCGAGCATGTCGGATGTCCGCACTCCCAGGAATGATCCATGAAATGCCCCTATTGCGGTGCGCCCGACACCCAGGTGAAGGACAGCCGTCCCACCGATGATGGAACCTCGATCCGCCGCCGCCGCGTCTGTTCGGACTGCGGAGGTCGGTTCACGACCTTCGAACGCGTGCAGTTGCGCGAATTGACGGTCGTCAAGCGTTCGGGCCGCAAGGTCGCCTTCGATCGCGACAAGCTTTCGCGCTCCATCACCACGGCACTGCGCAAGCGCCCGGTCGACGAGGAGCGTATCGAGCGGCTGGTGAACGGCCTGGTTCGGCAGATCGAGAGCCTGGGGGAAAGCGAGATCACCTCGGAGCAGATCGGCCGGATCGTCATGAAAGGGCTCAAGGCCCTCGACGATGTCGCCTATGTGCGCTTTGCCTCGGTCTATCGCAATTTCAGCGAAGCCAAGGATTTCACGGCCGTTCTGGATGAATTGAGCATCGAGGACGAGACGCGGGTGGATGAGGAGTGAGTTCGATCGGTCCATGTGGGTGCGACATTGCCGTGTCGTGCTTGCATGACGTAAGCGGCAAGCCTATCTGCTGCTTCGAGCTCCCATTGCCGGTTTGATTTTTTTCCGTGACTTTCGCCATGCCTGTTTCCGCCATCGATGCCCTGCGGCGTGACGAACGCTTCATGCGGGCGGCTCTGGCGCTGGGGCGGCGGGGGCTGGGCAACACCTGGCCCAACCCGGCTGTCGGCTGCGTGATCGTCCGGCGGGTCGGTGACGCCGATATCATCGTCGGCCGGGGCTGGACGCAGCCGGGTGGGCGCCCCCATGCCGAGACGCAGGCGCTGGCCGAGGCGGGATCGCTGGCCAAGGGTGCTACGGCCTATGTCACCCTCGAGCCCTGCTCGCATTACGGGCGCACCGGCCCCTGCGCCGATGCCCTGGCGCGCGGCGGCATTGCCCGTGTCGTCGGCGCCCTGCGCGATCCCGATCCGCGCGTGGGCGGACGCGGCTTCGACATGTTGCGGCGCTATGGCCTCGAGGTCCGCGAGGGCGTGCTGGCGGACGAAGCCTTCCAGGCCCATGTCGGGCACATCACGCGCGTGACCTTCGGCCGGCCCGGAGTTACCGTGAAGATCGCGGTCTCCGCGGACGGCAAGCTCGCGGGTCCCGGCGGGCGCCCGGTTCGCATTACCGGCGAAGAGGCGAGTGCCCATGTGCACCTGATGCGGGCCCAGAGCGATGCGATCGCGGTCGGGATCGGCACCGTGCTCAAGGACGACCCAATGCTCACCGTGCGATTGCCCGGCATGGCTGCCCAGTCTCCGGTGCGGATCGTCTTCGATTCAAGGCTGCGGCTCCCGCTCACCTCACGGCTGGTCGAGACGGCTCGCGAGGTGCCGGTATGGGTCATGGCTCGCGCCGATGCGCCGGTCGAACCGGAACAGGGTCTGGTCGAGGCTGGCGTGGAAGTGATGCGGATCGGCTGCTCGGCCTTGTCACCCGGCGAGGGAGCATCCCTCGATCTCGGCGAGGCTTTGCGTCTGCTCGGCACGCGGGGCCTCACGCGCCTCATGGTCGAAGCCGGCCCTCGGCTTGCGGCCGGCCTGGTCGAGGCCGATCTCGTCGAGGAATTCGTGCAGTTCACCTCGTCCGAACCGATCGGCGAGGGGGTGACGGCGCTGACATCGCAGCTTCAGGCTAAAATCGATGGGCAATTGCCCAATCTGGCCGCACGCATGATCGGACATGATACCATGACCATTCAGCGCAGGAATTGAAGGGCCCATCATGTTTACCGGCATCATCACCGATATTGGCGAGATCGTCGCGCTGGAGGACCACGGCTCCGCCAAGCGCATCGCCGTCGCCTGCTCCTATCCCGCTGACACCATGACGGTGGGGGCCTCCATGGCGGTGGCCGGCATCTGTTTTACCATGACCAGCCTGGCGCTGCGGCCGGGTGGCGACACGCTGTTCACCGTCGATGCCTCTTCCGAGACGATCGGGCGCACGACACTCGGCTCCTGGCGCGTGGGGCACAAGCTCAATCTCGAGCGGGCACTCCGGATCGGCGACGAACTCGGCGGGCATATCGTCTCCGGCCATGTCGACGGAGTGGCGACCGTGCTGGATCGCAAGGATCAGGACGGCACCTCGCAATTCATCTTCCGGGTACCTGGTGACCTGTCGCGTTTCATCGCCCAGAAGGGATCGCTGGCGCTCGACGGCACGTCGTTGACCGTCAACAAGGTCGAGGGGCAGGATTTCGGCGTGATGATGATCCCCCACACCCTGTGCGTCACCACCTGGGGCAATGCCGAGGTGGGCGATACTGTTAACATCGAGATCGACACCATGGCGCGCTATGCCGCGCGGCTGGCGGATGTCGGGACCGAACGTTGGAGTGATCGCGCCGGAGGCTGAGACAGGCCGCGCGCCGCCATGCTTCGCGGTCACATCGCTCCTGCTCAAAACCGGCTTTCCCTTTTCGACACGATGCTCTAGGAACGCCCTCAATCCAACAGCATTCAGGCGGCGCGTGTAGAGCCCGCCTTTCCTCTGAGACGAGAATTCCCATGGCCGGTCCCAGGCGTGTATCCAGTTCCTCCGCTCCTTCCTTCGAAAATACCGAGTCCGGCTTCGGCGGTCCCCTGCCGCCGCATATCCTGATCGTCGAAGCTCGTTATTACGAAGAGATCGCCGACGGGCTGCTCACCGGCGCGACCGGCGCCATCAAGGCGGCCGGCGGCAGCTTCGACGTGCTCACCGTGCCGGGTGCCCTCGAGATCCCCTCGGCCATCGTGATGGCTCTCGACGCCGCCGTTCAGCGCGGCCGTGCCTATGACGCGGCGATCGCCCTGGGCTGCGTGATCCGTGGCGAGACCACCCATTACGACATCGTCGCCGGCGAGAGTTCGCGTGCCCTGATGGACATCTCCGTGCAGCGCGCTTTGCCGCTCGGCAACGGCATCCTCACCGTCGAGAATGACGAGCAGGCTCGGGTTCGCGCCAGCATTTCGGAAATGAACAAGGGTGGCGGCGCGGCCGATGCCGCTCTGCACATGGTTGCCCTGAAACGCCGCCTGCATGGGGTCGAGGCATGAGCCGGGCCCAGAAACGTTCCGCTGCGCGCCTCGCCAGTGTGCAGGCGCTCTACCAGATGGACATCCGCGGCACCAATGTCGTCGAGGTGCTGGCAGAATTCGAGAACCACTGGATAGGCCAGGAAATCGACGGCGTCGAATATTCGCCGGCCGAGGAGAGCTTCTTCCGCGACATCGTCGGCGGGGTCGTGCGCGAGCAGCGCAGCATCGATCCCAAGGTCGATCAGGCGCTGGCCGATGGCTGGCCGCTCAAGCGGGTGGATGCCATTCTGCGTGCCATCCTGCGTGCCGGCGTCTATGAATTGCTGCATCGCCAGGACATCCCGCCGAAAGTGACGATCTCCGAATATGTCAGTGTCGCGCATGCCTTCCTCGACCGCGAGGAAGCCGGCATGGTCAATGCTGTGCTCGACAAGATCGCCAAGGCCGAACGAAACGACCATCTCCAGGCTTCCTGAGCAGCAGTCCTCGCATGGCGCGGCTCACCGAAGATCAGTTGATCAGCCGTTTCTTCGCTCCGCTCGCGACCCATCCCGGGGCGCGCGGGCTGACGGATGACGCTGCGACGCTGAGCGTGCCGCCTGGAGCGCATCTGGTGGTGACCACCGATGCGCTGGTCGCTGACATTCATTTTCTTGCCGACGACGACCCCGATCTCATCGCGCGCAAGGCCTTGCGCGTGAACCTGTCGGACCTTGCCGCCAAGGGCGCGCAGCCGCATGCCTATACGCTCTGCCTGGCCTTGCCGCCGGGCTGGCGCGAGGACTGGCTGCAGCGTTTCGCCGAGGGCCTGGCGGTCGACGGCAAGGAATTCGACTTCGCTTTGCTGGGCGGCGACACCGTCAAGACCACGGGGCCGCTGACCATCGCCGTCAACGCCTTCGGCCTGGTGCCCTCCGACCGTATTCCGCGCCGGGACGGCGCGCAGCCGGGCGACATCCTTTATGTCAGCGGCTCCATCGGTGACGGAGCGCTGGGCCTGCTGGCGCGCCGCGGGGCGGACGCCTTGGCCGGGCTTGCGGAGGTGGAACGCGACTACCTGGCCAGGCGCTACCTCCTGCCGCAGCCGCGTACGGCCCTGGCGCCGGCTGTGCTCGCCCATGCCTCGGCCTCGATGGATATTTCGGATGGCCTCGTCGGCGATCTCGCCAAGCTGCTGCGGGCTTCCGGTGCGTCGGCCGATATCGAACGCGATGCTGTGCCGCTTTCACCGGCCGCGCAGGCAGCCTGCAAGCTTGACGCGATATTGCTGGAAACGGCGCTCACGGGAGGGGACGATTATGAAATTCTCTGTGCCGTGCCCTCCGGGCAGCGTATCGCCTTCGAAACCGCGGCACAGAATTGCGGGGTCACGGTCAGCCCAATCGGCACGGTGACACTAGGTCATCATGCTCCGAGATGGCTTGACGATGAGGGCAACGACGTCCAGTTCGCCCGCGGCAGTTTCAGTCATTTTTGAGCAAGGCAGGAGAAGGCGTGTTCCCCTTCTCCCCTTGTGGGAGAAGGTGCCGTAGCGAGGTCCTTCCAGGACCTCGCGTTCAAGCAAAAGACTTGGGGGCGGAAGAGGGGAGAAACGCATCCGTCTAAGCATTTCGCCAGCACCCCTCATCCGTCCCGGCTCCGCCGGTCCATCTTCTCCCGCAAGGGGAGAAGGCTTGTCACACCTTACTTTGTTGGCTTTCCGCTTTGCGCGCAGACGCTTCGGCTGCGGCTTCTACTTCGCTGCCAAAGCCTTGGCCAGGTCTTCGGGCAGCGTCAGGCGATAGGCCAGTACCAGCGTGTCGTTGGTGAGGCCGGCGTCGTAGCTCTGCCCCTTCATCACGCCCCTCCTGGTGAGAAAGTCGTTGTCGTTGCCGACGAACAGGAAGGCATCGTTGGGCGCGGCCGGATCGAGGGCCGGCATCAGCGTCATGGCCTCCCACTTTTCCGACAGGGTGAGGTCGTTGGCCTTGGCATTGTCGATGTTGAGGCCGAACTTGCCGAGTTGGGTGGCGTTCAAGAGGTTGACCAGCACCTGCGAACGGGCCGGGGTGATAGCTGTGTCGAGGACGTTGCGCTCGTCCTTGGCGGGTGCGATCGGCTTGGTGCCGGTTTCATAGTCCGTGCCCGCCAGGTTGGTGGCGCCTGAGGTGTCGACCACCAGCACGGCCTTGAACATCTCCGGATTCTTGCAATCGCAGCCATGGCCGGCGCCATCACGTGCGAGCAGGAGGAAGCGGTGATCGTCGAGCGCCACCATCTCGCTCTGCGCGGCCGTGCTGTCGATCTTGCCGTCGCCTTTTTTGGAATAGACCGGCAGTTCGATCGCATAGACGGCCTTGGGGGTCTTGGGCAGCGGGTCCGAGGCGACATCATAGACATAGATACGCGTGGTGGCGCGGTTCGCCTGGTTCTTGCCGGCGGAGCTGTCCTGCAGCGTGCCGCTCTGCAGCACGGCATAGAGGGTCTTGCCGTCCGGCGTCAGCGAGATCGCTTCCAGGCCCTGATTGTTGCGCCGGCCGGTGTCGGGCGCTTCCATCGAGGTAAAGTTGATCTTGCCCTTCTTGGTGGGAACGAGTGCCGGGCCGGGCGGGATCAGGCCCTTCAACTTGCCGCCGGGCTCGAACAGGTAGACGGCAGCGGCATATTCGTCGCCGACATAGAAGCTGCCATCGGAGCGATAGGCGATCGACTCGGCGTCGAAGGAGAGGGAGCCGGCGCCGAGCGCACCGGCCGGTGGCACGGGCAGGGTATAGCCGTTCATCTCCACGGTGTTGTCGGCGGGATCGGCACCCGTCGTCGGCTTGCCGTCGAGGCCGGTGAGGAAGACGCCCTTGCCGGCGAGCGGCTTCAAGTCGATCTGCGACTGCGAGGTCACGGCGGTGGGTAGCGCAGCACCGGAATAGGGCGTGAAGGCGAAGTCGAAGGCGAGGACGCGACCCTGATAGTCGAAGAACAGGCCCTTGTCGGGATTGTTGTAGCCGCGATCCGGTAGGGAGCGGAGCTGGCCCTTGTAGCCCGTGGCAGTCTTGCTCCAGCTCTTGGGATCGATCGCCATGGAGGAAAAGGAGCCGAGCGTGTCCCCCTTCTCGTCCTTGAGGTCGGCGCTCAGCCGGCCGACGCCGACCAGGCCGTGGTTGACGAAGCTGCCACCGGCGAAATCGATCTTCTCTTCGCCCGGGGCGGAAGAAACGAAAGGCTCCTTGATGGCCAGGGGCTCGGCCATTGCCAGCGTCGGCAGAACCGAGAGGGTGGTGAGAAGGATGGTGCGAAGAAGGCGCATGGAAATCTCGCTCGGTGGCCAGAACACAGACGCGCCTCAGCGAAAACGCGTCTTTGCTCCCGGTCATTGTTGTTTCGACGTGTCTTCGCAATTTTCAGCAATATGGCCGAATTGCGAAACGCTTCAGCGTGGACTTCCTTGGCAAGAGCCGATGACAGAGGCGTGACAGTTTTCCGGCGGGTGACGCACCAAGAGGATCTTCGAAAGAACTTGCCGCGAACGCACGGCGTCGGTTGCGCTGCCCGTATGATTTTGGCAGCATCGCGGCAATCCGGACAATCAGACGGCTCCGGTGGGAGGATTCGCCGCACCTGCAATATCCTGACCTTCGATGCGAAGGGCAGGGGTCGTTCGTTCGTGCGATTTGTTCAGTGGCTTGTGCGAGTAAAGAACAAGGAACATTTAGTCCATGCTTTCTCTGTGGGTCATTATTGCGTGCGGGGCGCTTTCCCTCGTTTACGGAGTCTGGGCATTCCAGTCGGTGATGGCGCAGCCAGCCGGCAACGCCCGGATGCAGGAAATCGCCGGTTACGTGCGCGAAGGCGCGCAGGCTTACCTCAGGCGCCAATACGTCACCATTTCAGGTGTCGGCATCATCATCTTTGCCCTGGTCGCCTATTTCCTTTCGATCCCGAGTGCCATCGGCTTCCTGATCGGCGCCGTGCTCTCGGGCCTTGCCGGCTTCATCGGCATGAACATGTCGGTCAGGGCCAATGTCCGCACCGCACAGGCCGCGATGAACTCGCTAGGACAGGGCCTTGAAGTCGCCTTCAAGGCCGGTGCGGTCACCGGCATGCTGGTGGCGGGTCTCGCTCTTCTCGGGGTGGCCGTCTACTATTACGTGCTGACCGGGCCGATGCAGCTCTCCTTCGCCGATCCCAAGCAGGCGCGCGAGATCATCGATTCGCTGGTGGCCCTCGGCTTCGGCGCCTCGCTGATCTCGATCTTCGCCCGCCTCGGCGGTGGCATCTTCACCAAGGGCGCCGACGTCGGCGGCGACCTCGTCGGCAAGGTCGAGGCCGGCATTCCCGAGGACGATCCGCGCAACCCCGCGACCATCGCCGACAATGTCGGCGACAATGTCGGCGATTGCGCCGGCATGGCGGCCGACCTGTTCGAGACCTATGCCGTCACCGTGGTCGCCACCATGGTGTTGGCGGCGATCCTGTTCGCCGGTACGCCGGTGCTCTCCAACGTGCTGCTCTATCCGCTCGGCATCGGCGCGGCCTGCATCGTTACCTCGATCATCGGCACCTTCTTCGTCAAGCTCGGCGCCAACCAGTCGATCATGGGCGCGCTCTACAAGGGCTTCATCGCCTCGGCCGTCCTCTCGGTGGCAGGCCTGGCCGTCGCCACGCATTTCCTCATCGGCTGGGGCTCGATCGGCACCATCGGCGGCCATGACGTCACCGGTACCTCTCTGTTCGCCTGCGGCATCGTCGGCCTGCTGGTAACAGGCCTTATCGTCTGGATCACCGAATATTACACGGGTATCGGCTACCGGCCGGTGCGTGAGATCTCGCAGGCCTCGGTCACCGGTCACGGCACCAACGTCATCCAGGGCCTCGCGGTCTCGCTGGAAGCGACGGCGCTGCCGACCATCGTGATCGTCGCAGGCATCGTCGCCACCTACACGCTGGCGGGTCTGTTCGGCACGGCAATCGCGGTGACGACCATGCTCGGCCTTGCCGGCATGGTGGTGGCGCTCGACGCCTTCGGTCCGGTCACCGACAATGCCGGCGGCATCGCCGAAATGGCGGGACTGCCCAAGGAAGTGCGCAAATCGACGGACGCGCTCGACGCCGTAGGCAACACCACCAAGGCCGTCACCAAGGGCTATGCCATCGGCTCTGCCGGCCTCGGTGCCCTGGTGCTGTTCGCTGCCTATACCTCGGATCTGACCTATTTCGCCTCGAATTCGGCGCAGTATCCCTATTTCGCCGGGGTGCAGCCGAACTTCTCGCTGGCCAATCCCTTCGTGGTGGTCGGCCTGCTGCTCGGTGGTCTCATCCCCTACCTTTTCGGCGGCATCGCCATGACCGCCGTGGGCAAGGCAGCCTCGGCCATCGTCGAGGAAGTCCGGCGCCAGTTCCGCGAGAAGCCCGGCATCATGCAGGGCACCGACAAGCCTGACTATGGCAAGGCGGTGGATCTGCTGACCCGTGCCGCCATCAAGGAGATGCTGATCCCCTCGCTGCTGCCGGTGTTGTCGCCGATCGTGATCTATTTCCTGGTGCTGTGGATCACCGGCTCGAAATCCGATGCCTTCGCTTCCGTCGGCGCCATGCTGTTGGGCGTGATCGTCACCGGCCTCTTCGTCGCCATCTCGATGACGGCGGGCGGCGGGGCCTGGGACAATGCCAAGAAGTCGTTCGAGGACGGCTTCATCGATGCCAACGGCACCAAGCACCTCAAGGGCTCGGAAGCCCACAAGGCCTCGGTGACCGGCGATACGGTCGGCGATCCCTACAAGGATACGGCGGGTCCCGCCGTCAATCCGGCCATCAAGATCACCAATATCGTCGCGCTGCTCCTGCTGGCCATCCTGGCCCATCACTGAGGTTTTGCGATAGGTTCTGGTGGGTGAGGGAGGGCATTGCCCTCCCTCATTCGTTTAGAGGCGGCCGCAAGGGCCGCAATGGTTCTGGCTGATGATCGAGACGCGCCTCCTGCACCAGTTCGTCGTCCTCGCCGAGGAGTTGCATTTCCATCGCGCCGCCGAGCGGCTGCACATGGCCCAGCCGCCGCTCAGCCAGGCCGTGCGCAAGCTCGAGGAGAAGGTCGGGGCGCGCCTGTTCACCCGCAGCAATCGCCATGTCGCTTTGACCGAGGCCGGCGCCGCATTTCTGGAGACGGCGAAGGCCTGCCTGGTGAGCCTGGAGCAGGGGGCCCTGCGCGCACGCCGCATCGAGGCGGGACTGGCGGGCCGGCTTGCCATCACCTTTGTCGGTACGGCCCGTCGAGACCTGGTTCCGCTGGCATTGCGAACCTTCCGCTCGCGTTTCCCGGATGTGGAACTCGTTCTGCGCGAGGCGACGACGGCCAGGCAGATCGAGGCCCTGCGAGGCAAGCAGGCGGATATCGGTTTCATGCGTTGGCCCGGCGTTCCGGCGGCCGACATCCGTTTCGAGCGCATCGAGCGCGAGCCGGTCCTGGCCGCCTTGCCCGACGATCATCCCCTCGCCACAGGCGCGGCGGTCAGGCTGGAGCAACTGGCCGGGGAGGATTTCATCATGACCCCTCGGAACGAGGGGGTGAGCTTCCATGACCAACTGATCGCCCTGTGCCGCCATGCGGGGTTCGAGCCGCGCATCACGCAGGAAGCCTGCGAGATGCAGACCGTCGTCGGCCTGGTGGCGGGCGGCCTCGGCGTGGCGCTGGTGCCGGCCTCGGCCGGCCAGGAGAATCGCAAGGGAGCCGTGTTCCGTCCGATCGTCACCTCGGCGCCGGATGAACTGAGCCATATGGACATGGTCCTCGGCTGGCGTGCCGATATCGCCTCGTCGATCCGAGACAGCTTCATCGAGATCGTCAAGCAGGCAGCAACAATTGATATCTGATAGATATCAATGAGTCATATATAATATATTTTACATTGATCGTCAGGTGACCAAAATCGATTCCGAGCTGAGCTGGAGCGGTTGAAATGAACCTTCAGACCACGGATCGACGTAATGTCCTGAAATGTGCGGCGGCCGCCATGGCGACGGCCATCGCCCTCCAGCCCGGCTCCAGCCATGCCCGAAGGAGCAGGAATTCGATGATCTATCAATTGCGCATCTACGAGATATTCGAACACAACAAGGCAGCTTTTCATGCCCGTTTTCGCGACCATGCCGTCCGCATCATGAAGACCTACGGTTTCGACTTCGCTTCGCTCTGGGAGGCGGCTACGCCGGAAAGGACGGAATTCGTCTACCTGCTGCGCTGGCCGGATGCCGGGACGATGAAGGCGAGCTGGGAGCGCTTCATGGCCGACGAGGAATGGCAACGGATCAAGGACGAGACCGTGGCGCGCGACGGCAAGATGGTCGGCGTCATCGAAGACCGTGCCATGCAGGCTGTCGATTACGCGCCCTTGATTTGAGGGAGAGAAATCACCCGGCAACCCTGGGGATCGGCACTCCGCGTTTCCGGCACGTGTCTCTCCAAATTTAGAGACCCGGATTGGCTGTCGACAAACCGGCCGGCGACTTTTTCATGTTGGTTGACAGGATGGGGAGAACGCGCAAGCTGGATCGGGATTGGGCCAAAGCGGTCCGGCATGCTCCTGGATATGCGAGGGCGGCCGGCCTGGCCGCAATCCGCGACGATCCAAAAGAGACATAGGCAAGCGGAGGGGCATATGGCCCGCAAACGCGACGTTCCTGGGATCAGGCCTTATGACAGTCCTGCCGGTGGTTGGGGGGCCCTCAAGGCGACCGCAGCAGCCGTGCGTTCGCAGATGGAGGTACTCGAGGCGCCGCTGACCTTCCTGCGGATGAACCAGCCGGATGGGTTCGACTGCCCCGGCTGTGCCTGGCCGGACAAGGAGCACGGCTCGACCTTCCAGTTTTGCGAGAACGGTGCCAAGGCCGTGACCTGGGAGGCCACGAGCAAGCGCGTCACGCCGGAGTTCTTCGCCGAACACACCGTCACCGAACTCCTGGGCTGGAGCGACTATCACCTCGAGAATGAGGGCCGGCTCACCCATCCGATGGCCTATGATGGTGAGACGGACACCTATCAACCGATCGAATGGGACGATGCCTTCGCACGCATCGCCGCCGCCTTGCGCAGCCTGCCCGATCCGAACATGGCGGAGTTCTACACCTCCGGCCGTGCCTCCAACGAGGCGGCCTTCCTGTTCCAGCTCTTCGCGCGCGAATATGGCAGTAACAATTTCCCCGATTGTTCCAACATGTGCCACGAGGCCACCAGCGTCGGCCTGCCGCAATCGATCGGCATCGGCAAGGGCACGGTCTCGCTGGAGGATTTCGACCATTGCGAGCTGATCCTCTCGCTGGGCCACAATCCGGGCACCAACCATCCGCGCATGATGGGCACGCTGCATGAATGCTCGCGCCGGGGCGTGCCGATCATCGTGTTCAATCCACTGAAGGAACGGGCGCTCGAGCGCTTCGCGGACCCCCAGAATCCCATCGAGATGGGCACTTTCGGCTCCACACGGATCGCCTCGTCCTATTATCAGGTCAAGGTCGGCGCGGATGCCGCGGCCCTCAAGGGCATCATGAAGGCCTTGGTCGAAATGGACGAGGCGTCGGGCAACCAGGTGCTCGACCACGATTTCATCATCGCCCACACCCGCGGCTTTGCCGAGTTCGCCGCCGATCTGGAGGCGACATCCTGGGAGGCCATCGAGGCCATCAGCGGTTTCGGCAAAGCCCAGCTCGGGGAGGTGGCGCAGGCCTACGCCCGTTCCAACGCCACCATCGTCGCCTATGGCATGGGTATCACGCAGCACAGTCGGGGAACCGCCAATGTCCAGCAGATCGCCAACCTCCTCCTGCTGAAGGGCAATTTCGGCAAGCCGGGGGCGGGCATCTGTCCCTTGCGTGGCCATTCCAACGTCCAGGGCAACCGCACGGTCGGCATCACCGAACGGCCCAACATTCCCTTGTTCGAGGGGATCGAGCGCACCTTCGGCTTCAAGCCGCCAAGTCATCACGGCCATGATGCGGTGGCCACCATGGAAGCGATCGATGCGGGTAGCTCGAAAGTTCTGATCTGCCTGGGGGGCAATTTCGCCGTTGCCATGCCGGATCCCGAACGCTGCCAGGCTGCCATGCGCAAGCTCGACCTTGCCGTGCATCTCGACACCAAGCTGAACCGCTCGCAACTGCTCGTCGGCAAGCAGTCGATCATCCTGCCGGTGCTGGGACGGACCGAGCGCGACATGCAGGCGAGCGGGCCCCAGGCCGTGACGGTCGAGGATTCGATGTCGATGGTGCACGCCTCGCGCGGCAAGCTGCCGCCGGCCTCGGAGTATCTACGCTCCGAGACGGCCATCGTCGCCGGCATGGCGATGGCGACGCTGCCGGACAGCAAGGTCTATTGGGCCGAGATGGTTGCCGACTACGATCTCATCCGCGACGCGATCGAGAACGTCCTGCCTGATTTCAAGGACTACAACCAGCGTATTCGGGTCCCCGGCGGTTTCCGCCTTCCTTTGCCGCCGACCGAGCGCATCTGGCCGACTCCCTCGGGCAAGGCCGAGTTCCTGCCTTTCAAGGAGCTGGAAGAAGATCCGGCCAGCGCCGATGCCAGCGTGCTCAAGCTGGCGACCATCCGCAGCCATGACCAGTACAACACCACGATCTACGGGTTGAACGACCGCTATCGCGGCGTGTTCGGCCGCCGTGACGTGTTGTTCGTGAACGAGGCGGATCTTTCCCGGCTTGGATTGGCGCATGGCGATCTCGTCGAGATCGAGACGGCGCTGCCGTCGGGCGAGCCCCGGCGCCTCAGCCTCACCGCCATCGCCTACGACATCGCTCGCGGTTCGGTCGCGGCCTATTATCCCGAAGCCAATGGGCTGGTGCCCCTCGACTACAAGGATGAGCAAAGCGGCACGCCTTCCTATAAATCCGTGCCGGTGCGAATCCGGAAAACTGGCTGAACGGCAGAAAACCCGCCGACGGGGCGCTCAACCCGTCTTCGCGGCCCCAACACACAGGCCGTCGACGAAAACGTCGACGAGCCGCTGCACGGCTTCCAGCCAGCCGGGATGGTCGCGCATGTAGCACATGCCCACCAGGGCCCGCAGCAGGTCGTCCGGTGTGATATCAGCCCGCATCCGCCCGGCGGCGACGGCTTGATTCAGCAGGATACCGAGCGCCGTGGTCAGGCGATCGAAGGAATAAGCATAGAGTTCGGACGGGGCATAGGCGGCGAGCGCCAATGCCGTCAGCATACCCTTCTTGGTCGCGACCAGCTGGACATTGGCATGCAACCAGCGGCGGACGGCGTCGACCGGCTCCACGCCATCCTTCAGTTGCTCCGCCAATTCGCTCAAGTGGTCCACTTCCTGCCGATAGACCGCCTCGAACAGTGATTCGCGGGTGGGAAAATGGCGATAGAGCGTGCCGATGCCGACTTCCGCCTGCCTTGCGACGGCCTCCAGGCTGGCCTCGGAGCCGCCTCTGCTGAACACGGTCTTGGCAGCCGCCAGCAGCCGTTCCCGATTGCGGATCGCATCGGCGCGCGGCTTGCGGCTTGTTTTCTCGGTTCGCTCCACCATCTGAATTCAGTCAGGCTGCCTCTTGCAAAACGGAGGGGCCCTCCGTATAAATACTGCATAAGCATCAAATCAGACAGATGCTTTCCAATCAAATCGATGCCCGATCCCGTTGGGCAGCCCCTTTGCATCCGGCCGCCCGGATTGTGTCTCGCGGCCAGAAGCCCGGAGTTCGATCCACCCGGATCGTGCTCCTCCAGAGACCCTGCAGAGACAGGCGCCTTCGATTCGAGAGAATCGGCCACCCCTTGAAGCGCTTTGCTCTCGGCAGCCTCGACAGTCCAAAAATCACTCGATTGGAGCAGTGCATGACTTTCTCCATCAGCCTCACCGTCAACGGTGAGCAACGCCACGTCGAACTCGACGATCCCAGGGTGACGCTTCTCGACCTCCTGCGGGAACGCCTCGATCTTACCGGCACCAAGAAGGGCTGCGACCGCGGTCAATGCGGCGCCTGCACCGTCCTGGTCGACGGCCGCCGCATCAATTCCTGCCTGGCGCTTGCCGTCAGCCATGATGGCGCGGAGATCGAAACCATCGAGGGCGTCGCCCAGGGCGAGCATCTCCACCCCATGCAGGCCGCCTTCATCGCCCATGATGGGTTCCAATGCGGCTTTTGCACGCCCGGCCAGATCATGAGCGCCATTGGCCTGCTCCGCGAGGGCCAGGCCGGGGATGATCCCGAGCGTATCCGCGAGGGCATGAGCGGCAATCTGTGCCGCTGTTCGGCCTATGCCGGCATCACCGAGGCCGTGCTGGAGGCCCACCATGTCCTCGCCGAGGGCGGACGGAGGAAATCGGCATGAAAAACTTCGACTATGTGAGGCCGGCCACCATCGCAGAGGCAGTCGCGGCGGGGGCCCAGCCCGGCTCTGCCTTTCTCGCTGCCGGCACCAACCTCCTCGACCTGATGAAGACCGGTGTCAGCCGTCCCGACCGGCTCGTGGATGTCACCCGCTTGCCGGATCTCGGCGCGATCGACTGGCTGCCAAATGGCGGTGTCAGGATCGGGGCACTGGTGCGCAATGCGGACCTTGCCCATGATCCGGCATTCGCAAGGACCTATCCGGCCGTTGCGGAGGCGCTGCTGTCCGGGGCATCGGGCCAGTTGCGCAATGCTGCGACCGTCGGCGGCAATCTCATGCAGCGTACGCGCTGCGCCTATTTCTTCGACGTCGCCGGCGCCTGCAACAAGCGCCTGCCGGGCTCGGGCTGTGACGCCAAGGGCGGCGAGAATCGCCTTCATGCGATATTGGGCTGGAGCGAAGCCTGTATCGCCACCCACCCCTCGGATTTCTGCGTGCCGCTGGCGGCCTTCGGCGCAGTGGTGGAAATCGAGGGCAGGGCAGGGCGGCGTGAGATCCCGCTGGGCGAACTGCATCGCCTTCCGGGGGATATGCCGGAGCAGGATACGGCTCTCGAGCCGGGCGACCTGATCGTGGCGGTGAGACTACCCGCCGATGGTGCGGGCTTTGCGGCCCATGCCCGTTATCTCAAGGTTCGCGAGCGGACATCCTATGCCTTTGCCGTGGTGTCGGTGGCCGCTGCCCTGCGTCTCCAGGGTGGGGTGATCGAGGAGGCGCGGCTTGCACTGGGCGGCGTTGCAGCCAAGCCTTGGCGCTCGCTCGAAGCGGAGGCGATCCTGGCCGGTGCCACGCCGGGTGAAACCGTCTTCCAGCGCGCGGCGCAGGCTGCTCTCGCCGAGGCGAAGCCCTCGGGCGACAATGAATTCAAGATCGAACTGGCGCGCCGCACGCTCGTGCGCGCCCTGGCCGAGGCCGCAAAGGGGACACCGGATCGCGTCCCCGCTCTGCCAGGTTCCCCTTTTTCAACCCTTCCCGGAGCACGCCGAGATGCCTGAACTCGTCACGCCCGACCTCAAGCCGAACCGGGCTCCCGCTCATGTCCGGCATGGTTCCAATATCGGCCAGCCTCTGACGCGCCGCGACGGCGTGCTCAAGGTCACCGGCGCGGCGCGCTACGCCGCCGACAACCATCCTGGCGGCATGCTCTATGCCGTGATGGCCGTGGCGCAGATCGCCCGCGGCCGGGTTGCCTCTCTCGACGTCCAGGCCGCCAAGGCCCATCCGGGCGTGGTGGAGGTGATGACACCGGATCACAAGCCGGCGCTGGCGCAGGATCCGGATGCCAAGGACCATCCCTTCATGTTCCGGCTGGACGTCCTGCAGAACGATCGCGTGCGCTATGCCGGCCAGCCGATCGCCGTGGTGATCGCCCAATCGCTGGAGGCTGCGACGGAAGGGGCTGCGCTGCTGGCGCCGCGCTACGAAGTCGAGACGGCGCGGGTCGGCCTCGACGGCGATAGTTTCGTACCCCCGGCTGTTGGTGTCGGCGGTCCGTCTGAAGCCGTGCATGGGGATATCGAAGGCGGTTTCGCGGCAGCGGACAAGCGGATCGAGGCCGTCTATGAGACGCCCGCCCAGTACCACAATCCGATCGAGCCGCACGCCATCGTCGCGCATTGGCAGGGCGACAGCCTGTCGATCGACACGCCCAGCCAGGGCATGGCGATGGCGCAGGGCCGCATTGCCGGCCTTTTCGGCATCGCACCCGACAAGATCCACATCCGCAGCCCGTTTCTCGGCGGCGGCTTCGGCTGCAAGGGGCTGGTTGCCGGGCCCCAGATCCTGGGCATCATGGCGGCGCGTTTGGTCGGCCGGCCGGTGAAACTCGTGCTCAAGCGCGATCAGATGTACGGGCCGGTGGGCCATCGTGCCCCGACTCGGCAGACATTGCAGTTGGGGATTGCCGGAGATGGGGCGCTGACGGCGCTCGTCCATCACGCCAGGACTGCCTCGTCGACCTTCGACGACTTCTTCGAGCCTGCTGCCGGCGCTTCGCATGCGCTCTATGCCAGCCCGGCCATCGCCACCACCTATGACGCCGTGCGGACGGATACGGGAACCCCGCTGTTCATGCGGGCGCCCGGCGAGGCCTCCGGTTCCGTTGCCCTGGAAAGTGCGATGGACGAGGCGGCCTGGGCAAGCGGCATCGATCCGCTCGAGTTCCGGCTCAGGAACTATGCCGAAACCGAGCCGAGCACCGGCAAGCCCTTCTCCTCCAAGGCCCTGCGCGAATGCTATGCCGAGGGCGCCAGGCGTTTCGGCTGGGCCGGCAGACCGCTCGCGCCCAGGCAGATGCGCGACAAGGCCGGCTTTCTCGTCGGCTGGGGCATGGGTACGGCCATCTTCCCGGCCCTGATGTTCCAGGCCGAGGCGCGGGCGGTGATCCGGCGGGACGGTTCCGGCCTGATGGAAACCGGCGCCCATGACATGGGGCAGGGGGCCTGGACGGCTTTGGCCCAGATTGCTGCCGACGGTCTGGGGCTCGACATCGACCAGGTGGAATTCCGGGCGGGTACCTCCGACCTGCCCGATGCCGGTATCGCCGGCGGTTCCGCGCATACGGCCACGGCCGGCGTGGCGATCCACGAAGCCGGTGCGGCGGTGATCGCCAAACTGGCGGAACTGGCGACCGGCGACGAGCGCTCGCCGCTGTTTGGCGCCGGCAATGCCGGCGTGATCGCCCGCGAGGGGCGGCTCGCCCGCCGGGACGATGAAAGCCGCAGCGAGAGCTATGCCGATATTCTCGGCCGGGCCGGCGTGGCGGAGATCGAGGCCAGGGGACGCGGCCGTGCCGATCCCGCCTCGCAGGCAAGCTATGCCATGCATGCCCATGGTGCTGTCTTCGCCGAGGTCAAGGTCGACCCCGATCTCGGGCAGGTGCGGGTCAGTAGGCTCGTCGGCGCTTTTGCGGCAGGCCGGATCATCAACCCCCATCTGGTCCGTAGCCAGTATCTCGGGGGCATGATCTGGGGCGTCTCCTTCGCCCTGCACGAGCATGCGGTGATCGATCAGCGCTCGGGCCGGATCATGAATGCGGATCTCGCCGAGTATCACGTGCCCGTCAATGCCGACATACCGTCACTGGAGGCCATCCTGGTCGAGGAGCACGATCCCCATGTGAATGCGCTGGGCATCAAGGGCGTCGGCGAAATCGGCATCACCGGCACGGCGGGCGCCTTGGCCAATGCCGTCTGGCATGCGACCGGCAAGCGTGTGAGGCATTTCCCGATCGCCATCGAGGAGCTGATCTAAGTAACGAGGTCATTCCGCGCGCGGCGCAGTACAAAGTGATGCGCTGCAGACGCGGAACCGCATTGAATAAAGCCTCATACGGCTTGCGGTCCCGGATCTGCGCAGCATCACTTCGTGCTGCAGCGTGTCCGGGATGACGGCCTAGACCCGGTCGCAGAGCATCTCCCGGGCGGCGTTGTGCCCGGGGGCGCCGGTGACGCCGCCGCCGGGATGGGTGCCGGAGCCGCAGATATAGAGCCCCTTCACGGGCGTGCGGTAATCGCCATAGCCGAGCATCGGCCGGGCCGAGAACAGCTGGTCGAGCGACAGCGTGCCGTGAAAGATGTCGCCGCCGATGAGGCCGAAGATGCGCTCCAGGTCGAGGGGAGTCAGCACCTGGCGCCCGAGCACGCTCTGCTTGAAGCCCGGCGCATAGCGCTCGACCGTGTCGATCATCAGGTCGGCGACCTCATCGCGATGGGCATCCCAGCTCCCGCCGTTCGGCAGGTACGGCGCCACATATTGGCAGAACAGGCTGGCGACGTGCTGGCCCTTGGGTGCGAGCGTGTCGTCGAGCGTGGAGGGGATCAGCATTTCGACGATGGGCTGCCGGCTCCAGCCATGGCGACGCGCCTCCAGGAAGGCATCTTCCATATAGTCGAGGCTTGGCCCGATGATGATGCCGGCGGTGTGGTGGATGCCCTGTTCGCGGCCCGGCAGGGCGGTAAAGCTGGGCAATTCGGAGAGCGCCACATTCATGCGCAGCACGCCCGAGCCGCATTTGAAGCGGCGGATGCGCTGCAGGAAATCGGCCGGCACGGCATCTTCGGGCACGATCCTGTCGAAGAGCAGGCGCGGGCCGATATTGGCCGCGACGGCCTTGGCACGGATGATGCGCCCATCCTCCAGTTCGACGCCGGCCGTGACGCCCTTCTGCACGATGAGACGTCGGACCGGTGCGTCCGTTTCGATTTCGGCGCCGGCCTCGCGGGCAGCCTTGGCCATGGCCTGAGTGATCGCGCCCATGCCGCCGATGGCATGGCCCCATGCTCCCTTCTTGCCGTTCACCTCGCCGAAGACGTGATGCAGCAGTACATAGGCCGAACCCGGCGTCGAGGGAGCGGCATAGGAGCCGACGATGGAATCGAAGCCGAAAAGCACCTTCGCCTCGGGGCTTTCGAACCAGCCGTCGAGATAATCGCTTGCCGATTTGGTGAAGAGGTCGAGCAGCACGCGACGATGATGCATGTCGAGCCTGGATAGCCGACGCCCGAGTTTGCCGGCGCGCAGCAATTCCGGCAGCGAGCCGAACCAGCCTTCGTCGGAGACGTTGGGCGGCGTCTCCAGGATGAGGTCGCGCAGCACGTCGGCGATGGTGTCGATCTCGTCGCAATAGGCCGGAAAGCGGGCGGCATCCTTCTCGCTGAACTTGGCGATTTCGCCCTGCGTACGGCCTTCGCCGGAGAGGATGTAGCGCCCATCGGGGAAGGGGAAGAAATTCGAGGCCTGGCGTTCCACCACCTTCAGGCCATGGCGCTCCAGCTCCATGTCGCGGATGACCTTGGGATTGAGCAGGCTGACGGTGTAGGAGGCCACCGAGTTGCGGAAGCCCGGATGGAATTCCTCCGTCACCGCGGCCCCGCCGACGACGGAGCGGCGCTCCAGTACCTTCACCCGCCGGCCGGCCCGGGCGAGGTAATAGGCGCAGGTCAGGCCGTTATGGCCACCGCCGATGATGACCGCGTCATAGGGAGTGTTCGCGCTGTGGACCGCGGGTGAAGTTGCGTCAGCCAATTCCTCGAAGCCTTCTTGTTATGACGCAGCGGCTGGCACCGCGGACGTCCCGTCGGCTTCTTCTTATGCCGCCTATGCCGCGCTTCCAAGAGGGGGATTTCGCAACCACTGTGCCGTTTCGGCTTCTCAGCCGCGGGCAGCTTCCAGGATGTGCTTGCACTCGCCGAGTTCCAGCAGCACCGTCTGCAGCCGCCTGCGACGTTCGTCGCTCAGCGACAATCCACTGCCGCTTTCCGCCTGCGCGACCGCAGGCGCCGCGGGGCGCGGCTCGTTGCGCATGGGCGGGCCTGCCAGGGACGACAGCGGCAGCGAGGCCTGGGCTGGCGGCGGCTCGTAAGCTTCGGGTTCTTCGTCGAAGACGGGCTCGATCCGATCATCGCCCTCGTCATAGTCGCCGGCTGGATCACCCAGCGCAGGGGCCTCCGCCTCCGGCCATTCGGCTCGCTCGCGGCGGCGCTCTTCCTCGTCCGCCCGTGGGATCACGGCGACGGGGGGCACATAGTCCTCGTTCTGCGCCCGGCCGATCTCGATCACATGGCGATTGCCGCGCTCCTTGAGGATGCGCTGCACGCCCTTGATGGTGTAGCCCTCACCATAGAGATAATAGCGAATGCCCTTGAGCAGATCGATGTCGTCAGGGCGATAATAGCGACGCCCACCACCGCGCTTCAGCGGCTTGATCTGGCTGAAGCGGGTTTCCCAGAAGCGCAGGACGTGCTGGGGCAGGTCGAGATCCTCGGCGACCTCGCTGATGGTGCGGAACGCGTCAGGTGCTTTTTCCATGCTGCCGGACTCCCGAGCGGAAAGCGGCGAATCGTGCCTTTCCCCTATCACTCGTCCGATTCTGTGATGAAAGACAAGCGTTTATCACTTGTTTCCAACCCAAAACATCATCGAGTGGTAGTTTGAAACCGTTTGAGGGGGAAAGTGACGCCCATTGCCGACAAGTGGGGACAGCTATAGCTGCCGGTCGCGTCAGGGATGTCTGGCCATGCAGACAACTGGCGCCGGCAGACCGGAATTTCCTATCTCGCAGAAAACAGGACTGATCAGTCCATTACCGATTTGGCTGGCCAGGCGCCATGCCCGACTAGTCGTCGGCAATGCCGTCGACATTCTCGCCATTGATCTGCGCCTTGAGAATGTTGGAAGGCTTGAAGACCATGACGCGACGCGGGGAGATCGGCACTTCCTTGCCGGTTTTGGGATTGCGGCCGATACGCTCGCCCTTGGAGCGCACGACGAAGGAGCCGAAGGACGACAGCTTCACCGTTTCGCCGCGTTCGAGGCAACTGGAGATTTCATGCAGGACCATCTCGACCAGTTCCGACGACTCGGTCCGCGACAGGCCTACTTTCTGGTAAACCGCTTCGCAAAGATCTGCTCTTGTGACGGTATTTCCCGCCATCGCTTTCATGCCCCACGTTGGACAGGCTCCATGAAGAGGCCACCTGTCTGTTATCCGTTCGATGCAGCCCGGAACTGCGGGAAGCCTGTCCCGCCACGAATCCGCCCCGCAAATCATCCCAGCAGGGCCGGCACTGAAGTCCCGACTCTATGTCACTGAAAACGCGAAGCTATTGACGAAATCGGTCAAGGTCAACCACCAATCGAAACCGGTGTTCGCTTCGACCTCGGTCAGGCAACCGTCAAATTCGTCAGACTACCAGCGGATCAGGGCCGCGCCCCAGGTGAAGCCGCCGCCCATGGCCTCCAACAGGACGAGGTCTCCTCGCTTGATGCGCCCGTCCTTGACGGCCGTATCGAGCGCCAGGGGAATCGAGGCCGAGGAGGTGTTGGCATGCTCGGCAACGGTGAGCACCACCTTCTCCGGCGGCAGGCCAAGCTTTTCGGCCGTGGCGTGGATGATGCGGGCATTGGCCTGGTGCGGCACGAACCAATCCACCGCGTCATAGGGCAGGCCGAGATCGTCCATGGTGTCGATGATGATCTGCGGCACCATGCCGACGGCGAGCTTGAAGACTTCCTTGCCGTCCATGCGCAGTTTGCCGACCGTGCCGGTGGTGGAGGCGCCGCCATCGACGAAGAGCTTCGATTTGTGCCGCCCGTCCGAACGCAGCTTGGTGGCCAGCACACCCTGATCGTGGATCGAACCGTCATTCATCGTGGCTTCGACGACCACAGCGCCGGCGCCGTCGCCGAACAGCACGCAGGTGGTACGATCCGACCAGTCCAGAATGCGGGAATAGGTCTCGGCGCCGATGACGAGCGCATGCTTGGCCGAACCCGAACGCAGGAAATTGTCGGCGATGGAAAGCCCGTAGACGAAGCCGGTGCACACCGCCTGAACGTCGAAGGCAGCGCCGCCCGTCATGCCGATATTGGCCTGCACGGTTGTGGCCGTGGCCGGGAAGGTGTTGTCGGGCGTGGAAGTCGCCAGCACGATCAGGTCGATGTCGGAACCCTTCAGGCCGGCATCGGCCAAAGCGCGCTCGGCCGCCTTGGTAGCGAGATGCGAGGTGAACTCGCCCTCCGCGGCTTGGTGGCGAGCGCGGATGCCGGTGCGCTGCACGATCCACTCGTCGGAGGTGTCGACAAGCCTGGACAGCTCGTCATTGGTGACGCGTTTCTCGGGCAGATAGGAGCCGATGCCCCGGATAACAGAACGGATTGTCGCCATTATGCAGCGTCCGGATTGCTGGCGGCGGCCATCACGGCGCGGTGGTCGAAGCTCAGGCTTTCGGTGATTTTCGTCATGAGTTCTTGTTTCACCATATCATAGGCGAGATCGATGGCGGCAGCGTAGCCTTCGGCATTGGCGCCGCCATGGCTCTTGATCACGATGCCGTTGAGGCCCAGGAAGACACCGCCATTGACACGGTTGGGATCGAGTTTTTCGCGCAGGGCCTGGAAGGCGCCGCGGGCGAAGAGGTAGCCGATACGCGCCATCAGGGTGCGCGACATCGCCGAACGCAGATAGGAGGCGATCTGCTTGGCCGTGCCTTCGGCGGTCTTGAGCGCTATATTGCCGGCAAAACCTTCGGTCACCACCACGTCGACGGTACCCTTGCCAAGGTCGTCACCCTCGACGAAACCATGATAGGTCAAATCGGGCAAGCTGGTCTCGCGCAAGATGCGGCCGGCCTCGCGCACCATTTCGAGGCCCTTGACCTCCTCGACGCCGACATTGAGCAAGCCGACGGTGGGGCGCTCCACGCCCAGCACGATACGGGCCATGGCCGCGCCCATCACCGCCATGTCGATCAGGGCATTGGAATCGGCGCCGATGGAGGCGCCGACGTCGAGCACGATCGATTCGCCCCGCAGGGTCGGCCACAGCGCGGCGATGGCGGGACGGTCGATTTCGGCGAGCGTGCGCAGGCAGAAGCGCGCCATCGCCATCAGCGCGCCGGTGTTGCCGGCCGAGACGGTCGCGTCGGCTTCATCCTTGTTGATGGCATCGATCGCCAGCCACATCGAGGATTTCTTGCGGCCATAGCGTAGGGCGTGGCTCGGCTTGTCGTCCATGCGGATGGCGACTTCGGTGTGATGGACGCTGGAAACGGCCTGAAGGCGCGGACGGGTGGCCAGCAGTGGGGCGATGGCGGCCTCATCCCCATAGAAGGAGAAGCTCAGGTCGGGATGGCGGGTGAGGGCCAGCTCGGCAGCCGGAATCACGACCGTGGGGCCGTGGTCGCCCCCCATCGCGTCGAGAGCGATACGAATTTTCGAAGCCCGATTGTCGGAAGCCATGAAGTGTTCGGTTGCCCTGTTGCGTCTGGCCGCTGTGCACGGCGGGGGAGGCGCTGCGTTTTGCAGCAAAAGACCATGCACCACAAGAGTGTAGCGAAGGTTGACGGTCGGAATTTAGGCACGACCAGGATGTGGAAGCTGTCGATTGACCGATTCTCACGTCAAAATCATGGTGAGGAAGGGTGCGATTGCAAGAAAATGCCTGCCTGCCTCGCCTCGCCTTGCCGGACACTTTCTCGGGTGCTCAGGACGCCAGCCGGAACTCCCCTCCGGCAGCGGCCCTGCGGACGGCCGCCAGGGTGGCCGCGCGATCCTGCCCTTGCGTCGCGATGACATGGCGTTCGAGAGAGCCCAGATCGGAGAATTGCCGGTGCAGCGCGGTGATCGGCTCGGGATCGCTCAGGGTGTCGCCGCCGCGCAGGCGACAGCGTTCGATGGCAGACGCCAAAGGAGGGCGCAGTACCACATAGTGCACCGGCAGGGTGAGCGTCCGGAAGGGCGGCAGGAACCAGGGGCCGACAATGCCGTCCAGGATCACGAAATAGCCGCCGCGGGCATAGGCTTGTGCCGCGCTGGCCAGAACGTCGATCACCACCGCATTCTGACGGTGGGCTTCAGGCAGGTAGGGCGCGATCGCGCCATTCTTGATGAAATGCCAGAAATCGTCGGCATGCAGATGCACGGCCGGCGCGCCGGGCTCGGAGGCGAGGGCTTGCGCCGTGGTGGTCTTTCCCGAACCCGGAGGGCCGGTGAGAATGAGGATCTGGCCTGCAGGATCTGGCATCGGCTCGAGCAACAATCGGGGGAGGACGAAGATCCCAGCCTTAATAGGCTTGCGACAGGGGAGCGCAAGTCTTTGGCGCCGTGGTTGCAGGCCTGCCGATCCCGGGAGCCGCCGCTGAAAGGCGTCAGCACTCCACCGCATTGACGGCGAGGCCGCCTTGCGAGGTCTCCTTGTATTTGGACTGCATGTCCGCGCCGGTGACGCGCATCGTGGCGATCACCTGGTCGAGGCTGACCTTGTGGGTGCCGTCGCCGCGCAAGGCGAGGGAAGCGGCGGCGATCGCCTTGTTGGCGCCGAAGGCGTTGCGCTCGATGCAGGGAATCTGCACTAGGCCGCCGATCGGGTCGCAGGTCATGCCGAGATGATGCTCCATGCCGATCTCGGCCGCGTTTTCGACCTGGGCGATGCTGCCGCCGAGTGCGGCCGCAAGCCCGCCCGCCGCCATCGAGGCGGCAACACCGACCTCGCCCTGGCAGCCGACCTCCGCCCCCGAGATCGAGGCGTTCATCTTGAACAACATGCCGATTGCGGCGGCCGTGAGCAGGAATTCATCGGCGCCGGCTTCCGAATAGTCGCAGAAATCCCGATAGTAGCGCAGTACCGCCGGCACGATGCCGGCTGCGCCATTGGTGGGGGCCGTCACCACCCGCCCGCCGGCAGCGTTCTCCTCGTTCACGGCGATGGCGAAGAGGGAGACCCAGTCCATCACCTCGTGCGGGGCGCGGACATTGCGGCCGATATCGGTGAGCAGGCGATCGTGCAGGGCCTTGGCGCGGCGCTTCACGCGCAGTCCGCCCGGCAATTCGCCTTCCTGGCTCATGCCGCGGTCGATGGCGGCATTCATGACGGACCGGATGCCGGCGAGGCGCTCGCGGATGGTGGCTTCGGGCTGGCTCGCCATTTCATTGGCGAGCACGATGCCGCCGATGCTCAGATTGTGCTCGGCTCCCAGGCGCAGCAGATCGGCGCTGCTGCGGAAAGGGTAGGGGACATCCACCTCCGCACGGGCCACGGCGCTTTCGCCCTCGGCCAGCACGAAGCCGCCGCCGATGGAATAGTAGAATTCGGTGGCGAGGGCAGCCCCGCCCTCGCCCAAGGCCGTGAAGGACAGGGTGTTGGGATGGCCCTTGGGCTGCGTCTTGCGATCGAAGACGATGTCGCGGTTGCGCTCGAAGCTCATCGCTCGGCGTCCGCCGAGCGCGAGCATACCCTTGCTGGTGGCATCTTCGACGATCGCGGCGACGGCTTCGGGATCGACGGTTTCAGGCTCCTCGCCGGCGAGGCCGAGGATCACGGCGATATCGCTGGCATGGCCGTGACCGGTCCAGGCCAGCGAGCCGTAAAGCACGGTTTCGATCCGATGGGTGTGGATGAAATGGCCCTGCTTGCGGAGCGATTGCACGAAGCGATTGGCGGCGCGCATGGGGCCGACAGTGTGCGAAGACGAGGGGCCGATGCCGATTTTGAAGATGTCGAAGACACTGATCATCGGCTCTGAGTTCCCACCAAACTGTTGCAGCTGGACCCTCACAATCGAAACACACCACGACTTAGTGGAGCGTAACAGATGTTACACCAACTTTCATTGCACAGGAAACTTGCGCGAAGGGGCCCGAATTGCTACCCCAAAACCGACGCCGGTTTAGCTCAGCTGGTAGAGCAACCGCCTTGTAAGCGGTAGGTCGCGAGTTCAAGTCCCGCAACCGGCACCAAATTTCCTTTTAATTTCAATGCCTGGCCTGACTGGCAGGGCGGTTTTGGCGGAACGATTGCGTTCAGCCGAGTTCCTGGGCTAGGCCGATGAGAAGTCCCTCAGGCCCGCGGATGTAGCAGAGCCTATACGCCTCTTTATACTGGACGACTTCGCCTACGAGCTGCGCGCCGCGATTTCGGAGCCTTTCGAGCGTGTCGTCGATGTCATCCACGGTGAACATGGCGCGGAGATAGCCTAGGGCGTTGACCGGGGCGTTGCGGTGATCCGCGACCACAGGCGGCGTGAGGAAGCGTGACAGCTCAAGCCGGCTGTGGCCGTCGGGCGTGCGCATCATGGCGATCTCGACGTGCTGATCGCCAAGCCCTGTGATGCGCCCGGCCCATTCTCCCTCGATCATGGCTCGCCCTTCGAGCTCAAGACCGAGCTCGTGAAAGAAATCGATCGCCCCTGCGAGGTCTTCGACGACGATTCCGACGTTGTCCATCCGTTTGAGCGCCATGCATCCAGCCTACCGGATGTCGCCCTGGCCGTAAACGTACAAACCTGTTTGCCTGGCGAGCAGGTGGTCGAGGTCGGGCTTTGGGGAGGGAGTCTTGTGATGTTCGCCGGTTTGATCTGACGGATTCTGAGTGGTGGCCAGTCAGCCGTTACGGTCGCAAGAGAGCTGAGACGTCTAGCCGGCATAGGCGAAATAGACCTTTCCCCTAGCCGGGTCGACGATCGTGACGCTTCCGCCGCGGCCATAGGCATAGAAGGAGCCGGCCTCTCGGATCGCCTGGTTGGCTTGCGCATCCCGTCCCTCCTCAATGGGGATCGTGAATCCATATTTTTCAAGATATTCCGCGATGGCGACGGGATGGAGCGGTTCCCCTTTCGTCAGCGTCATGGATGTGTCGTCGTCATGAGGGTGCCAGTCCCGGTTGCCGACATGGCTCACGGGTGTCGGGTGCCATCGCGTGCTGCCGCCGGGAAGACTTTTTCCGAGTTGGCTTTTCTGGTTCCGCGCCCATTGCGCGCTTTGCTCGGTGAGGCGGTAGACGACGAAGCCGCTCTCGTTGTCGCCCGGCATGAAACCAAGGCCCCAGGATTGCTCGAGCCGGTATTCCACCTGCGCGACTTCGAGCGGGGCTGGGACGCGGGCGAGCAGCGCCTGACGGTCGCAGCTCTGCGTGAGGATCAGCAACGTCCCAAGCCCGGACAAGGCCAAGCTCGTGATCATGCCCCGCCTCGTCGTTCGTCCCGGCAGGGGTTTGTTCCCGACCTTGCGGGCGAGGCCCAGGAGCCCCAGGACCAAACCAATCAACAGCAGGGCAGCCGGAGCGAGACAGTACAGAATTATGGGCAGGGGCGGTGCTTCCTGGTGGTCGAGGCCGCTTGTGGGACTGCAGCCGTTGCCGGACGTTACATCGCCAGCAAGGAGGTCGATTGGCGCGCTTTCCTCATTTTCCTGCAAGGGACGTGGAAAAGCCATGACGAGGCTCGCCGCGACCGCGGATGCGACCACGCAAGGTCACGCCTGCGCCCCTTTCCGTCTCGAGCGTCCGGCGCGTGTACCGCTTATAAGCTCCTCGGATCATTGTGCGGCTAAATATGGTCCGGCCCGTTCGCAATCGATGGCGCAGCCAATGGATTTCCAGGTGGAAAACTTCAGGGCGGCGGAACCTGTCATGCCGTCCCAGCAAGCCGTCGGCATGTCCCGAAGCTGCCACCGAATTGAGTTGAGGTAATATTGTCCGTGGAAATTCTGACGATCGTCGAATGACAAAAATAAACGCCGCACCTGTTGGGGAGGTGCGGCGCCCGATTAGAAATCAAACTATGCAATATTGAAAAGCGCAAAGACGCTTTCATCTACTCTTACGTGCTGACAATCGTTACCAAACTCATGATACGCTTGAACGCTTCGTTCGGAGGGCTCACAACCTGCAGCAATGATTGCCGTGTGCCGTCCATGGGCATCTTTATAAGACGCTTCGTCTCTGAATGCAAGAGATATGATACGTTGCGTATTGAAATTTTTGTGAAGGGCGGGAAGGGGGAATTCCGGCAGGGCTGGGGCCATCGCCGGGCCTCACCTGGGCTGCCGCTCCCAGCGGATTCGATCCTCTTTCACGGGAGGCCACATGGCCGTGCAAGGTCAGGTTGATTGAAAACAAGCAGAAATGCGTTTATATATGAGACATTACGTCTAGATTATATTCTTGACATTTATAGGAGTTCTCGGTGGCCATTGCGCAGCAGGCGGCACGACCCGTCGGAAGACCGCGCTGCATGGAAACGCACAAGGCGATTTTGCATGCAGCGGCCGAATTGCTCGAACGCGCTCCCTATCGCGACATCTCGGTCGAACGCATCGCGGCTCTCGCCGGGGTGGGCAAGCAGACTATCTATCGCTGGTATGACAGCAAGGCCGATCTTCTGCTCGACGCCTATCTTGCCCGTTGCACCGAGGTACTGCCGCCCATGGTCGCCGGCGGCGAGCCCATGGTGAATTTCCGCAACTATGTGCGTCGCCTGGCTGAATATCTCAGCGATCCGATGATGGAAGGCGCCTCCAGGGCCCTGCTGGCAGAGGCGCAGTTCGAGCGGCCGTTCCGGGAACGCTTCAGCGAGATCGTCATGAAGCGCCGCCAGGAAATCGCCCGGGCCTTCGTGATCTCGGCCATGCACAAGAAGCAGATCCGCGACGATGTCGATCCGGATACCGTGCTCGACCTGATCATGTCGCCGATCTTCCAGCGTTTCCACACCACCGTGACGCCGCCCGATGTGGCCTATGTCGACAAGATCTTCGACATGGTGCTGGCGGGGCTGGCCATACGAAACGAGCCTGCGGCCAAGGTTGCCGCCGAGTAGTACGGGATCGACAGCGAGGCCTTTCCGCCGCCATCCTATAGACGTCAGGTGCCGAAAATCTGCCGGCGCCCGTCCATCAGCGTGGCGACCTCCTCTGCCGCGAGAGGGGCGTAGCCATGGCTGTCCACGCCGACATCGAGGCTGTAGCCGAAGGGCTCGCTATCGAGGCGGCCATGCACATGCCCGAACAAGTGCCAGGCGCCACGCCAGGCCCCCGGCCATTCCCGCATGGGGTAATGGCACATCACGATCGTCTGGCCCTTCCAGCGCAATTCCTTGATCTCGGTGATCGAACGCAGGCGCCCGGTCGACTCAAGCTTGGCCTGGTCGTCGTGATTGCCGAGAATGAGATGGATCTGGCCGTTGAGGCGTTCCAGATAGGCCTGCGCCGGCTTGCCCGAGCGAAAGCTGAAATCGCCGATGTGATAGACCACGTCGTTCGGAGCGACCTTGGCGTTCCAGCGCGCGATCAAAGCCTCGTCCATCGCCTCGACGCGTCGAAGGGGCGCTTGCACAGGCGGATGATCGATTCATGGCCGAAATGGGTGTCGACGGTGAAAAAGAGCTTGCTCATTGGCGTGTCCTGGGACCGCAGGCGTCTCGCCTGCATCTTCCTCTCCTGCAAACGCAACGTTTCCAGGAGCAGGCGAGACGCCCGCGATCCTCGTCACTCTCAATGCCATCGTGCGAGATCAGACCCCGTTCAAGGCCTGACACTCGCTCAACTACAGTTGCCAGGAAGGGTTCAGCGGCGCAGGTCCGGCGGGGTCGCTTCCTTGGTGAGTTCGGCGATCGCCTCGTCGAGCGGCAGCACCGACTGGGCCTGGGAGCCGAGGCGGCGGATCGAGACGGTGCGTTCGGCGCCTTCCTTCTTGCCGAGGGCGAAGATCACCGGAGTCTTGGCGAGCGAATGCTCGCGTACCTTGTAGTTGATCTTCTCGTTGCGCAGATCGATTTCGGCGCGCAGACCCGCTGCCCTGAGGGCCGCGACGACCTCCTGGGCATAGTCGTCAGCATCCGAGGTGATCGTGCACACTATCACCTGCTCGGGCGCCAGCCAGAGCGGGAAATGCCCGGCATGGTTCTCGATCAGGATGCCGAGGAAACGCTCCATCGAACCGCAGATGGCACGATGGATCATCACCGGGGTCTTCTTCTCGCCGTCCGAATCCACGAAGAAGGCACCGAAGCGTTCCGGCAGGTTGAAGTCGACCTGCGTGGTGCCGCACTGCCAGTCACGGCCGATGGCGTCCTTGAGGGTGTATTCGAACTTCGGCCCGTAGAAGGCGCCTTCGCCCGGATTGATGCCGGTCTTGATGCGCCCGCCGGACTGCTCCTCGATCTGTTCGAGCACCCGCATCATCACCTCTTCGGCACGGTCCCAGAGCTCGTCGGAACCGACGCGCTTCTCCGGCCGCGTCGAGAGCTTGACCACGATCTCGTCGAAGCCGAAATCGGCATAGGTCGACAGGATGAGATCGTTGATCTTCAGGCATTCGGCGGCCATCTGCTCGTCGGTGCAGAAGATGTGGGCATCGTCCTGGGTGAAGCCGCGCACACGCATCAACCCGTGCAGGGCGCCCGAGGGCTCATAGCGATGCACGGCGCCGAACTCGGCCAGGCGCATCGGCAGGTCGCGATAGGACTTCAGGCCGTGCTTGAAGATCTGCAGGTGGCCCGGGCAGTTCATCGGCTTGATCGCGAAGATGCGGTCGTCATCCGTGTCCTCGCCGGCCGATTTGGCCATGAACATGTTTTCGCGGTACCAGCCCCAATGGCCGGAGATCTCCCATAGATGCTTGTCGAGCAACTGTGGGGCATTGACCTCCTTGTAGTCGGCCTTCAGGCGCCGGCGCATATAGGCGATCAGCTCCTGGAAGATCGTCCAGCCCTTGCCGTGCCAGAACACCACGCCGGGGCCTTCCTCCTGGAAGTGGAACAGGTCCATCTCCCGGCCCAGGCGACGATGGTCACGCTTTTCGGCTTCCTCGATCTGCTTGAGATAGGCGTCCAGTTCCTCCTGGTTGCGCCAGGCGGTGGCGTAGATGCGGGTCAGCATCGGGTTGTTCGAGTCGCCACGCCAATAGGCGCCGGCCACCTTCATCAGCTTGAAAGCGCTGCCGATCTGGCCCGTTGAAACCATATGCGGGCCGCGGCAGAGATCGAACCAGTTGTCCTGGTAATAGATCTTCAGGTCCTGGTCGGCGGGAATGGCTTCCACCAGCTCGACCTTGAACTTCTCGCCCTTGTCGGCGAACACCTGCTTGGCCTTGTCACGGCTCCAGATCTCGCGGGTGAAAGGGGCGTTGCGCGCGATGATCTCGCGCATCTTCGCCTCGATCTTCGGGAAGTCTTCCGAAGAGAAGGGCTCGGCGCGATAGAAATCGTAATAGAAGCCGTTCTCGATCACCGGGCCGATGGTGACCTGGGTGTCGGGCCAGAGCGACTGCACGGCCTCGGCCATGACATGCGCGGCATCGTGGCGGATCAGCTCCAGGGCTTCCGGGCTCTCGCGGGTGACGATCTCGATGCGGGCATCGCTGCCGATCTCCTCGGCGAGGTCGGTAAGGACCCCGTCGAGCTTCATGGCGATGGACTTCTTGGCGAGGGATTTGGAGATGCCCTCGGCAACCGCCTTGCCGGTCACGCCGGCCTCGTAGGAACGCTGGTTGCCATCGGGAAAAGTCAAAACAGGCATAGTTTTCTCCAGGCTCACTCCTGCCAACCAAGCAGGTAAGCGATTTCAGGTGATAGAGGAGAGGCTACTGCCCCTCGTCGCAGGTAAAAGGCCGCCGGCGGCCATAGCGCCACGGTCTATACCAGCTGGTGTCGACGGGCAATCGTTCCGGCACGGGATCGATGCCCGATCCGCCCCAGGGATGGCAGCGGCAGATCCGGGCCAGGCCCATCCAGCCGCCTGCCCACAGGCCATGGCGTTCGATCGCCTCGTCGGCAAATTCCGAGCAGCTCGGAAAATAGCGGCATTGCCGCCCGATCAGGGCCGAAAGCGTGACCTGATAGCTGCGGATGAGGAGACGGGCGGCGGTGCGCGGCCAGGTCGTGGCGAGAGGCGACAGGTGCAAGGCCCTCCGGATGGGACCGGCGTCAAAGTTCGAGTGCGATGTCGGTCTGGAAGGTCTCGACGATCTCGATCATGCGCCGGACCTGGTCGAAGGCCGATTGCAGCCTTTCTTCGAGCTCGATGAGTTCGTTGAGCGAGGTGACGGTGAACTTGGTTCCGCGCAGGAATTCGCTGCGCTTGAGGGAAAGGCTGCGATCCGCCCAGATGGATTTATAGGCGAGCACCAGTTCATCAGGATACCCCTTGAACAAGGCGACAAGATCCTTGTCCGTCTCGATACGGCTATGAACTTCGAACTTCTTGCCGCCGATCAGCCCCGACTTGACGTTTCGCCGCAGGATCAGTTTCAACATGGGCGCCCCCGTCCTTACCTAGAGCAAAGCGCGTTCAAGCGTGAACGGCAATTGACTCTAACTTCTCGTTCCGGCGCATCTTTGCGATTCTTGATGATGCCGCCAAATCACAAAACGCTCGAAACGCGATGCTCATTTCCGGAAAAACCGGCAAGTTCAAGGGCAGAATGGGGCTTTTCCGTTACAATGCGCAAGAGGCCGTGTGTTTCCTGGGATCGCAGGCTTCCAGCCTGCATCTTCCTCTCCAGCGGAGACGGCGTTCCCAAGAGCAGGCTGGAAGCCTGCGATCCCAGGAAACGCGCTGGAAGGACCAGCCTACTCCGCAGCCTTCGCTTCGATGCTGTCGAAAGCGGAGACCACTGCATCGAAAGTGAGCAAAGTGGAGGCGTGACGGGCCTTGAAGTCGCGCACCGGTTCCAGCACCGCAGCTTCGGCAAAACGGCCCTCGGGAGGCGGACCGTTTTCCTTGAGCATGCGACGCATGGTCTCGCGCGCCGCGCGCAATTCATCTGCACTGGCACCGATGATGTTGCGGGCCATGATGGAGGAGGAGGCCTGTCCGAGGGCACAGGCCTTTACGATATGGGCGAAATCGGAGACCTTGCCGTCCTCAACCGCCAGCTCCACCGAGACGGTGGAGCCGCACAGTTTGGAATGGGCCGTGGCTGCGGCATCTGCGCGCGGCAAATGGCCGATACGCGGAATATTGGCTGCCAATTCGAGGATACGTTTATTATAGACGTCGTCGAGCATGGGGGGACGCTTGATTGTATGCGCTTCGTTCTCAACTATATAGGCATGAATGGGTCGGTTGGGGAGGGGTGTTCTCCAGGCCGGTATGATCTAAGGCCGCAAGGCGGATTTTGACGATCTGTCTTGGCGGCGGGAGTAGCTTTTGATGGATGCACTGGTGGATAAGCCTGCGGCCAAGTTGGAACGTGATGACACGGTCCACGCCCCGCTGCCTCGCCCGACGCGCAAGGAAGCCGAAGCCGCCGTGCGGACGCTGATCCAGTGGGCCGGCGACGATCCGGATCGCGAAGGGCTGGTCGATACGCCCAAGCGGGTGGTCAAGGCCTGGCGCGAGATGTTCAAGGGCTACGAGCACGATGCCGGCGAAGAACTCGACACCATCTTCGAGGAAGTCGGCGGCTATGACGACATGGTGCTGGTGCGCGACATTCCCTTCTACTCCCATTGCGAACACCACATCGTGCCGATCCTGGGCCACGCCCATATTGCCTATTATCCGAGCGGTGGCGTCGTCGGCCTGTCCAAGCTGGCGCGCGTGGTGGAGATCTATGCCCGGCGCCTGCAGACGCAGGAGCATCTCACCGCCAACGTCACCCAGGCCATCGAGGAACGCCTCAAGCCGCGAGGACTGGCCGTGATGCTGGAAGCCGAGCATATGTGCATGGCCATGCGCGGCATCCAGAAGCAGGGCGTTTCGACGGTGACGACTGGCTTCACCGGCATCTTCAAGTCCGAACCACAGCAGCAGATGCACTTCCTGAGCTTGGTACAGCGCGCCTACAAGGCACGCTGAGCGACACCCGGCAGCGGGGCTGCTCGTCACGAGCGGTTTCGTTCGGCGTCCGAGCGTCTTATTCCCTTTATGAGTCGTGCTGCACGCTGGAGCGCGTGTGGCATGGATCGTGCACGGGGTGGGGCAGCCATGTCTCGAAGGAGTACCGATGATGCTGCAATCGACTGAGCTCAAAACGCTGTTCCCGAAAGCCGAGGATATTCCTGCCGAGTTCCGTCTTCCGGGCGAGATCCATCAGGATCGCGTGCTGGTGAACGGCGAGCTGCTGGCATGGACCGGCGAGAAGCAGAACGTGATCTCACCCATTCACCTGCGGGATGGGGAAGAGCGCTTGCTGCCTGTTACCCTCGGCTCGATTCCGGTCGGCGGCATCCCGGAGGCTGATGCCGCGCTCGCGGCTGCCGTCGGTGCCTATGACAATGGCCGCGGCGCCTGGCCGACGATGCGGGTCGCCGATCGCATTACCTGCATGCTCGATTTTATCCGCCAGATGGTGGCGCGTCGCAGCGAGATCGTGCGGCTGATCATGTGGGAGATCGCCAAGTCGCTGCCGGATGCCGAGAAGGAGTTCGACCGCACCGTCGACTATATGCGCGCCACCGTCGATGCCGTGCGCAATCTCGACAATGAGAATTCACGCTTCCAGATCGTCGAGGGCACCATCGGGCAGATCCGCCGCACGCCTCTTGGCGTCGTGCTGTGCATGGGTCCCTACAACTATCCCCTGAACGAAACCTTCGCCACGCTGATCCCGGCCCTGATCATGGGCAACACCCTGGTGTTCAAGCCCCCACGCTTCGGCGTCCTGCTGTTCGAGCCGCTGCTGGAGGCGTTCCGCAGCGCCTTCCCGCCCGGTGTGGTCAATTTCGTCTATGGCAAGGGTGCGGAAATCGTGCCGCATCTGCTGGAGTCGGGGAAGGTGAACGCGCTGACCCTGATCGGTTCCAGCAAGGTTGCCGATCACCTCAAGAAGCTGCATCCCAAGACCAACCGCCTGCGTGCCATTCTCGGCCTCGACGCCAAGAACGCCGCCATCGTGCTCGCCGATGCCGATCTGGAACTGGCCGTGAAGGAGTGCCTCGCCGGCGCGCTATCCTTCAATGGCCAGCGCTGCACCGCGCTGAAGATGCTGATCGTCCACCGCTCCATCGTCGATCGCTTCCTGGAACGCTTCACCGAGGAGCTTGCCAAGCTCAAGATCGGCATGCCCTGGGACAAGGGCGTCAGCATTACGCCGCTGCCCGACAGGGCCAAGACGGACTATATGGTGGCCTGTGTCGAGGATGCCGTGGCCAAGGGCGCCAGGGTGGTCAATGAAGGCGGAGGGGACGAGGTCGAGACATTGTTCCGGCCGGCCGTGGTCTATCCGGTGGCGGAGGGCATGAAGCTCTATCGCGAGGAGCAGTTCGGGCCGATCGTGCCGGTGATGCCCTTCGACGACATCGAGACGGCGCTCGACTATGTCATCACCTCCGAGCACGGCCAGCAGGTCAGCATCTTTTCCACCAGCGCCGATGACATCGGCACTCTGGTCGATCCGCTGGTGAACCAGGTCTGCCGGGTCAACATCAACTGCCAGTGCCAGCGCGGACCGGATGTCTTCCCCTTCACCGGCCGCAAGGATTCGGCCGAGGGGACACTCTCGGTCACCGATGCGCTGCGCTCCTTCTCGATCCGTTCGATGATCGCCGCCAAGCAGACCGAGCCCAGCAAGAAGCTGCTCGACGAGATCACCCGCAGCCACAAGTCGAAATTCATCCATACGGACTTCATCTTCTAAGGAAGCGCCGATAAATAAGTGCTGCTGTCATCCCCGGGCTGAGCCGCTCTTGAGCGAAGCGAGAGAGGGCGAGGGAAGGGGATGACAGTCTGGAAGCAGTGCATTTATCCCTCAACGTTTCCGAAGCCCGTGCAAATCCTGTCATCCGTTCCGCGAGTATCAGCATGACGACCTCGTTCCCCGCGCCCGGCGACAAAGCCTCCCTGGAGGAAGGCCTCGTCTTCACGCCGAAATTCGATCGTGACGGCCTGATCACGGTGGTGACGCTCGGCGCCGAACATGGCGAGGTGCTGATGGTCGCGCATATGAACGTGCAATCCCTGGCTCGCACGCTGGAGACGGGGGAGGCCTGGTACTGGTCGCGCTCGCGCCAGGCACTCTGGCGCAAGGGCGAGACCTCGGGGCAGCTGCAGCGTGTGGTGGAACTGCGCACCGATTGCGACCAGGACGCCCTGATCATGCGCGTCGAGGTCGGCGGCGATGGCGGCTGTTGCCACACCGGCCGCCATTCCTGCTTCTACCGTGTATTAAAGAGCGAGGATGGCGGGCCGGCACGGCTGGTGATGGCGGAGTGATAGGGGACCGCTCCCTTTCAAGGTCTTTCGAACAATCCGAAAAGGGCTGGGATAATGAGGGGTTGCACCGCACTATCTGAACTTCAGACCTCAACTCCTTGACGGAAGACCCCAATCACTTCTCCACGAAAGCCTTGAGGCGGGCGAAGGCGGCATCCCACTGCGCGGAGACTTCGTCGAGATAGGAGCGCGCGGCCTCGATCGGTTCCGGGCGATAGGCAAACTGGGTCTCGCGCCCGACACGAAGGCTGGAGACCAATCCCGCCCCTTCCAAGACATGCAGATGCTTGGTGATGGCCTGGCGCGTCAGGCGGGTGTCGGTCGACAGTTTGGCGATCGATTGCGCCTGCCCGCTGCTGAGCCGGCCGAGCAAGGACAGCCGGGTCGGGTCTCCCAGCGCGGCAAAGGTCGCCGCATGGTCTTGTGTTGGTGGGGCGATATCAAGTCTCGACATGGGCTTTGATGTTTCTCACTTGCTCCGCCCAACCGCCATCGTTCATGCGGAAGGCTTCGGCCCGGCGGTGGGCCGGAATGGCATCGAACCCGGACTCGATCACGCTGAGATGCGTCCCTGCCCCTTCCGGCCGTAGATGAAATTCAACCAAAGTCGGCTTTTCTTTCGAATAGTCGACGTCCGGATCGACGGCGTAGGGATGCCAGGTGAAGGAGAACAAGCGGGGCTTGTCCATGCTGACGACCTTGGCCTCCCAGGCGACATGCTCATAGCCGGGATAGGTGATGTGGCCGCGCGAGATCTGGCCGGGCACGAAAGGCCCGTCCAGCTTGACCCGGAACCACGTGCCGAATTCCTCGTGATCGGTCAGGGCACGCCACACACGGTCGATGGACGCGTTCAGCGCGATGGTTTTTTCGATACGATCTGACATAATTGCAACCTCCTGGTTGCACATTTATGCCAGATCGAGCCATTTTGTGCAACCTTTTGGTTGCTTAATGTGCCGATATATCAGCCGGTCCGTTTCATGCTGAGCACCGCCAGGAAGCTGATGATCGCCGCCGCACTGACATAATAGCCCACCCAAGGCAGACCGCCGTTCTGCAGCAGGATCTGTGCCAGATAGGGGGCGAGCGAGGCGCCCAGGATGCCGCCGAGATTATAGGCGCTGGAGGCGCCGGTGTAGCGCACCCTGGTGGGGAACAGGTCGGGCAGCAGGGCGCCGAGCGGCGCGAAGGTCAGCCCCATCAGGGCGAGCGACAGCGACAGGAAGGCGAGGACCTCGAAGTTGTTGCCGCTGCCGAGCAGGAGGGGCAGGCAGAAGCCTGAAGCCGCCGCCAGTGCGCTCGAGATCAGCAGCACCGGGCGGGCGCCGAAACGGTCGGACAGGGCGGCGGAGATCGGGGTGGCGATCGCCATGAAGATGACGGCAATGCACAGCAGACCAAGGAAGTCGCCGCGTGCGATATGCAACGCATTGACGCCGTAGCCCAGGGCAAAGACGGTGGAGATGTAGAACAGGGCGTAGCACACCACGATGGCGAGGGAACCCTGGATCAGGGGGACCCAATGGTCCCGGAGCACCTCGAGCAAGGGAACTTCGACGCGCTCGTTGCGGGCCATGGCTTCGCGGAATTCCGGCGTTTCGCTGATGGAAACCCTGAGATAGAGGCCGATGGCCACCAGTGCTGCGCTGATCAGGAAGGGGATGCGCCAGCCCCAGGAGAGGAAGCTTGCCTCGCTGAGGAACATCAGGAGCACGAGGAACAGGCCATTGGCCATGAAGAAGCCGATCGGCGGCCCGAGTTGGGGGAACATGCCGAACCAGGAGCGCCGCCCTTGCGGGGCGTTTTCGGTTGCGAGCAGGGCCGCACCGCCCCATTCGCCGCCAAGGCCGATGCCCTGGCCGAAACGCAGGATGCACAGCAGCAGGGGGGCTAGGAAGCCGGCCTGCTCATAGGTCGGCAGCGCGCCGATCAGCGTGGTCGACAGGCCCATCACCAGCATGGAGGCGACCAGCGTCGATTTGCGGCCGATGCGATCGCCGAAATGGCCGAACAGGATCGAGCCGATCGGGCGGGCAAGAAAGGCGATGCCGAAAGTGAGGAAGGCGTTGAGGGCCTGCGAACCGGGCGCGGTCGACGGGAAGAAGGTCTGCCCGATCACCAGCGCCGCGGCGGTGCCGTAAATGTAGAAATCGTAGAACTCGATCGTGGTGCCGACCAGGCTCGCCAGGACGATGCGGCCGATTCCACCCGGCACCGCTTGGGTACCGGAGCCCCCAGCAGAGCTGGCTTCAGCGTTTCCTGCCATGTTATTTTCCGTCTATTAATTGTGAAATATCGCGAGAGACCTGATTCGGCGGAAAGGCCGAAACATTGGCGTTATCGCGCCCGAGCCCTGGAAGTGAAACAGGAAACGCAAATGTCTGCCAAAGATGATGTGACGATTGCTTTCTATGCTGAACAGGCGGGCGCCTACACCAAGCGGGGACAAGTGGCGCAGAAACGGCGCCTCGATCAGTTTCTGTCCCATGTCGTTCCGGGCGGAGCCATCCTGGAACTTGGTTGTGGTGCTGGGCAGGACAGCGAATACATGCTGGCAGGCGGCTTCGACGTCACGCCGACTGACGGCACGCCGGAAATTGCGCATGCCGCCGCCCAGCGCCTCGGCCGGCCGGTCGACGTGCTGCTGTTCGAGGCGATCGAGGCCGTCGAGATCTATGACGGCGTCTGGGCCAATGCCTGCCTGCTCCATGTGCCGCGCACTGAGCTGTCCGCAATCATCGCCAGGATCCATCGAGCCTTGAAGCCCTGCGGCGTCTTCCACGCCAGCTTCAAGGCCGGCGAGGCCGAGGGAAGGGACCAGTTCGGCCGCTATTACAATTATCCTTCGGCCGACTGGCTCGGGCAGGCCTATCGGCCCGGCCCCTGGGAGAGCATCTCGATCGAGGCCGCCAAGGGCGGCGGCTATGACAACAAGCCGACCGACTGGCTCTTCGTCCTGGCCCGCAAGGCTGGACGCTGAGATGGCGCCGACGCAGAGCATGAGGCACCGATAGCCGAGGCTATACTACTTGCTCTGGCCTTACGGCAGTTTCCGGGAGTAGGGACCTCGCATCGGCACAGGCCTTTGCGGAGGTGCTGCGCATGAACCAGGAACCATCATGAATCGCGCCCAGAAAGCCGCCCTTGCCAGCGCCGGCGTCGGCCTCGTCGTCCTTGCGCTCAAATTCGGTGCCTATTGGCTGACGGGCTCGCTCGCGCTCTATTCGGATGCGCTGGAGAGCATCATCAACGTGGTTGCGGCGGGCGCCGCCTTCATCGCCCTGCGGGTAGCCTCCAAGCCTGCCGATGGCGGCCATCCCTATGGCCATCACAAGGCCGAATATTTCTCCGCCGTGATCGAGGGCGTGATGATCGTGCTGGCGGCGATCCTCATCTTGGTCAAGGCCTATGACGGCATTCTCGCACCGAGGCCGCTGGATGCGCCTGCGCTGGGCTTGGCGGTGAATGCCGTGGCGACGGCGATCAATCTCGGCTGGGCCTTGACGCTGCTGCGCTGGGGCCGGGCTTGGCGCTCGCCGGCCCTCGCGGCCGACGGTCGGCATGTGATGACGGATGTCTGGTCGTCCGGCGGCGTCCTGATCGGTGTTGCCCTCGTGGCCGTGACGGGCTGGCTGATCCTGGACCCGATCCTGGCGGCGATCGTCGCCGTCAACATTCTGTGGTCGGGCTGGGTGATGATCCGCGATTCCGTCTCCAGCCTGATGGATGCCTCCGCGCCGCCGGAAATCCTCGACCAGATCGCCAAGATCATCGCCACCCACAGCGAGGGCGCCCAGGAGGCGCACGATGTCAGGACCCGTCAGGTCGGCAGCGTCGTCTTCATCGATTTCCACCTGGTGGTGCAGGGCACGATGTCGGTGACCGAATCGCATGCCATCTGCGACCGCATCGAACTGGCGCTCCGCCAGGCGATCGAGGGCGCGCGGGTGACCATCCATGTCGAGCCCGAGGAGAAGGCCAAGCATAAGGGCGTGCCCGTCCTGCTGGCCTCCTGAGGAAAGCGATCCGCGATCAGGCTTCGCGCACCTGCCGCAGCATGGCGCGCACGATCACGCGGTGAAAAGGCAGTACGGTGGCGAGATAGGCCTGGCCGAGACGGTTGTGGGTAAGGACCAGCGTGGTCAGCGTGATGCGCTGGCGCTCGCGGCGCCGCGATATGTCGACGACGATGCGAAAGTCGAGATGGCTGTCGTCGAAGCCGGCGACCAGCCGATCCGGCGTCTGGCTGAGGACGGGAAAGATGCCGAGGACGCCCAGGCCCGCCGGTGAGGAGGGCGGCCGGGTATGCAGGCCGAAGGGGGCGACGGCGAGGTTCCTCAGAGCCAGAAGCGTGGCGATCCAGCGTGGCGAGCGGGCCATGATGCGTTCGGCCGCCCGTCTTGCGTCGAGTTTTGGGGGAGCCATGTCCAGCGCATAGGCGTCGGCGAACTGGGCGCCGGGAAGAAGGCTGGCAAGACCGGTGTCGGGCGCGACGGCGACGGTGTTCATGGAAACGGTGCTCCACGCGCTCCGAGGTCTCGGCAGAATGGAGCGATGCCGCGGAGTATAGAGCCGCCGAGGACGAGGGGCGCGTGCTGCGATGTCGCACGCGCCCGTAAGGCTCAGACCATGTCAGGCAGCGGGGCTTCCTCCGGCGCGGGCGCGGAGGGCAGCACGATGACCTTGGTGCCCGTGGGCACACGGTTATAGAGGTCGATGATGTCCTGGTTCATCAGGCGGACGCAGCCCGAGGACACTTTGGTGCCGATGGTCGCCGGATTGGTGGTGCCATGCAGGCGATAGAGCGTGTCCCGGCCGTCGCGGTAGAGATAGAGCGCGCGCGCGCCGAGCGGGTTGTCGACGCCGCCGGGCATGCCGTTGCGATAGGGCTCGTTCAGTTCCGGATCGCGGCGGATCATGTCGGGCGTCGGGGTCCAGCGCGGCCATTCGGCCTTGCGGGCGATGGTGGCCTCGCCCTGGAAATTGAACGCCTCGGTCTTGCCGACGCCGACGCCGTAGCGGATCGCCCTGCCATTTTCTTGGACGAGATAGAGGAAGCGCTGGTTGGGATCGACGACGATGGTGCCGGGCTGCTCCGCGGTCTCGTAGGGAACCTCGCGGCGCCAATATTTCGGCGGTACCTTGGCGAGGTTCACGGCTTGGACGGGAAAGCGATCATCCTCGATGCCGCCGTAGAGGGAGACATAGTAGGGGTCAGGTGTAAAGGCCGCCTGCTGCAAATTGGCATTTCTTCGGCCGCCTCCCGTTGCACAACTGGCAAGAAAAAGCGGTGCACCCAGAAGAAGTATGCGTCGCGTCAGTATCATTTCAACCCCGAATATCCAGTACCATGTTTCAGTGGCAACTATCAGCCGACAAATCTGAGGAGCGGTTGCTCCAATGAATTGGGGCGATAGAGGCGCATTGCGGCAGGATTGCGCATTGAAGCGAGACACAACGGCGTGATCGGCAAAAGCGCACGCAACTGTGATCGAATGGCAACAGAATCGCGCCCGGCAGCTGGTGTTCCGCTTGTTCGGCCCCTGGATTCCCTTCCGCCGCCAGCGGCGGCGCCGGGGATGATGGTGCGCTTATTCTTGAACGGTTTCTTAGGGGGCGACGCGAGGCAATGAAGACACGACCTTTGTCATGCCGGGCGTGATCCGGGCCTCCAATGGCCCCGCTCTCTTCCTTATCCGCAAGGGGCTGGGTTGCCGGGGCAAGCCCGGCAATGACAAAAGTCGAGCAATTCGGTTCGATTATCTCGCGCCGCGCCCTCAGCGCGCGATCACCTCGACATCGCCGTCATGGCCGGCCTTGACGTCGAACTCGCGCGTATAGACCCGGCCTTCGTGGCGAGCCACCACGGTATAATTGCCCTCGGCCAGGATCAGGGAGGGAAAGGCGCCGATGGATTCGCGGATGACGTCGCCGCCCGGCGTCAGCACCGACCAGGCCGTGTTGGCGATCGCCTCCCCGCCGGCCTGGCTCACCAGTTTGAGCGTCAGGGTGGCCGCCATCTGGTGGAAGTTGGCCTCCGTCAATTTGCCGGCGCCGATGGAGATTTCGGCGGAGACGGTGGCATTGGAATCGCCATAGGTGCATTCGACGAAATAGCGGCCTTCGGGCAGGCGCAGAATGCTGGTGGCAGGCACACCCTCGGCGATGAGGCGGCGCTCGCCGGTGGGCTGGATCACCATGACGCGTGCAGTCAATTGCTCGGCCGGGATGGGCTTGTCGAGCACCGAGGCCTCGACCTGCAGGCCACCGGCCTTGATCACCAGCCCCTGCCGCACGGGTGCCTTGTCGACCTCGAACTCCTTGGTCGCAGCAGCGAGTCCATAGGCGGCGTGCACGACATAACGCCCGGGTGCCAACGAGAATTCCGGAGCCGGTTCGTCGGATTCGGCCATCTTCACCGCATCCGCCTCGCCCTTGCCGAGGCGGAACACCCGCCATTTCAGACCCGAGGTGATCGGCTCGCCTTTTTCGGCGAAACTGGCGGAGAGTTCGACCTTGCGCGTGACGGCCGGTTCCTCGACCGCAGCCGGGGGCGCCGCCTGGGCAGGTGCCTGCGGCGCTGCTGCGGGGACGGCTGCAGGACCCGGCGGCGTCTGCGCGGCCGCGGGCAGGGCCATCAGGGCGCCCGCCAGCAGGAGGACCGGAATCTTGAAGATTGAAGTCTTGGCAATCATGGCCGCCACGATTCACGGAAAGGCGGCGATTTCAAGCCCCATCTTCACGATGGGGTTGGTCGCCGGCTGCCTTGGCGGAGGATAAGGCGTCGCACAAGTCCTCGGCCTGGCGCTGTAGGCGCTCCGCCCGGGCGGCAGCCAGGATCGCGGCGAGCAGGCCGGGGAAGCGCGATTCGATATCGTCGGCGCGCAATGTGATCAGGCGATGCGTGCCCATGGGGCGCGTGCGCGTCAGGCCGGCTTCGCGCAGCCGGACATAGTGATAGGTCAGATTGGTCTTGGAACTCAGGCCATTGAAGGCGGAGCAATTCTGCTCGCCATCCTCGAAGAGGCCGAGAATGATGTCGCGGCGAATGGGATCGCTGAGTGCTTCGAGGACCGTCGTCAACTCGATCTGGTCGGTCTCCGGATGAAAGATCGTCTTGGCCATGACAGGGACATATCGACTGAATGCCATTGGTTCAAGAGTCATTGAACTCATTGACAGGGAGAGGGAAGAGTCCATAAGTTCAATAATTATTGAACTTATGGACTCGCCATGTATCGAACCCTGGCCTGGCTCGCATTGGGCGCCTTCGCCATCGGCAGCGAAGGCTTGATGATTGCCGGCATCCTGCCGCGCATCGCCGAGGACCTCGGCATTCCGGTCGCCCATGCCGGTCACCTCGTCACCATTTTTGCGCTCGCTTACGCGGTTGGTTCGCCCCTGATCGCAGTGGCGACGGCACGTTGGGAGAGACGTACCCTGCTGATCACGGCGATGGCCGTTTTCGGCCTCGCCAATCTGGCAGCGGCCTTCGCCACCGGCTTTCTCACCTTGGCGGCGAGCCGCGTCGTCCTGGCCCTGTCGGCCGGGACCTTCATGCCGGCCGCCTTTGCCTATGGAGCGATGTCGGTCGAGCCGGCCAAGCGCGGGCGGGCCCTGTCCTTCATCTATACCGGCATGACTGTGGCGCTGGTGATCGGCGTGCCCTTGGGCACCGCCATCGCGGCGCATCTGGGCTGGCGGGCGACGTTCGGCATGGTCGCCGCCATGAGCCTGCTGGTGCTGGCCGGCATCGTCCTGAAGCTGCCGGCGGTGTCGGGGCCGCCGGCGCCAAGCCTCGCCGACCGCCTGGCCGTGGCCCGCCGTTCCGACGTGCTCGAAGTCATCGGCCTGACGGTCGTCGTCCTGGCCGGTGCCTTCGGCGTCTACACCTTCATCGGAGCCTATCTCGAGACCGTGCTGGGTGCCTCGCCCGAGGCGGTTGCCGGTTTCCTCATCCTTGCAGGCTTGGCGGGGGCCGCCGGCAATACATTGGGCGGCCATGCGGCCGACCGCTGGAACCACCGGCGTTTTCTCACCCTCGTCCTCACGGTGCTGGTCGTGAGTTTCGGCATCCTGCCGCTGATCCCGACCTTCCTGCCGGGGCTGGCCGGCTGGATCGGCGCAGGGTTGGTGCTGATCCTGTGGGGGCTTTTCGGCTGGGCTTTCCCGGCCGTGCAGCAGGTGCGCCTGCTTGCCATCGACCAGCGCCTGGCCTCGGTCGTGCTCGCCCTGAACGCCTCGGCCATCTATCTCGGCACCGCGGCCGGGGCGGCTGTCGGTGCCGTGGTGGTCGAGCGCTATTCGATCCAGGCCATCGGCTGGGTGGGAGCGGGCACCGAGGTGCTGGCGCTTGCCTTCCTGCTGGCGACACCCTATCGCCCGGCGCGAGAGATGCCGGCGGGAGCGGAGACCGGCGCCATTCCCCGCCAGGATGCGGCGGAATGACCCTGCCGCAACCCGATGAACGGGAAGGCACGACAATCTCCTTCTTATCAGACAGATAGGCGCGATTGCCTAACCGCATCCCGCAACCGTCCGGCCGTAAAGATGGGGAGGACTCGGGCTTATCGCGCCGGAGGTCCTACCCAAGGCCTGCCGCAGGGCTTATGTGAGCGTTCGTCTCCTCGGGCAAGGCGCGTTCGATCAAAACGCCGCCTCGCTCCAACGCCGCGCCTGGACGCGGCTTTGCGATTTTCGGCGCAGGCGCTGGATCGCAATGCAATGGGAATGTACGCCATGGATGCCATCGAGCTTCTGAAGACCCGCCGCTCTGTGCCCCCCGCCATGTTGTCGGCGCCGGGACCGGACGCCGCCCAGCTCGAGACGCTGCTTGCCATCGCCACGCGCGTGCCGGACCACGGCAAGCTTCATCCCTGGCGCTTCGTGATCTATCAGGGCGCTGCGCGCGAGAAGGCCGGGCAGGTCGTCTACGATGCCTTCATGGCAGCATGCCCGGATGCGGAGGAAGCGGCCCGCAAGAAGGAATCGACGCGCTTTACCCTGGCACCGCTGGTGATCGGCGTGGTCTCGACCGCCGCCAACCATGTGAAGATCCCGCTCTGGGAGCAGGAATTGTCGGCGGGAGCGGTCTGCGAGAATCTCGTGATCGCCGCCCATGCGCTGGGCTTCGGCGCGAGCTGGCTCACCGGCTGGATGGCCTATGACGAGCGGGTGCTCGCCAAGCTCGGCATCGGCTCGCATGAAAAGCTCGCCGGTTTCGTGCATATCGGCACGCCGAAGGAAGCCGTGCCCGACCGGCCGCGCCCCAAACTCGAAGATCTCGTCAGTTACTACGGGCAAAACGCAGGTAATTAATTACCGTATGAGTAAGCAATTGTTTTTGAAGGGAAAATTCAAGAGCTTGCTTGAAATATCGCGTTGACCTTCATCCGGCTCTCGTGTAGAAGCTCCCCAACTCGGCGGCCCCAGTTTCCGTTTTGGAGACGTGGTTTGCATTTGCAAGCCACTATGCCGCCTTGTCGTTTTCAACCGTCGGATCGACAGCGCAACCATAGGCGACACCATGTCCACCTTTACGCTCAAGACCGCCGATATCGAGAAGAAGTGGGTCATCATCGACGCCAAGGGTCTGGTTGTCGGTCGTCTGGCTTCCGTGATTGCCATGCGCCTGCGCGGCAAGCACAAGCCGACTTACACGCCCCATCTCGATTGCGGCGACAACGTGATTGTCATCAATGCGGAGCAGGTGGTGTTCACCGGCCGCAAGTACAATCAGAAGGTCTATTATCATCACACCGGCCATCCGGGCGGCATCAAGGAGCGCAGCGCCAGGTTCATCCTGGAAGGCAAGTTCCCCGAGCGCATCGTCGAGAAGGCCGTGGAACGCATGATCCCGCGCGGCCCGCTCGGCCGCAAGCAGATGCTCAACCTGCGCGTCTACAAGGGTACCGAGCATCCGCACGAGGCTCAGCAGCCCGAAGCGCTCGATGTCGGCGGCATGAACGCCAAGAATGTGAAGGGCTGATCCGATGGCCGATACGCTCAATTCGCTGCAGGCTCTCGGCGAGGCTGCTGCCGCTGCCGAAGCGCCCAAGCATGTCCAGAAGCTGGACGCCCATGGCCGCGCCTATGCCACCGGCAAGCGCAAGAACGCCATTGCCCGCGTCTGGATCAAGCCGGGTGCCGGCAAGGTCACGGTCAACGGCCGTGAACTGGCCGTCTACTTCGCCCGCCCGGTGCTGCGCCTGCTGATCCAGCAGCCGCTGACCGTTGCCAACCGCACGGACCAGTACGACATCAACATCACCGTTGCCGGTGGCGGTCTGTCGGGCCAGGCCGGTGCCGTGCGCCACGGCGTCTCCAAGGCCCTGACCTATTACGAGCCCGAACTGCGTTCGGCTCTGAAGAAGGAAGGCTTCCTCACCCGCGACAGCCGCGTGGTCGAGCGCAAGAAGTACGGCCGCGCCAAGGCTCGCCGCTCCTTCCAGTTCTCGAAGCGCTAAGCTTCCGGACAGCACTTTCGAAACCCCGCTTCGGCGGGGTTTTTTGTTGCCTGTTCAAGGCTTGGGCGGAGCCGTCGACCCGCGGACCACCAGTTCCGTCGAAAATTGCTGCCGACCGGTTTCTTCGGGCGTGTCGAGAATTATCTCGACGGCGCGCTGGCCCATCGCCGCGATCGGCTGGGCGATGGTGGTGAGCGGCGGTTCGGAGAAGGCGCTTTCCGGCACGCCGTCGAAACCGATGACCGAAACGTCCTGCGGTACCGACAGGCCTTGCTGCTGCAGCCATTCGAGGGCGGCGAAGGCGATGCGGTCCGACATGGCCAGGAGAGCGGTCGGCGGCGCAGGGGTTTCAAAGAGCTGGGCCATCGCATCGAGGACGTCCGCCTCCTCGTTCTGCGTTTCGAAGATCGGCACGCCGGCGGTATCGATGTCATGCTCGGCAAGGGCGGCGAAATAGCCGAGCACCCGGTCGCGCGAACTCGAATAGATCGCGGCGTCGACTTCCCGCATGGTGGCAGGACCGGTGCGCTCGTCTGCAAAGGGCATGGACAGGATGGCGAAGCGCCGATGGCCGAGGCCGGCCAGGTGGTCGGCTGCTGCCTTGGCTCCGGCAAAATTGTCGACGCCGATGGCCGCGATGTTCTCGTCGCGCGTGCCCAGATGCAGGGCTACGAAAGGCAGCTGGCGCTCGCGCGTCAGCTCGACCAGCCGCGGCCCCTCGTCGATGCAGAACAGGATGAAGCCATCCACCAGGGCGCTCTGCACGTTCCAGGCGAGTTTCTGCTCATTCATGGCCGAGACCAGGGCGATGCCGGCACCCCTTTCGTCGCAGGCCTTGGAAATCGCCGCCATCATCAGGCGGGCGAACGGATCCTCGAAGAAATAGGAGAGGGGTTCGGCGGTGACGATGCCGAGCGCGTTGACCTTGCCGGCACGCAGCAGGCGTCCCTTCGGATCGGGTCCGCGATAGCCGAGGGATGCGGCGACCGCCTCGACGCGCTCGCGGACTTCCGGTCGCACCAGGCGTGGGCGATTGAAGACGTTGGAGGCGGTGCCCTGCGACACGCCTGCCGCCTTCGCCACGTCGGCAAGCCGTATGACTTTGTCCAAAGGCATCTCCCATCGTGCCTGCACGCGGCGAGGCGAAAGCGGCGGTGCCGCGATTGCAGCCGGCACGAGACGCGCCAGCAGACACATCACTCTAACATGCGATTGGATCGATTCAATTTTGCTTGACCGGAGTTCATTTTCGAGTTATCGATTGAATCGATTCAATAAAATGCAAAGCCACCTGTTTCCCGTAACTTGCGGTAAGTTTTGGATAATTTATTGAATCGATTCAATAAATTAAAGAGGCGTACCGTCATGATTCCCTCGAGCTATTTTTTCAAGACGGCCTATCGGCGTCGCTGGGAACGGCCGGTGATGCCGGAACCGGATGCGCCGGCACAGACGCGACGGGCCTGGTACAGCACCCTGGCGACGGCCATCAGCAATTGGCGCGCACCCAGGCCCTCCGGGCGGGGCGGGCGTGGGAAACGGTCATGAAGGGGCGATAGGATCGCTGTCGTCATCGCGCGATCGCCGCGGCTGTCATGCCGGGCGTTTGCGGCGCCCATCGGCCTGGGGCAAGGTCGGCTTCGATCGAATCGGAGCGGTGCCATGTCCGTCAGCGTCAGCGATATCTGGTTCAAGGGGTATCGCTCCCTGCGCTCCATCCATTTCGAGGTCGGTGATCTCAGCGTGTTTGTCGGCGCCAACGGCACCGGCAAGACCAATCTCTACCGGGCGCTGCAACTGATCCAGGCGGCGGCACAGGGCAGCTTCGCCCATGAGCTGGCACGGGAGGGGGGATTGGCCGCTGCGCTATGGGCCGGTACGCGCCCGAGGAACGAACCTGTCCGCATTCACCTCGACGTCGGCTTGAGCAGCGAGAGCGCCCGCTATCGCTACCGGATCGAGGCAGGGCTGGTGCAGCAATCCGGCGGCGTCATTCTCGGCACTGGCTTTCTCGGTGAGCCCCAGGTCAAGGTCGAGACCCTCAAATTCAGCCATCGCGGGCGCGAGCAGACGGTGCTGGAGCGCAAGGGACCGGTGGTTACCATTGCTGGCCAGGACGGCAAGCGGCGCCCCTTCGGCGTTCCCTTGCTTGCCTCCGAGACGGCGTTGGCGACGCTGCACGACGCCGATCGCCTCGCCGACATCGCCGCCGTGCGCCGCGCTCTCCTGGAATGGCGTTTCTATCACGGGCTGCGCACGGACCGCGATTCCGCGCTTCGTCGGCCCTGCTATGCGGTCACGACGCCAACCCTGGCCTCCGACGGCCATGATCTGGCGGCCGTGTTTGCCACGCTCGTCCATATCCGAGCGGATGCCGAAGCCCTGCAGACCTGTATCGGCGAGGCCTTTCCCGGCGCGCAGCTGGTGGTGCCGATGCCCGATCGCATGGCCTCTTTCGGCATGGTATTCCCCGATAATCCCAAGCGCGTTTACGAGGCGAGCGAACTCTCCGACGGCACGCTGCGCTATCTCGCGCTAGCGGGGGCGCTGCTGTCGGCCCGCCTGCCGCCCTTCATTGCCCTGAATGAGCCGGAAGCCAGCCTGCACCCCGATCTCCTGGTTCCGCTCGCCGGCATGATCGTGCGCGCCTCGCAGAGGGCCCAGATCTGGCTGGTGACCCATTCACAGGTCCTGGCGGATGCCATCGAAGACCTTTCCGGCATGCCACCGCACCGCGTGATCAAGCGCGATGGCGAGACCTGGCTCGAAGGCCTACGGCTGTCGGGCGATTTCGGCGAGGATGAATGAGGGCGGGGGCCTCAGCGCGCACCATATTGTTCGTCGCTGACCTGTTCGAGCCAGTCGACCGCCTTGCCGTCCAGCTGCTCCTGGATGGCGATATGCGTCATCGCCGTGGTGCTGGCGGCGCCGTGCCAATGCTTCTCGCCGGGCGCGAACCAGACCACGTCGCCCGGCCTGATCTCCTCGATCGGGCCGCCCTCGCGCTGAACCAGGCCGCAGCCGGCGGTCACGATCAGGGTCTGGCCGAGGGGATGGGTATGCCAGGCGGTGCGGGCGCCGGGTTCGAAGGTGACGCGGGCGCCGACGGAGCGGGCCGGCTGAGGTGCGCTGAACAGCGGATCGATGCGAACAGTCCCCGTGAACCAGTCCGCAGGCCCGCGTCCGGAAGGCTGCGAGCCACTCCGTTTGATTTCCATGACGATCCTCGCGCTCGATGTGAGAAGGCCGGATCTTAGCGGCGAAGGCAGCATGGCGATAGTCCATTCGAGCCCGCCTCCCGCCACTAATGGCGAGAGGCGGGCCCGACCTGGAACGGTGCTGCAGGATCAACCAGCGAGCCGGCGATCACCTCGATCTCGGCCAGCACTATGCGAGCGACCTATTGGGTCACCGCTTCCGAGGCGTATTTGAAGGCTGGGGCCGCCTCAAGCTGCTCCTTGGTCATCGCCAGCATGCCCCGGGCGGGATAATCCCGCACCTGGTTGACGGGCTGGGTCTCGGGGGTACTAGGTGCTGCCGATGGGGTGCCGGCAGGTGCTGGAGCGCCCGCGCCGGGCTGGGCCGGGGCCGGTGCCATGTCGGACCAGGTTATGGCGGTGTAGGGCAGGGCGACATTCTTTTCCCCGATGCCCAGGAAGCCGCCGACGCCGATGACGACACCGACCACTGTGCCTTTCTTGTCGACCAGCACGTCGTTGACATTGCCGATATTCTCATCCTTGGCATTGTAGATCTTCACGCCGACGAGCTGGCTGGCCCGATATTGGCCGGGCTCGGCCTTGGTAACGAAGGAAACGGCGCCCGTCGCGGCAGGGGTGGTCTGCTGCGCCAAAGCCGTGGCGGGCAGCCCCAACAAGGTGACGAAGGCGATAGTGTAAGTGGCTTTTCTCGGGATCATGGACACCTCCTTTGATGAGCCGTTCCACTCCACCGAACCACACTGGCGATGCGATGTTCCGATCGGGCTGCTTCGACGGCCCCGATGCGGAGCCGTAGTGACGTCATCGGGCATATTCCCTTTGTCACGCATTGCCCTTAAAGCCAGGGGCGACATTCGTTAAGCGAAGCAGCGCCAGAGCAAAGTGCGATTTCTTCGAATCGTACTTTCTCTCTACCTCTTTGTTTTGACGCGTTTTCTTAGTCGAAAAGTCCATCAGCTTTTCTGAAAGACGCTTTGGAGGAGATTCCCATGGCTGGCCCGACCGACGATCCGCTTCGTCCGCGCCCGACCGATAATGCCGTCTTCCGCAAGGAGGTGCTCGGTGGCGCCACCGAGCCGACCTATGGCGGCATCCTGTCGTTCATGCGTCGGCGTTTCCAGCGCGACCTCACCGGTATCGACGTCGCCGTCTGGGGCATTCCCTTCGACGCGGCTGTCTCCAACCGGCCCGGCGCCCGCTTCGGACCGCAAGGGGTTCGGCGGGCCTCGGCGATCTTCGACGGCGACCCGCAATATCCTTTCCACGCCGATCCGTTCGAGAACCTCGCCGTGGTCGATTATGGCGATTGCTCCTTCGACTATGCGCGCCATGGCGAGATCCCGGCCTGCATCGAGGCGCAGGCGCGCGATATCATCGACACCGGCACCATGCTGTGCTCCATCGGCGGCGATCACTACGTCACCTGGCCGTTGCTCAAGGCCCATGCCGCCAAGCATGGCCCGATGGCGCTGGTGCATTTCGACGCCCACCAGGACACCTGGTATGACGACGAGGGGCGCATCGACCACGGCTCCTTCGTGGCGCGCGCCGTGCGCGAGGGCATCATCCGGCCCGATCGTTCCATCCAGATCGGCATCCGCACCCATGCGCCGGACGATTGCGGCATCGAGATCCTCTATGGCGAGGATCTGGAAACACTCAGCGTCGCCGAGGTGGTCGAGCGCGTCCGCCAGCGGGTCGGCGATGCTAAGGCCTATATCACCTTCGATATCGACTGCCTGGATCCAGCCTATGCGCCCGGTACCGGCACCCCGGTCGCCGGTGGTCCATCCTCACGCCAGGCCCTGATGATCCTGCGCCGGCTCGGCTTCCTCGACATCGTCGGCTGCGACCTGGTGGAGGTCGCGCCCGCCTATGATCACGCCGATATCACCGCGATTGCGGGCGCAACGGTGGTCCAGCATTATCTGGGCTTGATTGCTGAGCGGAAGCAGGGCAAAGCCGGGACATGAACAAAGATCGTAAAAACTCTCTGACCTACGCCGATGCCGGTGTCGATATCGACGCCGGCAACGCCATGGTCGATGCCATCAAGCCCCTGGTCCGGGCTACCCGCCGTGTCGGCGCCGATGCCGAGATCGGTGGTTTCGGCGGCCTGTTCGACCTCAAGGCCTGTGGCTTCAAGGATCCCGTCCTGGTTGCGGCCAATGACGGTGTCGGCACCAAGCTGAAAGTGGCGATCGAGACCGGCATTCATGACACGGTCGGGATCGACCTGGTGGCGATGTCGGTGAACGACCTGGTGGTGCAGGGCGCCGAGCCGCTGTTCTTCCTCGATTACTTCGCCACCGGCAAGCTCGCGCCGGGGCAGGGCGTCGCCATCGTCAAGGGCATCGCCGATGGCTGCAAGGATGCCGGTTGCGCGCTGATCGGCGGCGAGACCGCCGAGATGCCCGGCATGTATGCCGATGGCGACTATGACCTTGCCGGCTTCGCGGTCGGCGCCGTGGAGCGCGATGCCATCCTGCCGCGCGGCAGCGTGGCCGAAGGCGACGTCATCCTTGGGCTGGCTTCGTCGGGACCGCATTCCAACGGCTACTCGCTCATCCGCAAGATCGTCGAGCTCTCCGGTCTCGGCTGGGACGCGCCCGCCCCCTTTGCCGAGGGCAAGACTCTCGGCGAAGCGCTGCTGACGCCGACGCGCATCTATGTCAAGCCGCTGCTGGCGGCGCTGAAGGCGACGGGCTCTGCCGTGAAGGCGCTCGCCCACATCACCGGTGGCGGCTTCCCGGACAATATTCCGCGCGTGCTGCCGGATGGTATCGCCGCGTCCATCGACCTCTCCTCCTTCACGCCGCCGCCGGTCTTCGGCTGGCTGTCGCGTACGGGCGGCGTCGAAGCCCACGAGATGCTGCGCACCTTCAATTGCGGCATCGGCATGATCGTGGTCACGGCCGCCGCCGATGCGGCAGCGGTGGAGTCGGCTCTCGCTGAAGCCGGCCTGCCGCCGGTTCGCCTGGGCACGGTGGCAAGGCAGGAAGGTGCCGAGCGGGTCGTCTATCGCGGCACGCTGACGCTATGAAGGGACGCAAGCGCGCTGCCATCCTGATCTCGGGGCGCGGTTCCAACATGGCTGCGCTCATCGAGGCTGCGAGGAATCCGTCCTATCCGGTTGAGATCGCTGCCGTTATCTCCAATCGACCGGAAGCGCCGGGTCTGGCACGGGCGCGCGAGGCCGGCCTCATCGCCGAGGCTATAGACCACAAGGCTTTTGCCAGCCGTTCCGATTTCGAAGCGGCGCTGGAAGCGCGACTGGAAGCGCATGTCGTCGATCTCGTGGTGCTGGCAGGCTTCATGCGCCTGATGACGGCGCCTTTCGTCCAGAGCTGGGCTGGGCGCATGATCAACATCCATCCGGCCCTGCTGCCGGCCTTTCCGGGGCTCGCCACCCATGAGCGCGCGCTCGAGGCGGGGGTACGCCTGCATGGCTGCACCGTCCACTATGTCACGCCCGGCATGGATGAAGGGCCGATCATTGCGCAAGCAGCAGTACCCGTACTGCCGGGCGATACGGCTTCGGATCTCGCAGCGCGCGTGCTCTATGCCGAGCACAGGCTCTACCCAACCGCTCTTGCCCGCGTGGCGCGCGGCGAGGCACCGGTCATGGGCGAGCGCGTCGAGATCGCGCCCGGCGATCTCCTGTTCTGCGAGTGACATCGGCGGGCGCGTTGGCGCCCTATTAAAGCGCGTTACGGGCTTAGCCTTTTCATATGGAATTTTCGAGGAACCAGAATGTCGATCATCAACGGTGTCGCGCTTCGCATGAAGAAGGGAACGGCTCTGTCATCAGCCGCAGCGTGCTGTGCCGTCATGCTGGCTCTCGCGGGTGCTGCGCCGGCGTTGGCCGAACCGGCCACCGCCGAAGGCGCGCGCAAGCTGACTGAGACATTCCAGTCCTATATCGGTCCCGTGCCGTTCGAGAAGGGTTTCATCACCATCGCCCCCAAGGACGATGGCTATGACGTGACCCTCTCCTTCGACGGCAGCAAGCTCGACAAGGACAAGGACAAGGACAAGGGCAAGGGCGTCGGCGAGGTGGCCCGTATCAATCCCTATATCGTCAGGCTGACGCCACAGCCCGACGGCAGATGGGCGGTGAAGAGCGGCCCGGCTCCCATCGCTGTGGCCTGGAGCAGGGAGTGGGAGGGCAGTACGGAGACCGGCAGCCTGAATTTCGCTGCCTGCGCCAGCCAAGGCGTATTCGCTCCCAAGCTGATGAGCTTCGAGACCCTGGTGGCCGGTTGCGATGGCAGCACCGCGGCCGTGCGCAATCACGATGCCGATGTCGATTTGTCGACCGGCAAGTTCGGTTTCCAGACCACCAGCAAGGCCGACGAGGCCGATGGCGTCGACGTCAAATTCGACAGCAAGCTTGAGGGGTTGAAGGGCAAGGTCCAGGACAAGAAGGATCGGCAATTCCCGGTTGCGTTCGAACTGGCCAGCGGCCAGCAGACGCTTTCGGCGACCGGCATGCGCTTTGCCGCGATCTACGATCTCGTCGCCTTCCTGCGCGACCATCCCTCCAAGGGGGAGATCGTACTGGCGCAGGAGGAACTCAAGACCAAGCTGCGGACAGCATTGCCGTTCTGGCGCGAGGTTGCGAGCACCTCGAGCATCGAGGGGCTCGGGGTCAACCTGCCTTTCGGTCAGGTCAAACTGGCGAAGGCCACCCAGGCCTATAGCCTCACCGGGCTGGTGAAGCAGGGCTACTATTCCGATGCGCTGAACTATTCCGGTCTAGTGATCCCAGAGGTGATAGTGCCCGAATGGGCTCGCTCGCTGATCCCGGCCGAGGCGAACTATTCCACCAAGCTGTCCTTGAACGGTCTCGACGGCATGGCGGACGTGCTGATCCGCGGCCTCGATGCCACGCAGGACCCGCCCTTCAGCAAGATGATGGCCGTGGCGCTGATGACCCGGCTGCTCGACGGCGATCTCAACTACAAGCTTGATTTCAACGTCGCCGCTCCCGCCTATACCCTCAAGGGTGACGGCAGCGCGGCTGTCAATCCGGAGCCGACGGCGAGCCTTGCAGTCGCCGCCACTGGTTTCGATGCGGTGCTCGAAGGCCTCAGCAAGGCCGATGCCGAGGACGCGCGCAAGGCGGTGTTCTTCCTCTCCTTCGTGAAGGGGCTCGCCAAGGAAGAGGGGAACGGGCAGCTAGTCTGGAACGTCTCCTATGACATCGTCACCCATAGCGTGAAGGTCAACGACCAGGTCTTCCGCCTGCCGCAGCCCGATTAAGTCAAGCCTAAAGCGCTTTGTGATTTCTCGGGATCACCGAGAATCGCAAAGACGCGTCGGAACAAAGAGTTAGAGCAAACAAGCGTTCGCGTGTGAACGCGCTTTGCTCTAGGAATTGTGGACACTTATCTGATCCATAGGACAGTAGCAGCGAGAGTTACGACGGCGAGATAATTTCTAGCGGTT
>NZ_JAXOUF010000007.1:0-262767 GCF_034424805.1 Labrys sedimenti
GATCTTGCGCAGCAGATGATCTTTGGGAACAAGCGTATCGAGCGTCACCATCTCGATCGCTGTCTGCTCGGGGCCGGCCTTCTTCAACATGACCCAGTGAATCAAAAACTGCTGACAAACGCTACTGGTTTGTCAGCAGTCTGAACCCCGGCTCTGCCGGGGTTTTACAATCAGGCGCGATACAACAGCCGACCTAAAGGGCGGCCCGGTAGATTCCGAGCACGTCGTCGACATTCATGTCGATCGGATTGTTGTCCATCAGGCGACGATTGGCATGTGCCTCGCTCGCATAGAGCGTAAGGTCGTCCTTCTTGGCGCCATGGGCGGCAAGCGACATCTCGATGCCGAGGCCTCGGCAGAATTCATGGGCAGCCTTGACCAGTTCGGCGCTGGAAAGACCCTGTCCAAATCCCAGCGCATGCGCCACCTCGGCCGTCTTGCCCGCAACCGCCGGCTGGTTGAAGGCCAGCACGTGCGGAAAGATGATCGCATTCGCCAACCCATGCGGCAGGCCGAGCCGCGTACCGAGCGGATAGGCGATGGCGTGGCCGGCAGCGGTGTTCACCGGCCCCAGGCAGATGCCGCCATAATAGGAGCCGAGCATCAGCCCTTCGCGCGCCTCGGTATCGGTGCCGTCCCGGACGGCACGCGCGAGATATTTGCCGACGAGCCCAAAGCCCATGCGGGCAAACCCATCGATCATCGGATGAGAGCGCCGGTTGGTGAAGGCTTCGACGCAATGCGCCATGGCGTCGATGCCGGTTGCTGCCGTCACCGCCGGCGGCACGGAATAGGTCAGCTCCGGATCCAGCACGGCGAGATCGGCGATCATATGCGGGCTTTCGACCGCGATCTTGTTGCCCCTGCCGGGATCGGTGATCAGGGAACGAATGCCTGCCTCCGAGCCGGTGCCGGCCGTGGTGGCGACCTGGGCAAGGCGCGTATGACGGCCCGCAACCCGGTTCGGCCCGGCGACGTCGGCGAGCGTCTGCGGTGAATCCCAGAGCGCGGCCACGAGTTTGGCGACATCGAGAACCGAGCCGCCGCCCAGACCGACGATCAGGTCCGGCTCGCCGCGGCGCGCAGCTTCGAGCGCTGCATCCAATGTCGTCGTATCCGGCTCACCGGGAATGGCATCGAACACGGTAACGCGGCCGGACAGCTTCAAACGATCGGCAAAGCCCGCCGTAACAGGCGTAGCGACCACCAGGACCGACCTGGCATCGCCGGCCCAGTTGCCGACCTCAGCGGCCGTACCGGCGCCCACGGCAAGACGGCGGGGCTGATGGAGAGTGATAGGAGCGATGGTCATGCGTCATCCCCGCCTGGCCGCGCCGGACACCAGCTTGCGGGCGTAGGCAATGGCCGAAATCATGTTGCCGTGATTGGCAATGCCTTTGCCGGCAATGTCGAAGGCCGTGCCATGATCGACCGATGTGCGGTCGATCGGCAGTTCCACCGAAACGTTCACGGCCGTGTCGAAGGCGACGAGTTTGACCGGAATGTGCCCCTGGTCGTGATACTGGGCGACGACCAGGTCGAACACGCCCGAATAGGCGCGGTGGAACACGGTATCGGCGGAAATCGGACCATGGGCATCGATGCCTTCGTCACGAGCCGCCCTGACCGCGGGCGCGATCTGGTCGTCATCCTCTGTGCCGAACAGGCCGTTCTCCCCGCAATGAGGGTTGATGCCGGCCACCGCGATCTTGGGCGCGGCATAGCCGATGCGCCTGAGATGCGCGTCGCCGGCGCGGATGGTTGCCAGCACGCGCTCGGTGGTCGAACGGCGGATCGCCTCCTGCAGCGAGACATGGGTCGAGACGTGAATGACCTTCAGACGCTCGGAGGCCAGCAACATGTAGGCCGCCTTCGATCCGGTCAGGCTGCGCAGCATGCCGGTATGTCCATCATAATGATGGCCGGCGAGGTTCAGGGCCTCCTTGCTGATCGGCGCGGTGACGATGCAGCCGATCGCTCCGGCTTCGGCATCGCGCACCGCCTTCTCGATGAAGCGGAAGGCGGCGTCGCCGGCGACCGGGCTCAGCTTCCCCCAGGGCAGCGGCGCGCCCTCGACCGGTAGGTCCACGACATGGGCGGCAAGATCGACATCGAGGCCGAGTGCCGCCCGTGCTGCCTCCAGCGTGGCCAGGTTGCCGTAGATGCGGATCGTCTCGCGCTCCTGGGGCGACATGCCGGCGAGCGCGCGGATCGAAATTTCGGGACCGACGCCGCAGGGGTCGCCCATGGTTATGCCGATGATGTTGCTCATGAAGGACTCCGAACGGCAGCCTTGTCCCAGCCCGAAGCCAGCCGGACATATTTGATGGCACGCCGATGATAGGTGTAGGCCAGATGCATGGTACCGTCAGGTTCCGCCAACAGCCAGGGATACGACATTTCCTTGTTGCGGCCGTCGGTCGAGTCGTTGGAAAGGCAGGTGCCGGGGCCATCCTCGACGACAAGGCGAACCGGGAAGGTTTCACCGCCGTCGTCCGACAGGCACAGGCAGACCGGTGCCCGCGGCACGCCCCAGATGGGCGTGCAGCCGCCGGCCGGATCCGCATCGGGACGGTGGTCGTCCTCGCCGAGTTCGTCATAGAGCGAGGCACGCCGGTCCGTCGACTGCGCCGCGCTCACGGGATTGCAGATCATCGCCACCCTGCCATCGGCGAGACGTATCGCAGCGATGGAGGAATTGTTGTTCGGCACGTCGGTCGCCTGCGGCACGGACCAGGACCTGCCTCCGTCCATGCTCTGGGTCCTGAAGACCCAATCCGCCTGGCGCCGGCGGAAGAAAGCGGCAAGACGGTCCTCGCCCAGCCGGACCGGCGACATGTGCACGCAACCGATCGACTGGTCCAGGTCTTCGAGCCGCCAGGTCCTGCCCTCGTCGAGGCTGATGCCGACGGCGGCCGTGTCATGGCTGCCGTTCCATTTCTGGCCCGGCCGCTGGATGCAACGAAAGATGGGCAACAGCCAGGCCCCGTCGTCGCGCACCGTCACCGGCGCCCGAACGAAACAGCCACGCGGCAAATCGAGATAGCCTCCCTTCCCGGCCGTGAGCGTCAGCGGCTGCGCGACATCGCGGTGGATCTCGGCCATGCGGATCCTGCATTCATCCTGGTTGCCGGAAGGCTGGGAGGTATGGAAGAGCCATAGCTTGCCGTCCGGAGCCGTGAAGAGCACGGGATTTTGCTCCGAATGCGCAGGATCGAAACTCAGCCGTTGCGGCGGGCCCCAGCACGACGCCCCTTTCGGCAACACGCTGGCGAAGATCGAAATATCGGACTTGCCTTCCAGCGTGCCGCCGAACCAGGCGCATAGCAGGGCGCCATCGTGGAGCAGGTGCAGATAGGCCGCATGATTCTGGATCATGGGCGAAGGCAGCAAAGCCTCCTGGCGCCCCGGCGATACGCTTTGGAGCCGGCCATTCATGTTCCGGGCTATTTCTTCGGGGTCCATTCGTTCCCTCCCATATGAGGCCAACATCGCCAAAAACATAAAGTTGTCAAGTTTTTGTATGTTATACAAATTCTCATTTTGTAGAGATTTTTCATATAAATCATTGATTTTAAAATCAAAATTTTTTGAAGACGCCCGCAATAGAGTTTACATTGTGAAATAAATTGACAAATTTGTAGGAAAGGTCGATGGTTTGGGCAACCGGCGAAAGGACGTCGGAGGGAGGACTGCCGTGAAGAAAATGCTTGTCTTGGGGGCGCTGATGCTGGGCTCGGCCCTCTCACCCGCTTTCGCCGGATCCGGACCCATCAAGATCGTACTGGCCGAGGAGGCGGATCTGCTCGAGCCCTGCATGGCAACCCGCTCCAATATCGGGCGCGTCATCATGCAGAACGTGAGCGAGACGCTCACCGAGCTCGACCTTCGCAACCACAAGGGCCTGATGCCGCGCCTCGCCGAAAAATGGGAGCAGAACGCCGATGGCAGCTGGCGCTTTCATCTGCGCCATGGCGTCAAATTCTCCGACGGCACGACCTTCGATGCCAAGGACGTCAAGCACAGCTTCGATCGCATCATGAGCGACAAGAACGCCTGTGAATCGCGTCGCTATTTCGGCGGCATGACGGTGACCCCTACCATCGTCGACGACTACACCATCGACTTCAAGGCCGATCCTGCCCAGCCGATCCTGCCGCTGCTGGTGTCTCTCGTCACCATCGTGCCCGAGGAGACGCCGCTCGAATTCGTGCGCGAGCCGGTCGGCACGGGTCCCTATAAATTGACCAACTGGACGCCGGGGCAGCAGATCGTCCTCACCAGCCGCGACGACTATTGGGGCACGAAACCGGAAGTGACGCAGGCGACCTATCTGTTCCGCGCCGATCCCTCCGTTCGTGCCGCCATGGTCCAGACCGGCGAAGCGGATCTGTCGCCGTCGATCTCGCAGCTCGACGCCACCAATGCGGCAACCGATTTCTCCTATCTCGACAGCGAAACGGTCTATCTGCGCATCGACCACAACATCCCGCCGCTGAACGATGTCCGCATCCGCCGCGCCCTCAATCTGGCCATCGACCGCCAGGCCTTCCTCGGCACGCTGGTTCCCAAGGATGCCCTGCTCGCCACCGCGATCGTCCCCCCGCCGACGCTCGGCTGGAATCCGAACGTCAAGGTCTTCCCTTACGACCCCGATGGCGCCAAGAAATTGCTGGCAGAAGCCAAGGCGGATGGCGTCAACCTCGACACGCCGATCACCATCATCGCCCGCACCGCGAATTTTCCCAATGTCACCGAGATCATGGAGGCCATCCAGGCGCAATTGCAGGATGTCGGTTTCAAGGTCGACCTGAAGTTCGTCGAGGTCGCCGAGCACGAACAATATTACTCCAAGCCCTTCAAGGAAGGCCGCGGGCCCCAGATCGTCGCCGCCATGCACGACAATGCCAAAGGCGACCCTTCCTTCTCGATGTTCTTCAAATACGCGACCAACGGCACCCAATCCGGCTTTTCCGATCCGAAAGTCGACGATATTATCAAGCAGGCTTCCGCCGCGGTCGGCGACGAGCGGGCCAAGCTATGGTCGCAGCTGTTCGCCTATCTGCATGACGACGTCGTCGCCGACGTGCTGCTGTTCCACATGGTCGGCTTTTCGCGCGTTTCCGAGCGCCTGGACTACAAGCCGACCATGGCGACCAACTCCATGCTCCAGCTCTCCGAGATCAAGATCAAGTAGACTTGTCCGCTCGAACGACAGGCTTGCCGGTCGCAACAGCCATCGAGGCGGCGGGTCATGCCGCCGCCTGCCTCCTTGAGGACGCCATGCTGAGCTTCATTCGAAAACGCGCCATGGCCAGTCTGATCTCTCTGGTCGGACTGATCGTCATGGTCTTCTTCCTGTCGCGTCTGACCGGCGACCCGGCCGCCCTGTTCCTTCCGGTCGAGGCCTCGGCTGAAATGAAGGAGCAGTTCCGCCAGCTGCACGGATTGAACGATCCTTTGCTGGTCCAGTTCCTGCGCTATGTCGGGGACGTGGCGGTCGGCGATTTCGGCGAGTCCCTGCGCAAGGCCCGCCCCGCCCTCGACGTCGTGCTCGAAGCCTTCGTGTGGACCCTCTGGCTGGCTGCCATCACGATGACGCTCGTCACCAGTGCCGCCATCGTCGTGGGGTCGCTTGCCGCCTTCCGCGTCGGCGGCTTCTTCGACCGGCTCTCCTCCCTCATCTCCCTGCTCGGTGCCTCGGTGCCCGATTTCTGGATCGCGATCGTGGCGATCGTCGTGTTTTCGGTAAAGCTGTCCTGGCTGCCGACCTCGGGCACGGGTTCCCTCCTGCACTGGATCCTGCCGATCTGCGTGCTGTTCATCCGCCCCTTCGGCATCATCGTGCAGGTAGTACGCGGATCGATGATCAGCGCCCTCTCCTCGGCCTATGTGAAGACCGCCCGCGCCAAGGGCGTCAGATCGGGGCCGATCATCTTCATCCATGCCCTGCGCAATGCCATGCTCCCGGTCATCACCGTGATCGGCGACCAGGCCGCGAGCCTGCTCAACGGTGCCGTCATCGTCGAGACCATTTTCGGCTTCCCGGGTATCGGCAAGCTGATGATCGATTCCATTCTGCAGCGTGACTTCAATGTCGTGCTGGCGGCGATCCTCGTCACGGCTCTGGCGATCTTCCTCATGAATCTGCTGATCGACTTTGCCTATGCGCTGCTCGATCCGCGGATCCGTCACTGAGGACAGCGGCCATGACCCACCCCACGGCCGATACCACGATCGCCGCCGAGCCCTCCTTCCTGACGCGCATGGCCCGCATGCTGCTGGCCGACAAATTTGCCCTTTGCGCCGCCATCGTGCTGCTCCTGTTCGTGGTCCTCGCCATCATAGGACCGAGCTGGCTCGGCGAGCTGGCGACCAAGCAGAACCTTCGCGGGCGCAACGCGGCCCCCTTCGACTGGGAACGCGGCTGGGTATGGTGGATGGGTGCAGACGCACTCGGCCGCCCCCTGCTCGCACGCATCGTCGTCGCCACGCGCAACACGCTGTTGGTGGCCGCCGGCGCAGTCGCCCTGTCGGCCGGCGTCGGCACCCTGCTCGGGCTTGTGGCCGGTTTTTCCTCCCCGCGCGTCAACCAGGTGATCATGCGGCTCGCGGACGTCATCATGTCCTTCCCGTCGCTGCTGATCGCCGTGATCGTGCTCTATATCCTGGGGCCATCGATCCTGAACCTGATGCTGGTGCTGGCAATCACCCGCATCCCGGTCTACCTCAGAACCACGCGGGCCGAAGTGCTCGAGATCCGCGAACGCATGTTCGTGCAAGCTGCCAGGGTGATGGGAGCGTCCAGGACGCGCATCCTCTTCCGACATATCCTGCCCGTCGTCCTGCCGACGCTGACCACGCTCGCCACGCTGGACTTTGCCTATGTCATGCTGGCCGAGAGTGCCTTGTCTTTCCTCGGCATCGGCATTCAGCCGCCCGAGATCACCTGGGGCCTGATGATCTCGCAGGGCCGGCAATATCTCACCAATGCCTGGTGGCTGTCCTTCTGGCCCGGTCTTGCGATCATAGTGACGACCCTGTCGCTGAACCTTTTGTCGAACTGGCTGCGCATCGCGCTCGATCCGACGCAACGCTGGCGCCTGGAAATGAAGGCACGCAAGCATGGCTGATCATCTCCTGGACGTTCGCGACCTCTCCGTCGAGTTCCATACGGGGATGGGCGTGGTCAAGGCGGTCCGCAACGTCTCCTACCATCTCGACCGTGGCGAAACGCTGGCGATCCTCGGCGAGAGCGGGTCGGGCAAGTCGGTCTCGTCATCCGCCATCATGAACCTGATCGACATGCCGCCGGGACGCATAGCCTCGGGCGAAATCCTGCTCGATGGCGTCGATCTCCTGAAGATGTCCGCACGTGAAAGGCGCGAGGTGAACGGGCGCCGCGTCGCCATGATCTTCCAGGATCCGCTCAGCCACCTCAACCCGGTCTACACGGTCGGCTGGCAGATCCGCGAGGCCCTCACCACCCATGGCACCAACGCGACCGCGGCCCGGGCCGAGACGCTGCGCCTGCTGACGCGGGTCGGCATCCCCGATCCCGAGTTCTCGCTTGGCAAATACCCGCATGAATTCTCGGGTGGCCAGCGCCAGCGCGCGATGATTGCCATGGCGCTCGCGCTTCGACCGGACCTTCTGATCGCCGACGAGCCGACCACCGCGCTCGACGTCACGGTCCAGGCGGAAGTCCTCGCCCTGCTGAAGGAATTGCAGCGGGAAACCGGCATGGCCATCCTCATCATCACGCATGATCTCGGCGTCGTCGCCGAAATCGCCGATCGGGTCGTGGTGATGGAAAAAGGCGAACTGGTCGAGGCAGGAACCGTCAGCCAAGTCTACAAGAATCCCCAGCACCCCTACACCCGGAAACTCATCGCCGCGGCCCCCGGCAAAGGCCAGATGCACGAACCGGCCGCCCGCGCCGAGCCCGTGCTGTCGGTGCGCGACGTGCGCAAGCGCTATGGCGCCTTCGAGGCCCTGAAAGGTGTGTCCTTCGATCTCATGCCGGGCGAGACGATGGCCGTCGTCGGCGAGAGCGGCTCGGGCAAGTCCACGCTCGCCCGCATATTGCTGTGCCTCGACGAACCCGACAGCGGCAGCGCGCTGTGGAAGGGACGCGATCTTTTCACCATGCCGCCGGCCGAGCTCTACAGGCTGCGCCGCGACCTGCAGATGGTGTTCCAGGACCCCACCCAGTCGCTCAATTCGCGCATGACCGTATACCAGCTCATTTCCGAGGCATGGGCTATCCATCCCGATATCCTGCCCAAGGTGAGATGGCGCGAGCGCGTGGCCGAACTCCTGATGCAGGTGGGGCTCGGCCCCGAACATATGGGCCGCTATCCGCACCAGTTCTCCGGTGGCCAACGCCAGCGCATCGCCATCGCAAGGGCCCTCGCGCTCGAACCCCAGCTCATCATCTGCGACGAGGCCGTGTCGGCGCTCGACGTCTCGGTGCAGGCCCAGGTCATCGCGCTGCTCGACAGGCTGCGCCAGCAGCTGGGCATCGCCTTCATCTTCATAGCCCACGACCTGCCGGTGGTGCGCGACTTTGCCGACCACGTCATGGTCATGCAAAAGGGCAGCATCGTGGAGCTCGGCACGGTGCGCGAGGTGTTCGAAGCCCCGCGCCAGGACTATACCCGCGCCCTTCTTGCAGCGGCGCTCGATCCCGATCCGGATACCCAGGCCGCCCATCGCGCCGCCCGTCTGCGGACAGCCTCCTGAAGAGCCGGCCCCATTCCAAGGAAGATCCCATGTCCAGACAAGCCTTCGTGGCCCTCGTAACCTGCTTTAATGAGGACGAAACCATCAACTACAAGGCGACGCGCGCCCAGGTGCGCCGCCAGGTCGAGGCCGGCAACAACATCATGTGCGCCGGCACCAATGGCGATTTCACGGCGCTCACCTTCGAGGAAAAGGTCCGGTTGACCGAAGAAGTGGTCGACGAGGTCGGCGGCCGCACCAGGGTGATCGTCAATGCCGGCATGCCGGCGACCTTCGAGACGATAAGGCTGGCGCGTGAGTTCGACCGCATCGGCGTCGATGGCATTGCCGTGATCACGCCCTTCTTCATCGCCTGCACGCAGGACGGTCTCGTCCGCCATTTCTCGACCGTCGCCGATGCGGTGCAGACGCCGATCTACCTCTACGACATTCCTGCACGCACGCAGAACCACATCGAACCCCAGACCGCTCGGACCCTGGCCAACCACGGCAATATTGCCGGCATCAAGGATTCGGGAGGCGCAAAGGAGACGCTCGAGGCCTACCTTCAGGTTTCCAGGGAAGTTGATGGATTCCAAGTCTATTCCGGGCCGGATCACCTGGTGCTGTGGGCACTCCAGAACGGGGCAGCCGGCTGCATATCGGGCCTGGGCAATGCGATGCCGCATGTCCTGGCCGGAATTCTGAGCGCCTTCAACGCCGGCAATGTCGCCGAGGCCGAAAGGCAACAGGGTGTTTTCGCCGCTTTTCGCACCGACCTCTACACACTCGGATTTGCTCCCGCCATGGTCAAGCGCGCCCTCTATCTGCAGGACGCGTCCGTTGGCGCCAGCCGCCAGCCGGCATTGCTGCCCAACGACGAGCAGGATGCTCGGATCGCCAACCTCCTGCGCCAATATGGCCTGCTCTGACCTGACCGCCTTCCGGGCGGCTGCGCCTCTCAGACCTCCGGAATATTCTCCTTGAACACCACCTGCAGACGCGGCGGATGGGCAATGATCGGCTGATCCCGCAAGGAATGGATGAGCGTATTCAGCGCTTCGCGCGCCTCCACCCGCGGATTCTGGTCGATGACCGCATCGAGCGTGCCGTCGAGCAGCAAGGGTTTGGTATCCTCCGTCACCTCATGGCCGACGAAGACGACCGAGTTCGCCCGGCCGCATTCTTTCAGGGCGCGGGCGATGCCGGGGATGCCGGCCCCGATATTGTAGATGGCGGCAATGTCCGGATGGCGTTGCAGCAGGGCCTTGGTTTCCGCATAGGCACGTTCGTTGTCGTCGCCCATTTCGCGAAGCTCCACGATGTGCAGCCCGGGATTCTCCTCGGCGAGGATGTGGCGAAAGCCCATCTCGCGCTCCTCATGGCCGCGATAGGACAGGGATCCGGCCAGCAACCCCACCTTGCCCGTCCTGCCGACGCCCATGAAGCGGCCGGCGAGATAGCCCGCCAGGCGGCCCGCCGCCCGGTTGTCGATACCGACATAGGCCACGCGCGGCACCGATTGGATGTCGGAGACGATCGTCACGATCTTGATGCCGGTGGCCGCCAGCGACCGGATCGCCTCGCGCACGGTGGGATGATCCAGCGCGATGACCCCCACGCCGTTGGTTGCGCCCTGCAGATCGTAGAGCGCCCGGGCGAGCCTCTCCGGCGTGAAGTCGTCAACGGTGTGAATCCGCGCGTCGACGCCGGCGCGATAGGCCGCCTGCTCGGCAATCTGTCCGCACAGCTTGCGCATGAAGGCGTTGGAATGGGAGGGCAGCACAAAATCGAGGCGCAGGCTGCGCCCGTTTCCCGCTTCCTGCGTCGCACCATCGTCGAGTGCGTAGCCAAGGCGCTGGGCGGTCTCGAGAATGATCTCGCGGGTGCGGCCGCGCACGCCGGGACGCCCGTTCAGGACACGATCGACCGTCGCCGAGGAGAAACCGGCCTCTCGCGCAACGTCTGACAGGGTGGCACGCAATCTGGGACTCGCCTTCCGAATGCGGCATGGATGCCGCCTTTTGTGATTCTGATTGAAAATGATGGATTTTTTGCGAGCCAAGTGCAAGCGGCACCCGGGTTCGGGAAATTGCCGACAGCTATTTATCCACCTGTTTTACCTTGTGTTTTCAGTAATTCCTTCAAACCTTCCAGTTCGAATGATTTACAATGATTTCAAATGATGTTGACATCAAAAACCATCAACATCAATATCGCCGGAAAGGTCGGACAAACAGACCGTCGGGAGGATGCATTGAACGAACCCAGGCGTTTCGCACCGGATGCCCCCGTGCGCACCAGGCGCTACGCGATCGGCTGCATCGGCGCCGGCATGATCATGGCCGAATGCCATCTGGCCGCCTACAAGGAGGCTGGCTTCCCCGTCGTCGCCATCGCTTCCCGCACCAAGGCGAATGCCGAAAAGGTTGCCACCCGCTGGCAGATCCCGACCGTCCATGACACGCCCGAAGGGCTGATCGAGGACACCGACGTCGAGATCCTCGACCTTGCCTTTCCGCCGGACCAGCAACCGGCGCTCATCCGCCACGCCCTCAAGCAAAAGCACGTCAAGGCGATCCTTGCCCAAAAGCCGCTTGCCCTCTCCTTGTCGGAAGCCATCAAGCTGCGGGACGAAGCCGAGGCTGCCGGCAAGATCCTCTCCGTCAACCAGAACATGCGCTACGACCAGTCGATGCGCGTGCTCAAGCAGATCCTCGACGCAGGCGACCTCGGGCAGGTGGTGTTCGCCCAGATCGACATGCATGCGATCCCCCATTGGCAGCCCTTCCTGCGCAACTACGATCGGCTGACGCTCGCCAATATGAGCGTGCATCACCTCGACGTGCTGCGCTTCCTGTTCGGCGATCCCGACGAAATCACCACCCTGACCCGCAAGGACCCCCGCACCGCCTTCGACCATCGCGACGGCATCACGGTCTCGACCTTGCGTTTTCCCTCCGGGGTGCTGGCCTTGTCGCTCGAAGATGTCTGGTCGGGCCCGAGACAGGAAGGCTATCGCGACGACCAGCACATCACCTGGCGCGTGGAAGGGACCGAAGGCGTGGCCAAGGGCAGCATCGGCTGGCCCACCGGCGCCCCGTCCACCTTCAGCTATGCCTCGGCCAAGGCCACGGGCGGCGAGTGGGTGAAGCCGCAATGGCAGACCATGTGGTTCCCGCACGCCTTCATCGGCGTGATGGAGCAGCTTCAGCACGCGGTGGAAACCGGGACCGCCCCGGCCCTTTCGGTCGCCGACAATGTCAGGACGATGGCGCTGGTGGAAGCGGGATACCGCTCCATCGAGGAAAGCCGGACCGTCAGGCTCAGCGAAATACCCATCCATTGAAAATCAAGAAATATCGATACGGGAAGGAAATCGACCATGATGCAGGCAGGTATCTTCACCGGCTATTTTCCCTATAGCCTGGAGGAAACGGCGAAGAAGATCCGTTCGCTCGACTTCAACACCGTGCAGCTCGATCTGCATTTCAAGGATGTCGACCTCTCCGCCGGCCAGATCACCAAGGACAAGGCAAAGAAGGTGCGCGATACCTTCCGCGACCACCACCTGCCGATCTGCTGCATCTCCGGCTACACCAACATCATCCATCCCGACAAAGCCGAGCGCGAGAAGCGCGTTGGCTATCTCAAGGAGATCATCCGCAACGCCCGCCATTTCGGCTCGCCCTATGTGATCTCCGAGACGGGAACCTTCAACACCGAATCCGACTGGGTGCATCACCCCAGGAACAAGACCGAGGAAGGCTTCGAGGAATGCCGCAAGGTGATCGCCGACCTCGCCCAGACGGCCTATGACCACGGCGCGGTCTTCCTGCTCGAAACCTATGTGAACAATGTCGTCGGCTCGGTCGAGGAAACCGTACGCATGTTCGCCCAGGTCGACCATCCCGGCCTTGGCCTGCTGATGGATCCGACCAACTATTTCGAGACCCACAACATCGACCGGATGGACCAGATCCTCAACCAGGTCTTCGACACGCTCAGCGACAAGATCAGGATCGCCCATGCCAAGGACGTGAAGCGCTCGGGCGACGACAAGAGCGAAAAACATGCCGACATCGGCGACGCAGATGCCCTCGAAAGCCATACTTTCCGCGGTGTCGGCGAGATCGAACTGCCCGCCCCCGGCCTCGGCTCGCTGAACTACGATCTCTATTTGCAGCGCCTTTCCCAGAAGCACCCCAACATTCCGGTGATCATCGAGCATCTGTCCGAGGACGACGTGCCCCGCGCCAAGACATTCCTCGACGGCAAGTTCCGCGACAACGGCCTTTGAAGGGTGAAAGACATGGTAAAATTCGGCGTGAAACTGGCCGCCGCAGCGGCCTTGCTGGCCATGGCGATCACGGCGCCGCAGGCGCAGGAGCAGCAGAAGACCTTCTATCTTCTCTCCCATGGCGGGCCGTCCGACGCGTTCTGGATCGACTGGAACGCCGGCGCCACCAAGGCCTGCGACCAGCTCAAGGTCACCTGCAAGATCTCCTTCAGCGGCGGCGACATGGCCGCCCAGAAGGAGGCCTTCAACTCGGCCATCGCCGCCAAGCCGGACGGCATCGCCACCACCTCCGCGCAGCCGGGGCTGTGGACGGAAGAGGTGAAGGCGGCCAAGGCGGCGGGCATCCCGATCATCTTCTACAACACCGATGACGTCGCCACCGGTCGCCAGGCCTATGTCGGCGCCGATCTCAAGGAGGCCGGCGTCACCTGGGCCAAATATCTGGTCGACAAGAAACTGGTGAAGCAGGGCGACAAGGTCTTCCTGCCCGTCGAGGTGCCCGGCGCCAGCTACCAGCAGCTGGAGACGGCGGGCATCGCCAGCGTCTTCGAGCCACTCGGCATCAAATATGACGTGGTCGATTGCGGCACCGATCCGGCCGGCATCATCGCCAAGATGACGGACTACATGATCGCCAACAAGCCGCCGGCGATCATCGCCCTCGGCGACTCCGTGGCCGCCAGCGTCAAGCGGGTGTTCGAGGGTGCCGGCGTTTCGGCAGGCCAGATCCCGGTCGTGGGCTGGGGCAATTCCAAGGAAACCGCCGAGGCGGTCAAGGCAGGCTATGTCAACGCCGCCGCCTGGCAATACCCCTCCGCGCAGGGCTTCATGCCCGTCGCCCTGCTCAACCTGGCCGCCTCGGGCCAGCCCATCGGCTACGACGTGCACACCTTCAGCCTCTACGACGCGGCCAGCGTCGAGCCGATCCTGAAGCTCTACGCCGGCAAGTAACCGAAGGGGCCGGCCTCGGCCGGAACCCTCCTTTTCGCAGCGAATGGGACCGTCATGGCTTTGGTCGTGGAAAACAGCACTCCCAGAAGGAACCTGCGGGCGAGCCTGCCGCGCTCGCCCCAGATGGCGTCGCTCGTCATCCTCCTCGTGGCCCTGGCGGGCTTCGCCGTGGCCGACGCCAATTTCCTCTCCCCGCTCAACATCACCAATATGATGGCGTTCCTGCCCGAGCTCGGCATCATCGCGCTCGGCATGACGCTGCTGCTCACGGCAGGCGAATTCGACCTTTCGGTCGGCGCCGTCTTCGCGCTGGCGCCGGTGCTGGTGATGCTGCTGGTGCAGCAGGGCGTGATGGATATCGGCCCGGCGCTGCTGATCGGCCTCCTCCTCTGCGTCGCCATCGGCTGGGTCAACGGCGTGATCGTGACGAAGATCGGCATCTCCTCCTTCCTCGTCACCCTCTCCATGCTGCTGATCCTGCGCGGCGTGGCACTCTACATCACCCAGGGCTTCCCCTTGAAGTCCTGGGACCAGCCCGGCCCCCTCGTGACGCTGCTGGCCGGCAGCTTCCAGGCCGGAGCCTTCAAGCTCTACACCTCGCTGTGGTGGTTCATCGGCCTCACCGCCCTGTGCATCTATCTGCTGAACTATGCCAAGCTCGGCAACTGGATCAGCGCCATCGGCTCGAACCGCAATGCCGCGCTTGCCCGCGGCGTGCCGGCCGATGCCGTGAAGATCTGGCTGTTCATCCTGACCTCGGTACTGGCCGGGCTCGCCGGCATGATCAGCGCCTTCCGCATCTCCGCCGCTTCCCCGGTGGCCGGCACCGGCTATGAGCTCGAGGTCATCGCCATGGTCGTGGTGGGCGGCACCGCCCTCACGGGCGGGCGCGGCACCATCTTCGGCACCGTGGTCGGCGTCCTCATGCTGCGCGCCATCCGCAACGGCATCGTGCTGATCGGCGTGCCGGGCCTGGCCTACAACATCTTCCTCGGCGGCATCATCCTGGTGATGCTGATCCTGCACGCCCTGCTGCAGAAGAATGGCGGGAGGCGCTGATGACGAGCGAAGTGCTGCGGCTCGAAAACCTGCGGAAATCCTTCGGCAGCGTGCAGGCCCTCAAGGGCGCCTCGCTGACATTGCGCGAAGGCGAGGTCGTCGCCCTGCTCGGCGACAATGGTGCCGGCAAGTCCACCCTGATCAAGGCAATCTCCGGCGTCCACCCGAGCGATGGCGGCGCCATCTATGTGCGCGGCGACAAGGCCTCCATCCGCTCGGCTCGCGATGCGATGGATCTCGGCATCGAGACGATCCATCAGGACACCTCCCTGGCGCCGGATCTGAGCATCGCACGCAACCTCTTCCTCGGCCGCGAGCCGGTGAAGCTCAGCTGGCTCGGCGTGTTCGCCCCCATCGACTTCGGCGAGTTGCGCCGGGTGGCGGCAACCCTTCTCAAACGCGTCGGCATTTCCAAGAAGCTCGACGCCGATGCCCTGGTCTCGACGCTCTCCGGCGGCGAGCGGCAATCCATCGCCATTTCCCGCGCCATGCAGTTCGCCGCCAAGGTGATCATCCTCGACGAGCCGACCAACAATCTCGGCGTGGAGGAGACCCATGGCGTGCTGCGCTTCGTCAGGGACATGCGCGATGCCGGCCACAGCGTGCTGTTCATCACCCACAACATCCACCATGTCTTCGAAGTCTGCGACCGCCTCGTGGTGATGCGCCGCGGCGAGGTCGTCGCGGAGAAGACGGTGGCGGAGACCGACCTCCTCACCGTGGAAGGCATCATCATGGGCGTCGACATCAAGGCGCTGCTCAAGGACGCGAAGGCGCATTGAGAATGGTCGAACTGTTCGGACGCCCCCTCACGCGCCGCCAGATTGGCGAACGCGCCGGCATGCTGTCGCAATTCGCCGGCGTGCGGCTGATGACATTGAGCGACGGCGTCGAACGCGGCATCCGCATGCTGGAATTCCGCACCGGCACGGGCCTACGTTTCACCGTGCTGGTCGACCGGGCTCTCGACATCGCCGATTGCGAGTATCGGGGCCAATCGATCGGCTGGCATTCCCCGACCGGTTTCCGGCACCCGGCCCTGCACGAATATGAAGGGGAGAACGGCCTCGCCTGGGCTCGTTCCTTCTCGGGCCTCCTGGTGACCTGCGGCCTCGATCATATCCTCGGGCCGGAGGAAACGCCGGCCGACAGCTACAACTATCCGGGCAAGAAGAGCATCAAGCATTCGCTGCATGGCCGCATCGGCACTATCCCCGCCCGCCTGACCGGCTATGGCGAGAGCTGGAACGGCGAGCGCTGCGTGCTCTGGGCTGAGGGCATCGTGCAGCAATCGGCCGTGTTCGGCGAGGACCTGCATCTCCTGCGGCGCATCGAGGCCGATCTCGGCGGCAACGAGATCCGCATCAGCGACCGCGTGGTCAATCACGGCTTCCGTCGGACGCCGCACATGTATTTCTACCACATCAATATCGGCCATCCGGTACTCGACGAGGGCTCGCGCTACCTCGCCCCCATCGAGGATGTCGCCTGGGCGGCCCATGACGGCGAGGCCTATCGCCGGCAGGCGGTCGGCTATCGCGTGACCCCTGCCCCCCGGGCCGGCTTCCGCGAGCAGGTCTGGCAGCACAGGCTCGCCGCCAATGCCGCCGGGGAACAGCCGGTGGCCCTCGTCAACGACCGCATCGGCCTGGGACTGATGGTGGTGACGCGACAGGACCAACTGCCCTGCCTCTATCAATGGCAGAACTTCCAGCCCGGCGAATATGTCCTCGGCATCGAGCCCTCGACGCATCACGTTCTCGGCGACCTCGCCGCGCGCGAGCGCGGCGAGGTGATCTGGCTGGAGCATGGCGAGGAGCGCCGCTACGACGCGACCTTCAAAATCCTCGATGGCGGCGACGAGATCGCAGCGGCGGAAAACCTCATCACCGGCATCGCCCGGCAGCCCCCGGAGGACTTCCCCCTGCCATCCGGACTGTTTCCACACCTGGAAGGACGCTCGTGACAGGGCTGGCGCAGACAGGAAAGAGGCCGGGCAATTGCTCACCTGCGTCATCCCGAGCGCGATGCAGCATGAAATGCTGCTTCGCAGATACGGGACCGCGCAGGAAACGAGTCATCATCGTCTTGCGATCCCGGATCTGCACAGCATTACTACGTGCTGCAGTGCGTCCGGGATGCCCCCGTGAGCGACTATGATGTGGGCTCAACCCCGGAAACCACACGAAATGAACGGCATGGCCATGGCGACGATGCATAGGAAACGGGACTACAGCCTGGTCGGCGAAAGCACGCGCCAGGCCATCGAGACGGGACTGGCGTCGGCGGAGTGGTACCACACCGATATTCCCCGCAAGGTCATGAAGGAGCTGATGCAACGCTCCGACGGACCTGCGATCCGCGACACCGTCATCTGGATTGCCGCCATCCTCACCTCCGCGGCCGGCGGCATCTGGTTCTGGGGCAGTTGGTGGTGCCTGCCCTTCTTCTTCGTCTACGGCGTGCTCTACGGTTCCTCGAGCGACTCGCGCTGGCACGAATGCGGCCACGGCACCGCCTTTCGCACCCGCTGGATGAACGACGTGGTCTACCAGATCGCCAGCTTCATGCTGATGCGCAATCCCGTCACCTGGCGCTGGAGCCATGCCCGCCACCACACCGACACCATCATCGTCGGGCGGGATGCCGAGATCGCCGTGATGAGGCCGCCGGACCTGATCCGGCTGGTGCTGAACTTCGTCGGCATCATCGACGCCTGGTATTCGCTGATCGCCCTCGGCCGCAACGCGCTGGGGATCCTGACGCCGGACGAGCAGAGCTTCATTCCCGAGATGGAACGGCACAAGGCCGTGACGGCGGCACGCTGGCATATGGCGATCTATCTTGCCGCCATCGTCGCCGCGCTCGCCGCCTGGTCCTGGCTGCCGCTGATGCTGATCGGCCTGCCGCGCCTCTATGGCTGCTGGCACATGGTGATGACCGGGCTGCTCCAGCATATCGGCCTTGCCGACAATGTGACGGACCACCGGCTCAACACCCGCACCGTCTACATGAACCCGATCAGCCGCTTCATCTACTGGAACATGAACTACCATGTGGAGCACCACATGTTCCCGATGGTGCCCTATCACGCTTTGCCGAGGCTGCATGAGCTGATCAAGCATGACCTGCCGGAGCCCAACCCTTCGATGTGGCATGCCTATCGCGAGGTGTTTCCCGTCGTGCTGCGGCAGCTTCGCAACGAGGACTATTTCCTGCTGCGCGAACTGCCGCCCGCGGCCCGGCCCTACCGCGCCGAATTCCATGACTTGGCCGTGGCCACGGCCGCCGAGTGAGAACCACGCAATGACCCGCACCAGACCCACGATTGCCGACCTGCGCGCCCTCAAGGGCAAGAGGCAGCTGACCATGCTCCGCGTCACCACGCTGGAGGAGGCCGAGGCGGCCGAGCGGGCCGGCGTCGACATCGTCTCTATTCCGCCCGAACTGATCCTCGACCCGCACTATCGCGATGCCGCGCCGAGCCTGTTCTCCATGCCGGGCGAGAACTTCTACGAGATCGGCACGGCCGACGACTTCGTGCGCTGGTCGTTCCGCATGATCAAGGCCGGCGCCGATGCCGTCTATTGCAGCGCCTCCTATGCCACGATCAAGCGCATGGCGGATGAGGCGGTTCCCGTCATCGGCCATGTCGGCCTGATCCCCTCGCGCAAGACGTGGACCGGCGGCTTCAAGGCGGTCGGCAAGACGGCCGACAGCGCCCTCCAGGTGTTCGAGGCTGTCAAGCAGCTCGAAGCGGCCGGCGCCTTCGGGGCTGAGATCGAGGTGGTGCCCGTGGAAGTCGCCGAGGCGATCTCGCAGCGCACCAGCCTATTCATGCTGTCGATGGGCGCTGGCGCCGGCTGTGACGCGCAATATTTGTTTGCCGAGGATATCCTCGGCATGAATCGCGGCCACATGCCCAGGCATTCCAAGGTCTATCGCAATTTCGCCGCCGAATATGACCGCCTGCAGGCCGAGCGCATCGCAGCTTTCCGCGAATATGTGTCGGATGTGGATACCAACGCCTATCCTCGGGAACAACACATCGTACGTATGCCGCCGGACGAGCTGAAGGCATTCATGGCGAAGCTGGACGCAGCCTGAAGCCGGACCTTGCTGGAGGCGTGTCCCGCATCAAGGCCCGGCAGCGAGGCCATGTTCAGAACCTCACGCTCAGATTGGCCTTGAAACCATGCTGCTGGGCCGACGAGGCAAACTGGCCGTCATAGGAGAGGCCGAGGGAGGTATTGCGCGAGACGGCCATGTCGATGCCCGCGCTGACGACGGCGGCGTTCCTGGCGATCGGAACGCCGGCGACGGTGAAGGCGGCGCCACCCGCAAAGGCCTGGATCGAGAGCGGCTTGACGTCGCCATAGGCGTGGCGCCAGCCGAGCGAGCCCCGCACCGTGGTGGCGATGCCGAAAAGGTCGAAGCTCGTCGAGGCCCTCAGCCCGAGCGTGGTGAAGGCCGTGCTGGTCGTCTGGCTATCGGCGTGGAGCGCCGCCGCTCCGCCTCGTTCGGTGAAGCCGCCGGTGTCGAGGCTCACATAGGCCAGGTTGGCGAAAGGTTCGAAGGCGGCGATCGAGGTGTCGATGCGATAGCCCAGATCGCCGAACGCCTGGAAGGTGCCGGCCCGGACCTTGCTCTTCAGGCTCTCGCTGAACCCCGGGAACGAAACGGAGCGACCGATGTCCATGTCGTGCCAGGTGTAGGCAACACCGGTCCGCAAGCCCAGCGCCCCCCACTGGCTACCGCCATAGAGGCCGAGATGGTAGTTGTCGCTGTCGCCGGACGAGGCCCTGTCGCGGACCTTGAAGGTGGTTCGGCTGTAGCCGGCCAACACGCCGAAGCGCCAATTGTCGAAGGCCGGTGCGTCGGCGCCGACCAGGAAACCGCCCGTTGAGGTCTCGAGCTTGGCGGCATTGCCGTCACCACCGACATGGCCCCAGGCGCCAAAGCCCTGGCCCCAGACGGCGAGGCCCTGCGTGGTCGGCGCCACCAGCCGTGCCCCATCCTGGCCATAGGCCATGATCGGGGCCGAGGAAGCCCCGACAGTTCCGAAGGCGGCACGAATACGGTCGACAGAGGCGTCGCGGATGAAGCGGCTGTCCTCGATCAAAGCGGTCTTGGCGCTGGCGTGGATCTCGCCGGAGAGCTGGTCGAGTGCCCGCCGCGCGCTGTTCTCGTCCGGAAGGCCGGCAACCGCATCATAGACGGGATTGCCCACGCCGGTGCTCTCGAGGCCGTTGCCCGTCGCGCACTGGTTGCGGGTTACGGCGACATCGCAGAACGCCACTTCATTGCGCGCCGCATCGATATAGACATGGTTGGCGTCATAGGTCAGCGACAGGTCGACGAAGGGCATGTTCTGGTCGAAGGTATCGAAGGTACCGCTCACGCCACCGGCGGCGTCGATGATGGTCCAGCGGCTGCCGGGCGTATAGACGCCGCCAGCCTTGAGCGCGTAGACGGTGCCGCCGTTGATCGTGGCGATGCCGCTGACATCGACCAGATCGCTCTCGAGCCCCGGATTGATCTCGGCCCGATAGGTCGAGCCGGTGTCGAAGACCAGATTGCCATCGACCGTGAGCGTGCCGATGGAATTGCCGGGCGAGAGCGTCCCGCCGGAGGCGATCGTCACCGTCGAACCGGCGCCCGAACCGAGCGTGCCATGGCCGCCGAGCGTGCCGCCCTCCTGCACGTTGAACGAGCCGCCGAGCATGGCGCCGGCATGCGCGGCATCGGAACCGACGATCAGCGCGCCGGCGGTGATATCGGTCGTACCGGCAAAATCCGAACTGTCGCCGTCATAGAGCAGCGCGCCTGTTCCCGCCTTGACGAACCGCCCGGTTCCGGTGAGCACCCCGGCATAGGCGGCATTCGCCGTCTGGTCGAAGGTGAGGGATGTGCCCAAGCCGATGGCGGCATCGCCGCCGAAGCGCTCGGCGGCGGTCGAAAGTCCACCGTTCTGGATCGACCAGTCTAAGATAGAGCTTCCGGTCAAGGCAAGATTGCCGGCGCCCTGCTTGATCATGGTGCCCGCTGTGCCCGTCATGCCGCCGATATTGCCGGCGAAGCTGCCGTCCGCCGCCTGATCGAACACGACCGTTCCGGCATTGGCGATATTGCCCGAGATCGAACTCGCATTGCCGATCAGCGTGCCCTGCGCAACCCCGGTATTGCCATAGCTGTTGACGCCGGAGAGCTTCAGCGTTCCCGCCCCGGTCTTGATCAGGTCACCCAAGCCGGTAAGGGTCTGCGAAACCGTGAAGACATTGGCTCCGGCGGCGATGTCGAACCCGCCGCCCTTGTCGCCCCAGATGATGTTGCGCGTCGTGGACGTGAAGTCCGTTCCCGTCACCTGCAATGTGCCACCGTTGAAGGTCAGCGCGCCGGAAGCCGCGCCGAGATTGGCGTCCGACGAAACCGACAGCGTGCCCCCGAGCAGCCTGGTGCCACCCTGGTAGCTGTTGTTGCCTTCCAGGACGAGCGTACCGCCCTCGGTCTTGCTGATGCCGCCAGTGCCGCCGATCGTGGTCGCGATATGGGCCGTCGTGTTTGCCAGCACGCGGACTTCCGCATTGCCATCCGCCCTCTCCGAACCGTCCACCTGCAGCGTACCGGAGCCTTCCAGCCTGTAGCCATTGTCGACGAATTGCAGGCCCTTGAAGCTTTGCGTTCCCTCGACCGAGATCGTCCCGCCGCCAAATCCGCCCGGCTCGTTCTTGAATACCGCATGATTGCCGGCCCAGGTGACGGGAACGGTGCTGCCCTGGTTCAGCCATTGCGCGTTCGTCGCGTTCCAGGTGCCGTTGCCACCCTGCCAATGCTGCAGCGTGTCGTCGCCGCCCGCGGCAACAAACAAATCGACATTGCCGCCGCCGGCTTGGATTTCGTAGTCCCCTGCCACGGACGTCGTGCCGATCTCGAGGCCCTTGTCGGTAAGAGTGCCGCCATAGGTCATCAGCCGGTAATAGCCCACGCCCGCCGCGCCATCGGACGGATCACCACTTTGCGCGAGGTTCACCGTACCATCCAGCGTCAGATCGCCGGCGACATCGACATGGTCGCTCGTTCCCGGCGCGCCGGCCGAGGCACCTGGGCTGCCCAGTTCGAAGTCGAGGACGGAACCGGACGCCAGCGCCAGATTGCCGGCGACATGCAATCTCCCTACCGAATTGCCCGGCGCGATATGGCCGCCATCGGCGATGGTTGTGGTGATCCCTGCCGCTCCCACCGTGCCGCTGCCACCAAGCGTGCCGCCGGCGACGACATTGACCGTGCCGCCGAGCGCCCCATCCACGGAAAGCTTGCCGCCCGACACCGTGGTGATCCCGTCGAAGGTCGAGCTGTCGCCGGTCAGCCGCGTGGTTCCCGCCAGATGGTCGAGGCGATGCGTACCCGCACCAGTCCCCTGGGGTGCATTCTGCAGGCTGGCCGCGAAGGCGTAGTCCGTGCCGGTGTGGTTGAACACCAGCGTGCCCGCACCGTCGCCGAACTGGATGGAAGCGGCATCGATCACCCCGGCGGCGGCGGCAGCCTCGCCCGCCCTCGCGCCGATATTGATCGTGCCGGTGGAGCCGGCTGCCGCGGCAAGCCCCATGATGCCGCCGGTCCGTGCCGTGCCACCATCCGTCACGGTCAGCGTGCCGGTCCCGCCGATTCCCAAGAAGAGACCGGTGTCGCTATTCCAGAGCGAGCCAGTTCCGGTGACCGTCACAGCACCGCTGGACCCCGGCCCAAAGCCGACAATCGAACCCAGGGGGCCACCGGCAAGCACCTTCGCGCCGCCGGCGATGGCGAGCGTGCCGTCGCCCGCCATGCCGATCAGCAGCGAATTGTCGAGGGTCCATGACGAAGCCGGACCGGTGACCGTCACCTTCCCGGTCGACCCGACCGCCGCACCGATGACGCCCCCATTGCTGCTCACCACGCCGCCGGCGGCGATGTCCAGGGCGCCGACGCCGGTCGATCCGACGGTGAGGTCGCCGCCATTCGTCCAGCCTGCGCCGGCGCCGGCCACACGCACCGACGCCGTGCCGTCCGGTGCACCACCGGCATAGTCCACGCTGCCAACGCCTGATACCAGTGTGCCAGCGACGTCGAGCCGTCCTTCCGAGATGGTCGCGGGGCCGGGGCCGATGTCGGCATGGCCGGTCAGCGTCAACGTCCCGGTGCCCAGTTTGGTGAAGCCACCGGTGGAACCGGCATTCGTCGCGATCGTGCCGGCATAGGTGCCGTCGAAGTCCTGATCGAAGACAACGATACCGCCGCCACCACCCGAGGGATTTCCAAAACTGATATTGCCGCCAAAGGTGTCGGTGGTGCCGATCAGCGTTCCCTGCTCGATGCGCCAGTTCTGCGCCCCGATGCCGGTCAGGGTCACGGCATTGTCCCCGATCTTGGCAAAATCCGTGAAACCGACGAATTCGTCGCTCGCCCCGGCCGTTGCCGTGTCGACGAGCTTGGAAACGTCGAAGGCCGGCGTCGAGGACAGCGTCTCATAGTCCCCCAGCACCAGCGAACCCGTGCCTCCCGCCACCACGACATTGCCGATAAGGACCGAACCGTTGCGCAGGTAAAGCGTGTTGTCACCACCGGTGAAGGTGATCGCGTTGGCCCGGCCGCCGCCGGTGCCGCCAGCGATCGTACCGGCATTCATCACAATGATATTGGCACCCACGATGCCGGCGGCCCCAAAGCCTCCCGTTACGGTATTCGGCTGGAAACCGGGGGCACCGCCGCTGCCGATGCCGCCGATTGAACCGTTGCTTCCGCCGAAGCCGCCGCCGTCGCCGTCGCCACCCTGGATCGTTCCGCCGTTGATAACGCTGCCGCCTTCGAGCAGCCGGACACCCGCCCCGGCAGGCGCTGCCAGCCCACCCGCGCCTCCCGTGATCTCGCCCATATTGCTCACATCGGCAGCGCCGCCCGACACCACGCCGGCGCCGCCGCTAGCCAGAGCTCCCCCGGCACCGCCGGTGATGCCCGCGCCTGTCTGGACGGTCAGTTGACCGCCCGCATTCAGGATGACACCCGCACCACCGCCGCCGCCGGAGAAGGCGCCTTCGCCGAAAAGGTCACCACCGCCTTTGCCCCCGATGGCCTTGCCGCCCGAATCGAGAATGAGCGTGCCGGTGTTCTCCAGCACGATTCCAGCCCCGCCACCGCCGCCGGCTGAGCTCGAAGGAGGGGGAATATTGCCGCCATTGCCGCCGCGAACCGTCGCGCTGACATGAATGAAAGGAGTCGCCTCGAGGTTGCGCACGCCGTCACCGCCCGCCCCACCGCCGCCGACGCGGTCGGTGGATTGACCGCCGTCGCCGCCATTGCCGCCCCTGATGTCCGTCGAGATATCGCCGCTGACGATATTGCTGTAGCCGCCGCCTCCGCCGCCCCCCGATATCTCTCCCATATCGCCGTCGTGGCCATCTGGATCGGCCACCGTTCCAGCGGCCCCACCGGCCCCGGCATTCGCCCCGGTCCCGTCACTGCCTGCCTCACCCGCATTGCCGCCGGAGCCGCCACCCGGCCTGGCCTGACCGCCGGTCGCACCATGGAGGGCCTGCGCCTTGGCCGGCATCGACGCGACTGTGGGCAGCAAGGCTGCCGGCAGAGCCGTGGAGCACAATAGTGCCAGCATACGCGCGGTTCGGCGACGATGATGAACTGAAATGGCCGGCATGTTTCCCCCACATGATGCGCTCTACCGTTCAGGAACGGTCTCGCAATCATGCCAACCAGCATAAAATCACTTGGATGAAGCGCTCCACCGATCAATTCCGATCAATTCTTACCAATTCTTGCAAGTGGCATTCGCGCTTGCGTATATGAGCGACTTTTGCAAAGTGTTGGATGGCGAGAAGCCATGCGGCGGAGGGGCCTTATGCAGTTGCGGGGAGATGCTTGATCTCAAGACCCTTCTGGTCGTCACGATGGCCGTCGCAGCTTTACAGGCGGTGGCCTGGATATTTGTCTGGCGGGCGTGGCGCCATCTTTACGAACTGAAGTTCCTGGCGGCCGGCTTCATCGCCATTGCCGCGGGCGTCTTGTTGATGCTCCTGCGCGGACACGATCCTCCGCCCTGGGCCATCGTCCTGCACAACACGATCATCAAGCTCGGCCTGGTCCTGCTCGCCGAGGGGCTCGCCCGCTTTCTCGGGCAACCGCGCTATAGCTGGATCGGGATCTGTCTCCTGATCTCCCAGGTGGCGGCCTGGAGCATCTCGGTCGCCATCGATCCGACCGACCTGGAACCACGCATTCACGCCTCGACGTTCTTCACCGTCGTGATGATGTCCGTGATGTGCCTGGCGCTGCTGCGCGACCGCACGCAGCCGCCGCTCCTGCGCTGGATCACGATCGCCGTGCTTGTCGAATATATGTCGGCCAGCGTGCTCCAGAGCATCATCGAATTCCGCTTGCCGGCAGACTTCCAAAGCGCGCCGATCCTGGCCGACCGCAATGCCTGGTATTTGCTGCAAGGTACCCTGTTCCTGATCGCCTTCTTCGCATGCCTGCTCTTCATGGTCAGTTCGAGGCTTTCCGCCGACCTGCGCGAGAAGAATGCCGCCCTCTCGCGGGAAGTGGAGGAAAGGAAAAGCCTCGAATCCAGGCTGAATGCGAGCTTGGAAGCGGAGCGTTCCCTGCGTGAGGAACAGGCGGACTTTACCCGCGTGGTCAGCCACGAATTCCGTACGCCGCTCGCCATCATCCGGAACGCCGTCGACATGATCGGCCTCACCGGCAGCCAGTCCCAGCCGGCGACCCAGGAGCGGCTCTCAGGGATCCAGGAGGCACTCAATCGGCTGTTTTCTGTGATCAATCGCTTCATGGCCGAAGACCGGGAGAACAGCTTTCAGCCCGAATACATGGAAGTGCGCTCCCTGATCGCGGATGTGCGCCTACATTTCGACATGACGGCGCGCGGCGACCGCCTGCGCTTCACTGTCCAGGACCCGATCATCTCCATCTGCGCCGACCCGGATATGCTGGCGACCGTCCTCATCAACCTCATCGACAACGCGCTGAAATACTCGCCGGGCAACGAGCCGATCCACATCGTTGCGAGGGAGCAGCAAGGCACGGTGGTGATCGAGGTACGCGATCGCGGCATAGGCATTCCCCATGCCGAACTCGACAGGATCGGGCGCCGCTTCTTTCGGGCCTCCAATGCCAAGGCCATCACCGGAACCGGGCTCGGCCTGTATTCGGCCCGGCGGCTTCTGGCCTATCACGGCGGGACGCTGACCCTGGACGGCAACGACCGTGGGGGAACGACGGCCGTCGTGCGCGTGCCCCTGTCTCTTGCACAATCCGGCAAGGCCATGCCGCAGGAAATAACGGTATGACGCATATTTTGATTGTCGAAGACGAACCTCGGCTGCGCAAGGATCTGGCCGATTTCCTCAAACTGAGCGGCTTCACCACCACTGCAGCTGCGACGGCCGATGACATGCGCAAGGCGCTTGCCGGCGGCGAAGCGCCGGCGGTCGTCGTCCTCGACATCGGGCTGCCGGACGGCAACGGCTTCGAACTGGCCAGCGAGATCCGGCAAGCCCACTCATGCGGCATCATCATGCTGACCGCGCTCGGCGACAGCGACGATCGCATTCGAGGCTTCGACAGCGGGGCCGATATCTATCTCGTCAAGGACAGCACGTTGCGGGAAGTAGAAGCGGCGATCCGCAGCCTGTTGCGCCGCGCCGGCGGGCCGCCAACCACTGGACCGGGCAATGAAGACCGCTGGATTCTGGACAGCAAGGGTTGGCACCTGATTGCGCCCAATCAGCACGCGCTCAAGCTTACGGCCACCGAATTCGCCTTCATGAGCGTATTGTGCAAACGAAGCGGCGAAGTGTGCCAGCGCGAGGACCTGGTCGAGATCCTGATGCGCCCCCGCTCCAACTTCGACAATCGCCATCTCGACGCGGTCGTCAGCCGACTGCGCCGCAAAGTCGAACAGCATTTAAAGGTGCCCGCCCCGATCAGGGTCGTCTACGGGGTGGGCTATACGTTCACCGCAAATGCCGCCATGGAATGAACCTCGCGCAGGCACGGTCGCGGCGGAGACCGCGGCATCATCGTTTCGAGCCCTGCGCAGGCCGCTGCCCGTGTCGTCTTCTCGGACACGATTCACGTCTTGCCGGTGCTTGCCGACAGGCGATCCTTGCCTCTCAGCCGCAGGCACCTTTCGAGCAAGATATCCCGCGCCAAGCGAGAACGAATACTAAGAATCGATCACTTTTCTACACAGTGATATTTAAAAATGACATAAGAACATTAGAATTCGTCAGAATTCATGAGAATTGATCTGTTGACGCAAATCTTAACATGCCGTCTAATTTTCCCTCTGAATACCAAATAACCATCTTCATCAATTGAGTATATTGAAATAAAAAATACAAAACTAAAGTAGGTATTTATTTTGAAAAAGTATTATAATAAATTTTATCTTTATTAGTATCGCATAGATATTAGCGCTCTTAAGAACCCATCGCAAAAACAGTCGCCGAACATAAAGCAGGGATCGGTGAGACCATCATGGCCGCTCGAGATCTTGGCCGCAACGCGGAGAATGAACAATGACGGACGGTTGCTGGGTTCAGTTCTGGGATGATGACGGGTGCAAAGGGGCAACCTTGCGATTCGATGCCGAGGGCAGCGTCCTGGCAGTCGGAAACCTCGACGACCACACCCAGTCCGATGGCAGCAAGGAAGGCAATGAGCCGGACTCGCTGGAAACGGGCTCGCGCACCTGGCTCATCGTCTACAAGGATGCCGCTTATGGCGGAAAAAACGTAGGGTTCGGCCCCAATTCGCGGATCGACGACCTTGATGACTATGGCATGGGCGGGAATATCAGCAGCTTCAGGCTCTATGACTATCGGCCGCCCCTGTTCGTTGACGCTGGAAAAGGAGCCCCGACGGCAATCGAGAGCGACGGTTACGTCAACGCCGAAACGGTTAACGGCTTCTTTCGTACCGTCGTAGCGTCCGCCGTCACGCTCATTCCAGGCGTGGGCTCCGCCCTTTCCACATTCGTCAAAGGGCTTTGGCCGGATTCAGGCAACAAGGATCAGACCTGGGCATCGTATCAGAATTACCTCAACCAGGCCGTTGCCGGCGTCTACTGGCAGATGACTTATGAATCCCTGAATGATGCCTTGGAATCCTTGTATATCTCTGCAAGAAATTACGTTAATACATCGGAAGCAGACCCGTCATTCAAATCCGAAAACTTCATCAACCTGTATAGTCTAGTCAATACATACGAACCATTTTTTATCGACGACACGGTTCCGGAAAAAAGATTTTCGTTTCTGGTCCCATTTGCAACGCTTCGGTTGTTGACGCTGCGAGAAAATCTGCAAAATTTCTCCTATTACTACGGAACCTCGCCTTCCGAGAAAACACAATTGTCTCTAAAACAGGAAATACAGAATTCGATCGAGCATTACCGGGAATTGCTTAATTCGGCGCGCGATCAAATTATAGAACGGCGGGGCAATATGATCGTCACGGTAGATAATAACCTGGTTGATCTCTACAATGGCTATCGGAGTATTACGACGCCGGATTACGATGTGGAGAAGACTTACAGGAAGACCGTGGAAAACCAACTCGCTCTGGCTCTCGATATCCACAATGCCATCGGGCAACTTTGGAATTATTGCGATCCCGACGTCACCATTCCCGATCCCATTCCCCCGCCAACCCTGGAATACGCTACCGGCCCGTTTGGCCTATATCAGCAATGGCGATATCCGGATTATCAGGAGTTCGACCAGGAGGCGACGAATGGCCAGATCTCGCGGGTCGAGATGTGGGCACGGCCCGACATGGTTGCCGGCTTCGAACTTTATATAAACGGCATTGGACAAGGCCGAGTTGGCGGAGAAGGTGAAGAGCATGTGGTCCTGGCATTGGCCGGGGGTGAGCAAATTGATCAAGCCAATGGTTTCGTCGACAGCTCCGGCCAGTACCCCTTCATCAAGGCCTTGGGCTTCACCACGAATGCGGGACATTCCGTTCAGGCCGGCGGCTATGGCGATCCCAATCGCGGCCACACCTATATCGACGTCAAGCCGTTGAACGGAAGCGTCGATACGCGCTTGATCGGGCTGTCCGGAGAACAACGGGAAGGCGACAATCTCAAGGTCATTACTTTTCATTGGCAGTGCGAGCTTGCGTTCGATCCACCAGCCGACAGCTTTGCCAAACTCGCAATGGCCGATGCCGTTTCTCCAGGGTAGCAGCCGATTGCATCGTGCATCCATGGCAGGCGGGGTACGAGACCGCGCTGACCGGCAGGTCAGCGCCATCATCGCAGAAGAACATCCCGTACGTCCGCCTGCAACACCGGCAACACATCGGTTTCGAACCACGGGTTCTGGCTCAGCCATTTGTTGTTGTGCCAGGACGGATGGGGCAATGGAAACTTACGCATCCGGGGATCGCTCTGATAGACGTCCCGCCACCGTTTGACGGTCTCGTTGACGCCCCAGCGTCCGGCTTCCGGCCCGAGATGCCAGCGCTGGGCATAGGAACCAATGACCAGTAGGAGCCTCACCTTCGGCATTTGGGAAAACAGCCTGGAGCGCCAGAGTTCCGCGCACTCCCGGCGAGGCGGCAGATCACTGCCGTTCGGAGCCAGCCCCGGAAAGCAAAATCCCATCGGCAGAATGGCAAACTTCGCCGGATCGTAGAAGCTGGCTTCATCAATTCCGAGCCACCTTCTCAAACGCACCCCGGATGGGTCGTCGAAGGGACGCCCGCTCTGATGCACCCTGGTTCCCGGCGCCTGGCCAGCTATGCAGATACGCGCATCTTCCGATATCTGAACGACCGGCCTTGGCTCATGAGCCAGCGGCACGCCGTACCGGGGGTCATCGCGGCAAATGCGGCAGACGCGGATGCTGCTGACCAGCGCCTCGAATGGGGAGGTCTGTTCGCTCGCTTTTGAAACGCCGGGCTCGAGGGTAGCCGCTGATTTCATTGAATGGTCTGTACTCATTGTGCTGCCGCGTAACGTCGTTGACCGGCGAAGGACATGCCGGCCGGCTTTCATGGGTGCTCCGGGCCCGGGCAATCGTGACGTGCGGGATAGATGATCCTCGCATCGGCTTCGATGATGGCACCCGTCGTGAGGTGCGCACGCTCGAGGCGTCCTTCGCCCATGATGTGAAAAACCGTCTCTCCCTCGGCGATCAGATAGTCCGCCACGATGCGGCGGTGACATCGCCACCACACCGCTTCCGAACACATGATTGCCGAGCGCTTCTTGTGCCCCTCGCTGCGCAGACGCTCCAAGCCTTCGCGGAATTCCCTTGAAAGTGCATAGTCTGCGTAATTGTGAAAGCTCTCATTTGCCCAAAAGCCATTGAGATCGCGGGATAGCGTTCCGAACTTGCCGCGAAGGCCACCAAGCGCGGCGATGTAATCATATGAAATCTGGAAAACCGAAAGGGGGCCGGGCAGGCGATCCTGATTGTATTGCGGGTTGGCTCTCCATCGGGATTTTCCTGATATCGACGAGCAGTTCGACCTGGGCCTGACGCAGAAGGTCGACAAACTCGTCGATGCGCCGGTTGGAATGGCCGATGGTAAAAAAGGGCAGCGTCACGCGCCGACTTCACGCATAGTCGAGGGCAGCGCCCTTGTGAGCGGCGATGTGGTCCGTCTTGTCGCTCTTGATTTCATATTGGGGATCGCCTTCCGTCGCGCGGTGCGTGTGCCCATTATAGTCGAAATCACGCGTATGGATCGCGATAATCGTTCCCGATACGCGGCCTGCTTCGGAATTCCATGTCACGTGATCGCCGATTTCAAATCGTTTCGTCATCCTGCCAACTCCTCGTCCCTCGGAAGCCACCTCACACGCGCGTAATTCCACTCCTGCCCATGAGCTGAATGGACGCCCAAGACAGTCTCGCCTGCTTGGGCGGCTTGGCGGCGAAGTCAAACTGATCCCGGCCATCGTTCCTGCGGTCGTTCCCCACCGAGCGAGGTCAGGCCATAGCCCAGCTGACAGCGGTCGACGGCAGGCCGGCTAAATCACGCTCCACGACCACAAGAAGCCTCACTCCCTGCCCTTACGAAACAACATTTAACATAACAAAACTTCTGATCAGCAAGAAGCCGGCCTAGCGTGTCCCTGCTTCTGCTGCCCCCAGCGGAAGCCAAATCGACCGAGCCCCCCGCAACGCTTGGTCAACCAGGCCCGGTCGCCCCACCCAAACCTCAGCGACCGGGCCACCTGTCGCTGGACCATCCGATTACCGGAATACCTCAAGCTGGCCCTGCCGCAGCGATTTTCCGGGCTCGCCCCCGCAGCGATGCCTCGCCGTGGCCGATCATTGCCGCTGTCGAGAAGGAGAAGGGCCTAACCGCTCATCGGGACCCGGTTGGCAAGTTCCCTCGCAATTCCAAGGAAGGCGCGGATGGCTTTTGCGTCGCTTCGCTCGCTCAGGCAGACCAGCGCCTCTTCCATCAGCATCGGAGGGCCCGAGATCGGAATCCTCATGAGCCGGCCGTCATTGCCGAACTCAGCCTCGGAGACGAAGCCGAGGCCGGCGCCCGACGCCACGATCTCGCGGACGGCTTCGCGCCCTTCCGCCTCGATAGCATATTTCAACCTGATACCAGCATCGGCGGCCCCGTCCTCCAGGCGTTTGCGGGTCTTGGAACCGCGCTCGCGAATGACGAGCGGCATTGTGGCCAGATCGGCAAAGGAAAGGCTCCTGCGCCCGCCAAGATCGAAGTCTGCTGCAGCGAAGGCAATGATCGGCGTGGCGTTGAGGGTGATGATCTCGAAGTCGCGGCCCGCCGGCACCTCCCCCACGACACCGATATCCGCTTCATAATTGAACAGGCTCTTGATCACCGTTTCGGTGTTGCCGGACCGGACGGTGACATGGACCCCCTGATAGCGCCGGCGGAACTCGCCCATGATATGCAGCACGTGGTGGGCCGCATCGGCGACAATGCGCAGTGTCCCGGCCCGAAGAGAACGGGATTCCGACAAGAGTTCGAGAGCCTGATTCTCCATTTCGAACATGCGCCGCGTCACAGCCAGAAGTCGTTCTCCAGCCTCCGTCAGCACGACCTGCTTGCGCTGCCGGTTGAACAGGAGCGTGTCATATTCCTCCTCCAGCTTGCGAACCTGGTCGGAGATCGCCGGCTGGGTCAGCAGCAATTCGCTGGCAGCGCGGGAAAAGCCGCCTGAAATCGCCACATAGTGAAAGGCGCGAAGCTGAACATAGCGCATCGACGATCATCCCCAAGGCACGATATCTCCCATATATAACCACAGCTTATACACGGATACAAAATAACGATTTTTAGAATAGATTGGGCCGGTCCTATATGGTGACCGAACGAACGGCATCTGATGAGGACCGGCCCATGCACGATGGTGCGTCGACGCAAGCTTTTGCCCCTCCCCTGCTCGGTGAGCCCTATCTCCTGACGCCAGGCCCCTTGACCACCGCCGCCGAGGTAAAGCAGGCCATGCTGCGCGACTGGGGCTCCTGGGACGCCGATTTTCGCGCCATGACGGTCGAGCTTCGGCAAGGCCTGCTCGCCCTGACCGGCGACAGCAAGGGCGAGTATGACTGTGTGCCGATGCAGGGCTCGGGCTCGTTCTGCGTCGAGGCCATGCTCGGTTCCTTCGTCCCCAGCGACGGCAAGGTGCTCGTCCTGGCCAATGGCGCCTATGGCCTGCGGGCCGCCGAGACCATGCGCTATATCGGCCGCCCCTACACCCTGATCGACAAGGGCGACTACCTGCCCCCGCGCGGCGATGAGGTCGCGGCCGCGCTCGATGCGGATCCGGGGATCACCCACGTCCTCGCCATCCACTGCGAAACCTCCTCCGGTATCCTCAACCCGGTGGCCGAGATCGCTGCGGTGGTCGAGAGCAAGGGACGCAAGCTCCTCATCGATTCCATGAGCGCCTTCGGCGCCATCCGGCTCGACGTCAACGAAATCCGCTTCGAAGCCATGGTCTCGTCCGCCAACAAATGCATCGAGGGCGTGCCGGGCTTCGGCTTCGTGATTGCCCGCAAGGATGCGCTGAAGGCGGCACAGGGCATCAGCCATTCGCTCAGCCTCGACGTCCATGCGCAATGGGCCACGATGGAGAAGACCGGGCAATGGCGCTACACACCGCCAACCCATGTGGTGGCGGCCCTCCTGCAGGCCCTGCGCATGCATGCCGCCGAAGGCGGCGTGGCAGCACGGGGCGCCCGCTATATGCGGAACCGCGACGTCATGGTGGCGGGCATGCGCGAACTCGGCTTCGAGACGCTGCTCTCCGACACCTGGCTCTCGCCCATCATCGTCACCTTCTTCTGCCCGGCCGATCCGAGTTTCGTTTTCAGCCGCTTCTACGAACAGATGAAACAAAAGGGGTTCATCATCTATCCCGGCAAGCTGACTGTGGTCGACTCCTTCCGCGTCGGCTGCATCGGACGGATGGATGAGCATGTCATGCGCAAGGTGGTCGAGGCGGCCCGCCAGTCTCTCACCGAGATGGAGGTCGCTTCCGCCGCCCCGCCCGCCGACGCCATTGCCGAACGCGCAAAGCTCGCCGCCTGAGGCGGCCCGTATTGAAGGGATCGATCCTCGATGAACCACATGTCCCCCGTCTCGGTCTCCGCCAACGAGCGCAATTATGCCTGGCCGCGCGTGCCGGCGATCGCCATCTGCCTCGACGGCTGCGAGCCGGCCTATCTCGATGAAGCCATCAAGGCCGGGCTGATGCCGGCGCTCGAGCGCATCCTGCAGAAGGGAACGGCCAGCACCGCGCACAGCGTCATTCCCAGCTTCACCAACCCCAACAATCTGTCGATCGTCACCGGGCGCCCGCCCGCCGTGCACGGCATCTGCGGCAACTACCTCTACAACCCCGAAACGGGCGAGGAGGTGATGATGAACGATCCCAAATTCCTGCGCGCGCCGACGGTGTTCAAGGCATTCTACGATGCCGGGGCCAAGGTTGCCGTGGTCACCGCCAAGGACAAGCTGCGCGCCCTCTTGGGCCACGGCCTGTCCTATGACGACGACCGTGCCGTCTGCTTCTCCTCGGAAAAGGCCAGCACCACCACCAAGGCCGCCAACGGCATCGATGATGCCTCCAAATGGCTGGGGCGTCCGGTACCGGACGTCTATTCGGCGGAACTGTCCGAATTCGTGTTCGCCGCCGGCGTCAAGCTGCTGCGCGAATTCCGCCCCGACGTCATGTATCTGACGACGACCGACTATGTTCAGCACAAATACGCCCCCGGCGTGCCACAGGCGAACGCCTTCTACGCCATGTTCGACAAGTACCTCGCCGAGCTCGACGCCCTGGGCGCCGCCATCGTCGTGACCGCCGACCACGGCATGAAGCCGAAGCATCATGCGGACGGCTCGCCCAATGTGGTCTATGTCCAGGATCTGATGGATGAATGGCTCGGCAAGGACGCCGCCCGCGTCATCCTGCCGATCACCGATCCCTATGTCGTGCACCATGGTGCGCTGGGCTCGTTCGCCACCGCCTATCTGCCCAAGGGCGCGGACCGGGAAGCCATCATCGCAAAGCTGCGCAATGTCGAGGACATGACGCTGGTGCTCGGACGCGAAGAGGGGTGCCGGCGCTTCGAACTGCCCGAAGACCGCATCGGCGACATCGTCATGGTCTCGGGCGAGAACAAGACGATCGGCACCTCCGAGCACCGGCACGACCTCGCCGCCCTCGACGAGCCGCTACGCTCGCATGGAGGCCTGACCGAGCAGGCGGTGCCCTTCATCGTGAACCGCCTCCTGCCCGATTTGCCGCAGGCGCCGACCCTGCGCAATTTCGACGCCTTCTACTACGCCACTCTGGCAGCGGCTGAGCCAAAATGAACACGCCCGAGAAAACCATCAAGGTCCGTCATGAACCGATGCGGATCGCCGGCCGGCTGGTCGAAGCCGAGGCGACCCTCGAGGTCCGCTATCCCTATACCGATACGGTGGTCGGCACCGTGCCGGCGGGGCGGGCCGAGCATGCCCGCCAGGCCTTCGAAATCGCGGCCGGCTACCAGTCCAAGCTCACGCGCTACGACCGCCAGAAGATCCTCTTGAAGACGGCCGAGCTCATCAACGCCCGCAAGGACGAGATTTCCGATCTCGTCACCAGCGAACTCGGCATTTGCAAGCAGGACTCGCTCTACGAGGTCGGGCGCGCCTTCGACGTCTTCACGCTCGCCGGCCAGATGTGCATTCACGACGATGGCCAGATCTTCTCCTGCGACCTCACCCCGCATGGCAAGCAGCGGCGGATCTTCACCCAGCGCGAGCCCCTCACGGCGATTTCGGCGATTACGCCCTTCAACCATCCGCTCAACATGGTGGCGCACAAGGTGGCGCCGGCGATCGCCACCAACAATTGCGTGGTGGTGAAGCCGACGGAACTCACGCCGATGACGGCGCTTGTCCTGGCGGACATTCTCTACGAAGCCGGCCTGCCGCCGCAGATGCTCTCGGTGGTGACGGGATGGCCGGCGGAGATCGGTGATGAAATGATCACCAATCCCCATATCGACCTGATCACCTTCACAGGCGGTGTGCCCGTCGGCAAGATGATCGCCTCCAAGGCCGGCTACAGGCGCCAGGTCCTGGAACTCGGCGGCAACGACCCGCTGATCATCCTCAACGATCTCGATGACGCCGACCTCGCCAGGGCGGCGGATCTCGCCGTCGCCGGCGCGACCAAGAATTCCGGCCAGCGCTGCACCGCCGTCAAGCGCATCCTCGTGCAGGAGAAAGTTGCCGATCGCTTCGTGCCCCTGGTGCTCCAACGCGCCAAGGCCATCCGCTTCGGCGATCCCTTCGATCCGGCCACCCAGCTCGGCACGGTGGCGCATGAGAAGGCCGCTGCCCTGTTCGAAAAGCGCGTCCACATGGCGGCGGAGGCCGGCGCCCAGATCCTCTACGATCCCGGCCGCCAGGGCGCGCTGCTGCCGCCGATCGTCGTCGACAGGGTGCCGCATGCGAGCGAGCTCGTCATGGAGGAGACCTTTGGCCCGATCGTGCCGATCATCCGCGCCCCGGATGACGACGAGGCCCTGATCGCGCTTTCGAACTCGACGGCCTTCGGCCTCTCCTCGGGTGTGTGCACCAACGACTTCCGGCGCATGCAGGCCTTCATCACCGGCCTCAGGGTCGGCACTGTCAACATCTGGGAAGTGCCGGGCTATCGCATCGAGATGAGTCCCTTCGGCGGCATCAAGGATTCGGGCAATGGCTACAAGGAAGGCGTCATCGAGGCGATGAAGTCCTTCACCAACGTCAAGACCTTCTCGTTGCCGTGGTAGCGCTTCATGCCCGAGACCTTTGATCTTGCCGTCGTCGGGGCCGGTATTGTCGGCCTCGGCCATGCTCTCGCGGCAGCCCGGCGCGGGTTACGAGTGGTGGTCGTCGATCGCGACAGCGCGACCAATGGTGCTTCCATCCGCAATTTCGGCCTGGTCGTCGTCAGCGGCCAGACGCCGGGTCCTTCCTATCGGCGCGCCAGGCGCAGCCGGGAGGTCTGGCTCGCGACGGCGGCCGAAGCGAAGATCGACATACTCCATCGCGGCATGGTGATCGCCGCCCAGCGCCCCGAGGCACTCGACGCCATCGAGGCGTTCTGCGCCACGCCGGAAGGCGCTTCATGCCAGGTCCTGACTGCAGCCGAACTGGCGGAGCGCGAACCTTCCCTCGCCGGTTCCTCTGCCATTGGTGGCTTCTTCAGCCCGCATGAATTGCGGGTCGAATCCTCGCTCGCCTTGCCCCGCCTCGTCGAATGGCTCCAAGCGCATCATGGTGTCAGCTTTCGCTTCGGCACGGCGGTGCGAGGCGTCGAACCTGGCCGGCTTCTCACCAGCACCGGGGATGTTGCGGCCTCGCGCATCGTGGTCTGTCCGGGCGACGATCTCACCACACTCTTCGGCGACACGATCGCGGAATACCGGGTGCGGCGCTGCAAGCTGCAGATGCTGCGCCTGGCCGATCCCGGCTTCCGGCTCAAATCGGCGCTGATGTCCGATCTCAGCCTCCTGCGCTATGGCGCCTTTGCCACATTGCCGGAAACGTCGGCGCTGCGCCGGCGGCTCGAAAGCGAGCGGGCAAGTGCCCTGGCGAACGGCGTTCATCTCATCGTCACCCAATCGGCCGATGGCTCTCTCGTCGTGGGCGATTCACACCATTACGGCGTCACGCCGGATCCCTTCGCCTCCACCGAGGTCGACGCCCTGATCCTGGCCGAATACGAGGCCCTATTCCGCGCGTCGCCTCCCCGTGTCACCGCTCATTGGGTCGGCACCTACGCGTCCTCGTTGAAGGACGAGGCGCTCCGCCTGCCCCCTTGCGACGGCGTCAGGCTGGTGATCGTGACCAGCGGTACGGGTGCGAGCACGGGTTTTGCTCTCGGCGAGGAGACGGTTGCCGAGCTTTTTGGTGACCGAAAAGGGGAGCGGGCGCGGCCCGGCTGTGAGGCACCATGACCCTGATCCATACCGAGGGCGAATCCAATACCGCCGAGGCGCGACGTGACTGGAACGCCAGGCAGCATCACGCCTCCTCGGCCGCACTGCTGCAGCGCGATGCCGATGTCTTCCTGCATCAGAGTCTTTCCAGCCCCTGCGTGTCGACCATCGCCAAAGCCGAAGGCATCTGGATCGAAGACCTCGCCGGCCGGCGTTACATGGATTTCCACGGCAACAGCGTCCACCACATCGGCTATGGGCATCCGCGCCTCAAGGAAGCCATCCGGGCGCAGATGGACACCCTGCCCTTCGCCCCGCGCCGCTTTACCTGCGAGACGGCTGTCGAACTGGCCGAAACGCTGGCAGCGCTCTCGCCGGGCGATCTTGGCAAGGTGCTTTTCACCACGGGTGGCTCGGACGCCATCGAGGTTGCCCTCAAACTGGCGCGCGCGGCGACGGGTCGGTTCAAGACACTGTCCTTCTGGGATGCGTTCCACGGCGCCGGCTTCGGCGCCTCCAGCGTCGGCGGCGAGGCGACGTTTCGCTCCGGCATCGCCGGCCCCCTCCTGCCGGGCAGCGAGCATGTGGCGCCCTGGGCCCCGCATCACTGCCCCTACGGCACGAATTCGCTGGAGGAGTCGGCTCGCGCCTGTGCCAGCATGATCTCCTATGTCCTGGCCCGGGAGGGCGATTTCGCCGCCTTCATCGCCGAACCGATGCGCGCGACCCCGCTCGTTCCGGCACCGGGATTCTGGAAAAGCGTGCGCGAAGCCTGCGACAGGCATGGCACGCTGCTGATCTTCGACGAGATTCCGACCGGCCTCGGCAAAACAGGCAAATTCTTCGCCTCCGAGCATGACGGCGTCACCCCCGATATCCTCGTGCTCGGCAAGTCGCTTGGCGGTGGCATGTTGCCGATCGCCGCCGTCGTCGCCCGTCGCGACCTCGATGTCGCCGGCGACTACGCCATCGGCCACTACACCCATGAAAAGAACCCTGTCACCACGCGGGCCGCACTGACCACTATCGCCATCATCCGCGAGGAGGGCCTCGCCGAGCGCGCCAGGGAGCTAGGCGATTACGCCATGGGCCGCATGCGCGAGCTGATGACCCGTTCCGCCCATGTCGGCGATGTGCGCGGCCGAGGATTGATCTTCGGTGTCGAGCTCGTCGAGGACCGGCAGGGGCTTCAGCCCAACCACGCGTTGGCCGAGCGGGTCTATTATCGCTGCCTGGAAAACGGCCTGTCCTTCAAGATCAGCCAGGGCAATGTGCTGACGCTGTCACCGCCGCTGACCATTGCCAGGGATGACCTCGACCGCGCCCTCGCCATCGTCGAGGACGCAGTCCTGGCAGAATGAGGGCGCCATGGTGAAGGCTATCAGGACCGACCGGGAACTCGAATGCCCCGGCATCGATGCGGGGCTCCGGGCCCATGGCGTCGAGCTCGTCACCCTGCCGGAGGGCATTTCGGAAGATGATCTGTGTGCGGCGGTGGCCGACACCGATCTCCTGCTGATGTGCTACACGCCGATCACTGCCCGGGTGATCGCAGCAGCGCCCCGTCTGCAGGGCATCGTCAAATATGGCGTCGGCATCGATGCGATCGACATCCCGGCGGCCATGGCGCGCGGCATACCCGTCGTCAACATCCCCGATTATGCCGAGGACACAGTCGCCGAAGGCGCCTTCGCTTTGATGATCGCGCTTGCGAGGCGGTTGCCGGCCATCAGCAGCGCGGTTGCCGAGCAAGGCTGGCTCTGGCCCGAGGCGTGCTGGCTCGGGCGCGACATCGCCGGCGCGACGCTGGGCCTGGTCGGCTGCGGCAGGATCGGCCGCAGCCTTGCCCGCATGGCCGGGGCCGGCTTTCGCGCCCGCGTCCTGGGCTATGATCCCTATCTCGACGCCGCAGCCCTGCGCAAAGCCGGCATCGAGAAGGTCGATGCCCTGCATGACCTGTTGGCCGCGGGCGATTTCGTCTCGATCCACAGCGTCCTCAACCAGAGTACGCAAGGCATGGTCGGAGCGGCGGAACTTGCCTGCATGAAGCCGACCGCCATCCTGGTCAACGTGTCGCGCGGCGCGCTGGTCGATGAAGCAGCCCTGGTCGATGCGATCGTCGAAGGGCGCCTGGGCGGTGCCGGCCTCGACACCTACTCGCTCGCCCCCCTGCGCAAGGCTGGCCACCCGCTGAGCCAGCTCTACCGTCATGACAACGTCATCCTGCTTCCGCATCTTGCTTTTTTCACGGTCGAGGCCATGCAGCGCCTGGAAGCGGACACCTTGGTCCGCTGCGAGGAAATCCTTCAGGGCCGGCCGGTGACGGTTCGTTCTAACGACCCTCGCCTGCGAGCACAGCGCGCCGGTATTCAGTTCGCCTGAAGCGTTTTGCGATCTGGCGGCAATCGCAAAGACATGTCGAAACAATGAGTTGGGGGCAGGAGAACGCTCATGCTGGGGCGTGCTTTGCTCGTGGAAACGCGCAAAACCACGGCCTCGCTCCAACTATAAGCCTGATCTTTCATTGCATAAGATAAATAGATTTTACTTATCGGACGCCTGAAAACACAGTTCAGCCAGGCGTTCGGCTCCGGCCGCGGCAAGAGACAGGCAAAAAGCGAAGAAAGCCGCCAAACGCTCACATCCGTCCCGAGAGGAGAACGTCATGAAATCCAGGTTCGTCCTGATTGCAGCCCTGATGTTAGCCGGCATAGCCGTTCCGGCCCATGCTGATGGTGTGGTCACCATCTACAGCGCCGACGGCCTGCATGACGGCACGCCGAGCTGGTTCGGCGATCAGTTCGAAGCCTTCACCAAGGCGACCGGCATCGAGGTCCAATATGTCGAGGCCGGTTCGAGCGGCGTGGTCGACCGCCTGGCCAAGGAAAAGTCCAACACCCAGGCCGACGTGCTGGTGACGCTGCCGCCCTTCATGCAGAAGGCCGCCGCCGACAGCCTCGTGGAAGCCTACAACCCGGCGGGAGCCGACAAGATCGAGGCCCCCGACAAGGATGCAGGCGGACGCTTCTACGCCCTGGTCAACAACTACCCCAACTTCATCTACAACGCCGAAGTCCTCAAGCAACCCCCGGCGAAGTACGAGGATCTCCTCGACCCCAAATTCAAGCAGAAGCTGCAATATTCGACGCCGGGACAGGCCGGCGACGGCACGGCCTTCATGCTGCAGACCTTCCACGCCTTCGGCAGCAAGGAGAAGGGGCTCGACTTCCTCAAGAAGCTCCAGGCCAACAATCTCGGCCCTTCCGCCTCGACCGGCAAGTTGACGGCGCTGGTCAACAAGGGCGAACTCTATGTCGCCAATGGCGACATGCAGATGAACCTGTCCCAGCAGGCCGACAATCCGAACATCCAGATCTTCGTGCCGGCAGGCCCTGACGGCAAGAAGACGCTGTTCGCCCTGCCCTACTACATTGCCTTGGTGAAGGGCGCCCCCAACTCGGAAAATGGCAAGAAACTCATCGACTTCCTGCTGTCCGCGGAAGCGCAGAAGCAAGTCAGCGTCGTTGCCAAGGGCCTGCCGGTACGCAATGACGTCAAGCCGGAGGACGAGAACTACAAGAAGCTCCAGGCCATGCTGCAGGGCGTCGAGATCTGGAGCCCGGACTGGATGGGCGTGCTGTCCGGATTGAAGGACAACGTCGCCGCCTACAATTCGGCCATTTCGAGCAATTGAGAGCCGACAGAGCCATGGCGAGCGCGCAGCTGAAAACCGGTCCGGGCACCGAAGCCAAGGCTGCCGCTCCTGGCGGCAGTCGCATCGGTTTCGAGAATGTCTCGGTTACCTACGGCAATCTGACGGTTCTGCATTCCCTCACGCTGACCGTCAATCCGGGCGAGGTCGTCGCCCTGATCGGCCCCTCGGGCTCAGGCAAGACAACGGCGTTACGCGCTGTTGCGGGCTTCGTCCAGCCCTCATCGGGCCGGATCATGATCGGCGACCGCGACGTCACGCATCTCGCCCCCTATGACCGCAAGATCGGCATGGTGGTGCAGAACTATGCCCTGTTCCCGCATATGCGCGTCGACGAGAACGTCGCCTTCGGCCTGCGGGCCCATGGCACCGCCGAGGACGCCATCCGCCAGCGCGTGCCCGAGTGCCTGGCGATGGTGGGCATGTCCGCCTATTCGCGGCGCTATCCCCGCGAGCTTTCGGGCGGGCAGCAGCAACGCGTCGCCATCGCCCGTGCCCTGGCGCCGCGTCCGCAGGTCCTGCTGCTCGACGAGCCGCTTTCGGCCCTCGACGCCCAGATCCGCCGGGCCATGATCGACGAAATCGCCAAGCTGCATACCAGCCTGCCGAACCTGACGGTGCTCTATGTCACGCACGACCAGTCCGAGGCGCTTACGCTGGCCAACCATATCGGCATCATGCGGGATGGCAAATTGCGCGCCTTCGGCACGTCCCAATCCCTGTTCCGCAATCCCCCGAACCGCTTTGCGGCCGAATTCCTCGGCCGGGCGAATCTGGTGCCGGTCAAGGATCTGCAGCCCACCGAGAACGGGCATGCCCGGGTGAGCTTCGGCGACACCTTTCTCTTCGCCCGCAACCATCACCGCCTTGCCAGCGGCAGCGATTGCCTGCTGTGCGTCCGCCCGCACGATTTCCGCTTTACCCGCGCGGCCTCGGAGCCCAACGCGCTCAAGGCCACCGTGCTCAGCGTGCAATGGCAGGGCGATGTCCAGAACATTACCTTCGAAACGGGCGGGCACACGATCCGCATGACGACGCCACCCATGGCCGATCCACCGCAGGCCGGCGAGAGTGTGCGCATCCATTTCGAGCCCGGTGACGTCACCCTGGTACCGGAGGATCCCGCCCATGGCTGACATTGCGCTCGGCGCGGCCCCGGCGCGACGCAATCTCGACGGGTTCTGGATCCTGCCGCCTCTTCTCGTGCTGGCGCTGCTGTTCTTCTACCCCCTCGCCCTCATCATCCGCGCCTCGCTCGGGGACGGTCCGCCCTCGCTCGCCACCTTCGAGCAGGTCCTCGGCTCGCGCCAGTTCCTCGACGGGCTCTATCACACCATCGTCATCGCGATCTGCTCCACCATCGGCTGCCTGCTGCTGGGATTCGTCCTGTCGGTGGTGTTCGCCTTCGTGCCCTTTCCCGGCGCCAGGCTGGCGAGCCGACTGATCGACACGGTGATCGCGCTGCCGACCTTCCTCGTCACCCTTGCCTTCACCTTCATCTATGGCTCGGCCGGCATTCTCAATGAAACGCTGATGCATGCCTTCGCCCTGCAGCTGCCGCCCATCGATTTCCTCTATTCGCAATGGGGCGTCGTGCTGGCGGAGGTGACGGTCTACACCCCCTTCGTCATGCGCCCGCTTCTTGCCACCTTCTCCCAGATCGACCATGCCCAGATCGAGGTGGCTAGCAGCCTCGGCGCTCGGCCCCTGCGCATCGTGCGGAAGGTGATCTTTCCGGCCGCCCTGCCGGCCCTGGTCGCCGGGGGGAGCCTGTGCCTGCTGCTCACCGTCAATGAATTCGGCATCGTGCTGTTCATCGGCGCCAAGGACGTCATCACCCTGCCGCTGCTGATCTACAGCAAGGCGATCCAGGAGTTCGACTATGCGACCGCCTGCGTCATCGCCGTGGTGAACATCGCGCTCTCACTCGGCCTCTACACGCTCTATCGCATCATCGTGGCTCATTTCGGAGGCAGCAATGCTGGTGTGGTCTAAAGCCGAGCGCGGTGCCCTGTGGGCGACCGTGGTGCCGCTTTTCCTCCTCGTCTACGGCCTGCCGATCGGGGTCATCGTCCTCGCCAGCTTCAGCGGGCAGTGGAACGACATCCTGCCCTCGCACCTGACGACCCGGCACTATGCCGATGCCTTTCGCACGGCCTCCTTCGCATCGCTCAAGGCCAGCATCCTCACAGGGATCATCGCCAGCCTGGCGGCGCTCGTCTGCGGCACCTGGGCCGCCCTGGCCCTGCGCCGCTTCAGGCCCCTGCCCAAGCGGGTGCTCGACCTGTTCTTCTTCGTACCGAGCGCGGTGCCATCCGTCTCCATCGGCCTTGGCCTGCTGGTCGCCTTCAGCCAGCCCCCCTTCCTGCTCAACGGTACGCGGCTGATCGTGCTGATCGCGCATTTCATGCTGATCTCTGCCTTCACCTACGGCACGGTCACCGCCGGCCTCGCCCGCCTTCCCATCGATTGCGAACAGGTTGCCGAGAGCCTGGGCGCGCGCCCCTTCTACCGCCTGCGGCGCGTAACGCTGCCCTTGCTCACGCCCTATCTGATCGCCGCTTTCAGCCTCTCCTTCGCCCTGTCGATGGGAGAACTCGGGGCGACAGTCATGGTCTACCCGCCGGGCTGGGTCACCCTGCCGGTCCGCATCTTCTCGCTGTCGGACCGCGGCGCGATCTTCGATGCCGCCACGCTCACGACGATTTTGGGTGCCGCAACCCTGATCGTGCTGATCACCCTCACGCGCCTTTCGAGCAGGGCGATGTCGAGATGACGCCGGACCTTGCCAAACCCTCGCCCTCCCTGCGCCAGGTCGCGGCACTGCCGGTACGGATGAAGCGCGGACGCCTGGAGGCCTGCCTCGTCACGACACGCACGACGAGGCGGTGGACCTTGCCGAAGGGCTGGCCGATCAAGGGGCGCAAGGATCCCCAGGCGGCAAGGATCGAGGCAAAGCAGGAAGCCGGCCTAGTCGGCAAGGCCGACAAGAAGCCGATCGGCACCTATCCCTATTGGAAACGCCTCGATACCCATTTTGTCCTGGTCGAAACCACCGTCTATCGCGTCGAGGTCAAGGCGACCTTGAAGAAATGGAAGGAACAGGGCCAGCGGGACGTGCAATGGGTGCCGCTGGAAGAAGCGGCGCTTCTCGTCGCCGAACCGGGCCTTGCCCGCTTGCTGCGAGACCTGACGCATCGAGCCTACAGCATCGAACCTGATTTCTGAAGCAGGCTCGATGCTGTAATTCCTTGTTGCCGCATCTTTTTTGCCGAAAACCGGTACCCACTTTTCGGCGCGATGCTCTAGCCAATCGGGCTGGGGCTCCTGAATTCGCCAGGACTGAAAGCACTGCTCCTGGCTACCCCCGATCGATCCGCAGGATATCAAGCAAGAGCGCTCCTCGCCTGGGCTCGCCATGCTCGGAAATGCAAGTCCTCTATTCGGCGCCATGATCGAGGACTACAACAAGGCGATGCTGCCATTCTGTGCACAACAGTGCTGGTATTCCGCGCGACGGCCAATGCCCAGGCTCGAACTGCAGCTCGCATGTGTATATTCGTATTCTCCCCGCTGATGCTGGCGCCATCATCTCATGAATGAACATCGGGTTCACAAGATCTTCCAGATCGGCGTTCTGCTGAAAGGGGTACATGCACTGACAGAATGCGCAGGCGGCATCGCCCTTGCCCTGGTCAGCACCAATACAATCCGCGCTTTCGTCAACTGGCTCACGCAAGAGGAGCTGATCGAAAACCCGCATGACTTCATCGCCAGCCACCTATCCACCTTCGCCCAGAATTTTTCCATCGAGACGAAGCGCTTCTACGCATTCTACCTGCTGGGTCACGGCGTGGTGAAACTGGCGCTGGTTATCGGCTTGCTGAAAGGCAAGCTTTGGTCGTATCCGGCATCGCTGATCGTGCTCGGGCTTTTCATCGTCTACCAGCTCTACCGCTTTTCCTACACGCATGGCGCAGGGCTGATCGTTCTCACCATCCTGGACGTCGTGGTGATGGGGTTGATCTGGCACGAATACCGTCTCGTGCGGCGCCATTTGCCTATGAAGTAGAGCCTCCGGTCATCCACGCATTCCGGACAGATGCGCGCGGACCGGCAGCAAGGCGAGCAGGGTCAATAGCGAGAAAGCAGCCCCTGCGAGAAAGGTGGCTTGCGGCCCTGCCAGATCCCACAGCGCCCCTGCGATCACGCTGGCGGCGAGCAGCGCGAGGCCGGTGATCAGATTGAACATGCCGAAGGCGGTGCCGCGCAGCTCGGCAGGCGCAGTCTCCGCAATCAAGGTGGCCAGCAGTCCCTGAGTGAACCCCATATGCAGCCCCCAGAACGCCACGCCCAGGCACACGCCCATGATGCCGGAGGCGAAGGCGAGCACCAGATCGGCAACAACCAGCAGGACGAGGCCGATGACGAGGATCGCTATCCGGTCCATCCGGTCTGAAAGGATGCCGGCCGGATAGGCCGAGAGCGAATAGGCAAAGGCCATGATCACCAGCACGATCGGCACGAACGCCAGGGGCAGGCCGATCGACTGCGCGCGCAGGATGAGAAACGCTTCGGAAAAACGGGCGAGCGTGAAAACCGCCGCGACGACAACCACCCACCAATACGTCTTTCCGAGGCGGCGCAACTCGTCGCGCCGGAGCGGCATGCGGATGCGGCGCAGGTTCTGCGGTCGCTCGGGCTCCTTGACCGCCACCAACAGGACACCGACGGACAGGAACGCCGGCACGACTGCAATCCAGAACACGGCCTGGAAGTGATTGGCCGTCAGCCACATCAGGCCGATCGCCAGAAGCGGACCTGCAAAGGCACCGATGGTATCCAGCGATTGGCGCAGACCGAAGCTCGCACCGCGCAGATGCGGCGGCGCAAGGTCGGCGACGAGGGCATCGCGAGGCGCGCCCCGGATCCCCTTGCCGATACGATCGACGAACCGCGCCGCAACCAGCCAGTCGATCGAATTGGCCAGGGGAAAGACCGGCTTGGTGAGGGCGGCCAGACCATAGCCGAGAGCAGCCAGGAATTTGCGTTTGCCCAGCCAGTCGCTGAGCGCACCCGAGAACACCTTGGTGATCGAGGCGGTCGCTTCCGCGATGCCCTCGATGAGGCCGACGGCAAGCGTGGACGCGCCAAGCACCGTCACCATGTAGACGGGCAGGAGCGCGTGGATCATCTCCGACGAAACATCCATCAGCATCGACACGAAGCCGAGCGCCCAGATGCCGGCTGGAATGCCGCGGCGCGAGGGAGAAGGCGTCATGGTTTCGGCTGTCTTCCGACCGGCCATCTCAGCGGTTCTCGTCCTGCGCCTCGAAGACGCGCTGGGCGTAGCCGTCGAGCAGCGCCTCGCAGGCCCGCAGGCGCTCGGCCGCCTCCCCTGCGAGCGAGGCACCGTAAAAATCGAGTTTCCTGATCTTTTCGAGCCACCCCTGGAGCTTCTTGAGGTCGGTGTCCTCTTCCTCCAGCTCGGCATAGGTGAACTTGTTGATCGCGATTTCCTTGGCGATCTCCTTTTCGAAATCGGCGCATCGGCCGAGAAATTCGCGATACTGCTCGTCCCGATCGTCCTTGAAGCGGCTTACGACCTTCTCTTCCTGACCATGATCGAGCGCGACCGTCTCCAGGATCACGCAGTCCCCCGTGAGGTCGGCGATATCGTTCTCGATCATCTTCAGGCGGCGGATGTGGTCATTGGTCTTGGGCAGGAGACACACGCCGTTCTGCAGATAGACAGCCCCCATCCCCTTGAGCCGCCGCCAGAGCGCGATACGCCTGGCAGCGGGTTCGGGTGGCACCTTATAAGTCAGCAACAACCAGGATAGTGAAACCATGGGACCGACTGTAATGAAACGATCGTAACATTTCAATTGCAATCGTGCTATGGGTTCTCCGACATATCCGCCTATTCTCGATGAAAAGCCTGCGACGAGGTCGGCCTGCCTTTCCGCCGGCAACTATCGGGAGGTGTCGATCCAGCGCCCCTCGACGCTGGATCTTTGGATCGCCTCGACCAGCGACTGGATGCGATGGCCCGCCTTGAAACCGAAGGGCTCGGGCCGTTTGCCGGCGATGGCGTCGACGAAACCCGCGATCTCGATCGCCTTGAGGTCGTTGAAGCCAAGCTGGTGGCCGGGGGCAACGCAGAACAATCCATAGGGGGCGTGGTCCGGGCCGGCCTCGATGCGCCGGAAGCCACGCCGTCCCTGCCGGTCGGCCGCGTCGAAGAAATGGAGTTCGTTGAAGCGTTCCTGGCTGAAGACCAGGGCTCCCCTGGTGCCATAGACCTCGAAATCGTGCTGCATCTTGCGGCCCATGGCGATCCAGCTTGCCTCCAGGCTGCCGGTCGCGCCGTTGGCGAACCGCAGGAAGGCCCGGCCGAGATCGTCGACTTCGACATTCCGTCGGGCCCCCTTGCCATCGGGACGACTGGCGATCACGGTGACGCTGTCACCCTGGACACGCTCGATCGGCCCGAGCAGGAACTCCGCCGTTGCCAGCGCATGGCTGCCCAGATCCGCCAGGGCTCCGCCGCCGGCCGGATCGTGCCGGAAGGTGAAGGGGCTTTCGGCATCGGCCATGTAGTCCTCGGCGTGAATGCCTCGATAGCTGCGGATCTCGCCCAACTCACCGCCGCGGATCATCTCGCGGGCCAGCGAAAACAGCGGATTGCACAGATAGTTGAAGCCGACCTGGGTACGGACGCCGGCAGCTTGCGCGGCCTGCGCCATCTCGGCGGCATCGGCCGCGGTGGTGGCAAGGGGCTTTTCGCAATAGACATGCTTGCCGGCCGCCAGCGCAGTAAGCGCCATCTCCTTGTGCAACGCATTGGGAGCGGTAATGTCGATCACATCGATGTCGGGATCGGCGATCAGGGTTTTCCAGTCGCCCGACGACGTACTGAAACCGAGCGTCTGCGCCGCGGTGGCGGCCAGCTCCGCACTACGGTCGGCAACCGTGTGCAGCACGATGTCATAGGCGAGGTCGAAGACCCGCTGTGCGGCCGCAAAGCCGAAGACATGGGTCTTGCCCATGAAACCCGTGCCGATGAGGCCGATTCTGAGTTGCTGCTTAGCAGTTGGCATTGAGCTGTTCTTTGTTGACGACAAGGGCAGGGTCGATGGCGCCGGAAAAGAAATCGAGCACGTTCTGTACCGAAGAAATGGCCATCCGCTCGGCGCATTCAGCCGTCAGGCCGGCGATATGCGGTGTCAGGATCACCTGATCGAGCCCGAACAGCGGGTGGTCGGCAAGGGGAGGTTCGTCATCGAAGACGTCCAGGCCGGCAGCCGAAATCCTTCCCTGGCGTAGCGCCTCGAGCAGGGCCGCCTCGTCGACGACGCCTCCGCGCGCAGTATTGACGACAATTGCGGAGGGTTTCATCGCCGCGAGTTCTTCGGCACCGATCGCCGGGCGCGCAGCCTTGGGCACATGCACCGATATGACGTCCGCCCAGCCCAATCCGGCGGAAAGGTCATCGACGGCGGCAACCGGTCCGTCAGGCCAGCCGGCGACCTGGAGATAGGGATCATATGCCCGGATTTCCATGCCGAAGGCTCCGGCATATCGGGCGAGCTGGCGTCCCGTCCGGCCAAACCCCATGATGAGGAGACGCTTGCCGGATAGTTCCGTGGCTTCGAGCCTGTTGCGCCAGGTCCAGTTGCCCTCGCGCACGCTGGCATCGGCCCGCAACAGCTTCTTGGCGCAGGCAAGCAGCAGCAACATCGCGTGCTCGGCCACCGAGATCGAATTGACATCGCCCACGATCGCAAGCGCGATGCCTCTGTCGTTCAATGCCGGCAGGTCGACGGCATCATAGCCGACACCGTGCCGCGAAACGATCTTGAGCTTGTCGGCTCGGGCGATGACGGGGGCCGAGAGAGGCTGCGTGCGAATGACCAGGCCGTCCGCGGCGGCGATGAAAGGGGCGTAGCTTTGTTCCGAGACCTCTTCGACATAGTCGAACGTCACCTCGGGAGCGGCTTGCAGCAATGCGATTCCGCTCGGATGCAATTTGCCGGCGACGAGTACGTGCGGCATCGTTTCCTCCGGCCCAGCGCTGGTGGCTGGTTCTGTCGACCGTTTCATGCCCGGTGATGGAGGGGTGCGCCATCATGCTCGCTCATCAGCTGGCATCTTCCTCTGCAAGGCATTTTGCAATGGTGATTGCAAATATGTTGCATTGTCAATAATCATTTCGTAAGCAATGGAAAAATCGCGGTTGCGTGGGAGGAACACGATGCCGGCAACACTCCGCCTCACCATGGCCCAGGCCCTGGTCCGTTATCTGTGCAATCAGTTTACAGTCGTAGACGGGGCGAAGGTTCCGCTCTTTCCGGGCGTCTTCGCGATCTTCGGCCATGGCAACGTCACCTGCCTGTCCGAGGCCCTAGAGGCGGTCAAGGACACCTTCCCGACCTGGCGCGGCCAGAACGAGCAGTCGATGGCCCTGGCGGCAATCGGCTTTGCCAAAGCCAAACGCCGGCGCCAGATCATGGTGGCGGCGAGTTCGATCGGGCCCGGTGCGCTCAACATGGTCACCGCGGCCGGCGTCGCCCATTCCAACCGCCTGCCGGTGCTGCTGCTATCGGGCGACACTTTCGTCAACCGGCGCCCCGATCCCGTCATGCAGCAGGTGGAGCATTTCGGCGATCCCACCATCAACGTCAACGACGCGTTCAAGGCCGTGACGCGCTACTGGGACCGCATCGTCCATCCCGAACAGATCATCTCCTCCCTGCCGCAGGCCGTGGGCATGCTGCTGGATCCGGCCGATTGCGGGCCCGCCTTCATCGCGCTGCCGCAAGACGTCCAGGAAATGGCCTGGGACTATCCGGAAGCGTTCTTCGAGCCTGTCGTGCACAAAATCCCGCGGCCGCGCCCGGATCGCGACCGGCTCCAGGAAGCAGTCAAGATCCTGCAGCAGGCAAAGCGGCCCCTGATCATCTCAGGCGGCGGCGTGCGCTATTCCGGCGCCGAAAAGGCCCTGGCCGAGTTTGCCGCGAAGCGAGGCATTCCGCTCGCCGAGACCATTGCCGGCAAGGGTGCCCTCACCCACGACCATCCCGCCCATGTCGGGCCGATCGGCATCGTCGGCTCGACCTCCGCCAATGCGCTCGCAGGTGAGGCCGATGTGATCCTCGCCATCGGCACACGCCTGATGGACTTCACCACCGGCTCCTGGACCGCCTTCTCGCAGACGGCGAAATTCATCTCCATCAACGCGGCGCGCTGGGACGCCACCAAGCATCGGGCTCTGGCCGTGATCGGCGATGCCCTGGAAACCGTCGAGGAACTGGCGGGCGCTCTTGGCGATTGGAGAGCGCCGGCCGCCTGGACACAGAAAGGCGTGGCGGAATTCGCCAAATGGAATGCCATGCTCGATGGCTTCCAAAAGCCTACCAACGAGCCGGTGCCGACCTATGCGCAGGTCGTTGGGGTGGTGAATGCCAAGGCCGGCAGCCGGGACCTGCTCATCACCGCTGCCGGCGGCCTGCCCGGCGAAGTCATGAAGAACTGGCGGGTCAAGGAGCCCAATACCTTCGACTGCGAGTTCGGCTTCTCCTGCATGGGCTATGAGATCGCCGCGGGCTGGGGCGCGGCCATGGCCGATCCGACGCGCACACCGATCGTCATGGTCGGCGACGGCACCTACATGATGATGAACTCGGACATCTATTCGACCGTCCTGAGTGGCCACAAGATCATTGTGATCGTCTGCGACAATGGCGGCTATGCCGTGATCAACCGACTGCAGAATGCCAAGGGCGGGGCTTCCTTCAACAATCTGATCAAGGACTGCCGGGTGAAGGAACCCTTCGCGGTCGACTTCGCCAAGCACGCCGAAGCCATGGGCGCCCTGGCCCGGCAGGTCGACAGCCTCGCCGATCTCGGCCCCGCCATCGAATGGGCCCAGAACAACGACCGGACCACGGTGATCTCCATCGTGTCAGACGCCTTCACCTGGACGCCGGGTGATGCCTGGTGGGATGTCGGGGTTCCCGCTACGAGCGAGAGGGGCCAGGTGCGCGAGGCACATGCCTCCCAGCTTGACGGGCGCAAGCGCCAGCGTGTCGGGGTATGACGGGCGCATATTGCGATGCGCCAAAGCTATCCTGATCCGCCAAGACTGTCCTTTGGATGTGATCGACCTCGATTTCCATCGATGCAGATTTGGAGAACCCCATGAAAGCCCGACTTGGCATCGCACCGATTGCCTGGTGGAACGACGACTTGCCCGAACTCAGCGATGACGTATCGCTCGACGAGTGCCTGCGCCAGGCCCGCGAGGCCGGCTTTACCGGCATGGAGACGGGCCGTCGTTTCCCGATGGATCCCGGCGAGCTCAAGCCCGTCCTGGACAAACACGGCATGAGCGTTTGCGGTGGCTGGTTCTCCGGCCTGCTGCTCGACGGCGATATCGAGATGGAAAAAGAGCGCATCGCCGGACAGATGGCCCTCTTCAAGGCGGTCGGGGCGCCGTGCATCGTCTATGGTGAAACCGCCGGCACCATCCAGGGTAATCGCTCGGCGCCTCTGGCGACCAAAAGGCGGCTGGGCGAGGAAGAAATCAAGGCCTATGGGCGCAAGATGACGACCTTCGCCGAATGGTGCGCCGGCCAGGGCATGCCGATCAGCTACCATCATCACATGGCAGCGGTGATCGAGACCGAGGCCGAACTCGATCTCCTGATGAAGCACTCCGGAGAAGCCTTGCCCCTGCTCTACGATGCCGGTCACATGGCTTTCGCCGGCGGCGACGTGCTGCGGGTGATCGACAAGCACCATGTCCGCATTTCCCATGTCCACACCAAGGATATCCGCGCCGCGGTGGTCGAAGGCCTCGATCGCACCAAAGAGAGCTTTCTTGATGCCGTGGTGAAGGGGGCCTTTACCGTCCCCGGAGACGGATCCCTCGATTTCGAGGCGATCGTGAAGCGGCTGGCCGCCCATGGCTACGAAGGATGGTTCGTCGTCGAGGCGGAGCAGGACCCCGTCAAGAGCCCGCCGCTGCAGATGGCCAGGATCGGGCACAAGGAATTGCTGCGGGTGATGGCCGCGGCCGGCTATTCGGTGGAGAATTGATGCCATGAACCGCATGGATGGAAAGATCTGCGTCGTGACCGGCTCGACGCAGGGGCTGGGGGCCGCGATCGCGCAGCAACTGGCTGCCGCGGGAGCTGTCGGCCTGGTCACGCTTGGCCGCAATGCCGCCAAGGGGCAGGCGGTGGCCGATGAGATCAGGGCGCGGACCGGCGTTGCCGTTCACTTCGTCAAGGCCGATGTCGCCGATGTCGGGCAGTGCCGGCACGCCATTGCCGAAGCCGACCGCGTCCATGGCCGGGTGGATATCCTCGTGAACGCCGCCGCCTGCACCGATCGCGGCACGATCCTCGATACCTCGCCCGAGTTGTTCGACCTGCTCTTTGCCACCAATGTCCGCGGGCCCTACTTCCTGATGCAGGAGGCGATGAAGCTGATGATCCGCGACGGCATTGCGGGATCTGTCTGCAATATCGGCTCGATTTCCGAACATGCTGGACAGCCTTTCATCAACGCCTATTGCGCCTCCAAGGGCGCCCTGGCGACGCTGACCCGCAATACGGCCTTCTCGGTGATGAAGAACCGTATCCGCGTGAACCAGCTCAATGTCGGCTGGATGTCGTCCGATCATGAACGCGAGCTGCAGGCGGCCTCCACCGGCGATCCCGACTGGGAGGCCAAGGCCGCGGCAGCACTGCCTTTCGGCCGGCTCGTCGATCCCGCCGAGGCGGCCAGGGCCGTCAATTTCATCGTCTCCGATGATGCCGGGCTGATGACGGGTGCCGTCATCAACTATGACCAGACGGTGTGGGGCGGAGCGGCCGGCATGATGCCGGTCCCCACCGAAGCCCTTTCCCTGGCCTGATCGCCTTGGCCAAGGGCATGCTGGCGACCGGAAGCGGTCTTTAACGGGCCGCTTCTTCTCGAATGCACTCGTTCTAAGGCTGCGTGACGATCGGGATGCGGGGATCGGGAGCCTTCTGCAGGCGTGCCGCCAGCGCCGCCGTCAGGGACTGCGCCAGGCACATCGGGGCCGCGAGAGACCGTGAAAACGTATATTGATGCTCGGGCACTGCGAACAGCACGGTTGCATTCTTGGCGAGGGGCGAAAGGGTCGAGTCCGTTATCGCCAGGATCGGCAGCTTCCGGGCAGCCGCCTGCTCGACGATATTGACGACTTCGGTCGCATAAAACCGGAAAGAGACGGCAAAGAGCAGATCCGTGGGCCGCATGGTGCCGGCGATATGGGTGGAAAGGCCGCCGCTCGCATCGAGGAGAACGGTGCGCTTTCCCAGCATGGTCAGGATGTAGCGGGTGAGATCGACGATCGGCGCCGAGCGAAGCTGGCCGACCAGATAGATGGTGTCGGCCTTCTCCATCAGGTCGACGGCCTTTTCGATGGTCTCTCCCGTCGTCAGGTTCAGCAGTTCCTGCAAGGCGTCGATGTCGCGCAGGACCAGATCGTGCAGGAAGCCCCAGCCGCCGACATTCTCCCGGTCGCTCAGCTCCGACTCCAGGGCCTTGATTCTGGCCTGGAAGCCAGGCGCGGCGGTCGACAGGCGTCGCTGGAAGACCGCCTGCACCTCCTTGAAGCCCTTATAGCCCAGCATCTGGGCAAAACGAACGAAACTGGAGGCATGAATGCCGCAGGTGTCCGCGATGGCGTTGAGGGACATCACCGCGACATCATTGGGATTTTGGGTCAGGTAAACGGCTATATTCTGATAGGCCTTGCTCATCCCGTCATATTTGTCGTGGATGACCCGAATTAGGTCCTCATAGTCTTGCGGGACACTGTCGGCGCCCATGAATATGTCCTTCTCCAATCACCGGCAGCTTGGGAATATGCCGTATACAGATCGCGCTTTATCATAGGTATGCCGCGCAGCGTTAGCCACGCGGCATATCTGGACGTGCCCACAGGGTGGCCCGGAAGACCGATGGGCCCTTGCAGGCTGTATGGAACGGCTTGGCGTCGTCAGTTGCCGCCGCCGATGCAGGTGGCGACGTTATCGGGCGTGCAGACGTCCAGGCCGGTATAGCTGGGATCCTTGGGCGGGGCCTTGCCGTCCTTGATGTCCTTGAGGAAATACATGGCCTTGTAGCCCATCTCGAAGGGACGCTGGCCGACATTGCCGGAAGCCAAGCCTTCCTTGAGAAGGTCGATCTGCACGGGCAGCGTATCGGCAACCACCAAAGCGAGGGCGCCGGACGCGATCTTGCTCTTATATTTGGTCGCCACCTGCCGATAAGCGTCGGGCAGGAATTCCGGGAAGCCGCCGGTCGGGATGAAAGCGTCGAGATCGGGATATTTGCCGAGCGTGTCTTCGAGCTGCTGTACCGATTTCGGGAAATCGTCATCGGTATAGAGCGGGCACCCGTCGACTTCCGTCCAGCCATTCTGGCCGGTCAGTCGATCGCCCGGGGACTGGGCGCTCGGCTTGCCGGCGAGGGTATCGCGAATTCCCTGCATGCGTTCATTGTGGTTGGCGGCTGCCGCACCACCGGACTGGATGCAGATCTTGCCACCCTTCGGCTTGATCTTCATGGCAATCTTGGCGAGATTCACGCCGATCTCGTAATTATGCGTACCGACATAGGCGACACGTTCGCCTTTGGCATCTGGAAGCAGATCGGAGTCCCAGGTCAGCACCGGGATCTTGGCCCCGGCCGCGCCCTGCAGCGCCGCGGCGATCGCTGGTGCATTGGCGACCGAGACGGCGATGCCATCGACGCCCTTGGTGATGAGGTCCTGCACCATCTGTGCCTGTTCGTCGCCGCCGCCATGTTCGCCCGGGCCGACATAGAGGCATTCGATGGCGCCGTTGAGTTCCTTTTCCGCCTTCTTGCAGCCGGCCTGCGCCTGGTCGAAGAAGGGATTGTTGGTGTTCTTGGGGACGAGCGCGAAGGTCAGCTTGTCGGCGGCATGGGCGCCGCCGGCCGTTGCGGCAAGACCAACGGCGAGGGCCGCCGAGGTCAGCAGATATTTGAGCATAGTCTCCTCCGGATGTTGTACCCTCCGGGGCGTGTCGTCGACATGCCCTTTGGGGCGTTCACACGATGCCGGTTCGACCGGTCATTCGCGTCTCTTGCCGCGGATCCGCTCGAGCAGGACCGCGAGAACCAGGAAGCTGCCGACGAAGACGCCCTGCCAGTTGGAATCGACGCCGGCCATGAGTAGGGAATTGCGGATCACTTCGAGCAGGGCCGAGCCGATCAGCGCTCCGAAGGCCCCGCCCTCCCCGCCCATCAGATTGGCGCCGCCGATCACCGTGGAGGCGATGGCGCGCAACTCATAGCCCGTGCCCAGGGAGTTGATGGCCGAACCGGCCCAGCCGACGCTCAGGATCGCGGCGATGGCACCGCTGACGCCCGAGACGACATAGGCCTGCAGCTTGATGCGCTTGACCGGGACGCCGGTGAGGTTGGCAGCCTGTTCGTTGCCGCCTATGGCGATCAGATGCCGCCCCCATGTCGTCATGCGCATGACCACGAAGAGCGCGAAAGTGAGCACGAGCAGCACCCAGACGGGATTGGCGATGCCGAAGATCGCGCCGGCGCCGATGGTCTTGAAGGTCGGGCCGCCGGGACCGAAATTGTAGAGCATCTTGTTGCCGGACAGGACGACGGCGACCGAACGGGCCGCCGAGAGCATGCCGAGCGTGACCACGAAGGGGGACAGGCCGACATAGGCGATGAGCCCGCCATTGACGGCGCCGGCTATGCCGCCGGCGACGAGGCCGGACAGCACGGCCGCATACCAGGGATACCCCGCCTCCAGCGTCAATCCGCAGACGACTGCGACCAGGCCCATGATCGAGCCGACGGACAAATCGATACCGCCGGTGACGATCACGGCGGTGGCACCGAGCGCCATGATGCCGATAAAGGCGAAGTTGCGGGTGATGTTGTAGAAATTGTCCTCGGTGGCAAAGCGCGGCTCACGGATCGACATCACGACGCAGATGACGAGCAGTGCGATCGTCACCCAGAAGGCCTGGCTGGAGACGAGCGACTGCCACAGTGATTTTTCCTTCGTCCCCAGGACCGACTCGATGGAAACACTGGCGGATGCAGGCGCATTGGCCTGCTTGGAATGGTTGGAAGCATCCGTCATCGCAACCTCACGCTGCCTGGATTGCGCCGGTGATGAGACCCGTAACCTCTTCGGGCGAGGTTGCGGCTATCGGCTTGTCCGCCACTTTGTGGCCGCGTCGCATGACGATGACGCGGTCGCAGACCTCGAAGACGTCGGGCATGCGATGGGAAATCAGCACCACCGAAATGCCGGCGTCGCGCAGGCGATGGATCAGCCCGAGGACCTCGGCAACCTGCCGCACGCTGATGGCGGCGGTGGGCTCGTCCATCAGCACGATCTTGGCCTGTGACAGGCGCGTGCGCGCGATGGCAACCGCCTGGCGCTGCCCCCCCGACATCTGTCGGACAAGGTCGCGGGGGCGGGTTTCCGATTTGAGCTCGGCGAAGAGCTCACCGGCCTTCTTGATCATCGCCCCGTGATCGAGCCAGCGCAAAGGACCCACGCCCTTCTTGATCTCCCGGCCGAGGAATACGTTGGCGGCGGCCGAGAGGTTGTTGCACAAAGCGAGGTCCTGATAGACGACCTCGATCCCCTTGGCCCTGGCCTCCACCGGCTTGTGGAAATGCACCACCTCGTCGTCGAGCCTGATTTCGCCGGAGGTCGGAGGGAAGTTGCCGGCGATCAGTTTGACCAAGGTGGATTTGCCGGCGCCATTGTCGCCCATCAAGCCGACGATCTCGGCCCTGCCAATCGTCAATTCGACGTCTGTCAATGCCTTGATGGCGCCGAAGCTCTTTGAGACTGACTTCAGCTGCAGCAATGTCATGCCTCGCTCCCTCTTTCTTTTCTTGTTGCCCTATTCATGACGCATCAGCCGGCAGATGCCACCGGAAAAAGGCAGCCGCCCGGGCTGGAAGAGCATCGATTTCATGGGGATCGAAAGATCCGTCGCTCGGCGATCCTGCTGGAAGCAAGGATGCCTTCGTGACGCCTGGCACGCATTGCGAATTTCCCCGTCCTGCTGCAGTTGTTATTGTTTTTTGCAATTTCTATTTCATTTTTACATTGATTGCAACAATTATTGCAAAGCCGGCGCGGCCGTCAAGGGCTGTCGAAATGATAATTGACTAAAATTATTTTTATCAATAATCATTGCAAAAATCGCACCAGCAGGTGCAGGGAGAGGAAACCATGACAGCCAGGCAATCTCGGATGGAGGCCTATCCCAGGGCCGATCGTCGACTGAGGCTTGGCTTCGTCGGCGGCGGGCGCGGTGGCCAGGTCGGCGCTTGGCACGCCGCCGGCGCTCGTCTCTCCAACCGGTGGGACATCGTCGCAGGAGCGCTCTCGGCCGATCCGGCCACAGCCCGGGCATCGGGCCGGGACTGGTTCCTGGCCGACGACCGCATCTACGACGATTATCGCACCATGGCGCGGCATGAAGCAGCCCGCCCGGACGGCATCGATGCAGTTTCCATCTGTACGCCCAACCACACCCACTACGACATCGCCTGTGCCTTCCTCGAGGCGGGCGTCAACGTCATCTGCGACAAGCCCCTGACGACGAGCCTGGACGAGGCCAAGGCCCTGATGACCCTCGAGAGGGATACGGGATTGGTCTTCGGCGTGACCTATGCCTTCGCGTTTCACGCCATGGTACGGCAGGCGCGGCACATGATCCTCGCAGGCCGGATCGGGCGGGTCCGCCAGGTCCATGTCGAGTATTTCCAGGAATGGTCCTGCCTGGAAGAAAAGCCGGCTGGCGGAGAGCTGCCCTGGCGCCAGGATCCGGCAAGGGTCGGCAGGGCGTCGGCGATCAGCGACATCGGCACGCACGCTTTTCATCTGGCGAGCTATGTCACGGCCGAACCGATCGTCGAACTGAGAGCGGATCTGCATGTGTGCGGCCCCGCGCGCGGCCTGGAGGACACGGCCTTCATCAATATCCGACTTGCCGGTGGCGCCCCCGGCACGCTCCTGGTAACGCAGGTCGCGCCCGGCAATTATTGCGCGCTGCGCTTGCGGGTCTATGGCGAGCGCGGCGGCATCGAATGGGACCAGGAGAAGCCCGAATATCTGCGGGTCAGCTCCCTCGGGCGACCGGATGAGGTAATCGTCCGCGGCAAGGAAGGGGCGATGCTGCCTGGCGTCGGGAAAATGTCCACGCTGCCGAGCGGGCATGGCGAGGCGCTTAGCAATGCCTGGGCCAATCTCTACACCGAATTCGCCGTGGCGATCGAGGCGAGAGCTGCCAAGCGTTCACTGCCGGAGGGCATGCTCGAATTTCCCACCGTGCAGGATGGCGCCCGCGGTGTGGGTTTCATCCACGCTGCCGTGGAATCGCATGAAAAAGGTGGTGTCTGGGCGCCGTGCTGGCTGGCCTAAAGCATCGTGCCGAAAAGTGGACGCCGGTATTCGGCAAAAGCGATGCGACAGCAATAACCTGCAGCACCGGACTCGATTCCGAAATCGAGTCCGGTGCTGCAGGGCCACGGTGGAATCGGGAGGAAGGAATGAGTGTCAGGTTGGGGATTGTCGGCGTTGGCGTGATGGGCGCCGATCATGCACGCACGATCGCATCGCAGGTGGCGGGAGCCAGCATTCGCAGCATCTACGATGCCAATGCCGAGCGCGCCAGGCAGATTGCCGACGAGGTCGGCGCTACCGATGTTGCCGGCGACCCTCTCCGTCTCATCGGCGATCCTCAGGTCGATGCCGTGCTGATCGCCTCGCCGGACAGCACCCACAAGGAGCTGTCCCTTGCCTGCATCATGGCCCGCAAGCCGGTGCTGTGCGAGAAGCCCCTGGCCTCGACCTCGCAGGAATGCCTCGAACTGATCGATGCCGAGATGGCCGCAGGCGTGCGCCTCGTCCAGGTCGGCTATATGCGCCGGTTCGATCCCTCCTATGTCGCGATGAAGGAGCAACTCCTGGCGGGCAGGCTCGGCAAACCTCTGCTGTTTCATTGCGTTCATCGCAATGTCGCAGCGCCACCGTGGTTCGATGGCGGCATGGCCATTGCCAATTCGGCCGTGCATGAATTCGACATCGTGCGTTGGATGCTTGCCGGCGAGCTGACCACCATTTCGGTATTCCGGCCCGGCAATCGTTCCGCCCAATCGCCCGGCGCACCCGTCTTTCTGGTGCTGGACGGCGCCGGCGGCACTTTGGTGACCATCGAGGTCTTCAACGACGCTGCCTATGGTTATGACGTCAGGGGCGAACTCGTGTGCGAGAAGGGCACGGTCGAGCTGCAACGGCCGGTGCACGCGCTCGTCAATCACGCTTTGTCACAGGGTGCGAGCTATCCGCTGGACTGGCGCCCACGCTTTCAGGATGCCTACCGCCTGCAGGCGCAGGGGTGGATCGACGGCATCAGGGACGGCAAGCTCACCGGTGCGAGTGCCTGGGACGGATATGCCGCCACTCTCGTGGCCGAGGCGGGACTGCGGTCGCTCGCCTCCGGGCGCCGCGAGGATATTCCCGCCACGCCTGTAGCTCGACTTTATGGCTGATACACCAGCGCCGTAATTGCAAGCGAAGCAATCCGAGGGCGGTGGACTCTGTGCCTTCAAACTCGGACCGCTTTGCTCGCAATGACGGGCCAGCCTTTATGTTCCCTGGCATGGGACCTTTGCAGGCACGCGATCAATAGGCCGATTTCACCACCGGGGATGCCGTAGCCGGTTTGCCGTTGAGCTCGCGAAAGCGGGCGACGCTGGCCTGCGCGGCAGCGGCGAGCAACCTGGAATCGCCCGACACCGTGGTCATGTCGAAGCCCCAGGCGATGGCGCGCGTGGCATAGTCGGGCGTACCGCAATGCAGGGCGGCGATCTTGCCCGATTTCTTGCATGCCGCGACGATCTTCTGCAGGGCGTCGATCATCTCCGGCTCCTCGCGGTCGAAGCCCGGCGCGAGACGCCCTTGATGCAGGCTGAAGGTGAGATCGGCCGGCCCGACATAGATGCCGTCCAGTCCGGGCGTGGCGGCGATGGCCTCAAGGTTGGCCATGGCCTGGGCGGTTTCGACCATGGCGAAACCGAGGATCTCGTCATTGGCCTCGGCCGCATAGTTGGCGCCGGCCGAGAAGTTGGCTCGTGTCGGCCCGAAACTGCGCTGGCCGTGGGGCGGATAGCGCATGTAGCTGACGAACTCGGCCGCCTGCTCGGCCGTGTTCACCATCGGGCAGATGATGCCATAGGCGCCGGCATCCAGTGCCTTCATGATGATGCCAGGCTCGAGCCAGGGCACGCGCGCCATCGGGACGACGCCGGAAGCGCGCATGGCCTGCAGCATCGGCAACAGCATGGAATAGTCGAGGGCGCCATGCTGCACGTCCACCGTGAGGCTGTCATAACCCTGCGCGGCCATGATCTCAGCGGTGAACGGATTTCCGATCGAGAGCCAGCCATTGATGGTGGGCCGCCCTTCGGCCCAGCTCTGCTTCAGCCTGTTCCTGATCAACGGCGCCTCCTCAAAATACGATCTGGGCCAGCTTGGTATCGAGATAATCGGCGATACCCTCGGTGCCCCCCTCGCGCCCCATCCCCGAATACCGGGTGCCACCGAAAGGGGCCTCGGCGGCTGCCAGGGCGAAGCTGTTGATGCCGACCATGCCCGCCTTCAACTCGGCGACGGTCCGCCTGGCACGTGCAGGGCTGCGCGTGAAGGCATAGGCCGACAATCCCATGTCGCTGGCATTGGCCCGCGCGATAACCTCGTCATCGGTGGAAAACGCAGCGATGGCGGCGATCGGCCCGAAATTCTCCTCGGCGAACACGCGCATGCCGTCCTCGACCTCGGTAAGCACCGTCGGCTCGAAGAAAAAGCCCGTGTTGAAGGATGCGGGAGCGCGGCCGCCGCAAGCCAGCCTAGCACCGGCCTTCTCGGCCTCGGCGACGATGGCCTCGATCTCGCTGCGACGCCTGGCATTGATGAGAGGCCCCATCTGCGTTTCACCGTCGAGGCCGTCACCCAGCCTGAGGGCGCCGGCCCTGGCCACGAAACCCTCCACGAAGGCGTCGTGCAGGCTCTCATGCACGAAGAAGCGATCGGGGGTCACGCAAACCTGGCCGGCATTGGCGTATTTGGTCGGCACCGACAGGGTGAGGGCCAATTCCAGGTCGGCATCCTCATAGATGATGAGAGGGGCATTGCCGCCGAGCTCCATCGAAACCTTTTTCACCGTTTCGGCGGCATCCCGGATCATCTGCTGCCCGACGCGCGTCGAGCCCGTCAGCGAAACCTTGCGCACCGCCGCGGAAGCCATGATCGGATCATAGGTCGTATTGGTCGGGCCGACGACGAGGTTCACGACGCCGGCAGGAATGCCCGCCGCCCGGGTGCAGTCAACCATGACCATGGCCGTTCCCGGCGTCTGGCCGGAGGGCCTGACGATGATCGAGCAACCGGCTGCAAGCGCCGGTGCGACCTTGCGCGCGACCAGGGCAGCCGGGAAGTTCCAGGCCGTGAAAGCGGCGGCGATGCCGACGGGCTCGTGCAGAACCTCGAAGCGTCCGCCGGGCACCCGGCTCTCGATGACGCGGCCATAGATGCGGCGCGCCTCCTCGGCGTACCAGCGGAACTGGTCGGTGGCGAGGCCCCATTCGCGCTCGGCCTGCACAAGGGGCTTTCCGGTTTCGCTCGATATCATGCGGACGGCGTCGGCCTTGCGGCGGAGCATCTCGTCGGCGACCCTATGCAGGGCGTCCGCACGCTCGAAGGCTGTCTTCGATTTCCACAGCGCAAAGCCCTTAGCGGCGCCGGCCAGGGCCTCTTCAGTATCGGCGGAAGTCGCGAGCGGGACTTCGCCCAACGCGCGCTCGTGGACGGGGCTGATGACCGGAGAGCTGCCCTTGTCGGAGGCCTGGCGCCATTGACCGTCGATGAAAAGGCCGAAATCCTGATACATGCTCACCCGACCTCGCTGGTGTTCACCGGCCGTCCCTCGCGGATCGACCGGCCGGCCGCTTCGGCCAGGACCAGGGCCGCACGGCCATCTGCAAATCCGACTTCCGGCGCCGTGGCGTTTTCGACCGCGTCGACGAAGGCGCCGATCTCGGCATTGAAGGCTTCCGCATAGCGTTCGATGAAGAAGTCGAGATAGGGTGCTCCGCGGGCCGTGAATTCCGCGGCGAAGCGTACGGAATCATGCACTCTCCGGTTTTCCGAAATGGCCATGCCCTTGTTGCCGAACACCTCGACACGCTGGTCGTAGCCATAGACGGCCTGCCTCGAATTCAAGATCACGCACTGCTTTCCCGAGGACGTGGCAAGAACCACCGAGACGGTGTCCCAGTCCTCGCAGCGTGCCATCAGCCCCGGATTGACGAGGCGGCTTCCGACCGCGCTCACCGTTTGCGGTTCCTCGCCCAGGAGGAAGCGGGCCATGTCGAAATCGTGGATCGTCATGTCGCGAAAAATGCCGCCCGATACTTCCATATAGGCGGCGGGAGCCATTCCCGGGTCGCGGGAGGTGATGACGATCTGGTGTACATCGCCGATATCGCCATTCGCGATCGCCGCCTTCGTCGCCCTATGCGTGGGGTCGAAACGCCTGACGAAGCCGAGCATGATGGGCACAGATGTCTTGCCGATGATGCTGGCGCAGCGATCGACCCTTTCCAGGCTCAGGTCGATCGGCTTCTCGCACAACACCGGTTTGCCGGCCGCCACGGCCTTTTCGATGTAGTCGGCATGCGTGCTGGTGGAACTGGCGACGAGCACGGCGTCGACCTCCTTGGAGGCAATAACCTCGTCGTCGGTGGCGAAGACGGGTACTGCCTCTCTGGCTCCCACCTCGGCGGCAGCTTCCCTTGAAACGTCGAAGACACCCGCGAGCCGGGTCCTGGGATGGGCCCCGATATTGGCAGCATGCATCCGTCCGATCCGTCCGCATCCCAATACGGCAATCCTGAGCACGGAAATCCTCCCTGATTTTTTGCAATGATCATTGCAAAAAACATATATTGTCAACAAGCAATGCGGATTATTTTTGCGGCATGCCGGTGCCGCCCTGCCCTAGCCTCCCGCAGAGAGGCGGAATGCATTGGTCGCTTCCGCGCAACGGGCTCAGGACCCGGGCGACAAGGCCCTCATTCGGGACGCACGCATCCACAAAACCGGTGCCAAGAGAGGCGGCGGCAATATCAAGGAAGCCAGTGCGGGTCTCGCGGGCCCGCAGCCTCGGTGAGATCCGGCTTGCACCTGTCCGGCAACATGATCGGCCGGCCCTTCCCTACCTCTCAGCGCTGCTCTTCCCGGCGAGAGGCAAACACCTTTTCCAGCACGGGAATGGCAGACATGGCGCGAGGCCAGCCGGCATAGAAACAAAGATGCGCAGGTATCTCAGCGGCTTCCGCCTGCGTCAAGCCATTGTCCATGGCGCGATTGGCGTGGAAAGGAAGCTGTTCGGGCTGCCCGATGGCGATGAGGGCGGCGACGGTGACGAGGCTGCGATCGCGCGGCGATAGATCTGGCCGCCGCCACAGATCGCCGAACAGGACGCGATTGGTCAACTCAGCCAACATCGGAGAGGTCGGCCCCACCGCGCCCTTCACCGCGCTGGCGCGAGCCGCTTCCGCCTCTGCATCCAGCTCAATCGGCGCGGCATGGCTGTTGGCGGCAGCGCCGATCCCGCGCGCGTCGAAGACCTTCTTTGCTTCGCCGACAGCCGACATCGCGTTCGGCCAGCCGGAATAGAAGGCGAGCTGGGTGATGAGTTCGCCGATCTCCTCCGGCTTCACGCCTTTGTCCAGTGCACGAGCGACATGGCTGCCGATCTGCGCCACCTTTCCAGTCGAAACCAGGGCCGCGACCGTAATCAGGCTACGGTCGCGCGGAGGCAGTTCGGCGCGTTTCCAGACCTCGCCGAACAACACGTCGTCAGTGAAGTGACCGAGGCCCGGAGCGACCTCGTAGACGACTGCGGGTGCAACACGCTCGCGGCGAGGTTCCTGGGCCCCGGCTCCGGTCGCGGCCAGCGCTGAAATGGCGATGGATGCGGTGATCTTCTTCATGGAGGGACCTCGTTGTTGTTCGATACACAGTAGCGGCTAGGTCGGCCTTCAGGCCTTCCTTGGCGAGCGGAGCGCTGTCTCGTCCGCAAGGCCGCTCGCGGCGCCCGCGATGACGACGACCGTTCTCGGCTCGATTGTGTAGACTGCCCTTCAAAGCCCCGTCGTCTTGAGAAGCTGCTCGGGATAGCGCTCGCCTTCGATCCGGATTGCGGCTGCGGCAGCCTGGATTTCGGAAAGGTCTGCAGCCGTCAGATCGACATCGACAGCACCGAGATTCTCTTCGAGACGACTAAGCTTGGTGGTACCGGGAATCGGCACGATCCAGGGCCTTTGTGCCAGCAGCCACGAAAGCGCAACCTGTGCGGGTGTGGCGTTCTTGTCGGCTGCGATCCGTTTCAGAAGATCCACCAAAGCTTGGTTTTTTGCCATCGCATCGGGCGTGAAGCGCGGCAAAATACTGCGGAAATCGCCATCAGCGACCTTGGTGTCCTTGTCCATCGCACCCGTCAGGAAGCCCTTGCCGAGCGGGCTGTAGGGCACGAGGCCAATCCCCAACTCCTGACAGGTCTCCAGGATCCCGTTCGTTTCAACGCCCCGCGTCCAAAGCGAATATTCGTTTTGCAAAGCGCTCACGGACTGTACCGCATGGGCGCGACGAGCGGTCTGCGCACTCGGTTCCGACAGTCCGAAGTGCTTTACCTTGCCGGCTGCGATCAGCTCCTTCACCGCACCCGCCACGTCTTCGATCGGCACGCCGGGATCGACCCGATGCTGGTAGAAGAGATCGATCTGCTCGACGCCGAGCCGCTTGAGGGATGCGTCGGCAACCGCCTTGATGTGATCTGGCCTGCTGTTCAGCCCCGACTGCTTGCCATCGACGATGTTGAAGCCGAACTTCGTGGCGATCACGACCTGGTCGCGAACCGCACGCAGCGCCTCGCCGACCATTTCCTCGTTTGTGAATGGTCCGTAGACCTCCGCCGTGTCGAAGAAGGTGACGCCGCGATCCACCGCCTGGCGGATCAACGTGATGCCCTCCTGCTTGCCGAGCTTGTGGGCGTAGCCGAAGTCCAACCCCATGCAGCCATAGCCGAGAGCCGAAACCTCAAGGCCGCTTTTGCCAAGCATACGCTTTTGCATGTCTTCTCTCCTTTTCAAAAAGGGGACGCGCCACAGGCCCGCGCTCGACCGCCGCGATGACAAGAGCGCGTTCGGCGCCGGCAGGTGGAAGCGTGTTCCTGCCGGTTCCCTTTTTCAAAGAATAGGACTGGTGCATTACCTTCATTAGATGCAAAGTTGCGTATAGGCCTATATTGGATTTTCATGAATGCATCGCAGCGAGTACGGCGATCTTGCCGCTTTCCTGACCGTCGCCGAGGAACGCAGTTTCACCCGCGCCGCTGCACAATTGGGCACATCCCAGTCTGCGCTGAGCCATACCGTTCGACGCTTGGAGGAACGGCTGGGGCTGCGCCTCCTCAGTCGAACGACGCGGAATATTTCGATGACCGAGGCCGGGGCCAAGCTATATGCCGCACTGACTCCCGCCTTCGATGATATTCGCGGCAGCTTGGCGGTCCTGGACGAATTGCGCGAGAAGCCGGCCGGCACGATCCGCATCACTTCGAGCCGAAGTGCCTCCGATGCCATTCTGATGCCTGCGGCTCGCAAGCTGATGGTGGATTACCCCGACCTCAACATCGAGATTTCAATCGACCAGAGGCTTACGGACATTGTCGGGGACGGTTTCGATGCCGGCATCCGCCTGGGCGAGCAGCTCGAGAAGGACATGATCGCCGTGCGGATCTCCCCGGACTTGCGGATGGCGGTCGTCGGGTCGCCGGGTTATTTTGAAGTGCACCCCAAGCCCCAAATGCCCCATGACCTGACCAGCCACAACTGCATCAATCTGCGCTTGCCCACCAAAGGCGGGCTCTATGCCTGGGAATTCGAAAAGAATGGCAGGCCGCTCAATGTCAGGGTGGAGGGGCAATTCACCTGCAACGATGTTCTGTTAATCATCGACGCAGCATCGAATGGGCTTGGACTTGCCTGCCTGCCGGATGACATGGTGAAGGATCCCATCTCTGCCGGGCAGCTTGTCCGGGTGCTCGAAGACTGGTGCCCCCCCTTTCCGGGCTATCACCTCTATTACCCGAGCCGGCGGCAACACTCGGCTGCCTTTGCCCTTTTTATCGAAGCGCTGCGCTGGCGAGGCCCGAGAGACTTTCCCTTGGCGGCAGAAACACGGGCCTAGATAGCGGAGGTCGAGCGGTCTGAGCAGCGGCAACGAAGCGCCGGCGCGCCATCACCGGCATCGAAACTCAATCCAAGCACATGTTTACGCATTCTCCTGCCGGCCATCGCTGCCGACGAACTGAGACTGATCACGACCGTTCGACAAAACACCGACGTTGAAGACTGAGATGGAAGCGGATCTCCTGCTTGAAGACATTGCGGAAATCCGCAAAGCAGCGGAATCCAAACAGCCTCACGAGGCGGCTGACGGCCGATATCGGGATGCCGCAAGCCTTTGCCATGTCACGCGCCGAACCCAAGGCGACCTGAAGGCAATTGTCGAGAGCATAGTCCATGGCCGTTTGCGCCCAGGGTTTCAACCCTACGCGCATCTCCGCAAACCGCTGGCACAGTTCGGCAAGGTCTCTTGGATGCTCTGGCCGTTCCATGTCCTGCCTCGCGAATTGACTTATCTGCGTGAGATCGAGGGAAGCGAAGCGACATCGATCTCGCTCAGACGCGGCCCCGCAAGGAGCTTTCGAGCTCGACGAGTTCCTGGCCACCGGCCATCAGGTTCTGCAATTCATCGTGGCTGACTTCGCCGCGCAGCGCCGTACCCAGCGTCTTGCCGTGATTGAGCACCGTGAAGCGATCGCCGATCGCCAGGGCATGGCGGACATTATGGGTGATGAACACCACGCCTACCCCCTTGGACCGCACCCTGTCGATCGTGGCCAGGACGTTCGCGGTCTGCCGCACGCTGCGCGCGGCATTGGCATCGCCGCCGGCGGCAAAGATCCAGCTTCCGAACACGGTGCGAGTGAGAACGACATGGGCGACGATGGCCAGGCCAAGCGCCCAGACCATCAGCATCGGGATGCCGTCGACGATCGGCTGGCCGGCCTTGGGGCCTGCCTTGAAGGTGCCGATCGCGCCGTGCTCGGCCAACCAGACAAACAGGCCTTGCAAGATCTTGCCTCCGAAGACCGGCGCCAGCCAGTTGCCGGCGGATGCGGCCTTGAGCCCGTCGATGATGGTCGAGCCGTTGGTCAGGATCGGGATGTAGGTCGTCAGGCCGCGCAGGATGAAGAGTGCCGCCAAGGTGATGATGAAGGAGGGCAGTCCCGTGCGCAGGATCAGGAAGCCGTTGAGCGCCCCGATCGCCAGCGAAACGGCGAAGGCCGCGAGAATTGCCAGCCACATCGGAAAGCCGAACGAGGTCGACAGCAAGGCGATCACGATGCCGGAGAAGACGATCATCGAGCCGACGGAAAGATCGAACTCGCCCGCAATCATCAAGAGACAAGCGCCGACGGCAATGATCATGAACTGAGCCGAGACCGTGCCCCAATTCATCGTCCCTTCCAGGGAGAATATACCGGAGGCAGGCGCGAGCGTCAGAAAGAACAAGAACACGGCGATCGTGCCGCAGATCGCTCCGAGTTCGGGCCTGATCAAGGCCCTGCGAAATGGCGAGACGCGACGCAGTCGGGCATCGGCCATGAGCGGCGCGGCCCCCTTGGCGTCGTTCATTACTTCCTCCCTGATCCGTCAGGCGGACAAGCCGTCTGAACCTTCGAAAGTTCAGCCTTGTAATTTTTGCCGGTCGGAACGGCGTTCGGCTGTAATCAGTCGAGTTTGCTTTGGAGCTGTACGGAACGTCAGCCCGAAACATCTTCCAGGATCCTTGCATCCCACCATGGATGCCCGGTTCGCTGCAGTTTTCCCGCTGAGATCTTCCTGTCCGGGCATGGGATCATGGTAGGGAGGGGTCCCTTCCCAGGCGACAACAATTATGATCATATTTGATCAAGAGACACGGAACAGCCCGTCAATCCCGGAGCTGCCATGAAAAAGGCGACGTTGGCGGACATTGCGCGCGAAGCCGGGGTCGGAACCGCGACGGTCGAGCGCGTCCTGAACTCGCGCGGCAATGTCACGCCTGCCACCATTGAAAAAGTCGTGCAGGCCATGCGCCAGCTCGGCAGCACGCGCGCCTTGCCGCAGAAATATAGCGGCGTCCTGCGTGTCGAGGTCCTGATGGTGCGCCGCGAGACTCCCTTCTTCACGCGGTTGAACGAAGCCTTCATCCGCATCTCGGAGTCGCTCGATCCGAGCATCCTGCTACACCGCACCTTCGTGGACGAGAACGCCCCTGCCAGCGTGGCCCAGCGGATCGCCGAGCCCGGCTTTCGCCGGGTCGGGCTGATCATCGTCGCTCCCGACCATCCCGAGGTCAGGGCCAGGCTCGCCCAAGAGCGCGAAAAGGGCGTCGCCATCGTCCAGATCGTGTCCCGGATCGACGGCTCCCACGATGCCTTCGTCGGCATCGACAATTATGCGGCGGGCCGAACGGCCGCCATGCTGATGGCGAGAATGCTGAAAGGCTCTTCCGGGCATCTGGCTGCGCTTTGCCACAGCGGCGTCTACGAAGTGCACCGGGAACGCATCCGCGGTTTCTCGGACTACCTCGCCGAGCATGCGGGCGGTGGCCTCCTGTTCTCGGAAACGCTGTTCGGGCTCGACCAGGACCAGCGATCGGCCGAGGTTCTCGATACGGCGCTGAAACGGGATCCCGAGATCATCGGCCTCTACAATGCGGGTGGCGCCAATGCCGGCGTGGCCTTCGTGCTGGAACGCCGCAAATCCGCCCCGCCCCTGATGTGGGTCGGCCATGAACTGACGGATGAATCCCGACTCTGGCTGCAATCGGGATTGATGGATATCGTCCTGGACCAGGCTCCGGAGACGCAGGCCCGGCGCGCCATCGATACGGTCTTGAGGAAGATCGGCTTCATTACGGCCGAGGTCAGTTCCGAACCCGTGCGGTTCTATACGATCACCGCCGAGAACCTCTAAAGCGTTTTGCGATTTGGCGGAATCGCCAAGAATCGCAAAGACGCGTCCAACCAACGAGTGAGAGCAATGCGCCGTTTCCGTCTAAACGCGCTTTGCTCTAGGGGCCATGAGCAGGGGCAGCATACGCCCCCGCTTTTCGCGCGATAATTGATCAGCGATATTTGCCGGCCAGCGCCAGGACCTGATCGACATTGGCCTTGGTGATCAAGCCGGGCCCCGAGGCGACGTCGTTCGCCTGCAGCACGCCGTAGCGCGCATAATTCGTCAGAACGGTGACCGCGTCATAGCCCTGCAGGAAGGGCTGCTGGTCGATGGCGACCTTGACCTTGCCATCCTTCATGGCTGCGACGATATCCTTGCTGAGATCGAAGCGTGCGAAGAAATATTTGTCGCCGGCGCCCTGGTCCTTCACCCATTTGATCATCGGATCGGCACTGGTCGGGCCGAGCGTCAGGATGACCTGGGTGTCGGCATGTGCCTTGAGGACGGCCGCCGAACGATTGACGACGTCATTGGGATCGGTGCCGGAATCGATCTCCTGGTCGCCAAGTGGCACGCCGAGCCCATCGGCGAAGCCTTTGCAGCGCTGGTGCGAGACCGGGTGCTGGTAGAAATGGTTCACGCACAGGAAACTCTTGACCTGCGCGGCCTTGGCCTGTTCGCCGGCAGCCTTGCCGGCGTCATATTCGGCCTGGCCGATATAGCGCAACGTACCGATCTTCTTGGCGATCTCGGCCGAGCCGGAATTCACGATCACCACGGGAATGCCGGCAGCAACGGCATTGGAGAGCGGGTCGCTCACGATATTCTCGTCGGGAACCGTAGCGATGATGGCCGTCGGCTTCGACGCCGCCGCTTGATCGATCAGCCGTCCCATTTCGGAGAGATCGCCGCCAGTGGGATTGCGGAATTCGATCTTCACGCCGAGCTGATCCGCGGCCAGTTGGGCCGAATTGCGGATGACGTTGAAGGCCGAATCCGATTCCGACCAATGGCCGACGAACACGATCCGTTCCGCAGCAAAACCGGATGCGGTCGACATCAACAGCGCGCAAGCGCCGATGGCGGCCTTGAGCCATGCCTTCATTGAACCCTCCCTTGGATCGGCCGGCCCGTTTGTGTTCGGTATGGAGCCGCGCTCAGTTGTTCAGTTTAGAGGGGCTCCAAGGCTGCTCAACGCATGATTTGACCAAATTTGATCTTGGTAGGCAGGCTGTCGAAGCTGCCCAGAGCAAAGCGCGTTTACACGTAACCGCTGCTTTGCTTTCGTGTCTTGTTTCGACGCGTCTTTGCGATTCTTGGTGACTCCATCAAATCGCAAAACGCTATGGGGCGAGCAAGGAATGGCGCCATTGAAAAAGGCCGGTCACGCGAGGTGCCGGCCTTTTCATTCGAATGAAAGCGCCAAGCGCTGACAACCTTACAAGCGCACCCTCACATCGGTGCCGTCCGTCTCGGCCTGATATGTCTTCAGATTGACGCAAGGCGGCATCCGCAACGCCTCGCCGGTTCGATAGTCGAAGGCGCCCGAGTGCTTCGGGCATTCGATCTCGTAGTCCATGACCAGACCATCGGCCAGATGAATGGCCTCATGGGTGCAGAGCCCGTCGGTGCAGAAGACCTCGTCGCTGGGCGAGCGATAGATCGCATACGTCCTGCCGCCATGGTCGAAGCGAATGACGCCCTCAGCTTCGATGTCGGCAAGCTTGCAGGCGGTGATCCAGTCGGCCATCTCTATGCTCCTGCCTGGTCGGGATTGGACTTCTTGGCCTCGGCCTTCGCATTGAGGCGGGCTTTCTTCTTCTCGTAGCGAACCTGCATCTGCCTTTCGCCTTCCTTGCTGCCGTCGTGGAACGTGCCGAACCAGCGGTCGAAGGGGATCAGCCCGTCGCCATAATTCACCTCGAAATATTTGTGGTGGAGGTAATGGATATAGGCATGGCTATCGACGGCGGTGTCCTCGCCCAGTTCCACCTTGTCGAAGCCGACATGGCCGGGAATGGCGCCAAAGCCGGCGAAATGCAGCTGGTAGAGCGCCATGATCGGGTTGGATGGAATGATCAGGTGCCAGAACATGGTGCCGAGATAGCAGAACTGCTCGACGGGATGCATCGAGAGGGACGACCAGGGCGAAGGATTCACCGAATTGTGGTGGACGGAGTGCACCCATTTGTAGAGCGGGGCCCAATGGATCGCCCGGTGCAGCAGGAAGAAATGGGTCTCGTGGATGATCGGCACCAGAAGCGCGAGCACGAACAGGTAGATCGGGTTCTGTGCAAAGGCGAGCCATGGCACCCAGCCATTGGCGAAGGCCATGAGCACGAACACCTCGATGCCCGTCCAGATCGGCAGGCCGGTTCCGAAGGTGCGCAGCATGTTGTCGACATTCTGGCGCTCGAAGAAGAAGGCCTTCGAACGCTGCTCGGCCGGAAACTTTCCGTTATATTTGAAGCGATTGCTCTGGCTGCGCAGAACATAGAGCTTCAGTTCGAAAGCCCCGAAGAACAGGAAGACGGCGACGACGTTGGCGGCGAAGAGCTTCAGCACCCAGCCCCAGGCCAAAGTCTTCATCACCTCGGGTTCAGGCAGGACAAAGTACCACCAGCCGACGGCCGAGAGCGCGAACAGGACGTTGTAGGGGAGAAAATAATGTGGCAGCCACTTCAGGAGTTTCAGCGGCTGCGGCGGGAACACGAAGACCGGCGCGGTTGAGGCAGGCTCGTTCGGAGCCCAGTCGCCGCGCTTGTTGCGCGCGCCATAGGAAAGGTCGTCCATGGCGGCCTCCTTTCAGAGCTTGTTGGAAAGGGTCAGGAAACGTTCGAAGGCGTCATCGTCCATGTCGACCTGATGCCCGGCTTCCGGATAGGCGCCATTCTCGACATCAGCGGCAAAGGCCTGGAACGCCATCACTCGCTTTTGCTGCAACTCCGCCTCGAGGGCAGTGAAATCGGCATATTTCTTCGCGTGACGGGGGTAGTGCCCAGTATTCGTCCCCAGCACATCGGACGAAAACAGATATTGCGTGTCGCAGGCCGATCCACATCCCATGCCCATCGTGATCATCGGGTTGAACGCGTGATGAAGTCGGCAAGGCGCACGGGGACCACCTCGACCTCGATGAAGGCCGCTCCCGCATTCTCGATGTCCTTGACGGCGCGCATAACCTGGGCCGCTTCTTCGGCTTTCCTGCCGATGGCACGGAAATTCGTCCAGGTTGCTCGATTTGGCACGAGGCCGACATGGCCGGTGACCGGGATGCCTTCACGTGCCATGGCCTCGATGAAGAACGGAGAGTGCGAGCAGTAGACGGCATCGGCACCGCGGCGCAGGATCTCGAAGCCGAGCCGGATGGCGTCCCGGGGCGAAGAGACCGAGCCATGCGGCATTCCGGCCGACAGGAAAGCGCCGGGCGCGGCCTTGCGCACGGCTTCGAGTTGATGATCGGGCTCACAGGAAAGAACCACGATACCCGCCGCCTGCGCGGCGGTGGCCTCGGCCGGCGTATCGACATGCAGTTGTACCCACTTTTGCAGGCCTTTCTGGCTCCGCAGATCGTAAACCGACGGCCGACGGTCCATCGCCTTGCCTCCCTTTTTCTCGCATTGATGATAGCCGGCGTACCGAAAGCCGTCGCCGGATTACTTGATCAAAATTGATCAGGCGCTCGCGACCTCCCCGGTCGCATATCACCGCCTCGGCCCTGCAGGCCGACCGACGTGGTCACGCCGCAAGCAAGCTCTTCAGATTGACCTTTGGCGTCGACAGGGCATCCACCGAAGGCCTGGCACGCCTAGCGATCAACATCTCCGCCAGGCGAATATCACGGGCCACTGCATTGCCAGGCCCGATGCCACTCGCCGCAACGAGACGGCCCGATTCATCCAGATGAAACTGCAGAACGGCATTTGGTCCCAGGTCGCGCCGCACGAGCGAGCATCCCTGATCGACCAATCCGGCCACCTGGAGACTGAGATCATATTGATCCGACCAGAACCAGGGCACGGCGGAAATCGCGTCATCGGCGCCAAGCATGTTGCGGGCCGCCAGCGCACCATGATCCTGCGCATTGCGCCAGGACTCCAGCCTCACCCGCCGGTTGTCATAGACCGGCAAGGGGAACGAACAGCAATCGCCGCCGGCGAAGATCGACGGATCGCTGGTGCGAAGCCGGACATCGACGGCTATGCCGTTTTCGATCGCCAACCCGGTTGCTTCGGCAAGCTCCGTCGCCGGCAGGGCACCGACACCGGCGACCACGAGATCGGCAGCGATCTCCTGTCCGTTCGCCAAACGCAGTACGACCTGCCTGCCCTTGTCCTGCAAGGACAGGATAGGGATCCCGCACACCAGTTGGACGCCAGCCGCCAAATGACGCGCCTCCACCATGCGGGCGATCTCTTCAGGCACGCCCCGGCTGAGGATGCGTTGCTGAACTTCGACCAGCGTTACGCCCGCACCGCGTTGGATTGCACTGGCTGCGAGTTCCAGCCCGATGAAACCGCCGCCGATGATGGCGATCTTCGCGCCGGGCCGGAAATGGCTGCGCAGACGCTCTAGATCTTCGAAGCGACGCAATGTCACGCAGTGATGAATGGCGTCGCCGGGAAGCGCGATGCGCCGCGCATGCGCACCGGTGGCGAGCAGGAGCCTGTGATAGGCAAGGCTCTGGCCATCGGACAGATACACCTGCCTTGCCATGCGGTCGATGCCCTGCACCTTGATACCGGTGAGGCACCTGATCGCGCAGGCCTCGAAGCGAGCGGCGGTGGCGATGGTCTTGGGACCGGGCGCAGCCTCGCCAGTCAACGCATCCTTGGACAAGGGCGGCCGCTCATAGGGAAGATGGGCCTCCTCGCCGATGAGCGTCACCGAGCCCGTGAAGCCAAGTTCGCGCAATGCGAAGGCAGCCCTGCAGCCCGCCTCGCCCGCACCGATGATGACCATATGCTCGCTCATGGTTCCATTCCGCCTTCGCCGGCGACGCGATGGCGTCTTCTCCGTGCCGCGAAATGTGCAGGAAAACCGATTGGATTGAACGAGGAGTCTTGATCAGATTTGATCATCCCAATGGGCTGGCACTCCTCGGCGGTCCTGCCGTCAGCATTCCAGCCCAGGCACCTCTTCGTCACGCCACGGCCGCGTCCTTGCCCGTGATGAACGCCGTCAGGCGCGGACAAATGAAATCGAGGAAGGCCCTGACGCGATAGGGCAGATGCGGGCCGCCCAGATAGAGGGCGTGGATCTGTTCCTCGTCCCCCTCGACCGCCTCCGATAGAACCTCGACGAGGCGGCCGGCCGCGATATCGGCCCGGACATGATATTCGCCGAGCCGCGCCAGCCCGGCTCCCGCCACTGCCATGCGCCGAACGGTCTCGCCATTATTGGCCAGCAGGGGCCCGCCGACGACGCGATCGACGATACGCGCCCCTTCCCGCAACGGCCAGACCGGCGCGGCCCTCCGGAAATTGAAGCCGAGGCAATTGTGCCCGGCGAGATCCTCTACGGTCCTGGGCTCGCCCCGGCGCTCGACATAGCGCGGAGCAGCAACGATCTTGCGCCGGGCTACGCCGATGCGGCGAGCGACCATGGCGGAATCCTGCAGCGTGCCGACCCGGAAGGCGACATCGGTACGGTCGAGATAGAGATCGACCATCTCGTCGGACAGGGAGACGTCGACGACGATATTGGGATGGGCCGCCCAGAACGCCGGCAGCAGCGGTTCCAGGCCCAGCACGCCCAAGGCGACCGAGGCGTTGACCCGGACGGTGCCGCCGGCACTGGCCGCGCCTTGGGACAGGCTGCGCTCGATCTCGTCCAGTTCCGCCAGCAAAGCGAGGCTCTTCTCATAGAAGATCTGCCCCTCGGCCGTGAGCGACAGCCGGCGCGTGGAACGCTCGAGCAGGCGCACGCCCAGGCGCTCCTCGATGCGGCCGATCAGCTTGCTGACCGTCGAGGGCGTCATCAATAGCAATCGCGCCGCTTCGGAGAAGCTACCGCTCTCCACCACGCGCAGGAAGACCTGCATCTCGCCGACGCGATTGTCCATGCGAGGCTCCGTCTATGAACTGGTTTCACAGATAATGTGGAAGGCGAGGCAATTATCAAGTCGGATCTAAAGAGATACCTAGCCACTCATGAAAAAGATTTCCGCATTGGAGTTGATCCGCAAGCCGGATCACATGACCCTCGGCATCGAGTTGCCGCTCGACAATGACTGGTCACCTGCCGGCGAGGCCCAGCGGGCAGCGCAAGGGCGCCCGCGCGGCGTTCCCGATCTCGATGCGCAGACCGATCTCGTCCGCAAGGCCGACGATCTCGGCTTCTCGGCGATCTGGATGCGCGACGTGCCTGTCTTCGACCAGGTGAACATGGGCGATGCCGGCTCGGTCCACGATGTCTTCACCCTGCTCGGCTTTCTCGCCGGCGTGACCCGCAAGGCGGCCCTCGGTACCGCCGCGGTCGTCCTGCCGATCCGCCATCCCCTGATGACGGCCAAGGCAGCGGCCTCGGTGGACGCCCTCTCCGGCGGCCGCCTGATCCTCGGTGTGGCCTCGGGCGACCGGCCGGTCGAATATCCTCTGCTCGGCCTTGATTTCGAGGCCCGTGGGGAAGCTTTCCGGGAGGCGGTCACCTATCTGCGTGCGGCCTGGCAGCCCGGCGGCCTGCCGGTGAACGGCGAGCGTGTCCCTGCGCTGGACCTGCTGCCGAGGCCGGTGCAGCCGACGATCCCTCTGGTCGTGGCCGGCCAGGCCCGGCAGGACGACGCCTGGCTCGCCGCCCATATGGACGGTCGCTTCGTCTATCCGGGCAGCCTCGACAAGACGGCCCAGCAGGCGCGCGGCTGGGCCGACGCGACGGCCGGGCGCGGCGCCTTCATCAGCGCATTCCATCTCGACCTGCTCGACCGGGCCGATGCGCCTGCCACGCCGATCCGCTTCGGCGCCCGCGTCGGCCGCGAGGGCCTGGTCGCGCATTTCAGGGCGCTGGCTGCGGCAGGCATCGACCACATCGCCATCAATCTGCGGCAGTCGGCCCGCCCGCTTGCCGAAGTCCTCGAGGAACTCGCATCGGATGTCATGCCGATGCTGACCAGGAACCCCGCGGCGCTGGCCGCCTGACACTCCCAGGAGACGAAAATGCAGACCATCAATGTCCACGGCGCGGCCATTCCCGCCCTCGGCTTCGGCGTGTTCCGCATGTCGGACGCCGAAGTGGAGCGCGTCGTTCCCGCCGCGCTCGAAGCCGGCTTTCGCCATTTCGACACCGCCCAGATCTATCAGAACGAGGCCGCGCTCGGCCGCGCCCTCCAGGCCGCCGGCGCCCGTCGCGAGGATCTGTTCCTGACCACCAAGGTCTGGGTCGACAATTATAGCCAGGCCAGGTTCGCCGCCTCGGTCGATGAAAGCCTCGACCGGCTGAAAGTGGACCAGGTCGACCTCCTGTTGCTGCATTGGCCGGGCGACAAGGTCGCCATCGCCGATCAGGTCGAGATGCTGAACACCGTCCAGGCTGCCGGCAAGACCCGCTTCATCGGCGTGAGCAACCAGAATATCGCCCAGATGCAGGAGACGATCGCGCTAAGCAAGGCACCCATCGTCACCAACCAGGTCGAACTGCACCCCTATCTCGACCAGCGCGCCCTCGCCGCGGCCGCCAGGTCCATGGGCGTGGCCGTCAGCGCCTATTACGGCATGGCCGACGGCGCCGTGCCTCGCGATCCGCTGCTCCAGCGCATCGGCGCGAAATATGGCAAGAGCGCCGCGCAGGTCGCGCTGCGCTGGCTGGTCCAGCAAGGCTTCGTGGCGCTGTCCAAGACCGCCAGGCCCGAGCGGGTGGCCGAGAATATCGCCATCTTCGACTTCGCCCTGAGCGATGACGACATGGCGGCGATCGGCACGCTCGCCCGCCCGGATGGCCGCCTCGTCAGTCCTCCGGGTCTGGCCCCGGCCTGGGACGACTAAGGAGGGACGATGATGAACACGAACGGTTCGGCCGCTTCAAGCGGTGCGCCCCGGCAGGGGTTCAACTGGCCCCTGCTCGCCCTGGCCATCGGCGCCTTCGGCATCGGGACGACCGAATTCACGCCCATGGGCCTGCTGCCCGTCATCGCTGACGGCGTCGGTGTTTCGATCCCGACGGCGGGCATGCTCGTCAGCGCCTATGCGATCGGCGTGATGCTGGGTGCTCCGATTATGACGCTCGCCTTCAGCCGCTTCGGCAAACGCACCGCACTGATGCTGCTGATGGGCATTTTCACCGTCGGCAACATCCTGTCGGCGCTCGCACCGGGATATACCACCCTGCTGCTCGCGCGGCTGGTCACCAGCCTCAACCATGGCGCCTTCTTCGGCCTCGGTGCCGTGGTTGCCGCCAGTGTCGTGCCCAAGGAGAAGCAGGCGAGCGCGGTCGCGACCATGTTCATGGGGCTGACGATCGCCAATATAGGCGGCGTGCCAGCGGCCACCTGGATCGGCCAGCAGATCGGCTGGCGCATGGCCTTCGCCGGTACGGCAGTACTCGGCCTCCTCGCCATCGCCTCGCTCTGGCTGGCGCTGCCCAAGGGCGAGCCCGGCACGGTGCCTGACGTCAAGCGCGAACTCGGCGTGCTCAGCCGGCCGGCCGTCCTGCTGGCGATGGCGACGACCGTGATGGGTGCCGGCGCCATGTTCACGCTCTACACCTACGTCGCGCCGGTGCTGGCGGACCTCACCGGCGCCTCGGATACCTTCGTCACGCTTGCGCTCGTCCTGATCGGCGTCGGCTTCACCCTCGGCAACGGCCTGGGCGGACGGCTCGCCGACTGGTCGCTCGATGGTGCCACCAAGATCTTCCTCGCCGCCCTCGCGCTCATCATGGTGCTGCTGCCCTTGGTGCTGACGAGCCATGTCGGGGCGGCGATCGGGCTGCTTGCCTGGGGCGCTGCAACCTTCGCCATCGTCCCGCCCGTGCAGATGCGGGTCATGCAGGCGGCGGCGGAAGCACCGGGCCTGGCCTCCTCCATCAATGTCGGCGCCTTCAATCTCGGCAATGCGGTCGGGGCGGCTGTCGGCGGCGGCGTCATCAGCCTTGGCTTGGGCTACGCGGCGGTTCCCGTCGCCGGTGGCGCGCTTGCCGCGGCCGGCCTGGCGCTGGTGTGGCTCGGCCGGACGCGGACGGCCCTCGCCTGCCATGCCTGAGGCAACGCTCACAAAGGTGAAACCAAATGAACCCTATCGCATTTCCCCTGGCCGGGCAGCGTTTCGAGGTCGACTACGGCGACCTCGTCGCCACCAATGCCCATGCGGCGGACGCCCCTTTACTCCACTATGAGATTACCAAGGGCCCGCTGACCGGCAACAGAGCGACCGTCGGCTTCGAGTGGCAGCATCTGTGCGGACAGTCCTATGCCATCTCCTGGCAGGAGGCCGACGGCTCCACGGTCGTCCACATCGACGACTTCGAGGCGGGGCACTCGCTCGCCTTTTTCACGACGCCGGATGGCACGTTCTTCCGCCTGGAAGGCAGCCTGCAGCCGCTGGCTGCATCATAGGGGTGGCAGCCCTGGCGCCGACGGCGCGACCAGCCTGCAGCAACGGTTCAGGAGGTCCGGGATGACCGAGCACAGGCGCTACATACAAACGCCGGACGGCTATTTCATGGTCCTGCGGCAGGGCGACGACGTCTTCGCGCGGCTCGAGGCCCTGATGAAGGAGAAAGCGGTTCCGGCTGCCAGCTTTGTCGGCTTCGGATTTCTCCGGCAGGCGACCTTCGGGTTCTTCGATTTCGACGACAAGGCCTATCGTCCGAAAACCATCGAGAATCTCGAGCTCGCCAACATGACCGGAACCTTGGCGTGGAAGGATGGCAAGCCCGCGATCCATGCCCATGGCGTGGCGGCGGACGACCACTTCCATGCCTTCGGCGGCCATCTGCTCGCGCTCGAGGTCGGCCGTGGCTCGCTGGAGATCCGGGTGTCGGTCTTTCCCACGCGACTAGAGCGCGCGTTCGATCCTGCGATCGGCGCGAATGTGCTGCAGCTCTGACAGCCAGATCGCGGATCCTTCGTTACCAACCCGATCGACGGTCTTTCCCCGGGGGCGGGGCGTTCGGCGTGGAACGCGTCGTGCAAGGCGGCATATTGGGCGGCAAAGGTTGCGCCGGGCCGGGCGATGCATCGGTAGAAAGAAGCGAAAACCCTGTTTCGGCACTGGATCGCCTGTGACAAGGTTTGCAACGGCTCATGCCACACGGCTATACCGAATGCCCCATTCTACAGGACCAATCCGTGCCCAGCAGCGAGATCGAAGACACCATGCCAGCCGGGGCGAATCTTGCCGAGGAACTTGAGCGCGCCCGCGTGGCCTGGCTCTATTTCGTGGGCGGCCAGACCCAGCAGGAAATCGCCGAGCGCATGAACATCACCCGGCTGAAGGTGAACAAGATCATCGGCCAGGTTCGGGATACAGGCAAGGTGCAGATCCGTGTCAGCTTGCCGCTGAGCGACTGCATCGATCTCGCGGAAAGGGTCTCGGCACGATACGGCCTGGTCGAGTCGGTCGTGGTGCCGGACGTGGCGGACTATCTCGAGCAGAAGCGTGTCATCGGCGAGGCGGCCGGCATGCTCGCCAGTTCCCTGATCAATGGCCAGGACATGGGCGTGGGCATCGGTTCGGGCCGCACGCTGAGCTATGCGGTGCGTGCGTTGACGGCGAAACTGCGGCCGACGAGTTGGGTGGTCGGACTGACGGGCGGCGTTACCAGCGGCTCGTCGACGAATACCTTCGAAGTGGCGACGGCCTTCGCCCGTTCCCTCGGCGTGGAATGCCACTATTTGACGGCACCGATCTATTGCGCCAATCCGGAAAGCCGCGATGCGGTCCTCCTGAACGAGGAGTTGACCGACGTCCTGGCACGCACGGAAATCGCCGACATCGGCCTCGTTTCCTGTGGCCCGCTATCGCATGACACTTCGCTCACGCAGATACGGGTCGTGAAGGATCATCTCGATGCCATTCTCAATCTGGGCGCCGTCGGCGAATTCATGGGATGCTTCCTGGATTACCAGGGCCGCCCCGTCGACCACTTTCTCAACGAGTCGATCATCGCCCTGCCGCCGGACAAGCTCAAGATAAAGCCGATCTCGGTGCTCGTTTCGGGCGGCACGGACAAGATCCCGATTATCCGGGCGATCCTGCGGGCTGGATATGTCAACCGCCTCGTAACCAGTGAATCGGTTGCCCGAGCCCTGCTACAGGGGCCACGCTAACGCCCGGCCGTCACGAAGACGGCAGATATTCAGCTCGTGCGAGATCTCGCCGCTGCGACGTTTGGCCAGACGGTACCCGCAAGGCCGCCGGGGCAAGCCCGGCAGCGGCAAAGGTTCCGCGTCTTCCAACTCTTCGGCCAAGCGGATCCAGGCGTGCGCACCGCTCCATCGGCCCTCAGCCGAGGGCGCGCTGGCGCGCTTCGGACATGGCCCTCAGCATGACATAGGTCGACGCCGCACCCGGATCGATATGCCCCATCGAGCGCTTTCCGAGCTTGGCTGCACGGCCGCGTCGGGCCTCCATTGCAGCCGTCGCCTCCATGCCATCCTTGGCGCCGTCCCTGGCGGCGATCAGGATATCGAGCGTCGAGCCTTTTTCCCGCGCTTGCTCCAGCGCCGCGGAGACGGCGGGTACCCAGGCATCGATCATGGTCTTGTCGCCCGGTTCGGCGCGCCCACGATCCCGAATCCCCTGGCAGGCCGCGGAAAGCCAGGCCGCCAAGGCCTCGGAATCGAGATTGAGACGGTTGCCGACTGCCGTGCCGGCCCGCAGGAAAGCAGTGGCGTAAAGCGGCCCGGAAGAAGCGCCGACGGCATCGAGAAAGGCCTTGGCCATGCGCTTGCATATGCCCTCGATCGCCTCATTGTCCGGCCCTTCGTCAAGGGCCTTCTGCACGGCGCGCCAGCCGACCTCCATGGTGACGCCGTGGTCTCCGTCGCCAATGACACCGTCGAGCTCGGAGAGCCAATCCTTTTCCGCGATGATCTGGTTGCCGACATTCTGCATCATGGCTCGGAACAGGGCAGGCGTGATGTCGCCATCGGCGATGAGTTCTGGAGCGGCTTCCGTTGGCGTCGCACCACGATCGGCTGTCCGTTCCGGCTGGCGACGCACCGTGCCCTTCTCGGCGACCGGGTCCATTGCGCCGACGGTGAGGGCCAAAGTCCGGCAGGGATGGTCAAGCAGGGCCTGAAGCGTGTCGTCGAGCTTCATCAGCGTCACCGAGGCACCTGCCATTTCCAGCGACGTCGCGTATTCGCCTACCCAGGATGCGTGGATCCTCACACCGAGGGCATCGAGGCGCTGCTTGACGCGCCGGAACATCACATAGAGTTCGATTTGCGAGGTTGCGCCCAGACCATTGACCAGGACGCTGACACGATCTCCTGGCGCGAGTGAGAGCTCCCGGGCCAGATTGTCCATCAGTTCGTCGGTGACGACGTCGGCCGTCGCCAATTTCTGGCGCCGAATGCCCGGCTCGCCGTGCAGGCCCATGCCGATTTCCATATCTTCGGCACCGATGGTGAAATTGGGCTTGGCCGTTTGCGGCAGGGAGCAAGGACTGAGCGCCACGCCCATGGAGCAGGTTGCGTCATTCGCCGCGCGGGCAAGCGCTTCCACCCGTGCGAGGGGTTCGCCGAGATCGGCCGCAGCGCCGGCGATCTTGAACACGAAGAAATCGCCGGCAATGCCGCGCCGCTCGTTCTTGCGTTCGGGTGGCGCGGAAGCCACGTCGTCCGCCACCGCGACCTGGCGCACATTCATGCCTTCCCCGGTCAGTTCCTCCGCGGCCATGGTGAAGTTCAGCACGTCACCAGTATAGTTGCCATAGAGCAGCAGCACGCCGGCGCCCCCATCGGCAGCATGCGCCGCTTCGACGATGTGCGCCGGGGATGGAGAGGCAAAGACATTGCCCACCGCTGCGGCATCCGCCAGGCCGCGCCCCACATAGCCCGCGAAGGCAGGCTCATGGCCGGATCCCCCGCCGATCACGATGCCGACCTTGCCCGCGCGCGGTCCGTCCACGGCGACGATGGCGCGGCCCGTTTCTCCTTCCACGCGCAGCAGGTCGGGATGTGCGCCGGTCATGCCCTCGATCATTTCCTGGATGATCTGGTCGGGCGCGTTGATCAGCTTCTTGGTGGAGACTTGTTCGTTCATCGTTTCTTGTTCCGCGAATTCTTCAATCATGTCCGTTCAAGCAGCTTCGCCGCGCAGATAGCGACGAGAGATGGCATCAAAGGAAATTGCCAGCACGACGATCGCACCCGAGACAATGCCCTGCCAGTAGGGCGATACGCCAAACAGGACGATGATGTTTTCGATGATGGCAATGATGCCGGCGCCGAAAATGGCTCCGATGGGGCTGCCCACGCCGCCCGTGGTGGCGACGCCGCCGATCACGCAAGCCGCGATGGGTGCCAGCACCCAGGTATCGCCGATGGATGGCTGGGCCGTTCCCAGGCGGGCCACCATGAGGACGCCCGCCAGCGCCGCGAGAGCGCCGGCCGCCACGAACACGATCAGCCGGACGAGGTCGACACGGATCCCGAGCATGCGCGCGGCGCTCCGGTTGTTGCCGATCGCATACATGTAGCGGCCGAACGGCGTTTTCACCATGACGAAGGTGGCAACGAGGAGGGCGCCGATCATCGCCACGAAGGGAACGGGGACGCCGAAGACGTCGCCGCGGCCGAGATATTGGATGTGCTGCGGGATGCCGGTGATGGCAACGCCGCGCGTCAGGACCAGATTCGCGCCACCGTAAATGCCCGCCGTGCCGATCGTCAGGACGAGCGAGTGCAGCCGCAAGCCGGTAACGAGCAGCCCATTCGCAAGCCCCAGGGTGGCCCCGAGCGCGATGGCGAGCACCATTGCCGTATAGGGCTCGATACCGAACTTCATCATCAGGACGCCGGAGGCGATCCCGCAGAGGCCGCCTATCACGCCCAGCGACAGGTCGAGTTCGCCAAGCACCATCAGCATGGACTGCGCGATGGTGATGAGCCCGACGAAGGCGATGCCGCGCGCCACCACGGACATGTTGTAGGAGGTGAGAAAATAAGGTGAGACGATCGCCGACAAGGCGAAGATGACCGCAAGGGCCGCAAGGACTCCCGCGAGCGGATCGCGCAGGACCGTGGCAAGTGATTTAGACGACATCGGCGTTCATCTCGGTTCCAAATATGGCGCCCACCAGCGTTTCCGTGGCCGTGTCGGCCGTGACATATTGACCGGTCAGGCGCCCGTTATGCATGGTTATGATGCGGTTGGCACATTTGCGCAGTTCGGCGATCTCGGACGAAATGAGGATGACGCCGACGCCTTCCTCGGCCAGCCTCTTCATGATCCGGTAGATTTCCGTCTTGGTACGAATGTCGATGCCCTTGGTCGGCTCATCGAAAATCAGGATCTGCGGCCGCGTGGCCAAAGCGCGGCCGATGATCGCCTTTTGCTGATTGCCGCCCGACAGATGGGAGATACGCTTGCCCATGCCGGCGGTGCGGATGCCGTAGTCGTCGATGATGGTCTGGACCGCGCTGCGCTCTCGCTTCTGGCTGATGCCCAAGGGGCCGACGGTGAGAGACAGGATCGAGATACCGACATTCTCGCGCAACGACAGCTGCGGGAATATGCCGTGAAGCTTGCGCTCCTCGGACAGATAGAGCATGCCCGCCTCGACGGAGCGGGACGTATCGTTGAGCCGCCAGTCCTTGCCGGCAACCATGACCTTGCCGGCGCTCGCCTTGCGATACCCAAAGATGGTTTGCATGATTTCGGAGCGCCCTGCCCCGACCAGGCCGGCGAAACCGAGGATTTCGCCGCGGCGAAGATCGAATGAGATGTCGCTGAAACGCGGACCGGTCAGCCCCCTGACTTCCATGATCGTATCGGTCGCATGGCCCTCGGGACGAAAATGCTCGTCCAGCGCCAAATGACGGCCGGACATGGCGCGTATGAGATCCGGCTCCGAAATATCGGCGATCCGTCCGCTTTCGATTTTCTCGCCGTTGCGCAGAACCGTATAGTCGTCGCCGATGGCGAAAACCTCGTCCATCTTATGGCTGATGAAGACGATCGCATGGTTGCGATCGAGGAAGCCGCGCATGACCTTGAAGACCCGCTCGACCTCCACACCGGTCAGCGCGGAAGTCGGCTCATCGAGGATGAGAACCTTCATATCCTTGTTCGTGGAAGCGCGCGCGATCTGCAGCAGTTGCTGATCCGAGACCGAGATATTGGCCACCAGATCCTGAGGGCGAGCCTCGATGCCAAAACGGTCGAGATAGGCCTGCGCCTCCGTCATCAAGGCACGACGGTTGAACAGCATGCCGCCATGACCCGTGCGGTTCAGGGGCATGAAGAGGTTCTCAGCAACGCTCATCTGGGGAAACAGCGTGAGCTCCTGAGGCACATAGGCGATATTTCGATAGAGGGAGGGCTCTTCGGCGGGATCACGGCCATCGATCCTGATGGTCCCCCGCGAGGGGTGTTCCGCGCCGGTGAGAATCTTGACCAGGGTCGATTTGCCGGCCCCGTTTTCGCCGGCCAGGATATGAGTGCGCCCGAGCTCGACCTTGAGATCAACAGCATTGAGCGCAGTCACGCCGGGAAAGTCCCTGCCCAGTCCGGTGGTTTCAAGATAGGCCATGGACCAAGTCTTTCACTTTTGACGAATAAGGCGCGGGCAAAGGAGCCCGCGCCTGTCTACTCTTTGTGCGAGATACTCAGCCGCCCACGTTCTGCTTGGTCAGGAAGGCGTTGCCGGTGTCGATGAAATCGGGAACGGGCGCCCCGGTCGCCTTGGCCCACAGCATCATCACCGACCAGTAACCCTGCAGTTCAGGCTGGGACGCCGAAGAACTCTCCGCGACGCCGGTGCGGATCATGTCGAGCATTTCCGGCAGGTTATCGAGCCCGACAAGCGTGACCTTGCCCTGTTTGCCAGCCTCGACGATGGCCTGGCCGATGCCGATCGGCCCCGCGGCATCGGAGGCAACCCAGCCCTTGAGATCGGGATGCGCCTGCATGATGGCAGCGGCCTGCTGCTGCGCCGTCTGAATGCTGTCGTTGTCGATCCCTTCGGCCACAACCTTGATGCCGGGGTTTTCGGCGAACACCTTGCGATGGCAGTCGGCCCGGATCGCATGATTGGGCGCCGTCGGCACACCCATCATGATGGCAACTTCGCCCTTGCCGCCGAGAAGTTCGACGAGGCGGCGCGAAGCGATCTTGGCCTGCTCACAGAAATCCGATCCGATATGGGTGATCGACATGCCTTCGGGCGGCACGGAATCGAACAGGACGAGCGGGATCTTCTGGCCCTGGGCTTCTTCCAGCGAAGCGCGATTGCCCGAAGGATCCAGAAGATCGATCGCCAGGCCATCGGGATGCGTGGCGAGCGCACTGTCCAGGATCTGGTTCTGCTGCACGACATCCGCGGACTGGGGAGCGGAATAGACGATTTCGACATTGGCGCCCGTTTGCGCCTTCAATGCCGCCGCGGCCTGCTGGGCGCCCTGATTTACCTTGTCGAACCAGGGATGGACGACCTTCGGCACGATGACAAAGCGATAGCTGTCCTTCTTGACGGTACCGGGCGCGCTTTGGGCCAGGGCTGCAGCGGGCAGCGCAAAAGCGGCACATGCGATCAGCGTCGCGAGCTTATTCATGGAGTCCTCCCTCTATGGTCGACAGGCAGGGCAAATCCGCCTGCGGCGTGCCGTCTGACTGCAGTCAGTTCCGGCCGCCTTCAGCAATCGATACACATGTATTTTCATTTTTACAAGAGTTATAGAAGCGCATCGATAGAGGTGTCCGGGAGAGCCATCAGGCGCCTCGCGGCAGGAAAGCCCGGGTCGTCGAGTTGCAGGATTCGGCAAAGGATCGCCTCGCTCTACCCGCGGCCTTGCAGGGGCGTTTGACGTTTTCCCAGACGGACTGGCGCCATGGAGAGCGGATACGAAGTACCAAGCTGGAGTCCTGTTCTCGACGCCGCCATCAATGCGGCAACGCCACGAGACGTCCGTGCCAAAGCTCTGGAAATGTTGCGAAAGTTCGCGTTCGCCGGACTTGCTCGGGCTGGAGCGTTTTCCAGAAAAATTGACAGACTTTTCAATTAAGAAAACGCGTCAAAACAAAGAGCTAGTGAGAAAGTGCGATTCGAAGAAATCGCGCTTTGCTCTCGGCGCCGGATGCTTCGAGACCGTTTCAATCCGACGCCGGCCGTTGACCGGGGTGGTGTGGAATCACATCGTCCGGCCGCACAGCAGGCGCGGAGCAGACGGTCTGCGGATCCTCGATAGCGAGGATCCGAGCCTGGCGGCCAGCCTTTCGGCAACCGCCCCTGCTCTTCCGAACGAGGCACATTCTTGCCCGAGGCGGCCGTCGGCTTCGGAGGTCGTAAAGGGCCGGATTTCCGGCACGCTTCCTTTTCAGTTTCAGTGTTTGATCGGCATGGTGTTCATGAAGGCCAAGGTGTCCTCGAACGACCGAATGCCTGCATCGGAGCCGAGACCCGTCGCCACCAGTGCCGCCGATGCCTGGGCAAAGTTCAACGCTGTTTTCAGATCCATCCTGCGATGCAGGGCCGTGATGAAACCGGCATCGAACGCATCGCCGCACCCGGTCGTGTCCACCACCTCGATCTGGAAAGCCGGTTGGCGAACGATCTCGCCGTGAGCGTCCATGAAGCACACGCCATCGCCACCTAGCGTGAATACGCAGTGTTTCACGCCGCGATCGAGAAAGAACCGGCCCGAACTCTCGATACCGGACGTGCCGGAAATCTGCCGCGCTTCCTCGATGGAGGGCATGAAGTAGTCGATATGGGGAAACAGGGGCGCGATAAGATCGAGCGTGCCGTCGTTGGCGCCGAGCAGGTCGAACGTTGTCGTGCGCCCGCGCGCTTTTGCCTCGGCCAGCAATTTGCGGCTCGGTTCGCCGTCGAGCTTGGCCAGCAATCCGGTACCACCCAGGTGAATGATCGGCGGAGCCAGCACCGTATCGAGAGCGCTCTCGGCAACCTCAAAATGATCGGAAGCCCCCCGAGCATGGAGCGCCGGTCGGTCGCCATTGCGCCGGATATTCAAAATGGTTGCCGATGTCGGCACGCCCGCCAAGCGCTGCATCTGGGCCGTATCGACGCCGAAACGCTGAAGTGTTGCAAGAACGAAATCTGCTTTCTCGTCATCGCCCACGGCACCGACCGCAAGGCAATTCAGCCCGAGCTTTGCAAGATCCACCACCGTTCCACCGGCGGTACCCGCAACCGTCAGCCTGATTTCGTCAATGAACTCCACATTGCCGCCGGCGGGAATGGCATCGACCGGCCGCCCGAGCACGTCGAGAATATACAGCCCGATGACCGATACATCATGAGACATGGAAACCTCTTGAAACAAGACACGTGATTGGCTGGCGCCCCCGATCGCAGCGCCGCAGGCGCCGCTAGCTGCGATTGCGCAGGGCGAAAATGGTTCCTGCGATCAGGATGAAAATGCCGATGATGGCCAGTTGCAGCGTGCTTGGAATACCCACGAAGATCAGCACGTTGCTGACCAGCGTTATCAAGAGCACGCCGAGCAGCGTCCCGATCACCGATCCGGAGCCGCCCGTGATCCGGGCGCCGCCCAGAACGACGGCCGCGATTATTTCAAGCTCCATGCCGGCAAGATCGAATGGATTGGCGAGGCGGTTGCTCGAGACATGGATCACACCGGCAATGCCGGCGAGCAGCCCGGCATAGGCAAACACGAACACCCGCACGCGGAACAGATTGATACCCAGGCGTTCGGCAATCGCAGAATTGCCGCCGATGGCGAAGATGGCGCGGCCCATCAGCGTGCGCTCGAGGATGTACCACGTGACGAAAGCGGCAACGGCCAGAACCAGAACGGTCGCCGGCAACACGGACACAACGCCATTCGAGGCGCGATGGGTGAACAGCGAGGCCTTGCCGAAAGCATCCATCGCGGACGGGATGTTCATGAACAGGGCGGTCCCGATGAATGTCAGCAAGAAACTGCGGATGACATATTGGGTGCCGATCGTGACGATCAGCGACGGCGCCTGGAGTTTTTGAACGAGCACTCCGTTTACGATTCCAAAAGCCGCACCGCCGAAGGCGGCAAGGATCAAAATCACCGTCATCGGCATGCCCGGGAACCAGTTCGTGACGACCATGGTCAGGACATACATCACGAAGGCGGCAATCGCCGTGAACGATACGTCGATGCCCCCGGACGCCAGCACGACCAGCACCCCCATCGCAAACAGCCCGCGCACCACCGACGCACGCAATATGTCGACGATATTGCTCATCTGGAGGAAGTCGGGATTGGCGGCGATCACGACCAAACAGGTCGCAATGGTCAGCAGCAAGGTGAAGAGCTCGGGCCGGCGGCCCATCAAGTCCCACCAGCGGCGCAAGAGGCCGCCGCGCTGGGAGGCGGCAGTGGTCGCGGACGCAATCTCGGTCATTGCGCAATCTCCTTCGACGTGCCGGCCATGGATTGATAGATCGCGTCTTCGGTCAGCCCTTCGGCCTTGTGCGTAGCCACGATGCAGCCGTGACGCATGACGAGAATGCGATCACAATTCTGCAAGAGCTCCGGCAAGTCGTCGCTGATGATGATGACACCCATGCCGTCGTCGGCCAGACGCTGGATGATCCGGAAGATCGTGTCTTTCGATCCCACATCCACGCCAACGGTCGGCCCGTGCAGGATGAGGAGTTTCGGGTTGATGGTAAGCCACCGTCCGATGAGCACCCTTTGCTGGTTGCCGCCGGAAAGGGACTGAACCGGAACCGTTACATCCGGCGCGACGATCTGCAGGTCGGCAACGCTGGTTTCCGCAGTGCGGCGAGCCCTGCGAGAACTGATGATGCCGAGCGCATTGCGCAGGCGATCCAGGATCGGCAGCGTTATGTTGTCCTGGATCGACTTTTCAAGAAACAGGCCCTCGGTAAGCCGGTCTTCAGGAACATAGCCAACGCCGTTTTGTATGGCCTCTAGCGCCGATTGGGGCGCGATCGTCCTGCCGGCCAGGCGTATCTGGCCGCTCAACGCCGGCTTCACGCCGGCCAGCGCGAGAGCCAGCTCGTTGCGGCCGGAATCCAGCAGCCCCGTGACGCCCAATATCTCGCCCTTTCTCACGCTCAGCGAGATATTCTGGAAAGCCCGGCCGTCATCGAGATTCTCGACCTGGAGCAGGACGTCGCCAAGCTTTGGATCGGTGCGGTAGCGCGTCTCGCCGATTTCGCGGCCCGTCATCCACCGGCTGAATTCAGCCTTGCTGTGATCGGCGACGTCGAGTTCGGCGACCTTCAACCCATCGCGCATGATGATTGCGCGGCCTCCGAGCAGTTTGCACTCGTCGAGCTTATGCGTGACGAACAAAACCGCGACGCCCTTGCCGCGCAATCGCTCGACAACGCCAAGCAGGTTTTCGACTTCCTGCCGGGTAAGCGATGTCGTCGGCTCGTCCATGATGACCATACGTGCTTCGGACGCGACAGCGCGGGCGATGGCGATCAACTGGCGCGTCGCGAGCGGCAACGTATCAGTGCGACGCGTGAGGAAATCACCGCCGGTCGGAAGATGCACCTCCGCCAAGGCCCGACGCGCGGTTTCATGCAGCGCCGTGACGTTCAGCCTGCGGGCCAGACGCCCCGACGCCTCGACGAGTTGCTCGGTAAACGCGACGTTCTCGGCAACCGAGAGATTGGGGAGAAGCGACAGGTCCTGATAGACCGTCTCGATACCGGCCCGCAGCGCCCCGATCGCGCCCAGATCTCCGGCCCTGCTTCCGGTCGGCCGACCATCGATCAGAATCTGCCCCTCATCGGCAGGCTGGGCGCCGGAAAGGATCTTGATCAGCGTGCTCTTGCCGCAGCCATTCTCCCCCATCAGGTGATAGATCTGCCCCGCCTCGATCGTCAGGCTGACATCCTTCAGCGCCATGACGCCGCCAAAGGATTTCCTGACGTTTCTGACCTCGAGAAACGGCGGCAAAGGGCGCGGCGTAGGATCGGTCGCGTGCATGGAAAAATCCTATAGCGTTTTGCGACTAGACGGAGGCACCAAGAATCGCAAAGACGCGTCGAAACAAAGAGATAGAGCAAATAGGCGTTCACACCTGAACGCGGTTTGCTCCAGAACTCCCCGACGCGTCTTCCGGCGCGGGATCGATGCCCGGGGGAAGACGCGTCAGTGAGCGATGCTCGTTGTCAGAATGGGAACTGCTTGTAGTTGGACTTGTCGACATCAACCCAGGCCTGGCCCTGCATGATGATGCCCTTGCCCGGTCCCTTGATGACGGTCATCTTTTCGTAGCCCGGCACGCCGAGATTGACCCCATCCTTGATCTCCTCGCCCTTCAGGACCATTTCGGAAACCTTGTTCATGACGTAGCCGGCATCCTTGGGATCCCAGAAGAAGATCTGATTGACCGCGCCGCTTTCGAGATAGGGTCCGGTATCCTTGGGAAGGCCGAGGCCATAGACGCAGACCTTGCCCTGAAGGCCTGCTTCTTCCACGGCACGGCCGATACCGATCACGTCAATGGCAGAGGAGCCCTGGAACCCCTTGATGTCCGGATATTTCCGCAGAATCTCCTTGGCCTTTTCGTAGGCGCGATTGGCATCGTTGAAGGATTCGTTCTTGGCGGCAACCAGTTCCATGCCCGGATATTTCTTGGCGTTTTCCGCGCCGGCATCGACCCACTGGTTATGCGTCAAGCTGCCCAAAGAACCAACGAACGACGTCCATTTGCCTGACTTGCCCATGCAGGCGGAGAGCTTTTCGTTGATACGCGCACCGAAGGCCTTGTTGTCGAAGGCTTCGATGTCGACATCGGTGTTCTTGAGGCTGTCCCCCTCATGGGTGATGACCTTGATCCCGCGCTGGGAAGCGCGGCGAAGAACACCTTCGAGTGCCGACGGGTCCATCGGAACGACCGCGATCGCCGACACTTTCTTGGCGACGAGATCTTCGATGATGCGGGTCTGCTGAGCCGCGTCTGCCTTGGCGGGGCCGATCTGGCTGGCGCTTAAGCTTGGGTTGTCCTTGCCGAACGCATCCACGCCTTCGTTCATGCGGATGAACCAGTTTTCGCCCGTGACCTTGACCACCGTCACGATGGATGGCTTGTCCTGGGCGAACGAAACCCCGGCCATCAACACGCCTGCTAGCATCGTACAAGCTGCCAGTTTGGTAATTTTGCTCATAGTTTCCTCCATTTTAAGCAAAATCGTCTTTTGGGATCGGCACTGCCGGTCCTATGGGATCTTCACGGTACCGAGTCGATCGCGAACCGAGCTATCGTCGCTTCGGCGCAAGCCAGGCGCCCAGATGCACCCTCGAGAAGGCCAGGAGGGCCAACAGCAAGACGCCCCAGGCAAGGTCTCGGAAGAAATTCGAAATGTTCATGAAATTGAACAGGCTCGATAGAATCTGCAGCGCCGTCGCAGCCAGCAGCACGCAGATCACCTTGCCGTATCCGCCTTCGGGCTTAACGCCTGCCAGGACGGCAATCAGAATGGCGATCAACACATAAGAGCCGCCATAGTCCCATTTCACCGAGGAATTGCGGGCCGCGATAATGACGCCGGCAACGGAAGACAGCACGCCGCAGAGGGTATAGGTAACAAGCAGCATGCGCTTTTCATTGATGCCGCCATACCGTGCCGCCTTGGAATTACTTCCAAGCAACATGAGTTTCATGCCGAACGGCGTATATCTCAAAAGAAATGCCAGGCCGGCCGCAATTGCCAGAAACAACCCAAAGCACAGGGGAATGCCGAGCACCGGCATGTTGCCGAAATCATCCAGCGGCTCGATAAAGCCCATGGTGATCGCGGAGCCGTTGGTCAGGAACACCGCAATGCCGGTGAACAGCAGCTGCGTCCCCAGTGTGGCGATCAGGGGTGTGAGTCGCGCATAGGCGATCACGCTGCCATTTACGAAACCGCCGACCAGGCCCACGAGAAGCGCCAGGCCGATGAAACCCCAGAAGAACAGCAGCGGTGCGTCATCGGCCACGATGAAATGGCTTGTCACCTGAAAGGCGGCGATGCCGGCAAGGTTCGCCAGGGCGATGCCCGACAGATCGATGCCGCCATTGCCCGAGACCATGGCCAGCATGACGCCCAGCGCCAGAAGACCGAGTTCGGGAACCTGCGACGCCATGGATTGCAGATTGTAACTGTCGATGAAACTGGAGCCCGCCAACAGAGCCCCGGCTGCGAGCACCGCGCAATTGATCAACAGCAGAAAGGGCGCCTGCCGGTTCAGGCTATATGACGACACTTTTTCCTCCCGTCTCCGAAGGGCGTGTTTTACCGGCGAGGCCGGCCAATTCCGCCGGCGGAGCAGCTTCTTTGTCGATTGCGCAATAGTCCATTGCCGCACTCCATCGTTCGCTATGACAAATGCGGATGGGTCAACTCACCCGCTGAGGTGCAGCAGCCTCATGTACTGGAGGCATCTCCCCTCCTCGCGTCCAAACGATCGATCGCTTTGACATTGTCCGCCGATGGCCCGTTTGGATCGAAGCTGGATGCGAGGAAAACGTCGACGATGGCTTTAGCCAGTTCCGGGCCAATCACACGGGCGCCCATGGTGATGATCTGAGCATTGTTGGATTTTGCGGCTCGTTCCGCTGAATAGGTGTCATGGGTCAGGGCGGCGCGGATGCCTGGCACTTTGTTGGCCGAAATCGATACGCCGATTCCGGTGCCGCAGAACAACAGCCTCCGATCATGTTCGCCGTTGACCACGCTTTCGGCGAGAACCTTCGAGATGTCCGCGTAGTAGCCCGGCCGGCTCAGATCCGTAACCGCAATGTCGCCCCTACCGGCCAGATGATCCGCGATGACCTCAAGCAGGGGCCTGCCTGCGCCATCCGCGCCAAGCGCAATCTTCATTGGTGGTTCCCTCCCGAGGCAAGCCGGGTGCCCGACGGCCATGGCTCTTGTTCGTTTTGCAGTTCTTGACATTTGTCGATCCTTATTTGACAATTGTCAATATCGACGCTCGGATTTGGATCTCGTGACGTCGACGTGCCCCGCCGGTCAGGCGGCGAGCGCAAATGAGGAGAGGAAGCGTGGATCTCTTGCTTGAGGTGGAAGGGCTCAAAAAGTCCTTCGGCGGCGTTGCTGCTTTGCGAAATGGCGCCTTCAAGCTCCATGCGGGTTCCGTCCATGCCCTGTGCGGCGGCAACGGCGCGGGCAAGTCCACCTTCCTGAAGATCCTGATGGGATTGCATCGCAGAGACGCCGGCGCGATCCGCCGGCGCGGCAAGGCCGTGGAGTTCTCCAGTCCGGCCGAGGCGCTGGCCTCCGGCATTGCCATCATCGAACAGGAGCTCAGCCCCGTCCCCCACATGACGGCGGCCGAGAACATCTTCCTCGGGCGCGAACCGTCGGCACGCTTCGGCGGCATCGATTTCCGCAAGATGAACCGGGAGGCTCAGGCGCTGTTCGACCAACTCGGCTTCAACATCCGTGCCAGCCAATATATGATGAATCTCTCGGTGGCGCAGATGCAGCTCGTGGAGATCGCCAAGGCGCTCAGTCACGATGCCGAGGTCATCTTCATGGACGAGCCGACCTCCGCCATCGGCGAGAAGGAAGCCCAGCATCTGTTCTCGGCCATCGAGCGGCTCAAGGCCGCCGGCAAGGGCGTCGTCTATGTCTCCCACCGGCTGTCGGAGATCTTCCAGATCGCCGATTCCTATACCGTCTTCCGGGACGGCAGCTATGTCGGCAGCGGGGCCCTGGCCGATATCACCCGTCCCGACCTGATCCGCATGATCGTCGGCCGGGAACTCGGGGAAGAATACGTCAAGACCAACAATCCCGACGAGCAGATCAGTTTCCAGGTTCGCGGCCTCTCAGCGCCCGGCAAGATCGACGACATTTCATTTTCGGTGCGACGGGGCGAGATCTTCGGCATCTACGGTCTCATGGGGTCAGGCCGTACCGAGATCTTCGACTGCCTGTTTGGCCTGAACAAGCCGACGGCCGGCAGCATCACCCTGGACGGCGAGAAGCTGGCCATTTCCCGTCCCGCCGATGCCATGCGCGCGGGTATCGCGCTGGTCACCGAGGACCGCAAGCTCACCGGCCTCAACCTCTCCGACAGCGTGCGCAACAACATCTGCCTGGCGAGCCTGCCGGAGTTGAGCCCGGGTTTCACCATGCAGCGCCGGCAGGAACGGGCCGCCTCGGCAGACATGATCGCGCGTTTCGGCATCAAGACTGCGCGCGATACCATGCCTGTTTCCGGCCTATCCGGTGGCAACCAGCAAAAAGTCGTGCTCGGCAAGTGGTTCTTGCGCCAGCCCAAGCTTCTCCTGCTGGATGAGCCCACGCGTGGCGTCGATGTCGGCGCCAAGCGCGAGATCTACCGCATCATCTGCGATTTCGCAGCGGCGGGCGGCACGGTCGTGATGATCTCATCCGAAATAGATGAAGTGCTCGGCATGTCCGACCGCATCCTGGTGATGCGGCAGGGACGCTCCGCCGGGATCCATCGGCGCGAAGAAACCGACGCGCAGTCGCTCGTGCATCTGTCCACCTGAGATCGGCGTCCTGGCGTATCGCCCGGCACAAGAAGGAAATCCACGTGTCCGCTAACCAGAATCCCTCGACCAGCATCTGGCCCGGCAGGGAACATCGTCGGCTGATCATCCAGGAATATGGCATCTTCATCGCCTTCTTGTTGCTTGCCTTGGTCCTTTCGGTCTCCAACCAGTACTTTCTCACCGCGGGCAACATTTCCAACGTATTGTTGCAGACGGCCATCAATGGCGTGCTGGCCGTGGGCATGACTTTCGTCATCCTGACGCGGGGGATCGATCTGTCCGTCGGCTCGGTAGCGGCGCTGACGGGCATCGTTGCCGCCAGCTTCGCCACCACTTCGGCAACGGCGGGCCTGCCGGGCGCGCCTTATCCCTTCTACCTCGCATTGGCGGCGGGCCTCCTCGTCGGCATCGCCTGCGGCGCCGTGGCCGGCGTCATCGTCTCGCGTTTCGCAGTTCCGGCTTTCGTTGCCACGCTTGGCATGCTCTCGGCGGCGCGCGGCCTGACGCTGATCTATGGTGGAGGCCGGCCCGTGCCCGCTCTCACGCCCGAGTTCCGCTGGATCGGCACCGGCAGCCTGTTCGGCATTCCTGCGCCGGTCGTGCTGCTCGCTGTGGTGTTCGCCCTGTCCTGGTGGGTGCTGAACCGTACGCGCTTCGGCCGCTATATCTATGCGGTGGGCGGCAACCCGCACGCCGCCAAGACGTCCGGCATCAACGTTGCCCGCATCCGTTTCAGCGTCTACGTCATCTCCGGCGGACTTTCGGGCCTGGCGGGCATGATGCTGGCGGCCCGCACCGGTTCCGCCTTGCCGCAAGCCGGCATCGCCTACGAACTCGATGCCATCGCGGCCGTGGTGATCGGCGGCACCAGCCTGTCGGGTGGTGTCGGCCGTATCACCGGCACGCTGATCGGTGCCCTGATCATCGGCGTGATGAACAACGGCCTCGATCTGATGGGCATCCAATCCTACTACCAGCAGGTCCTCAAGGGCGCCCTGATCATCGGTGCCGTGATGCTGGATCAGAAGAGAAACCAGGGCGAGTAAGCCCCCCGCCATCCGGACGCTCGCGCCCGCGATCCAGAACCGCGTGCCGACATGGCTGCGGCATTTTTCGGAGGAGAACGACCATGAGGAAACTGCTTGTCGCCCTGGCCGCGGCCACGGCGTTGCTGGTGACGCCTGCCCTGGCGCAGGACAAGAAGATCAAGATCGGCGCGGCCCCGTACGGCCTCAACGCCGAGTTCATGCAGATCTGGACGGCGGCGCTGAAGGAGCATCCCGCCGTCAAGAACGGGGAGGTGGAGCTGACCGTGTTCGACGGGCGCTATGATGCGCTCGTGCAGCAGGAACAGTTCAACACGATGATCACGCAGAAATTCGACGCGATCATCTTCGTGCCCATCGACATCGAGGCCGGCGCCACCGCCGTCCAGGCCGCGCATGATGCCGGCATTCCCGTCGTCGGCTCGAACACACGCGTCCACTCCGACCTGTTGTCGTCCTATGTCGGTTCCGACGACGCGGTCTCGGGCTATCTGGAAGCCAAGAGCGTGCTCGACAAGATCGGTTGCAAGGGCAATGTCGTCATCATCGAGGGTCCGATCGGCCAGTCGGCGCAGATCTCCCGCCTCGAAGGCAACAAGAAGGCCTTGGCGGAATGCCCGAATGTGAAGATCCTGGAGGACCAGACCGCCAACTGGTCGCGTGCCGAGGCGCAGACCCTGATGGAGAACTGGCTGACGGCCCATCCCGGCCAGATCAACGGCGTCATCGGCCAGAATGACGAGATGGCGCTCGGCGCGATCGAGGCCATCAAGGCAGCCAAGCTGAACGTCAAGGACTTCGCCATTGCCGGCATCGACGGCGTCACCGATGCGCTCCATGCGGTCAAGCAAGGCACGATGACCTCGATCCTGCAGGATGCCCGCGCTCAGGCGCAGGGAGCCCTGGACCTTGCCATCTTCCAGGCCAGGAAGGGCGACTACAAGCCGCAATCCGATATCTGGGCCCAGTATCCCAGCATGCCGTTCAACGACGGTAAGGCCAAGGAATATAACGTGCCGTGGACGCCGGTCACCGCCGACAATGTCGACAAGCTGCTCGCCGACCGCAGCAAGTGATTTTTACGCGCGGGGCATCGGCTTGCCCCGCGCCTTCCGCCGCCAGGACCCATCGACATGACCGATATCGCGCCTCAAATCGACCTGACCTTCCCGCTCTCCGGCAAGGTCGCCCTCGTCACCGGAGCCGCTTCCGGCATCGGTGCGGCCATTGCAGGGGCTTTCGCCGCCAAGGGAGCCCGGGTCGCCGTTCTCGACATCAACGCCGAACTTGCCGCCGCGAAGGCGGCCGAGCTTGGGAATGGTGCGCACGCGTTCGCGTGCGATGTCACCGATCCTGAGTCCATCAACGCCGCGATCGCGGGTACGAAGGCGGCTTTTGGCGGCATCGACATCGCGGTCAACAGCGCCGGGGTCGTGTTCCTGGCTCCGGCCGAGGATCTGTCCCTGGATCACTGGACCAGGACGATCGACATCAATCTCAAGGGCAGCTTCCTGGTCACGCAGGCTGTCGGCCGGGAAATGATCGGCGCCGGCAAGGGCGGCAGGATCATTAATCTCGCCTCCCAGGCGGGCACTGTCGCCATCGAGGAGCATGTGGCCTATTGCGCCTCGAAATTCGGCGTCATCGGCATGTCCAAGACCTTTGCGGCCGAATGGGGCAAATACGGCATCACCGTCAACACGCTTTCTCCCACCATCGTACTCACCGAACTGGGCAAGAAAGCCTGGGCGGGGGAGAAGGGCGATGCCGCCCGAAAACGCATTCCCGCCGGCCGGTTCGCCTTTCCCGAGGAAATCGCGGCTGCGGCCGTTTTCCTCGCTTCCGCCGGTGCGGATATGATCAACGGCGCCGATCTACTGATCGATGGCGGCTATACGATCCTTTGAGCCGAAGCGCTCCAGGAACCCATAGGAGAAATCATGCAGCGTTTCGTCAACAATCCCGACGAAGTCGTCGAAGACACGGTGAAGGGTTTCGTCAAGGCCCATTCCGATATCGTTCGCCTCGCCGACAATCCCCGTGTCATCGCCGCCAGGAATGCCCCCCATGCCGGCAAGGTGGGTGTCATCACGGGCGGCGGCTCCGGCCACGAGCCGGCCTTCATTGGCTATACCGGCAAGAACATGCTCGATGCCGTCGCTGTCGGAGAGCTGTTTTCCTCCCCCACAGCCAAAAGCTTCCATGACGCCATCCGGGAAGCCGATGGTGGCAAGGGGGTCGTCGTGCTCTACGGCAATTATGCCGGCGACAACATGAACGTGAAGATGGCGATCCGGCTCGCAGCCAAGGATGGCATCGAAGTGGCGACCGTCGTCGCCAACGACGATGTCTGCTCGGCTTCCAGCGAAGAGCGCGAAAAACGCCGGGGCGTTGCCGGCGAAATCTTCATGTGGAAGGTTGGTGGCGCCAAGGCGGCAACGGGGGCTTCGCTCGAAGCCGTTCGCGCGACGGCCCAAAGGGCGATCGACAATTGCCGTTCGATCGGCGTGGGCCTCGGTCCCTGTACCCTGCCTGCCGTCGGCCATCCGAATTTCGAGATCGCCCCGGGTACGATGGAGGTCGGCATTGGCCATCACGGCGAACCGGGGGTCCGCGTGGAACCGCTGAAACCCGCGGCCGAGATCGCTCGCGACATGTGCGGGATCGTTCTCGACGACCACGATCTTCCCGAAGGCACCGAAGTCGCCGTGCTGGTTTCCGGTCTCGGTGCGACGCCGCTCAACGAACTCTACATCCTGAACGACACGATCGAATCCGAGATCGTCAAACGCGGCCTGAAAATCCACCGCACCTATATCGGCAATTACTTCACCTCGCTGGAAATGATCGGGGCAACCCTGACGGTCATGGCTCTTGACGACGAACTGAAGGAACTGCTCGATACGGACGTGCGCTGCGCTGCAATCTTGTAAAGAGAACGCCTCATGCAAACCCTGAACAATGCGGAAGCCGGCGACATCGTTTTGGCCATGGCAGAACGCATTATCGAAAATCGGGCCTATCTCAGCGAAATCGACGGCAAGATCGGCGACGGCGATCACGGCGTCAACATGGCGAAAGGCTTCAACCTGGCTGCCGAGCGGCTCAAGGGCAAGAACGCGTCCCTTTCAAGCGCGCTCGACACGCTTGGCACCATCCTGATGACCGAAATCGGCGGTTCGATGGGACCGCTCTATGGCGTCATGTTTACGGAATTCGCCGAAAAGATCGACGGCGTCGCCCTCGTCGATGCCGCCGCCTTCAGCCGCATGCTGCATGCGGGCCTCGAAGGCATTCAGTCGATCGGCGCCGCCAAGGTGGGCGACAAGACGCTTCTCGACACATTCGTTCCGGCCCTTGCCGCGTTCGATGACGCGAACACTGCCGGCAGATCCTTTGCCGAAGCTCTGGAAGCGCTCGTCGAAGCAGCAGAAAAGGGGCGAGATTCCACAATAGATTTGGTGGCCAGGATCGGACGCGCCAGCCGTCTGGGCGAACGTTCCCGCGGCTTCCTGGACGCCGGAGCAACCTCCTGCGCCATCATTCTCAGAGAATTGTCACTCCGCGCCCGCGAAAAACTGCAATAAGAGACGGCCGATTTGCGCAACATGGCGGCCCCCCTTTATGCTTGGAAAGTTGGGCCGCCCTTTGTTTTGAATTTTCGCGAAACGAGACAAAGGCATTGTCCTGCAAGCCTTCCCGACCGACGCAGGAGCAATGGCAAACAAGATGGCGCCGAGTAAAAAAACCGCCGTGGCCAAGCCTGGTCAGGCGGAATTGGCCAATGTCATACCGCTGCGATATGGCGACGATCCCTATGTATGGGCTTGCTGGCTTTATTACGAGGACGGGCGCACACAGGGCGATATCGCCGAGATAATGGGAATCTCGCGCGCAACGGTCAACAGCTACCTTGCCGAAGCACGCAGCCGTGGCATCGTCAGCATTTCCATCGAACCTTCGCGGCTGAGTTCGCTGGTCGTCGCGCAGGAGCTGAAACAGCATTTCGGATTGACCGACTGCCTCGTCGTGCCCGACGACGACGGATCGCGAACGTTGATCGACCGCCTGGGAGGCGCCGGCGCGCAAGCCGTTGCGAAGCTGCTGAAATCCGGCGATACGGTTGCTGTCGCATGGGGGCGCACAGTCCTGTCCATCGCCGAAAACCTGGATATCTCCAATCTGCAGGACGTGACGGTCGTCCAGGCCACCGGCGGCACTCGAGCCGGTTTCGCCTACACGCCGGAGCTGTGCGCGGCGGCGGTCGCCAAAGCCACGAATGCCCATCTCATCAACATCACCGCGCCGGCTATCGTGTCGAATGCGCAGGTCAAATCAGCTTTTCTGGACGAACCGGTCATTGCCGAGCAATTTCAAGCACTGACCCGGGCCAACAAGGCACTTTTCGGCATTTCGTCCCTTCGGCCGAATTCGACGATCCACACCAGCGGATTTTTCGAGGACGTGTCGATCCAGGATTATCTGGCCAGAAATGCCGTCGGCGTGATTGCAGGCCGTTTCATCGACGCCCATGGCCACCCCGTTTCCGGACCTCTGGACGACCGCACCATCGGCATTTCCCTCGATCGGCTGCGAGACAGCAACATGCGCATTGCGGTTGCCGGCGGTTTCGACAAGGTGCCGGCAATTCTGGCGGCGCTGCGAGGCGGCTATGTCAGCGTGCTGATCACCGATGCGGCGACCGGACGCGGCATCCTCAATGCCGACGGCGTAACGCAGATCCACAGCAAACCTGCCCACCGCTTGCGGCAGGAAGCTGCGGCCGCCCCGCCCAGCCACAATCGCACCCATATCAAGAAATTTCTCAACAACCCCGATGACGTTGTCGATGAAATGCTTGACGGGGTGGTCAAGGCGCATGCCGCTCATATCGCGCCGATCAACGGTTCGAAGCGTGCACTGGTCGCGCGCAATGGTCCGCGTACGGGCAAGGTCGGCCTGGTCATTGGCGGCGGTTCCGGCCACGAACCCTGCTTTCTCGGCTATGTCGGCAAGGGGCTGGCCGACGCAGTGGCGATCGGCAACGTCTTCTCCTCGCCTCCCCCTGTTCCAATCCTCGAATGCGCAAAGGCTGCCTCGGGCGGAGCCGGGGTTCTTTTCGTCTACGGCAATTATGTCGGCGACGTGATGAACTTTGAAATGGCGGCCGAACTGGCGCAGGAGGCGAACATACCCACACGTACGGTCTTGACGACTGACGATATCTCCTCCTCACCGGTAGAGGATCGCGACGGACGGCGTGGCGTGGCGGGTAATTTCTTTGTCTTCAAGATCGCCGGCGCCGCCTGCGACCGCGGGTTGTCGCTCGAGGAATGCGAAGCCATTGCACGCAGGGCCAACAGGCGCACCTATACGATGGGGGTCGCATTGGAACCGTGTTCCTTGCCCCAAACCCGCCGACACAACTTCGAGATAGGCCCTGACGAGATGGAAATCGGCATGGGCATTCATGGCGAGCGGGGTGTCATTCGGGAGAAGATGATGCAAGCCGACGAAATCGTCGACCGCATCATGGACAAGGTCTTTTCCGAGATGACCGCCGGCCCGGGCGACCGAGTGGCAGTTCTCGTCAATTCGTTCGGCTCGACCCCCCTGATGGAGCTCTACATCCTGTTCAAGCGCGTGGAAGAGCGCCTCAGCGCCAAGCGGATCGGCATCGTGGCGAATTGGGTCGGCCATTACTGCACGTCGCTCGACATGAACGGTGCATCCATATCCATCCTGCACCTGGATCAGGAACTGTCCGATCTCCTGTCGCATCCTTGCGATACCGCCTTTCTTCGGGTCACCGAAAAAGGGGCGTCACCGGCAGGGTCGCCACCTGCGGTCCAATGAGAATTCCACGCTGATCGGGAGATCAATGCAATGCCGCAAACCGCAGCGCGCCGCCTCAGCTGGATGTTCCAGCTGATTGCCCTGTCGATAAAGGCAGAGAAGGAATATCTGTCCGACCTCGACGGCGCCATCGGCGACGCCGATCACGGCATCAGCATGGCGCTGGGGTTTTCGGCCGTCAACGGCGCGCTAGCGAAACTCGACCTTGAGCAGGCATCGCCCTCCGACGTCTTCGCGGCAGCGGCCTCCGCCTTTCTCGATGCCGTCGGCGCGTCCACCGGGCCCCTCTATGCAACGGGCTTCCAAAACGCCTCCAAGGCCCTGAAAAACCAACAGTCCCTCGACCTGCCGGAACAGGTCGCCATCGTCGAAGCCATTACCAAGGGTATCCAATCGCGTGGCAAAGGGCAGCGCGGGGACAAGACGATGCTCGACACATGGGTTCCGGCAATGGAGGTCGCCGTTCACGCCAAGGCAAACGGCCTGACCATCGGGCAGATGTGGCGCCATATCGTGGAGGCCGGCGCAGAAGGCGCGCAATCGACAAGGTCCATGGTCGCGACCCGCGGCCGCGCCGCCCGGCTTGGAGAACGGTCCCTGGGCCATATGGATCCCGGCGCAGCGTCCGCCCTGATCATTCTGCGGGCGATGCAGGAAGCCTTTGCCGAAAGACTGGAATCTTAGGACGTGTCGGCCCTCGTTTTCCTGCCATTGACCATCGAGCCATGCGGTGGATCTCGTGGTGCCGAGCCGGACAGCATAGGGTTTGCAACAGAGCCCTCGCCGGCCGGCGGACGCTGAAGAAGCCTGTCAGCTGCTTTCGCGTGCTATCACCACGAACGGCATCAGCATCATTTCCGGTGGAATTTGCTGCTGCGACCGCTGGGCCTCTATCGCTCGCAGCAGGAGGTTCCCCGCTGCCCGACCGATTTCCTTGGCGTCGACGGAAACCGTAGTGATGCTCGGGTAGGCGCAGCGCGCAACCTCGAAATCGCCGAAGCCGGCGATCGCGATACGCCCCGGCACCGCCCAGCCGCGGCGATGGCACTCCATCAGGGCGCCGAAGGCCGACAGGTCGGAAACGCAGACCGCGGCATCGACATCAGGCCATTGGGACACCAGGTGCACGATGGCCTGGGCCCCCTGCTCCATCGAGATCGGCGGCTTGCCGAACGAAATGACCCGACCGCGCGGCAAGCCGAGTTGCTCGATCGCCTGGATGTAGCCCTGGCGCCGATCGGCGCCTCGGGTGTCGCGATTGCTGGTGCCGCCGATGAATCCGATATTGCGATAGCCCCGGCCATGAAGATGATGCACGAGCGCATTCGTGGCGGCGGCATTGGAGAAGCCGACGACATGCTCGATCGGCTTGTCGGGCACGTCCCAGGTCTCGATCACCGGGATGCCGGCGGCCTCGAGCAGCTTGCGGGTGCGATCGGTGTGGCGGCCGCCGGTGACGATGATGCCTTCGGGACGCCGCATCAGCATCGATTCGACCAGCCGTTCCTCCTTCTCGATCTGATAGTCGGTATAGCCGAGAAGCAGTTGCAGGCCGCTACCCTCGATGGCTTCGGTGATGCCGCGCGCCGTGTCGGCAAAGTTGGAGCTGTTGATCGAGGGCACCAGCGCGGCCACGAAACCGGAGCGCTTGGAGGACAGTGTGCCTGCCATCTGGTCGAGCACATAGCCGAGCTCGTCCACGGCGGCCATGATCTTGCCGCGGGTCTTCTCGGAGATCGAGCCGCCCTTCTTCAAGGCCCGCGAAACCGTCATGGTCGAGACACCGGCCCGCTCGGCGACATCGGCCATGGTCGGCTGGCTTTTGGGCAGTCTGTCGTTGTCGCGCGGCATCAAGCAATCCGTTAGGGCAGTTCTGGCGCAATCGCCATAGCGGGAGCGTTACCAGCCCGGCGGGTGATTGTTAACGTAGATGGCATAGAGGGAGCTCTGCGCCGTGATGTAGAGGCGATTGCGTTTCGGGCCCCCGAAGCACAGATTGGAGACGATCTCCGGGACCTTGATGCGCCCGATCAGGCTGCCGTCCCTGGTATAGATACGGACAGAGTCGGCGCTGGAGGCCCAGAGATTGCCGTCGCGGTCGACACGAAACCCATCGAAGAAACCGGCCTCGCACACGGCAAAGGTCCTTGCCGGACCTATGACCTCGCCTGACGCAGACAGATCATAGGCATGGATGGCCCGCGGCAGCCCGGGAACGTGGCTGGCACCGGTATCGGCGACATAGAGCAGGCTTTCGTCCGGCGAGAAGGCCAGGCCGTTGGGCTTGATGCGATCGGTGATGACGGGCTGGACCGCGCTGGTGGCAGCGTCGACCCGGTAGACATGCGAAGCCCCGATCTCGGAGACGGCGGCATGGCCCTCGTAATTGCTGTCGATGCCGTAGGTCGGGTCGGTGAACCAGATCGAGCCATCGCTCTTCACCACCACGTCATTGGGGGAGTTCAAGCGCCTGCCGTCATGGCTGTCGGCCAGCACGCTCCAGCGCCCGTCCGGCTCCAGGCGCGTCACGCGGCGACCGCCATGCTCGCAGGCAATCACCCTGCCGGCCCGGTCCAGCGTGTGGCCATTGTGATAGCCGCAGGGGCTTTCGAAGACACTGACCGACCCGTCCGTCTCGTCCAAGCGCATCACACGGTCATTGGGAATGTCGGACCACAACACGGATTTGGCGGCCGGCACATAGACGGGCCCTTCGGCCCAGCGGCATCCGGTCCAGAGCTTTTCGAGCCGGGCGTGGCCGATGATCAGGGCGGCGAAACGATCGTCAAGGATCTCGTAATCGCTCATCCCTCAGCCCCGTTCCGACGACATCGGGAACTCGTCGGCGCGGAAGATCGTGTGGAAAATGTCGCCGTCGAACAGGGGCATCAGCTCGGCGGTGACCGCCCGGCTTTTGGTCCTGACCTCGGAGGCGAGAGCCTCCTCGATGGCGGCACGCGAGGGGTAGCGGATGGCCAGCACCATGGCGTAATGCGGCTCCTGCACATCGGCCTCTTCCTGGCGCAGCACACGCACCTCCTCGGCTCCCGGGAAGCGAGTCCAGAGCGGCACGAGCCTGTCGCGCACGAATTGCGTGAAGGCCTCTTCCGACCCTGGCCGGACTTGGCCCCGAAAAAAGGCGCAGCGTATATACATGACGGAGCTACCATTGAGGTGAAGCGAAAGTCGAGGCATCCGTTTCAACGCGCGAACCGGACGCTGTAAGCTGTTGTTCTAACTGTATAATTGCGGGGACACCTACGCGCCCCCGCCACGTCTTCGGGTCAGTTGACGCCCCAGATCTTCTTGTAGGCATCCCTGTAGCCATTGTCGGGATCGAAGACGTTCTTGGGGCCGCCGTCGAAGCCGATATTGTCGGGCGTGACCAGGTGCACGCCGGGAACGTAGCCGGACCATTTCTCGCCGGCGAAGGCGCGGTTCAGTTCATCGACCAGCTGCCAGCCCTGCATGGCCAGGGGCTCGGGCACCGTCGCGGCCTGATGGTCCTTGGCGCGGATGCGCTGATAGGCGGCCTCGGAGCCGTCACCTGCCGAGATGTTCTGGGGATCGCCATCCCCGGCAATGCCGGCCGCGGCCAGCGACGGCGGCATGAAGTCGTAATAGAGGTCGTTGATCGCCAGGGAATGGGTCCACTTGGCACCCTGCTGCTGCAGGAGTGTGGTGGTCAGCTGGGGGATGCGGGTCGAAACATCCGAAAGCGGCGTATCCTGGAAGGACAGCACGGCACAGCCCTGGCATTTCTTGATGACTTCCTCCATCGCCCGTCCCTTGGCGATGGCGATGGCATAGGTCGAATCGGCGAAAATCACCACGCCGGCCTTGCCGTCGGAATCGGCGATCGCCTTCATGGCCGCGACCTTGGCGACTTCCATGGCGTCGGTGGTGACATTGGCGAAGACAGGCGTGCCGTCGAGGGGCCCGGGCTTGGGACCCGAGTGCCAGCCGACAATGGTGATGCCCTGCTTGGCCGCTTCCTCCAGCGCCGCCTTCTGCTCGACCGCATCGCTGCCGCCGACGATGATCGCATCCGGTTTGAGCGCAACGGCCTGGCTCAGCCCTGCGGCCTGGCCGGATACCGTGCCCTGCCCGTCGATCTCGCGATAGGTCCAGCCGATCACGCCGGCCGCTTCCTTGACGCCCTGGGCCACGCCCAGGATGCCGCCATTGCGCATGTCACCCGCCACATAGACGACGGTCTTCTTGGCCACGGCCTTGGGACCGGAGGTCGGCCCGTCCCATTTGTCGGCGCGGGCCGCAGCCTTGGCGACGACCGCCTTCGCCTCGTCGACAAAGGCATCCGCCCGGGCCACGGCGGGTGCCAGGGCCAGGGCCGCCAGGCCGGCAGCCGCCATCAACACACTTCGTCTCAACATGATCTCTCCTCCTGAATGCGACGGGTCGTCAGCTGCCCGTCTTCTTGAAGTTTCGCGTGGCCGAGCCGCGTCGGCGCTGGGCATAGCCGGCGATGCCGATCGCGATCAGCAGGGTCACGCCGTTGAACATGGGCTCGACCCAGAACGAGCCGCCGAATTGCTGGATGCCGGCGATGCCGACCGCCAGGATGGCAACGCCCACCACCGTGCCCCAGACATTGACGCGGCCGGGCTTGATGGTGGTGGAGCCAAGGAAGGCGCCGACGAGGGCCGGCAGCAGATATTCGAGGCCAACGCTGGCCTGGCCGATGCGCAGCTTGGAGGCGAGCAGGACGCCGGCCACCGCCGTCAGGGCGCCAGAAGCCACGAAGGCGCCCATGGTGTAGCGCTGGACGGGGATACCGTTGAGCGCCGCCGCCTTGGGATTGGCCCCGATCGTATAGAGGTAGCGCCCGATCGGCAGGTGCTCGAGGATGAACCACAGGGCCAGGGCGAGGCCCAGCACATAAAAGCCGGTGATCGGCAGGCCGAAGACCATGGTGCCGTTGAGCGACAGGAAGCCCTGGGGCAGGCTCGCCACCACCTGCCGCCCGCCAGTGTGCCAGAGCGCCACGGCGTAGAGCACGGTGCCCGTGCCGAGCGTGGCGATGAAGCTGTCGATGCGCGCCACCTCGACCAGCAGGCCGTTGAGCAGGCCGATCAGGGCGCCGAGCAGGATCACCACCACCACCGCCACCGGCCAGGGCAGCCCGAACATGGTCTGCAGGCTGATGGCGAGGATGTGCCAGAGCACGATGCCGTAGCCGACGGTGAGGTCGATCTTGCCGGCTGCCATCGGGATCATGGCCGCCAGCGACAGCATGGCGATGATCGCCTTGTCCGCGATGATGGAGCGGACATTGAGCATGGTCGGGAAGGTCTGCGGCAGGAGCAGCGAGAACAGGACGATCAACAGGACCGTGAGGATGGGCAGGCCATAGACCGGCAGGCGCCGCAGCAGGCGTTCGCTGGCGGAGGCCTGCTTGAGTTCGCCGCGTGTCGGCTCGAGGGCGTCGGACTTGATGGAGTTGGTGGACATGGAGCTTTCCTGTCTGCGCTCACGCGGCTTCCGAGGCAGAGGCGGCCGAGATCACCGCTTCCGTGGTCAGGGCTGGGCCGGCCAGCTCGGCAATGATCCGGCCCCGGTTGAACACCAAGGCGCGGTGGCAGATATGGGCGATTTCCTCAAAATCCGTGGACACCACGATCACGGCGAGGCCGGATTCGAGGGCTCGCGCGATGAGGCGGTAGATCTCGGCCTTGGCGCCGACGTCGACGCCGGCCGTCGGATCCTCGGCCACCAGGAGCCTGCGGCCGGTCGCAAGCCAGCGCCCGACGACAACCTTCTGCTGGTTTCCACCCGAAAGCCCCTCGATCGGCAGGTCCGGGTCGTTGGGGCGCAGCCCGACGGCCTCTCCCAGTTCGCTCGCCAGCCTGGCCTCGAGCGAGGGTGAACGCGGCGCATACCAGGGCCGGCCGGCGGCCCCCGGATTGAGGAAGGCGTTCTCGCGAATGCTGAGGGAGGGAGCGAGGGATTCCTCCATGCGGTCCCGGGCAACCAGCCCGACACCGGCGTTCAGCGCCGCCCGGGGCGATGAGAGATCCGGCACCTGCCCGTCGATGGTGATCGATCCGCGATGCGGCACCGCCCCGAACAGGCTGCGCCCGATATCCTCCTGGCCCGCGCCGCGCAGGCCGACGAGGCCGAGCAGTTCGCCTTGGCGGACCTCGAAGCTGACGGGGCCGGCGGCCGGGGTGACGACATCGCGCAGGACCACACGGGCCTGGCCCGAATGGAATTCGGCCTTACGGAAAAGCTCCAGCGTAGAGCGGCCGACAATCATGCTGACGAGTTCGTCCGGCGTCGTCTCCGCCACCGGCTTTTCGCCGACCTTGAGGCCGTCGCGCATCACCACCACGCGATCGGCGATGCGGAAGATCTCGTCGAGGCGATGGGAGACATAGATCATGCCCACGCCCCGCTCGCGCAGGCGCCGGACCGCCTCGAACAGGCGCTCGACCTCGTCGGCCGGCAGGCTGGCCGTCGGCTCGTCGAGCACCAGGAAATCGCAATCCACCACCAAAGCACGGGCAATGGCGACCAGCGATTTCTCGGTCCGGCTGAGGCTGTGCACACGCAGGGTCGGATCGATGTCGCAGCCGACCAGCTTCAGGGCCGTCTCGGCCTTGCGCTCCGCCTCGCGCCAGTCGATGGCGCCCAGCCAGCGTCGGGAGAAGCCTTGCGACAGCCCCATATTCTCAGCCACCGTCATCCATTCGACCAGGCCGAGGTCCTGGTGGATGAAAGCCACGCTCTGGCGCTGGCCGCGCGCATTGGCGCGATGGCGATAGACCTCGCCGCCGATGGTGATCTGGCCGTCATCGGCCCTGAAGATGCCGCCGAGAATCTTGATAAGCGTGGATTTGCCGGCGCCGTTCTCGCCCAGCAGGGCCACGACCTCGCCCCGCCCGACCTCCAGGCTGACGCCATTGAGCGCGCGGGTGCCGCCGAAAGCCTTGACGACATTCTCGAACCGGAGAGCTTCCTGCCCTGCCATCGCGCTCGTCCTCCACAACTTCGAGGGCCTTTCAGCCCCGCAAAGCTCATCCGGCTCTACGGCCGGTTTTCCAATGTTATCGATAACAAACATGATCCTGTCAAGGCGCCAGTTCGGTGATCGATCCCGATGTCAGCCTTCACCCCGATTGCTCACGAAAGCCGGAGAACTGCAGCATGATGGCCGCCGTATCACGAGGGCCCAGGCCAGCGGCCAGCAGGGAACGGTGCAGATCGGCAACCAGCCCGGTCAGGGGCAGCGGCAGGCGCTGGCTGCCGGAGAAAGCCTGTACGGCCTCCAGATCCTTCATCATATTGTCGATGCGGCCGGTCGGCGAATAATCGCGCCTTGCCATTTTCGGCCCGAACTCCTGCAGGATGGAGCTGTCGGCGCGACCGCCTTTGAGCGCCTCCGCCAGGCGGGTCGCATCGACGCCCCCCGCCTCTGCCAGCCTGACGGCTTCCGCGACCGCCTGGAAGCCGAGCGCGCAGAGGACCTGGTTTACCAGCTTGGTGGTCTGCCCCGCGCCGCTGGGGCCCATATGCGTATAGTTGGCGCACAGGCTGTCCATGACAGCACGCGCCCGGTCAACATCGTCGGCGGCCCCGCCGGCCATCACGGTGAGGCGGCCCGCCGAGGCCCCGGGCGCACCACCGGAAAGCGGGGCATCGACCCATCGCATGCCGGTCGACGTAGCCAATTGCTCGGCAAACGCCCGCGTCGAGGCCGGATCGATCGAAGACATGTCGATCAGCAGCCCCGAGGCATCCGCTCCCTCCGCAATGCCACCCGGGCCGAACACGGCACTGCGCACGATCGTGGCACTGTTGAGGCTGGTGATGACGAAGCGGCTCGCCCTCGCCGCCTCGCGAGCGCTGGCGGCGGAGCTGGCCCCTTTCGCGGCAAGCGCCGCGACCTTGGCCGTGTCCAGGTCGAAGACGGTGACGGCATGTCCCGTCGCCAGCAGGCGCGTCGCGATCGCCGATCCCATGATCCCGGTTCCGACCACGGAAACGGCGGCTTTCTCGCTCTCGGTCATCGGCTGTTCTCCCCTTCGTCCCACTGCAAGAAGCTGAGAGGGATGCAGCGTCCCTCTCCTCGCCCGCCTCAGGAAAACCTACAGGCTCGAGGTGATCCCGCCATCGACATAGAGGACATGCCCGTTGACGAAGCTGGAAGCGTCCGAGGCGAGAAAGATCGCCGCGCCCGCCAGTTCCTTCACCTCACCCCAGCGGCCTGCCGGCGTGCGCTTCTCCAGCCAGGCCGAGAAATCGGCATCGGCGACCAGCGCGGCATTGAGCTCGGTCTTGAAATAGCCCGGACCGATGGCGTTCACCTGCAGGCCATGGCGGGCCCAGTCGGTGGCCATGCCCTTGGTCAGCATCTTCAGCGCGCCCTTGGTCGCGGTGTAGGGCGCGATGCCGGGGCGCGCCAACTCGCTCTGCACCGAGCAGATGTTGATGATCTTGCCCCGCCCTCGCGGAATCATGCGGCGGGCCACAGCCTGCCCGACCAGGAAGGCACTGTCGATATTGGTGGCACACAGGCGCTTCCAGGCGTCGAGCGGGAAAGTCTCCAGCGGCGCCCGATGCTGCATGCCGGCATTGTTGACGAGAATGTCGATGGGCCCCAGCGTCTGCTCGATAGCGGCAATGCCGGCCTCGACGGCTTCGGGATCGGCGGCGTCGAACGGCGCGATATCGACGGTAAAGGCTTTGGCGGCGAGTGCTGCCTTGGCGTCCTCAAGGCGATCGAGATTGCGGGCGTTGAGCACCACGCTGGCACCGGCACCGGCCAGCGCTTCGGCGATGGCGTAGCCGATGCCCTTGCTGGCCCCGGTTATCAGGGCCCTGCGCCCGGTCAGGTCGAACAGCGTCACGTCGGTCTCCCTCGTCTTCCCGGCGCCGCTCGACATCGACGCTCTTCCCTTTCAAATTGATATCGATAACAAAACTTGTCAACGCGGTTGCAGGGTGTCCCCTCCCTTTGCCTTCGAACGCCGAACGGAATCGAAAGATGCTTGCTCCCTTGATCAATTATGATATCGATAACAAAAATACTGCCTGAGGCGATAATGACGAAACCGGACCTGCTGATGATGGGCTCCTACCCCGACCGGGATATGGAAGTCCTCTCGAGCACCTATCGGCTGCACAAGCGCTGGGAGTTCGGCCCCGAAGGGCTTTCCGCCTCTGCCCGTCCCCTCATCCGCGCCATCGCCACACGCGGCGATCTGGGCGTGGACACCCAGACGCTGGAGATCTTGCCTCATCTGGAAATCATCGCCTGCTACGGTGTCGGCGTCGATGCCATCGATCTCGATACGGCGCGCCGGCGTGGCATTCGCGTCACCAACACGCCCGATGTCCTCAACGGCGACGTCGCCGACCTCGCGGTCGGCCTCGCCTTGGCCGCGATGCGGCGCATTCCGGCCGGAGACGCCCATGTGCGCTCGGGCGACTGGGCAAAGGGAAATCCGCCGCTGGCGCCGCGGCTGCACGGCAAGAAGCTCGGCATCGCCGGGCTCGGCCGCATCGGCGCGACCGTCGCCCGCCGGTTTTCGGGTTTCGACATGGATATCGGCTATTTCGGCCGTTCGCCGCACAAGGATGCGCCCCATCGTTTCTTTGATAACCTGACGGCGCTCGCAGCCTGGGCGGATCTGCTCGTCCTGACCCTTCCCGGCGGTGCTGCGACCCAGAAGGTCGTCGGCGCGGAGGTCCTGCGGGCGCTCGGGCCCGAGGGATATCTCGTCAACGTCTCGCGCGGAACCACCGTCGACGAGGAAGCGCTGCTGCAGGCGCTCGAGGACAAGACGATCGCCGGAGCCGGCCTCGACGTCTTCTGGAACGAACCGCACATCGATACCCGCTTTGCCAGGCTCGGCAATGTCGTGATGCAGCCCCATCTCGGCAGTGCGACGATCGAGACCAGGCTGGCGATGGGCCAGTTGGTGCGGGATAATCTTGCCGCGCATTTCGCCGGTGTTCCCCTTTTGACACCGGTCATTTGAGAGGTAGCCATGCGTGCTCTCGTCATCCACGGCCCCAAGGATCTGCGCCTGGAGGAGCGCGACCCCGGTCCGCTCCGGAATGGGCAGGTCATGGTCCGCGTCCAGGCCGGCGGCATCTGCGGGTCGGACCTGCATTATTTCAACCATGGCGGCTTCGGGGTCGTCAGGCTCAAGGAACCGATGATCCTCGGCCATGAGGTCTCGGGCGAGGTCGTCGAGGTCGCGGCGGATGTCGGCTCGCTGCGGCGCGGCGACCGGGTCGCCGTCAATCCGAGCCGCCCCTGTGGCCAGTGCCGTTATTGCCTGCAGGGCCTGCCCAATCACTGCATGGACATGCATTTCTACGGCAGCGCCATGCGCATGCCGCACGTCCAGGGCGCCTTCCGCCAACTCCTCGTCTGCGATGCCGCCCAATGCGAGGTCGGGCGCAATGCCGGCCCGGACGAACTCGCTTTGGTCGAGCCCTTCTCGGTTGCCCTGCATGCCGTGTCCCGCGCCGGCTCGCTGCTCGGGCGCCGTATCCTGGTGACGGGGTGCGGTCCGATCGGCGCATTGGTAGTGGCCGCCGCCAGGTTCCACGGCGCCGCCGAAATCATCGTCACGGATATCGTCGACGAGCCGCTCGCCATTGCGGCAAGGCTCGGTGCCGATCGCACCATCAACGCGGCGCAGACGCCCGAGGCCCTCGCCGCATTGGTGGTGGACAAGGGCCAGGTCGACGTGATGTTCGAGTGCTCCGGCAATGAGAAGGCCCTGCGCGCCGGCCTGGAGGCGATGCGCCCGCGCGGCATCATCGTGCAGCTCGGCCTGGGCGGTGATGTCGCCTTCCCCCAGAACCTGGTGGTCGCCAAGGAATTGTCGGTGATCGGCTCCTTCCGTTTCCATGCTGAATTCGCCCTGGCGACACGGCTGATCGACAGCGGCAAGATCGACCTGCGTCCCCTGCTCACCGGCAGCTTCGCGCTCGACAATGCCGGTGCGGCCTTCGCCCTGGCCAATGACCGCCGCCGCGCGATGAAGGTTCAATTGTCGTTCTGACGCCATCCGGGGAAGTGTCAACGCGCGTCCACCGGGAATCGTTGACCGGTGGACGCCGCATCACGCATCGACTGTGACTCCAGTTTCCCTTCGCCTTGCCTCAGCTTCCCCTGGGTCTCGCAAACGGGAAGATGCCGAGGATATTGTCGTTGAAATAGGCGGCGGTCATCGACGTCACCCTTCCTCCGGACAGCGCGAACCTGACCGAGTAAAGGGATCCCTTGGCGGTGAACTCACGGCCAGGATCCATCTGGAAGATGTCTGCGTCCCAGCGTTTGAGCACGAACTGCAACTTGCGGGGGCCGAGTTGCAGGATCAGATGATCGCCATTCGCCCAGACCTCGGCCTCGCCGAAATAGGCCGAGCTGTAGACGCCTTCATAGATGGCGAGCGGATGCGGAAAATTGGGTTTTTGAGGCGGAAGATTGCCAGCCAGATCGCCGGACGCCTTATAGAAATTCATGAAATGATCGTGCGCGATCTCGTACCAGTTGTTGCGCGTGACGTCGCCGAACTGGACGATGTCCATGAACTCCGTGACGATGGCCTCTGCGGCTCCCACGGGCGCGCCATTGGTGAGAACGACGATGCCCACATCGGCGTCGGGCAGGACATGGAACGCCGTCGCCGCCCCCACGAAGAAGGCGCCGGAATGGCTCATGGACATGCGCCCATTCGCGCCCGCGCCGACATTGAAGCCATAGCCGTAACAGCCCGACCGGGCGTTCTGGACCGGGGATCGCGCATTCACCGATTGCGGAGTGACCGACTCGACGAAGAACTTTTGCTCGATGTCGAGAGCAGGCTTGGAATCGGACCTGCCGAGCGCCAGCAGGAGGTCCATCCATCTGACAAGGTCGACGACATTGGAGGACACGCCACCCGCCGGCGCCTGCGCATCGGGGTTGCGTGGAAACGGACTGGGCGCGAAATCCGTCCCGTCATAGCTGTGGAGGGCGGCGCGGTTCTCGCGTTGTCTGAACTCGGCGTAGCGGTAGCTCGTGGCGAACATATGGAGAGGGTTGAAGAGATAGTCCCGGCCCAGCTCTTCCCAGGGCTTGCCCGCAGCCCTGGCAATGGCTTCCGCGCCGATCGTCAGGCCGAAATTGCAATAATTGTAGGTGACGCGGAAGGGATCGAGCGGCATCTGGTTGAGGCGGAGAAGGATATCGCTGCGCTGGTAATATAGCCCCTCGAGGTCGTCGCCCGCCGCCGCGGGCAAGCCGGAACGATGCGCGAAATAGTCGCCTATCGTGCCGCGTTCCCACACATAGTCGCTGGTCGGGTGGTAACTGTTACCCAGGAATTGGACCACGGGGTCCTCCCATATGGCCGCTGCATTTCCCTGTTCCTGAAAGTAGGTCATCATCCGCGCCGCGAGCGTCGCCGAAATCGACTTGGAGATCGAGGCGATCTGGAACACGGTTGCCTTGTCGACTTTCTCCCGCTTGTCCTTCGGCAGAGAAAGATCGCGATCGCCGACGCAGTAATAATAGGGCTGCCCACCGTGGATGACGCCTACGGCGATGCCGGGCACGCCAGACTTCGCCTTGACGGCGTCGACGATCGCCTCCAATCGACCCAGGGCTTTCTGGACGCCGTCTGCCGGCATGGACATCGCGTCCTGGGCCGGGACCTCGGCAATCTCCAATTGAAACGATGGGAATGTTGAGCGCTTCGATGAAGCGTCGAACCTGTTGGCGCTGTTGTGGAGATCATCGGCAGACATGCTTGCATCCTGTGCGATTGGCGAGGAATACGACGTCCGTTCAAGAATGGCGGGTTAAGAAGCCGGATCGCTCGATGGAAAGGCCTGCGAGGCTGCCCGATCCGGGCCTTCATACGAAAACGAGCGTGATCTTACTGTGAAAGCATCCATGGCCAGGTTCCTGCATTCAACTGCAGCGCTACAAGCCGTGGCTTCCCTCTGCACCGAAGTATCATCGTCAAAGCATAATTTGGCAGTCGCTACTTCAGCTGGTTTGCCTGTCAATGCTTTGGCGTAGCGATCGCTGTGACGCACCCCACCAGTAGCCAGATGCCACGCATCGTTGGATTCTTCCCAAAAAGCTCTACTGCGATTGTGTCATCACATGGACAAAAGGAAACGCTTCATTCCAAAGAGTAATTTATATTATTTAGTCAAATTTTTTAGGAAATTATATCAATAATTTGAATTATATTTAAAAATAAATGAAAAATTCCTAGAAAAATATAATTAAATTCAATAAAAAAATAATACGAAAATTTCCAATATTACCCAAACGATCACAGGAATTACGGCGCAGCGCTATTGCATCGTACTTCACGATCCGATTGGTGACCGACGTCTCGATAACACGCATTCGATATCATCTTGTGTTACCGTCGTTTCAGCTATTGTTCCGTTTTAGCGGGTATCGTTCTCGGCAGATCGGTCGCCGAGCCATTGCATTTTGAGAGGTATTTTGCTCCTCGGAAAAAGGGCGGCCCTCCGACAGCCCATGCACCCGAGAAATGGCCTGACGGCTTAGCAACCGGCCGCCCGAGCAGTCCCAGGCCGCCGAGTCCGGTGGTAGAAAACGAGGAGCCATATTGATCCTTCTTGGGATTATGGAGATCCGACATGTCGACAATGCGCAAGATTTTGCTGGCTTTAGGCACCGTGGTCGTGATCGGAGTGGCCGTCGGCACGAGCGTCTACTATTTCATCAAGGGCGTGGCCGACGCAGCCACCGTCTTTTTCGCGACCATCGCTGCCAGCGGGCCGGAGAGCGCCTATCGCAGCGCCTCCCCGGCATTCCAGCAGGCCATGAGCGAAAGCAGTTTCGCCGCACTCGCCAACCGGGCAGGTCTGGGACGCTTCAAGAGCGCGTCATGGCCCGAACGAGAGATCGAGAACGGCCGGGGCAGCGTGTCGGGGACGCTGTTGCTGGATGGGGACGTGTCTCTGCCTGCCAGGGTAGAATTGACCAAGAACGCTGCAGGCGCGTGGCAAGTCTTCAATTTTACCCTCCAGATGCCCGGCGTCGCTCAACAAAATGCCACTCAGCCACGACCCGCAACGAGCCTGTCCTCTCAAAGCCAGCCACCCAAGATCGTTGCCAGCACGCAGGAAGGCGATCGGGTTTCGGCTGAGATCGGTGATAGGACTTGGTCGGCAGGCGGCTCCTCGCTTATCGTTGTGAAGTTGGGCAGCACCGTTCTTGTCAACACGGCCCCCATCATCAAGCCGGATAAGACGATCGATGCGACGACACTGCGGCTGCAGTTCGACGCAAGCGCCACCGGCACCCAGAAGCTCACCCGCAACTGCCAGAAGAATGCCCCCTGCATCGAGCTCAGCACCAATGACAACCGCTACAAGACCGATGAGAGTCCGAACGCAGAGGCCGCATTGACCATCACGAAGATGGAAACCGGCAAGATCGAAGGCGATTTTTCAGCCGACATGGTCTCTTTGGAAGGCAAGCTCGCCCTTCATCAAGGCCACTTCGTCGTCTCGGTGCAATGACCGTGCAAAGCAGGAGGTGCCATCTATGATCTCGAAACATGCCCTTGCCGGCCTGTTGCTGCTCGTCACCCAGTCCGCAAATGCTCAATCGGATGCCGAGATGACCGCCTGCGTCGATCGCGCGGATGGCGTTTCGACCAACATGCTTGAATGCGGAAAGGCGGAAATTGCCAAGTGGGATGCCAGGCTCAATATCGCCTACTGGGCCTTGCTGCACAGAGAAGGCGGCAGCAAACGGATAAAGCTGCAGGCGGAACAAAAAGCCTGGCTTGTCCATCACCTCAGCGAGACCAAGCGCCTTGCGAGTGATCCCGACACCGGCTCCGGCGCCTTCATGATCTCACAAAGCTTCGAGCTGGACGATATCGCCAAGCGCACGCTCGAACTGGAGAAGCGCGTCCGCAACCCAGGCTAATCCCCCCGGCCGAGGTCATGGACGGCCAGCCCTGGCCAAATCTCGATCCAGCACATCGGAGTCGGAAGCTCCGATGAACAAGCAAGTGTTTTTGTTTCCATTACCGAGTCACGTTTATGTCACACGAAACAATAGATAGGCACAGTAGCGAAGATGCTCACAATACACCCAACATGCCCGACAGAGGTAGTTACCGATCATGAATGCAACCAGAGGCCTTACCCGATCCTTCAAGCCGCTGGTCATCCGCCTGGCACCGGAAATGCGGAAGCTTCTCGAAGGCCAGGCAAGTTTCAAAGGCATGTCGATGAACATGCTGATCAATTCTATCCTGGAGGAGCACGCTTACCGTTCCGTGGACATCCATGATCGGCTGAGCCGGCTGGAGTCGGATCTCGCGGCTATGCAACTCGACAAACGCGCCCAGCCACACTAGGTGCCCCTGGCAGGATCCAACTCACAAATAGAATTCTTGCAGCGGCCGAGATGTGAATCGGAGCCTGCATCGATCCGATCAAGCGGCAAAGTGTGGTGCCAACATCCCATGCAGGGCTGCACAAGGCGCTTGCCCGCCATAAACGATGGGACTGCCTGTCATCGGCGGCAGCCAGACCAGTCTCGAAGTGAACGAATCTTGTGACGCTGAACGTTGCTTACGCATGAGCCATCACGATGGGCTTTGAAGCCGATGCGGTTCCGCGCGGGCCAATACCTCAATAACCGGATTGAACAGGATCACCGAGGCGTCAAGCAATGCATCCGACCGGTGCTCGGTTTCAAGTCAATGGCAAGGGTCGAGGCCATGCCCTCAGCATCGAATTGATCCATGGGATGCACAGACGACACGCCTGATTTGCCGATAACCCGCGTCCGTCACTGGAAGCACAGCGCGAATTCCAGGCTAGGTGAATAATGGCGTGAATCAACTCGCCGGCGGCAAGATACTGCGCTCGATCAAAAAGACAGATTTTTGTCGAGCACCTTTCTGATCTCGACGAGAGATTCGAGAATTCGACCTGACGCAAAGGTCAGAAGACCGAACCCCAGTGCAACGGCACCTTCCAACTCCTGTGGAAGCAGCATCAAGGGAAAGGTCGACCCGCCAAGGGCATCATCGACGGGCTCGCCGCTTCGAGCATTGCATTTTGGTTGCGTTTATGGCCGCGACCCGCGGAAGACGGGTCGGCCAAGCTGACTTCCTCGCCCTTGGGTGCGGCTAGCCACCATACGCTATCGCGCTTCCCGCCGGGCACCCCTATGGTGCGCAAGGGTGGCAGAAGCAGCATCATTCCATCTCCGCAAGGCCCTGCGGTGTTTCCCCATATTTTGCCAGGATCACCGGCCGACTATCGCCAGTGCGCATAAACGCAACGGCCCCCACGATCGTTTCGTCGCCTTGCCCGATTCCCACGCAGAAGGCAGCACGGAAACGCGCCATCGTATTCGAATAGGCCCTTTGCCCCTGTCCGGCGACCAGGTTGCCCTGGCTGTCTCGAACGAAGGGGAAAATGATGTAGTGCGTCACACTGGGCATTGTTCTGATTCAGATCCTCCAGCGTATCCCAATATCGCGCCAGGATCACCGCGTCATCGTATGTTCCGGAGGCTGGATTGCGAGCGTCAATAAAGATTGCATTGCAACGAACACACCTGAAGCTTCAATGCGAAAAACGCAGGCATACAGGGAAAAGCCCGGCGATACGCTACACACCGGGCAGTCTTGTCGGATATGACAGAGCCGCTGAGCTTGACCACGGCGCTTCTTGAATAAAGCGGATGGTGCTCGGGCAGCGTGTCAAAACGCACACAGCGGGAGGGATACTACCCCTCGATCGCGCGCCGGCGGCGTGCGCTTCTGAGCTGTAGCGGCCTTCACGACACCTGCCAGGATATTTCCACGACAATGCGCTGATCGAATGGATCAGCCCAGTACTTGATGCGATCCAAGCAGATTCTATACTGAAGCTCTCATGAGGTCGTTGCGCTGATCTGAAGTGAGCGGTCTGATCCTTTCTCCTCTCAGCATCAAAAACAGCTTCGCGGTCTCCTCCAGTTCCTCACTTGCGTATTGGGCCTCGCGCAGCGACTTTCCTGCGACGACCGGACCGTGATTGGCGAGCAGTACCGCGTGACTCGTGCGTGCCCTCTCGCGAACCGCCTCTGCCAAAGCGACGTCTCCGGGGGCAAAATAGGGCGCCAGCGTCAGCTTCCCAACTCGCATGACATAGTATGCGGTGAGTGGTGGCAGCAGATCTTCGGGATCCAGGCCGTCGATCACGCTGACAGCCACCGCATGCGTCGAATGGAGGTGGACGACCGCCCCTACCCCCTGGCGCGCGCAGTACATGCATTGATGCAGAAACGCTTCTTTCGTGGGCTTGTCGCCATCGACGAAAACACCTTCCGCGGTGAATCTGGAAAGCCGCCCCGGATCAAGCGCTCCAAGGGAGGCGTTGGTTGGCGTCATCAGAAGATCGCCATTCGAGAGTCTTGCGCTGATGTTTCCGGTGGACCCAAAAGTGAAGCCGCGCTCGAACAAGGACTTGCCAACAGCCGCGATCTCATCTCGAACGCGGGTTGTCTCGGAAATCATGGCTGTCATTGCAGCAACTCCCAGGCCTTCAGGAAAAAGTCGGCTGCACCGAAGTTTCCCGACTTCAGCGCCATAGCCATCGGTTCCGCCTCCCCCATCGTCAGCGTCCAGGGAACGCCGGGGTCGATTTCCGGTCCGACATAGAGGGCGGCGGGTGCAAGGGCGCCAACCACCGCCCCGGACGTTTCGCCACCGGCGACGATAAGGCGTCGAACACCATTCGCACGCAGCATGACCGCAGTTTCCGCCAGGAAGCGCTCGATGATTTCACCGGCCTTCTGCCGTCCGAGGGCATCCTGCGCGGCGCGAACTTCGGTGGGGTCGGCGCTCGAGTAAATGAGGGGGGTGTTCTCCCCCTGCTCCAATGCCCAATCCGCTGCGCCGCCGACGGTGACACGCCCCTCCGCTATGTCGATCGGATCGATCCGCATAGAGGGCATGCCGGCGGCAATGGCAGCCTGTATTTGGCCCCTCGTTGCCTCCGAACATGAGCCAGCCAAGACGGCAGCGCCGCCGCGTGGTACCGTAAAGGGACCGGGTTCGGAATTGCCGGATAGCAATCCGGCACGGCGAAAATTCTCCGGCAGGCCGATCGCGATGCCGGATCCTCCGGTGATCAATGGAAAATCGGCAACGGCCTCCCCGATCGTCCGCAAGTCCTGGTCGGATATCGCATCGACGACCAGCACTCGATCGCCGAGCGTGCGCGCCGCCCCAAAGGCCTCACGCAGGGCGTCTACGCCCCGTGCAACAATCTCTTGTCCAACCAGCCCCACCTTGAGGGACGACTGCGCGGCCATCAGCCGTACCAGGGAGGAATCCGTCATGGGGGTCAGCGGATGATTCCGCATCGGGCTCTCTGAGAGGAGCTTCTCGGCGAGGAAGAGATGGCCTTTATAGATGGTTCGGCCATTTGCCGGAAAAGCCGGGCAAACGATGGTGAGATCCACGTCGAGCGCGGCAACGAGCGCATCGGTCACCGGCCCGATATTGCCCTTTGCCGTTGAATCAAAGGTCGAGCAATATTTGAAGATGACTTGCCGAGCGCCTGCCGCACGAAGCCACGCCAAGGCCTCAAGCGACATTACGACGGCTTCTTCGGCCGGGTTGGTCCTGGATTTGAGGGCAACCACGACCGCGTCGATATGGCTGAGATCGACGTCTCCCGGTGGAATGCCAATCGTTTGAATGGTTCGCATTCCCTCTCGGGAAAGCATGAGGGCGAGGTCGCTTGCCCCGGTAAGATCGTCAGCGATAGCGCCGAGTAACATCCCCTTCTCCTGTTTGCGAAAAGGCGGCCCGACTAGGCGGTCGCGCCTTCAATGATGGAAAACCCTGTGTCGATAACTGCAGGCTCAAATGCGCGGTCGGGAGATTTCAGGAGGGTCTCCACCGCCGTCTTGCCGATAGCAAAACGATTGGAAAGCACCGTCGTGAGAGGCTTCGGAAGCGCCTGGCCAATCTCCAACCCGTTGAATCCCATGAGGGCGAGCCGGTCCGGCACTGGTACAGCAGCAGCCAAACAGTGCATGTAGCCGCCGACGGCCATGTCATCGTTGGAAAACGCGACGGCCTCGATCTCGGCCCCGTCGGCGAGGATTGCCGCCAGGGCCCGCCGGCCGCTCAAGGTCGAGCTCGGTTCATCGACTCTATGTTCCGCGACCAGTGCCAGTCCGGCGTCCCCCAAGCCTTCGCAAAGCCCGAGATAGCGCGCACGGGCCCGGCGATCCGCGTCCCAATCATGCCCGACATAGGCGATCTTCGAGTAGCCGCGACCCTTGAGGTGGCGAGCCATGGCACGCCCCGCCTCGCGGTGAGAAAGGCCGACGGCAAGGTCGATCGGCCTGCGGTCGATGTCCATCAACTCGCCGATACGAACCTTGCTTCCCTCCAGCATCCGCCTCGCGGCATCGGTATGATCGAAGCCCGTGGTGATGATCGCCGCCGGCTGCCACGCCAGCAGCGACGAGATCAGTTGCTGTTCCTTCTCGAGGTCGTAGTCGGTCACACCAATCATCGGCTGATACGATGTTCCCGCCAGCCCGGCATGAATGCCGCGAAGCAATTCCGGAAAGACGATGTTCGACAGCGAGGGCAAGATCACCCCGACGATCATCGAGGAGGAAGATGCGAGCGAGCCGGCTGCACGGTTTGGCACATAACCGAGGGCATCAATGGCTTCGATGACTCGTCGGCGCGTCTCCGGCGCAATCGGCCCCTTGTCTCGGATGACCCTGGAGACCGTGTTCTCACTGACGTTTGCCAGTCTCGCCACGTGGGCGAGGGTTGGCGTTTCAAGCGCTGTCAAAGGACGACCTCACCGCAAGATCAGCGCCCCACGACGAATGCCCGGGCTCTATGTGTAAGCGCTAACATCATTCGCTTGATCCTTGCAATAGGATGTGATTAGGAAATGTTAGCGCTGAGATAAGCAAATTCGAGCTGTGTTGAAACTGGGAGGCGCCGTCCAAGATGAGCGACCAATCGACGATTGCCGTAATCGGTCTGGGCTCGATGGGATTGGGGATGGCGCGCTCGGCGCTCCGGGCCGGACGGACTGTAAGAGGGTATGACGTCAATGCAGATGCATTGAAGGCGTTCAGCCAGGATGGCGGTCTGCCGTCCACCAGCCTGCAAGAGGCGGCTGCCGACGCCGACATTGCCGTCATCGTTGTCGTGAACGCAGTCCAGACAGAAGCTGTGCTTTTCGCCGAGGGCGGCATCGTATCTGCCCTGCAGCCTGGGACGGTCATCGTCTCGTGCGCCACCATTTCACCCTCGGAGGCGAAGGGATTTGCATCACGCGCTGAAGCCGCAGGCCTGCTTTATCTCGACGGCCCAATTAGCGGTGGCGCCAAGAAAGCAGCTTCCGGCGACTTGACCTTCATGGCATCAGGCTCCGCCCAGGCCTTTGCCGCAGCCCGGCCAGCGCTGGAGGCGATGGCCGGAACTGTCTACGAGCTGGGCGACCAAGCGGGCATCGGCTCGTCCTTCAAGGTCGTCAACCAGTTGCTTGCGGGCGTCCACATCGCCGCGGCTTGCGAAGCAATTGCATTCGCCAAGAGCCTAGACCTCGATATTTCGCGCGTCTTCGAGGTGATCACCAAATCCGCCGGCAATAGTTGGATGTTCGAGAACCGTATTCCACATGTCCTTTCTGGAGACTACACCCCCCATAGTGCGGTTTCCATTTTCACCAAGGACCTTGGAATTGTTTCTGACATTGGGAGGAAGGGGAAGTTTCCGCTCCCGATCACAGCTGCAGCACTGCAGCTGTTCATCATGACGGAAGCGGCGGGCATGGGCCGGGACGACGACAGTTCCGTCGCTCGACTGCTCGCCAAGATCGCCGGCCTCCACCTGCCCGGCATGTCGGAAGAGGTTTGATCGAGATGCCCAAATTTGCCGCCAATCTATCGATGATGTTCAACGAGCGCCCCTTCCTGGAGAGATTTCAGGCGGCCTCCGACGCGGGTTTCGGTGCAGTGGAGTATCTGTTTCCCTATGACCATCCCGCAGAGATCGTCGCGGACGCGCTGGCGACGGCCGGCCTGAAACAGGCGCTCTTCAATATGCCACCCGGCGACTGGGTAGCGGGCGATCGCGGCCTGGCCAGCCTGCCCGACAGGCGCGCGGAGTTCCTCAAAGGGCTGGACCTCGCGGTATCCTACGCCAAGACGATTGGAACACCGTTGCTGCACATGATGGCGGGCAATGCTGCTTGGGATTCCCCTGCGTCGATTGCGGCCTACAAGGACAATCTGCACAGAGCCGCGGATGCGACGGCGCAGGCAGGCATTGGCCTCGTTATCGAGCCGATCAACACACGCGACATGCCGGCATACTTCCTGAACGACTTCGATCGGGCACTCGAGTTCATCGACGACCTCGATCATGCGAATGTCCGCCTGCAGTTCGATGTCTACCATCGCCAGATCCTGCACGGCGACGTCATCATGGCCCTGCGACGAATGGCACCGAAGATCGGACATATCCAAATCGCCGCCGTGCCGACACGCAACGAGCCGACAACCGGCGAACTCAATGACCCACTGGTGTTCAACGAGATCGACGCAATCGGCTATCAGGGCTATGTCGGGTGCGAATACCGCCCCGCCGGTGTAACCGAGGAAGGACTTGGCTGGTTGAAGGCGGTGCAGCTCCCCGACACCGGAACTCGCTCGACACTCGGGTAAGCAAGTTCGTTGCCTGAAGATTCGCAATGCGCCGAACAGCATCGGCGAATAAGGCCATTCGCTGACCGGAAACTTGATCGGATACGCAACTCACCATCAGTTCCCTCAAAGATGGCTGTTATCGAGATAAACTCGACGGCGGCCGCAAATGCCTGGGCGGCCATGCAATCGGCCGTTCCTCGCAGATCCTCCTGAGCCTCACCCCGCGCGAGGCATGCGGACCCCGAGCCCATGAGATCCGGTTCCCAAAGCAATCGATGGCTGACGCGGGAGCTGTCTTGGGACGTGGCACGTGGGCGTCGCAAGAACCTCGCCTCGATCGGCAACGGCCGGGACCGATATGGGCGCAAAGCGCCGATATCTACCGTCCTCGAAAAACTCACAGCCGGCCCGATCAAGACAAGCGGGGTGTGGCTCGACTTCGCCCATGCCGACGCCGGCGACATCTATTTCAATGGCGGCAGCACGATTACCGTCACGGGTCCGACCCACAGCGTGTTCTCGTCGGGCGGCGGCCTGATTTCGATGCGCGGCCGGCCGCGGTGATTTCATCCATGCCACCGGTACTGCCACCGTCAATGGCGGCACCGTTTATGTCGTTCCCGTCGAGGGCACCTACGAGATCGGTCGGCACTACAAGATCCTGACCGCCAATGGCGGCATCACCGGGCAGTTCGACAGGGTCACCGACAATGTCCCCTTCGTCAGGGTTTCGACTCCTGGGCCATCTGGGCGGCGGACGCAATGCCCGCATCGACCATGATACCGGCGGCTTCCTCATCGGCTTCGATACCCTGGTGCAGAGCTCGTTCCTGCAGGACTAACTCTTCGGCGAACTTGGCTATCGCATCAATTCCCCGTGTCGCGGCACCAATGGAAAATCGATTATTGAGGGAAGACGGCATCGCCCGCCGGGACGCGACTGTCGACAAGTTGAAAATACATTTAAACAACGCATTGGATATCTTGGCCCGTTATCGATACGCATTGTGGGCCATCATTGAATGCGTCCAGTACAGCGCCGACTCGAACCCCGTCTGGGCGCAGATCGCCAACAAGGTACTTGCCGAAACCAGTGACCTGCCCCGCGAGATGGTCCAGGGTGATGCTCGTGGCTGGCAGGTCGGCGCCAACATCTTACCGGATGGCCTGCGGCAGCCCCCCAAGCTGTCCAATGCGTCTCTGGAGACGCACAAAGCTGGGCCGTTGCCAATCAAAAACGACCCGAACCTGAAGTGAGCCTATCGATTCAACGGGATAGAGCGCGTCGTAGAGTATCGTTGGTTTAACGTGGTCAGCGTGCTGCAATTTGGTTGCGGGGCTCACGACCACCCATGCCGACATTCACTCCAAGTGCCCGTTTGATAAGGCCGATATGTAATTTCCTGCCACTTCTTAAGCGCAATTGGCCAGCGCCCGCCATAGGGATAGGGGGAGCTTTTCACCTGCCACTTTCTTCCATGCGGGTCCGTATCAAGCGGTTCGGGGCAGTGCTCGACTCTTCATTGTGGTGCATGAACGCCCCAGGGGGCCCTCACCGGAACCCAATTGATACCGTTGGAAGCTCGATGGTCAGGGATGCTGCTGGACGCTGAGGCCGCCATCCACGGTCAGGCAGGCTGCGTTCATGAAGGGACATTCGTCCGAGATCATGAACACCGCGGCAAGCGCGATTTCCTCGGGCGTGGCGATGCGGCCCCCCGGATGCAGCTTCAACGTCTGCGCCCTGGCGGCCTCGGGATCAGGGAAGCTGTTCCAGTAATCGATCACCTTCTGCGTCGAGACATAGCCGGGCGCGAGCGCGTTCACCCGCACGTTGCGGCCGGCATATTCCAGCGCCAGCGCCTTGGTCATGCCGAGCAGGGCATGCTTGGCCAGGGGATAGGGAAAGGTGTGGGGGATGATGGTGAAGGCATGCGTCGAGGCCATGTTCAGAATGACGCCGCCATCGTCTGCAATCATCCCTGGCAGGACCGCCTTGCAGCAGTTCCAGGCTCCCTTGAGGTTGACGTCGAAGCATTGCTGCCACTCTTCGTCCGTCGTCTGCAACGGCTCGGCAAAAACATTGATGCCGGCATTGTTGACGAGGGCGTTGATCTCGCCGATCGTCGAGGCGGCCTGTGAAACGGCACGCGCAATACCCTGCTCGTCGGTGATATCCACGGCCCGGTGAGCGATCGGCGCGCCCTGCCCCGCCAATTCGTTACTCACAGCGGCAAGAAGCGCCTCGTCCCGATCGATCAGGAAAACGCCGGCCCCTTCGTCCAGGAAAGCCCGGACCATCGCCAACCCGATGCCCTGGGCGGCACCCGTCACCAGAATACGCTTGCCTGTCAGCCGACCCGCCATCGCCGTTTCACCCCTACCATTCGGCCACGCTGCCATCCTCGTGGCGCCAGACCGGATTGCGCCAGCGATGGCCCTGCCGGGCCCGCTCCGCCACATAGTCCTCATTGACCTCGACCCCGAGGCCCGGTCCCTGCGGGATGGAGACGAAGCCATCCTCGTAGTGGAACACCTCCTTGTTGGAGATGTAGTCGAGAATGTCGTTGCCCTGGTTGTAATGGATGCCGAGGCTCTGCTCCTGGATGAAGGCATTGTAGCTGACGGCATCGACCTGCAGGCAGGCCGCGAGCGCGATCGGACCCAGCGGGCAATGCGGCGCAAGCGCCACGTCATAGGCCTCGGCCATGGTGGCGATCTTGCGGCACTCGCTGATGCCCCCGGCATGCGACAGATCAGGCTGGAGAATGTCGACATAGCCGTCCGCCAGCACGCCCTTGAAGTCCCAGCGCGAATAGAGCCGTTCGCCCAGCGCGATCGGCGTGGAACAATGATTGGCGATCTCCTTGAGCGCCTCCTTGTGTTCGGACAGGACAGGCTCTTCGATGAACAGGAGCTTGTAGGGGTCGAGCTCCTTGGCCAGTACCTTGGCCATCGGGCGGTGAACGCGGCCATGGAAATCGACGCCGATGCCGACATGGGGTCCGATCGCCTCGCGCACGGTGGCGATGGTCGCGACCGCCCTGTCGATCTTGTCATGCGTGTCGACGATCTGCATCTCCTCCGAGCCGTTGAGCTTGATCGCCTTGAAGCCGCGCGCCACCGCTTCCTTGGCATTGCTGGCGATGTCGGCCGGGCGATCGCCGCCGATCCAGGAATAGACCTTGATCTTGTCGCGGCACTGGCCGCCCAGCAGAGCGTGGATGGGCTGTCCCAGCGCCCTGCCCTTGATGTCCCATAAGGCCTGGTCGATGCCGGCGAGCGCACTCATATGCACTGCTCCGCCGCGATAGAAACCACCGCGATAAAGCACGTTCCAGTGGTCTTCGATCAGCATGGGATCCTTGCCGACGATGTAGTCGGCCAGTTCGTGCACAGCCGCCTCGACCGTCAATGCCCTGCCTTCCACGACCGCTTCCCCCCAGCCGGACAGGCCCTCATCGGTCTCGACCTTCACGAACATCCAGCGCGGCGGGACGATGAAAGTGGTCAGCTTGGTGATCTTCATGGTGCTATCCAATGATTTCTATGGGATCGGCCCGGGGCCCTGGCCCGGCCGCCCGCCGCAATTCATGAATGAAGGATGAGATCCGCAGCCTTCCCCGCCGCAGCGAGCACGGCGGCGTTGGTATTGCCGCTGACGATGGCCGGCATGATCGAGGCGTCGACGACCCTGAGGCCCTCGATCCCGCGCACCCGCAGATCGGGCGTGAGAACCGCCTCGGGATCGGCATCGTGGCCCATCCTGCAGGTCCCGACGGGATGATATCCCGTCTTGACCGTACGCCGGCAATGGGCGGCGATCGCCTCGTCGCTCGTCACGGCGGGGCCGGGGAAGATCTCCTTGTCGATCAGGTCGCGCAGGGGCGCGGCAGCCAGCACCTGCCGCGCAAAGCGGAATCCGGCCATCGTCGTGGCAAGGTCGTCGGGATGGCCGAAGATCTGGGTGTCGATGATGGGGTCGGCGAGAGGATCGGCGCTGGCGAGCGTCACGCGGCCGCGCGCCTTGGGCCGCAGCAGCAGCGAATTGATGGTGACGCCGTCGCCAGGGTCGGTGCCCATCACGTCCCTGTCGAGATAGACTGTCGGCACGCAGAACATCTGGATGGTCGGTTCGGCACTGCTCCCGGTCGGATCGAAGAAGGCGCAGGTTTCCACGCCGGTGGTCGAGGCCGGCCCCGTGCCGAACAGCAGATATTGCAGGCCGGCCTTGATCATCGGCCAACCGCGGTCCTGGCGATAGTAGCCGAAGCTTCCCCGCGTCGTGGCGACGACGGGACACTCGTAATGGTCCTGGAGGTTGCGCCCGACGCCGGGCAGTACAACCTTGGCGGCGATACCGTGACGGGAGAGCTCGTCCTCGGGGCCGACGCCCGACAGCATCAGAAGCTTCGGCGTCTGGTAGGCCCCGGCTGCCAGGATCACTTCAATGCCGGCCTCCGCTTTATGGCGGCTCCCGCCCTGCAGATAGTCGACGCCGACCGCACGGCCCTGCTCGATGCGGATCCCCGTCACCGTCGCATCGGTCACGATGGTCAGGCGGGGATCACGCATCACCGGGGCGAGAAAGGCCGTGACGGCGCTGCAGCGCCGGCGGGTGGTCCAGTCGATGGTGTGCTGCATGAAGCCGACGCCGAATTGGGAAGCGCCGTTGAAATCGGGATTATAGGGAATACCCATGCCTTGCAGCGTCTTCACATAGGTCCGCGTCATCGGGCTGGTATGGCCGAGATGCGAGACCTTGAGCGGGCCGCCGACGCCATGGAAAGTATCGGCCAGGTGGTCATTGTCCTCCTGCGCCTTGAAATAGGTCAGCATGTCCTCATAGGACCAGGCGCCGTCATTGGCGGCGCCGGGTGCGGTCACCGCCGCGTTCCAGCGCGCATAGTCGCCGGGCTGGCCGCGCATATAGACCATGGCGTTGACGGTGCTGCCGCCGCCGAGCACGCGCCCCTGCGGAACGATCGGCCCTCGCCCGTCGAGCTGGGGCTGCGGCGCGGTGTGGTGCATGGCCAGGTAGGTATCCTTGGCCAGGAACTTCATATAGCCGGCCGGAAAATCGATGATCGGGCTGGCCTTCGCCGGCCCGCGCTCGATCAGCAGCACGCGCGCCTTGGCTCGCCTGACGAGATGGGAGGCGACGACACAGGCCGCACTGCCGCCCCCGACGATAATGAAATCGAACTGCCCCTTGTCGGACATGGCGGCCTCCAGGGCTCAGGCGCTTTGACGGAGATGGTCGCCGCCCTGAAGCGGCCGGCCGGAAAGACGTTGCGGTCGAAGCCGGACGCTGCCGGCCAATGTCTCCCCGGGCCCGAGAACCATGAGATCTCCGAGATCCGGCAGGTTGTGGCCATTGGCCAGGTGCGACATCGGCTCGAAGCAGAAATAGTCCCGCTGGAAGGAGGGATCGAATTGCGTGTCGGAAACGAAGAGGAAGGCGTGCCTGAACACCGGGTCGGCCTCGAGGCGGAGCTGCATGTCCCGTTCCGGCCAGGTGATCGCGGCAAGGTCGTTCCAGCCCTGCATGCCATTATTGACCCATCGATCCGGAATAGTGCGTGGCGCGGAAAAATCGAGCTCCTCGGGAATGGCAACGGGCTCGCCGGGGAGCCATTCCTCCACTTCCGTCCACAGCGCGTTCACCTTCGCCATCAGCGTCGTGGCCGGGGTGAGGGGGAAATAGGGGTGCCATCCCAGCCCGAACGGCAGGGGCGCGCGGCCGCGATTGGTCACCGCCAGCCGCATCTCGAAAACACCGTCGACGAGGGCAAAACGCTGCTCGGCCTCGTAGACATAGGGCGTGCCGCCTCCCGCATGCGAGAACACCATGGCGAGGCCTGTCGGCTCCTGCGCAGTGACGCGCCAATCGGCCTGCCAGCCCTCCCCGTGCAGATAGTGCCTGTCCCAACCCGTGTTCGGTTCCAGGACATGGTCCCGCCCCTCGAAGCGGAAGTGGTTGTCCCTGACGCGATTGCCGAACGGCACCAGCGGATAGCAGGCCGAGGACAGGGCGTCGGCGTCCGGCGAGGACGCCGGGCGCAGGAGAGGAATGCGCACGCCGTCCTCCTCCCACCACAGGCCGAGGACGAGCCCGCCCGCCGTCGACAATTGCGCCCGCAGGCAGCCGTGCTGGAGATCGACAACCGGCATGTCCTAGCCCTTGTTTCGCGCCATGGAGCGCTTGATGGCCTGGATGTTGGCCAGCACGGCGATGACGATGATCAATCCGCGCACGACCTGCTGGAAGAAGGGGTTGATGCCCAGCAACACCAGGCCGTTGCCGATCAGCGTGATGACGAGGACGCCGAGTAGCGTGCCGAGCATCGAGCCTCGTCCGCCCGAGAGCGAGGTGCCGCCCACGACGACGGCGGCGATGACGTCGAACTCCAGGCCGCTCGCGGCGGTGGCATTGCCCGAGCCCAGCCGCGAGACCAGGAGGATGCCGGTGACGGCGGCCATGGCGCCGCCGATGGCAAACAGCATGACCCGGATGCGCACGACGTTGATACCGCTCAGGAAGGCGGCCTGCGCATTGCCCCCAATGGCGAAGACGCTGCGGCCGAAGGCGGTCTTGCGGCTGACGAAGGCAAAGACGCCGAAGAGCACCAGCATGATGATCGCAGCAGGCGGAATCCCCAGGACCGGCCGGTCGAGCGCGTCGACGATATCATTGCGCCCGATCGACACCGGCAGGGCATCGGTGATGAACAGGGCAATGCCGCGCAGCGCGCTCCACAGGCCCAGCGTGGCCACGAAGGACGGCACGTCGAAGAACGCCCTCAGCACGCCGGCGATCGAGCCCAAGAGACCGCCGACCACGATGGCCAGGGCGAAGGCCGGCACTGTCGGCACGCCCCACTGCAGGAAATAGGCCAGCACCACCGAGACGAAGGCCACCATCGGACCGACGCTCACATCGATCTCGCCGGCGATGATGATCAGCGTCGCCGCCCAAGCGGCGATGCCGATCGTGGCGGCGTCGCGCAGGATGTTGATCTGGTTGTTGAACGAAAGGAAGCCGGTGGCGCTGGCCGTGAACACCACGTAGAGCACGATGATCGCCGCGAACAGGCTCAATTCGTTCATGTGGCGAGAGAAATCGAAGCCTGCACGGACGCCTCGATCCGAAACAGCGCCCCCTGCGGTTCTGTCCTGTGACATCGCGTATCCTCGTCAGTGTCCGGCGATGCAGGCGGCCATGACGGCATCCTGATCAATCTCGGGCGCAGTGAATTCCTCGGCAAGCCGGCCCTCGCGCAGCACGAGCACGCGATCGCAGACCAGCGGCAATTCCTCGATCTCGCTGGAGACGAAGACGATGCCGCGCCCCTCGGCGGCAAGCTGCCTTATGATGGCGTAGATCTGGGACTTGGCTTCCACGTCGACGCCGCGGGTGGGCTCGTCGAGCAGCAGCACGCGGCTGCGCGCATGGACCCAGCGGCCGATCACCACCTTCTGCTGGTTTCCGCCCGACAAAGTGCCGATCGGCGTGTCGGTGCGGGCGGTCTTGACGTGGAGATGCTCGACGATCCGGCGCGTGGCGGCGGCCATCAGGCCGGCGGAGAGCACGCCGCGGCGGCTGACAGCCGCAAGATCCGTCACCAGCGTATTTTCATCGACACCGAGCAGGGGAACGATGCCTTCCTCCTTGCGGCTCTCGGGGGTGTAGCCGAAACCGCGCTCGACCATGTGACGATAGCGTGCGCCCGTCACCGGCTTGCCGTCCACATGGATCTCGCCACGGTCGGCCGCGCGCACGCCCATGATGGCTTGCAGCAATTCGGTGCGCCCCGATCCCAGGAGCCCGGCAATGCCGAGGACCTCGCCTTGCCGCAGGCGAAAGGACACGGATGACAGTTTCGGCGCCAAAGCAAGATCCCTCACTTCGAGCAGGATGTTGTCTGCGACCCGGTTCTCCAGCTGTGCAGCCGGCCCGCTTTCCGAGCCGAGCATGAGGCGGACGATCTGGCGTGTGTCCGCCCCCTTCACGTCGACGGTATCGATCACCCGTCCATCGCGCATCACCGTGGCGCTGTGCGCGACCCGGCGGATTTCGTTCATGCGGTGGCTGACATAGATCACGGCGATGCCTTCCGCCGCAATGCGTGTCACCGCCGCCATCACCCGCTCGGCCTCGGCGGCCGCAAGCGAGCTGGTCGGTTCGTCCAGGATCACCAGCCGGGGCTTGCCGATCAGCACGCGTGCGATCTCCAGCAATTGCCTTTCGGCCGGCGAAAGGCTGGCAACGAGCCGCCTGGGCGACAGGTCCAACCCCAGCCTTGCCATGGCCTCAGCAGCCTCGGCCTCCATCCGTGCGGATTGGATCACACCGCCCTGGCGCGGCCAGCGGCCGAGGAACAAATTCTCGGCCAGCGACATGCCGGGCACCAAGCTGAGCTCTTGATAGACCACGCGCACGCCGCTGGCAAAGGCGGCCTGTGCGCGGGCGGAGCCGGTCTGGCCCAGTGCCTGGCCGGCAATCTCGACCAGGCCGCTGTCGGGCAGCTCGGCACCGGTGAGCAGGCGGATCAGGGTCGACTTGCCCGCACCATTCTTGCCCAGCAGGGCCCTCACCTCGCCGGCCGCCACCTCGAAGGTGACGTCGTCGAGCGCCAGCACGCCGGGATAGCGCTTGGTGCAATTGCGGATGGAGGCAACCCGTTCGGCGTCGGCCAACGGGCCTGGGGAAATGGCTGGCGTCATGTCGCTATCCTTGCCTGGCCGCAACGGGGAAGACCTCAGGCGATCCCTAGAGCAAAGCGCGTTCAAGCGTGAACGCTTAATTGCTCTAACTCCTTGTTCTGACGCGTCTTTGCGTTTCTTGGTGATTCCACCAAATCGCAAAACGCTTTAGGGGATGCCGTCGGCATGCGCCTTGAGCCAGGCCTGCCCGTCCGCTGCACTCTTGTAGACATCGATATCGTAGGCGACCTTGATGCCTGCCGGCGGCTGGCCGTCGATCGACTTGATCGCCTGGGCCAGGGCAAGCTTGCCCAGCCCCTGGCCGGAAATATCGACGACGCCCTTGATGACGGAGTTGTCGGCCAGTTCCTGGGCGATCTCGGTGGTCATGTCGCCCCCGAACACCACGGTCTTGCCGACGCGCCCCTGGCTCTTGACCGCGCGCGCGGCGCCGAGCGTAGCCCCGCCCGCCTCGCCGAAGAAGGCATCGAGATCCGGATGGGAGGACAGCATGGTGCTCGCGACCGAGACGGCCTTGTCGAGGATCGCGCCTTCCTGGTTGGCCACGATCTGGGCGCCGGGCACCTTGGCCTTGAGGGCTTCTTCGAAGCCCTTGCGACGCGTGACGCAGACCTCGACGAATTCGCAGTTGAGCACCGCGATCTTGGGAGCATCCTTCTTCTGCGCGATGAAATAGTCGCCCGCGACCTCGCCCAGCTTGTGTCCGAAATCATAGGGATCGCCGACGGCATAGGCCGAGACATACTCCTTCATGTCGGCCTCGTTCAGGCAGGTGTTGTAGCAGACCACGGGAACGCCGGCATCGTGTGCCCGACGGATCGCGCGATAGGAACCATCGGCCGACACCGGGGAGACGATGATGGCCTGGACGCCGGCCGAAATCAGCGAGTCGATGAAGGAAGCTTCCTTGGTCACGTCGCCCTGGGCATTGGTCTCGATGATGTCGAGCTTGCGCCCGGCGTCGGCACCGCCGGTCTGAATACCCTTGCGCACGCCGGCGTAAAAACCCTGCGCATCCATATAGATGGCGCCAACCTTCAGATCCTTGCCTTCAGCCATCGCGCTGCCCGCCGCAGCGCAGATGGAGGCAGCAATGGTCGTCATCGCGGCGAATTTCGAGAGCTTCATCGGTTCCTCCCCGTCTTTTGATCATTGACCAGCCCTGCGGCGGCGGATCGTGCCTGAAAACCGCGGCGCGCCTGGTTGCGGCACCATAAAAATAATCATATTATTGTCAATATAAATACTATTTATTTTCGACTCGCACCCGGCTCCGTGAAAAATGTGTGGCCGGATGGCCTTGGTGAGGCGAGCGGCGTTGCGTCTGGGGTGATTTTGTTTTCCAGCTCGCCTCGCATAGCCTTGCCGGTGCCGAAGCCGCGGCGTGGGGGGAACTGGAAGTGACTGACATCAGGATCGGCTCGGCACTGACCGACAATGGCAATCCGATCGCCGCCCACGGCAAGCGCAGCGTCCGGGAAGCCCTGTTGCGGCAATTCGTCGAGAAGATCGTTTCAGGCGAGTTTCCCGAGAACGCAACCCTGCCCAACGAAGCCGAATTGACACAGCAGCTGGGCGTGAGCCGCACGAGCTTGCGCGAGACCATGCAATATCTGTCCGCACTGGGCATGATCCGTTCGCGAACCCGGGCCGGCACCACGGTGCTGCCGCGCGAGAACTGGAACTATCTCGATCCGCTCGTGCTGGATGCCGTGCTGAAATTCGGCACGGACGAGCGGTTCTACGTCTCCCTGATCGAGGCGCGCCAATTGCTGGAGCCGGCGGCCGCAGCGCTCGCCGCCGCCCATGCGGGCGCCCGGGACTTGCTGCATATTTCCAATGCCCTGGAGGAAATGGTCGAGGCCAATTCCCGCGACAACGAAGCCTGGAGCCGGGCCGACCTCGATTTCCACACCGCCATCATCAATGCCAGCGGCAACTGGGTCTATCGCCAGTTCGCCACCGCCATTCGCGCCGCCCTGCTGGCGAGCTTCCGCCTGACGAACCGGGCGAGCCAGTCACACGAGAATGCCATCACGAAGCATCGGGCCGTGTTCGATGCCATCCGGTTGCGCGAGCCCGAGGCGGCCCGGCAGGCGATGATGCGGCTGATCGACGTGGCTCGTGACGAGATCACCGAAGCGCTGCGCAAGTCCAAGACGCCAACCTAAAAAGGTTTACGTTCCGACGCGCTCCGCGGAAACGGCGGCAGAACCGAATTGATGGGCTCGGTGGTGAAGCCCGTCCGGGCGACTCTTCCGGGGACTCGACATCAGCGATAGGCTGGCAGCAGATTGCCATGCGCCGCGAAGAGATCGTCGACCAGATGCCAGATCTGGTCCGGCGACAGTTCCGCCGAGGTATGTGGATCCAGCAATGCGGCCTGGTAGACCGCCTCGCGGCGTCGTTCCAGGGCCGCATGCACCGTCAGTTCCTGCACATTGGTGCTCAACCTGATCACGGCCGCGAGCTGGCGTGGGAGAGAACCGACCTTGATCGGCTGGATGCCGTTGCGGTCGACATGGCAGGGCACCTCGACCACGCAGTCGGGCGGCAGATTGTCGATGAGCCCCCGATTGCGGACATTGCCGTAGATCAGCCCGGGCTGGCCCGTCACCAGCGCATGAATGATGCCGGCGGCATATTCGTTGCTGCGGCAGATTTCCACAGGCGCCCCGCCCTCGAGCTCGGCACGCAGCTTGTTCCAGCCTCCGATCTGGTCCTCGCAGCGGGTGATGTATTCGTCGAGGGGAATGCCGTAGCGCTCGATCAGATCGTCGCGCCCGCGCTTGATGTACCAGGATGTGTATTCGGAAAAATGCTCGGAGGACTCGGTGACGAAATAGCCGAGGCGCTGCAGCGCGTCGAAGCGGATGCGATCGTCCGGCGGCACCCTGCCATCCGCCGCCAGCGCCTTGAGGCGGGGATAGAGGTCTTCGGTGCTGCCGTCCCGGCGGCGCTTGTTGAATTTCAGGAAGAATGCGACGTGATTGATACCCGCGGAGACATAGTCGATATCGCCGGTATCCTCGCCCAAGCAGCGGGCGAGATGGGCCGAGGTGTGCTGTACGCTATGGCACAGCCCGACCGTGCGCAGCTCCGGCGCGATCTCGCCGATGGCCCAGCAATTGATCGCCATCGGGTTGACGTAGTTCATCAGGAGCGCATCGGGACACAGATCCTCGATGTCCCGGCAGATCTCCTCCAGGACCGGAATGGTGCGAAGGCCACGGAAGATCCCGCCTATGCCGAGCGTGTCGGCAATGGTCTGGCGCAGGCCATAGCGCTTGGGGATATCAAAATCGACCACTGTCGCGGGTCGATAGCCCCCGACCTGCATCATCAGGATGACGAAATTCGCGCCGGCAAGCGCTACGCGCCGCTCGGTCGTCGCCTCGATGCGCACCCGCGGCAGGTCCAGCCCCTCGCAGATGCGCCGGGCGACGATCTCGGAGGTCTTCAGGCGCTCGCCGTCGATGTCGTGCAGGCTGATCACACAGTCGGCAAACACGGCGTTGCTGAGCACGTCGCTCAGGATCGATTGGGCGAAAACCGTGCTCCCGGCACCGACGAGGCAGATCTTGGTCAAGGGAGGACATCCTTGCTGGTTGGGGCATCACCGGGCTGCGCAGGGTGGGTGCTGCTTGCCGGTTGACTGGAAGGCCGCATTTATTTCATTCATCGAAACAGGATGTCTTCCGTCCTTCTGGCAATTTATTCCTGAATCAAAGCATCGAATTTGCACCCATGGCGAAGCAATCACGCGCCGTTCGAGACCAGCATGCCGATTGGACCGACCTGTTCGATGGCGGTTCCTTCCATGTCGAGAGCCATGTAGCCGGCACGATGGCGGCGGCGCACTGGCACGACCATGTCGAGCTCAACCTGCTGCTGGAAGGGCGCATGAGCTACCTCTTCCAGGGACGGCGGGAAACCGTGGAAACGCGGCGGCTTGCGCTGTTCTGGGCCGCGATCCCGCACCGGGCCATCGAGGTCGCGCCGGGGTCCAGGCTGATCTGCCTCTACATCCCCTTCCAGGACTTCATGGCGCTGCCCATCGCAGGCTCGATCCGGAAAGCCGTCATGCATGGCGCCTTCCTGAGAGCAGCGCAGATCGATCCAACGGACACGGCCACATTCCAGCGCTGGGTCGACGAATGGCCCGCCGCCGACTCCGCCCGCCAGCGCCTGCTCCTGGACGAGGCCTGCCTGCGCGTGCGCCGCCTGGCGCTCGATCCGCTCGAAGCCGATGATTCCGCCCTGCGCGACGGTGGCGGCGAGCGCCGCGAAGGCCGGTCTCCGTCGCTCGATCACGCCGAGCGGATGATCGAGATCATCAATCTGCGCTTTGGCAAGGAGCTCTCCATCGCCGCGATCGCCGCAGAGCTCGGAATCCATCAGACCACCGCCACAGCGGCGTTCCGACGGGTCCTGGGCATGTCGATCAACGAATATATCATCCGCTTTCGCCTCAGCCGGGCCCTGCATCTGCTGGCCGACACGGATCAGCCGATCCTGGACGTGGCCTATGCCTGCGGCTTCGGCTCGGCCAGCCGGTTCTATGACGTCTTCAAGCTCCGCACCGGGGTGACGCCCCGCCAGTTCCGCAGCCAGCTCTTCCCGCACTGACGACAAGGCTGAAGGATCCATCCGAGCCATGGGCAACAGGCCAAGGCCTTGTCCTCGCGGCGTTCGACTGCTTTCCCGCCATCGATCGAGGTGTTGCGCGACCGGCCCCAGCAAGCTTACCGCGGCTCCTGCGCTGCGCAGAAGCGTTGCCGAGCGCTTTCGATCGTTGCCATCGGAACTCAATAAGATCATAAAAAATCATAATCATGATTGACTCTGTCGTTTTATTGGCATTCATTGATTTTATCAGAGCGGGTTTTGACCTGCCATCGCAGCGGGGAATGCATGTCTCAGGGGTCGAGCAAACTGGAACGCCTCGATGCGATCCGCGGCCATCTCTACACGCATGGGCCCTCCACGATTCAGGCCCTGGCCGATGCCGCTGGCGCCTCGCTCGCCACCATCCGCCGTGACCTGCAGATCCTCGAGGAGCAGGGCATCATCGACCGTGCTCATGGGGGAGCCCGCATTGCGGAGGGGTCGAGCGTCGAGGTTGCCTTCAGTGCGCGCGAGGGCCGGAACCTGGCAGCCAAACGGGCGCTTGCCGCAGCCGCTTATGAAAAGCTCGCCCCGCACGCGACCATCTTCCTGGATGCCGGCACCACGGTGCGCCAGCTCGCAAGGCTCCTGCGCATCAATCCGATACCCATGACCGTGTTCACCAACGGCCTCCTGGTGGCCCAGGAACTCCTGGATGTTCCCAAGCTGCGGGTGGTCGTCATCGGCGGCCAGTTGCGCAACGAGAATGCCTCGCTGGTCGGGCCGGAGGCCGAGGCGATGCTGGAGCGGCTATGGTTCGACCAGCTCTTCCTCGGCGTCAGTGCCATCGGCCCGGATGCCACGATCTACAGCGTCGACAGCGCCGAGGCGAGCCTGAATGCGCGCATGCTCAAGCGCGCCGAGAAGCGCTTCATCGTCACAGATTCGAGCAAGTTCGGGGTGATGTCCACTTACGCGGTGGCCCCGCTCGCCCCCTCGATCAGCATCATGACCGATGCCAACCTGTCTTCGGACTGGCAAACGCAGCTGCATGAGATCGGCGTGCCGCTCGCGCTGGTGGATGTACCGGCGGGTGCTTCCTGATGGCCGGGGTCCTCGCACTCGACGGCGGCGGCTCCAAGACGATCCTGGCGACGGCGAACAGGGATGGCTTGATCGGCGTTTGGCTGGAAGGCGCCGGCATCAACCCGGTCGACAACCCCGGTTGGCTCGCCGGTTTCGAGGCGCAGATTCGGGCAGCCGGTGCGGTTGCCCGGGCCTGCGACCATGCCGTGCTGGCCCTCCCGGCCTATGGCGAGATTGCAGCGGTAACGCAGTCCCAGAATCAGGCGGCCGCGTCGGCGCTCGGGCAATCCCACGCGATCCTCAACGATGTCGAGGCGGCGCATGTCGCGGCCTTCGCCGGCGGGCCTGGCGTCCTGATCCTGGCGGGAACGGGGTCGATGGCTTGGGCCCGCGACGAGCATGGCAACAGCCTGCGTGTCGGGGGCTGGGGCGATGCATTCGGCGACGAGGGCAGCGCCTTCTGGATCGGGCGGGAGGTGATCGCCCGCGCCAGCCAGGCCCTCGACGGGCGCCTCATGGCGCCGGCACTGGCCGACGCCTTCTTCGCTTTCCTGGGGCTCGACCGAGCCGATCCTCCGCAAGCCCTACTGCAGTGGCATGTCGAGCTGTCCCATCCCCGTTCCCAGATCGCAGCCTTGTCGGTCCTGGTCGACCATCTGGCCGAAGCAGGCGACGCGACCGCCGCGGCCATCCTCGACGAAGCAGCCGACCATCTCGCCCGCCACGTCGAGGCGGCCTGGCGCCGCCTGGATGCAGGGCCACGCCGATGCTGGAGCTATGCCGGCGGCGTGTTCGCCAGCAGACACATGCTGAGGAGGGTTACGGCTCGCTTGGGGGCCGCTCCCATGCCGCCACGGCTTCCCCCGATTGGCGGTGCGCTGCTGCGCGCCGCGCAAGACCTCGACTGGCCCGTGGATCAAGCATGGGTCGAGCGCCTGGGCGCCTCGATCACAGAACATGTAAGCCGCGCGAGGAATGGCCGCACCTGACCATACAAAGAGGGATCATTGACATGTTACGGCACGGATTGCGTGCGTTCGTCGCACTTTCGACCCTGATGCTGGCCCAACCCGTCTGGGCGGACGCGGCCAAGCCCCTGGCAGGACAGACGATTTCGGTATTGCTGCCCTCCGGGCAACGGCCGGGATTGGCGGAGGATTTCGAGAAGGAGACCGGCATTCACGTCGACCTCCAGTCGTTGTCCTGGAACGACATCCGCGCCAAGCTCGTCACGGCCCTGCTCGCCGGCAGCGCGCCGGCCGACGTCACGGAGGTGGACTGGTCGTGGACCGGCCAGTTCGGCGCGGCCGGCTGGTATGCCCCGCTCGATGGCCTGCTCGACGAGGCCACGGTCAGGGATATCGCGACCAGCCCGATCTTTCGTTACGACGGCAAGCTGATCGCCCTGCCCTACAACAATGATTTCCGCGTCCTCATCGTCAACAAGGAGCACTTCGACAAGGCCGGCATCTCGGCCATGCCCAAGACGCTCGACGAACTGCTGGCTGCCGCCCGGACCCTCAAGGAAAAGGGCGTTTCCAAATACCCGATCGGTATTCCCCTTTCGCCGGCGGAGGGCACCTCGACCGCCTGGTATCTCCTCACCAAGGCCTTTGGCGGCGAGCTCTTCGACAAGGACTTCAAACCCTTGTTCACCGACCCGTCATCGGCAGGGCACAAGGCCCTGGCCTTCGAGATCGACGCCCTCAAGCAGGGCTTGATCGATCCCGCCGCGCCCGGACTGATCGACATGGACGTCCACCAGCTCTTCATGGACGGCCAGGTCAGCATGGAGATCTGCGGCGAGGTCGGCCGGCTCGCGCTCTTCAACGACGCCAGCAAATCCAAGGTCGCCGGCAAGGCCGTGGCTGCCCTCTTCCCGACAGCAAGCGGCGTGACGCGCAGCCTGGGCCTGCCCGAGGCCATGGGCATTCCCGTCACCTCCCAGAAGAAGGAGGCGGCACTGGCCTTCGTCAAATGGATGAGCGCCAAGGAACAACAGCTCAAGAATTATACCGAGGCCGGCACACTGGCGACGCGGACTTCGGCGCTCGAAGACCTGAACAAGGCCGGCAAGCTCGAGAGCGGCAAAGTCCTGATCGAGCAGGCTTCCACGGCCGGCGGCCTGTTCCCGCAGGGAACGCCGATCTGGTATCCCCAGTTCAGCTCCGCCGTGTATACGGCCATAAACCAGGCTGCCAAGGGCCAGCTGAGCGTCGACGATGCGCTCAAGCAGATCGCGGATGAAACCGAGCGAGCCATGCAGCAATGAGCGTGACTGCTCTGACCCGGGCCGGCACGGAGCGGAACAGCGGCGCCCGGAACGACGCCTGGCTCGGGCTGCTGCTCGCCGCTCCGATCGTGCTGACGATGATCGGACTGGTGATCTGGCCGGTCATCGCCACCATGTGGCAGAGCCTGCATCGGGTCGATCCGATGCAGGCGGGCACGCCCTTCGTCGGCCTGTCCAACTACACGGCCCTGTTCACCGACAAGAATGCCCTGACGGCCTGGGCCAACACGCTCTTCTATGTCGTCCTCGCCGTCGTCCTGGAGACCGTCGGCGGCGTGGCTGCGGCCGTGCTGCTCAACCGATTGACGATCGGCCGGCGCTGGATCCTGGCGATCGTGATCCTGCCCTGGGCCTTGCCGGGCGTGGTCAACGCCATCGTCTGGCAATGGATCTACAATCCCAGCCACGGCCTGCTCAACGGCCTCCTCACGGCCATCGGCTTCGATTTCGACAGGCATGTCTGGTTCAACGATCGCAACTCGGCCCTGATCCTCGTCACCGTCGTGCATGTCTGGCGGACCATGCCGCTCACGGTGGTGATCGTGCTGGCGGCCCTGCAGTCGATCCCCAAGGATATCTACGAGGCGGCGCGGATCGACGGCGCCAATCGTTTCCAGCTCTTCCGCATGATGACGCTGCCTCTCATCCGCAGCGGCCTGGCGATCGCCCTGGCGCAATCGACGGTCACGGCCTTCAACCTTTTCGACGAGGTGTGGATCCTGGCCGGCTCGAGCCTGGATACCCGCTCCATCCTGGTCCAGGTCTATCTGGAGGCTTTCCAGAACCTGCGCTTTTCCCGGGGCATGGCGCTGTCGGTGCTGGTCATGTTCATTTCGCTGGCCGTTTCGCTCGTCTTCGTCTCACGCATCTATCGCGAAACCAGGCTCGATTGACCATGCGCGCCCTCCTGTCCCGTTTCGGTCTCATGCTGGCCTGCGCCGTCCTGGTGCTGTGGTCGCTGGTGCCCGTCTACTGGGCCTTCGCCACCAGCCTGACGCCCACGCCCGACCTCACCGCCAGCACGGTGCACTTCTTTCCGCAGACGCTCACCCTGGATCACTATGCCAAGCTGTTCGGCATCGGCACCACCATGGCCAATGACACCATGGTCTGGCAGCAATTCCGGGCCGCGCTGATCAACAGTACCGTGACCTCCCTGGGCGCGACCATCCTGTGCGTCGCCCTGGCGGCAGCGGGTGGCTATGCCTTCGTGCGCCTGAACTTCCCGGGGCGCACGGTGATCTTCATCCTTGTGGTCGCCACCTTTGCCATACCGGGATACACGGTCCTGATCCCGCTCTATCGGATCATGACGACGCTGCGCCTGGTCGACACCTATCTCGGCGTTACGCTGATCTATGTCTCGGCCTTCCTGCCGCTGTCGCTATGGCTGATGCGCAGCGTCTATCAGTCCCTGCCCCTTTCCATCGAGGAGGCGGCCCAGATCGACGGGGCAAGCCGGCTCTACATCCTGGTGAGGATCGTGCTGCCGATGGCGGCTCCGGGCCTGGTCGCCGCCGCCATCATCACCTTCCTGGGGGCCTGGGGCCAGTTCATGGTGCCCCTGATCTTCTCGCCCACCATGGCAACCAAGCCCCTGACCATCCTCGTCCCCGAATTCGCGACGAAGAACTTCGTCGACTACGGCCTGATCAACGCGGCCGGCTCGGTCGCGATCATCGTGCCGACGCTGATCGTCATCTTCCTCAACCGGTACCTCGTCAGCGGCCTCGTCGCCGGTGCGGTCAAGTGACCGGCCATCGAACCCATCCAACCCAGTGAGTACAGTCATGAACGTCACCGAGCGTGTCATCTTCGAGCAATTTCCGTTCTGGCAGCAGGGCCTTGGGGCATCGCTCCCCGCGATCGACGCGCCGATCACCATCATCATCGGTTGCGGCACCTCGTATAACCTTGCCGTCTCGCTTGCCGCCGTGTTCAACGCCCATGGCCGTAGGGCCATCGCCGTGCCGGGCGGGGAATGGCTGAGGCGCCCGGAAGCCTATCTGCCCGATCCCGCCGGAGCGCATGTCATCGCGCTCTCGCGCAGCGGCGAGACCACCGAGACCGTGGCTGCCGCGGCCGCCAGCCGCGCGGCCGGGCTGGTGGTGACGGCATTGACCTGCGAACGCGAGGGCGCCCTTGCGCGCGAAGCCGATCATCTCGCCTTCACGCCGACCCATGGCGAAGAGGGCATCGTCATGACCAGCTCGGCCTCGCTGATGCTGCTGCTCGGCCTGAGGATGGCAGGCGTGGCAATCCCCACCGCCGTGACGGAACAGGCCAAAAGCCTGGCGAAAGCCCTGGACGAACGGCTGGCTGGGCGGCTCGCCGACCGCAGCCATTTCGTCTATCTCGGCGGCGGCGCGCATTACGGGATCTGTCTGGAGGCTTCGCTCAAGCTGCAGGAGATGAGCCAGAGCTACACCCAGGCCTTCCATCCGCTCGAATACAGGCATGGGCCTGTCAGCCTGCTCGACGAGCGCACACTCGTGGTCACGCTCTACGATCCGCGCACCGCCCAGGAAGAGGCCCAGCTCGTAGCGGAGCTGCGCGAGAAGGGCGCCCTCGTGGTCGGCCTGGGTGGGCCGGGCGACATCTCCCTCGATCTCGACGTCGCCGACGAGCTGCGCGGCCTGGTCTGTCTGCCCGCGCTTCAGCTCCTGGGCGAGCGTGTCGCCCAGCGCCGCAATGTCGATACGGTGGCACCCCGGCATCTGACCAAGGTGGTCAAGCTCGCGTAAAGGACCCCGCCTTTTGCTGTTCGCCCTGCTGGATCAGGAAGCAGAGCGATTCCGGCAGTTTCCACAGGATGAAGGGCAAGAGGAGGAGTGGCACCACCACGGCATTGGGCATCAGGCCGCCGCAGCCGAGGCCGGCGATGAAGCGGAAGGCCTTGAACTGGTCCGGTGAGGTGGCAAGACCGGTCGCCAGGGTGGCGAGGGTGAACAGCAGGAAGCTGATCGCGATGCCCCTCTTGCGGCCGATCCGGTCGGCGAGCGGCCCGAGGACCAGCGCGCCGAACATCATGCCGAACAGCGCCCAGGCCTGCAGCACGCCGGCCTGCGGTTTGCTCAGGTGTCATTCGGCGATCAGCGTCGGCAGCACCGTGCCAGCGACGAAGACGTCGTAGCCGTCGACGATCAGCAGCAATGCGCAAAGCGCCACCACCGCCCATTGGAACCGCCCGAACGGATTGTTGTCGCTCGCTTCGGTCACGTCGATCTTGCGCATTGTCATCCCCCCGGTTTTTTTGAAATCTCAGCCCAGCTCTCTCAGCCCAGGTCGTTTCAACCCAGGTCTCCGCCGGCGACCGGCAACACGCTGCCCGTGATGTAGGATGCCTCGTCCGAGGCGAGGAACAGGATGGGCGCCGCCTGCTCCTCGATGGTGGCGTAGCGTTTCAGGAAGCTCGACTGCTTCACCTGGCTCACCACTTCGGCCATCCAGGCCTTCTCCCGGTCCGTATCGCCCGCCGCGTTGCGCGGAACGCGGCGCGGCGGCGCCTCGGTACCGCCTGGCGCGGTCGCGACCACGCGAATGCCGAAGCCGGCCATCTCCATCGCCAGCGCCTGCGTGATGGCGTTGACGCCGCCCTTGGCCGCCGAATAGGGCAGGCGATGGATGCCGCGCGTCGCATTGGAGGAGACGTTGACGATGGTGCCGCCGCCGCGGGCGACCAGCAAAGGCAGCACCGCGTGGCAGCAATAGAGCGTCGGCATCAGCGAACGGCGGATTTCCGCGTCGATCTGCTGCGGCTCGAATTCGAGAAAAGGCCGCATGCGGATGGCACCGCCGACATTGTTGATGAGGATGTCGATGCCGCCGAACCTGTCGGCGGCAAAGCGCATCGCCGCCGCGGCCCCCTCATGGGTTTCGAGGTCGGCGCTGAAGGCGGCCGCCTCCCCGCCCGCTTGCGCCGCCACCTCGGCGACGAAATCGGCACGGTCGACGAACAGCACCCGGCCGCCTTCCAGAGCCGCGCGGATCGCCACGGCGCGGCCGATGCCTTGCGCCGCCCCGGTCACCACCAGCACCTTGCCGGCGAAGCGGTCGGTGAAGCACGCCGGATTCATGCCGCTTCCTTCGCCGGGGCGTTCGGCGTGAACTTTTCATAGTGGAAGCTGGCGGGCTTCACGCCGTTCTCGTCGAAATGCCAGCGCACCGCATCGACCATCGGCGGCGGGCCGCACAGATAGACGTCGACATCGCCGCCATGCAGAAGCTCGGCGGGCATGTGCTGGGTGACCCAACCCTTGCGCGGATGGCTGGAGGTTTCCTCGGCCACCACCGTGGTGAAGCTGAAGTTCGGCAGGCGGGCAGCATAGGCCTCGATCTCGTCGACGAGGACGAGGTCGAGATCGCGGGTGACGCCATAGATCAGATGGACCGCCTGCCCTGCCCCCGTGCGGGCAAGGGCCTCCAGCATCGACAGGAAGGGCGCAAGCCCCGTGCCGCCGGCCAGGAAGAGGAGCGGGCGCTTCACGTCCCTGAGATAGAAGCTGCCCAGCGGTCCGGTGAGGTCGAGCCGATCGCCGGGCTTTGCACCGGCGAGCCATCCGCTCATCACCCCGTCGGGAATCTTCTTGATCAGGAAGCCGAGGCGCCGGTCACCCGGCGCCGAGGAAAAGGAGTAGGAGCGGTTCTGGCCACTGCCCGGCACGTCGATATTGACATATTGGCCGGGGAGGAAGGCGGGCGCGGCGGCGGCATCCACCTCCAATTCCAGTACGATCGCCGCGTCGTGGTGCGGCGTCACCGCCACCACCGTGGCGGGGAACTTCTGGTGGCCGGTCTTGCAGGCCAGCGAGGTCGTCGGCACCGCGAGCACGCAATCGCTCGAGGGCACCATCTGGCAGGTCAGCACCAGGCCCTCCGCCGCCTCGTCCTCGGTCAGCGCATCCTCGATGAAATCATTGCCGAGATCATAGGCGCCGCTTTCGGCGCGGCACTTGCAGGTGCCGCACACGCCGTCGGAACAGTCCATCGGCAGGTTGATCTTGTTGCGGAAGGCGGCATCCAGAACCTTCTCGCCCTGCTTGCAATCGACGAAGCGGGTCACCCCGTCCTCGAAGTTCAATGCGATCCTGTAGAAGGTCATGGAACCCTCCTCTTCGTTCCTGTGCGGCCGGGGCCGTCAGATGTGGTAGACGTCGATGACCTGGCGGATATAGTCGTTCTTCAGCACGATTTTCTTGTTCGATATCAGTATCTTGTCGCCGTCCTGGCGCAGCGTGACGAACATGGTGCCGAAGAACTGGTCGGTGACCTTGTAGCGATGGTTCAGCGTGTGGAAGTTGTAGCGCACGTCCACCTCGCCACCCCGGTCGGCCACCAGCTCGACATTGGTGACGCTGTGGCTGGTACGCGGCTCCGGCGTCGAAGCGCCGGACCGCTCGGTCTTGATGCGGAAGACGCGGTCCTCCAGGCCTTCCCGGCTTGGATAGTAGATCAGCGAGATCTGCGCATGCGGATCCTCGGTGATCGCATCATCGTCGTCCCAGGCCGGCATCCAGTAGGTGACGTCGGGTGCATAGCAGGTCAGCCATTCATCCCATTGGCGATCGTCGAGAAGCCGCGCCTCGCGGAACAGGAAAGTGCGGACGGCATCGTAGGACATGCTCATGCGACCACTCCCTTCTTCTCGGCGGCGAGCGCCTCGCGCATCACCGTCGCCCAATATTCGTGCTGGCGGACGAACAGCCCCTCGTCCTCGCTACGCTCGCCCGAGAGCAGCGGCTCGAGGCCCATCCTCCTGGCATTGTCGTCGGGACCCTCGATCCACAGCGGCGCGCCACGCGACAGGTCGTTCCACAAAGCCGCCGTACCGGCATAGCCGGACTGGCAGGCGCGGAACTCCTCGAGGTCGTCGGCCGTGCCCATGCCGGAGACGTTGAAGAAATCCTCGTACTGGCGGATGCGCAGCGTACGGTCTTCCGCGCTCTCGCCCTTGGGGGCGAAGCAGAAGATGCTGACCTCCGTCTTGTCGACGCTGATGGGACGCGTCACCCGGATCTGCGTGCTGAACTGATCCATCAGGAATAGGTTGGGATAGACGCACAGATTGCGGGTCTGGTTGATGATGAAATCGGTCTTGGTCTCACCGACGCGCTCACGGATCTTCTCGCGCTGGCCGTAGACGGGGCGGACCTCCGGATTCATCGTGTTGGTCCATAACAGGATATGGCCGTTCTCGAAGCCATAGACGCCGGCGACCGACTTGCTCCACGAATTGGCGTCGACCGCCTTGGTACCTTCCTCGCTGCGGCGGCCCATGGTGGCGGCATAGTTCCAGTGGACGGAGGAGACATGGTAGCCATCGCAGCCATTCTCCATCTGGAGCTTCCAGTTGCCGTCATAGATGTAGGATGAGTTGCCCCGCAGCACCTCCAGCCCGTCCGGCGCCTGGTCGACGATCTGGTCGATGATGATCCGCGCTTGCCCGAGGAATTCGGTCAGCGGCGCCACGTCCTCCTTCAGGCTGCCGAACAGGAAGCCGCGATAATTCTCGAAGCGCGCGACGCGCGTCAGGTCGTGCGAGCCGTTCTTGGCGAACTGCACGGGATATTGCGTGGTCTTTTCGTCCTTCACCTTCAGGAGCTTGCCGGTGTTGGAGAAGGTCCAGCCGTGGAACGGGCAGGTGAAGCTGCCCTTGTTGCCATGCTTGCGGCGGCAGAGCATCGCTCCGCGATGGGCGCAGGCATTGATGACGGCGTTGAGCGTGCCGGTCTTGTCGCGGGTGATCACTACCGGCTGGCGGCCGATTGTGGTCGTGTAATAGTCGTTGTTGTCGGGGATCTGGCTTTCATGGGCCAGATAGACCCAGTTGCTCTCGAAGATGTGCTTCATCTCCAGTGCGAACAGGTCGGCGTCGGTGAAGATGTCGCGGCGGCAGCGAAACACGCCGGCCTCGTGATCATCCTGCACGGCGGTGGCGAGCAGATGATCGAGATCACGGGCCTTGTCGATGATTGCGGACATGACTTCTCTCCCGCAAGGAACGGCGGTCGGCGCGGTCCTTGCAACGATGTCGATGATCGGGGTGGGACGGCCCTCAGGGCCGCTCGTTTCAAGGTCTTTCGAACAGCCGGGGAGAGACTGAGATGGAGTGGTGCAACCCCTCATCCGCCTGCCGGCACCTTCTCCCGCAAGGGGGAGAAGGCTGTCATTTTGGAAGGTGCCGCACTCGCCAACGGCCTTCTCCCCCGGCGGGTGTCGTCAACTCGCTTGAGTTGACTGGAGGTGGCGCGAAGCGCCGGATGAGGGGTCGCACTGTGCTATCCAGACCTCAGGCCTCAACACCTTGAAAGAGGCAGCCGCCAGCTAGGCCGCGGCGCGCTTGCGCTGGTCGTTGATTTGGTTGTCGACGCCGTCGACCAATGCGGTCAGATGGATGTCGAACACGATCTCGGCGAAGGCCCCTTCCAAGCCGTTGGCCGCGATGCTGGCCGCATCCGTCCGCTCGACGACGGCCGGAACGAGGCCGTCGCGGGTGGCATAGGCGAAGTCGTCGTTGACCAGCGGATCGCCCTCGATGTTGATCTGGGTCGTCAGCTTGCGATGGCCTTCGCCGCTGATGAAGAGGTGGATATGGGCCGGGCGCTGGCCATGGCGGCCGAGGGCGGAGAGCAGCTTTTCCGTCGGGCTGCCCGGCGGTACGCCATAGCCGTTCGGGACGATGCTGCGAAACTTGTAGCGGCCCTTGTCGTCGGCAACGATGGTGCGGCGCATGTTGAAGGGCGCCTGCTTTCCGGTCGGATCGAAATGCGAGTAGAAGCCGCGGGTGTCGCAATGCCAGACCTCGACGGTCGCGCCCGGCAGCGGCCGGCCGTCGGCGCCGTGGACGGTGCCATGCATGATCAGCGTGTGGCCGTTCTTATCCGTGCCGTCGTCGAGGCGGGCGAAACCGTGCGAGACCGGCGCGCCGGCGACATAGAGCGGTCCCTCGATCGTGCGCGGCGTCGGGTTGTCGATGCCGAGTTCTGCGTCGATCGCGTCGAGGCGCTCGTCGAGGAAGTGGTCGAGGCCGAGGCCGGGTGAAATCAGGCCCGCTTGTCCGGCCGCGCCGATGTCGTTGAGCCAGGCGATGGCTGTCCAGTATTCGTCCGGGGTGACGTCAAGATCGTCGATCGCCTTGAAGAGGTCCGACATGATCCGATGGACGATTTGCTTGACGCGCGGATTGCCGCCGTCCTTGTCGAGCCCGCTCAGGACCTTCAGGAAATCCTGGATGTCGGGCCTTGCGAAGATCTTCACGCTCATTTCAATCCTCCACTTATTGCTTTTGAATTTATGGGGGCCCCGCCATCGCGGTTGCCCCGGGACGCGGTGACGTCAGCCATCACCGTCGCGGATCGAAGAGGGGTGTCGCAGCAGCGGCGCCACCTCGATACGCATGAACTTGAACAGCGGCAGGCCCGAGAGAATCTCGTGCAATTCCGCATTGTCTTTCACGTCGAAAACGCTGTAGTTCGCGTAGGCACCGGCAATGCGCCAGATATGCCGCCACTTGCCGCTGCGCTGCAGCGCCTGCGAATAGGCCTTTTCCTTCGCGATGATCTCGGCCGCCTCGCTTTCGGGCAGGTCGTGGGGGATGTTCACATCCATCCTGACGTGGAACAGCATGGCTCTCTCCTCAACCGGCGCTGATCGTCTTGCGCGAACCGTTGCGGGCGAAGAAGGCGACGCGTTCCTCGTCCAGTTCGATGCCGAGCCCCGGCCCGTCCGGAACGGTCAGCTCGAAGTCGCTGTAATCGAGCGGCCGGCGCAGGATCTCCTCCGTCAGCAGCAGCGGGCCGAACAGTTCCGTGCCCCATTGCAGAGCGGCAAAGGTCGAGAAGACCTGCGCCGAGGCGATGGTGCCGACCGCGCCTTCCAGCATGGTGCCGCCATAGAGGCCGATACCGGCCGCGTCCGCTATGGCGGCGACGCGCTGCGCGTTGCAGATGCCGCCATTCTGCTCGATCTTGACGGCGAAGACGTCCGCGCCGGCAGCCTTGGCGATCTCGAAAGCGGATTCCGGCCCGGTCAGCGCCTCATCGGCCATCAGCGCCACGGGGAAACGGCGGACCAGCCGGGCCAGCGCGGCGGTCGAGGCGACGGGCTGTTCCACCAGTTCGCAGCCGGCGTCGGCCAGTGCAGCCATGCCGTAGGCGGCCTCGGTCTCGCTCCAGGCCATGTTGACGTCGACGCGTATTGCGCCGCGCTCGCCGAGCGCCCGCTTGATCGCGGCGACATGGGCGATGTCTTCCTTCAGCCCCTTGGCACCGATCTTCAGCTTGAAGATGCGATGCCGGCGCAGATCCAGCATATGTTCGGCTTCGGCGATATCCCTGGCCGTATCACCGGAAGCGAGCGTCCAGGCCACCGGCAGCCGGTCGCGGCGGCGCCCGCCGAGCAATTCGCTGACCGGAAGGCCGAGCCGCCTGCCATGCGCATCGAGCAGGGCCGTTTCCACCGCGCTCTTGGCGAAGCGGTTTTCCTTCACCACCTTGCCGAGGCGCGCCATCAAGACCTGTACGCGGGTCGCGTCCTCGCCGATCATGACCGGCGCAAAATATCTGTCGATGGCGAGCTTCATGCCCTCCGGGCTTTCCCCGCCATAGGCGAGCCCACCGATGGTGGTGCCCTCGCCGATGCCGGTGATGCCGTCGCTGCAATGAACCTTCACCAGCATCAGCGTCTGGCCGTCCATGGTGGCGACCGACAGCTTGTGCGGCCGGATGGTGGGCAGGTCGACGAGCAGTGTCTCGATCCGTTCGATGACGGGAGCGAGGATTGCGGCCGGAGCGAGGGGGGCGAAAACCGTGTTCATGCTGCGATCCTGCGGCAGCCATGACGCTCGGTCCAACACCATTTGTGTTGGACATGATACCTTACAGGTATGATACTGGAAAAAGCCCTGCAATAACGACACTTACCGCAGTGCAATATACCTCTTAGGGAGGGTAAAATGGACCTTCGCCAGATCCGCTATTTCGTGGCGGTGGCGCGCGAGCGCAATTTCACCCGCGCGGCGGAGCTCCTGCATATGGCACAGCCGCCCTTGAGCCGGCAGATCCAGCTGCTGGAGGAGGAACTGGGGGTGGCCCTGATCATTCGCAAGAGCCGGCCCGTACGCCTGACGGATGCAGGCCGGCTTTTCTACGAGCAGTCTCTCCAGGTTCTCGGCCGGGTCGACCAGATGCTGACGGCAACCCGCCGGGTCGGGTTGAACCAGAATAGCGTGTTTTCCATCGGCTTCGTCGCTTCCACTCTCTATGGCGGCCTCCCCGCGCTCGTGCGCAAGCTGCGCCAGCATGCGCCGGAGCTCGACATCCAGCTCCTGGAAATGGTGTCGGTGCAGCAGATCCCCGCCCTGAAGGAAGGCCGCATCGACATCGGCTTCGGCCGGCTTCGCCACAGCGATCCCAATGTCACCGGCATCGTGCTGCGCGAGGAACGGCTGGTCGTCGCCATTCCCAAGGGCACGCCGCTGGCCGAAAGCAACGCACCGCTGCCGATCAGGACATTGGCCGACCGGAAGATCATCGTCTATCCCAAGGAACCGCGCCCCAGCTATGCCGACCATGTCCTGGGTCTGCTGCACGGCCATGACGCGCGTCCAGCAGAGGTTCAGGAGGTGCGGGAAATCCAGGCGGCCCTCGGGCTGGTCGCGGCGGATGCGGGCCTGTGCCTCGTGCCCGCCTCCGCCCGCCAGATGCGGTCGGACGTTCACTACAGGCTGCTGGAGGAAAAGGACGCCAGTTCTCCCGTCATTCTCAACCAGAGGGTCGGGGATAGCTCGCCCTATATCGACCTGGTCAAGAAGCTCATCCAGGAAATGTATGCCGAAGAACCGCCCTGGCTGGACAAGGCGCACAACTATATTCCGTGACTGCCGCCGGGCCGGGGACGAGCGGGATTCCGTCCCTTGGTATCATAGGGCGTTGAATATTCCGCAAATGTGAATGAAGGCCGGATTCAAATCGCCCATATGCGCAGAGACGATCCTGTCCGGCATCGATATGGTCCACATGATGCGCAAATGGCAGGCGAGGTTTGTAGGCCGCCACAGATCGACACCCGCCCGCCCCCCGATAATGTGTCAGCCCACGCCGCGCGCGGCTCCGCGTTGGAAAACCGTCGGGAACCAGTCTTCGCGCAGTTTTTCGCCCGCCGACATGCCGTGGCCAGGATAGGGAGGCGAAGTGCGTCCGGGTCGCTCGACATAGCGGGCATCATCTCCCACGAGCCGAAGGGAGAAAGCCCTGCGGCGCGTCGCCGCCTCATTGCCGCGAGCGCCATGGAGCGTCATGTAGTTGAAGGCGACGGCATCGCCCGGCTCCATCTCCCACTCGCGAATATCCATGCCTTCCGCATCGGGATCGGGTACGGGGATATAGGCATCGCTGTCGGCGTAGAAATTCTCTTCCGAGAGCCAGCGCGTCGGCAGGACCGGCTTCGGCCAGCGGTGCGAGCCGGCGACGCAGCGCAGGGACGCTTCGCGCACCGGATCCAGCGGCGACCAGAAGCTCACCGTCTGCGTCCCCTCGACGAAATAATAGGGGCCGTCCTGGTGCCAGGGTGTTGGCTTCGATGTGCCGGGTTCCTTGACCAGGACATGGTCGTGGAAGACCTGGACCGAATTCGCCCCCATCAGATCAGCCGCGACCTCGCCGGCTGCGGAGTGACGGATCACGGTCTCGAATTCGGGGATGCGCTCCCAATTGCAATAGTCGTCGAAGAAGCGGCCTGCCTCGCCAGGCTTGAGGTTCTCGGCGCCATATTGGCTGGGCTCCGCCATGTTGCGGGCCACACCCGCCCGCAGTCTCTCCACGTGATCCTTGAACAATCCGCGCACCAGCACGACGCCGTCGCGCTGATAGGCCTCGATCTGTTCCTGCGTGACGAGCGGATGTGTCATTGCGTTCCTCCCTGCTTGACGGAACCACCAAACAGGCAATTATTTATAGTTTCAAATAATAAGTCCCTAAACTACTCTTAGGCTCATGCTATATCTCACGCTTCGCCAGTTCGAGTATGTTTCCGCCGTGGCCCGCTCCGGCAGTCTCTCGGCCGCGGCCTCGCAACTCAACGTGTCGCAGCCCTCGCTTTCGGTCGCCATCACGCAGGTCGAGCGGCGCCTGGCACGCAAGCTTTTCATCAGGCGCCGAGGCGCCCCGGTCGAGCTCACCGATTTCGGCCAGGATTATCTTGCCCAGGTCGAGGAGATCATCTCCCTCGCCCGGCAGTTGGACGACCCCACCCGCAACCAACACGCTACTGTCGGTCGCCTGACACTGGGGCTGTTCGAGGATCTGGCACCGCTTCATATCGGCCGCCTGCTCAATGCCCTGCGCAGCAAATTGCCGGGTGCGGAAATCCGCTATCGCATCGCCGATTTCGAGACGCTCGCCCGCGACATGCTGCAGTCGCGCATCGACTTGGCCGTGACGTTCGACCTCGGTCTCGACGCAAGCTTCCTGCGCCGACCGCTCGCCTCAGTCCAGCCCCACGCCTTGATGCGCGTCGACGACCCCCTTGCCGGCTTGCGGCAGGTCAGCCTCCGGGACCTCGGCCAACGCGCACTGATCCTCTTCGAAGAGGGCCTGTCGGTAAGACACGTCCTCGGCCTCTTCCGGCGGATCGGCGCGGAGCCGGTCGTTCGCCACAGAGTGCAGGCATTTGAGGTCATGCGCAGCCTTGCCGCTCATGGCGAAGGCATTGGCATCACCTATGCCGGGTCAAAAAGCAGCTGTGCCTATGACGGGTCTCCCCTGGCCAGTGTCCCGATTGCCGAGGGCTTCGCCCAGGAGTCCGTCATCCTCGCATGTCCGCTCGACGGTGCGAAGAGCGCGATCCTGCCCCCCGCCTCGCAAGCCATTGTCGAGGCGTTCGGCCACGGATGAGCCGGCCATTCCGCAACGCTTGGAGAAGTGCTGCAGCGGCACACTTAATCTATTAGATAAGAATAATTTTATAAACTATAGTTTTTGCAGCGTTTTTCTGAATAAGAGTTCATCTCGATATGCCGCGTCAGTCTGGCGCTTCGAACCGTTCGGGCAGGATCTTTCCCGGGTTCATGATGTTCTTCGGATCGATCGCCGCCTTGATGGCCGCCATCACATCCAGCGCCGGGCCCATCTCGCGCTCCATATAGGAACGTTTGCCCTGCCCCACGCCATGTTCGCCCGTGCAGGTTCCTTCCATGGAAAGAGCCAGTTCGTTCAGCCAGCCGATATAGGATTTGGCGGTGGCCCGCTCCGCCGGGTTCTCCGGATCGAGCACGATCAGATTGTGGAAATTGCCGTCGCCGACATGCCCCGCAATCGGAGCGAGCAGCCCCAGCGACCGGGCCTTCTCAGCGGCAGCGCCAATGCATTCGGCCAATCGCGAGATCGGCACGCACACATCGGTGCTGATGCCCTTGGCGCCGGGCCGCAGGCCCAGGACCGCCCAGAACAGGTCGTGGCGCGCCTTCCACAATCGCGTCCGTTCCTGCGGATCGGTCGTCCAGTCCAGTGCGCTGGCGCCGTGCTCGCGGGCGATTTCCCCGAAACGCACCGACAATTCAGCGACTGTGTCCGGCGTGCCGTGGAATTCGGCCAGCAGCAGCGGCGTCTCCGGCAGGCTCAACTGCGAATGGGCATTGACCGCCTTGACCGTGGTTGCGTCCAACAGCTCGATCCGCGCAAAGGGCAGGCCGAATTGAAGGCCGCTGATAACGGCATTGCTGGCATCTTCGACGGTGGGGAAGGAGCAGCGAGCCACCGACACCGCCTCAGGAATGCCTCGCAACCGAACCGTCAGCTCTGTGATGATGCCGAGCGTGCCTTCGGAACCGACCAGCAACCTGGTCAGATCGTAGCCCGCCGCACTCTTGCGCGCCCGGTGGCCGGTGCGGATCACCCGGCCGTCCGGCATCACGGCCTCGAGCGACAGCACCGCGTCCTTCATGGTGCCATAGAGCACCGCGGTCGTGCCCGAAGCGCGGGTGGCGGCCATGCCGCCGAGAGTCGCATCGGCGCCGGGATCGAGAGGGAAGAACAGGCCGGTATCGCGCAGATAGTCGTTCAGGCGGCTGCGTGTCACGCCCGGTTGGATCACGCAGTCCATGTCTTCGGCGTTGACCGCAAGAATGCGGTCCATCCGCGTCAGGTCGACGGATATACCGCCTCTTGGCGCATTGAGCTGGCCTTCGAGCGAGCTGCCCGCGCCGAAGGGGATGACCGGCACGCCCGCCTCGCCACACAGTCCGACGATATCGGCAACCTCCGCCGTATTCTCGGCAAAGACCACGCCATCCGGCGGCTGGTTCTCGATCCAAGTGGTCGTGGAACCGTGTTGCGCACATATGGCCGCCCCGGTCTGGAAACGATCCGCGAACCGCTCTCGCAGGGTCTGGACGAACGCCTTGGGAAGGGTGCTTTCTCTCGACATGGCACTCCGCTGACTATGTTGTCCGCAGGACGTCTGCGGAATGGACGAAGGCGCCCACGGCTCGCGGGCGGGGCAAGACTATCCCGTCGCGGTCACGATGGTCGATAGGACGCCCCCGCCATAGCCGCATTGGTGAACAGCATCGGGCAGATCAACCCTTCCCAGCGAACGGCATGCCGATGTTCCCGGCCGCCCGCCGTGGCCTCAGCCGATCATCGCTCTCCCCCTCGCCCCCTCACCTCGACAGCCACGCCGCCGCCGCCGCCAGCAGAGCTTGGGTGGCGGCCGCCGTCCCCGTCGTAATGCGCACGCCCTCGCCGCGAAAGCAGCGTACCGCGATCCCGGCCGCGGACAAATGAAGGGTCAGCGCTTCCGCCTCCGCGCCGACCGCCAGCCACACAAAATTGGCCTGCGAGAGCGCGACCTCGAATCCAAGGGCCGAAAGCCCCTCATACATGTGCCCTCGCTGCTCGAGACTGGCAGCTATGCGTGCCGCGACCACATCCTCCTCGGCAAGGGCCGCGAGCGCCGCCGCCTGCGCAGTTGCCGGCAGCGGGAATGGCGGCGCAACCGCATTGGCCGCGGCAATGATGCTGCGATCCGCCAGGCAATAGCCGACCCGCATGCCGGCAAGCCCCCAGGCTTTGGAAAATGTGCGCAACACCGCAAGATTCCGATACCGGGCCAGGCGATGCGCAGGCGAAGCTGCAACCATCGCCGCCTCGTCGGCATAATCGGCGTAGGCCTCGTCGAGGATGATGAGCGTTTGCGCGGGTATGGCATCCAGCAGAGCCTCCAACTCGCCCGGCGCCAGCATGGTACCGGTCGGATTGTTGGGGTTGCAGATGATCACCACCCGCGCCTCGGACCTGCAGGCCTGGAGGATCGCCGCCGCATTCAGCCGGTGACGGCCGTCAAGCGACACCTCCACGAGGCGCGCGCCGGCTCCGCCGACGATGATCGGATAGGCCTCATAGGAGCGCCAGGGCGTGATCACCCTGTCGCCGGGATCGCAATAGGCACGGATGAGCTGGTCCAGCATGGTGACGGAGCCCGCCGACACCGCGATCATGTCGGCTGGCAGACCATGCCGGCTTGCCAGCGCCTCCGCCAGCGTCTCGCCGCGCAAATCCGGATAACGGTGCGCGCCCGCCGCTGCCTTGGCCACAGCGGCCTGGACGGCCGCGCTCGGTGGATCCGGTGCCTCATTGGAACCGAGCCTGTGCGCAAACGCGATGCCGGGCCCGGCCCGGCCGCGTCCATAGCCGGGCAATTCCGTCAGCCGCGCGCTGGGCTTGGGTACGCTAGCTCCCTGATCGCCGATTGCAAACATTGGCCCCAACATGTCGGCATCCAAGTTATATAGAGTTGTATATGCAACTTGAATATCTTTCAGATGTCGAGCCCCTGTCAAGGCAGACGATGCCCTTCGGCGAAGGGACGGCAAGGCTGAGCCCGTCAGAAACCCGCCTCTCCCTTCGCTTCAGCGACCGACAGGCATTCGCCCCGCAAGGCTGAAGCGAGGCCCCGGGTGCAGGAAGCGCGCGCTGGTAGCAATCATGCCGCGCGACCAGGTGCGCCGGCGCAGCAAAAGCAGCGGTTCGCCCTGCTTCATTTCGAGCAGCTTGCAGCTGAACTCATCGGCCAGGACGGCCTGAATGACATGTTCGACCTCCTCCAGGGGAGCCACGGCCATCAGGTGGACATAGGGTGTTATTTTTGTGAAATCCTGCTCCAGATAATCCGGAGAAAACTGCGGGTTTACGTATCTGTCTTCAATTTGCAGCGGCCTTCCGTTTTCCCGGTGGACCAACAAAGAGTGAAATACCATAGAACCGGGCACGACATTGAGCTCGGTAGCGAGATTGAGATCGCTATTGACCTCCTCCATCTTGATGACGTCCGTCGTATGTCGGTTTCCGCGCGCTTCGATCTCGGAATGTATGTTGCGCAATTCCAGAAAGGTGGATTGGCTTTGGCGGGCGGCGACAAAGGTGCCGGCCCCCTGCCGCCGCACCAGCACCCCCTCCGCGGCAAGATCGCGCATGGCAATATGGACGGTCATGCGCGAGGCGCCCAACTGTTCCGAAAAGCGCGCTTCAGATGGGACCCGATAGCCTTCCTGCCATTCGCCTGAATTGATTTTCGCCAGAATATGGTTGCGCACCTGCTGCCCCAGCGAGACCCCGATCTCGCCGTTGCCGCGGACCATCTCCTTCAAGGCGCCATCTCTTTTCTTGTTCATCTCGTCATGTGCCAATGCGCCTGAATCAAACAGGTCTACATGTTAATACAAGCTGCATAGGGCAGCAGCCGAAAACCGACGGCTTCTCCGTAGACAGGCTCGACGGGAAACAATTCCCAATAATGTATATAGCTATATAGTAAAATGGAATGGTTGCCAGTCCCGATACGCCACCGCGTCGGCAAGAGCCAGAGCGTCGGCTCGACCTTAGCATGTCACCAACCCGGGGTTTCCCTGGGCCATTAGGGCGGATCACACTTGACAAGAATGGCTTCGATAAGTTGTATAAGCTAGTATATACATCTGATCATCAAGCCATCCGGAGCCAAAATCCGCGAGCTTCGAGACCACGTCAATGTGGCCCTCGCGATAAACAGGGGACTCAATGCATGGGCAATGAACGTCGTCGTCACGCTCGGTCCGCTTCGGCGACCGCAGCCGCATTGTTCCTGGTCGGAGCAATGCTCGCTGGTACGGCTTATGCCGATACCGCCATTGCGACCAAGGCGGATCCCAAGATCCAGGCCATGCTGCCGGCCAAATTGAGAGAAGCGGGCAAGATAAGGGTTGCCAGCAACGTAGAATATCCGCCGTTCGAATATTTCGACACCGACAACACCACCATCATCGGCCTCGACAAGGATCTGGCCGAAGCGATCGGGCAGAAGCTCGGCGTCAAGCTCGAATTCCAGCATATGAGCTTCGACGCCATCATTCCGGCTCTCGCCGCCAACCGCTATGATATGGCGATGTCGGCGATGACCGACACCGAGGAGCGACGCAAGAAGGTCGATTTCGTCGACTACTTCACCTCGGGTGGTGGTTTCCTGGTCAAGCAAGGCAATCCCAAGAACATCCATAGCCTGGCCGACATCTGCGGCATCTCCGTCGCAATCGACAAGGGCACCACGGAAATCGACGATGCGAAGAAGGCTTCGGACGACTGCGTGAAGGCCGGCAAACCTGAAGTCAGCGCCAAGATCCTGCCCGGTACCAGCCAGATCGTCCTGGCCTTGCAGGCAGGCCGGGCCGACGTGGCCATGATCGACACATCCGCCGGTGCCTATATTGCACAGCAACACAAAGGCACCTTCGAGGTGCCGGGTACCTCCTATGCACCACGTCACTACGGATTGGTGCTGCCCAAGGGTTCCGACGAATTGACCAAAGCCCTCCAGGCCTCCGTGCAGGCTTTGATCGACGAAGGCACCTACGGCAAGATCCTGGCCAAGTGGGGACAGGAGGTCGGCGCCATCGACAAGGCCATGATCAACGACGGCCAATAAGGGATGGAGATCGCCACCCGGCAGCCGCAACTTCGGGAGCCAGCCATGTCGGTCAACGAGACCCGTTCGAAGGGAGCGGATGTCGATCCTACGATCGACCTGGTCATCAGGCCGGCCAGTCATCCCTGGCGCTGGGTGGCCATCGCCTTCGTCGCCCTTCTGGCGGCGATGCTGGTGCACACGCTCTTCACCAACCCACGGTTCGAATGGGCCGTGGTCGGTCAGTACTTCACCTCGCAGACGATCTTGCTGGGCGTATGGCGCACTCTGGAGCTGACGGCCATCGCCATGGTGATGGGTGTCGCGCTGGGCGTGATGCTGGCGGTCATGCGGCTGTCGCCGAACCCCATCCTGTCGGGTGCGTCATGGCTTTTCGTGTGGTTCTTCCGCGGAGCGCCGCTGCTGGTGCAATTGCTGGTCTGGTACAATCTGTCCGCCCTGTTTCCCCATATCTCGCTGGGCATCCCGTTCATCGGCCCTGACTTCGTCGAGCTGGATGCCAATGTGCTGATCACGCCCTATGTGGCGGCAATCCTCGGGCTCAGCCTGAACGAGGCCGCCTACAGCGCTGAGATCATCCGCGCGGGCATCATTTCCATCGACCACGGCCAGACGGAGGCGGCCCAATCCATCGGCATGTCGCGCGGGCGGCTGCTGCGGCGGGTGATACTGCCGCAGGCGATGCGCGTCATCATCCCGCCGCTCGGCAACGACACCATCAATATGCTGAAGATGTCGGCTCTGGTCAGCATCATCGCCGTACCGGAACTGCTCTTCGCCGCCCAGACGATCTATACGCGCACGTTCGAGACCATTCCGCTGCTGCTGGTGGCGGTCATCTGGTACCTGATCATCGTTTCGGTGATGAGCGGCATCCAGTATTACATCGAGCGCCACTACGCTCGCGGCAGCAGCCGCGACCTCCCTCCGACGCCCCTGCAAAGCATCGGCGCATTCTTCGGGCTGTCCCGCAGCAGCCCGATCAATCCTGGCGAGAAAGCGAGAAGCGCGCCATGACCTTTCAACCAAAGCCGCCAGCCAAGATCATGGTGCAGGCGACGGGCGTGCGCAAATCCTTCGGTGCCCTGGAGGTTCTCAAGGGAATAAACCTGTCCGTTTCGAACGGCCAGGTGATGTGCCTGCTCGGCCAGTCCGGTTCCGGCAAAAGCACCTTCCTGCGTTGCATCAACCATCTCGAGCGTATCGACAAGGGCCGCATCCGCGTGGATGGCGAGCTGATCGGCTACAGGGAACACAAAGGCCACCTCCAGGAAATGCACGAGCATGAGATAGCGCGCCAGCGCATCCACATCGGCATGGTGTTCCAGCACTTCAATCTGTTCCCCCACATGACGGTTCTCCAGAACATCATGGAGGGGCCGGTCGGGGTGAAGCGGGAACCGCGCGAGGAGGTGAGGGAACGCGCCCACGCCATTCTGAAGCGCGTCGGACTGGCGGAGAAGGTCAACGCCTACCCCCGCCAGCTGTCCGGCGGACAGCAGCAGCGTGTCGCAATCGCGCGCGCCCTCGCCATGCAGCCCAAGCTCATCCTTTTCGACGAACCGACCAGCGCCCTGGACCCCGAATTGGTCTCCGATGTGCTGGACGTGATGCGCGATCTTGCCCAAAGCGGCATGACGATGATCGTGGTGACCCATGAGATCGCCTTCGCCCGCGAAGTGGCTGATCACATCGTCTTCATGGCCGGCGGCGAGATCATCGAGGAAGGCGGGCCCGGGGATGTACTGGGCAACCCATCCCATCCACAGACTCAAGCCTTTCTCTCCAAAGTGCTCGTATAAAGATAGACAAACATCGTTTAGCCGTCGCCTTGGACCGCGAGTTGCCGCCTGGCGGAAAGGCAAGCATAGCAAGTTTGACTATGCGGCCGGTGACGTTACCTCCAGGTTTTATCCAGCGCCGAGTTTGCTCGGGTGGTCGAAGATCCAGGCTCGGGTGGCGGGTTGCGGCCCCTGCGGCAAGCGGCCCTTGATAGGAAACAGGGCCGCTCCGAACGTCCCGTGGCTTCGGCCGCCCCTTCCATCGCCGCGTGCCGAGGTGAGGGATTGATGGTGGCCTCCGAGAAGGCTGCTTCGCCCCGTGCGTCGAGCACACTTCGACGCGGACGCGAGAGGAAATGGATTTCACGATAAAACGCCATTCATCAAGCCGTTGCGACCGCGCCGCCTTGAAAGGGACGGCGTCGACCCCTGGCCTGCATGCGACCAGAGGCGGCACTTTTCTTTGGCATCAGTAGCGGCTCGGGCCCTCGACCTTCACCTCGCTGCCCTTGGCGTCATAGAGCTTGCCGTTGAGGAAATAGTCGCCCTCATGCAGCATGGAGATGTCCTGGTAGCGCAAGGTGCGCTCCATGTCGGCCACGAACACCGATTACTGGTCGGAATTGCCGGCCCTGCATGGGCAAGAGATGCCGGCCTGCCGCGCCTCTTCATGGACGCCGATATACCGGCAGACAGACGATCGGCTGCGACGGCCCAACCTCCCAACGTTGGAATACGCTCGATGCTGTGAGTCGAGCTTATTGATTTCTATTATGCTTACTCAGAATGCTTCATTAGAAAAGGGTTCGACTTCGCCTGATCTTGCAGATTCCACATCGTGAAATTCGTCGGGATTTTGCAACGGACGACTCGCATTTGCCCGATATTCGGATTACGAACCATTGGTATGCGCTTGTTTACGCGTCCGCGATCAAGATGCTCTGAACGTAGTTCAAAGCATAACCGGTGGATATCGTTCCCAAGTGATGCAAGTACTGAAGTATAAAAAATATCAACTAATGGGCCTAAGGATAGAATAATGACAGTCCGATCGTATTTTTCCCCGACTGGCGGGCTGCCTCCCCAAACTCAACTCCTTACAGGCCGTGCCGTATTCACGGAGGCCTATGCCGTCATCCCAAAAGGTGTCTATAGCGACATCGTGACGAGCTATCTGCCGCTTTGGGACAAGACTCGTTGCTGGGTGATCGCTCGCCCGCTCTCCGGCTTCTCCGAAACCTTTTCCCAATACATCGTGGAAGTCACCCCGGGTGGCGGCAGCGACAAGCCGGAATTGGACGAGGGTGCGCAGGGCGTGCTGTTCGTCGTCGAGGGCGAGCTGACGGTTACGCTCGACGGCAAGGCGCATACGCTGACGCCCGGCGGCTATGCCTATATTCCCTGCGGCAGCGATTGGCGCGTGCGCAACCAGAGCGACAGGCTCGTTCGCTTCCATTGGGTCCGCAAGAGCTACGAGCATGTCGCCGGCATTGCAAAGCCCGAGCCGATCTTTGCCAATGAGCGCGATATTGCGCCCAGCCCGATGCCGGATACCGAGGGCCGCTGGGCGACCACACGCTTCGTCGATCCCGAGGACATGCGCCACGACATGCATGTGACCATCGTGACGTTGGCGCCCGGCGCGGTCATTCCGTTCGCCGAGACCCATGTCATGGAACATGGGCTCTACGTCCTGGAAGGCAAGGCGGTCTACCGGCTCAACCAGGATTGGGTCGAGGTCGAGGCCGGCGATTTCATGTGGCTGCGCGCCTTCTGCCCGCAGGCCTGCTATGCCGGCGGCCCCAGCAATTTTCGCTATTTGCTCTACAAGGACGTCAACCGGCACATGAAGCTCGGTGGGGAATTGCGGCGATGAGCATCCTTCTCGTCGAGCCCCTCACTCGCGAGACCTTCGCGTCCTTCGGCGAGGTGATCGAGACCGACGGTGCCGCGCATTATCCGATCAATGGCGGGCGTTGCGAGCGCTATCATGCCCTCGCCCGGGCCGAAGCCAAGGGGCCGGGCGGCCATGTCATCATCAACATCTTCAAGGGCACGCCCTATGCCCTGCCCTTGAAGCTTACGATGGTGGAACGTCATCCTTTCGGCAGCCAAGCCTTCTTTCCCCTGTCACCGCGCCCTTTCCTGGTGGTCGTCGCGCCGGATGAGGGCGGCCGGCCGGGAGCGCCCCGCGCTTTCCTGACCAGTCCGGGCCAGGGCGTGAACTATCCGGCCAATCTCTGGCATGGCGTGCTGACGCCACTCGGCGAGCCGCAGGATTTCCTCGTCGTCGACCGGGCGGGAGACGGCAGAAATCTCGAGGAATTCCACTTCCCCGAGCCTTACGAGATCCGCCTGCCCTGATTGATCTTTCGTGGATCGACTGAATTCCAGGCCTCCCGCCGCTGCCCGCGACGGGAGGCTTCGTTTTTCGGGAAATGTGCCGCCTGTAGCGACGGGCCGCGCCGAAAAGTGGGTACCTGTTTTCGAAAAAAGATGCGGCAACCGTCACCCTTACCCTCGCCCCGCAGGCAGCGGGGCCAGGGGGCGCAGACGTTGCGCCTGCTTCTCGAAGCTTTCATCTCGCCCAACCTTCGGGCGAGATGAGGGGATGAAAGACTGCGATAACCGCGTGGCGCCCTACCCTGCAGCCGCCGCCAGCGCGGTTATGTTCACGATGCCGCGCACCGTCGTCGCCGGCGTGAGGATATGGGCAGGTTTGGCAGCTCCCAGCAGGATGGGGCCGACCGAGACGCCTTGCCCCGCAATCACCTTCAAGGCGTTGAAGGTGATGTTGGCCGCATCCCGGTTCGGCATGACCAGGAGGTTGGCAGCGTCCGTCAGCCGCGTGTCGGGCCGGACCCTGGCCAGGGCGGCGCGGCTGAGAGCCGTATCGGCCTGCAATCCGCCCTCCACCTCCAGTTCCGGCGCGAGTTCCAGGATGCGCGCGAGCGCCGCCCGCATCTTGCGCACCGACGGGTCGTCGCTGCCGCCGTCATCGGCATGGGACAGCAAGGCCGCACGGGGCACCTGGCCGAAACGGCGCAGTTCCCTGGCCGCAAGCACCGTCATCTCGGCGATTTCGTCCGCCGAGGGATCGCGATGAATGAAGGGGTCGCAGACGAACACCGTGTGGCGCGGCAGCTGCAGCAGGCCCATGGCGGCGAAGGCATGCGCATCGGACCGCAGGCCGACGATCTTGTCGATCGGGGCAAGGTGATCGGCATAGGCACCGGCGATGCCGCATAACATGCCCTCGACCTCGCCGGCGGCCAGCAGCCGGGCCGCCGTCGAGGTACCGCCCATGGCCGCATCGTCGCCGACATCGACGACCTCGACATCCTTGCCGGGCCGGATGCGCAGGCCCAGTTCCTGCATCCGGCGGGCGATGACATCGGGCCGCCCGATCAGGACGGGCGAGGCGATACGCTCGTCGAGGGCGATCTGGGCCGCGCGCAGCACCCCGTCATCTTCGCCCTCGGCATAGGCGATGCGCTTGGCGCCGGCCTCGACCGCCGCCGCGAACACCGGCTGCATCACCGTGCCGGACGTGTAGACGAAACGCTCGAGGGAACGCCGGTAGGCGTCGAAATCCTCGATCGGCCTGACCGCGACGCCGCTGGCGACGGCGGCCTCGGCCACCGCCGAGGCCACCTTGACGATCAGCCGCGGATCGAACGGCTTGGGAATGAGATAGTCCGGACCGAAGCCGAGATCATGGGTGCCATAGGCAGCGGCCACGACATCGGACTGTTCGACCCGCGCGAGTTCGGCGATGGCGCGGACGGCAGCCAGCTTCATCGCCTCGTTGATGGTGCGTGCGCCCACATCCAGCGCGCCCCGGAAAATGAAGGGGAAGCACAGGACGTTGTTGACCTGGTTGGGATAGTCCGACCGCCCGGTCGCCACGATGGCGTCCGGCCTCACCTCGCGGGCCAGTTCGGGCCGGATTTCGGGCTCGGGATTGGCGAGTGCCAGGATGAGTGGCCGCTCGGCCATGCCCGCGACCATTTCCGGCTTGAGGACACCCGCCATCGAGAGGCCGAGGAAGATGTCGGCGCCTTCCACGATGTCGGCAAGGGTGCGTGCCTGCGTCTCGCGGGCATAGCGGGTCTTGCTCTCGTCCATCGAGGCGGTGCGTCCCTTGTAGACGACGCCCTTGCTGTCGGTGACGAAGGCGTTTTCCTTGCGCAGCCCCAGATGGACGAGCAGATCGAGGCAGGCGAGAGCCGCAGCCCCGGCGCCCGAGCAGACCAGCCTGGCGTCCTCGATTTTCTTTCCGACCACTTCCAGGCCGTTGAGGATCGCGGCGGCCGCGACGATGGCCGTGCCATGCTGGTCGTCATGGAAGACCGGAATCCCCATGCGCTCGCGCAGCTTCGTCTCGACGATGAAGCATTCGGGCGCCTTGATATCCTCCAGATTGATCCCGCCGAAGGTCGGTTCGAGGCTGGCAATGATGTCGACCAGCTTGTCGGGATCGGTTTCGTCGATCTCGATGTCGAACACGTCGATACCGGCGAACTTCTTGAACAGGCAGCCCTTGCCCTCCATCACCGGCTTGCCGGCGAGCGCCCCGATATTGCCGAGGCCGAGCACGGCCGTACCGTTGGAGATGACGGCCACCAGATTGGCGCGCGCCGTCAGGCTGGCGGCTTCCTGCGGATCGTCCTTGATGGCGAGGCACGCCGCCGCGACACCGGGCGAATAGGCCAAAGCGAGGTCGCGCTGTGTCGTCATGTCCTTGGTCGGCAGGACGGTGATTTTTCCGGCAATGGGATAGCGATGGTAATCCAGGGCAGCTTTGACCAGTTGCTCGTCCACGACGTCCTCCGATTGATTGAACTCGATGCGTTCGGCAGGAAGGGCCTTGCGGCCCGCTCCCGCCCTTGTCTTCAGGGCGCACTCCGCCGTTGACGCCCAAGCGGGCGCCTTTCAGGCGGGCCTTTGCGCGGGAACCGGGCCGTCAGGACATGGTCAGGACGCCCGGCTTGGCTTCAACTGCGATGGTCTCAGCGCTTTTTGGGCATGTAGAGGTCGGTAATCGTGCCTTCGAAGGCCTCCGCGGCCATCCCGATCGTTTCCGACAGGGTTGGATGGGGATGGATCGTCGCGCCGATATCGACCGCATCCGCCCCCATCTCGATGGCGAGCGCGGCCTCGGCGATGAGATCGCCCGCATTGGTGCCGACGATGCCGCAGCCGATGATGCGCTCCGAGCCCTCCTCGAACAGCACCTTGGTCATGCCCTCGTCCCGCCCGAGCGACAGGGCGCGGCCGGAGGCAGCCCAGGGGAAGACGCCCTTGCCATATTTGACGCCGCGCGCCTTGGCCTCGTTCTCGGTCAGGCCTACCCAGGCGACCTCGGGATCGGTATAGGCCACCGAGGGGATCACCTTGGCGTCGAAGAAGGCCTTGTGTCCCGCCGCGTTCTCGGCCGCGACCTTGCCTTCATGCACGGCCTTGTGGGCGAGCATCGGCTGGCCGACCACATCGCCGATGGCGAAGATGTGCGGGACGTTGGTGCGCATCTGCTTGTCGACGGCAACGAAGCCGCGTTCGTCGACGGCGACGCCGGCATTTTCCGCACCGATCAGGCGCCCGTTCGGGCGGCGGCCGACCGCGACCAGGATCTTGTCGAAGCGATCGGTCGCCGGGGCGCTGCCGCCCTCGAACGAGACGGTCAGCCCGTCCGGCCCGGCCTCGACCTTGGTGACCTTGGCCTTGAGATGGATCGCCTCGAATTGCTTGGAGACGCGCTTCATCAGCGGCGTGACGATGTCCTTGTCGGCGCCGGGAATGATCTGGTCCATCAGTTCGACGATGGTGACCTTGGATCCCAGTGCCTGGTAGACCGTGGCCATTTCGAGCCCGATGATGCCGCCGCCGACGACGAGCAGGCGCTTGGGAACGTTATCAAGCGCCAGGGCACCGGTGGAATCGATCACCCGGCGGTCATCCTGCGGGATGAAGGGCAGCACCACCGGCTCCGAACCGGCCGCGATGATGGCATGCTCGAAGCTGACCGACTTGGTGCCCTCCTCGCCCTGCACCTCGATGCGGTCGGGCGCAGTGAAGCGGCCGGTGCCATGCACGACTGTGACCTTGCGCTGCTTGGCGAGGCCGCCGAGGCCGCCCGTCAGTTTCCTGATCACGCTGTCCTTCCAGCCGCGCAGCTTGTCGATGTCGACCTCGGGCGCCGCGAAGGTAATACCGTGGGCTCCCATTTCCTGGCTTTCGGAAATCACCTTAGCGGCATGGAGCAGCGCCTTGGAGGGAATGCAGCCGACATTCAGGCAGACGCCGCCAAGCTGCGGCCAACGCTCGATCAGCACCACCTGCTTACCGAGGTCGGCGGCCCGGAACGCAGCCGTGTAGCCGCCGGGACCACCACCCAGCACGACGACTTCGCCATGGATGTCGCCCTTGCCGCCGCTGGCGGGTTGGGCGGCGGGCGCGGCCGCCTTCGGCACCTCGTTGGGAGCCGCCGCCGGGGCAACGGCTGTCGCCGCGCCAGCCATCGTCACGATGACGTCGCCTTCGCTGACCTTGTCGCCGATCTTGACCGTGACCTCGGCGATCGTGCCCGCCGCCGGTGCGGGCACTTCCATCGTCGCCTTGTCGGATTCCAGCGAGACCAGGGGATCGTCGGCCTGGACCTGATCGCCCGGCTTCACATGGATCTCGATAACAGGCACGCCCTTGAAGTCGCCGATGTCGGGGACGCGGACTTCGTTTCCATTGCTCATCTTGTCTCTCCCGAGTGTTGCGAAATCCGGCCGGTCAGAGGATCAGCCGTCGAACATCCTCGAGCGAGGTGCACAAATGCCGGGCGAAGCGGGCCGCAAGCGCCCCGTCGATCACCCGATGATCATAGGAGAGAGAGACCGGCAGCATCAGGCGCGGCTTGAACTCGGCGCCATCCCAGACCGGCGCCATCTTCGAGCGTACCACGCCCAGGATGGCCACCTCGGGCGCATTCACAATCGGGGTGAAGGCGGTGCCGCCGATGCCGCCCAGCGAGGAGATCGAGAAGGTGCCGCCGCTCATGTCGGCGGGGCCGAGCTTGCCGTCGCGCGCCTTCTTGGAGATGTCGCCCATCTCCTTGCTGATCTCGTGGATGCCCTTGCGGTCGGCATCCTTGATCACCGGAACGACGAGGCCATCGGGCGTGTCGACGGCGATGCCGATATTGTAGAACTTCTTGTAGATCAGGGCGTCCTTTTCAGGCGATAGCGAGGCGTTGAATTCCGGGAAGGCACGCAGGGCCGAAACCGAGGCCTTGATCAGGAAGGCCAGCAGGGTGACGCGGAAGCCCTTCTCCTTGGCTGCGGTGTCCAGTTCCTTGCGATAGGCCTCGATGTCGGTGATGTCGGCCTCGTCATTGTGGGAGACGTGGGGCACGTTGAGCCAGGCCCTATGCAGATGGGGGCCTGAGAGCCGCTTGATGCGCGAGAGCGGCTTGGTCTCGATCGGGCCGAACTTGGAGAAATCGACAGCGGGGATTTCGGGGATGCCCGTACCGGCCGCCGCCGGTGCCGAAGCGGCCGGGGCCGGTCCCTTGAGGAAGGCGCGCACATCCTCGAGGGTGATGCGTCCCTTCTCGCCGGTACCCTTGAGCTGGTTGAGGTCCACCGAGAGCTCGCGCGCCAGGCGGCGCACCGAAGGGCTGGCATGCACGCCCGAGAAATCGGCGATGGCGCCGCGGGTCGGCGCGGGAGCGGACACCGGAGCCGCCGCTGCTGGCGCAGGCGCGGCGGCAGGCGCCGGCTCTTGCTGTTCGACGAGGGACGGCGGCTGAGCCATCCCCCCCTCCCCGGCCTGGATCACGACGAGAGGCGCGCCCTCGCTGACCTTGTCGCCGAGCTTGACCAGGATCTGCTCGACGATGCCGGCCGCGGTCGAGGGCACCTCCATGGTTGCCTTGTCGGATTCGAGCGACACCAGCGGGTCGTCGACATTCACCTTGTCGCCCACATTGACGAGGATTTCGATGACAGGGACGTCCTTGAAGTCGCCGATATCTGGAACTTTGATCTCGGTGGGCACGGGAGTTCCTCCTGAAGACGGTTGGCCCGTTTGGGCTGATGCGCGTGATGGGTCGGCAAAGTGGCGTGCGGTGCACCCGGGATCTGGCGGCCACCTGTGCGGCTGCCAGGTCTCGGCGCGCGCCCGGCTCAGACGGTGGCGGGATTGGCCTTGGACGGATCGAGCCCGTATTTGCGGATGGCCTCGGCGACGAGCGCAGGCTTCACCGCCCCCTCCTCGGCCAGGCTCTTGAGCGCGGCGACCGCGATCCAATGCCTGTCGACCTCGAAGAAGTGGCGCAGGCGCCGACGATAGTCCGAGCGGCCGAAGCCGTCCGTGCCCAGGACGCGGTAGCGGCCGGGCACCCAGGTCCGGATCTGGTCGGCGTACAGGCGCATATAGTCGGTGGCGGCGATCACCGGTCCCTGCCGGTCCCCCAGACAGGTTTCGACATAACTCCTCCTCGGCGCCGCCTCGGGATTGAGGAGGTTCCAGCGCTCGACCGCGACGGCCTCGCGCCGCAGCTCGGTGAAGCTCGGGCAGCTCCAGATATCGGCCTCCACGCCGAAATCGGCAGCGAGCAGCTCGGCCGCGGCGATGACTTCCCGCAGGATCGTGCCCGATCCCAGGAGCTGGACGCGCAAGGGCGTCTGCTTCTGAGCCTGCCTGAACAGGTACATCCCCTTGACGATGCCCTCCTCGGCACCGGCAGGCATGGCCGGATGCTCGTAGTTCTCGTTCATCACGGTGAGGTAGTAGAAGACGTCTTCCTGCTCGGCATACATGCGCCGCAAGCCGTCCTGGACGATGACGGCGACCTCATAGGCGAAGGTCGGATCGTAGGAGAGGCAGTTGGGGATCGTGCCCGAGATCAGGTGCGAATGGCCGTCCTCATGCTGCAGGCCTTCGCCGTTCAGCGTGGTGCGCCCGGCGGTGCCGCCCACCAGGAAGCCGCGGGCCCGCATGTCGCCGGCCGCCCATGCCAGGTCCCCGATGCGCTGGAAGCCGAACATCGAGTAATAGATGTAGAAGGGGATCATCGGCGCGTCCGAGGTCGAATAGGACGTTGCGGCCGCGATCCATGACGACATCGCGCCGGCCTCGTTGATGCCCTCCTGCAGGAGCTGGCCTGATTTGTCCTCCTTGTAGAACATCAGCTGATTGGCATCCTCGGGCCGGTAAAGCTGGCCGACCTGGCTGAAGATGCCGAATTGCCGGAACATACCTTCCATGCCGAAGGTGCGGCTCTCGTCTGGCACGATGGGCACGACGCGCTTGCCGATCTGCTTGTCGCGCAGCAGCGTGTTGAGCACGCGCACGAAGGCCATGGTGGTCGAGATTTCGCGGCCTTCGGTGGATTTGAGCTGTGCATCGAAAGCCGAGAGCGGCGGCACTTCCAGCGCCGTCGATTTCGCCCGGCGCGAAGGCAGGGAACCACCGAGCGCGGCGCGGCGCTGGCTGAGATAAGCGAGCTCCTTGCTGCCCTCCTCGAAACGGATGAAGGGGATCTCGGCCAGCTTCTCGTCGGTGATCTCGGTGAGGCCGAAGCGGTCGCGGAACTCCTTGAGGGAATGCTCGCCCATCTTCTTTTGCTGATGGGTGATGTTCTGGCCTTCACCCGCCTCGCCCATGCCATAGCCCTTGACGGTCTTGGCCAGGATCAGCGTCGGCTGGCCCTTGTGCTCGCTGGCGGCCTTGTAGGCGGCGTAGACCTTGAGGGGATCGTGGCCGCCGCGCACCAGCGCCCAGATCTGGTCGTCCGTCCAGTCCTTGACCATGGCGGCGGTTTCCGGCGACTTGCCGAAGAAATGCTCGCGGACATAGGCGCCGTTCTTGGACTTGTAGTCCTGATATTCGCCGTCGACCGTCTCGCTCATGATCTTGAGCAGCGCGCCGCTGGTATCCCTGGCGAGAAGATCGTCCCAGCCCGAGCCCCAGATCACCTTGATCACGTTCCAGCCGGCGCCCTTGAACTGGGCCTCCAGCTCCTGGATCACCTTGCCGTTGCCGCGCACCGGCCCGTCGAGGCGCTGCAGGTTGCAGTTGATGACGAAGATGAGGTTGTCGAGTTTCTCGCGCGCAGCGAGGGAGATGGCGCCGGTCGATTCCGGTTCGTCCATCTCGCCGTCGCCGAGGAAGGCCCAGACCTTGCGCGGGGCGGTGTCGGCAAAGCCGCGGTTGTGGAGATATTTCAGGAAGCGCGCCTGATAGATCGCCATCAGCGGCCCCAACCCCATGGAGACCGTGGGGAACTGCCAGTATTCCGGCATCAGCCAGGGGTGGGGATAGGACGACAGCCCCTTGCCGTCGACCTCCTGGCGGAAGGCAAGCAGTTGCTCCTCGCTGAGGCGTCCCTCCACGAAGGAGCGGGCGTAGATACCGGGCGAGACATGGCCTTGCACATAGATGAGGTCGCCGCCGTGATCCTTGGTCGGCGCGTGCCAGAAATGCATGTAGCCGGTGTCGTAGAGCAGCGCCGACGACTGGAAGCTGGCGATATGGCCGCCGAGCTCGGACGAGGTCTTGTTGGCGCGCAGCACGATCGCCATCGCGTTCCAGCGGATGATCGAGCGGATGTGGTGCTCGATGGCCCGGTCGCCGGGATGGGCGGGCTGCCTGTCGGCCGGGATGGTGTTGAGATAGGGCGTGTTAGCCGAATAGGGCACCGGTGTCCCGCGTTTGCGGGCGCCTGCCATGACCTGGTCGAGCAGAAAATGGGCTCGGTCCGGGCCCTCGACCTCGATGACGCCGTCAAGCGACTCGAGCCACTCTCGGGTTTCGGCCGGATTGGTGTCCTTAATCTCGTCGCTCATGCGCGATCCCTACTGTCTGGATAAGCCGATAGGCGGGAATAGTCGGAAACTCGGGAAACTCTGGAGGCAGGCAGGGCTGTTCGAACAGTCTGATCGCAGCGGGAATTGTCCGCTCCGGTAGGCATCGTCGTCGATTTTTGCGCCCAGCTGTTGCGTTTCATTCCGGACGCAGGCCGGCACGAGAGCTTCGGTGACAAGTCGACCGTCTTCCGAGGTTGCAAGCGATGAAATCGAATTCATGTCGACAGCGATCTTACCGGCGATCCGGCCAGGCGCCACAATGAAAACGATGCCGGCCTTCCCGGCCAGCTCATAGCCAGTGGCACAGGCGGCGGCGCCCGGATGAAGCTCATGCCCGCCCTTGATCAGATGGCCCGCCATGGGCGCTCCCGTGATCCCAGTCCAATGACGTCCGGCTTCATGACACCGCCCTCCCATGCTTCGGCCTGCTAGATTCCCCCAATCCAATCCGCCAATCCAATCCGCGCGCCCCACAAGGAAGCGACTGGCTGCCAGCAAGTTAGAGCACAAAAGCCAACGATTGGCCGGGTGTTTTCACATCGTGGAATGCACAAGTATCGTTCCACGCAAACCTCGATCGTATCAACGCGCGACGTCAGGCAAGCGGCCGGCGTCATTGCGGGAGAAAGGCGACGCCGACCAGATGGGCGCCATGACCGACCAGCCAGCGCGATGCCTCCGGCTTGAACTGCACGAAACCTTCACTTTGCAGCGTTGTCAGCAGACGATGGGCGGTCGAGGGTGCCAAATTCGTGCCTCGAGCAATTTCTCGTAGCGTCATCCCATTGGGGTCTTGGGCGATACATTTGAGGATCGACATGGCACGCAGGACCGCCTGCACGCAGCCGTGGCCACCTGAGATCTCATAGCCGCCGTTCAAGAGCGCAGGCGTTCCCCGTTCCGCGCCGCCATTTTCGTGACCGCCGAGTTCCCACAGGCGCTGCGCCGTCCCAGCGGTCGAGTCCACTGCGACCTCCCCTGATTTCCCGAGATGCAGGCGCGTTATGTCGAGAGAATATTTATACGTCCAATATATCCTTCGGATAGAATTATATCTGAAACCTATTTATCGGTATGTTGTCTGGATGCCCCATGCCGCTCTTGCCATGCCGGGCGGAAGACCGAACAAGGAGCTGAACCGAACCGGGTAATGGCCTGTCGTCAGGGCCGGAAATAGTGGCGCGTTTCTATCAAGAAGCGATCGACCGCGGCACTGCGGTCGTCACGGTAGAGCATCATGACATCGGCAACCGGCGCAGTTGGGATCGTCGTGCAATTTCGTCAAAAGCTATCCGCAGCCTGGCGATGTGAATAGCGTCTCCGATTCCCTTTTGATGAGGTCGAGGCAGTGAGCGGTGTTGGTCCCTCCACGTCGTACGACGGGGCAGCTGGAGGAACCATCGGGTCTTAGCCGTCACGGCCCCAGAGGTCCGGGTTGCGCTTGAAATACTCAATCAGCATCTGCGTGAGCACCCGCACTTTCCGCGTGGGATACTGCCCCGGCGGGCGGACGACATAGGTGGCTCCCGGAGGTACCGGATAGCGTGTCATGATAGGAACCAGAGCGCCGGATGCCAGATATTCATAGGTGATGCAATCGGGGAGCCAGGCGATGCCGAGACCTGCTGCCGCCGCCGCCGCAAGGGCTAGGGCGCTGTCGGCCTTGAACCTGCCTTGCGGCTGAACCGTGACGATCTTGTCGCCATCCATGAACTGCCAGGCCTCGGTTCCCTGCATGAGGGCCTGATGGGCGACGAGTTCGCCCAGAGTTTCAGGTGATCCGTGCAACTCGATATAGTCCGGGCTTGCGACAAGCTTTCCATGGATCGGCCCGACACGCTTGGCGATCAAGTTGGAGTCCTGAAGATAAGCGCCCCTGATCGCGCAATCGAAACCCTCTGCGATGAGATCGACGAAGCGATCGCTGTAGGACGTATGGATGTGAAGCTTCGGGTGCAGACGCGCCATTTCCGCGAGCACAGGAGCGAAATGGGTCACGCCGAAGGTAAGCGGCATGGCAACCCTCAGGCCGCCGCGCAACTCGCCGGTAGGGAGGATCGCTTCCCTGGCCGTATCGATTTCGGCGCTGGCTCTGGCCGCATGGTCTCTGAACGTGATTCCCGCTTCCGTAAGCGCGGCCCCGCGGGTCGTTCGCGCAAGGAGCTGGACGCCAAGCTCCGCTTCAACCCGAAAAAGCCGCCGGCTGACGATTGACTTGGAGACGCCGAGCCGGCGCGCGGCCGCCGATACACCCCCTGCATCGGCCACCGCAACGAATGTCTGTAGATCTTCGATGTCCAACTCGGCGTTCCTCATTTCGCGACACAGCGTGCCGAACTATGCCGCTACCGCATCATCAAAAGGAACGACAAATTGTGGCTGGCAAGCGTCGCGCCGCCGGCGCATGTCTCCTGCAAACCCAATGCCGCACAAAGCGGCTGCAAAGGACGCAACAATGACCTTTCGTAACGGCCTTGCTTCGCTTCTTCGGCCCGAAGACTCGGTCCTCGTTCTGATCGACCACCAGCCCTACCAGCTCGCCAACCTGAACAGCCACGATCCCCATATGGTGGTCAACAACTCGACGGCACTGGCCAAGGCCGCCAAGGCGTTCGGCGTCCCCACCATCCTGACGAGCGTGGTCGCGGACCGGGGCGGCGTCATCTTCCCCCAGATCACCGATGTCTTCCCCGACCAGGAAGTGATCGACCGGACGTTTATCAACACCTGGGAAGACCGGAAGGTCGTCGACGCCGTCAAGGCCACCGGCCGCAAGCAGTTGATCATCGCGGGCCTGTGGACCGAGATTTGCGTTGCGATGCCGACGATCCAGGCACTCGGCGAAGGTTGGGACGTCACGGTTGTCACCGATGCGTCCGGCGGCACTTCGGTCGAGGCCCACGAGGTCGCTATCCAGCGTATGATCATGGCCGGTGCGAACATGATGACCTGGCTGGCTGTGGCTTCGGAATGGCAGCGCGATTGGGCCCGTACGGAGCATGCCGCAGAGCTTTCGGAGGTACTGGTGCACCATGCTGCCGGCAGCGGCATTGCCTTCCTCTGGGAGCAACAACTGCTCAAAACGCCTGTGCCGAGCCAAGGCTGATCCCGGGCCGGGATGGCGAGTTTGGCTTCGAATCCAGAGCGATCCGTATCTGGGGCCTCGCCAATCTCACCTCGCAGGCAAGCCTCGACGCCAGCGATGAATGCTATGCCCGGATGCCGGGTCCGGCGAGTGGAGCATGGATCGATCCCAACCGCCCGCCTGGCGAGCTATGGCGCAGCGAGAGAACCATGAAAGCAGCCATCTACGATCACCCCGGCCCGCCCGATGTCCTTCGCTACGCGGATGTGCCCGATCCGGGTTGTCCAAGCGATGGCGTCCTGATCCGCGTCGAGGCGGCCGCCATCGAGGGCGGCGACCTGATCAATCGCGCATCCATGGCTCCACCCCACCCGGCCTTCGTGGTCGGCTATGCCGCCGCTGGCGAAATCATCGCGGTCGGAGAGGATGTGAAGAATCGCCAGGTGGGCCAAAAGGTGACGAGCTTCGACCTCGCCGGATCGCATGCGGAACTGCGTGGCGTTGTCGCCAGCCGGACCTGGCCTGTGCCGGAAGGACTCGGCATGGCTGCTGCTGCAGCCCTGCCTATCGCATTCGGAACCGCTCATCACTGCCTCTTTGCGCGGGGCGGTTTGAAGCGTGGCGAAACGGTCCTCATCCAGGCAGGCGCCGGCGGTGTCGGGCTTGCCGCCATCCAGCTCGCCCATCTGGCAGGCGCGACTGTGCTTGCAACTGTCTCCGGGCTCGAGAGGGCCGAACGCCTCATCGGGCTCGGCCTTGATCATGCGATCGATCATCACTCAGCCGACGTCGTCGATACGATCATGCGCCTGACACAGGGTCGTGGCGTGGATCTCGTCCTGGACCCGGTGGGAGCCACCCTGCAAGGTTCCCTAGCGACGATCAGGCCGGAGGGGCGTTTGATATTCGTGGGTAACGCCGGCGGTTCGCAACTCAGTATTGATCTATGGCCAGCACTACAGGCGAACCAATCGCTTTTCGGTGTCTTCATGGGAACGCAATTGGAAAAGCCGGATGTCCACCTCACGATCTCCAGGATGTTGGAGCTGGCAACCACGGGGGATCTCAAGATGATCGTGGACAGGACGTTTCCACTTGAAGCCGCCGCTGAGGCCCACGCCTATGCCGAAGGCAATTCCATCCTTGGGCGCGTTGTGATCGTCCCGGCCAGGCAATAAGCACCGTAGGTCGGGTGAACTCGCATGCGTATGCCGGGTGGGCCATCGTCCTACCCCGTGGCAGCCAGGGCAGCGTTTCTGTCGGGTGCGGCAAGGCTACGGCACGGCGGAACTCACCCGAATTGATGGGTTCAAACGCAAAATGCCATCAAGGCTGTTAGACCCAGATGGCGATCGATCTATGACAAACATGCACCAACACGCTTTGGCACGAGACAACAGTCCGTATGTTTCACGGTTGCGCCTTTCCATTATAAAAAATGACCCGGACAAAGCCGGGCCATTTCGAAAGGAAAGTGTGGAAGTCGTATATGATTATCTGGTCTCGCGAACCAGATTCCAATTAATGCATAAATTCATCCATTACGCCAGGACTGAATCCACGTTTAAATCATTAAATTATTCAGATTATCTCTAGCGTATCGATCGAAAATTGCCGTCCTGCATTGATAAGTTAATTAGAATAGGCATGAAGAAGGCCCAATTTGCACTGGGCCTTCAATCAAAACATATTTAGCTAGACTTAGAAAGTCCGCTTGAGCCGGACACCGCCCTGCAAGACATTGTACTTGCTGCGGCCGTTCAACTCGCCATCGTCGATGATGCCGTCGTCCACCTTGCCATGGGTCCAGGCCACTTCACCGGCCACGGTCAGGCCCTTGACGATCGTATAGGTAAGGTTACCTGCGATCGTGTATTCCTTCAGGCCGTATTTGCCGTTGCCCAGATAGTGGTCATACTGCGTATCGATGTAAGAACCGACGAGGTTGGCACCCAGAACCGGGGTGATATTGCCGCCGAGTTCCGCCGTGATCGACCAGCCCTTGCCGCGGTCAATTCGACCACGGCTGTTCACGAAGGAATCGGAATTCGCAAGCCAAGTGGCGCCTGCGCCCAGATAGTCGAGCGCACCATTCGCATACTGGCCTTCAACGATGAAGTGACCATTGTCGATCGCAGGGATCTTGATCAAGCCGGTGGCGCCGACGGCATAGCCGTACTTGTTGCTGCGCCGAACGTTAACGGGTGTCACTATCGGCGGATCGCCGGGGTTAGCGCCGGGGGTGGTGATCGTGTAGTCCGTTCCCGAACGAGACTGATGGCCCGCCGCCTGAACGGCGATGGAGCCCCAGGATTGATCCCAACGCAACTGGGCGACGACGTCGGGAACCTGCTGACCACCTTCACGGTAGCCATAGAGCGTCCCGTTGATATCAACCGGCGTACTCGTCCCGCCGACGCGATGGTCACGGCCGTCTTCGATCGACAGCGTGGCGCTGAAGCCACCGCCGAACTGAGCGGTGTAGGCGATCAAGTTGACTGTGTTCTGCTCTGCGTAATACGGCGCCCAGATCGTGTCGCCATATTCGTTGTCGTAGAAGCCGAAGAAGGAATGGGCGTAGCCAGCGGTCAGGCCACCGAACTGGATGAAGGCCTTGTCAATGGTGAAGCGGTTGTCGTTATAGATGCCACCGCGACCCTGATTGCTGATCGGATGCGAGTCGGCATTGATCTGGAAGTAGGAACGCAGCAGACCCCAATCGGTCTCCGTACGGGCATCGAACCAGATGCGAGCCTGGGTGTTGAAGGCCGAACGATCGTCGTTGCGGCTGAAACCATTACCGGCAAAAGCGCGATAATCGGCGCGAATTTCGCCACCGATCTTCAGGCAGGTATCGCTACCTGGAATGTAGAAGAAGCCGGGGCCGAAGGCCGAGCAGACCTTCACATACTCAACGGCTTCGCCCTTGGTCATGGGCAGATCGGCGGCCTGGGCAGCGCCGATTAGAGCGAATCCGGCAGATGCGCCGAGGAGAAGAGACCTTATGGTCATTTGATGACCTCCGAGACAGTGCGATTTCTGATTAAGAGCGCTTCGCAGCACTTCAATCGATTGCGAGACCGTGAGCGCCTTTTTGCGCCCCCGAAAAGATTCCAAGGAACCATTCCTCAAGGTGATCTCACTCTGGAGTTCGAGGCAACAAAATAAGGCATTTCATCGTCACTATGGCAAAATTTCGCAACTTCATGTTGCAAATTTGGCACACAACTTCATACACTAAAATGATCAAAGAATTGCAATAAAACACGTTCCATATTTTGAATTTACTCTGATATTTATGCGAATAAACTTTAGAATTAGGCTGAGACTCAGAAATCCCCCACTTCCACCGAAGGGTGTTGATGTTTTCGCACCAACTCGATCGCTCGGCGATCCCGCTAGGTGTGCGCCTGTACCCGGCCTGCAATCCGAGCCTTCACGATCTGGAAAAGGGGGATGATCGCGCGGGCTTCCATGTCGATCCTTCCACCCCGTATCGGCAGCCCGTTCGCCTTTTGCCTCGACGACGCAAAGAGCGCGATCCTGAATCCCACCTCACAAGCCATTGTCGAGGCATTCGAACTCACATGAGCAGGTATTCTGATGGGAGAAAGCCTCCCAGGCATTCAGCCTAAAGCCGGAGGCTGTTATTTTCGCTATCGACCGCGGATTTATGGTCTCGGTCTTGAAGGCCTCGCGAGCAAATGGCTATAGGCCCCACACGATGGCCTTCTCATGGCGTTCAATCAGCAGTGCCAGATCCTTGAAGCGCTTGGTGACATGAGCGACGAAGGCATCCACGGCCGGCGCCCGCGGCGCGTTGCTCTGCTGCAATATGCCCAAGGCGCGCTCGGGGTGGGGAATTCTGACCGGTAGCGCCGTGATCGATTTCTCGTTGCGATAGGCGAAGACCACGCTGTGGGGCAGCACGGTGAGCGCATCGCTTGATTTCAGATAATTGATGGCGCTTGACAGCGAGCCGCCGGAATAGCGGATCTTGATTTCCGTGGCCCCCAGCGACAGCGCCAGGCTATTGAGGTCGGCATAAAGAGGGCTGCCTTCGGGCGGGCCGACCCAGGGATAGTCGAGCAGGCTTGCCGGATCGAGACGTCGCTTCATCAGCAAGGGATGCGTCGTGCGGCAGGCAACGACATTGCGTCCGGGCAGCACCACATCGAAACGCAGGCCCGATCCTTCCTTCAGCACGTCGATGGGACAGATCGCAATATCGATGCGGTCAGCGTCCAGTGCGGCCCGCAACTGCCCCAGATAGCCATAGCTCTGTTCGACCCGGACATCGGGCCGCTTGTCCTGGAACTCGGCGATCATGCCCGAGATCAAGGCATCCGAGAAGAAAGGCGATCCGCCCACCCTGACAACACCGAAAGAGCCTTTCTGGAAGCCGGCGACGAGGGCGGACGCCTTGCGCGAGGCCGAAAGCATGGTCTGGCCGTGGCTCGCCAGCGCCTGTCCCAAGGCCGTCGGTTGCAGGGGCCGCCGCCCCTTGATGAAAAGAGGCTCGCCGATACGCTGCTCCAGCATCGCGATCGTTCGTGACACGGCCGGCTGCGTCATGCCGAGCAGGATCGCAGCCTCCGTCACGCCGCCGGCCTGGACCACGGCGGCAAGTTGAACAAGATGGCGCTCATCGAGTTTCATAGCAATTTGCTATATAATTTTATCGAGAAATGATCAATGCGCGGGCTGGCGCCGGGTATGTTGCTCCTCGGGAGGAACCGCCGGTGGCTATCAAGTCATTGAACGCACAGAATTCGGCTGATGTGGTGATGGAACGCGTCGGCCCCGGCGTGAAGGAGACCTCCGCGGCTTTCCTGCACTCGCTGGTGAGGCATCTGCATGCCGTCGTGTGCGAGACACGCCCGACCAGGGACCAGTGGCGCTCCGCCATGCAGCTTCTGACCGATATCGGCCATGCCACCGACGATCGGCGCCAGGAGTGGGTATTGGCCTCCGATCTGCTGGGCGTCACTGCCCTCGTCGAGGAGATCAACGCGCAGCGCCACAAGGGCGCCACGCCCAATACGGTGCGCGGGCCGTTCTATCGCCCGGACGCACCCGCCATCGCCAATGGCGGATCGATCTCGCTCGACGGTGTGGGCCAAGCACTTCTGGTGCGCGGCCGTGTCGTCGACCTCGACGGCGTGGCCATTCCGGGCGCCCTTGTCGAGACCTGGCAGGCCAATGCCGACGGATATTACGAGAACCAGCAACCCGATCGGCAGCCGGAATTCAACCTGCGCGGCGTCCTGAAGACCGACGGCACTGGCGGTTTCATGTACCGAACCGTGCGCCCTGCCGGATATGCGACGCCGGCCGACGGTCCCGTCGGCCAGATGCTGGCGGGCCTGGGCGTTTCACTGCGGCGGCCGGCCCATCTGCATTTCATCATCAGCGCCAACGGTTTCGAGACCATCTCGACGCATGTCTTCGACGGCAGCGATCCAGAACTGGGGCGAGATGCCCTGTTCGGCGTCAAGCCCGAGCTCATCGGAGACATCAGGCGCGATGGCGATGGCTGGGCGCTCGACTTCACGTTCGTCATGGCCCGGGCCAGGCAGGAAAGGCGCGCAGCATGAGCCTCTCATTCGTCTATCAAGGCAGCCCCGCGCACATCGTCTTCGGCGAGGGCTCGTCCAGGCGTGTCGGCGAATGGGTCGAAAAGCTCGGGGCCAGCAAGGCGCTGGTGCTGACCACTCCGCATCAAAGGGCCGATGGCGAGACCATGGCTACTGCACTCGGCAGGCTGGCCGTCGGAACCTATGACAACGCCACCATGCATACCCCGGTCGATGTGACCGAAGAGGCCGTAGCGCGCGTCCTGGACTTGAAGGCCGACGTGGTCGTGGCGCTCGGCGGCGGCTCGACCACGGGGCTCGGCAAGGCGATCGCCTATCGCACAGACCTGCCGCAGATCGTCGTGCCCACCACCTATGCCGGCTCGGAAGTGACGCCCATTCTCGGCCAGACCGAAGGCGGCGAGAAGACCACGCTGCGCAGCCCGAAGGTCCTGCCCGAAGTGGTGATCTACGACCCCGGCCTGACGCTGGGCCTGCCCGTCGCCATGAGCGTGACCAGCGGCCTGAACGCCATCGCCCATGCTGCCGAGGCGCTCTATGCGCCTGACGGCAACCCGATCACCTCGTTGATGGCGGCCGAGGGCATGCGTGCCATCAGGCAGGCGCTGCCGGTCATCGTCGCCTCGGCCAGGGACAGGCAAGCCCGCTCCGATGCGCTTTACGGGGCCTGGCTCTGCGGCTCGGTGCTGGGCCAGGTCGCGATGTCGCTGCACCACAAGATCTGCCACACGCTGGGCGGCAGCTTCGACACCCCGCATGCGGAGACGCATGCGATCATGCTGCCTCATACCATCGGCTTCAACGCGGCGGCGGCGGGAAAAGAGCTGCAGCCGGTTGCCGACATCTTTGGCGGCACACCCGGACAGGCGCTCTACGATTTCGCCAGGTCCGTCGGCGCGCCCACGGCGCTGAAGGATTTCGGCCTGAAGGAAGCCGATCTCGACCGCGCGGCGGAGATTGCCACCAAAAACCCCTACGCCAACCCTCGACCCATCGACCGCGCTTCCATCCGCGCCCTGCTCCAGGACGCCTGGGAGGGAAGCCGGCCACCACTTTGAAACGGCTGAAGCGTCTTTAAAAAAGGCCGCCAGGCCTTTTGATAAAATAACGATCAAAAACAAAGAGTTAGAGAAAAGATGCGATCCCGAGAAATCGCACTTCTTTCTGGTTTCTCGATACCATTCCTGGGGAGGAAATCAATGATCACGCGTCGTCACTTCCTGAAGACAACCGCCGCAGCCGGCGCGACCGCCGCCTTCGGCGGGCTCGCCCAACCGGCCATCGCGGCAGGCGCTGCGATCAAGCTCGGCTATGTCAGCCCGCAGACAGGGCCGCTGGCCGCCTTTGCCGAAGCCGACAAGTTCATCATCGACGGTTTCCTGGCGGCGACCAAAGCCGCGGGCGCGAACTTCGAGGTCATCGTCAAGGACAGCCAATCCAATCCGAACCGTGCCGCCGAAGTCGCCAAGGAACTGGTGGTCGATTCCCAGGTGAACCTGATGCTGGTCGCCTCGACGCCGGAGACCACCAATCCCGTGGCGACGATCTGCGAGGCCGAGGGCATGCCCTGCATCTCAACCGTGGCGCCCTGGCAACCCTGGTTCATCGGCCAGCAGGGCAATCCCGGCGCACCGGATTCCTGGAAGCCGTTCGAGAGCGTGTTCCACTTCTTCTGGGGCCTGGAAGACGTCATCGCTGTCTTCACCAACATGTGGAGCCAGCTCGAAACCAACAGGAGCGTCGGTGGCCTGTTCCCCAATGACGGCGACGGCAATGCCTGGGGCGATCCGAAAGTCGGCTTCCCGCCGGTGCTCGAAAAGAAGGGCCTCACCCTCACCGATCCCGGCCGCTACCAGAACCTGACCGACGACTTCTCCGCCCAGATCAACGCCTTCAAGCGGGCCAAGGCCGAGATCATCACCGGCGTGATGATCCCGCCTGATTTCACCACCTTCTGGAACCAAGCGCAGCAGCAGGGCTTCAAGCCGAAAATCGCCTCGATCGGCAAGGCGACCCTGTTCCCGCAGGCCGTCGAAGCGCTGGGCAGAGCCGGCCACAACCTGTCGTCCGAGGTGTGGTGGACGCCCAACCATCCGTTCAAGTCTTCCTTGACGGGCGACAGCTCGGCGGCCCTGGCAGCGGGCTTCACCAAGGCGACGAACCGTCCATGGACCCAGCCGATCGGCTTCGTGCACGCCCTGTTCGAGCTGGCTGCCGATGTGATGAAACGCGCCGATCCGACCAATGCGGAGGCAGTGACCGCGGCCATCGCCGCCAGCAGGCTCGACACCATCGTCGGCAGGGTCGCATGGGACGGCGCCAACCTGCCGCCCTTCGCGGCGAAGAACGTCGCCAAGACCCCGCTGGTCGGCGGCCAGTGGCGGCTTAGGGATGGCGGCGGCTACGATCTCATCATCACCGACAACCAGACCGCGCCGAACATCCCGACCGGCGGCAGGATGGAGGCAATCGCCTGAAGACACTCGTCGTCCAGTGCTGTCGCGGCCCTTTCTCCCTGTCGACGCGGAGAGGGACAGGAGAAGATCATGACGATCCTTGCTCTGCAAAACGTCTCGAAGAGCTACGGCGCCCTGAAGGTGACGCAGGACGTTTCCTTCGCGCTGGAGAAGGGCGAGGCTCTCGGCATCATCGGCCCGAACGGGGCCGGCAAGTCGACGCTGTTCAACCTCATTACCGGCAATGTGGACGTCGACGGCGGACGCATCGCTTTTGAAGGCCGCGACGTCACCAGGATGCCGCCGATGGCGCGTTGCCTGGCCGGCGTCGGCCGCACCTTCCAGATCCCGCAGCCCTTCGACAAGCTGACGGTGTTCGAAAACCTGCTGGTTGCCGGCAGTTTCGGCGCAAGCCAGTCGGAGAGCGAAGCCACCGATCGCTGCGCCGACATTCTGTGGCAAACCGGGCTTGCGCCCCGCGCCAACGACATGGCGGGCGGCCTCAGCCTCCTGCAACGCAAGCGGCTCGAACTTGCACGTGCCCTCGCCACCCGGCCCATGCTGCTCCTCTTGGACGAGATCGCCGGCGGTCTCACCGAAGGCGAATGCGGCCAGCTCGTCGATACGATCCGCACCGTGCATGCGACCGGCGTCTCCATCGTCTGGATCGAGCATGTGCTGCATGCCCTGACGGCGGTCGTCGGCCGCCTGCTGGTGCTGGATTTCGGCAAGGTCATCGGTATCGGCCAGCCGGACGAGATCATGGCCTCCAGGGCCGTTCGTGAAATCTATCTGGGAATCGATGTGTGATGGCCCTGCTCGAAACAAGATCCCTCACGGCCTTCTATGGCGACTTCCAGGCGCTGTTCGGCGTCGACATGGCGCTGGCCGAGGGACAGACCGTCGCCATCATCGGCGCAAACGGGGCCGGCAAGACGACGCTGATGCGCTCGATCGCCGGCGTGCTGAAGAACGCCGCCGACCAGATCAGATTCGATGGACGCCCCGTCGGCGATCTCGCCGCACCCGATGTGCTGGCGCTGGGTGTCGCCATGGTGCCGGAGGGCCGCAAGCTCTTTCCCTCGCTGAGCGTCGAGGAAAACCTGCTGATCGGCCGATACGGACGGGCGGTCGGCGGCTTCTGGTCGCTGGAGGCGATCTACGAGATGTTTCCGATCCTGAAGGAGCGCCGCCATAATCCGGGCAGCGCCTTGTCGGGCGGACAGCAGCAGATGGTCGCCATCGGCCGCGCCCTGATGTCCAATCCGCGCGTGCTGCTGTGCGACGAGTTGAGCCTTGGCCTTGCGCCGGTCGTGATCAAGGACATCTACGCCGCCTTCCCGAAAATCCGCGACAGCGGCGCATCCATCGTCATCGTCGAGCAGGATATCGGCCAGGCGCTGAAAGTCGCCAGCCATGTCTATTGCATGATGGAAGGCCGCATCACGCTGTCGGGCAGGCCATCGGACATCAGCCGGGAACAGATCCACGCCGCCTATTTCGGAGCCCACGCATGAACCTCATCGACACGATCATTCAAGGCGTGTTGCTGGGCGGCCTGTACGCCCTGTTCGCGGCTGGCCTCGCGCTGGTCTTCGGCATCATGCGCCTCGTCAACCTGGCGCATGGCGACCTCATCGTCATGGCCGCATTCGCGATCCTGTTCCTGGTCACATCGCTTGGCCTGAACCCCTTCCTGGCGGCGCTGATCGCCATGCCGCTGATGTTCGTCGTCGGCTGGGCACTGCAATATTTCGTGCTCAACCGGACGCTAGGGCCCGACATCCTGCCGCCGCTGCTGGTCACCTTCGGGCTCTCCATCGTCATCCAGAACGGGCTGCTCGGGACCTTCTCCGCCGACAGCCGCCGCATCGCGCTGGGCCCGATCGAAACGGCTTCGCTCGACCTGGGCGTAGCCACGGTCGGCGTGATGCCCCTGCTCACCTTCCTGTCGGCGGTCGGCGTGATCCTGGTCCTGAACCTCATCTTCTACCGCACCGCGCTCGGCCGCGCCTTCCGCGCCACCTCGGACGATCGCGTCACGGCAGGGCTGATGGGCATTCGCCCCGACGCCATCTTCGCGATCGCGACGGGGCTGGCGCTCGTGGTCGCCACCATCGCCGCGCTCTATCTCGGCGCCCGCGCCAATTTCGACCCGACCATCGGTCCGGCGCGCCTGATCTACGCCTTCGAGGCGGTCATCATCGGAGGGCTCGGCTCCTTCTGGGGCACGCTCGCCGGCGGCTGCATCATCGGCGTGGCGCAGGCGCTCGGCGCCGGCCTCAATCCGGAATGGCAGATCCTTGCCGGCCATGTCGCCTTCCTGTGCGTGCTTCTGTTCAGGCCGCGTGGCCTGTTCCCCAGAGCCGTCGACTGAGGGGGAGCCGAGATGAGCCTGCAAGCCCCAACCGCCTGGAAAGTCGAGACGCGCACCCGCGCCTCCTCGATCTTCTTCCTCGCCGCGCTCCTGATCGTGGCGCTCGGTTTCGCCGCACCCCTGTTTCTGCCGCGTAGCGGCATACAGGACCTGTTCTTCATCCTGACCATGCTGGTGCTGGCGCAATGCTGGAACCTCCTGGCGGGCTATGCCGGCCTGGTTTCGGTGGGCCAGCAGGCTTTCGTCGGCCTTGGCGCCTACGCCATGTTTACCGTCGTCATCCTGTTCGGCCTCGACCCGCTGATCGGCGTCGTCGCCGGCGGGCTGGCTGCCGCCCTGCTCGCCATTCCCACGGGTTTCTTCGTGTTCCGCCTGCAGGGTGCCTATTTTGCCATCGGCACCTGGGTCATCGCCGAGGTCGCGCGCCTTGTACTGGCGCAAGTGAAAACACTCGGCGGCGGCACTGGCACTTCGTTGCCCTCGCGCACAGCCCGTGACATGGTCGGCGTCAATCTGGTCCAGGATCTCTTCGGAGTGCGTTCGGCCCAGGCCGTCGACATTCTGTGCTACTGGCTCGCGCTGGCCCTCGCCGTCGCTTCGATCGTCTTCATCTATCGCCTGTTGCGCTCGCGGCAGGGCCTCGGTCTTGCCGCGGTGCGCGACAACGCCCAGGCCGCCCGTGCCGTCGGCGTCGACGCCCTGAAGGTCAAGGCGGCGACCTATGTCATCGTCGCCTTCATCACCGGAGTCGCCGGCGCCCTGATCTATGTGCAGAAGGCGCGCATCTCGCCCGATGCGGCCTTCGCCGTGATCGACTGGACCGCCTATGTGATCTTCATCGTGGTGATCGGCGGCATCGGATCGATCGAAGGACCGATCATCGGTGTCATCGTCCTCTACATCCTGCAGAGCCTGCTGGCCGATTTCGGCTCCTGGTATCTGCTCGCCCTCGGCTTGATCGGCATCGTCGTCATGCTCTTCGCCCCGCGCGGCTTGTGGGGCCTGTTCACCGAACGAACCGGGATTCAACTCTTCCCGGTTCGCCGCAGACTCACACCAAGACAATCCAATAACTAAGGCATTCTATTTTGGGTCAACTCATCAATAACCGCAAAATGCTTCCGTTCCCGACACGTCAAGCGGAACGACCGTCTCAGCCTGAACGCATTTTGCTCTAGATACGGAGAGGGAACATGGCTGACATCAACACCGACGTTCTCATCATCGGCACCGGACCGGCCGGATCCGCCGCCGCAGCGCTGCTCTCGACCTATGGTATCGAGAACATGGCGATCAATCGCTATCGCTGGCTGGCCAACACGCCGCGCGCCCACATCACCAACCAGCGCACGATGGAAGTGTTGCGCGATCTTGGCCGCGAGGTGGAGGACGAGGCCTATCTGTTCGCGGCGCATCAGGAGCTGATGGGCGAGAACGTGTTCTGCACCTCGCTGACCGGCGAGGAGATCGGCCGCATGAAGAGCTGGGGCACCAGCCCGCATTCCAAGGCCGAGCACCTGTTGTCTTCGCCGACCCTGATGAACGACCTGCCGCAGACCTTCATGGAGCCGCTGCTGTTCAAGACCGCATGCTCGCGCGGCACCCAGGCACGGCTGTCGACCGAATATATCGCGCATGTGCAGGACGAGGACGGCGTCACCACCACCTGCCTCGACCGGCTCACCGGCAAGCAGCTCACGATCCGCTCGCAATATCTGATCGGCGCCGACGGCTCCAACTCCAAGGTGGCGGAGCATGCCGGCCTGAAATATGGCGGCAAGATGGGCCTCGGCGGCTCGATCAACATCCTGTTCAAGGCTGACCTGTCCCGATATGTCGCGCACCGCCCCTCGGTGCTCTACTGGGTGGTGCAGCCCGGCGCCGACGTCGGCGGCATCGGCATGGGCCTGGTGCGCATGGTGCGTCCGTGGAACGAATGGCTGATCGTCTGGGGCTATGACATCAACCAGCCCGCGCCCAAGGTCGACGAAGCCTTTGCGACCAAGGTCGTGCGCGAACTGGTCGGCGATCCCGAACTCGACGTCGAGATCGACCAGGTCTCCACCTGGACGGTCAACAACATGTATGCGGAGACCACCTCGAACGGCCGGGTCTATTGCATGGGCGACGCCATCCACCGCCATCCGCCGTCGAACGGCCTCGGCTCCAACACCTCCATTCAGGATGCGTTCAACCTGGCCTGGAAGCTGGCTTTCGTGCTGAAGGGCCAGGCCGGCAAGGAACTGCTCGACAGCTATCAGGCCGAACGCGCGCCTGTCGCCAGGCAGATCGTGACCCGCGCCAACAAGTCGATCGAGGAATTCGGGCCGATCTTCAAGGCGCTCGGCCTGCTCGACTCGATCGACCCGGTGAAGATGCAGGAAAACATGGACGCCCGCTGCAATCCGAACGAGGCGGGCGAGGCCCAGCGCAAGGCGATCCGCGAAGCGATTGCTGCCAAGATCTACGAGTTCGACGCGCATGGCGTGGAGATGAACCAGCGCTACAGGTCGAGCGCCATCCAGCCCGACGGGCAGGAGGAGCCGTCCTTCAAGCAGGACGCCGAATTGCACTTCCAGCAGACGACATGGCCGGGCGCCCGCCTGCCGCACGCCTGGCTGTTCGGCGCACGCGGCGAAAAGGCCTCGACGTTGGATCTGACCGGCCACGGCAAGTTCACTCTCCTGACCGGCATTCGCGGTCAGGACTGGGTGAGGGAAGCCCAGGCCATCGGACAGGAACTCGGCCTCGACATCGTGGTCCACGTCATCGGCCCCCGCCAGAAATGGCAGGACCTGGCCGGCGAGTGGGCGCGGGTCAGCGAGATCGAGGAGAACGGCGCGGTCCTGGTACGCCCGGATCATCACGTCGCCTGGCGCGTCAAGACCTTGCCGGACAAGCCGGACGTAGAGTTGCGCCGTGTGCTGAAAGACGTCCTGGCACGGGCCTGACACCGCCGCGCCACTTCCGATCGGGCGGCGCAAGCATGCCGCCCCCCCTTCATCGACACCGAGCCGGCTCGGTGACCAGGCACCATCGAGGTAAGCCGTGAGCTATTTTTCCGAAGACCATTCCGTCGAAACGGTCAATGGCCGCATGGGCCGGGATATCGACCCGCGCCTGGCCACAGTGATGTCGGCCCTCGTCAGGCATCTGCACGCCTTCGCCAAGGAAGTCGAGCTGACACAGGAAGAGTGGAATTTCGGCATCGATTTCCTCACCCGCACGGGACAGATCTGTTCGGGCGAGCGGCAGGAATTCATTCTGCTGTCCGATACGCTGGGCCTGTCCATGCTGGTCGATACGATCAACAATCGCCGGCCCTCGGGCGCCACGGAGAACACGGTCTACGGGCCCTTCCATGTCGCCGATGCGCCGGTACGGGAGATGGGAGCGACCATTACGCTGGACGGCAAGGGCGAGAGCTGCCTGTTCGAAGGGCACGTGCTCGATCTGGAAAGCAACCCCATCGAGGGCGCGCGCGTCGATGTCTGGTCCGACAATGCCGACGGCTATTACGACGTGCAGCAGCCCGGCATTCAGCCCAAGGGCAATAATCGCGGCATCTTCATCACCGGACCGGACGGCAAATACAGCTTTGTCGGCATCAAGCCAGTGTCCTATCCGATCCCGGACGATGGCCCGGTCGGCAAGATGCTGGCGGCGGTGGGGCGCCACCCCTATCGCCCGGCGCATATGCACTATCTGGTGACGGCGCCCGGCTTCAAGAAAATCGTCACCCATACTTTCGTCGGCGGCGATGAATATCTGCAATCCGATTCCGTGTTCGGCGTGAAGAAATCGCTGATCGCGCCATTCGACAGGCTCGAAGGCGCAAAGACGCTGTGGCGCTCGCCTTTCGACTTCATCATGGCGCCCGATTCGGCCGAGGCCTGAGAAGGACAGGTCCGAGGCAGCTGCCAGACCATCGAGCGTGGGGCATCCGTGCGAACGGTAACGACCGGAGCCCCGCAGGCGATGGTTTCTTGGAGAAGGACACTATGGCGACCGGCTTATTGCCACCTTTATGAAGGCCTGCGGGCACCGGCCGGCTTTCTTGATCCATGTCAAAGCCAAGGCCGTTGCCTTGCTCAATATGGCTGGCGGCATATCCACCCGGATATCGTCGCATTGAGCCAACTTAGCCCAGCCCTCTCAACCAGGGCCGGGCTTTTTCTTGGTTATATCTTCAACTGGTATCCGGCACGGCGCACCGTCGAAAGCACCATTCTTCCTTCATGCGCAGAGCGTCCGGCGTGCGCCCATCGGGGTCATGGATGACCATCGCTCTGCGCAGGCCACCCTACCCTCGATCAACTGTGCCAGCCTTGCCTTGGCTCGGTGCTCGCTGCGGTCCCAACGTCGCAGTCGAGCTGCCGGGCCGTCTGTGCCTATTGCGCGAGATAGCCGCCATCGATCACCAGTTCCGCACCGGTCATGTAGCTCGCCTCGTCGCTGGCGAGGAACAGCACGCCGTTCGCGACCTCGATCGGCTTGCCGGCCCGCTTCATCGGGGTGGAAGCAATGACGAAGGCATTGATGTCGGATGCCTGCGCCTGGGTGAGCGGGGTATCGATGAAACCCGGGTGGACGGAATTCACCCGGATACCGTCAGCGACATAGCTCATCGCCGCGTTCTTGGTCATGTTGCGCACCGCGCCCTTGGTGGCGTGATAGGCATGGGCACCGCCGACGGCGGCATTGCCCCAGATCGAGGAGAAATTCACGATCGAGCCGCTTTTCTGCCGGCGCATGGCCGGCACCACTGCGCGCATGCCGAGAAATACCCCGGTCTGGTTGACGGCGATCACCCGCTGCCAGGCGGCAAGATCGAGTTCGTCCAAGGGCTCATAGGCGATGATGCCGGCATTGTTGACCAGGACGTCGATCCGGCCATGTCGAGCCAAGATCGTCTCGATGGCCCCGGCCCAATCCTCCTCGCGGCTGACATCGAGGCGCACGCTCTCCACGCCCGCCGCATGCGGGCGATCGGGGCCGGCGATGTCGCCGGCATAGGTGATCGCACCTTCCCGGGCGAAGAGCTCGGCGATCTCATAGCCCATGCCGCGTGCCGCGCCCGAAACCAGGGCGACCTTGTCCTTGAGCCGCATGGCCCTTCCTCCTTTTTCGCTATGTTGATCGGAATCGTTCGCCATGGCCGCTATTGGCCAAGCCAGGGGTAGCGGGCGGTGTCCTTCCCGGCATAATCGGGATCGAGATAGATGAAGCAGCGCTGGATCTTCCAGTCGCGGATCTCGAAGACGTCGCACCAGCGCCCCGCGCCCCAATCGGGCACGCCGGCTCGCCAGGGACCGTCCTTGTGCTCGCCATGGCTGGTACCCTCGCAGACGATGACGTCGCCCCCCGAAAACACCCAGTTGAAGGAAGCATAATGGTGGACGATGTCCTTCAGCGTGCCGCCGACATCGCCGAACAGTCGTCCGATCGCCTCCTTGCCGTCGGCGAGGCCCCATTTGGGGAAATAGACCTGGGCGTCCTCGGCGAAGAGGTCGAGGATCGAGCCGCCATCCGAGGTCACGCCAGCCCTGTCGAAGGCCTTGAGATATTCGAGGGCGACGGATTTGCGTTGTTCGTCGGTCATGGTCTGCCGGGTCAGGGTCATCGGCGTTTTCTCCCTTGTCGGTGCATCATTCGGCCGCGATCTTGCCCGCCGCCGTCTTGACGGGCTCGAGATGGGCCCTCATTGCCGCGAGATAGGCGTAAGCGAGGATGGGGCCGAGCGTGCCGCCGCCGGCCCAATAGGCCCGCGCGGAGGCCGAGGCGACGCAATTGCCGACGCCGTAGAGGCCGGGAATGGGCTGGTCCTCGTCGTCCAGCACCTGGCCCTGCGGCGAGGTTTTCGGGCCACCCTTGGTATCGAGATTGCCGCCGCTCAGCAGGGCCGCATAGAACGGGCCCGATTTGGCGATGGGGTACATGGTCGGGTTCTTGCCCGGCGGGTCGGCCACCGGGCCGTTGAAGAGCTGCTCGACCGGCCGCTCGCCGCGCTGGAAGTCGAGATCCCTGCCGCTTTCGGCAAAACCGTTGAAGCGGTCGATGGTGGCACTCAGGCTCGCGGCGAAATCCGCCGCGAGGCGGAGGCCGCCAATGCTGTCGGCGTGGCGGGCGAGGCGCTCGGCGATGCCGGCTGCCAGGCCTTCCAGCGTATCGGCCTTGACGACATGGGCATCATCGGCGCCGGGCGGCACGATGAAGCGGCCATATTCGTCGCTGGCGCTGTGGTCCTGGCTGCGCTGGTCCCAGATCGCGAACAGCACGAGATTGGGATATTCGCCCTTGGCGGCATCCCATTGGAAGAAGGCCTGCGCGGATTCGTTGTAGGCGAGCTTCTCATTGGTGACGCGCCGGCCTTGCCGGTCGACATAGATCATCGAGTCGCCTGAGGGCGAGAAGGTGCCGATCAGGCCGGGATCGCGATTGAGCGCCTTTTCCAGCACGATCGGGCACATCCAGGCATAGTTCATGTTGCGCAACTGCCCGCCGGCCGCCGCGCCGATCCGCACGAAATCGCCCTCGTTCGAAACCGCCGCACAGCCGCCGAACACCGGGGCGGCGAGGAAATTGCGCCGCATCTCGGCATCATGGGTGAAACCGCCGCTAGCGAAAATCACCGCCTTGCGGGCCCTCACGCTGGTGAGGCGCCCGTCGATGTCGGTCGCTTGCACGCCGTTCACCGCCCCGTCACCACCTCGCGTCAGGCGCTGGACCCGCATGCCGGTGCGGATATCAATGCCGTCGCGCCTGGCTGCTGCGGACATCGTGCGGATCGCGACTTCGCCGCCGTCGGACATGCTGTCCTTGGCGCCCTTGGGCAACAGCACCCGGCCTTTCGGCGCCTTGTCCTCGCCGAACTCGGCCCAGTAGTCCGGCACGTCGGGGCAATGGCGATATTCGAGCGCGCCCTTCTCGGCCAAGAGCTCGGTCGCCGTCGAGGCGTTGTCGTAGAAGGCCTCGCACATGGCGTATTCCCATTGGCTGAGGCCGAAGGTCGGATGATCGGCGACATAGCGCTCGGGCCGCGCCAGACGCGCCATGTAGCGGATGCAATCGGGTTTGGGGTCGGCAATGCCGAGCGCCTGCATCGCCTTGTTGTTGGGCACCCAATACCAGAACGCCGCCTTGCGCGTGGTACCGCCGAGTTCCGGCGCTTTTTCGAGCAGGACGACCTCGTTGCCCTCCCAGCGCGCGAAGAGCGCGGAGGCAAGCCCGCCGGCACCGCCGCCAACCACCACGATATCGGTTTCGATATCGAAATCGGTCGCTGTCACCGGCTTGGCGCTGGCACGGGCCGGCAGTTTCACGGATGCAGTCATGCGCGTTCTCCCCTCTCCCGGCCCGCCTGAAAGGGGTGGGCCGTCAAACATCGAGGTCTGTCGCGGACCGTGCCGCTCGACCGTTGCGCACAGGCTGCCGGAAATCGGGGGCCGCCGTCTTTCACGATTGGGGCGTTACAAAAACTGATCACGCCATCGGAAAGACTGGCTTCCGAACACGGAAAGACTTTCGTTCGAATATCGCACATGAGTGCGAATATTGCACCGGACGCAATTTCCTGGCAGTATCCGCGCGTTTGAATGCGGCCGGTCCAACATCAAGATCGGATGGCTGCCTGGAAACGCTCGAAACGCAGGCGCGCCTCGCGAAGGCACGTCGGATGGGGGACGCTATGGACACCCCGCAATGCCTCGCCGCCACGATGAACACGGGCGGCGCCCAAGCCGAATGCGCGCTCTGGCATCTGGAGTCAGCCAAGCCCTATCGGCTGGAATTCGAGAACGACGCCGATGTCGTCTGCCTCCTGCTCGGCGCGATCGAGGCGAAGACGGGCTATGACGGACGCAGCCCGGCCGCGATGCGTTTCGATGCCCTGACCGCTGCCTTCCACCCCGCCGGCGGCCGCGTCGCAGTCGAGGCCAGTACAGTATCCGCCGGCTTTGCCGCCTTCCGCTTTGCACCCGCACTGCAACAGAAACTGCTGGGCGCGGATTACCGCCTCGATCCCGTCCCCACCAGCATCGACAACATCGCCTCCCCTTCGATTGCCGGCCTGGTAGCCTATGCGCGCACCCTGTTCAATGCCTCCTCGCATCCCGACAACATCGCCGTGGAGGCCGTTTCGCAACTTGCCCTGGTGGATGTCTTCCGCTCGCTGCGCGCATTTGTCAGCAAGACCGCCTGTGGTCCGCTTTCGGACCGCGAATATGCCCGTCTTCGTGAGCATATCGACGCCAATATCGCCGAACGGCTGAGCCTGGCCGAGTTGTCCGATCTGCTCGACATGCCGGTGATCACGCTGCGCCGCCGCTTCCAGCGCAAAGCCGGCCTGCCCCTGCACCAGTTCGTCCTGGAACGGCGCATGCAGGTCGCGCAACATCAGCTCACCGCAACCTCGGTGCCACTGCGGGAAATCGCCGCCAGTTGCGGCTTTGCCTCCCAGCAGCACATGACGAGTGCCTTCAGCCGGCGGCTGGGGCTGACGCCGCTGGCATGGCGCGAACGCGCGCGAACGTGAACGCGGGACCTGCTGCCGCTTCAGTCAGGCCAGCACCTGCCGCAATTGCGCCTGCACATCGAGCAGGAGCGGCAGGACTTCCGCCTTCAGGCGCGTGCTGGAGGCCCGGGCGGCCTGGGCGCCGGTGTTCAGGGCCGCGACAACCCGCCCGCCCGTCGTGACGATCGGCACGGCGATCGAGCGCAGGCCGAGTTCGAGTTCCTGATCCACGAGGGCGTAGCCGCACCGGCGCACTTTTTCGAGCTCGGCCATGAGATCGTCGACATCGGTCAGTGTCCTTGGTGTCATCGCTGGCCGTTCGCTGCCCTGGAGCAAGGCCCGCGCCTCTTCGGGCGGCAGGGCGGCGAGCAGGACCCGGCCCATGGATGAACAATAGGCCGGCAAGCGGCTGCCGATATTGAGGGCGACCGACATCACCCGCTTTTGGGCAGCCCGCGCGACATAGATCACGTCGCTTCCGTCCATTATGGCGGCGGAAGCGCTTTCCTGCGTGGTTTCGGACAGCCTTTCGAGGAAGGGCTGCAGGCGCCTTGGCAAGGGCGCGGCCGAAAGATAGGCATAGCCTAGGCGCAGCACGCGCGGCGTCAGGGTGAAAAGCCGCCCGTCCGTGCTGGCATATCCCCCCTTGAGCAGGGTAAGAAGGCAACGGCGCGCCGTTGCCCGGTCGAGCCCGGTCAAGCGGCTGACATCGGCGATCGAAAGGGCTTCATGGTCTTCGTCGAAAGCTTCGATGACCGCGAGCCCCTTGGCGAAGCCCCCCATCATGTCACCGTCCTTTTCCACCTTCATCATCCTCGGCTGCCGTTCGAATATCGAACGTATACTCGATTATCGCACCGTGCGAATGAAATTGCTTGAGGGCGCAAGGCGTGGAACAGGGACGAATTGAGACAACAGCGCGCGAAAGCACCGCTGTTTCGGTCTTCACCCCGTGCCGGCCTTGAAAAGGCAGCCGCCGAGATCATCGGAGTAGCACCGGACGCACAATCAGAACCGAGCAAACGGAGAATGCGCAATCGCCGTGAGTCTCGGCCCGGCAATCAAGAATTCCTGCTGCCATCCTGCTCAGGCATGACGCCTGTTGGCAAATTGAAACCGTCGGCGAGTGATTTCATGAGGAAATCGATGAAGACCCTCAGCTTGAACGGCAGGTAGCGCGTTGGCGGGAACATCGCGTGGATCGACATTTCGGGCGCATGATAATCCGACAATACCTCCTTCAGGGTGCCGTCGCGCAAGCAGGAGGCAACGATGAAAGTGGGAAGCAGCGCAATGCCGCGCCCTTCGACGGCGATGTCGCGCAGCACCTCGCCATTGTTGCTGCACAGGCACCACGACACCGGTACCCAGTGGTCACCGTCCTTGCCGGTGAGCTTCCACTGCGCACCGGTTTCGAGATAGCCGTAGTGCAGGCAAGCATGGTCCCGCAGGTCCCTTGGATGCTGGGGAATGCCCTTCTCCTTCAGATAGGCCGGGGATGCGCATATGATCCGCGGCGCCGACGCGATTTCATGGGTCACGAGATTGGGCGGCGGCGAATCCGTCAAACGGATCGTGACGTCGAAGCCCTCCTGCACCGTATCAAGTTGTTGATCGCTCAGGACCAGCTGGATCTGGAGGTCCGGATGCTGGGCCATGAACTGGCCGATCAACCGTCCCAGAAACATCGTCCCGAACGACATCGGCGCATTGACGCGCAACAGCCCGCGAGCCTCGACCTGGAACTGCGATAGCGAGGTTTCGGCATCTTCGATCTCGGCGAGGATGGCCAGGCATCGCTCGTAATAACGCATGCCGACTTCGGTTGGCGCAGCGCTCTGCGTGGTGCGATTGAGCAGTTGCACACCGAGCTCGATCTCGAGATCGATGACATATTTGCTGACGGCCGATCTGGAAAGGCGCAGCTCTCTCGCCGCTTCGCTGAAGCTGCCATGGTTCACGACCCTCGTGAACGCCTTCATATTGGTCAGTTTGTCCAAGCGTGCCTCCACAGGTTGCCACACCGGCCGCGCCAACCATCGGTGCTCGGTCGATGCCGTCAGATTGTCGCCATATCGTGGACAAGTACGCCATACGATTTGATATTGTCAATACATCGGAACGAAACTATCGTCCGCCGCGTGAGATAAAGATTGCATTCGCGAGGTGTTGCGGCACATGTTCTTGAGATCACAAGTATGATTTCTAATGACCTCAAGTAACGGTGACGTATTTCGCCAACTGATCTGAAATTTATTCCGAAAACGACACACCGATAATTATCTCGTCGAACGCGATCAGTCGCGAATAACGGCTGTTCCCGCACGCACAGCCACTTCGTTTAATGGATGGAGAGAAGCATGAGCAAAAACTACTCCATTGCAACGACGGGGGCATCGCTGAACAAGGCCAAAGCGGCCGTCATTCTTCTGCATGGGCGCGGGGCCGCCGCCGAGAGCATGTTCGGTCTGGCCGACATCTTCGAGCAGCCCGATATCGCCTATTTTGCGCCGCAGGCGCCAGGCGGCACCTGGTATCCGCAGTCATTCCTGGCCGCGCTCGATCGCAACGAACCCTATCTCTCCAGTTCGCTCGCCGAGGTCGGCAATGCCGTCTCGTGGCTGCGGGACAAGAATGTGGATCCAGCCCGGATCGCGCTGCTCGGCTTTTCCCAAGGCGGTTGCCTGGCGTTGGAATTTGCGGCCCGCAACGCAAGCCGCTACGGCGCGATCATCGGCCTGAGCGCAGGCCTCATCGGTCCCGACAAGACGCCTCGGGACTACGCCGGCTCGCTCGCAGATACGCCGGTCTTCCTGGGCTGCTCCGACATCGACTCGCACATCCCTGTCGAACGGGTGCGTGAAAGCAGCCGCGTGTTGTCGGCCCTCGGCGGCCAAGTCGTCGAGAGAATCTATCCGGGCATGGGCCACGAGATCAACGACGACGAAGTCGATCACATCCGTGCGCTTTTGTCCGCCCTCGTCGCGGCGCGCTGATCTCGCGCTTGATGGCACGGGGCGCGAGGCCGGCCAACCAATCCCGAGCTTTTAACGGAGACTAGACATGAGCAAACTTCACGAAGTTCTGACACCTCAAAACAGCCAGGTCATTTTCATCGATCAGCAGCCGCAAATGGCCTTCGGCGTGCAATCGATCGACCGGCAAGTACTGAAGAACAATGTCGTCGGCCTGGCCAAGGCCGCCAAGGCCTTCAAGATTCCGACGACGATCACGACGGTCGAGACCGAGGCCTTCTCCGGCAATACCTATCCCGAACTGCTCGCCGTGTTCCCCGAGAACCAGCTTCTCGAGCGTTCGTCGATGAACTCCTGGGACGACCAGAACGTTCGCGATGCCCTGGCGAAGAACGCCGAGGGTGGCCGCAAGAAGATCGTCTGCTCCGGCCTGTGGACCGAGGTCTGCAACATGACCTTCGCGCTCTCCTGCATGCGTGACACCGACTACGAGATCTACATGGTCGCCGATGCCTCCGGCGCCACCTCCGCCGATGCCCAGAAATACGCCATGGACCGTCTGGTCCAGGCGGGAGTCGTGCCGGTGACCTGGCAGCAGGTCCTGCTGGAATGGCAGCGCGACTGGGCGCGCAGGGACACCTATGACGCAGTGATGAACATCGTGAAGGAGCATTCCGGCGCCTACGGCATGGGCGTCGATTACGCCTACACCATGGTGCACAAGGCGCCCGAGCGCGTGAAGCACGGCGAGCGCATCGGCCCCAATCCCGCAAAGCAAATCTGAACCGCTCTCTCCCCGCTGCGAACCAACATCCGGACGGTTCGAAGGGGCATGGGCGACGGAGCACGCGCTGCGCCGTCGCCCGCAGGTTCATGCATGGCTCCGATCTCGGAGGAAGCTATCTGATGAAACTCTATCTCGTATCCTTGGGCGCCGGCCTGCTGGTCGGCTTGATCTACAGCCTCCTGGATGTTCGTTCGCCCGCGCCTCCGGTCGTAGCGCTCGTCGGTCTCCTGGGCATTCTCGTCGGTGAGCAGATCATCCCGGTCGGCAAACAGGTGATCTCCGGCAAGGCCTTCGCCTCCGCCTGCGACCAGAGCCATGCCATCACCCATGTCTTCGGCCAGCTGCCGGGCCGCCATATCGCGCAGGCCTCCGAAACATCGAAGGAAAAGACCTGATGAAGACCACCCGTCGCGCCTTTCTCGGCGGGGTATCCGGCCTCGCGCTCCCGACGATCGTCTCGCGGGCCCGCGCCGGCGACAGCAATTCAAACGGAGATCCCGCCATGAATGCCGATACCGTCATCCACAACGCCAAGATCACCACGCTTGACCGGACAAACCCGGTCGCGAGCGCCGTCGCCATCAAGGATGGCAAGTTTCTCGCCGTGGGCAGCGACAAGGACGTGCTCGCGTTCGCCGACGACAAGACCAGGAAAATCGACCTCAAGGGCCGGCGCCTGCTGCCCGGCCTGATCGACAACCATCTGCACATCATTCGTGGCGGGCTGAACTTCAACATGGAGTTGCGCTGGGATGGCGTTCGCTCGCTGGCCGATGCGATGGACATGCTGAAGCGCCAGGTCGCGGTGACGCCCCCTCCGCAATGGGTCCGTGTCGTCGGCGGCTTCACCGAGCATCAATTCGCCGAAAAGCGCCTGCCGACGATCGAGGAGATCAATGCCGCCGCGCCCGACACGCCGGTCTTCCTGCTGCATCTCTACGATCGCGCCCTGCTCAATGCGGCGGCGGTGCGCGCGGTCGGCTATACCAGGGACACGCCCGAGCCGCCCGGCGGCGAAATCACCCGCGACGCCAACGGCAATCCGACCGGCCTCCTGCTCGCCAAGCCAAGCGCCTCCATTCTCTACGCCACGCTGGCCAGGGGCCCGAAGCTTCCCTTCGACTATCAGGTCAACTCCACCCGCCACTTCATGCGCGAGCTCAACCGTCTCGGCGTGACCGGCGCCATCGACGCCGGTGGCGGATTCCAGAACTATCCGGAAGATTATGCCGTCATCCAGAAGCTGTCGGACGACGGCCAGCTGACCGTCCGCCTCGCCTACAATCTGTTCACCCAGAAGCCGAAGCAGGAGAAGGAAGACTTCCTCAACTGGACCTCCTCAGTAAAATACAAGCAGGGCGACGACTATTTCCGCCACAACGGCGCCGGCGAAATGCTGGTGTTCTCGGCTGCTGATTTCGAGGACTTCCGCCAGCCGCGGCCCGACATGCCGCCGGAGATGGAGGGCGAACTCGAGGAGGTCGTGCGCGTGCTGGCGCAGAACCGCTGGCCATGGCGCCTGCATGCGACCTATGACGAAACGATCTCGCGCTCGCTCGACGTGTTCGAGAAGGTCAACAGGGATATCCCGCTTCAGGGCTTGAACTGGTTCTTCGACCACGCCGAGACCATTTCCGAAAAGTCCATCGATCGCATCTCGGCGCTTGGCGGCGGCATCGCCGTCCAGCATCGCATGGCCTATCAGGGCGAATATTTCGTCGAGCGCTATGGCGCCGGCGCGGCCGAGGTGACGCCGCCGGTTGCCCGCATGCTCGAAAAGGGCGTGAAGGTCTCGGCGGGTACGGACGCGACACGCGTTGCGTCCTACAATCCCTGGGTCTCGCTCAGCTGGATGATCACCGGCAAGACGATCGGCGGCCTGCGTCTCTATCCGCAACGCAATTGCCTCGATCGCGAGACCGCGCTGCGGATGTGGACGGAAAACGTCACCTGGTTCTCCAACGATGAGGGCAAGAGGGGACGCATCGAGAAGGGCCAGCTCGCCGACGCAATCGTGCCCAGCAAGGACTTCTTCGATTGCTCGGACGACGAAATCTCCTTCCTCACCTCGGACCTGACGATGGTGGGCGGCAAGATCGTCTACGGCGCCGGGGATTTCTCCAAGCTCGACGAGAACCCGGTCCCGCCGGCGATGCCGGACTGGTCGCCGGTACGCAGCTTCAAGGGCTATGCGGCCTGGGGTGAACCGGAGGGTGCAGGCAAGAATTCGCTGCAGCGCATGGCGGCCGCTTCGTGCGGATGTCGATCCTCCTGCGGCGTACATGGTCACGACCACGCCGGCGCCTGGGGCTCGAAGCTGCCGATCTCCGACCTCAGGAGCTTCTGGGGAGCGCTCGGATGCTCCTGCTGGGCGGTGTGACGTGACTGCTTCGCCGAATGCCCCAACAACCGTCGTGGCCAGACTGGCCACGGCCGTGCGTCCGGTCTTCGGATCGGCCGCCATGCGAAGCCTTGCCTATCTCGGCCTGTGCGCGGCCTACATCCAGGGTCCTGTCACCAAGGCCCTCGATTTCGACGGCGCGATCGCGGAGATGACGCATTTCGGACTGTCACCGGCACCGACATTCGCGGTGGCAGTAATCGTCTTCGAGCTCGCGGCCAGCGCGATGATCCTGTTCGGTCTCTGGCGCTGGCTCGCAGCCCTCGCCTTGGCGGGGTTCACGCTGATAGCGACCTTCGTTGCCCTGCGCTTCTGGGAGATCCCCGCCGGCCAGGGGCGGATGATGGCGATGAACGCCTTCTTCGAGCATCTCGGCCTCATCGGCGGATTCATTCTCGTCGCCATCGACGATCTGACCAGGACGAAGGACAGCGCGCGTGACGGACAGCGTTAAGCCGGCTGTCGCCCCCAAGCTCCAGCAGGTTCGCCTGACCACCGGCGCAATGCACATGCGAGCCGTGCGTGCAGGCGCCGTCCCAATGAGCCCTGATCGATCACCTGGCTCCTCACGCCAAAAGAAAGGAAGTTGCCCATGGCGCGTCTATCCTGTGTCGCACTTGCCTTGTGCGGCCTGACGTTGGGTGGCGCCGCAATGGCGCAGGAGACCAATTCAAACGGTGTATCCGACAAGGATCCCTTCGACGCGTTGAAGAACATCCCGCTCTCCTCGGACGGCAGCGTCTATGTCGATTTCGGGGGGCAGTTGCGGCTTCGCGCAGAGTCCTCGAACCATCCGGTTTTCGGCTTGGCCAAGCCCGAACACAATGACGTCCTGCTCATCCGCTCGTTCCTTTCGGCGGACTTTCATTTCGGGCCCTATTTGAGAACCTTCGTCCAACTGGGCAGCGGGCAGGCTCCTTCCTGGAACGGCACGCCTCCGGCAACGCAGTTTGATCGCTTCGATCTCATGCAAGGTTATGGCGAGTTGACGCTCCCTTCCGCCGCTGGACGCTTCATGGTTCGGGCAGGGCGACAGGAGATGAGCTTCGGTTCTTCGCGCCTCGTCTCCGTGCGTGAAAGCCCGAACATCCGCCGCGCCTTCGATGGTGTCCGCGCCGCCTGGATAGCGTCGCCGGACACGCGCATCGATGCCTTTCTCGTGCGCCCGGTTTCGCTGCTCCCCGGCGCGCTCGACGACAAATCGGACACCGGCCAGGCCTTCTGGGGCGTCTATGCCACAAGTCCCGTTCCCGGTGTCCCTGCATTAAAGGCCGATCTCTACTATTTCGGCCTCGACCGCGACGATGCAAAGTTCGCCCGGGGCACCGGCAATGAGCATCGGCACACTGTTGGCGCACGCCTGTTCGGCAAAACCGACAATTTCGATTGGGACCTGGAAGGCGCCTACCAATTCGGCCGCTTCGGCGCAGCCGATATCCGGGCGTGGACCGTCTCGGCCGAGCTCGGCTACACGTTCCAGGGCGTACCGTTCTCGCCTCGGATCGGTCTCAACGCCGATGTAATCAGCGGTGACCACAATCTGCACGATGGCACGCTCGGAACCTTCAATCCGCTGTTCCCGAAGCTGCCCTATTTCTCCGAAGCAAATCTGGTCGGTCCCGCCAACCTCGTCGACATCCAGCCCAATCTGACGCTGACGCTGGTGAAGAACGTCGTGCTGAACGTCGGTTGGAATCCGCTCTGGAAGGAAGCGACGGCCGATGCATTCTATGGACCGGCAATTACCCCGGTCGCAGCTACAGCTGGCGGCACAGGCCGGTACATGGGCCAGCAGGTTTCCACGGCCCTCACCTGGACGCCGACCAAACACCTGACCTTCGGCGGCACCTATGTAAACTACACGCCCGGAAAGCGGATTCGGCAGGCGGGCGGAAAGTCCGGATCGTTCGCCGCGGCTTGGGCAGCGATATCGTTCTGATCTTGCAGCAAAGGCCGCGATGACGCGAAGCCACTTCCGATAAGCACATGGAGATATTCCGCAGCCGTCGGAAAGAAGGAATCAGCAATTGAAACAGGGCACATCATTCCTGCTCAGTCTTAACGGCGGTTATGTCGATACCGCCGGCTTCCTTGCGCTGCAGGGGCTATTTACAGCGCATGTGACAGGCAACTTCGTGACATTCGGCGCCGCACTCGTGAACGGCACCTCAGGTGCTTTCGCCAAGCTTCTCGCGCTTCCGGTGTTTTGCCTGACGATCCTGCTGGCGCGGATGATCAGCCTTCGCTTCGGTGCATCGGGCCCCGCGGCCTTGAAGACCATGCTCGGCATCAAGGTGCTGCTGCTCGCCATCGCCGCGGCTCTTGCATTGACCTGGGGGCCGTTCCCCGATGGCGACAGCTGGCGGGCCATCCTGACCGGCATGATTTTGGTCTGTGCGATGGCTATTCAGAACGCCTCCCATCGCGTTCATCTGCCGAAAATTCCTCCCTCGACACTCATGACGGGCACGACCACTCAAATCATGTTGGACTTGGCCGATCTGCTGTCCGCAAGCGCATCGCAGCAGCAACGTTCAGACATCCGAGGCCGTCTCATGAAGATGGTGCCGGCCATCGTCGCTTTTGCAGCCGGCTGCGGCGCAGCCGCGCTCATCTTCATCCTGTTTGGCCTTCATGCCTTCCTCCTCCCGCCATTGATCGCGCTCGCGACCGTCGTCTCGATCCACCTTGATCCTGAGCCGGATATCGCCTGACCCCGATTTGACCGATGGGAAATGCGCGTCCCGGTCCCGTCGAGTTACATCTCAGAAAAAGAAAGGGGTGGCAGCAGAACATGCTGAAAACACTTCGTAGCAAAGGCAATTCACTCATTCTGGCGTTCATCTCCGGCTTCGCTGATGCGTTGTTCTTCATTCATCTGGGTGGGCTCTTCGTCGGCCTGGTCACCGGCAATGTAATCCTCCTCGGACTGGGGCTGATCGGGCATGAGAAAGGCGGCCTGCACGGACTGCAGCTCTTGACCTTCCCGCTCTTCATGCTGGGCGCCGGCCTGGCGGCGATCCTGGTCGCCTGGATTGGGCCGCTGCGCCGCGCCACATCCTGCACGATCGTCCTCGCAGCCTGCGCGTTCGCGATCTCGGCGGTTCTTGCAATCACCCAAACCGGCCCTGACTCGGCCTGTGCGCTCTTCGCTGTCGTTGCGATGGGCATGCTGACGGCGATCGAGCGCCTCGATCCCAGGCTCGGGCCGCCATTTTCGTTGATGACAGGCAATATCGCCGGTCTGGCGGTCGCGGGCATGCGCCGCCTTATCGGCTACAAGGAGCGCCCCGAAGAGTGGGGGCAGTCGCTGACCTCGATCATTCTCGTCATCGGCTTCGTCGCAGGATGCGGCGCGGGCGCTTTCGCACAAAAAACGGTCGGTGTCGCCGGGATGCTCTTGCCCACGCTTCTGCTGTTCCTGATCGGGGCTTTCTATTCGCCGCAGAGCGCCCAGAAGCCGAGCTGACACAATGAGTCAGCTCACCAGGCCACCCCTTGTCCCGATCGCGAGGTCCGGCGTCCGCGCGGCGGGCGGCCTTTGGCATTTCCGGCGATGATCTTTCAACTCATCCCCCGCGATCAGCATGAGGCGAACCGCAGCTCGACCTCGCTGGAACTGATGTTCGACCTGGCGACCGCCGTGGCAGTCGCAGCCGCCGCCCATGGCCTGGCGCAGGAAGTCGGCAGTGGCCATGTTGCCGCCGGCGCCGTCCGGTTTGCGAGCAGCTTCTTCATGGCCTGGCTGGCCTGGGCCAATTACACGTGGTTCGCTTCGGCCTATGACAGCAAGTCGACCGCGTTTCGCGTTCTGACGATGATCATCATGTTCGGATCGCTGGTGCTGGCCGCCGGGATCCAGATCGCTTACGGCGACCAGCCGATCTGGCTTGCGCTTGCCGGCTTTGTCATCATGCGGGCCGGCATGATCGTGTTATGGCTGGGGGCCGCCAATGGCGATCGAACCGCCCGAACGATGGCCCTGCGCTATGCAGCAGGGATCGGCACGATGCAACTCTATTGGATGATGGTGATCGCCATCCTTCCGCCGCAGGGCTCCATATATCCGCTTTTGTTCGTGCTGGGTGTTCTTGGCGAGCTGGCGGTGCCCGCGTTCGCGGAGCGGCAGACCACCACCAGCTGGCACCATGGTCACATCGTCGACCGCTACAATATGTTCAATATCATCGTCCTCGGCGAATGCTTCGCCGCGGTTGCGAAAATCATCGCGGACTCTGGGACGCCGGACCTCGGGCATTTCTGGCTGGCTGGCCTGTGTTCCGTTATCGCATTTTCCATGTGGGGCCTCTATTTCGACCGAAAGGAGCAGTTGCTTCGTCGCAACCTCGGCTCCGTCCTGGTCTGGGCCTATGGCCACTACGTGCTCTTCGCGGCCGGCGCTGCAACGGCGGCAGGTTTTGCAGTCTTCCTAGCTCTCGCTACCAAGCGCACCGAGGTTCCTGCGCAAATCGCTTCCTTTGCCATCGCCATTCCGATCGCGCTCTACCTCGGGTCGCTTTGGCTGGTGCGTGACCGCGCAATCCATCGTGGCGCCATGCAATGGCTTCTTGTCGTCGCAGCCGCCCTGATCCTAGCGAGCGCCGCACTCGCTCCCCATCCGGCGGAAATCATCGCAGCGCTCCTTGTGCTGGCAGTCGTCTGTCGGCAGCGCCTTGGCCCCCACAATGCCAACAAGACCGAAAGACATGACTGAAACGGATGGGAAGAGCATTGGGCGAAGATTGACACCCCCCAGATTTGTGGACGCCTCCTTCTCTCATTTTGAGGCAAGGAGGCCATGCTGGGGCCGAGACATTTCGGCGACGATTTCAAGCGTGACGCGCAATTTGCCCTGACATTGCCTGTGTCGGGTGTCGCAGGTCTCGACGGCATGATGTTCCGGTGTCTGGTTTCAAGCACCTGGGGCACACGGGCCCATCCGCCAATCGCAGATCATATCGCCGAAAGTCTGCCGAAAAAGTCGGCGGACTCGTCCAGCATGTCGGCATAGAACTTCGCATAGCTTTGATAGAATTCCGTCCGCTCGGGGTCTGGACAGGTCGGTTCCCCCTCTGCCCTTACGAACCGGCGCGCTGTATCGGCCATGTCGCTGAACAGGCCGACAGCCTTGCCGGCTACGATGGCGCTGCCCAGTGTCCCGAACTCGTCGCGATCGAGACGCCCATAAGCCAGGCCCAGGATGTCGGCCTTGATCTGGCGGAAGGTCTGGCTACGGGCTCCTCCGCCAATACTCGTGACACGCGTCGGCACGAGATCGGGAGCGAGCGCCTTCACCGAGCGCAGATAGAGCAGATATTCATAGCCGATGCTTTCCATGATCGAACGGACCATGTGAGCCTTTCCATGACGCCAGGTCAGGCCGACGAAGGCGCCACGCATATCCGTATTGTTGGGCGTATTGCGCCCCCCTAGGTGCGGCAGGAAGATCAGCTTGTCCGCACCGGGCGGTGCGGACTCGGCCAGTCGACCAAGTTCGTCATAGGGGTTGAGCCCTTCTTTCTCCCATTGCGGCTTCTCCGCGTCGCAGATCGCATCACGGAACCAGCGCAGATTCAACCCGCCGCCGGCGACATAGGCCATGGCATAGTAGAGCCCGGGCACGACATGGGGACAGGTCATCAGGGCCTGATGGGTGGTATCGGTGGCAAAAGTATCGAGCACGATCGAGAACACCGAAGCCGTGCCGGAAGCATCGTAGATCATGCCAGGATCGACGATGCCGCCCCCGAGCACATTCGCAGCCTGATCGCCGCACCCGGCCGCAATCGGCGTTCCCTGGACGAGGCCGGTGGCCTCGGCCGCCGCATGCGTCAGCCTGCCCACCACGTCCCATGGCTCGACGATGCGGGGAAGCTTGGCCGTGTCGAGGCCGAAATCGGCGAGCAGATCCTCGTTCCACCGACAATTGGCCGTGTCAGCGAAAGCCGAGAAATTGAGATAGGTCCTGTCGATGAAAGCGTCCTTGCCCCTGAGACCGGCCAGGCGCCCGGCGACATAGGCGGCAGGTTGCACGAAGGCGCGGATGCGTTCCCAGACCTCGGGGAATTCGTGTTTCCAATAGAGGATCTTCGGCCCGTGATTATAGGAAGGCGTGCAGCCGGAGGCCTGCAGGATCTCCATGCCACGCTTCTTCAACCCGGGCAGATAGGCGGCACAACGATTGTCGAGCCAGGAATCGTAATGCGTAGGTGCATTCCAATCATCGTCGACGGTGCATACACCGCCCATCTGGCCATCGAGGGCAATTGCCACCACATCGGAGGGGTTCACCCCACCCGCTTCCATCGCCGTCCGAATGGTCCGATGAACAGAGCCTTCGATATCGTCGGGCCGCTGCTCCACCCATCCTGGCTTGGGATAGATCAGGACCGACTCTTCGAAAGCCGAGCCCAGCAGCTTTCCGGTCTCGTCGTAGATGCCGGTCTTCGTGCCGGTCGTGCCGATATCGATGCCGATCACGGCGTTTGCCATGGCGTCTCTCCCTGAATTGGCCTTGGCAGTTTCATCCCGCCATTATCGCGCCACCGGCCCGTTGCGCGCCGGCGGATAGTCGTGTCGGCTCAGCCTTGCGAAGCCCTGGACGCGCCACCGTCGAAAAGGCGCTTTTCGTCCTCCAGCGACCAGCGGACCGGCTGATCGCGCTGGCGCAGGTCACGCACCGGCGTCACCGGCAGGTCGAGCAAAGCGGGATAGATGGCGATCTTGCCCGAGACCTTGCCAGCATTGACCGCTTCGAGCGCATCCGGCAGGGCACCAAGCCCTGCCACCGCCTCCAGATTGCCCGAGAGTTCGAGCGAGCCTTCGATCACGCGATCGAGGACGGCGAGCTGGTCGGCGACCGTGCAGCCGGTGGAGCCGGTGATGCGCGCATTGCCGCTGGAGACCAGCCCAAGCGGCAAGGCGCAGGCCTGGCCGAAGGGCATGCCGGCGAACAGTACGAGCATGCCGTCGGCCCGCATCAGCCGGGCGCCGCGCTCGATCACCGCGACCTCCGGCGCGACCACCACCACATCGTCGCAGCCTTCGGGGGCCAGCCGGCCGACGCAGGCCTCGACCTCTCTGTCCTCGATCACCACCAGCGTCTTGCCATGCTGGCGGGCAAGCGGTGCGAAGTCCTCCTCCAGCGCCTTGAGCCGGGCACCCTTGCGCGAGGTGGCGATGATGGTCGCCGGCCCGTCCTTCAGCTCCAGGGCACGGTGGGTGTGAATGCGCCCCATGGCGCCGCCCGCACCCAGCACCAGCGCTATGCCGCCGGAGCGCAGTTCGAAGCGCGTGCGCGCGGGCAGAAAGGCGTCCGACAGCGAGGGGCCGGGCGCGCCCAGAAAGGAGAGCTCGTGATAGTGGATGCGCGCGGCATCGAGGATGACATTCTCGCGCGCGCATTGTGCGCCGACCAGGACCATCAGGCCGCCCTTGGCGAGGCGACCCGCTACCTGGGCCGTCGCCTCCGCGTCGAGCGGGCCGGAGAGAACGATATCGTCATAGCTCGCCTGCCCAGCTTCCGAGGCTGCAAAGCCATCCAGGCTCCCATGGCTTGTGACCGTCGCAGCGCCGGCTACCCAGGCCCGCGCTGCCTCTCCGGCGCCGACCAGGACGACCTCGCCCGTCGGCGCCGGCAGATCGAAGTGCGTCCCCGGCGCGGTCTCCACTACCAGCAGACGGCCACCGGGTTTCAGGCTCGTACGGCAATTGGGACGATAGGCCGCCTCCACGCACGCATAGGGCTCCAGCATGGCAATGGTGGCGGCACTGACATCGGCCGGCACCGGGAAGACATAGGGCCCTTCGCCTGCCAGCACGCGCGCATCGAGGCGGATATGGTCGGCGAAAGCCCCGGGCAGATCCATGCCGACGGTGCGGCGCTTGCCCTCGACCATGATGGCCGGCTGCAGGCCGAGCCGGTCCCCGGGCCGGAAGCGATCGCGCCAATTGGCCCCGGCATCGACGATCGTCAGCGCCATTTCGTGGCCGAGCACCGCAGGACTGTCGGCAAGGTCACGATCGGCGAACAGCGGATGGGCCTTGCCCATGCGAATGATCTTGATGTCCGAAGAACAGATGCAGACGGCGTCGATGCGGGCAATCACCTCGTCCGGCCCCGCCGGCACCTGCCGCTCCTCGATATAGCGCCCACCCATGCCGATATCGCGGATACCGCCGCCGGCAAAGGGCCAGCTCCGATTAAAGGCGGGCAATCCGGAGGGCGCGGAAATCTGGGGAAAGGCGGCACGGCGCATGAGATACTCGCTTATTTCAATCGGCTTCTGGCAATGACGCCATCGGTGTAGTCGAGGCGCTCGAGAGCCTTTTCGTGATCCTGGAGGGCCACCAGCGCGTAGAGCGCATCCATGGCGGTAAGCTGCGCCATCTTGGAGACCATCGATTCATACATGCCTTCGCCACCCGTCGGCTCGGGTGCGGCGCCTGGCAGGGTCAGCACGGCGTCCGCCTGCTTGGCGAGAGGCGAACTGCCTGCCGAGGTGATGGCGATGGTGGGCATGCCCAGAGCCTTCGCCTCGCGCAGTGCCTCCACCGTGCTCTTGGTACGGCCGCTGTCGCTGATCCCGATGGCGACGGCGCGCCCGGCGAGGCCGGCCACCGAGAACATCTGGATATTGGCATCGCGGTTGAAGATGCAGGCCTTGCCGATGCGCAGGAAGCGCATGACGCCATTCTCGGCGGCAAGCAGCGAGGATCCGACCGCGAAGAACACGATGGTGTGGTGCGCAGAAACCAGAAGCGCGGCCTTCCACAATTCGGCGGGATCCAGCGTCATCGTGGCCCCCGTGATGATCTCGGCCTGGCGACGCGACACCTTGGCGATGATCGCGGCGGCATCGTCCCCCGGCGCGATGCCCTCATAGACCTCGTGCTCGGCCGCCCTGCCCCGGGCCGCTTTGCGCGTCAGCCCTTCGGCCAGCATGATGCGGAATTCCTGATAGGAGTCGGCGCCGACCAGGCGCACGAAACGGCTGACGGAAGACTGGGAAACGCCGGCTTCTTCGGCCAGTTCCTTGATGCTCATGGCCTTGGCATCGGCCGTCCTGTCCAGCACGAAATCGGCGATGCGCCTGAGGGTCGGATTGAGTCCGCCGCGCAGGGCGTTGATGCGTCGCGTAATCTCCGTTTGCGGTCCTTGCACGAGCCACTCCCAAAAACCGTTCGTCGGGCGCTCTGCTTAGCATCATTCGGAGCCCTCATTTGTGAAAGTAACTTTCTTTCTTTGCACCATGCAAGGAAATTTCTATCTAGACACCCCACATCGCCGATGCTAGCGTTTCAGCCAATCGAACTTCCCCGCGAAGTGGGAAGCGACAAGAACTTGTGAGGGAGAAAGCCCGTGAAAAGACTATATTCCTGCCTGGCAGCAGCAGCCTTTGCCCTGTCGACCGCCGTCTTCAGTGGCCAGAGCACAGCTCAGGAGCATAAGAGGACGTATTACTACGCCTCTCAGTTGCAGGGACACCCCTATCTTCTCGATTCTCTACTTGGCATGGACTATGCCGCCAAGAAATTCGGTGTGAACATCGTCACGCTCGGCCCCCAGAGTTGGGATCCCGTGGCCCATGCGGAAGCTGTGGAGCAGGCCATCGCCAAGAAGCCGGACGGCATCGTGACCACGCTGTGGGAGCCGGGCGCCGTGCCGGCGATCAAGCGCGCCATGAGCCAGGGCATTCCGGTGGTGGTGATCGAGGCGGTAACACCCGACAGCGGTGCGCTGACCTTCGTCGGCCTCGACAATTACGAGGCGGGCGTGGACACGGCCAAGGAGTTGATCAAGCGGGCCGGCAAAACCGGCAAGCTGGTGGTCTCCGGCAATTGGGGCGCCTCCAACACGGACGCCAAGTTCAAGGGCCTGATGGACTACCTCAAGGCCAATTCGCAGTGGGAGCTGCTCGGCCGCGTCGACGACAAGGCGACCACCGAGACCGCGATCGACGCCGCCAAGACCATGTTCAACACTTATAAGGACATGACCGGCGTCATCGGGCTCGATTCCTCGTCCGGGACCGGCATCTGCCTGGCGGCCGAGGAGCTCGACAAGGACATCAAGCCCCTCACCGTTATCGTGCACGATCGCGAGGCGCCGGTCCTCGAATGCGTCCAGAGCGGCGACATCGATGCCACCATTGTCAACAAGACGGCGCTGCAGGCCTATATGGCGATCCAGTTGCTGGAAGCCTACAACGACGAGAAGGTCGGCCTCGCCACCGTGCCGATCTCCAGCGACAACAAGGCAGCCGGCGTCATCCCCTTCCCGCAATATATCTACATGGGAACTCAGGTGATCGATAAGGACAACATCCAGTACTTCCTGGCCGCCAACATGCCGAAGTTCAAGTAAGCCCGCCCTTCGCCAATCTCGCTCCTTCGCCTGCAGAACGTGCTTCTGCGGGCGAAGGTCCGTCGCGAAGACCGCTTCGGATCATCAAGACAGGAATGCCAGCCATGGCCGACATCGTCCTCTCGCTGAAGGATGTCACCAAGTCGTTCGGCGCGGTGAAGGCCCTCGGCGGCATCAGCTTCTCCGTGCGGCGCGGCGAGATCCACACGCTCCTCGGCGAGAACGGGGCCGGCAAGAGCACCACGCTCAAGATCATCAAGGGCGATGTCACCCCGACGACCGGCGCTGTGGTCATCGATGGCGAGACCGTCACCGAGTTCCTGCCCTCGAATGCCGCCCGGCACGGCATTGCCATGGTGCACCAGGAACTCGCCGTCTTCGAAAACATGACCGTAGCCGAGAATGTTTTCGTCGATAGCCCGCCCCTGCGAGGCGGGCTCGTGGACGTCACGGCGATGAACCGGCGCACGGCCGAACTCCTGGCGATGTTCGAGCTCGACATCGATCCGCGCACCCGCGTGCTGGAGCTCACTCCGAGTCAGCGCCAGATCATCGAAATCCTGCGGGCCGTCAATGTCGAGCGCAAGATCGTCATCCTCGACGAGCCGACCTCCGGCCTCAACGCCCACGATTCCGATATCCTCCTGAACCTGCTCGCCAGGCTCCGGGCCCAGGGACAGACGATCCTGTTCGTCTCCCATCGGCTCGGTGACGTCATGCGCATCTCCGACCGCATCACCGTCCTGCGCGATGGCGCCGTGGTGGAGACCCTCGACAATCAGGGTCTGCAGGAAAGCGACCTCGTCAGCCGCATGGTGGGCCGCAAGCTGGCGCAAGTGCATCACCGCGACCGCCCTGCCAGGGCAAGCGAGGAACCGGTCGTCTTCAAGGTCGAGGGGGCAAAGCGGCAGGACGGTTTCGAGGACGTCTCCCTTTCGCTGCGCCGCGGCGAGATCGTCGGCGTCTACGGGCTCGAAGGCTCCGGCACGGCCGAGCTTTCGCGCTCCCTCTTCGGCCTCGATCCGCTCGAAGGGGGGCAGATGGAAATCTCCGGCAGGGCCGTCGCCTCGCCCGAGCCGCGCCGCATGATGGCGGCGGGTGTCTCCTATCTCAACGCCAACCGCAAGGATGCCGGCCTCTTCATGCAGCGCAGCGTTGCCGACAATGTTTCGGCACCGGTATTGCGCCGTTTCTCACGTCTGGGCTTTCTGAATGAAAGGAGCCTGGCGGCGCGGGCCGGCGAAGCGATCAAGCGTTTCGCCATCCGTGTCGCCGGCACGAACGTGCCGCCCCGGGAACTCTCCGGCGGCAATCAGCAGAAGGTGATGCTGAGCGCCTGCCTGTCCTGCGATCCTACCGTCATGATCGTCAACGAGCCCACGCGCGGCATCGACGTCGGCGCCAAGGTGGATGTGTACCGGGCGCTGACCGACCTCGCCGACGAGGGGCGCAGCCTCCTGGTGTTTTCATCCGAGCTGCCCGAGATCCTGCTTCTCGCCGACCGCATCCTGGTGATGCGCGCCCGCAAGGTCGCGGGCTGGCTCACCGGCGCCGCGATGACGCAAGAGCAGGTCATGGCGCTGGCCGCAGGCAACAAGTGAGGATCGGATGAGCCAGCAAGAGACAGCCCCGCTTGCCGCCGCGGCGCCCGCGGCCCCTGCCCGCCGACGCGCCCGCCTCGGAACGATCCCTCTCCTGGTGATCACCATCGCGCTCTGCGCCTTTCTCGCCGTCACGCGTGAGAATTTCCTGACTGCCAGCAATCTCTATTCGCTCGCCTTCGCCGTCTCGATCGAGGCGCTTGTCGTGCTTGCCTTCACCTATGTCATGGTGCTGCGCGAAATCGATCTTTCCGTCGGCGCGGTCTACGCGCTTTCCGGCGTCCTTTCGGGTTATCTCCTGCTGCAGGGTCTCTCGCTGCCGCTCGCCATCGCGCTCGCCCTGGGTGCTGCCGCCGTGGTGGGCCTGGTCAACGGTTTCCTGGTGGTGCGGTTCCGCATCAATTCCCTGATGCTGACCATCGGCACCATGCTGATCGTGCGCGGCATCGTCGGCGTGATGACCACAACGCTGCGCGGCAACATCTTCCCGCGCGAGTTCCGCAGCCTGGCCCGCCAGGCCTTTTTCGGCGTCAACCTCACCATCATCGCCATGGCCGTCCTGGTGATCGCCGCCCTGCTCTTCCAATGGCGCAGCGTGCTGTTCCGGCAGATGTGCTACATCGGCGAAAACCTGCAATCGGCGACGATCTACGGCATCCGCACAGGCCGCATCAAGCTGCTTGCCTTCGTGGCGTCGAGCCTGATGGCCGGTATCGCCGGCATCTATACCGCCTCGCGCATCACCCACGCCGATTCCAACATGGGCGTCGGGCTCGAATTCAGCATGATCACCGCCGCCGTGCTCGGCGGCGCCAGCCTCTATGGCGGGCGCGGCAATGCCGCCGCATCGGTGCTCGGCCTCTTCCTGCTTGCCGTGATCATCAACGGCATGGCGATGTACGACATCGAACCCGTCTTCCAGCAATTCGTCGTGGGAGCCTTGCTGATCGCCACCGTCGCGATCGACACGCTCCTCAACCGTCATCGCGTCTGAGGGAGACAGAAATGGCAGCCCACTCCGCCACCCCCGAGACGATGCCCTTCCTGAAGCGCTGGCGACTGGAACAGGAGGCGATCACGCTGGGCGTGGTCGCCGCACTCGTGCTGCTGCTGGCCTTCGGCGCACCGGCCTTCCTCAATGCCAACAATCTCGACTCGCTGCAGACCAGCCTTGCACCGAACATGATCATCGCCATCGGCATGATGGTGCTGTTCATCACCGGGCTGTTCGATCTGTCCGTCGGGGCGGTCATGGGCCTGTCCGGCATCGTCACGGCCTATGCGTTGTCGGCCGGCTTCGGCATGGCCGGAGCGATCGTCTGCGGGCTCACGGTCGGTGCGGTGATCGGCCTCGCCAATGGCATCCTTGTCGCGGTCTTCAGGATCAACCACCTGATCGCCACGCTCGGGATGATGTACATGGTCCGCGGGCTGGTCGAGGTCATGCTGATTGGTACCGGCCTCGGCGGTTTCACCGAATTTCCGGCCACCTTCACCTTGCTCGGCAATGGCCAGGTTTTCGGGATCTACGGCATGTTCATCTTCGCGCTGGGGCTGGTGATTGCCGGCGAGTTCATCCTGCGCCGCACCGTGCTGGGGCGCCGGCTCTATTTCCTCGGCGGCAATCCCGAAGCTGCCGGCATGATCGGCATCAACGCCACCCGCCTGCGCATCGGCGTCTTCGTCTTTTCCGGCTTGATGGCATCTCTGGCCGGCGTGCTGGTCACGGCACGCATCGGCATGGCCAATCGCTATCTCGGCGTCGGACTGGAGATGAACATCATCATCGCCTGCCTCGTGGGCGGCGGCAGCATTGCCGGCGGCAAGGGCTCCTTGATCGGTGCCATGCTGGGTGTGGGCTTCATCAGCCTGATGACGAATGCCTTCAATCTCTTCGAAGTTCCCTCCGAATGGCAGAGTTCGGTGATCGGTCTCGTCCTCGTGATCGTGGTGGTAATCGATGCCATCATGCTCCTGCGCAAGCAACGACTCTCATGGGCGACCATATTCGGCACGAGATCCCTTAAGGCGGGACGATAATGCCAGTGTCGCAGCAAGCCCGCCCTCGGTCATCGGCGCTCCTGCGCCCTCGGCCACCGCGCCGGTAATCACCTCGAAGCGCTGAACCTCGCCCTCAGGCTCAAGCCTACGGCCAAGCGGGCTATGTCACGCGCCGGCGGTTCTCCAAAGTGGTGGCGATATTCACGACTGAACTGCGAAGGACTTTGGTGGCCTACGCGGAAGAGTGCAGCCGGGTGTCGATGTCCTGGACCAGCATCAGGCTGCGCACGTCCTGCACACGACGCTGTTTCTGGAATTGCAGCGGCGGTATCGCCGTCACGGCGCGAAAATGCTCGTGCAGGCTCAGCGGGCCCTTACCTACTTCCGCGACGAGCGGTTCGATGCTGAACCGCTCCCGAAGTCCTGCCCGATCCATGCGATGGCGCGACCGGGCTTCCTCCCGCCGGCCGCGCATGACCTGGCTCCATATAGTCTCGCGCGCATTCATGCCGGTCTCTTACGCGAGAGAGACGTTTCTCCTTTGCGGATTGCAGGGCAACTACAGCTTGCGTGTGTAACGCGGGCGCATGACAGGACGAAAGACCCGAGAGAAGCATGCTGCTCTCCAGCGTGCCGGATCGAACAAACATCGGGACAATTGCCATGATTAGTCGTCGTACCTTCTCGAAAGCCGTCCTCGCCGGGGTCGCCACTTCCCTCTTCGCGTCGCGTTCCGCAGCCGCGGCCGACAAGCCCGTCGCCGCACGCAACGTCGTGTTCGTCCATGGCCTCTTCGCCGATGGTTCGTGCTGGAGCGACGTCATCGCCCGCCTGCAGGTGAAAGGGCTGAACGCCACCTCGGTGCAGAATCCACTGACGACATTGCCGGATGCTGTCGCTTCGGCTCAGCGCGTATTGGCACGGCAGGAGGGACCCACCGTGCTGGTCGGGCATTCGTTCGGCGGTATGATCGTGACCGAGGCGGGTATGCATCCGAACGTCTCGGCGCTGGTCTATGTCGCGGCCCGCGCTCCGGATGCGAACGAAGACTACGCAGCGCTAGCCAAGACCTATCCCACGCCCCCGGCGAGCGCCGGCATCCTGTTCGATGGTGATGAGGGGCGCCTCGGCGAAGAAGCATTCCTGCGCGACTTCGCCGGCGATCTGCCAGAGGCCAGGGCAAGAGTGCTCTATGCCACGCAGCAGCCTTTCAACAAGGCTCTGCTGGCTGGTAAGGTGTCCCAGGCGGCGTGGCGGTCCAAACCGAGCTTCTATGCCGTCTCCACCGAAGACCGCACCATCAATCCCGATCTGCAGCGCTTCATGGCCAAGCGCATGGGGGCGAAGACCCTCGAGGTGGCGGCAAGCCACCTGTCGTTGATCTCTCGGCCCGATGACATAGCCGGGCTGATCCTCGAAGCTGCCGGTCAGGCGGCGTAGCGACGGGCGGAATTCGCATCGGGAGCTCCACCGGGCAATCCGTCCAGCTATTCGCTTCGAGAGCCGCGTTGAGGATGGGGCCAAACCACCTGGGGAGGATGGGCGAGCTGCTTCTCAGAGGCTGTGTCTGTCACATTGGCGATATTGCAAGGTGTGACGGAGATCGTCTGCGTCATGGAGACAGTCCGCAACGGCCGGACCGTGATGGAACGATCTCCATGCGAGGCTGCGCGGCAACCTGGGCACGATCCTGGGCTGGCTGGGTCGGAGTGGCGGCAAGGCCCGGCCTCAATGCAACGAGCTCTGTCCACGGGCGGGGCTTGTGGGTATCGGTGATTGCTCGGGCAGGATTTGCTCTTACGTTGTGTTTTCCCTCAGCCTATCGATGTTTACTGGACCTCGCATCACGGGCTAGAAACGGGCGGTTTCGTGTTGTAACGCAATTTCCATGGGTGATCCGCCGCATAGCCATGCTTGGCTTGCTTCCTGAAATCGGTTGCTGCGCGGTGGTTGAGCAGGAGCGCCACCGCAGGAAGCTGCGCTCCAAGACACGAAGCCTTTGGAAGCCTGATACAGTCGCGCGCAAACAGCTCATAGCCAATAATATACCCCAGGGGATGATCTTAAGATGAGACATGATTGAAGAAATTTATATAAACATCTGAATTCTGTGAGAATTTAAAAATCGTAATTTTTTTAGGAAAATACATGAAGACCATTGGCATATTGGGAGGAATGTCTGCCGCATCGACGCAGATCTACTATCGCGAACTCTGCGATATCACACGCCGGCGCCTTGGTGGTTTGCACTCTCCGCAACTTTTGATCCGATCACTCGACTTCGCAGAGGTCGAAATGCTGCAAGTCAACGGTCAATGGGATCAAGCTGGGCGCAGATTGAATGTCGAGGCACAAGCACTGGAACGCGGCGGCGCGGATATTCTCGTCCTGGCGACAAATACGATGCACAAACTGGCTGAGCAGATGATGAGCGGCGTGAATATTCCCTTGATTCACATCGCGGATGCGACCGCGGATCGGATCGTCAAATCCGGCCTCACCAAGCCTGGCCTGATAGCGACCGCTTTCACCATGGAGCAGACTTTCTATACCGATCGCCTCAAGGCGGCCGCGCTCGAACCTGTTATTCCCGCTGACGCCGACCGCGCCGAGGTACACCGCATCATCTACGATGAACTTTGTAAGGACATTACGACAGAGGACAGTCGCTCGATCTATGAGGCGATCGCAGAGCGTTTGATCGTGAACGGCGCCGATTGCTTGATTCTTGGCTGCACGGAAGTCGGCATGTTGCTCAACGAGGGCAATGTCTCCGTGCCCGTCTTCGATACCGCGCTGATCCATTGCGAGGCTGCCATCGACATGGCTTTGGCTGGCTAGTGCTTTGGGAGATCAGGACCTTGCGTTTCTCATGGATAAGCTCGATCGCGTTCTGGATATCGGGACATGCCGGTCCCGTAACCAGCTTTAAAATCGCATTGTAACACTCAGCATTGCGACACGATCAGTCCCCGCGCTGCCCGCGCCGCTTCATCGGTTGAAGCGAGGATGCGCTTGACGGTCTGATTTTCGATCGCGCCATTCCTGACGCGAAGCTGCATTGCGAGCTTCAGTTCTTCCATAGCGAGATACCCGAGTTCGGCTACCGAATAAGCGTCTCCGTGTTCCCGGCATTGGCGCCGAGAAGAAGCAGGTGGACCGCCGCTCGACCGGTGGAACGGAAGCCTCAACACATGCGATGATCCCACGACGCTCGCGACCGCCCTCTTCGACCGCATCCGATACCCATCCAAACGGAGACGATATTGACTTTGAAGGACGTATCCGCTCCGCCCCCGGAGCGCACCTCTCCAATCGGGCTCGAGAACCATATCAGCGGCACTCGATTGATCACCGGCGACGGGCCGGCATGGAAAGACGTTTTCGTGCAGGTCTTCTCACGCAATCGCGATCAACACTTTTTCCTCGTTCCTGCCGTTGCCGAACCACTCATCGTCTGGGTCGTGTCGGGCAGCGCCACCGTCGCGGAACGGGATCTTGGAGGTGAATGGGCCACGAGTCGCGTCAGCGTGGGCGACTTCTTCCTGACGAGGTCGCCCACTCCTTATGAACTGCAATGGCAGGCCGATGGCGATCAACCCTTTCAGGTGATGCACCTCTATCTCTCGGTCCCACTCTTCGAGAGGGTCGTGCGCGGGCTTCTCGGAAAAGCCGGCAGTGACGTCACCGTGAAGGACGTCTCCGGGGGGCGCGACACCACGCTCACGCACATCCTGAGCCTCCTTCATGGAGAATTGGCCATGCCAGGAAAAGCAAGCGCGTTGTTTGTTGAAGGGCTGGCGTAGGGCCTAGCCGTGCATCTGGTACGCCATTATGCGGTTGCAGATACCGATATGCGCATCAAAAACGCCTTACCCGGCTCGAAACTGCGGCGGGCAACCGCCTTCATGACAGCCCGGCTCGATCAGCCATTCGATCTCAGCAGCCTGGCACATGAGGTGGGAATGAGCGAGTTCCATTTCAGTCGGCTTTTCAAGAAGGCGACAGGTCTTTCTCCGTCGCTCCACTTCATCCGCCAGCGAGTGGCCAAGGCGCAGCAATTGCTGCAGGAAACCGACTCCAGCATCCTCGAGATCGGCATGGCCGTCGGCTACTCCAGCCCCAGCCATTTCGCTCAGATCTTCCGTCGTGAAACCGGCCTCTCGCCAAGCGACTACCGCCGCGGCTGAAGCGCCAAGCTCACCGGAAGTCAGAAACGAGCAAGATCCCGACAGCCTCCGCAAGGCGCCGGGCGAGAGAAAGACTGAAGTTTCCTAGCTTCCACCTTGCCGAAAGCGAACGCCCTTCCGCTCCCCGGATCGGGTTCGGCGGCAACAAGGAGACAAGCCATGACCAACCTCAATGGAAAGGTCGCGCTGATTACCGGCGCATCGAGCGGTATTGGCGCGGCGACGGCCCTCAAGCTCGCCGGCGCGGGCGTCAAGGTCGGCATTGCTGCCAGGCGTACCGATCGCCTCGAAGCGCTGAAAACCGACATCACCAAGGAGGGCGGCGAAGCTCTCGTCATCCCGATGGACGTGGTCGATCCGGCCTCCGTCGAGGCTGGCGTCAAGGGGCTGATCGAAGCCTACGGTTCGATCGACATTCTCTTCAACAATGCCGGGTTGATGCCGCTCTCCGATATCGACCAGTTCAAGACTGGCGAATGGCATCGCATGATCGACATCAATATTGGGGGCCTGCTCAATACGACGGCGGCGGTGCTGCCCCAGATGATCAAGCAGCATTCAGGGCACATCTTCAATACATCCTCGATCGCCGGCCGCAAGGTCTTCAAGGGGCTCTCGGTCTATTGCGCCACCAAGCACGCGGTGACCGCCTTCTCCGATGGCCTGCGTATGGAGGTCGGGCAAATGCACAATATTCGCGTCACCTGTATCCAGCCCGGCGCCGTCGCCACCGAACTCTATGACCAGATCACGGATTCCGGTTACCGCCAGCAGATGGACGGCCTTGCCAAGCAGATGACCTTCCTGAAGGGCGAGGATATCGCCGAGACCATCCTGTTCGCCACCCGAGCGCCGGCTCATGTCAACGTTGCGGAACTCTTCGTTCTGCCAATCGATCAGGGCTGGTAGGCGCCTTACCGGCGCGCAGCCGAATGCCCACCCTCCCATCGTTGAAGGGGGTGGGCACTCAAGGAATTTCAGCCTCGCAGGCCTATCGCCTGCTCACGCTAGGTCGATCGTTCTCATGACGACCAGTCAGAAAGGCTGCCTGACATGATGAGGATGGGTCTTCACATGATGATTCAGCCACACCGCGCTCAATCAGGCGTCGGACTATGGCTCCAAGCTCTGAGCGCAGCCGGCGAATAGGTTGTCAGTAATAGTCGAACGACAGGCCGCATCTATGCTCTTGCGCGACGCATATCGCTGAAGCTGAGCCATAGAGCCGAAACCAGGAAATAAAAGGCTCCGAGGCCCGCATATCCTGCAATGTCGGCAATCGACGGCAGTTCCGGCATTCGCGCCTGGGCGATGAAGAAGGCACCTGCCGCAGCCGACTGGCCGCCGCTGAGGATCATTGCCCACTGGCCACCGCTCGTCTTCCAGCGGCGAAGCGCCGTGCCCAGTTGCAGGAGACCCGAAAAGATAGCCCAGAGACCAAAGACGCCGAGAACCCAATTCATGTTCATCGTGAGCGCGATGATCACGGCAACGACCATCGCCGAACTGACAGCCACATTGATCGCCTGGCTCCGGTTATTTGCCAGGCCGCCGTTTCGCGCTGCATCGACGAAGTTGGCCACGGCGTCCCAGGCCGGATACAGGATGAGCAGGACCGCCGCGACGGGAAAAGAATGGCGACCGGCAGTCAATGCCGCTGCAACCCAGATTCCGGAAAACACAGCTCGGACGAAATAATATCGCTTCAACCAATGATCCTTGTCACTTGCCGCTAAGTTCGTCTGATCGACAGGCATGATAATTTCCTATGAGATGTCGAAAGGGGTTTGTTTATCGGCTGATGTCAGCGTGTGATGCCGTGCATATCGGCTCGGTTGAACAGGCTGGATCCCGCGGGTAGCGCTGCTCTCTCTTCCGGTCTCGACGGTCCATTTGCCGGCAGCGGATGTGATTTGCGCCAAAGCAGGGAGAACGTGGGCCGAGCCTGGGTGCGCACGAATTAGATCCCTGCGTACCACTCATATCCTCGATCCTCCCAATAGCCGCCGTTTCCACCCCATAAGCCGGCAAAGCTATCGACGAGTTCGATGCGCATGATGTATTTCGCCTGCTTGTAACCGAGTTGGCGCTCGACTCTCAGACGCAGTGGAGCACCGTGGCCGATGCTCAGGTCCTTGCCATTCATTTGATAGGCGAGAATGGTCTGCGGGTGGAACGCGTCAACGAGATCGATGCTCTCGTAATACCGACCACTCCCATCGAGCGTCTTCTCGAGCTCATCGGCGCAATGGAAGACCACGTAGCGCGCCGTAGGCTTCAGGCCGGCCAAACTCAAAAGGCTCAGAAGCGAAACACCAGTCCATTTGCCGATGGCGCTCCATCCTTCGACGCAGTCATGGCGCGTGATCTGGGTGCGTGCCGGGAGCTTTTTGAGCTCGACAAGGGAGACCTCCTGAGGCCTCTCCACCAAGCCGTCTATCCTTAATCTCCAGTCCTCGAACTTGCCTTCGGCCAACTCGGCATATTCGTCGCTGTCAGGAGCATTGGTACCGTTCATCCGGAAGGATGGCGAAATATCGGCCTCCGCAAATTCGCGGGCCAAAGCATCACGCCCCTGAAGCAGCCGCTGAGCCGTCATGGTCAGCTTCTCCGCTGAACGGAGGGCGGCATCAATATCGGTATTTTCCTCCAACGCGTCACAGCCGGGAAGGGTCAGGACGCAGGCCCCCAGCATGCCGCCAATCAGAAACCGGCGACGGGTAAGAAGGTGACTCATGATTTGGAACTCTTTGCGTGAATGGCGTAGCGGCCGGTGATCATCGAGCGCAGATTGTTCCAAGCGCCCGACAGCACGACCATCACGATGTGGACGACGACGAACAGCACCAGAAGCGATGCCGTGATGAAGTGGATGGTTCGGGCGGATTGACGCCCCCCGAAGACATCGACCAATGCGGGAAAAGCTGCGTCGATGCCGGGCGACATGGTCAGGCCCGTAAGGACCATCAGGGGCAGCAGAACGACAATCACGGCGAGATAGGTAAGCTTTTGCAACGTGTTATAGCGTCTTGCCTCCTCGCCCTCCGGGAAGCGGAGACGGGCGTGATCCAGGACTTCGCGCCACAGATGGCGCGGTGAAAGCTCTCGGGTCGTCGGTGCCAGGTCTCGCCTGAAATGGCCGTTCAAGACACTGAAACCGAAGTAGAAGATGCCGTTGATGAGGAACAGCCAGGCAAAGAAGAAATGCCAGCGCCGTCCTGCCGCCAGATCCTGGAACGAAGGTATCGTGGCCCATGCCGGAAAAGCCCGCGATGTCGGCTCGCCTTCCACGTCCGACACTCCGAGAACACCGGTTGTCGCAAATTGCACGCCCGCGACTCGCACAAAGCCGCGCGCTTCGTCGCCTTCGCCCTGCGAACCGATGGTCAAGGCCGTATGATCACCGTCCGCTCCATAGTGACCCCAGTACAATTCGGGATGAGCGTTGAAGATCTGAAGTCCACTCAAGAGGAGGAAACTCAGGCAAAGCGCGTTCAACCAATGCGTGAGCCGCGTGCTGAGGGCGTGGCGGCGAATGAACACCGTTCGCCGACATTGGGTATTATCATTGCTAGCATTCCCGTTCACGACAACGCCCTCTGTTCTTGGCCTTCATTACTCTCAGGTCAGACGGTATTTTCAGGCCGCGCCGATCGAACCGGCCGAGCGACCGGATCGACCGACAGCGACGCGCCTCACATGGGCGGAACTACGCCATTTTTTCCGACAAGGACCTGATGGGCGATGGTACCGGTACCGGTCCCGGCCTTTTCGGCAGGTACGAAGACGACAGCACCGGGAACGAGATCGTCCGCGGTCGCCGGCGCAAAAGTGACGACCGGCGTACCGTCCGGAATGGAAATCTTCTTTTCCTTACCGTAATAGGACACGGTGACCGTCCTGCCCTCGACACCTTTGACCGCATCCGCCACGGTCGCATTGGTCATGCTGCTGTTGGGCTTGAGATCCCAACCATAGCTGCCCTCCCCCGTGCCCTTGAGTGCCGGCGGGAAAATGAGCACTTCGAGCGCACCGTCCCCGCCCCCCTTTTTGGGCAGTGATGCAATACCAACGAAATCGCCGGGTTTGATATCGGCTACCTTCGCATTCGCCACGCTGGATACTTTCCAGCCATCGGCGAGAGCGACATCGAGTGTCTCTCCCTCGCGAGTCTTCACTTTGAGCGTAGACCCGCTGTAATTGAGAATGCTGCCCCGGACATGGATCTGCCCTGCCTTCTTATCTTCGGCATGTACGGGCGATGCCACCATGGCCGCCGAGGAGAGAGCCGACAGACCGAGGGCAAGCGCAGGAAAAAAATTCTTGATCATCACAATAACTTCCTACTAGTTGGTAGTTTTTTCAATCGCAATTGCTGCGCGGGGCAGACTGCGCCGCCCCGAGCGTTGTCAAGCAGCAGTCGACGACAACCGCTTCAGCGTAGGCGCCAGAATGGCGGCGAACACGTCCGGAGTTCCGTAAGCGCGGGCGGAGAGCATTGCCCCATGAACGGACGCCATGAACGCCTCGGCCTCGATCCGAGGCTCGCTTGACAGCTTCAAGGCTCCCTCTTTCGAGCCGCGTTCCATGACCGCCGTCAGCCAAGCCGATAGAAACCGGAAAAAGGCCTTTACTTCCACCGCAACTTCCGGCGGGAGCGCTGGCAACTCACTGGCAAGCAAAGCGCAAACGCAAAAAGGAATGCTCGCATCCTCAATGCACCTGGCCCAGAAGCCTGCATAGGCATTGAGCAGTTCGACAGGGTTGCGCACGTTCCGCTCAAGCCCCGCCAACCCCGCTTCGGCTTCTTCACGATATCGCCGCACGAGCGCACGGACCAGATCCACCTTGCTTGGAAAATGGTGATGGATGCTGGCCTTGCGGATCCCGACGACTTCCGCAATGTCGGCGTAACTGAAGCCGTTATAGCCGCCATTCATGATGTGTGAACGCGCAGAGGCCAGGATATCGTCAGACGTCGTCGAAAGATTGCTCATGGAATTTGTCTACCTTTCAGTAGGGAGACTGTCAAGCGTGAATCTGATTTTCCTCTGCCACGCAATTGAGCGTGCGCGGCCTAGGCATCCCAAGAGCCAGCCCAGCGCGTCCAGCCTGTCTGAAATCTGCCGCCCTCATGTCGATGGCAGCGCGATATTGTGAGGGTAACACGCCAAGTCAGCCAGCCACGCCAAGTCAGCCAGCGAAGCGTGTACCTATAAAATGCAGGAGAAGAAATGCTTGCCTTGCCCCGGTCCTGATATCTGCATGGGCGCTCTCCCGCCTTCCTCCTCCGAAAAAGAGAGCGAAATATCGAACTTGGGTTGGCTGCCCGCCATGTTTGTGGTGGCACTCGCTTGCCGAGCGGTACACTTTGCCGGCCGCTGCAGTGGAGGCTGGACGAGATCATCCGTGGTTGCCTGCACAAGCCTTCGGGAGCCCGGCGATGCGTGACTTCAGCCCAATCCTCCAAGACAATATTGACAATCTACCATTCAGAAGGTAGGCAGAGCAACTCTGCCGCCGAAGACAGTGCTCTGTTCTGGCGCCTCCCAGTTTATGGTGAGTAGAAGGTTTATTTCATGAAAAATTGCGACGTTGCGGCTCAGCTTGAATCATACCGGCATACAATCGACAATATCGACGCTGCCCTTCTTCGTATTCTGGGCGAACGGTTCCGGTGCACCAATGAGGTTGGCGTATTAAAGGCTGAATATAATCTGCCCGCCGTGGATAAATACCGGGAAAGCCGTCAATATTCCCGATTGAGAATCCTTGCGGAGAATGCCGGCCTCGATCATGACTTCGTTGAAAATCTAATGAAATTTATCATCGAGGAAGTTGTTCAGCGACACAATCAAATCGCAGCAGAACACCAGGCGAGACGAGAAACAGCACCCCAGAGCTAATCCGGTCCGTGCGTTTGCCCCCGGTCGCACGCGAGGAAAAACCGGATCTTGTCATGGGGTGGAAAAACTCCCGCTTCGACCTTTCCTTTTCTCCAGCTCGTTTCCAGCAGTTCGGCGACAGGTGCCTCCGTTGCCAACATGAATTTAGACAAAAGACATTGGATATGAATTCACCTGCCCAGAACAGTCTCGAGAGCCGCCTGCGCACCGTCGAGGACAAACTTGCGATCTACGAGCTCATAGCCTCTCACCCGCCAAGTGCCGACACTGGACATTCCGATTACACCCTCTCTGTCTACACACAGGACGGTATTTTTGACCGTGGCCCGGCATTGGATGGTGCAAAGGGCGCCAGGGACATCGCCGCATTTATCGAGCGCCCCGAGCATGGCCAGGCGATTGCCGGCGGCCTCGCCCATTTTGCCGGCCTGCCGCTGATCGACCTGCGAGGCGATCGCGCTGTGGTGACGTCCTACCTTCAGATCGTTCACCTCGATCACGATGGCCAGCCAAAAGCTCTCCCCAACCATGGCGTGTCGATGGGATATCGGATCCATCGGGCCGTGGTGAACCGCTGGGAGCTGGAACGCCATGATAGCTGTTGGAAGATCGCAAAGCGAACTCTGCTGCCGGTCGATGGCTCACAGGCTCATAGAGAGCTGCTGCGCAGAAGTCTTGACGAACTCTACTCCTGACCTGCTGCCCTCGCCTGCCCCGATCGCCCCAGGTCGGGCATCGTTGACGTTGGCGAACTTCGCAACGATTTGCCAATGGAGAATGTGATGCCGGATCATACGGCCGAATTCCGGGTTGCCACATGGAACATGCAGGGAAACCCATCGGGGAACCCGGAAAAGGAGAGAGGTCTTTCCAAGCTTTGTGCGGAAAACGATGTCGTCGCGTTGCAGGAGTGTGGCGGTCTCAAGCCTGAGCAGGTCGCGGAAATGCTGGGAGGCGCTCATGGCACCGTCGTTGACTGGGACAGCAGGGAGAACCGCACGAGTGGCCGAAGGTGCGGAGTTGCTGACCTGAAGGAACGAAACCCTCAGGCAAAATATGTGTTCGTTTCGCGTGAGCAGGCAGGACATTTCAACAATAATCGCTGCACCGTCGGCATCATCGCTAGGATTGATCGCCTGGAGGACCTGCCAGGGGACGAGAGTGCCGGCGTGAACAGTGCCACCGGGCGATCCGCGGTCAGCGTGAAATATGGAGGATGCGTCGTGACATCCTTTCATGCGGAGGCCAGCCAGGCCGCCATCAGCGATGCGCACACGACGTTGACGGCACTCGGCCGCGCGTTCAAGGATCAGCGCATCATCATGGCAGGCGACTTCAATTCTGATCTGCGACAGCACGCGCAGAAACAGGCCGTGGAGACGGGTCTCGCCAAGCAGATTGCCGATGGTAGTCTGATGCAGCCGCTGCAAGGGGGCAGCGGCAGGCGCCTTGTCGACGGGAAAGTGCGGTCCGAACGACAGGTCCAGCACAAGTGGAATGTGGCGCGGCTCGATCTCATGAGCGAAACCCCGCTTCAGGCGAGCGGCTCTTATGAAACGAACAGAATGCGTCACCATAGCGTCGGCTACGCAATGCCCGAAGAGCCAACTCATCTGGGCAGCGACGGTACGCAAAGACATCTCGATGGTTTCATGTTCAAGAACATGAAACGCCCGGATATTCCCGCCGCGCGCGAGGCAAGCCGGCACGGGTCTGACCATCATCCGGTCACGCTGAGGGTACGCTGACCCACAGCATCGGACAGGATCCCACGGAATATGGCAGCGGGTTGTTTCGCACCGCAGCGAAGGCTGCCCCTCCTCGAATTTGGGACGGGAAACGTGCCATTTCCCTGCTCAATGTTTCAAATGCGCACCTATGCGATACCAAGCCTGTAGAACCCCGCCGACAGTTCATTCAGCCATCGCCAACGGGTCTCGCAGCCGGGTGACGGCATCGACCAGGAAATTGCAGGCCACGAAGATCGCCGCGGTGAAGATGGTGGTGCCGATCACCACGGGAAAATCCCCGTCCAGCGCAGCATTGATCGCCAGCCTGCCGACACCATCGAGACCGAAGATCTGCTCGGTGACGATCGCCCCGCCCATGATCACCGCCAGTTCCAGCCCGGCCAGGGTGATGATCGGGTTGAGGGCGGCCTTGAGCGCATGGCCGACCTGGACGTGCCATTCGCTGAGGCCCTTGGCCCGGGCGGTGCGGATATAATCCGCTCCCAATACGTCCAGCATCGCGGCGCGCACCACGCGCTGGAAGATGCCGATCTCCGCGATCGCCAGCGTCAGCCAGGGCAAGGCCAGATGACGGGCCCATTCGAAGGGATGGTCGAAGAAGGGCACATAACCGCTGCTGGGGAACCAGTCGATGCCCACGGTCGAGAGCTGGTAGAACAGGAAGAAGGACAGCAGCATCCCGGAGAGGAAGATGGGAACCGACAGGCCGACATAGGCGATGGCCGCCAGGGCATGGTCAAGCAGGGAGCCCGGCCGCCGCGCCGCCAGGATACCCAGCACCAGCGAGACCACCATCCAGATGACCAGCGCTCCCAGAGCGAGCGAGAAGGTCACGGGCACCTTGTCGAGGATCAACTCGGCAACGCCCGTCTGCTTGCGGAAGGAATAGCCGAGGCCTGGCGGCCAGTGCGCAAGCCCCATCGCCGCACCCTGGATGTCCGGCCCGCGATAGAGATACTGCCAGAGCTGGACATGCCAGGGCTCGTCGAGCCGCAGGGCATGGGCGACCGCATCGATCGCCTGCTGGTTGGCATTGCGCGGCGCCAGCATCACCGCCGGATTCTGGTAGGCGAGCCGCGTGATGAAGAAGGCGATGACCAGGACGATCAGCAGGGTGGAGATCGCCCGCACGGCCAGGCCAAGAATGAAGCGCAGCATGATCCCTCCCTCAGCGCCGATGGGGATCAAGGATGTTGCGCAGGCCCGCGCTCAGCGTGTTGAAGCCCACCACCGTCAGGAACAGGGCGATGCTGGGCCCGAACAGGAACCAGGGCTGCAGCTGGTAGAGCGAGGATCGCTGGGCATCCGCGATCATGTTGCCCCAGCTTGCCGTCGGGGCCTGGATGCCGACGCCCAGGAAGGACAGGGTCGCCTCCGCCACGATGTTGTTGGGGAGTTGCACCGCCCAATAGACAAGGGCAGCCGGTGCGACATTGGGCAGGATCTCCCGGATCAGGATCCGCCTACGGCTGGCCCCCAGTGTCTGTGCGGCCTGGACGAAGGGGCTGTGCCGCAGCGAGAGTACCAGCCCCCGTGTCAGGCGGGCGAAATAGGTCCAGGAAAACAAGGCGATGATCAGCACCACCACCAGCAGGGGATCGGCGATCGGTTGGCCGCTGGCGCCGCGGTTGAGCGCCAGCAGGCTGAGCGCCGTCACCACGAACGGAAAGGACAAGGCCACGTCGATGCCCTGCGAGATCACCCGGTCCGCCAGCCCGCCGAAATAGCCGGCGATCAGGCCGATGGAGGTTCCCACCACCATGGCGAGCGTCGTGGCGGGGATGGAAACCAGCAGGGAAACGCGCGCACCATAGAGCGTGCGGACCAGGACATCGCGGCCATCGCCGTCGGCGCCGAGCGGAAAGGCCCAGCTCGGCCCGATCGGCAAACCATCCTCCGACAGGGCGATGTCGCTGAACTGCTCCGTCGGTCCGTGGCCGAGCCAGAGCGCCACCAGGGGTGCCAGCAGCGCCGCAGCCACTACCGCGAGCACCAACAGTCCGCCGAAGCGCACGGATGGCTCCGCCAGCACCGCCCATAGGCCGCTCGGCGGCCGCCTCAGTTCAAGGCGGGAGGAAACCTGCTCGGGGCCCTCGGTAAAAGTCCGGGTCGCCTCAACCATGCAGGACCAGCCTTTCATGCCGGTTGAGATCCCTCGCCTTCTGCCCCGGAATGGCTGCGATGAGCGCCTGCGTATAGGTCTGCCCGGGACGCCGGAAGACCTGCGCGGTCGCCCCCTCCTCCACGATGCGGCCGGCCTGCAGCACCAGCACGCGATCGCACAGATCGGCCACCACGCCCAGATCATGGGAAATGAACAGGATGGAGACGCCGAGCCGGCTTCTGAGGGAGCGCAGCAGCGCGATGATCCTGGCCTGGGTGGTGATGTCGAGGGCCGATACCGGTTCGTCGGCCACGATCACGCGCGGCTCCAGTGCCACCGCGCGGGCGATCGCGATGCGCTGGCGCTGCCCGCCGGAAAGCTGGGCGGGATAGCGATCGAGCACGTCTTGGGGCAGCTCGACCACCTCGACGAGGTCGCGGATGCGCGAGCGAATCTGCGGTGCGGACAGATCCGTGTTGATGATGAAGGGCTCCGCCAGGATGGCACTGATCCGTCGCCTCGGATTGAGGCTGCCATAGGGATCCTGGAAAACCATCTGGATGGCGGAACGTTGCTGCCTGGTGAGGGTCATGGCGCCGGCATGGGCATAGACGCTGTCGCCGAGCCTGACCTGGCCTTCGTCCGGCCTGTCCAGTCCGACGACGATCCGGCCGATGGTCGACTTGCCCGAACCGGACTCGCCGACCACGCCCAGGATCTCTCCCTCGCGCAGGGCAAACGAGACCCGGTCGAGAGCCTGCAGCGTGCCTCCGGCCTTGCCGCCTCGGCGGAAGCGGCGGGAAATCCCCTCCACCGTCAGCAGGGGCTTGGTCTCCACGGGTGCGGCGGTGCCGAGGGCCAGGCCGTGGCGTGCGGCTCCCAGCAGCAGCCTGGTATAGGGTTCCTTCGGTGCGCCATAGATGCGCGCCGCCGGCCCCTGCTCCACCACGCTTCCCCCGCGCATCACCAGCACGTCGTCGGCGATATCGTTGACGACGCCGAGATCATGGCTGACGAAGATCAGGGCCATACCATGGCGCTCCTGCAATTGCCGCAGGAGCGTGAGGATGGCGGCCTGCACCGTCACGTCGAGCGCCGTCGTCGGCTCGTCGGCGATCAGCAGGTCCGGGCCGAGCGCGATCGCCATGGCGATCATCACGCGCTGGCGCATGCCACCGGAGAACTGATGAGGGTAGTCGTCGATGCGCCGGGCGGGATCGCGAATGCCGACCTCGTCGAGCAGATCGAGGATGCGCGTGCGCAGGGCCGACCGCCCCACGCGCTGATGAGCCGTGATCGCCTCGCCGATCTGGCGGCCGATCGTCTTGAGCGGATGCAGGTTTGAGAGCGGATCCTGGAAGACGAAGCCAATCTGCGCGCCGCGCAGGCGGCGCAGCCGGCCCGCCGACAGGCCGAGGAGTTCGGTGCCGCGGTGGCGGACGCTGCCCGCCACCGCGGCCGAGGGCGGCAGCAGACCAGTCGCCCCCAAGAGCGACACGCTCTTGCCGGAGCCGGATTCGCCGACGATGGCCAGGGTCTTGCCGGCATCGACGGCGAAGGAGACGCCGCGGACCACCTCCGTGCGATGCCGGCGCGTTCCAAAGCTCACATTCAGATTATCGACTGCGAAGATCGCCATGGCCGGCTCTCCTGCGCCCTGTCGCTATTTGCGCAGGGCGATGTTGGTGATGTCGGCCTGCACGGCGAGCGAAGACCAGGTCCACAGCGCGATGCGATCGGAGGTGATGGCAACCTTGCGCTTCTCGAACAAGGGGATCCAGGGCAGGTCGGCGGAGACGAGGCGATCGGCCTTGGCCCAGATCGGGCCGGGATCATCGGAGGGGAAGGCCTCGGCCGCTAGCCTGTTGAGCTCCTTGTTGGAATAGCAGACCGCATGGGTATTGCCGGTGCCGCAGGGCGAGGCATCCGAATTCAGCCAGCCTCCAAGCAGCATGCGCGTGCTCGGCCCCTGCCAGTCGGGTGCGAAGGCCGCCCCCAGGAAGACATCCCAATGGCTCTTGGGGTCCTGGATGTAGGACCGGTATTGCGAACTCGGCACCGGGATGAGGTTGAGGGTAAAGCCGGCCGCAGCCAGGTCTTCCTTGAGCGTCACCGCGATGGCCTGGGTCTGCGCCGTGGTCTGGTACACAGCATCCAGCGTCACGCCGTCGGGATAGCCGGCCTTGGCCAGCAGTTCCTTGGCCCTGGCCGGATCGCCCGCGCTCTTGGGCGTGGCGTAGGGATCGAAGGGCTCGTAGCCCAGGATGGTCGAGGTGATGATCTGGCCGAGCGGGAGAGCGGCGATCGAGCCGCCCTGACGCTGGACGAGATGGGCCTTGTTCACCGCATAGGCCAGGGCCTGGCGCACTTCGAGCTTGCGCAGGGCGGTGGCGCCGGGGCCGGTGGCTTCCGGCCGGGCGTTGAAGGTGATGAAATTGGCCGAGCCGCTGTTGGATGCATGCAGATAGGGGCTCTTCTGCGCCTGATACTGCCGGATCGCGGCCAAAGGCGGCACGTCGAGATAGAGCGACAGGTCGGCTTCACCGGCACGGATCTTCTGCACCACGGCGTCTTCGGTATTGGTGGTGAAGTCGACGACGATCTCATCGACATAGGCTTTGCGGGCTGGATCGGCGGCATGATTGTAGTTGGCCACCTTCTTGAGCACGAGCTTCTGGCCCTGGTCGTAGGCTGCGACGTAGTAGGGACCGCTCGAGGGCAGATTCTTCCTGAATTCCAGCGAATCCGGGAAATATTTGGAGGCGATTTCCGGCGGCAGCGGGGTGACGAAGTTCATCGACAGGATGTTGAGGAAATCATAGTTCTTGGAGTCCGAGCGCAGCACCAGCGTCCTGTCGTCGGGCGCGGAGACACCGGCGATGTCATGCGTGTCGGTGAAGGCCTTGGTGGCGGCGAGATCGCCCGTCGGCACCTTGGCGAACTGCTTGCAGTAGTCGGCGAAGCCCGAAAAGGCGAGATTGAAATAGTTGATGGCTGCGACCTGCTTGTTGGGATCGCAGAAGCGCTTGATGCCGTAGACGAAATCGCCCGCCGTGATCTTGCGCGTGGTCGAGCCGGAATAGCTGATGCCATCGCGAAGATGGAAGGTGTAGGTCTTGCCGTCGGGGCTGACGTCCCAGGACTCGGCAAGGTCGGGCACCAGCTTGGTGTCGTCCTTGATGTCGCCGGGCGCGCCCGGATAGGTCACGAGCTGGCGTGTCACCGCCCGCAGGATCTCCCAGGAATCGGTGCTGTAGCCGGTCAAGGGATCGAAGGCGTCGAGATCGGGGTCGAGCGAGGCGATGCGCAGCGTCCCGCCATACGGAACGTCGTCAGCCGCCTCTGCCGCGCCGAGAGCGAGGCCGCCCGTCAGCAGCAGGGCGGCCGTAAAGCGCGACGCGGAGCCGAGCAGCCTAGAACGAGCGAAATGCCGGGATTTCATAGTCTGTTTCCTGATGTATCGAAGAAAGGACGAAGGCCGCTTCGCCATGGCGAAAGGCCTAAAAGACGGTGCCGGCATGGGGCTGCGCCGACGTGGCGAACAAGGTATCGAGCGTGGACAGCACCACCTCGCTCTCGGCCTTGACCCGCCCAGCCCTGGCGAGCTGCCACCAGCGCGTGCCGCCGAGATAGGCCGTTGCCAGGGCGCCGACATCGAGCTCGGCCTGCGCCGGGGCATCCGTCGGCACCGCGCCCTGCGCCGAGAGGCGGAACCGGCCATTGTTCTCGGCAAAAAGGGCGTCGCTGACAGCAAGTACCACCCCGCTTTCACCGGCATAGCGCCGCGTTTCCAGCGCCAGGCGCACGTCGAGAAGACGCAGCCAGGTTTCGTCGCGTTGGCCGGTCACACGCGCCTGCCGATGGTTTTCGAACAGCCATGGCAGGGCGTCATCCACCGGCCGGCCGGGGAAGAGGATGCGATGCACCAGATCGACATTGAGAAGATGGGCGACAAGCGCGCCATAGGCGGCATCATCGGCCGCGACCAGATCATCGACCACGAGGGTGCGATCCGAACCGGCGAACCACTCGTCGAGGCCGATCGGATGGTAGCGCACATAGCCGCTCTCTCGCCCTTCCTCGCCGGCCACCACGACATAGGCCGGTGCCTTGGACAGGTCCTGGCGCATCCGCTGGAAGTGCCACCAGCCGCGCCAGCGGGCAATGGCCCCGGCCCGGGCGGTGCCGGCCTGGGCATGGATGGCGGGCAACAGGGACCAAGCCTCGTCCGGGTCGACGAACCGCACCGGCCCGCCACGCGGCACCTCGGGGCGCAAACGCGCCCCTTCGGCGGCGAGGTCGAAACTGACCTGCGAACTGGCGATGCCATAGCCGAAATGGGCATAGATGCGCGCATCCGAGGCCCGCAGCGTGGCGACGGCATCGCCGCGCGAACGCGCCTCCGCCAATTGCCTTTCAAGGAGAGCCGTGCCGATGCCCCGCCTGGTATGGGTTGGCAGCACGCCGACATGGGTGACGGCGGCATGGGCGAGGCGTCCGCCACCCGGCACCGTCAGGGTGCTGGCATAGGAATTGACCGTACCCACCAGCGTGCCTGATGCGAAGGCGCCGAGGGTGCGACCCGGCTCATAGATGTCGGCGATGAAGCCAGCATCGATCGGTCCGAAATTCGGCAGTCCCACCATGGCGGTGCGAAACAGCCGAGCGGCCTGGATCAGCTCTGAAGTGCCTTCCAGAATCCTAACCCGAGCCGGTGCCGGGCTCGGCGCCCTGACGGCCGAGAGGTCTACGGCGTGCAGCGACATGGCGCTCAGGCCTTCGCCGGCGGGGTGAAGACGCGAGGCTTCGGCAGCGTCTGGTTGAGCGCGAATTCGCCGATTTCGCGCAGGCGGTAGGACACCGGGTCATGCACCGTATGGGTGCGTACATTGCGCCAATAGATGTCGAGACCGTATTTGTTGGCTGTCGAGCGGGCGCCCGTCGCCTCATAGATATCGGCGGTGACCTCAAGCGAGACCTTGGTGGCGATGACCTTGGCCTGGTCGATCAGAAGGGCAAGCTCGCCCCACGCTTGCGCCGTCAGCGCCGGGCCGGCCAGCAGTGCCGCCTGATAGAGGGCCGCGGCCTTATCCGCCAGGGCCACGCCGGCGGCGATGCCCGCCGACAGGCGCCCGAAGAGCTGGAGATGGTAGGGATCCTCGGTAGCCCTTTCCAGCCCCGACTCGGGCCAGGGCCGGCCATGGCTGCGCACATAGGCGGCCGCAGCCTTGAGCGCTCCCTCGGCAATGCCAAGATAGAAATTGACGAAGATCAGCTGGCTGAACAGCACGCGCAGCCCGTCGCGCTGCTCGACATCGCCGACATAGTGGTCGAGACCCGACAGGAGGTCCGCGTCGGTCGCCTCCACTCGATCGAAGATCACCGAGCCGCTGGCGGTGAGGCGCTGGCCCAGATTGTCCCAATCGCCCTCGAAGCTGATGCCCTTGCGCGAGGGCGGGACCTGGAAATGCACCCGCTTCTCGCCGTCCCACACGGTGACGGTGAGGATCTGCGCGATCGAGGCGCCGGTGGCGAAGGTGCGCCGGCCGCTGATCAGATAACCGTTCGCGGTCTTCTCCAGTTCGGCCTTGGGATCGCGCGGATTGCTGACGCCGCCCTGGAACCAGCCCTCCTCGGCAACGCCGCGAGCCGTGCCCTGCCATTGTTCGGGCGTGCCGAGGATGTAGCTCCACACCCCGTTGGAATAGTGATAGGCGATCAGTTGCCCGATCGAGCCGTCCGCTGCAGAGATGATACGGCTGATCTCGAGCGCCTGCGCGAGATTGGCACCGGCGCCACCCAGGGCTCGCGGCACGGCAAGGCCGAGAAGGCCAGCCTTACGCAGGAGCCCGATTTCCTCGAACGGATCCTGGTTGGCGCGGTCGCGTTCGAGCGCACTGGCCGCGAGTTCGGCGGCGACATGTTCGGCGCGGCTGCGCCACTCCACGAACTCCGCCTCCGAAAGGCCGGCATAGATCTCGATGGCGGCATCCCTGCGCGTATCGCGCAGGGCGCTCACGGTTGCGTCATAGGCCACTTTGTCTCGTCCTTGTTCAAAACTGTCGGCAAATGGGGGTCACTCGGCCGCGGTCGCGGCCGGCACGTCCCGCGTGGGGACAAAACGGGTGAAGTCGCGGAAGGAGGCGCCGCGATGGTCCTCGCGCAGCCGGCGCTGGCCATCGCCCTGGAAGCGTTCGCGCAGGGTCACCGGCGTCGCCGGCCGCTCGCGGATGCGGCCGCGCTGTCGAAGCTCGGGCACGACGAAGCGGATGAAATCCTCGAAGGAGCCGGGGCTGATGGCATAGGCAAGGTTGAAGCCGTCGATGCCGGTCTCGTCGGCAAGGCGCTCAAGCGCGTCGCCAACCTTCTTGGGCCCACCGACCAGGGTGGGATGGATGCCGCCAACGCCGATATAGTCGGCGACATCGCCCACGGTCCAACGCCGGTCAGCATCGATGCTGGTGAGGCTGGACAAAGCCGAGCGGCCGGCATTGGTCTCGATATATTCGATGGGATGATCGAGGGGATATTGCGACCAGTCGACCCCGGTCCAGGCCGAGAAGAGGGCAAGCGCCGCCTCCACGCTGGTGTAGGAGAGATAGTCGCGATATTTGGCCTCGGCTGCCTCGTCGGTTGCAGCCGTCACCACGCTGATGGCGGTGATGAACTTGATGGCATCGGGCGCCCTGCCGAGCTCGACGGCACGCGAGCGGATCTGCTCGATGCGCCGGCGGATCGAGGGCGAATTGGTACCGCCCAGGAAGACGACTTCGGCATTGCCAGCTGCGAATTCGCGCCCGCGCGTCGAAGTGCCGGCCTGGTAGAGCAAGGGCGTGCGCTGGGGGCTCGGCTCGGACAGATGCGCGTCCGGCACGGTGAAATAGGTGCCGCGATGATGGATGGCATGGACCTTGGCCGGATCGGTATAGATCCCCCGCTTGCGATCGCGGATGACCGCATCCTCCTCCCATGACCCTTCCCACAGCTTGTAGGCGACGTCGACGAACTCCTGGGCCCGGTCATAGCGTTCGTCATGATCGATCTGGCGTTCGAGGCCGAGATTGCGCGCGGCCGACTCCAGCACGGAGGTGACAACGTTCCAGGCGATGCGCCCCTTGGTGAGGTGATCGAGCGTGGTGAATTTGCGCGCCAGCAGATAGGGCTGCTCATAGGTGGTCGACACCGTGATGCCGAAGCCCAGATGCCTTGTGGCCGCCGCCATGGCCGAGACCAGCAGCAGGGGATCGTTGACCGGGGATTGGGCGGCGGTACGCAGCGAGGCATCAGGCGTGCCGGCATAGACGTCCAGGTGCCCGAGCGCATCGGCCAGGAACAGCCCGTCGAAGCCGCCTTCCTCAAGCAGCCTGGCGAGGCCGATCCAGTAGTCGATGCTGGTGTAGGTGTCGGCCCGGTCGTCGGGATGGCGCCACAGGCCCGCCGAGACGTGGCCGACGACGGCCATGCCGAAGCCATTGAGCAGAAAGGGTTTCTTGGCAGCAATCGGCGGTGATGAAACGGACATCGTTCAAACCATTCACGAATAATAGGTGGGTGGAGGAACCGTCCCGTTGAGGGCGTAGTCGCCGACTTCCAGGACCTTGTAGTGCACGGGATCGTGCAGCGAGTGGGTGCGCACATTGCGCCAGTGGCGATCGAAGGAGAGCGCCCTGGTGGTGGCCCGCGCGCCCATCAGCTCGAACAGGCGGGAGGTGACCTCGAGCGCCACCTCGGTCGAGTGCACCTTCGACTGGTAGGCGATGGCGGCGACCTCGCCTCTCTCCTGCTCGGTCAGCGCGCTCCCGCGTTCCACCGCGCGCTGGGCCGCCTCGCCCGCCGCATCCGACAGGGCGATGGCCGAGGCCAGCGCGACGGAGAGCCTGCCGAAACGCTCGACCACCAGCGTGTCGTCGCTGGCCTTGCCGGCCGGGGAGGAAAGCCAGGGCCGCGACCGGGTCTGGATATAGTCTCGCGCCTCCTCGAAGGCGCCGAGCGCCGTGCCGAGATAGAGTTCGCCGAAGGCGAGCTGGATGATGGGCACATGCAGGGTCTCGGCCGGCGTCTGCGGGGCGTCCTCGCGGCGATGCGCGACGAGGTCGTCCAGGCTCACCGCGACATTGTCGAAACTGGCGCTGCCGGAGACGGTCAGGCGCTGACCCATATTGTCCCAGTCATGGCCGAAGCTCAGGCCCGGCGCGGGATTGGGCACCACGAACTGGCCGATATGGCCGCCGGCATCGCCCCCGCCGATCTCCGTCCCCGGCGCGAAGCGCACCCAGACATGCAGGGTGTCGGCCACCGCCGCGCCGCTGGCAAAGGGCTTGGAACCGTTGAGCACGAAGCCCGTGCCTTGCGGCGTCGCGCTGATGAGCGGCTCATAGGCGGCCTGGGCCACGCCACCATGGAACCAGCCCTGCCGGAGGAAGCCCTCCGCGCGCCGGGCAAACAGCGCCTGGTTCGCGCCATTCCAGCCCAGGGCCGTGCCGAACAGATGGTAGGTAGCGATCTGGGCGATGGAGGTGTCGCCCTTGGCCAGGATGCGGATGATCTGCAGCACCTGCCGGGTGCTGGCACCGCCCCCGCCAACCGCTTCTGGCAGGAAGATCGTCAGCAGTCCGGCCTTGCGCAGCAAATCGATCTCCGCCACCGGATCGGCACCGGCGGCATCGCGCGCCGCCCCCGTCCGCTGCAGTTCCGCCGCGACCTGCTCGGCCGCCTCAACCCAGAGCCGAAACCGCTCTTCCCTGCTCAGGCCTGCCCGCGTTCCATCGGCGCTCATGACCGGGCCTCCGCCGTCTGGGCTGCCGGGAAGGCGAAGCGGGCCGCGGGATGGTCAGGCGGCACAAGCGGGGAATCGGTGCCGAACAGGCGGCTGCGCAGCGCCCCGGTCCGGCGTTCGCGCAGGCGCCCGCGCCGGTCGAGTTCAGGCACGACATGCTGCGCGAAATCGCGGAAGCTACCGGGATTGACGATATGGATGAGATTGATGCCGTCGGTATCGGTCTCGGCGAGCCAGGCGTCGAGATCGTCGGCGACCCGGGCCGGCCCGCCCACCAGCGCCTTCACCCGCCCGAAGCCGCCATCGGGCAGGAAAGCCTCGCGCAGGGTCCAGCGCCTGCCCGAAGCCGGGTCGTCGAACATGCGCAGCAGGGAGCGGTTGGCGTTGGTATCCCGATAGCGCAGCGGCTCATCGAGGGGGTGACCGGCAAAATCGATGCCGGTGCTCGCCGAATAATGGGTGATGGCGCCTTCCAGGCTGTAATGGCGGCGATAATCGTCGAACTTCGTGCGGGCCGTTTCGTCATCCCCTGCCGTGACCACGGCAAGAGCGCTGATGAAGCGGATGGCTCCCGGCGCCCGGCCCGCCTCGCGGGCCAGTTCCTTGATGCCGGCGACATTGCGCCGGATGCCGGCGGCGTCGGCCCCGGCGACGAAGACCACCTCGGCATGGCGCGCCGCGAAAGCCTGTCCGCGCGGCGAGCCGCCGGCCTGGAAGATCACCGGTACGCGCTGGGGGCTGGGCTCGGAAAGATGCGGGCCGGGAACGGTGTAGTAAGGGCCGCGATGGCCGATGCCATGCACCTTGGAGGGATCGCTATAGAGCCCTTCGGGATGGTCCGCACTGCCGCGGTCGCGCAGGACGGCATCGTCCTCCCACGAGCCCTGCCAGAGCTTGTAGGCCACTTCGAGGAATTCGTCGGCGCGGTCATAGCGCTCGTCGTGAGGGTATTGGGCCTCCAGCCCCAGATTGCGCGCGGCGCTGTCGAGCTGGGAGGTCACCACGTTCCAGGCGATGCGCCCGCGGGTGACATGATCCAGCGTGGTGAATTTGCGGGCGAGCAGATAGGGCTTTTCGTAGCTGGTCGAGACGGTGATGCCGAAACCGAGATCGCGCGTGGCCGCCGCCAGGGCCGAAACCAGGAGCAGGGGGTCGCCGAGGGGAGATTGCGTGCCGGTTCGCAGCGAGGCCTCCGCGCTGCCGCCATGCACGTCGAGCAATCCCAGCGCATCGGCGATGAACAGATTGTCGAAGCGACCCTCGTCGAGGATCCGGGCGAGCTCGATCCAATAGTCGAGATCGGTATAACGGTAGGTCTCATCCTCGGGGTGTTGCCACAGCCCGTAATTGACATGGGAAACCGAGTTCATGGTGAACCCGTTCAAAATGATCGGTTCGGCGGACACGACGCAAATCATCCATTGGTAGGGAAATTGGTTCGCCGGGATAGCGGCGCCTGCTGTCGCCGCAGGCTGCGTCCGGCAAATCGATGGAGGTATGTTTGCGCATTAATTACATATTGTCTATATATTTTGTATTCTTTTTATTGACGACGGCGCTTGACCCGCCCTAGCATGGGTTCAAGCTGCAAAACCCGCCTAAATCAGGCGGCAGATCGCGGTGCTTCAATCAATCTGAGGTAGAATCCATGAGCTTTCGACCGCTCCATGATCGCGTGGTCCTGCGTCGCCTGGAAGGCGACGAGAAAACCAAAGGCGGCATCATCATACCTGACACCGCCAAGGAAAAGCCCCAGGAGGGCGAGGTGGTCGCCGTCGGCCCCGGCGCGCGCGACGAGAGCGGCAAGCTTCAGCCGCTGGACGTGAAGGCCGGCAACCGCGTGCTGTTCGGCAAATGGTCCGGCACGGAAGTCAAGATCGACGGCCAGGACCTGCTGATCCTCAAGGAAGCCGACATTCTCGGCATCATCGCCTGACATCCCCTCCCCCTTTTCACGGTCAGACAGGCCCGGAGCGCTTTCGTCACCGCCCGGCCCGAAGGAATTCAACCATGGCAGCAAAAAACGTCAAATTCTCCTCCGATGCCCGCGAGCGCCTGCTGCGCGGCGTCGACATCCTGGCCAATGCCGTCAAGGTCACGCTCGGCCCGAAAGGCCGCAATGTCGTGATCGAAAAATCGTTCGGCGCGCCGCGAATCACCAAGGACGGCGTCACCGTCGCCAAGGAGATCGAGCTCGAGGACAAGTTCGAGAACCTGGGCGCCCAGCTCCTGCGCGAAGTCGCCTCCAAGACCAATGATCTTGCCGGCGACGGCACCACCACCGCCACGGTCCTCGCCCAGGCCATCGTGCGCGAAGGCGCCAAGGCGGTGGCGGCCGGCTTCAACCCCCTCGATCTCAAGCGCGGCATCGACCTCGCCGTTACGGCCGCGATCAAGGATATCGAAAAGCGCGCCAAGAAGGTCAAGTCGTCCGAGGAAGTGGCCCAGGTCGGCACCATCTCGGCCAATGGCGACAGCTCGATCGGCGCCATCATCGCCACCGCCGTCGACAAGGTCGGCAATGAGGGTGTGATCACCGTCGAGGAAGCCAGGAGTCTGGAGACCGAGCTCGACGTCGTCGAGGGCCTGCAGTTCGACCGCGGCTATCTCTCCCCCTATTTCGTCACCAATGCCGAGAAGCTGGTGGTGGAGTTCGAGGACCCCTACATCCTCATCCACGAAAAGAAGCTGTCCTCGCTCCAGCCCTTGCTGCCGGTGCTCGAAGCGGTGGTGCAGACCGGCAAGCCCCTGCTGATCATCGCCGAGGACGTCGAGGGCGAGGCGCTCGCCACCCTGGTGGTCAACAAGCTGCGCGGCGGGCTGAAGGTCGCCGCCGTCAAGGCGCCGGGCTTCGGTGATCGCCGCAAGGCCATCCTGGAGGACATCGCCGTCCTCACCGCCGGGGAGACGATCTCGGAGGATCTCGGCATCAAGCTCGAAAACGTCACGCTCTCCCAGCTCGGCCGTGCCAAGCGCGTGCGCATCGAGAAGGAGAACACCACCGTCGTCGACGGCGCCGGCAAGAAGAAGGACATCAGCGCCCGCGTTGCCCAGATCAAGGCGCAAATCGAGGAGACCACCTCCGACTATGACCGCGAGAAGCTGCAGGAGCGCCTGGCCAAGATCGCCGGCGGCGTCGCGGTGATCCGCGTCGGCGGTTCGACCGAGGTCGAGGTCAAGGAGAAGAAGGACCGGGTCGACGATGCGCTCAACGCCACCCGCGCTGCCGTCGCCGAAGGCATCGTGCCCGGCGGCGGGGTTGCGCTGCTGCGGGCCAAGGCCGCCGTTGCCGAGCTCAAAAGCGAGAACGCCGACGTCCAGTCCGGCATCAACATCGTGCTGAAGGCCCTGGAAGCGCCGATTCGCCAGATCGTCGAGAATGCCGGAGTCGAGGGCTCGATCGTGGTCGGCAAGATCACCGAGAACAAGTCGGCGACCTTCGGCTTCAACGCCCAGACCGAGACCTTCGTCGATCTCCTGGAGGCCGGCATCGTCGATCCGGCCAAGGTGGTGCGCACCGCCCTGCAGGATGCCGCCTCGATCGCCTCGCTGATCGTCACCACCGAGGCCCTGGTGACCGAGCTGCCCCGGGAAAAACCGCCGGTCGGCCCGCCGGGCGGCGGCATCGGCGACTTCTGACGCCGACATCAGGCAGGCGGATCGCCCCGGCCTTCCGCCTGCCGCGACGCACCGTTGCCCGGCGCGTCCGCTCCTCTGACTGGAATGAATGGAAGATTACGATGCGGTTCGTTTCCCTGGGCCTCAGGCTGAGCCTCGCCGGCGCCCTGTTCGCCCTCGTTCATGGCGCGGCCCTCGCCGACGACGCCGACAAATATGGCGGCACGCTGATCGTCGCCCAGAACGCCGAGATCACCAATCTCGATCCAGGCCGGGAAGGCGGCTGGGAGACCTTTCGCATCGCCCGTCACATCCACGAGGCGCTGGTGACCGAGGACCTGTCGAAATCCGGCGCTGAGGTGAAGGTGCCGCCCCTGAAGGCGGCCCTCGCCGAATCCTGGGAGATCTCGCCGGACGGGCGGGTCTACACCTTCCATTTGCGCCGCGGGGTCAAGTTCCATGACGGCACCGATTTCAATGCCGAGGCCGTAGCCTTCAACATCCGCCGCGGCTGGGATCCGAAATTCGAGTTCTACGACAAGATCAGTGCCGCCAACCTCGCCTATACCTATTCCTCGCTCAGCCGGATCGACACGCCCGACGACCACACCCTCGTCCTCACCTTCGCCGAGCCGTTCAGTCCCTTCCTGCGGATGCTCGCCCAGGGCAGCGGCGGCTCGGGCGGCATTGCCAGCCCCACGGCCATCCGCAAATACGGCAATGACGGCTATGCCGAGCATCCCGTCGGCACCGGCCCTTATCGCTTCGTCGAACGGGTCCGCGGCCAGAAGGTCGAGATCGAGCGCTTCGACGGCTATTGGGGCGACAAGCCCTTCCTCGACCGCATCATCTTCCGGCCGATCATTGACGGCAATGCCCGTGTCGCCGCGCTGGAGACCGGCGAGGTCGACATCATCTCCTGGCCGCCGCGCGACAGCGTGGCCAAGCTGAAGGCGGAGGGCTTCAGCGTCGACAATGTCGACCTGCCTTCGGTGTATTACTACACCTTCAACACCGCCAACGAGACCTTCAAGGATCTTCGCGTGCGCCAGGCGCTCGCTTTGTCGATCGACCGGGCCGGGCTGGCGCGCGACCTGCTCAAGGACACGGCCGGGCCTGCCTATGGCATCCTGAACCCGGGGAGCGATGCCTTCGACCCCTCCTTCCGCGACTATCCGCACGATGTGGAGAAAGCCAAGCAGTTGCTGGCCGAAGCCGGCCACCCCGACGGTGTCAGCGGCCTCCTGGAGATCTATGCCGGCGGCGAGCCGGTGGCCGAATGGATCCAGCGCGACGCGGCCAAGGCCGGCATCAAGCTCGAGATCCGCTCCTATGACTGGAACAGCTTCCTGGCCCGCAACAAGAAGAGCGGCCCCGAGGTTGCCCTGACCTCGATGGAATGGGGTTTTCTGACACCCTATTGGCTTTACATCGTCGCCCACAGCCAGAGCAGCGGCAATACGGGCAACTACAACCATCCGGCGTTCGACAAGGCGGTCCATGAGGCGATCACCGCCGTCAAGGCCGAGGACATCAGGGACAAATGGCGCGAAGCCAACCGGATCCTGGCCGCCGACGTCGGCAAGCTGCCGATCTATTACGAGCGCACCCATTATGCCGTGGGCAAGAATGTCGGCGGCTTCGCCACCCCCGCCCAGGATTGGTACGATCTCAGCCATGTCTGGCTGAAGGAAAAGCAATAGGCCGGGGGTGCTGGGATGATCGCCCTCATCGCACGCCGCGCAGTCGCCTCGCTCGCCATTCTGGTGCTGGTCACCTTCCTCGTCTTCCTGGTGGTTTATTTCAGCCCGGGAGACCCGGTGGCGATCATGCTCGGCCGCGACGCCTCGGGCGAGACCGCCGACCAGATCCGCCGCGATCTCGGCCTCGACAGACCCTTCCTCGTCCAGTATGGCGCCTGGCTGTGGGGCCTGCTGGGCGGCCATTTCGGCACATCGATCACCATGCATGTGCCGGTGCTCGACATCCTCGTCCCCGCCTACGTCAACACCTTCATCCTGGCCCTGGCGAGTCTGGTGATCGCCTTGACCGTCGGCGTCCTGCTCGGCGTGCTCTCCGGCCTGCGGGCCGGGGGCTGGTTCGACCGGCTGGCGGCCGCAATCAGCGAGGGCCTCGCGGCGACGCCGGTGTTCTGGCTCGGAATCATGCTGATCTGGCTGGTCTCCAAGCAGCTGCGCTGGCTGCCTTCATCGGGCATGTACAATCTCAGGGGCTCCCATTCCCTGGCCGATCTTCTTGCCCATCTCGTCCTACCGGCCTTTTCGGCCGCCGTGCTCGCCATCGCCATCATCATGCGCCTGACGCGCGCCAGCGTCATCGACGCGCTCAATGCCGATTATGCCAGGATGTTCGCCTCGGCCGGCATGTCGACGCCGAGGCTGCTGTTCACCCAGATCGCCCGCAATATCCTGGCGCCGATCGTCAGCATCGGCGGGCTGCAATTCGGCACGCTGTTCGGCGGCGTCATCTTCGTGGAGACGGTGTTCGCCTGGCCCGGCCTCAGCGCCCAGCTCTACAACGCCATCACCGCCCATGACATCCCGGTCATCCAGACCGGCGTCCTGATGATTGCCGCGACCTTCATCGTGATCAACCTGATCGTCGACCTCGCCCTGGTCTGGCTCAATCCGCGAGCAAGAGCGTGATGTCGCTCTCCCAAGCCTCGAATTCCCTCGGGCCATCCCCCACCGACGTGCCCATACGGCGACGCTGGATCAATCGCGGCGTCATCGGCCTTGCGATCATCGTCGCGGTGGCCGGCCTCGCAGCCCTGGCGCCCCTGATCTCGCCTTATGATCCCGACATCGGCGAAGGCGCCCTCCGGCTCGCACCGCCCGGCACACCGGGCCATTTGCTCGGGCTCGACGGCCAGGGGCGCGACATCCTCTCCCGCCTGATCTGGGGCGCGCGCCTGTCCCTGATCGCCAGCATTGTCCCGGTCGCCATCGCCTTCATCGTCAGCCTTGGCCTTGGCCTCGCCGCCGGCTTCGCGCGCAAGCCTCTGGGCGAGGTGATCATGCGCGGCATCGACGTGCTCTTCGCCTTTCCGATGATCCTGTTTGCGATCGCCATCGCCGCCATGCTCGGCCCGGGCCTCACCACCATCATCGCCACCATCGCGCTGTCGCTGGTTCCCTATATGACGCGCGTGGTCTATTTCGCGGTGCTGGCGGAAACCGGGCGCGAATATCTGGATGCGGCGCGCCTGCTCGGCGCCGGCCGGACGGCCATCCTGTTCGGCGAGCTCCTGCCCAACGTGCTCTCGCCCGCCATCATCTACGCCACCACGCTGATCGGGCCGATGATCGGCTTTTCCTCCGGCCTCAGCTTTCTCGGACTCGGCATCCAGCCACCCTTGGCCGATTGGGGGCGGATGACCGTGGATGGCGTCGGCGTGTTCGCCGAGGGCGCGCCGCATGTGGTGATTGTCCCCGGCGTCGCCATCATCGTCGTCTCGCTGGCCTTCAACTGGCTCGGCAGTGGCCTGCGGAACTGGCTGGATCCTCATCACCACGCGTAATCGCACTCGTTGAAGGAGCGGCCATGTCGATCATTGCCCCCATTGCGCATCACAAGGTTCAAACGTCGCCAGGCCCTTCGGATCTTTTGCGCCTCGCAGATCTGCACGTCACCATCACCACACCCCGCCGCACCATCAAGGCCGTCAGGGGCGTCGACCTCAATCTCCAGGCCGGCGAGATTCTCGCCCTCGTCGGCGAGTCCGGCTCGGGAAAGACCATGACGGCGGCCTCCATCGTCGGCCTGCTGCCGCGTCCTGCCGCCCGGATTACGCAAGGGCGCATCCTCTTCCAGGGCCGGGATCTGCTCGCTGCCGGCACGCGCGACCGCCAGCGCATCCTGCGCCAGGACATCGCCTTCATCGTCCAGAGCTCGCTGACCTCCCTGAACCCGACATCCACCATCGGCCGCCAGCTTGCCGACATGATCGCCTTCCGCAACGGCCTGGACCGGCGCGAGGCCCGCCGCGAAGCCGTGCGCTGGCTCGGCGAAGTAGGCATCGACGCGGCGGAGCGCGTCATGGCGTCCTATCCGCACAGGCTGAGCGGCGGCATGCGCCAGCGCGTGCTGATCGCCATGGCGATCAACAGCCGCCCCAAGCTCATCATCGCCGACGAGCCGACGACGGCGCTCGATACCGCCACCCAAAAGCAGATCCTGACCCTGCTGGCCCGCATCCGCGACACCTACGGCACCGCCATCCTGCTGATCACCCATGATTTCGGCGTGGTGTCGTTTCTGAGTGATCGCATCGCCGTCATGCAGCACGGACGCATCGTCGAGACCGGGCCCACCGCGCGCGTGCTGGTAGCACCTCGGCATCCCTACACGGCAACGCTGATCGATGCAGTGCCGCGCCTCGACCACCCCCCGCCCCGCCCCGCGCCCGGCGTGATCAGCGAACAAGATCGGCCGGCCATCCTTGCCCGTTCAGCAGGACGATAAACGATGGCAGCATCTCCCCTCCTCCAGGTCCGCGGCCTCAGACGCCGCTATGGCGTGCGCACCGGCCTGTTCGGCCCATGGCACGAGGTCGTCGCCGTCGAGGGCGTCGATTTCACGATCGAACGCGGTGAGATCGTCGGCATCATCGGCGCTTCCGGTTCGGGCAAGTCCACGATCGGACGCCTGCTGACCGGGCTCGACGAACCCGACGGCGGCGAGATCCTGTTCGACAACACCAGGATCGACAGGCTGACCGATCAGGCACGCCGACCCCTGCGCCGCCGTCTCCAGCTCGTGCTGCAGGATGCCTCCTCGGCCCTCAACCCGCGTCGGCGCGTGGGGGCCCAGATCGCGATGCCCATGCTGCGTCTGGGCATCGCCGGCAGCCGCGAGGACGCGCGCGAGCGCACGGCCCAGCTCCTGCGCCTGGTCGGCCTAGGCCCCGACGCCGCCGAGCGCTATCCGCACGAATTCTCCGGCGGGCAGCGCCAGCGCATCAACATCGCCCGCTCGCTCGGCGTCGAGGCCGAGTGCCTGATCCTGGACGAGCCGACCTCCGCCCTCGATGTCTCCGTGCAAGCCCAGATCCTGGCGCTGCTGCTCGAGCTGAGACAGCAGTTCAGCCTGACCTATCTGTTCATCAGCCACAACCTGGCGGTGGTGCAATCCTTCTGCGATCGCATCCTGGTGCTCGACAAGGGACGCCTGGTGGAAAACCTGCCGTCCCGCACTATCACCAAGCAAGCCAAGGCGCCGGCCACCCGACGCCTGCTGGAGGCAAACCTGTCCTTGTCCCGCGTTCCAGCGGCCGAGCCCTAGATCGAAGCGGTTGTCGCTTGGCCTCGGGCACTTCCATCCCACTGGATTTCGCTTTCCATTTGCAAATGCTGGTGCCGCTGCCCCCGCTTGCGGCACAGATCCACGACCGAAACGCCGGCCTTGTGCTCCTTCAAGATCCCGATGATCCGTTCCTCCGAAAAGCGAATGCCCTTCATGCTCTGGTTCTCGTGGCAGGCCGGAGCGAACTTCAAACCGGATTAGGTCCAAGGGGCAACATCGGTAGAGTTGGCTGCCGAGGCGTACAATGACTTGCACGCAACGGTTTGCCTCCACACCAGAAACTTGCGAATAGACTGGAAAGCCTCGATCTCGATCAGTCGGCATTCGAAGATCGAACGGCCTGGCATTCGCCAAGGCGCCTATGTCACCTTTTTCCTTCTGCCCTGGTTTGAAGCGGGAGGAGGTGGTGGTTCGCTCTTGGCTTTAGCCTTGTGACGTTGTTTGCCGAGACCAAGTTCCCTTGCGAGGCGAGACCGCTCGGCCGAATAATTCGGCGCGACCATGGGATAATCCCCGGGCAACCCCCACCTTTCCCGATATTGCGCGGGCGTCAGATCATAGGCGGCCCGCAAATGCCGGGCCAGAGATTTGAATCTGAGGCCGTCCTCCAGACAGACCACGTAATCGGGCGTAATGGATTTCTTGATCGGAACGGCGGGCCTTAGCAGAGTGTCCGCCTCGGCCGGTTTGGGATTATTCAGGCTGGCAAGGCTTCCATGGACTGCAAGGATCAGCTCGGCCACAAAAGTGGTGTCGATCTGATTGTTGGCGACGTAAGCCGAAACGATGTCGACGGTCAGATGCAGCAGACCTGTGTCTTCCTCGAGCATGTTTATTCATCTTCTTTCTATGTCGACGCCGAAGTGAATGACATTTCTCACTATTTATGCAGTATTGTCGTATCGACCCGGCTTCTTGGAAATTTTCCAGTTTTATGCAAAGCTTAACTTAAGCGGTCACAAGCAACACCATCTTCGTGTTCCACAAATTTCCTCAATCTCCTGTACTTATGTGTAAATCAGAATAGCCGGGAGCCAGCGGAGAATATTCAATTTACATTCACGGTTCTCGGGCCCGGAACTATCTGCTTAAGGTGGGACACACTGTCCACGCCCATTCGCCAGGGACCGTGGCCCGCGACGCGCCTGTCATTCGGTGAACTCCACGGTGAGGCAGAAGGTGGTGCGACGCCACGCCATTGCTCGCCGTCGATGCCGAAACCGCGCCTCGTGAACAGGCCGATCCGCTGCTTGAATTCAACGCGTGGCTTCGAGGTTATCCGCTGCAATAGACTCCGCCCGTCCTTTGTTCACAAGTGCATGCAACCATTTCTCCGAGCAAATGCCTTGAGCGCGGGAATTCAGTTCAATTCATATCTTATGTATTTTGTGTCTCATCGAACATATGCCTTGTGAAATAGACAGTTTCCGTGCGGCTTCGTGCTTTGAGTTTCTGCATGATGTTATAAACGTGCACCTTCACTGTGTTTTCTTTTATGCGTAGCCTATCGGCAATGATCTTGTTTGGCTCGCCTTGTTGCAAGCATCTCAACACCGCCAATTGCCTTTTAGTAAATTGAGGCACCCCCTTGGGCTGTACCGCCGACACATGCGAGCGGCTTTGCCCCGGCAAACATTTGAAACTATCGGCTGGCACGAAGATGCCTCCAGCCCGAACGAGGTGAATTGCCGCCACCGCCACGGCAAGACTTGTGTCCGCCGGAATATATCCACGCGCGCCTTCCTCCAAAGCGCGGACGACTACTCTTGCCGAGACAACGCCGGAAAGAACGATGACCCAAGCGCCAGCGGCCACGCTCCGTATCGTCCTAATGTCAGCCATCAGTTGATATTGCCGCTTCTGCCCAGCGACATAGAGCAGAACAATCGGCCCTGCAGAACGAGGCTCCGTCCGCTTCCATGCGGAAATCGTTTCATAAGCACTGACACTAAAATCGCGACAACACTCAGCAACAATGGCCGAAATGTCTATCAAATTTGATTTTGATCGACCAATGGCAATAAGGTCTGATCCAAATTTCCTAATATTCACGAAAATTCACCAGCCCTCGCCCTTCTCACCATCCGCCATTCAATATTTTCGGCACTCCAGCATATCGTTACGACTATCAGATATTTTGAAGAAAAATGATGACTGAAGCATTTCTTTCGATTTGTATGCAATAGCGGTTCTTGTATTCACACCCATCTTCTTCATAATGTTACGAATATGAACTTTAATTGTAGCTTCTTTTATATTTAAATCTTGAGCTATATCAGCGTTGGATTTTCCACAACTAACACCCGCTATAATCTCAAATTGTCTTCGAGAAATATTGAATTTGTCTCTGGCTTTTGAACTAATCATCACGGGCTTATGCACAGGTACATCTTGCCGAAGTGACGAGATGGGCAAAAAACTACCTCCAACAATGACCAATTGTATTGCCTTCAGGGCGATTTCAATACTTTGATCATTGGGAATATATGCCCTGACTCCTGCATTTATTGCTTCAATAATTCGAGATGGATTACTATTGTCGGAAATAATTGCAATGCCAATATTTGGCTTTCGCGAGATTATTACACGAAGATCATCAAGAGTTACGCCTTGACCTATTTCAAATATAACCAGCAATGGGGACTGCCCGTGCCAATCACTAACGGCGTACCACTCGCGCAGATCCGAGAATGCCAAGATTGGAACGTTAGAAAACTCAGCGGCAAGAACCCGACCGACGCAGTCACGCCAAAGCGCCAATGGACACACTAGAACGATCGTATCGACGGTAGACATCCCCACGCCCCTTTGGATTAGCCACTCTTTACCAAACCTGCCCCACCTTAATATAAATCAATGATACGCAATAATAGATTTAATACAATTCCAATATATGAAGATAAAATATAATAATTATATAACGTTACGACATAAAGAACTCAAGAACGTCTATTCCGTCTCTTTTTGCCTTGCCATATAAATTCGGATATTCCTTCAAATTGGAAAAACAAGCCACTAATACTGGAGAATAGTAGTTGAGAATATGCTCATCTCGCAGGGCCTTTGCTGCCGTACCGTATCTAAACCAGGAAGCACGCTCCGCGATCATTTCAATGTCGTTTTCGCGCGCCCATTTATTCGCTATTTTTCCAATACTGTCTTCTGCGGCGCATATTATGCGGAACGCCCTATACTTGTATTTTATTTTATCGAGATTTTTAAATATAGATTTTTCGTCTAAAAATCCAAAGCTTCCGCAAAGCACTATATTTTTTATACCAGAACCACTTATATGATACAAAGATCTCCTTGCATCATCATGTCTCGTAGCTATGGCCGATATCTTGGTCATAGGCGGCATGTCACCCACAAGCGCCCGCCCCCATCTGCACTTGCGCGTTGACTTTTCGCTGCGTCTGCCTGGCGCGGAACTATTTGCAAAGAGGTTGCCCCTTTTTGGTGCCGACGCCGGTGACATCTCGCAATGCAACTATCGGACCCAATGTGAAGTTTGGAGCCACCGATATTGCCCCACCTTTACGATGGAACTCATTACATTAACCGCGATTACTGGGACCCTTATATCGAATATATATCAGACCATATTTTCTCTTGTTATTCTATACAATCTCAGTAACTGTCAAATCCTGTCACTTGTTGCCATCGATGTATATTTCATATCGCATCGATATCCGCCTTGGCTTTGTAAAACCGGTTATTCCCAAAGAGATAAGCGCGCACCTTTTACTCGGTGAAGGTAAAGCCCAGGCCGCGAATGGCATGCAGGGGTAGGAGCATGTTGGATTTCTTGGCCCTCCGGCGCAGGCGGCTTACGATGGTGTCAAGGTGGGCATAGTTGAAGTCGTAGACGTCAGCGCCCATGGCTTCGACCAGCGTGCTCCTCTCGACAGTGTTGCCGCGCTCCCTGAACAGGCACCCCAAAAGGCGTTGCTCGGAGACGGTCAGGCGCAGGCGGTGCCCCAGACCGTCAGTGAGCGTCCACCCCCCTTCCACCAGGGCCCACCTTGGAACCTGAGGCGGAGCAGGCACCTTGCGATGCCTGTTGAGACGATTGTGGAGTGCCACCACGGTGGCGCCCAGTTCCCGAACATCGATAGGCTTCACCAGGTAGACGTCCGCGCCTTTCTCAAGACCGACGATCCGGTCGTCGATAGACCCCCTGGCCGTGGCTATGATGATTCCGACCGATTGCGATGTCCGCAAATGGGCCACTATCGACAGGCCGTCTTCATCTTGCAGGCCAATGTCGAGGATAACGATCTCGGGGGGCGTGGCGGCATAGGCTCGGTACAGGGCGGCAGCGCTGCCAAACCCACGTATGTTCAAGCCCAGTTTGGATAGGCCCAACACCATCTCTTCGCGAAAATCCTCGTCGTCATCAACAAGATAAACGAGAGGAGCAATCGCGACATCGCCCTGCTTAGCGTCTCCAGCGGACATCAATGTCCCTTCTATGCGGCAACTTCGTAATTCCCCGTCAAAAGGCCGTTTTTAAATCGCCAAGAAAGAAAAAAAATAAATGCATTTTCGCCATTCATTAGAATTAATAATTTATTGTATTTCTATTTTTTAATATTGGCATCTACTCCTTCCACTTTAAATCTAAAAATATTCCATATTACTTTAGGATTCCTACTTATTAACTATGCCACCTACAATCTTCGTCGTCCGAAGCACTTTTGCTTCGTTCGAATGGAAGGTTGCTGAAATAAATCGTATCCATTCCGGGCTCAATGATCCTGGTGCCGTGATTAATGACGCCGATGCGTAAGCAGGAGTCCAAGCAAGCACTGTTCACCGACATAAAATCACCGCCACTATTTGGACAAGAAACTCGGAATTCGTGTTTCCAAGAGGAGCAGTTACCGCCCACCCGGGCGCAATTGCCGCTTAATCACGGCCACGCCAAACCTCACACGTAAAGCAGCCACTAAACTACCAACCGAATACGCTGCGGCAGCGGCAATAACTGACGCAATTCTGGGCATGAAACAGAAAAATATGCGCAACACTCTGAAATAGTTTTGCAATTTATATCAGTTACTCCAAACATACAGTTAAATTTCGGAGCTAAACTAGGATTTTTATTCATGGAATTTTTCCAAAAAAACGTATTTTTTTAGCCTTTAGAGGGATATTGGAGGTTATATTCTCAAAAAAATCTTCACAATCGCACTAAATGACACATTCTGTCATATGATGTACCTTAATTACACAATCCCGACGTGCATTTGATCAATAGAGATTCGCCTGGGGCGCTCTTTCAAATCGCCTCCATGGTGGCTGAGGAAACTCAGCGATGATCTTGAGCCACTCACTGCAGTCGTGGCGTTGGTTTATTTTTGCGCTAAACAGTGAAGCTGGGAACGCCCATGTAGTGATGAGAGCTCGATAACCGGAACACGATAGCAACTGGCACAGGATACGCCCCAACTATCGCATGGAAGAAGCGATCTGGAATCAATTCTCAATAATAATTTCGAGTCTACAGCTTTACTTTCGACGTCATATAGAATATTTTTTGATACTCTACGGCCAATTCAACAAGAGAATCGAAACTATTTCGGAAGCGAGAAAATATGGTGGTTTCTTTGATGCGTCTTCTCGCTTCGGTAGCTGCTGGCGCTGTATTGGTGAGCTGCGCTTCCAATATGGCGGCAACAACATCGCAAACGGCGTCCGGTCCGTTGGTAGCAAGTGGGTTGTCGCAACGTGATGCTCGTTTCCTGGCGTTGCTGCCCAATGCAAAAACCAACCCGGCCTACGCACGAACGGTTGTTGACAGTCCCACCAAGGCCCCCCCGGGCACGATCGTCGTCGATGCACAGAGGCACCTGCTGTATTTCACCCTGCCGGACGGCAAGGCAATTCGTTATGTCGTGTCGACCGGACGTAACGGATTTGCCTGGAGGGGCGCGGTCTATGTCAATCATCAGGCCGAATGGCCGGATTGGAATCCGCCAAGTGAAATGCGCGGCAGGGATCCTCGCGTGAAGAAAACCGTTGGCGGGCCCGAAAATCCGCTTGGAGCCCGGGCGCTCTATCTCTACGCGAATGGAGCGGACACTCTTTATCGCATCCACGGCACCAATGATCCCTTCAGTATCGGCATGCCGGTTTCTTCGGGATGCATTCGCATGAGCAATGCCGACATCATCGATCTTGCCAGCCGCGTTCCCAATGGAACGCGTGTCATGGTGTATTGAGTGGCATAAGCGGAGTTATATTTCCGCTTGGACATTTGATGGCCGCATCTCAGGTGGCGGCAATTGCCTTTGAATGAACGCCGGCGGATTGTGCGGAACGTTCCTCTTTCAAGTTTTGCAGGCTTACTTCTTAGGTTTGGACGTCTTCCCAGTCCTGCCCGTTTGGGAACCACTCCCGGAAGGCGCCTTCTTGCTGCGCGGCGACTTCGCCGGCTTTTCCAATCGAGCATGCGAAGGCTCGGCACTCTTTGGCGGTTGCGTTGGCTCGTGCGGGGGCATGCCGAAGACGGACTGGAAACTTGGAAAGGCCTGGCGCATCACGATAGCCGGCACCGGTTTCTCGCTCTCGAACGCCGGCGTCACCTGGGCGGTCATCTCAGCAATGTCGCTCCCTTCGAGCTTGTCGGCAGGAACCGGCGGCTTGAGACTACGCTTGGTGCGGTGATCCCCGTCGGCGACCGTCCGTCCGCTTGGGGACTTGCCGACGAGATAGTTCTTCTGCCATTTCTGCTCCAAGGTGATCGGATCTCCCTGGGCAAGGCCGATATTGAACTTGGTGCGCTCGCTGAGCCAGAGTTTGTATTCCCTCTCCAGCTGGGGTTCGTCCGCGAGCGGGCGAGTGACCGGCTGAACGCTCTCGATCGGCAGGCTCGGCACCAGCGTAATAAAGCAGAACGGCTCGTCCTTGGCGAAATAGACCGTGCCCGGTTCGGTGAACTTCCAGTTCATCGTGAAGGTGAAGGGCACCCAGCTGGTTTCCACCAAACCGTCGAGCGCCTGGATGCCGTGCTTGAGGCGATTGGGCGCACCGCGCGCCCACGTCATCCATCCCGGCGGCGTGCGGAAAAGATAGCCCGGGTGAAATGTGATAATGCCATGGCCGAAACCGAGGGACACGTGGTGCATGGGCGCCCGAGGATCGTCCGGACGCAGGATCACCTCGTCCTTGCCGTTGAGCCCCGTCCAACTTGCCCAGAAGCCGGTTGGATTCAAAAGCTCCCATCCGGTGGTGTTGGCGATGGTCAAGGGCGTGCAGCGATAGGCAAAACGCTGGTTGGTGAAATCCATCCAATCGCGCTCGGCCGTACCCGGTACGAGACGAGGCGGATTTGATATCACGGAAAAGCACTGCAGTTGCGGTGCGCTGATCGCCAGATCACTCATGCGGCGCTCTCACTTCGGGCCATGGTTCACGGGGCAGCCAAAGACGGGCTGGTTGAGCCCCCGCTTGACGCGATGATCGGCATCGGCGACGCTTTTTCCCGACGGTGACTTGCCTGTCAAATAGTTCTTCTGCCATTTCTGGTCGCCCGCGAGAGGATCTCCGGCGTCCTTGGCCGCGCTGAATTTGGTGCGTTCGCTCGCCCACATGAGATATTCCCTGTGCAAACCGGGCTCTTCTTCAAGCGGGCGGATGACCGGCTGGACATCCTCGATCGTCACGGCGGGCATCAGGGTCAGGAAGCAGAAGGGCTCGTCCTTCTCGAAATGCACCGTACAGGGCCGCGTGAATCGCCAATTCATGGTGAAGGTGAAGGGCAGCCAATTCGTTTCCACCACCCCATCGAGCGGGTGGATGCCGTCCTTGAAACGATTCGGCGAGCCACGAACCCAGACGACCCACCCCGGATCGGTGCGGAAGAGATAGCCGGGGTGAAAACTGATGATGCCGTGGCCGAAGAAGAAACCAGTCTGATGCAATTTCTCGCCGGGGACGTGTGGGCGTAAAATGATGTCGTTGCGGCCGTTGCCACCGGTCCAGGTCGCCGAGAAGCCCGATGGATTCAGCAGTTCCCAGCCGGTCGCATTGGCGATGGCCAAAGGCGTGCAGCGATAGGCATAGTGATCGCTTGTCCGATCCATCCACTCGCGCTCGCTGCGAGCGGCGACCAGTCGCGCAGGATTGGGATGGATGGAAAAGCCTTCGAGCTTCGGCGCCTGCATGGTGAAGATTCCGGTTGACTATGTCGTCTGGCTCGAAACCAAGGATCGGATCGAGAATTGGAGCGGGGCTCAACAACCTTGAAGCGCCCAATAACTAGGCTACCTGCGCATTCCGGACACCATTCAACGAGAAGCAATGCCTTTACGCCGGACAAGTGGCTCGCGACGATCGGCCTCCCAGCCAGTTCAAGATCTCGCGTCTAAAGCACATCCGGTCATGCACATCAACTCAGTGGCCGCCCGGCAACTTCAACGCCGCCGCGGTGCGTAAGGGGGACCGAAATGGGAAAGCCGCACAGTGCCACCGACTCGCCTCTGCACCAGCTGGACCTCCAGAACACCTGTTCGGAATTTGTGCGATCTTGTACCGATCCGCCCTTCGAAAGGCCTCGGGAATAGCGCCCGCTCTCCCGAAGCCTCCTCCGGTCACGGGCGGCTCTTTTGCGAGCCACCCGATCATTGATATTGATCGATCTTCTTGGATCAGCCCTCTTATGCGCCCGAGGGACCGGGTGGGCCAACTGGGCCAGTCGGGCCAGGAGAGCCATCTGCTCCAGGAGGGCCAGCTGGGCCAGCCGGGCCAGTCGGGCCCTCGGGGCCGGTAGCACCGGGCACGCCATCCGGTCCAGAAGCGCCGGTCTCGCCGGTTGGACCCGTGGGACCGGTCGGACCCGGCGAGCCCGGAAGTCCATCTTTCCCGGGCTCACCGGGGGCGCCCGGAGCTCCAGGATCACCGGGGGTGCCAGGCTCGCCAGGCGCACCGGGCTGCCCATCTGATCCAGACGGGCCGGGCGGACCAGCGGCACCCGGATCACCGGGGGTACCGGGGGGACCGGGTTCGCCAGGCGTACCCGGGGTTCCAGGCGTACCCGGTGCCCCCGGCGGACCGACGACCACGATCGGAGGCGGTCGCTTGGTTCCCCTTGGCATCTCGGCCGCGTCTCGGCCGATATAACTCGGCAGATAGTCCTCGCGGTCACGTTGCTTGAGGGTGCGTTCGGTCGGCGCATCCGGCGCGGTGAAGACACCGCCACGCTTCTCGCCGAAACCATCGCCGCCATAGGAGACCGCCGGCACGCTGGTGTTGCTGCCCGTGCCGAGGAAGAAGCGCAGGCCGCCCTGGATGGTCAGGTCGTTGCCCTTCTTACTGCCGAAGGAGCTGTCGAAACCACTGCCCTTCTTGCCATAGGCCACATCCGCGAAGATGGAGGCGGCCGTGTTGGTGTTGAAGTTCACGAGATATTCGGCACCGCCGACAACCTGGTTGCGACCGCCGGTGTAACGATGGCCCACATTCAGCTTGAGATTGTCCGTCGCGTACCAGGCGACGCGAACATCATCGAAGAAGCGCAGCTTGCTGTTGAGATTCTCGTATTCGAGCCCGGCCACGCCCTGCAGCGTGAAGGGACCCCAATAGAGCTGGCCCTCGAGGCCGCCCTTGGCATTCTGGTAGCCATAGACCGAGTTGCCCTGACGCGACGCGAAATAGCCGGTGCCATACAGGAAACTGCCATAGCCGCCGATCGCACCGATGGTGGGATCGCGCCAGAAGACATGACCAGCCGCACCATAGAAGCCGGTATTGCTCGCGACGCCCCCGACGACGTCGGCCTGTGCGCCAAATGACTGGCCGAGCGGCACCGCCAGCGAGCCGCCGGCATAGCCATAGCCCGAGCCGCCAAAGCTGTTGCCGCCGCCCAGCTCCAGCTTGCCGTTGACCGCGGCCACAGCCTGGGTGCCGGGCGGTGCCTGCACGGATCCGGCCACGGGCGTGGCGACCGGCGCCATTTCGACATAGTCGCGCCCGGCTCCGGCCGGCGCCACATGAGCCGTCTTCCGCCCCAGCCGCCGCAACTCGGCCTTCGCCTTGGAAGCCTCCGACGTCGCGACCTTCAACTGGCTTTCCAGCGCCTTCTGGCGATTCTGGAGGTCCACGATCATTTTGAAGAGTTGTTCGTTGGTCGCGGATTGCGCCCAACCCGTGGCGGGTGCCCAGAAGCACGCAATGGCCAGGACAGAACAACTTAGACTAAACTTTCCATGTATGGCCATGATTGACCTTTCTAAACAGAGGTTAGCCTAGGTCACGCACCGAAAGTTTGAGAATCATAATCTTCCCCCAACATCGACGATCACCAAACCAGCGAATCAGTAGCGCAAAATCGGCGAAATTTCAAGATTCGGTGAAGTATTTGCTTAAAAAATAACAAATATATCAAAAAAAATACAAAATCACCCTACGTAATGTAAGGCGCTTTTCGAAACATCAATTGAAGGGTTACTCATCACGCACAACTGCCACTGGAGACGAAAAATATCGTCGGATATAGCGGGCAATCACAAAACCGCAGATCCACGGATACCCAAGACCCTGAAGGGATGCGGGAGTAGAGTAGAGTTTCTTCGATCGTCTTGATCGTATTCGAATTTGTATAGGTAGACTACATCTCAAATTACAGTTTTCCGTCGCCGCCTTGAGGGCGACGACGGAAATTTTGTTGGGTATAGATGGGTCTTTCAACTTACCACTTGTAGCGGAAGCCTACCGTTCCCTTGGCGCTGTAGTTGTCGCCCGAGGCGAGGGCGTGACCGTAGCTGGCCTCGGCATAGACGCTGGACTTGTCGTTCCAGGCATAGGTAGCGCCCGTTCCGATTTCACCCCACAGGCGCTTGTCCTGCTGCTCGACGGTGGCGCCGGCGATCTTGACCGACGTGTCGCCCATGAACTCGTAGCTCAGATTGGCGATGCCGTAGAATTGCAGGCGGCGGGTCTCGCCATCCTCACCCTTCCAGCTGCTCAGGTTCTCAACCCGCACGCCCAGGCGTCCGAGCACGCTGTCGCCATCGCCGAGGGAGACCCGGTTGCCCAGGGTGTCGGTGAAGGAGGAGAAGTCCACATGGGTCCAGGACAGTTGGGCCTGCGGCACCACGGACCAGCCCGATCCCACATCGAAGCGCTTGCCGACCTCGAGGCTCAGCGCGCTCGCCCAGCCCTGGCTGCTGCCGTTCTTGTTGGACAGGTTGGTATCATACCAGGTGAACTGGCCGATCGCATCGGCATAGAGCCCATCATTGCCCAGCCAGGTCGCATTGACGCCCACGCCGTAGCCGTTGCTGGTGATCTTGCCCTTCGAGCGTGCCGCACCGGTGACGGGATCGCGCGTGGTGTCGACCTTAACCCAGGAGCGGCCCACCGTGGCATAGGCGCCCAGGGTCACCTGGCCGTTCGTCGTCTCATAAGCCGTGCCTTCATAGCCGGCCTGCAGGAAGCCGATGCCCTGGGTGTAGGAACCGCCCTTCTTCGGATCGTAGGAGGCATAAAGTCCTCCGACGCGTCCCCAGGCGCCCTGCCCATAGATCACCGGTCCGCCGGGAGCGTATTTCATGACCTGGTCGGACGGCAGGTCAGCCGCGACCTGCGATTCGCCATTGGGCCAGATCCGGCCGCCGGTGCGCTGCTGCAGCGTACCCAGCGTCGCCTGCGCGAAATGCGAGAGGGCGCCGGCATAGACCACCGAGGTCTGCGCCTCGGAATTCAGTTCATTCGTCGAACGCAGGAACCAGTCGTTCGCGCCGCTCGCGCCGCCCATGTACAGGCCGTAGTCATAGGCGCCCGCCGCCACGGCCGAAGTGAGCCGGAAAGCGTTCGCGTCCGAGGTGCCGCCCACCTCGATCACTTTGATGCCGTCCGTGGTCTGCGCGCCCAGGCCGCCAACATTGTGGACCGTCAGCTTCGTGGAGCCCGTGGCATCGCCAGTGATCACCAGCTTGTCGGTCTTCGAAGAGTCGTCGCCCAGCTCCGTGTCGATCTCGACCGTACCGCCGTTGCCGACATAGTTGCCGTCGATGGTGGTGGTGTCGCCGGCGCCCTTGTCAGCCATGGTCAGCACGCCGCCATTCTTGAAGGTGCCGACATGGTTGAAGACGGTATTGGCGACAGCCGCGCCGTCCTTGGCGGCGATGATCGTGCCGGTGTTGTTCACGCTGTTGCTAGCGGTGCCTGCGCCGAACTCGTTGGTGGCGCCCGCCGTATCCCAGGTGCCGGCGTTGTTGACGGTGTTGCCTTTGTCGCTGACGAGTTGAACCGAGCCGGTGATCAGGCCGGAACCAGAATTGGTGACCGTCGCGGGGCCATTGGCAAAAATGGCCTGGCTGAGGGATGAATTGGAGGTGTTTCTAACCGTACCGGAATTGTTGATGTTGATGGGCGCCCCGAAAGAAAGGCCCATGATGCCGCCCGTATTTCCTTCCACGATACCGGTGGTCGTGATCGACGTCGTGCCGGTGCCGTGCTGCTCGGTGTAAATGCCGTTGTTCGATCCGGTGGCATTGTTCACCGTGACGTTGATGGCCTTTGTATTGACACCGGCTATGACGTTGACGGCATTGCCGCCACCATGCTCGGGAAATTCGGTTTCAATAGTCGTCGCCTTGCCGGTCACGATAACGTCAATGGAGCCGCTTGCGGCATCGGCGTTAACGACGTTAACACCGCCCATGTCGCCGTTTGCATTGTTGGCTTTGACGTAGACGTCGCCGGTCCCGTAATTGTTGGCCTCGATAGCGGCCCAACCGCCGAGATTAAAGCCGGCGTTCGCGGTGCCGTTGGACTCGATGTGGATTCCGCCGTTGCTGTGATTATCGGCACGAATGCCAAAACCAGCACCAGTCGTATCACCTGCGGTGATCTGGATACTGGAATTCCCAGTCGTATTATTGTTGATCGCCAGAATTCCAGATTCAGTCCCAATGGTGAAAAATTCGTTCGTGGTCGAGCTACCGTTAGCCGTGACTATGAGATTACCCGTACCGTTGTTTTCGGCGTAGATGCCATAGCTACTGCCATGCGTCGTCGTACCGGCATCCGTATTGACCGTGAGATCGCCGGTGGCCGCAGCGGTGTTGGCGTTGTAGATGCCGTAGGGTCCAGTAGCAGTAACATCGCCATGGGTCGTAACTGCGGATTTTCCTGTGCCGCCATTATGCGCCTCTATGCCGTTAGCACCGGCGGTTACATTATTGGCTGTGATGGTAAGGTCTGTCGTATTCGCATTCGTGCTAACGACGATACCATTGCCAGCATTGGCCGTGATGTCGCCGACATCGACCTTCGTGTACCCCGCACCGGGACTGGCGTCGACAACGAGGTTCACACCATGTCCACCGGTGGTGGTGATGGAGCCTACTGTGATATCGGTATTACCATTGCCGCTGGAGTAGCCAGAGATACCGCCGCCGCCGCCGCCGTTGATCGTTCCGACATTGACGGTGAAGTTGTGGGTGTTCGGACCGTTGTCGAAGATGATGCCGGTGCCGATGCCGCCGTTGTCGGTGTCCGCGTTGATCGTGTTGGCGGTGACCGAAATATCGCCGGTGCCGGCGTTGCCATTCAAATTGATGCCGTTATCGCCAGCATTAACCTCATTGACATTGATCGTCAGACCCGCGGAATTGCCCCCCATGGTAGCGATGATGCCATCACCGCCCGCCGAGGTGATGACGCCGTTGGAGGTAATTTTCATGGAACCGGTGCCAGCATTGACAGCATCGATTCCATAGCCGTTGCCCGTGACGTTATTGACGTCAATCGTTAGGCCGGTGCTTGTCCCGGAGGTTTGGGCAAGAATACCGCCGTTGACCGTTCCGGTAATCGAGCCTGTCGACGTCAAAACGAGGGCGCCACCGCCTTGCTCGGCGATGTCGATACCGCCAAGACCGGTGATATTCGCTCCTGTCGTGTCGATGAAACTCGTCCCACCGCTTCCCCGGATATAGAAAGCATCACCGAGAACCCCGCCATGGTCAGCATTGATCCCGAAGCCTGGCAGGGTGGTCACCGCTACCGGCGCGGTGCCATTTCCAAGAATCTGCCCGGCTTCATTCTGGGTGGGGCTGGCCGGCCCCGAGCACACGAAGGTCGCCGGGTCGCAACTGCCCGCAAACGCCGCGCCGGGAGCAGCTACCATTCCACCGCAGGACAGCGCGGCGGCAATGGCGATGGTGGACGTTAAGGCTTTCGGATGAGCGAGGCTACGCTGCGCCACCCGAACCGGGCTACCTACCGTTAAAGTAGCTCCAAGAGGCGAAGAAGACTTCTTGTGCTTGCCGACGAGTCGAGGGGACATGGGGATTTCCATAATTGAACGTATTTTTGAACATATTTACTCCCCAGATTCCTCACAATTTCACAAAATGTCTCTCCATGTCACTTCCTGACACAAATTATCTCATTCGGAAGGATTACGCCCCCGGGTCCCCCGAGTATAAATACGAATTTTTCTGGACAGTGACCGAAAAGCCATACTATTCCGCGAAGATGAACCCTTGTCCGCGAATGGCATGTAGAGGTAGCAGCATGTTGGACTTCTCAGCCCTTCGACGTAGGCGGCTTACGATGGTATCGAGGTGGGTATAGTTGAAGTCATAGACATCAGCGCCCATGGCTTCGACGAGCGCGCTCCGGACGACAGTGCTGCCGCGCGCCCTGAACAGGCATCCCAGGAGGTGCTGCTCGGAGACGGTCAGGCGCAGGCGGTGGCCCATGCCGTCGGTGAGCGTCCACCCCCCTTCCACCAGGGCCCATTGCGGGATTTGAGGAGGTGCCGGTACCTTGCAATGCCTGTTGACGCGATTGTGGACCGCCATCACCGTGGCAGCCAGTTCCCGAATGTCGATCGGCTTGACGAGGTAGGCATCCGCGCCCTTTTCAAGGCCGGCAAGGCGGTCGTCGATCGAGCCCTTGGCGGTCGCCATGATAATGCCGATCGGTTGCGATGCTCGCAAATGCGCCGCCATGGACAGGCCGTCTTCATCGCCCAGGTTGAGGTCGAGGATCACGATCTCGGATGGCAGGGCAGCATAGGCCCGGTACAGGGCCGCAGCGCTGCCAAACCCCTGTACGTTCAAGCCCAGCCTGGATAGGCCAAATACCATCTCTTCGCGAAAATCCTCATCGTCATCAACAAGATAAACGAGAGGAGCAATCGCGACATCACCCTGCTTGGTCTCTTCTCTTGCGAACATCAGCACCCCTCCATGTCGCAGTTCCACAGCATCCGATCCCATCTAATCGTTGCATTGTCTATCTTGTTTAGTTGTTTTGTGGTGCAAGCCTCATGGGGTCTTTCATTAAAGTCGACGGACGGCACCAAAGGCGCGGTTTCCCTGAGTGGCCATCTCTCCGTCCTCGATGATCCGAGTGGCGCACTCACCATTGAGGATATCGTTTCAGGACAGCCCGATCTTCAGTTCGTTCCCGTTCCTTCGATGCTCACTCAGGGATATCGAAAAGGTGCGGTCTGGGTCCGGTTCTCCCTGTCCGCTCCGGAAGCCTCCAGTCAGTGGCTATTGCAGATCGAAAGGCCCTTGATCGAGCACGTCAGCCTTTACGCCCCGGATGGAACCGGAAGCCTAGCAGCCGTACCCCCCAGTCGTTTTCATCTGGAGGCTGAAGAGGGGGTCGACGCCTATTCCGCCGTTTTCCGGATTTCCGTCCCCCCTGCTGCGACCGCTTATTACATTCGGCTGCAGTCATCGACCTCGATCACGACCTCATTGAATATTTGGCAGAAAACAGGATATGAAAATTACATTAAGGTTAATGATTGGATTATTGGAGTCGTAGCAGGTGCAATAATTGCAATGATATTTGCGAACTTGTTGTATTATTTTTGGCTTAGAGAAAATCTATTTATAATTTACGCAGCACTTCTTCTATTTTCAGGACTAATTAGTGTATACCATATGGGGTATGCATCCGAGGTATTGATCTTCCTGGAACCTGAGATAGTTCGCAGAAGCTGGGGCATCATCGTCTGCCTGTATAGTATATTCATGATGTTGTTTTTAGAAAGATTGTTTGAATTTCGTGATCACTCGTTCTTGGCGTGGCGGATCTCCCAAGGTGTCGTGCTTCTCAACATCGTTGCCTTGATATTCGCGCTTGCTGGACACTATGGCGACGTTGGTTTTTTTGTCTCGCGACTGCAGCAAATATCTCTTATTTTTGTTGCCCTCTTTGCGCTATACCTGCTCGTCTTTCGTCGAGAGTATCAATATTTATTGTCGGCGGTCGCGTTCTTGAGCGTAATATGCCTGCTGTCGGTGATGCAGTTGCAATACACCGGATCCAACCCGCTGCGGATTGACGGCTCCCTGGCCAGGTTGTTGGCGGTGGGGACTTTAATTCACCTCGTGCTGCTGAGCGCCGCGGTCGCCAAACGGGCCCAGCTAGCCGAGCGCAACCTGAGTAAGGAAAAGGATCGCGTCATTGCCATGTCGCGGTTCGCCGAACAGGAACTGACGACCAAGGTGCAGGAGAGAACCGCGGAACTTGCGGAAAGCAACGCGTCGCTCAAGGAGGAGATGGATCGGCGCCACCTGCTTGAAATGAAACTCAGGCAGTCCCTTGCGTCCGTCAATGATGCCCTGGCTCAGCAACGAGGCTTCGTTGCTCTGGTATCGCACGAATTTCGCAATCCCCTGGCGGTGATTTTGGCCGCCGCCAACAATCTATCGCTGTCCACCGCAGGAGATGTCGACACTGTCAAGGTGCGTGCCGCCAAGATCCGGCAGGCCGTCGAGAAAATGTCGATGCTGATTGAAAATGTCCTGGCTGAAGAGCGGCTCGACACCGGGCAGGCATGGTCATTCCCGACACTCGAAATATTCGATCTCAACGAGGTTCTGGACACCGCCGAGGCAGGATTGGATGACACCGCGACCATGCGCGTACGCTTTGTTCGGAGCGACGAAGCGATGGTGAAAGGGGACCCCAATCTACTGGAAATTGCGGTGTTAAACCTAATCCAGAACGCCTTGAAGTATTCGGCTGAGAGCACCGTCGTGACGGTACAGCTGAGGTCAGACGAAGATACCGTATTCATCAATGTCATGGACGACGGAATTGGCGTTTCCGAAACTGATCGTGAACGCATATTCCAAAAATACTACCGCGCGGCAGGGCAACGGATAAATGGCTCCGGCTTGGGGCTTTATATTTCAAGGGAAATTGCTCGCCAGCATGGCGGCGACCTCATACTGGCTGCTGGCAACCGGAGCGGCTCCACATTCTGTCTCTCGCTGCCTCTCGTGAAAGGAGCCTCTCAATCGTGAGCAAGTCGATTGAGGTCCAACTGAAATATTCCAAACCGATACACCACCCCGTGGTGAAGGCTGACGACACAGCACTGGATTGCGCGAGGAGAAGCTGGCGGTTTTCCGTCCTGGTGGCCGGCTTGAAGTCGCTTTCCTGGGACAAACGCATGGGAACGACATCGCACTGATTTGTGGAGCAATGCGGAGCAGCAAGACTTGCGCCGACACCGAGCTGACAAGGCTTGCGTCGCACGATACCGACCGAGGAATTCCGCCCTTCTTCCTCCCGAAAGCGGCAACTTTTACCATCTATCGTTAAAAAAGCTCCAAGTTCGCAACCGATCACAACAGGTATAATTCCACCTTCGGCGCTGGGTAGCCGATTTTTGCCGTGGGATTGCGCTCCCTCACCGATACAAAGTGCGGTATTGGGTGATGTAGAGACAGGAAGTGACAGGAAAAATGCGAGAATAGATCGATGCGGCCAAAGCCTAATACCAGATTGGTATTGGACCACGAAGTGTCATGTTCAAATGGATAGCTTTATATCGAAATCCAAGACGATAAGCTGACCTTCAACAAAGCTTCACTCGTGAAAAGGAGATCCAGCATGGCCGATCACAGCATCAAGGGAAAAGTGGCGCTGATTGCCGGCGGCGGCAAGAAT
>NZ_JAXOUF010000008.1:0-254189 GCF_034424805.1 Labrys sedimenti
TCAATGCCGGTTTCCCAACATCCGCAAGGACATCGTCGCCTACGCTTCTCTTTCTTCCGATGCAATTGTCAAATAGCAAGGGAAACTCAAAGCCTCCCAACCTTCAGCGAACACCCCGCTACCCCCGCCAAGCGGCCGGTTAAGCCAGAGCTCCTTGTCCGTGAAGCGACACGTCAGCGCCGCCGCTCAATCCGCGGCAACGCCGTCCGTCGATGGCCGCTGTATAGGGGACCCCCGCCCGCACTGTCAACACTGAAAACATCACTTTTTTGCAGAACCGTCATGCAAGCTTCGCACCCCCGTAAAGCTTGACTCGAATCGTGTTTCTAAGCTCGCGCGAGCGCGGTTATTTCCCGCCGGAACGGCAGGGCGTCGCCGATGTCGGGTTCGTCCAGTTCACGGGCATAGCGGTGCCCCGCATAGGTCGCCCAGGCGATCGGGCTCGGCGCCTCGGCATCGCCGATCACCTTGATGCTGGAGATGCCGCTATCGGCCCATGCGTCCCGCCTTGCCTTAAGGCCCTGCCACAGCTCGTCCCGCTGCAGGCGCGCGGTGACCAGCACGACGCCATCGGCCTCCAGCCTCGCCTCGGTCCCGGTATAGGTACAGGCCGTGACCACGCTGCCGGCGTCGATGCGCGCCACCGCCCGGTTGAGCACGATCTCGACCCCATGCCCGACGAGCCTGCGATGGATGGCGCCCTGCTCCAGCGTGTTGCGCGTCCAGTCGGAGACATAGGCGGAAGGGGTCACCAGCGTCACCCTGGCGCCCTGCCGTGCCAGCAATTCGGCGAGCACGCCGCCCATGTAGTAGTGATCGTCGTCGAACAGCATGATCCGGCCGGTAGGCAGTGTCCCATCCATCAGATCGTCGGGGGTGAACACCGGCATGGCCGGATCGATCGGCATCGGCACGACATGGGCTCGCGCCACGCCGTCCCGGCGCCAGGTCGAGCCAGTGGCGAGCGCGACATGTTCGAAGCCAAAGCCGAGAACGTCGTCGGCCGAGAGCTGGCTGTCGAAATAGATCTCGACATTCGGCATCTGGCTGAGCTGGTATTGGCGATAGTCGCGCACGCGGCCCCAGGCCGACAGGCCGGGCAATCTGCTTTCACGCGCCACGCGGCCACCGAGTTCGGTGCCGGCCTCGGCCAGAATCACCTTGTAGCCGCGCATTCCCAAGGCCCGCGCCGCCTCCAGCCCGGCCGGCCCCGCACCGATGACCAGCACGCTCTCGCTGGCGCCCCTGGCCTGCATGCGCTCGGGATGCCAGCCCTTGCGCCATTCCTCCATGAAGGTGGGGTTCTGCGTGCAGCGCGAGATCGACATCGTCATGTCGCCCGTGACGCAGATGTTGCAGCCGATGCATTCGCGAATGTCCTCGATCCGGCCCTCCTCGATCTTCCTCGGCAGGAAGGGATCGGCGATGGAGGGGCGGGCACAGCCGATGAAATCGAGCGTGCCGGAGCGGATCATCCTGGCCATCACATCCGGCGAGGTGAAGCGGCCGACGCCGACGACGGGCTTGGACGTCAACGTCTTGATGCCGGCGACCAGGTTTTCCTGCGCGGCCTCCTCCTTGAAGCGCGAGGGGCCGGAGCAATCCTCCCAGGCGCCATGGGCAAGGTCCCACAGATCGGGCAGATCGGCATGCATCTCGATCATGTCGCGTACCTCGGCATTGGCGAAACCGAGTTCGCCGACGACCTCGTCGAGCGAAATGCGCAGCGTCAGCCCGCAGGTGTCGCCGATGGCCTCGCGCCCCTCCTCGATCAGTTCGCGCATCAGGCGGGTGCGATTCTCCAGGGAGCCGCCATATTCGTCGGTGCGCTGGTTGGTGGCGGTAGACAGGAAATGCTGGATGATGCCGAATCCATGCGCACCATAGAGGCAGACGAGATCGAAGCCCGCCTGCCTCGCCCGCTTGAAAGCATTGCGGTGCCAGCGCCTGAGGTCGCGGATATCCTGCCGGTCCATGGCACGGGCCTGCACGGGATCGTTGGTGAAGGTGCGAATCGGCAGGGCCGAAGGCCCGCGCGGAACTTCCTTGGTGTAGAGGTTGGGGCCGTTGATGCCGGAATAGGCGAGCTGTATGCCGGCAAGGGCGCCATGTTCGTGCATGGCATTGGCCATCCTGGCCAAAGCGGGAATGTCGGCATCGTCCCACAGGCGCAACTCGATGAAGGGCGTGATTTCCGAGGTGTGATGCATCTCGGTCTGCTCGGTGAAGACGACGCCCCAGCCTCCTTCCGACTTGATCCGCCGCATCTCGGCGGCAGCGGACGGATCGCGATAGCCGCCGCCATTGCAATGGGGAACCTGGTAGAAGCGGTTCTTGGCCGTCACCGGGCCGATCTTCATCGGCTCGAACAGAATATCGTAGCGTGGATCGCGCATGAAACTCCCCGGGTTCGACGATCGCACCGCCGGGCAGATGCGAGGCGTCCCGATGCCTCCCGAAGCGTAGCGCGATCTGAACGAACTGCTTCAAATCGCGATGACGCCTCGAACCAGAGCGTTGGAGCAAGCAGGCGCTCGATCATGAACAAGCTTGCCCTGGAGCATCACCACCAATTTCGGGGAGCCCGCAGCAACGGCAAATTAGAGTTTTCCGATGCAATGGATCAGCTGGGCTGAGGCAGGTACGCAGCCCAGCCTGAACGTTACCGCGCGCGCTGCTGAAGCGCCTGACGCAGCATCACTGCTGCGGCCCCGAGCGTCTCCACAGGATGGGCCTTGCAATATTCGCTGATCCAGCGGCGAATCGAGGTGCCGTCCTCGTCGATCAGCCAATCCTCCGCCCGCTCGGCGAGATTTGCCCCGCTGAGGAAGCCGGCGACCCAGGCTGCATAGGCCGTGCCCTGGGTCGAGTTGGCGCTTGCCGTCCACCTGTCGCAGGTCACATCCATATAGCCGACGGCCGAGCGCCTTACTTCCTGAGCCAGCGCCGCGCCGGAATGGACCATGGTAGACAGGACGATCGCTCCGATGACACCCCGCATGCCGTCAGCCCGGTCGATTCGTGTTGGCGGACATGGTGCAATCCTTTTCCAGCCGGGCCTGGAGGAAGGCGGTCAAATGCTGGTGCCCGTCCGCCTGATCTGCCACCACGAACCGAGACTTTCGCAAAACGGCAAGTTTCATTCGCAGTTGTCGGCGAACAGCCCTCGGGCTGTCAACCATCCCGAACGAACTGCTCCGTTCTTGATTCCGCCGCAGCTGCAAGGAGATCTCTTGCCCACGCACCCAATTGAATGTCTGCCCGCCAAACCAAGATCGCGCCTTGACGGAAAGGCTTCCCTTCTCGGCGGGATTGCCATTCCCCTGCTCACCTTGTGCACCAGGCACCCATCCATCCTTCATCCACCACCATACCCGCTTCAATTCACGAAGCGGCCCTGTTCCTTCTGCAACTGATGCGACGGCCCCTCGATCATGGTCGGACCAACGCTTATCGACGACGGTATCTATGCGCTAAAGGGCCTTTTCGGCTTTCCGATGACCAAGCAAGTCTTGGCCCTGTACTGATTTGCGCCGATGATCATCGGGAAATGCTCCGCAGGTTCCCGCTACTCTGCCGCCAATGATGTGAAGCCGGATTTGGGCGAAAACATGGGTCCGGCAGGCAGGAAAACTCGCCGAGGCCGTATTTGGCGAGCTGCTCGGGGCGGGGCCGACGGGCCGAAATCAATTTGCAGGACGTCATTTGCCGTTCAGGAATGCCCGGCCCCTTTGGGTGATTTCGTCGCGAGAAATCAGATCCCGGGGGCGGACCGGATGGCGAGCCGGCCCAAAAAGGCCGGTCGCTCTCGTGGGGACGGAAACGGCCCATCCCGTTCGCAGGCTTTCTCAGTAATAGGCCGTGCAAACCCGGTTGCCGTAGGAATCATAGCCGACCTGGGCGCATTGGCGCGGACCGCCGCCATAGCCATCATAACCCGGCTCAGGTTCGCGGCTCGGGGTGGTGGCCGCACCGACGGCGGCGCCGCCGGCCGCACCGATGGCGCCACCGATGAGAGCACCGCGCCCCTTGTTCTTCGAGACACCGGCGCCAATGGCCGCGCCGGCCACGCCGCCGAGCACGCCGCCACCGACCGCCCGGTCCCCGGGATTGTCCGACGCACACCCCGCTACCGACATAGCGACGGTGCCCGCCAAAACTGTGATCAGAATTTTTTTCATCTATCGGTCTCCATTTGCCAGATTACCGCTAAGTAATGATTCGGTCGCAATCGTGGCGAACGTATTTCATCGGTCTATTTTAACCATGTCGGACGATTGCCACCGGATCCTTTCAATCTGATTTGAACCAATTCGATCGCTGCGAAATGGATCAACTATCCATGACCCCTGATCGACTGTTAAGGCCGTCATCCATTTGATAGAAAGACGTTATCCGAGCTGCTCTCCCAGCCCAGGGAGTACCAAGGTCGCCGCGAGATCGCGCGTGAACTGACGCGCCACTTCGGTCGGTTCGGGCTGCACACGCAAAGCGATATAAAATTGCGACCGCCACACCAGGCCGGGCCCGTCAAGCGCGCGCATTTCGCCACGTTCGACCCATTTGCGTGCGAAATGAACGGGCAGGAAACCAAGGAAACAGCCGCTGCGGATCAGCACGGCCTGCGCCTCCATATTCGAGACCGAGGCCGTGATCAGCGGATCCTGCAATGCGGCGAGTTCGGCGCGATGCAGATAGGGGCGAACCGTCATGGGATGGCGGGCAATCACCGCCGGCGTGATCTGCGCGGCATCGCCGGCAAAGAGCGGATGGGCCTGCCCGCAATAGAGGGCATGTTCCTCCACATAGACAGGCGCGTAGTTGATATTGGCCTGGCGGTTCGGAAACGGGCCGATGGCGACATGGATATCCCCGGTCTGCAATCCCTTGCCCAGCGCTTCGGGCGTGCCGACCTCCAGGCTGAGGCGAACCTGCTGCTCGCGTTCGAAAAAACGCCGCACCGCCCGATGCACCGGCAAATCGGGATTGTCCGCCTCGCTGTCGACGATGCCCACCCGCAAATGACCGGTGAGAATCCTACGCAGGACGCCGAGATTGGCCTCGCAGGTCTCGAGCGAGCCCAGCATGCGCTTGGCTTCGTGATAGACCGCCTCGCCCTTAGGGGTCAGCGAGAAGCCCCCGCGTCCGCGCTGGCAAAGCGTGAAACCGAGAGCAAGCTCGAGATCCTTGAGATGAGTCGAGATCACGGACTGGCCCGCGCCGAGAACGGCCTGTGCCCCGCCAAAGCCGCCATGCTCCACCACCGCGCAGAAGGTGCGCAGGTTCCGCACCATGTAGTCGCTGATCCGCATGGCGGTCCCCGGGACAGACAGGTTTCGACGGCTTCCCGTTACATCAAAATTCCCGATGTAAGAATTGAAAAGTTCCGAATTATGAATGCATTCATTTGCGGCATCCTCCCCGACCAATCGCCCGGCTGCCCTATGCCCATAGAAGGCAACATCACCATTCCGGCCGGACGACGCCTTGATGATCCAGCTTCATCCAAGAGGGGACATTTCCATGAGCCATCCACATCCTGCGACCACGCCATCCCAACTTCGCACCGGTAGCGATGCCGCCGCCACGAGCCCCGTCTTGCGCCGCGCTGCCTTTGCGAGCTTCATCGGCACTTTCGTCGAATGGTTCGACTATGCGGTCTATGGCTTCCTTGCCACGGTGATCGCCGTGGTGTTCTTTCCGGCCACCGACACCCGCAGCGCCCTGATGGCGACCTATGGCGTCTTCGCCCTATCCTTCATCGTCCGGCCGATCGGCGGGGTGATCTGGGGCCATTTCGGCGACAGGTTCGGCCGCAAATCGACCCTGACCCTGTCGATCTTCATCATGTCGTCCGCCACCTTCGTCATCGCCTTCCTGCCGTCCTACCAGACGGCCGGGCTGGCCGCGCCGGTGCTGCTCCTGCTGACACGCCTCGTGCAGGGCTTTGCCGCTTCCGGTGAATATGCCGGCGCCGCTTCCTTCCTGTCCGAGCACGCCCCCGACCGCAAGCGCGGCATCTATACCTGCCTGGTGCCGGCCGGCGAGGCCGCGGGCCTGCTGGCCGCCTCGCTGTTCGTGGCCCTGCTGCATGCGCTGCTCACCACCGAACAGCTGCAGGCATGGGGCTGGCGCCTGCCTTTCCTGTTCGCGCTGCCCTTCGGCTATGTCGGCGTCTTCATCCGCCGCCGGCTCGAGGAGACGCGCCACTTCAAGTCCCTGGAGGCGGCCCATCACGTGCCGCCGGCACCGGTGCTCGAGCTCCTCGGCAAACACCGCCGCCAAGTGCTGATCGCCTTCGGCGGCACGCTGCTCAACGCCGTCGGCTTCTATCTCGTGCTCAGCTACATGCCGACCTATCTGGCCACCGAGCTCGGCATCAGCGAAACCGCCGCATTCCTCGGCTCGACCATCACGCTGACGGTCTATCTCGCCTCGATCTTCGTGATGGGGGCGCTGTCGGATCGGCTTGGCCGCAAGGCGGTGCTGATCACCTGCTCGCTGCTGTTCGCGATCCTCACCGTGCCGCTGTTCATCGTGCTCTCGTCGGTCAGCTTCACGGGCCTGGGTTCCGGCGGCTTCCTGGCGATCCTGGGGATCTGGGCCTTGTTCGGCGCCCTCCTCGCCATGAATGGCGGCACGCTACCGACGCTGCTGTGCGAATTGTTTCCCACGCGGGTGCGCTATTCGGGCTTCGCCCTCAGCTTCAACGCAGCGAACGCTTTGTTCGGCGGCACCGCGCCGCTGATCGCCACTTGGCTGATCGGGGCCACCGGCAGCAAGCTCGCCCCGGCCTGGTTCCTGGTGGCCGCCGCCTTGGTGACCCTCGCCGCCATCGCCATGACCACGGCCGGCCGCGCAGGCTCCGCCCTCGAGAACGACTAGAGCAAAGTGCGTTCGAGTGTGAACGCCCATTTGCTTTAGCTCCTTGTTCCGACGCGTCTTTGCGATGCGAGGTGACCCCGTCAAATCGCAAAACGCCATAGGGGCAAGACGGGGCACCCACTCCACGTCCTGAAAACTGCAAGGATTTATCGATGAGCGAACACTCCTACGAAGCCGGGCGATTGAACCTGCCCTTCGTCGGCATCTCCACCTTCGCCAAGCGCCCCTATGTCGGCGACTGGAGCCGGATCGACGCCGATGTCGCCATTCTCGGCGCCCCCTTCGATTTCGGTACCCAGTTCCGCGCCGGTGCTCGCTTCGGCCCGCGCGCGGTGCGCGAAGCCTCCACGCTGTTCAGCTTCGGCCATGCCGGCGCCTATGACCATGAGGACGACCGTACCTATCTGCCGGCCTCGGTGAGGATGATCGACATCGGCGATGCCGACATCGTGCACACCGATACGCAAAAGAGCCATGCCAATATCAAGGCCGGCGTTTCAGCCATTCTCGACGCCGGGGCGCTGCCGGTGGTGATCGGCGGCGACCACTCGGTCAACATTCCCTGCATCGACGCCTTTGCCGGACGCGGCGACATCCACATCCTGCAGATCGACGCCCATCTCGACTTCGTCGACGAGCGCCACGGCGTGCGCTACGGCCACGGCAATCCGATGCGCCGCGCCGCGGAGAAATCCTATGTCAGCGGGCTCACCCAGGTCGGCATCCGCAACGTCTCCTCCACCGCCAAGGAGGGCTATGACGATGCCCGCCGCATGGGCTCGGATATCCTCTCGGTGCGCCAGATGCGGGCACTCGGCGCCAAGGGCGTGATCGACCGCATTCCGGCCGGCGCGCGCGTCTATGTCACCCTCGACATCGACGGCTTCTGCCCGTCGATCGCCCCGGGAACCGGCACGCCCTCGCATGGCGGCTTTCTCTATTACGAGGTGCTGGAAATGCTGCAGGCGCTGGCCCGGCGCAACGAGGTCGTCGGCATCGACCTGGTCGAGGTGGCGCCCGATTACGACCAGACCGGGGGCACCGCGATCCTGGCGGCGCAGGTGCTGCTGAATTTCCTCGGTTTCGTGTTCGACGCCCGCTCGGCAAGGGCTGCGGCCTGACCGTTCCCGCAACGGGGGAAATCTCCTCGCCGGCCCAGCACTGCAATTGTGTTGCATGAAGGGGCTACGGGATATGCGGAGTGTCAGCCTCCTGGCTGACATCCTGCTTGCTTGCAAGCGCTTCGTTTTCAAGATGTCGGCCTGGAGGCTGACACTCCCAATCTCGTTCCGGCCCCCCTCCTTGGAAGCGCCTCGACAAGAGGATGGAAGAGCAGGCAATCGCGAGGAAATTCGGTCCCGAGGCAGGCCGGTTACAGCACGAAGCTCACCGGCCCCCCGCTCTGGGGATGGGGCATCACGCCCATCTCGATGCCATAGATCGCCTTGAGGCAGGCCGGGGTCATGATCTCGGCGGGGGTGCCGCGGGCGATCAGGCGGCCGCCATGCAGGGCGACCAGCTCGTCGCAATAGCGGGCGGCCATGTTGACGTCGTGCAGCACCACGATGACGCCGATGCCGCGTTCGCGCGACAGGCGCTGGACCAGGGCCAGCACGTCGACCTGATGGGCGATGTCCAACGCCGAGATCGGCTCGTCGAGCAGGAGGCAGCGCGTATCCTGCGCCATCAGCATGGAGAGCCAGACACGCTGGCGTTCGCCACCCGACAGCGTATCGACCAGGCGCTCGGCGAAGGGGCCGACATCGGCCAGTGCCATGGCCTCGGCAACCTTTTCGGAATCGGTCTTGCTGAACCGGCCGAACGGGCCATGCCAGGGATAGCGCCCGAGGGCGACGAGCTCCTTGGAAAGCAGGCTGGTCGCCGGCGGGATATGCTGGGGCAGATAGGCGACCTGACGGGCAAAGGCCCGTTCGCCCCAGTCCCCGAGCAGGGTGCCGCCGAATCGCACGGAACCGGAGGTCGGCGCCTGCTGGCGCGCCAGGATCTTGACCAGAGTCGACTTGCCCGAGCCGTTATGGCCGACCAGCCCGATCACCCGCCCTGGCGCCAGCGACAACGTCAGGGGCTGCAGCAGCACGCGCCCGGGAATGGCAAAGCTGACTTCCTCGAGCGCGAAGAGATCCGCGTCGGCAAGAGCCGGTATCGGAATGGATGCGTTCTCGTGCGAAGCGGTCATATGCATCGGCGTTATCACTTGAAGATGATGGGTACGGTTATGGCTTTTGCGCCACCCGGTGGCGGCGGCAGTGAACCAAGGCGTCGGGCAGCATTGATACCACTGGCATCGAGACTTGGATTGCCACTCGAACCGACGAGGCGGGGAGATGAAACTTGTCCGCTTGCGCTCACTGAAAAGGCCACGCGGACCGTGCCCTTCCCGCTCACGGACATCGAACTAGCCGCCCGCTGGACTCGAGCGCCCACGGCTCGCCTCCAAGCCGCAAGCTCGTCGCCCGTTGCCGTGCCTGACAGGCGCGGCGCTGTGGGCTGAACCGCTTGCTGGCGAGGGGCGACGACGGTGGGCCGGGGCTGCACCACGGGACGCTGCCGCTCCGGCTCCTTGCGGGGCGCGGGCTTCTTCTTCGGCTTGGGCTGTGGCTTGGGCGCGGCCGGCAGGATCACCTCGGCCTTGTCCTTCGTCGGCAAGTCAGGCACCACCTCCGGGGGAGGCTCGGGTGGGGTGTCAGGCTGCACCGGTTCTGGCTCGGGCGGCGTCTGCTCCGGCACCTGCTGGGGCTCCACCGGCGTGGGCTCGACCTCCTGCGTCTGCGGCTGGACGGGCTCGGGTTCGACCGGCTGCACGGTGTCGGCCGGCGTGTCCTGCGCCTGATCCGGCACGATCTCCTTTACGGCCTCCTGGGGCGGTGCTTCGGGCAAGGTGGTGGGCGGGGCCAGATCGAACTCGATGGCCGGTTCGGGATTGCCGGCGGGCGGCGGGCCGATCGGGTGCCAGTCGCGGGCAACCCAGATGCCGGCACCATGCACGAGCAGCATCACGGCCGCCGCCGAGGCCCACAAGCCGACACTGGACAGGCTCGATGGCCTGCCGGCCAGCCTGGACGAAGGCACCTGCTCACTCATTGCGGGGGCGCGGCGCCCGTGTCGGAGGCCTGCCCGGTATCCTCGATGCCGACCAGGGCGATCTTGAGATAGCCCGCATTGCGCAGGAGGTTCATCACGGCCATGATGTCGCGATAGGCCACGCCGCCATCGGCGCGCAGGAAGACGCGCTGTTCGCGGTCCGTCCCGGTAAGTTGGTCGATGGCCGGCTGGATCTGTTCACGCGGCACACTGTTTTCGCCGAGCGCCAGGGTCAGGTCCTTCTTCACCGTCAGGAAGACGGGCTTGTCCGGGCGCGGCTGCACCTTGGCGTTGGAGACGGGCAGGTCGACGGCGACGTCGACGGTGGAGAGCGGCGCCGCCACCATGAAGATGATCAGCAGCACCAGGATGACGTCGATGAACGGCGTGACGTTGATGTCGGAGACTTCCGACAGATCGCCGTCCTGCGGATCCTTGAGGGAGACGCCCATGCCGTCAGCCCGCCGTCTGCGTGCGCGCGGGCGCCAGCGTGCGGAGCGGAGTGGCCGCGCCATCCCGCTCCAGACGCTCGAGATCGCGTGAGACATGCTGCAGCACCTCGCCCGAAGCATCCGACAGCAGCGCACGGTAGCCGGCAATGGCACGGGCGAAGACGTTGTAGATGATCACGGCCGGAATGGCGGCGACGAGGCCGATCGCGGTGGCCAGCAAGGCCTCGGCGATGCCGGGGGCCACCACCGCCAGATTGGTGGTGTGCGACTGCGAGATGCCGATGAAGGAGTTCATGATGCCCCAGACCGTGCCGAACAGGCCGACGAAGGGGGCCGTGGCACCGATGGTGGCGAGCAGGCCGGTGCCGCGCGTCATCGAGCGGCCGGCACGCGCCTCGATGCGCGCAAGTGCGATCGCCAGGCGCTCCTTGATGCCCTCGGCCGGCAAATCGTCCGAGCGCTGCAATTCGCGGTTGGCCGCCGTCACGAGATCGGCAACGGCTCCCTTGCCGGACTGGCGCGACCGGATGGTCTGGGAGGCGGCTTCCAGGCTCTCGGCGGTTTCGAGCAGGCGAGCCGCCGTCTGCGCCCGGCGCTTGGCGAGCAGCAACTCGATGCCCTTGGCCAGCCAGATCGTCCAGGTCACCAGCGAGGCGAAGGCAAGGCCGATCATCACGCCCTTCACCACCACGTCGGCCTGCATGAACATGCCCCAGGGCGACAGGTCATGCGGCAGGATGCTGGCTGCGGCGGCGGCTGGATCGCCGGCCGGCGGGCTCGCCGATGCCGGCTGTGTGTCCTGGGCGAAGGCCCGAACCGGTGCCATCAAGGCGAGCGAAACCAGGACCATCAGCGGCCCGTTGCGGCGAAAATCTACCATGTGTAGCTGGCCTTCAAAGTTGCGACGCGGCCCGCGCCGTAGTTGCAGCTATAGATGCCGGAGCAGCCCGCGACGTAACGCTTGTCGAAGACGTTGTTCACGTTCAGGGCAAAGTCCCATGCCTTGTATTTGTAGTGCATGCCGAGATCGACGAGGGTGACGGCCGGCACCTTGTAGATGTTCTGGTTGTCGGCATAGGACGAGCCGATATAGCGAATGCCACCCTGCAAGCCGAGATTCTGCAGCACCCCCTCCTGGAAGGTGTAGTCGGCCCACAGCGAGGCGGTGGTTTCCGGCACCACGTTCGGCCGTTTTCCGACCACGGTTGCATCCGTGTCCTTCTCGATGCGGATCTGCGAGGCGCTAAAGGCAGCCGTCATCTTGAGGGCATCGGTGACGTTGGCCTGCACCTCGAATTCGAAGCCGCGCGATCGCACCTCGCCGAGCTGGTTGCTGAAGAAGGGATGCGCTGTATCCGGCGTCACCACATTCTGCTTGGTGAGGTCGTAATAGGCCGCCGTGATCAGACCGTCGAAGAAGGTCGGTCGATATTTCACGCCGGCTTCATATTGCACGCCGGTCTCCGCCTTGAAGGGTTGGCCTGCGAAGTTGGATCCGATCACCGGGTTGAAGCCGCGCGCAATCGAGACATAGGGGGTGATGCCGTTGGAGAAGCTATAGGAAAGGCCGGCGCGGCCGCTGAAGGCGCCTTCGACTCCGTTGAAATTGGCGTTGCCGACGGAAGCCGTGCTGTCCGTCCAGACCCGGTCATAGCGCCCGTTCAGGGTCAGCAGCCAATTGTCGGCGAAGCTGATCTGGTCCTGCAGATAGGCGCCGAGCTGGTGCATGGTATATTTCTGGCGCAGATAGGGCGTGACGACCCCGCCCTGCGGCGCGCCATAGACCGGATCGGTGGGACTGATGGGCGTGGCGTTGAACAACCCCTGCATCTGGTTGATGGCATAGTATTTGTAGTCGAGGCCAAACAGCAGGTCATGCGCCAGCGGCCCGGTATCGAACCGGCCTTCGAGCTGATTGTCCGCCGAGAAGGTGTTGACCGTGGTGTGGTGCGCAAAGCCGGTGCGGTAAAGCTCATTGCCAGGCGTCAGCGGAAGTGGGTTTCCCCCGCCATAGTCGGCATCGGGATTGTAATAGCCATACGGGTAGGCATAGCGTTCGCGCGTATCGAGATAGGCGTAGCGCACGTTCTGGCGAAAGGTCCAGGCATCGTTGAAATCGTGCTTGAACTGATAGCCGATCATCGCCTGCGAGCGGCGATACAGGTCATCCGACGGCTCGGCGGAATAGAAATCGCGAGGAATGCGGCCAAAGCGCGTCGGCTTCACCGTGCCGTAATAGGGCAGGAACCCGCCGGTATGGTCGAGATCCATATTGGTGTAGTTGGCCAGCAGCGTGAGGCTGGTGGCATCATTGGGCTTGTAGGTCAGGGCTGGCGCGATGAAGCCCTGGAAGCCTCTGGCCTTGTCGGTTTCATATCCCCCGCCCGCGATCCGCCCGGTCAGGCGATAGGTCCACACACCGGCTTCGTCGAGCTTGCCGCCGAAGTCGAAGCCCGTGGTGGCCTGGCCCCAGCTGTTGATACCTGCCTCGATCCGGCGCAGCGGCTCATCGCTCGGCCGCTTGGAGACGAGGTTGAGGATGCCGCCGAGATTGCCGCCGCCATAGAGCATCGAGGAGGGACCGCGCAGCACCTCCACGCGCTCGAGGGCGTAGGGATCGACGTAGAAGCTGCCGAAGGCATATTGGTAGAGCGGCAGGCCGTCGAGGAAGATGCCGGTCTGGCTGGCATCGAAGCCGCGGATGAACACCCAGTTGGTGCGCGGGTCGTAACCATAGGGCGCACCGGTCACGCCGGGCGTGTAGTAGAAGACCTCGTCGAGCTTCTGGGGCTGGCGCGCCTCCAGCTGGTCACGGCCGATCACGGTCACCGATTGCGGAACCTTCTCGATCGGCGTGTCGGTCTTGGAGCCCGCCGTGGTCTTCTTCGCGACATAGCCCGTCACCGGGCTCGTGCCGGTCCCGCCGCTGACGACAACCGGGTCAAGCGCAATCGTTCCACCATTGCCTCCCTCCTGTGCCCGCGCGGCCGTCGCCGCAGCCAGCACCAACAGGCCCGATGCCGTCCCTATGGACAGCTTGACGCAAACTCCAACCCGCCAGTCCATCACCTCTGCCATCCCAGTGAGAGAAACAATATCGCGCAGCGTCAGCAGCCCGCAGCGACATTTGGCAGACGTTTAGACCAACAAGCTTTACCATGTAAACAAACTTATAATAGAATTACTCACACACAAACATCATTATACTTATTTTTGTTTGCACAATTTATAGGAATTCAAAACTGCGCAAGAGCAATAATATTCTCTGTTGCATAACGTATATTTCGGGTGCCATAAGCCGCCCCTGTCAGAAACTGAGAGCCTTTCGGTGAAGTGGGCGCCCTCGGCCGGTCACGGCCGGCGGATGCTCCACTTCCTCAAGCCGAGTTTGAAATCCAGCACATTCTCCTGGATCGAGCCCAGAGCTCGCCCCAGGAGAATGTGTCTGGTGCGCGGAGACGCCGTGAAGCAGCCTACCGCCATCCTTGCGACAGCCCTGCGCCACGGCGCCATTGCCCTGGCCTGCCTGGTACTCGTCCCGGGCATCGCGCGTGCGCAAGCCTCCAGCGTGCCCGAGCGCATCGTCGTGCTCGACTGGACGGCGACGGCCATGGTGCGGTCGCTGGGTATCGATCCCATCGGTGTGGGCGATGCCGATCTCTATCGCATCTGGGTGGGCGAGCCGGCGCTTTCGAAGGGCACACCGGATGTCGGCCTTCGCGATACCCCCAACCTGGAGGCCATAGCGTCCCTCAAGCCCGACCTCATCATCGTCAGCCCGCTCGGCGCCGCCGCACGGCCGGCGCTGCAGCGCATCGCGCCCACCCGGGAGGTAGCGGTCTATTCCGGAACGGGCGATCCCCTTCGCCACGCCGAAACCGAGCTCCACGCGCTGGCCGCGGTCGTGGGGCGCGAGGCCCAGGCGCAAGCCGTCGTGGCGCAGGCCGATGCCGAGTTTGCGGGCTTACGCCAGCGCCTCTCAGGCACGGCCATACCCCGCCTGCTCGTCATCCAGTTTCTCGACAAGCGTTTCGTGCGCATCTACGGCCCCTCCAGCCTGTTCGGCGGGGCCCTGCAACGGCTCGGCCTCACCAATGCCTGGAACGCGCCGACCAATGGCTGGGGTTTTGCCCTGGCGGGCGTGGAGAAGCTCGCCGCCTTCGCCGATGCCGAGATCGTGGTGGTCGATCCGTTGCCCACCGAGGTGACGCTTGCACCCGACACGGACAGCCTGTGGGGCAATCTGCCTGCGGCGAGGCAAGGCCGCGTCAAGCGGCTTGCCGCAACCTGGCCCTTCGGCGATCTCACAGCCGCGGAGCGCTTCGCCCATCTCCTGGTCGATGCCTTCAGCGCGAACCGCGCGGCGGAGGGCGGCAATGCCCGGTTTTGACGCGCACCGCCCCCTGCTTGCCTATGCGGTCCTTGGCCTGCTGGCTTTCGTGCTGACCGCCTGGTGCTGGACGACGCAATTGCCAGCCCTGCAATGGTGGGGCGCCCTGCTCCATCCCCGGCTCGACGACCCGCAGCAGCTCGTCTTTCATTTCTCGGCCCTGCCTCGCGCGCTCACCGCGCTTCTGGCCGGCGCAGGGCTCGGCCTGGCCGGCCTCCTGCTGCAGCAGACCCTACGCAATCCGCTGGCCTCCCCCACCACGCTCGGCCTGGAAGCGGGCTCCCAGCTCGCCTTGACCGTCGTGCTCGTCGCGGCTCCCGGGCTGCTCGTGCTCGGGCGACCCGTGATCGCATTGGCCGGCACGCTGCTGGCGCTGGGTTTCGTGATGGCGTGCGCGGCGCGCAATCGCTTCTCATCCGTCGCGCTGGTGCTGGCCGGCCTGGTGGCGGGGCTGTTCTGCGGCGCCCTCACCATCGCGCTGCGCCTTCTCAACCAGGAATATGTCGCCACCCTCTTCCTGTGGGGTGGCGGCTCGCTGGCGCAGCAGGACTGGTCGGCGCCGGCGGCGCTGGCGCCGTCCATCGGCGCGCTCTACCTCCTTACCGCCCTGCTGGCCCGCCCCTTCGAACTGCTCGCCCTGGATGAGGAAAACGCCCGCGCTTTGGGCGTGCCGCTCGGCCTGGTGCGCAGCGCCGGCCTCCTTCTCGCCGCCCTGCTCACGGCGGTGATCACGGCCCATGTCGGGGTGATCGGCTTCGTCGGGCTGGCGGCACCGCAAATCGCGCGCCTGGCGGGAGCCCGCCGCTTTGCTGCCAGGCTGGTGCTGGCACCCCTGACCGGTGCCCTGCTGGTGCTGGCGGTCGACGCCATCGTCGGATTGCTGGAGGCGGGCGGCATCATCGACCTGCCCACGGGCGCGGCCACGGCCCTGCTGGGTGCGCCGCTGCTGCTCTGGCTGCTGCCGCGGCTGCGCCGCAGCGAGCCGCCCTCCGCGCAGCGCTCCCTGGTTACCAGCGCTCGCGACCGGACCGGGCTCCTGCCCCTGCTTGCCGTCCTGCTCGTGCTTGCGGCGGTCGGCGCCCTGCTGATCGGCCATGGCAGTTCGGGTTGGCAGCTGATACCGCCGGCCGAGTTCGCCCTGGTCGAGCCCTGGCGGGCCCCGCGCGCCGCGATCGCCGCACTGGCCGGCGCCATGCTCGCCACCGCGGGCCTGCTGCTGCAGCGGGTATCGGGCAATCCGCTGGCCGCACCCGAAGTCCTCGGCATCGGTACCGGCGTTGCCTTCGGCATGGCCCTGGCGATGATCCTGGGCCAGACGAGCGGCCTGGCTGCCCACACCGCCGCCGGTGCGGCCGGGGGTTTTCTTGCGCTCTTCCTGGTGCTGATGGTCGGCCGGCGCAGCGGCTTTGCCCCCGACCAGGTCCTCCTCACCGGCCTTGCCCTCTCGGCGCTGCTCGACGTCGTCATCGTCGCCTTCCTCGCGCTGGGTGATCCGCGCGCGCCGCAGGTGCTCGCCTGGATGGCCGGATCGACCTATTACGCCGACTGGTCGAAGGTCCTGACGACGGCGGTCTTTGCAGGCTTGCTGCTGCCTTCCGCCCTCGCGCTGAGGCGATGGCTCGACATCGTGCCGATGGGCTCTGTCACAGCCAGGGCCCTCGGATTGCCGGTCCAGGCCAGCCGGCTGGCGATCCTGGCCATGGCTTCGCTGCTGACGTCCGTCGCGGTCATGGCCACAGGTCCGCTCACCTTCGTCGGCCTTGCCGGCCCCCATATGGCGCGCCTCATCGGCTTGCGCCGGGCGTGGTCGCAGATCCTCGGCTCGGTCCTGATCGGCGCGCTGGTCATGGTCGTCGCCGATGTCCTGGCGCGGACGCTGATCGCCCCCCGCGAACTGCCGACCGGTGTCGTGGCCGCCCTGATCGGATTGCCCTACCTGATCTGGCAGCTCGGGCGCAGGCCGCATTGAGAAGGCAAAGTGCAATGAATGTTGCCATCCAAACGATGGCCCTGCCGCCGGCCAGCGTGTATAAGCACGCCACGCTTGGCTCGGCCCGCTCTTCCGGGGATTTCCCGCCTGGCCTCCCCGACGCCCAATCAATCGAAATTGCTGGCTGACGATGGAATTACTCAAACGCTTTGCCGCCTATTATCGTCCCCATCGCGGCCTGTTCCTGCTGGACTTCTCCTGCGCCATTGCAGCGGGGTTGCTCGAGCTCGGCTTTCCGGTCGCGATCAAAGTCTTCATCGACACATTGCTGCCGACGGGACAATGGCACTTGATCGCCCTGGCCTGTATCGGCCTGTTAGCCGTCTACGTCGTCAATACCGGTCTGATGGCGATCGTGACCTATTGGGGCCACATGCTCGGCATCAACATCGAGACCGAGCTGCGGCGCAAGGCTTTCGATCATCTCCAGAAACTGTCCTTCGGCTTCTTCGACAACAACAAGACCGGACATCTGGTCGCCCGGCTCACCAAGGACCTGGAGGAGATCGGCGAGATCGCCCATCACGGCCCGGAGGATCTGTTCATCGCGGTGATGACCCTGGCCGGCGCCTTCCTCCTGATGTTCTCGCTGCATGTCGAGCTCACCCTGATCACGGCTCTCGTCGTGCCCGTGACGGCCTGGGTGACCCTGCGCTACGGCGGCCGCATGACCAAGAACTGGGGTGCGCTCTACGACAGCGTCGGCAGCTTCAACACCCGTATCGAGGAAAATGTCGGCGGTATCCGCGTGGTGCAGGCTTTCGCCAACGAGGACCATGAGCGGGCCCTGTTTTCGCGCGACAATTCCAATTATCGCCGCACCAAGCTGCAGGCCTATTGGCTGATGGCCGCCTCCAACTCGCTGAGCTATCTGAGCATGCGGCTGACCCAGCTCGCCGTGATGATCGCCGGCAGCTATTTCGTCCTCACGGGCCAGCTCAGCCATGGCGGCTTCGTCGGCTTCCTGCTGATGATCGGCGTGTTCTTCCGTCCCATCGAAAAGATCAACGCCGTGATCGAGACCTATCCCAAGGGCATTGCCGGCTTCCGCCGCTATCTCGACTTCCTCGACACCCGCCCCGACATCACCGACCGCCCCGCTGCCCGGTCTGCCCCGCCTCTCACCGGCGCCATCCGTTACGAGAAGGTCGGCTTCGGCTATACGCCCGGCCGGCAGATCCTGACCCAGCTCGATCTGTCGATCGCAGCCGGCGAGACGGTGGCCTTCGTCGGCCCGTCGGGCGCCGGCAAAACCACGATCTGCTCGCTCCTGCCCCGCTTCTATGACGTCACGCAGGGCGCCATCACCATCGACGGCATCGACATCCGCGACCTCAGCCTGCGCTCGCTGCGCAGCCAGATCGGCATCGTGCAGCAGGACGTCTTCCTGTTCGGCGGCACCATCCGCGAGAACATTGCCTATGGCCGCCTCGAAGCAAGCGAGGACGAGATCCTCGAGGCGGCCCGCCGCGCCCGGCTCGACGGGGTGATCGCCTCACTGCCGAACGGGCTCGACACCCTTATCGGTGAACGCGGCGTCAAACTGTCGGGCGGCCAGAAACAGCGCCTGGCGATTGCCCGCATGTTCCTGAAAAACCCGCCGATCCTGATCCTCGACGAGGCAACCTCGGCGCTCGACACCGAAACGGAGCTCGCGATCCAGCAGGCCCTTGCCGAACTCTCCAGGGGGCGCACCACGCTGGTGATCGCCCACCGCCTGGCAACGATCAAGAATGCCGACCGCATTCTCGTCGTCGACGGCGGCGGCATCGTCGAACAGGGTCGCCATAGCGACCTCCTCGACAAATCCGGTATCTATGGACGGCTGCACCGGGCGCAATTTGCTTGAAGTATGTGTGGCGTGGCCGGCGTTTGCGCCCGGCCCGCCCAAGAAGCCGCCGCCTCATCATTCTCGGATCTTGAAGAATCTCGAACCATCGTCGAGCCCAGCCTGGGCGAGTTGGAGGCATTCCTGGGAGTAGGTCATCCAGGGCTTACCCAGGCCCGCACGTTGCTGGCGACCCGGCTCTGGGGACAGCACAAGCAATCCGCTGTTCGAGCCCGTCCGCTACGGCGCCGAGGAAGGACGCAGGCGCCGAATTTGCTGCCGGCGCCATCGCACGGAAGACCTTGCGCGATGCAAGACCTGCCCGCTTTAACGAAGGCTGCTCAGGCAGCTGCCCGCGCCGCCGCAACGAAGGCCGCGACCTTGGCCGGATCCTTGCGAAAACCGCCCGAGGCCAGCGGGCTGTTGGTATGGGTGAGCGAATCCACCGCCCAGGGACGCACGGCGCGAATGGCCTCGCCGACATTGTCCGGGCCGAGGCCGCCGGCCAGGATGACGGGCAGCTTACTGCGCGCGACGATTTCGCGGCTGAGCGACCAGTCATGCGTCACGCCGGCCGCGCCGATACCGCCGATATGGGCCGCGACCGAATCGAGGATGAAGATGTCCGACACCGGCTCGAACGCCGCGGCATGGTCGAGCGCCTCCGGCCCCGTCATCGGAATCGCCTGCAGGATCTTCAAGTCAGGATGGCGCGGGAGAAGCGCGCCCCGCAACGCCTTCACCACCTCCGGCGTGACCTTGGCGATATCGCCGCACAGATGCAGCACGTCGGGCCTGACGGCATCGACCATGGCGGCGATCACCGCAGGATCGGCCTCCACCGACAGGGCGACACGCGTGGCCTTGCCCGCCAGGGCGGAGACGATCTCGCGCGCCGCCTCGTTGCTGATCTCGCCGGGAAGGCCGCGATCGGAAGGCGTCACGCCCAGGCAATCGACGCCGAGCGCGGCCAGTTCGAGCGCCTCGGCGGCGGTCTGCATCGTATAGATCTGTACTTTCATGATAGGCCTTGTTCAGATGGATTTGGGGAGGATGGCATTGACCATGCGCTCCTCGTTGAGCTGGGCCGTGTCGGGCGCACGCGCGACCAGGGCGGCATAGAGGGCATCGACCAGCGTCAGCTGCGCGATCTGGGCGGCCATCGGCTCGCTGCGCAGTTCATGGGAGACGCTGACCAGGACGACGTCGGCAAGGCGCGCCAAGGGCGAGCGCCGGTTGCCGGTGATGCACAGGGTCGAAGCGCCCTGCGTCCTGGCTTCCTGCAGGAGGAGCACCGGGTCGTTGGTGATGCCGGAATAGGAAATGGCCACGGCGAGGTCACCTGGCCCGAGCAGCGAGGCATGCATGAGCTGGAGCTGCGAATCGACCGGCGCATCGCAACGCAGGCCCAGGCGAAAGCAGCGCTGATAAAGGGCTTGGGCCACGATGCCCGAGCCGCCGATACCGCCGATCAGGATGTGGCGGGCGCCGGCGACGAGGTCGAGGGCACGGGCGAAATCGCCCCGATCGAGCATCGACAAGGTGTCGCTGATCGCCTGGATGTTGGCATTGAACACCCGTTTGGCCCAGCCGTGATCGCCACCGGCGCCGGCCATGCCGTCGTCGGGCCTGGCAGCCGAGCGTTCGCCGGTATCGCGGACCAGAGCGAGCTTGAGATCGGTGAAGCCGGCAAAGCCCGCAGTGCGGCACATGCGCAGGACCGTGGTATCGCTGACCTCGACGGTCTGGGCAATGGCCGACATGGATTGGCGGATCGCCAGATCGACATGGTCGAGGACCCACAGCGCCACGCGCCGCTCCGAGTCGGAAAGTGCCGGCAATGCACTGCGCAGCCGGCTCGCCGCCTGCCCCCCCGCCGCATTCTTGGCCTGATCGATCATGCCCGCCTCGAATCTTGCACTCGCCGTCCAGCTTCTAGCACGACCTTGTTTGTGGTGCCACTGTAGACATTACAACTTCAATGTGGCACCACTGCATCAATCAAACCGAGCATTCGAAACCGGTGGGGAAGGATTGAAGACATGCGTTTGCGCGCACTCGCACTCGGGGTTGCCGCCTCCCTGGCCGCGTCCTTGGCGATGAACCTGTCGGCACTCGCCGGCGAGCTGACCTTCTGGCACGCCTATTCGGGGCAGAAGGACAAGGTCGACTTCATCACCTATGCTCTGGACGAATTCGCCAAGGCCCATCCCGACATCAAGCTCAACGTGGTGGCGGCCGAACAGTCGGCCTACAAGACCAAGCTCAACACCGCCATGGCCTCGGGCAACCCGCCGGACGTGTTCTACACCCTGCCCGGTGGCTTCCTCGGCGCCTTCGTGGCCGGCCACCAGATGTACACCCTCGACGCGGATCTCGCCAGGGATGGCTGGGGCGATAGCTTCCTGCCGACGGCCCTGGCCCAGACCAGCATGGCCGGGCACAGCTATGCCGTGCCGATCGACATCGATGCCGCCGTGTTCTGGTACAACAAGGCCCTGTTCGCCGAGAAGGGCTGGACGGTTCCCGCCAGCTATGACGAATTCCTGGCCCTGTGCGAGAAGATCAAGGCTGACGGCCTGGTGCCGATGGCGCTGGGCAACAAGGATTCCTGGCCGGCCACCTTCTGGTTCCAATATCTCGAAATGCGCCTGAAGGGCTCGGGCCTGGTTTCCGACATCGTGGCCGGCAAGGCCGATGCCGCCCTCGGCCCGGAGGCCGCCGAGGCCTTCACCCGCATCGCCAGCCTGTCCTCCAAGGGCTATTTCCCCGTCGGCTTCAACGGCATGAGCGACCAGGAAGCCAATATGCTCTTCCTCAACGGCCAGGCCGCGATGATGCTCAACGGCACCTGGCAGATCGGCGCCTCCGCCGACGCGCCTGAGGGCTTCGAGCTCGGCTTCTTCCCCTTCCCGAGCGTGGCCGGCGGCAAGGGCAATCCCGGCGACGTGCTGGGCGGCGTCGCGGCCGCCTTCGGCATCGCCGAAAAGACCGCCAACAAGAAGGACGCGGTGACGTTGCTGCGCTTCCTCACCTCTCCGGCGGTGATGACCAAATATGTCGAGTTGCGCAAGACTATGGTCACCGTCAAGGGCGCCACCACTGAGGCGGCCGCGGGGCCGGTGCTCTATGCCATCAGCAACGATCTGATGAGCAAGGCCGGCAAGCTCGATCCCTTCTACGACACCGCCATGCCGCCCAAGGGAACCGACGCCTACTACACCTCGCTCCAGGGCGTGCTCGACGGCTCTGTCGCCCCGGCTGATGCCGCCAAACGCGTGGAAGACGCCCTGAAGGCGAAATAGGCCCCGCCCCGAGGCGCAGTCCATAGCAGCGCCTTCCGGAAAGGAAAGAAGTGTTCCATGGCATCTCGGCAAGCAGGAAAGGACCCGTCGGCAAGTCGCGATGCACGCTACGCATTCGCCTTCCTGCTGCCGACGCTGATCCTGGTCGGGCTCTTCGTCGCCTATCCCCTGCTGCATTCGGGCGTGCTGTCCTTCTACCAGTGGAACGGCTCGGCCGCCCCGGTCTTCGTCGGCCTCGATAATTTCGTTCGCCTGGCCGGCGACGGCTTCTTTTGGGCCGCGCTGGCCCGGAACCTTGCCGTGGCCGTCTCGGCCATCGTCCTGCAGGTGCTGCTCGCCCTTCTCATCGCCTATTGTCTGGTGCGCATCGTCGGCGAAGTCGGGCGCTTCTTCCTGTTTCTCTATCTCGTCCCGGTGATCGTCAGCGAAGTGTGCATCGGCCTGCTCTGGCGCTTCATCTACAATCCCTATTTCGGCCTGCTCAATGCCGGGCTGAAGGCGCTCGGCCTCGGCAGCCTGGCCTCGGGCTGGCTCGGCCAGTCCTCCACCGCCTTCGCGTCCGTGGTGGCGGTGATGAGCTTCACCTATCTCGGCCTCTATGTGCTGCTGTTCGTCGCGGCCATCCGCAACGTGCCCGAAAGCGTGTTCGAAGCGGCGGAGCTCGACGGGGCCGGCCACTGGCGCTCCTTCGTCTCGGTCACCGTGCCCATGGTGTGGGATACGCTGCGCGCCAATGTCCTGCTCTGCGTCATCGGCTCGCTGAAGACCTTCTCCCTGGTCTTCGTGCTTACCAATGGCGGGCCCAACCATGCCAGCGAGGTCGTCTCCACCTATCTCTACAAGGTCGGCTTCAACGCCTTCGAGATGGGCTATGCCGCCACCATCGGCTTTGCGCAGATGCTGCTGACCGCGATCGGCGCCTTCATCGTCTTCCGCGCGCTGCGCAGCAGCGCCGCCGGCAGGGAGGCGTGAGCATGCCGGCCCTTTCCCGCTGGAGCCCGATGCGCCTCGGCGTCCTCGCCTTCCTGTCGCTCCATGTGGCGATCGTGGTGTCTCCCTTCGCCTGGATGGCCTACAGCACGCTCAAGACCAACAAGGAGTTCATGCGCTCGGTGTGGTCGCTGCCGGCGGCCCCGAGCCTGGACGCCTTCGCGCAGGCCTGGAGCAACGGCGCGCTCGGTACTTACTCCCTGAACTCGCTGATCGTGATGGTCGGTTCGACCCTCCTGGCCGTCGCCGCCGCCACGGCCGGCGGCTATGGGCTCGCCATCTACCGCCCGCGCTGGCTGGCCGGCGTCGAGGCCGGGCTGATGGTCGCCATGGCGATCCCGGCCTATGTCGCGCTGGTGCCGCTGGTGGTGGTGCTGCGCGGCATGGGCCTGCTCGACACCCATCTCGGCGTGATCCTGCCGACGGCGGCCTTCAACGTGCCGGTGACGCTGTTCATCATGCGCGCCTTCTTCGTCACGCTGCCGCGTGAACTGATGGACGCGGCACGCATCGACGGCTGCAGCGAATTCGGCATTTTCTGGCGCATCGCGGTGCCGCTCGCCCGGCCGGCCATGTTCACCGCCGCGATCGTCAACATGATCTGGGTGTGGAACGACTTCCTCTTCCCGCTCGTCTTCATCAACACGCCGGCCAAGAAGACGCTGCCGGTCGGCCTTGCCGATTTCGTCGGCGAGCACATCACCAACTATCCGGTGATGCTGGCGGCCATCTTCATCGCCGCCCTCGCCCCGCTCGTCCTCTTCGTCCTGTTCGAACGCCAGATCACCGCCGCCCTGACCGGCGGCGCCGTCAAGGAATGACACCTCAAGGAGTGCCCGCATGTCGTCCAAAGAGCTCGATTTCGCCAGCCGCGCCGTGTTCTACGCGCCCGAGCCGGAATCGCAATCGATCAGCTATCCCATCTACATGTCGGCCAACTTCCAATATGCCGGCGACATCTACGACCAGATCGTGGCCGGCGCGCGCAAGGACGTGAACATCTACAGCCGCTGCGGCAATCCCACCGAGTACAAGCTCGAGGAACACATGGCGCAGTTGACCGGCGCGGATGCCTGCCTCGCCACCGCCTCGGGCATGGCCGCGATCTCGCACGCGCTGTTCGGTATCCTCAAGGCCGGCGACCACATCGTCACCGACCTCACCACCTATTCCAGCACCCACGAATTCTTCGACCATCGCATCGGCGATTTCGGCATCACCGTCACCTTCGTGGACACCACCGACCCCGTCCAGGTCGAGCGCGCCTTCACCGAAAAGACCAAGGTGCTCTATTTCGAGGCGCTCGCGAACCCGACCATGAAGGTGCCCCCGATGCGCAAGCTGGTGGAGCTCGCCCATAGCCGCGGCATCGCGGTGATCTGCGACAACACCTTCGCCAGCCCCGCCGTATGCCAGCCGCATGCCTTCGGCGTCGACGTGGTGGTGGAGAGCGCCACCAAGTTCATCGGCGGCCACAACGACGCCGTCGGCGGCATCATCACGCTGAAATCCGAAATCCTGCCCAAGGATTGGCTGGAGGACGTGCGCTGGAATACGCTCAACAAGCTCGGCGCACCGCTCTCGCCCTTCAATGCCTGGCTGCTGCTGCGCGGGGCGCAGACCCTGGCTCTCCGGCTCGAAAAGCAATGCGCCAATGCGGCTGCCCTCGCCCGCTATCTGGAGAGACACGACAAGGTCAAGCGTGTGTTCTATCCGGGCCTGGCCTCCCATCCCAACCACACCTCGGCCCAGGAACAGCTGCGCAATTTCGGGGCGATGCTGTCCTTCCAGGTGGAAAGCGAGGAGCATGGCGTGCGCCTGCTCAAGCGGCTGAAGCTGTGCTCCTTCGCCGCCAGCCTCGGGGGCCTGCGCACCACCACGCAGATGCCGGGCACCATGGCCTTCCTCGACATTCCCTCCCAGGAGCGCCAGGCCATGGGCATCGTCGACGGCCTGGTGCGCTTCTCGGTCGGCATCGAGCACGCCGACGACATCATCGCCGACGTCGCCCAGGCGATCGACCAGATGCATTTCGAGGTCTAGGCCGATACCATCGCCCGATGACGGAAGCAGAGGAGGCACCGTGCCGGCAGTCGCAGTCCTCGGCGATATCAATGTCGACCTGACGCTCCAGGTTCCGGCCTATCCGCCGGAAGGCGGGGAAGGCATCGCCGAGCGCCAGAATCATGGCCTCGGCGGTTCCGGCGCCAATACCGCCCGGATCCTGGCGGGTCTCGGCCTGCCGGTGCATTTCATCGGCAAGACAGGCAAGGACAATTGGGGAGACTGGTGCCTGGCCGCGATGCAACGCGAAGGCGTCGAAACGCGCTGGATTCGGCGCGACGAGGCCGAGCCGACCCAGCTCAATGTCGTGATCGTCAGCCCCGAGGGCGAGCGCACTATGTTCGCCTATCGCGGCGCCAATGCCCGCCTCGCCGCGGAGGAGGTCGATCCGGCCGCCCTGGCCGGCACGGCCCTCCTGCATCTGTCCGGCTATGCCCTGCTGCCGGCACCGCAGCGCGAGGCCGCGCTCCGCGCGCTCGAACTCGCCGGGGCAGCAGGAATTGCCGTCAGCCTGGACATCCCGGCCGGCATCACCGGCACGATCAAGGAGACGGTCCTCCCTCTTTTGCCGGCAATCGACATCCTGTTCCTGGGCGAGGCCGATGCCCGTCTCCTTGCCGGCATCGGCAGCGATGCGGTTTTCGACCAGGCGGCCGAACGCCTCGTTGAGGCTGGCACCAAACAGGTCGTCGTCAAGCGTGGCGCCCTGGGATCCCTCGTCCATAGCCGACAGCCTCAGGTCGTCTCGCCTGCGGCCCAAGTCGAAGCCATCGATACGACCGGCGCGGGTGATGCTTTCGCCGCCGGCTATATTTTCGGCATCGTCAACGGCCTGGCGCCCGCCGGCGCCAGCGCCCTTGCCAATGCGGCGGGTGCCATCGCGGCCACGACCATCGGTTCGGGTGCCGGTGCCGTCGAGCGTCAAAATCTGGTGGCGATGATCGGAAACATGGATATCGAGCCCGCGCTGGCTACAGGGATCATGGCCCTCCTGGAGGCCGGGCAGGATTGACCGCCCCTACTCCCCGTCATCCGGGATGTTCAGGACATGGCCGCAAGCCTTGCAGTGCACCGCATCCGTCTCATGCCGAGAGAGCCCGCATTGAGGGCAGCTGAAATTCACCTTGTGCGGCCGTACGATCGCCTGGGCGAGGCGAACGAACAGCGACACGCCGATGATCATGGCGACGATGGAGGTGAGCTTGCCGAGATTGCCGGGCAACGTGATGTCGCCAAAGCCCGTCGTCGTCACCGTGGCGACGGTGAAGTACAGGGCCTGGATATAGCCATCAAAGCCGTTGGCGTAGAACATGGTGTAGACGAAGCTGGAGACCAGGAACAGGAACACCGTGAGATCGATCACGGCGCGCAACGTGTCTTCCATCTGCCGGTAGCCCGACTTGCGCAGCGCCAGCGTGAACAGATTGCTTTTGCTCAGCGACCAGATGCGCAGCACGCGCAGGAACAGGTTGGAGAAGAAGGCGGGCACCACGAAAGTGGCGAGAATGGCCAGGTCGATCCAGGTCATCGGCCGCAGCACCCACTTTTTCAGGTTCGGCGCGACGAGGGCGCTGGCCGCGAGTTCGAGCACGATGATCGCCGCGACGATGGCATTGATGGCGGCATGCCAGGCCTCGTTCTTCATGCTCGGCCCGGCGATGAAGAAGACGAGAATGCCGACATCGATGACGAAGCGCAGGATCTGGAAACTGACGGCTTTCCGGCTCGAACCGAAATAAAGCCCCCGGAGCGTCTGGCGAATATCCGCAAGCGCGATCATGCCGCTTTTCCTCTCAACCATGGGCCTCCCTGTCCAACCGGATGTCGTCCGGCGTTCAGATTAGGCCAAAGCGCGTTTGGGCAGAAACACTGCCCTACCCTAACGTCGTGCTTGGCCAAATCCTTCCGATTCTTGTTCGTCCGCGCTGTTTACTCACAAGGTTGCACGAACTCGCCTTCCACGTCGGTACGCGCGGCTTCACGCCACGCTACCGCAAGAAGCTCTCGGACGACGAGCGGCCGGTACCATCTTGACGACGCTGGAGGGGGATGCAACCATAGTCCCTAAATAAGATATATATTCCATTATAATATCATTTTGGGGAGGATCCATGAAGCGCGCCCTCAGTCTGGCCGCAGCCCTGGCTGTACTTTTGTTGCCGACGATCAGCCCGGCGATGGCCGCGCCGGAGAAAGGCGGTGTCATCGACGTCGCCACCATCGGCGAACCGCCGACGCTCGACCCGATGGCGAGCGCCACCGACATCGTCGGCATGGTCGGCCAGCACATCTTCGAAACCCTGTTCACCTTCGATCGCAACTGGAACGTCACGCCGCTGCTGGCCGAAGCGCTGCCCACGGTGAGCCCGGATGGCAAGATCTATGAGATCAAGCTGCGCCAGGACATCACCTTCCACGATGGCAGCGCGATGGATTCGGCCGATGTCGTCGCCTCCCTCAAGCGCTGGCTGACCGTTGCCTCCCGCGGCCAGCAGGTCGCTCCGTTGGTCGTCGATATCGCTGCCGCCGACCCGCTGACGGTGCGCATCACGCTCAAGCAGCCCTATTCGCCACTGCCCGCTTTGCTCGCCTTCAACAATTCGGCCGCCGTGATCCTGCCATCCGAGGACCAGGACACGCCGCTCAAGCAGGTCATCGGCACCGGACCCTACAAGCTCAAGGAGCGCAAGCCCGATCAATATATCCAGCTCGTGCGCTTCGAGGGCTACCGCTCGCGTGACGGCGAGCCCGACGGTTATGGCGGGGCGCGCAAGCAATATCTCGACGAGATCCGCTTCGTACCGGTTCCCGATCCCAATACCCGCATCGAAGGCGCGGTCTCCGGCCAATTCGGCTATGCGGACTCGCTGCCCGTCGAACAGTTCGACAAGATCAAGTCGGGCAAGTCGGAGCCGGTGCTGCTCGAACATTTCGGGTGGCCGATGATCCGCATGAACGCCAAGCAGGGCGTCCTTGCCGACATGCGCGTGCGCAAGGCGGTGCAGCTCGCGCTCAGCGAAAGTGACATGCTGGCAGCCGCCTTTGGCGACACCAAATTCTATGCCGTCGATGGCGCCATGTATCCGGAAGGCTATCCCTGGCGCACGGATGCTGGCGTCGAAGGCAACTATGATATCGCCGACGCCGAAAAGGCCAAGGCCGAACTGAAAAAGGCGGGCCTCGGCGAGGAGGTGCCGCTGCGCATCCTCACCAGCCGCCAATATGAGTTCCACTACAAGATGGCGCAGGTCGCCGCCGAATATCTCAAGCTCGCCGGCTTCAAGGTGAAGATGGACGTGGTCGACTGGGCGACATTGGTGCAGCAGATCCAGAACCCCGCCTCCTGGGACATCTTCATCACCCACAGCCCCTTCCTGCCCGAGCCCGCCTTGATCAATATCCTGGCGCCGGCCTCGGTCGGCTGGTGGGATACGCCCGACAGCCGGGCGGCGGTCGAGGCCCTCAACGCCACCTCCGATCCAGCCGAGCGGGTCAAGCACTGGCAGCGCGTGCAGGAGCTGATCATGACCGAAGCCCCGATCGTCAAGATCGGCGACTTCAACGCCCTCTCGGCCAAGTCGCCCAAGCTGAAGGGCTTCGAGCCCTCGCCCTGGCCGGCCTTCTGGAACGTCTATCTCGAGAAATGAGTCGCCTGCAGCGGCGCTGCCGTCGAGGTCGCGCAGCACCGCCCTGTAAGAAGGCCACGGCATGCTGACATCTCACGCTTTCCAGATAAAGCAGCGACGGATGGGGAAGGGTGGCACTACCACGCCAATGATGGCTGGATTTGTACCACTCTCCCCCACCCGACCTCGCTTCGCTCGCCCACCCTCCCCGAAGCCGGGGAGGGATTCGCGCGCTCCAGCCGGCTTGGTCGAGATGTGTGCATCTCGTAGCGCAAACAGGGTGAGTAGCTGCTGCGACGCAAGTCACCGCCGGGAATGACAGTGTTTTCAATGCCCAAAGCCACTTTGCCAGAAAGTCGCATGCCATGACCACCTCTTCCCTTGCCCCCGCCGCCGTCACCGAGATCGATGCCCTCTTCACGCCCTGGGCCAGCGAGACCTCGCCGGGCTTCATGGTGGCGGTGAGGCTCGGGGACGCCGTTGTCTATCAGCGCTGCGCCGGCATGGCCGACCTCGCCCATGGCGTCGCGCTGTCGCCGACCTCGGTCGTGCGCATCGCCTCCCAGAGCAAGCAGTTCACCGTGCTGCTGACCCTAATGATGGAAGCGGAAGGCAAGCTCTCGCTCGACGACGACGTGCGCGAGCATTGCCCCTGGCTGCCCGCCTATGAGCAGCCGATCACCTTGAGGCACCTGGCCGCCAATACCAGCGGCCTGCGCGACATTCTCGACACCATGATCCTGGCCGGCATTCCGATCCTGGCCCCCTCCTCGCGCGCCACCGCACGCGCCATCGTCGCCCGCCAGAAGGGCCTCAACTTCCCGCCCGACACCGATCTGCTCTACTCCAACTCCAATTTCCTGCTGCTGTCCGAAATCCTCGAACAGGTCTCGGGCCTCTCCTTCAACGATCTCCTGCGCGAGCGCATCACCGGCCCCCTCGGCATGCACGACACCAGGCTGATGGCCCGCGACGACGAGATCTATCCGCGCCTCGCCACCCATCACCGCCGCGGCGCCGGCGGCACCTGGCTCAAGGCGGCCTGGGGCATCGCCATCGGCGGCGAGGGCGGGCTGGTCTCGACGCTTCAGGACATGCTGGCCTGGCAGGCCAATCTCGCCCGGCCGAAGGTCGGCGATGCCGCGATGATCGCCCGCATGGAGGCTCCCGGCGCGCTGATCAACGGCATCGCTTCCCCCTATGGCCTCGGTCTCGTCACCAGCCGGCACAGCGGCCTTCGCTGCGTCGGCCATAGCGGCTGGATCGCAGGCTCGCGCTCGGAATCGATCCGCATCCCCGACCAGGATCTCGGCATCGTCCTCCTCGCCAATCACGATGATTTCTCGCCCTATGCCCTGACCCGGCGCATCGCCGACATCGTCCTGGGCCTGGAAGGCGGGCCGGCGCTGTCACCCTCTGCGATCGCCTTGCTCAACGAGCGCGCGGGCACCTATCGGGAAGACGGCACCAGCGCCCTCATCCGTATCGCCAACGAGGGCGGCACGCCCAGCCTGGTGTCCAGCATGGGGGCAGCAGAGCTCGAGGAGGTGTCGCAGGACCGCTTCCGCCCCCGGGCGGGGCTGGCGCCCTATGATCTCCTGGTTCAGGCAGATGGCAGCATCGAGACCGAAAAATTTGGACGCCGCCGCCGGTTCAGGCTCGTCGAGACTCCACCAGACCGGAGCGTCCTGCCCGCGGGACGCTATCGCGACGAGACGAGCGGGCTGGAGGCGAGTTTCCATCGCACCGCCGACGGCCCTGGCCTGCGCCTGTCCTCGCCTTTCGGGGCGCTCGATCTCGGCCTGGAACCCTGCGACCACGATCTCTTCCTCGCCCATCCGGCCAGCCGGGAGACGCATGACGTCTGGCGGGCGGCGCCGTGGGAACTGCCCTGGCTGTTCAGCGTTCGCTGCCTGGAGGACGCCGTCATCCTCAATTCCGACCGCAGCGCCGACATCGTGCTCCATCGCTTGGCCAATGCCTGAATCGCCCCTCGCAGAGGCTCGCCAACACGAGCCGGCTTGACCAAACACAGCATTGAAGGCATAGTGATACATAAATAAGTTATAGATTACATAATAATGTAACAAAGGGACGCAATATGGGACGCTTGGCACGACTGACTGCCCTGCTTGCACTGACATTGCTTCCGGCCGTCGGACCAGCATGGGCCGATGCCACCAAAGGCGGCGTCATCGACGTCGCCACTGTCGGCGAACCGCCCACGCTCGACCCGATGGCTTCGACCGCCGACCTCGTCGGCATCGTTTCCCAGCATATCTTCGAAACGCTGTTCACCTTCGACAAGGACTGGGGCGTGACACCGCTGCTCGCCGCCGAGATGCCGAAAATCTCGGCCGACGGGTTGACCTACACCATTCCCCTGCGCACCGGCATCAAGTTCCATGACGGCTCGGTGATGACCTCCGCCGATGTCGTCGCCTCGCTGCAACGCTGGACGAAGATCGCCACGCGCGGCAAGCAGACGGCCGAGATGATCGCCGCCATCGACGCAACCGACGATCACACCGTCAAGATCACGCTCAAGAAACCCTATGCACCGCTGCTCGCTTTGCTCGCCTTCAACAATGCCGCGGCGATCATCATTCCGGCCAAGAATGCCGGGCAGGATCCCCTGACCAGCTTCATCGGTACCGGACCCTACAAGCTCAAGGAGCGCAAGCCCGACCAGTTCATCCAGCTCGCGCGCTTCGACGAGTATGCGTCCCGCCCGGGCGAGCCGAACGGCTATGGCGGCGCACGCAAGCAATATCTCGACGAGATCCGCTTCGTGCCGGTCCCCGATCCCAATACCCGCGTCGAGGGCGCCGCATCGGGCCAGTTCGCCTATGTCGACTCCCTGCCCGTCGAGGCTTTCGACAAGATCTCCAAGGGCAAGACCGCCCCTGTCCTGCTGAAACCCTTCGGCTGGCCGGTCCTCTTCATGAACAACAAGGAGGGCCTCGCGTCCGACATCCGCATCCGCAAGGCGATCCAGGCGGCGCTCTCCCCGCAAGACATGATGCTGGCCGCCTTCGGCTCGGAGGAATTCTTCTCGGTCGACGGCGCCCTCTACCCCAAGGATTACAAGTGGCATACCGAAGAGGGAACTGAGCCCTACAAGCCGGAGGGTGACGTCGAGGCGGCGACCGCCTTGTTGAAGGAGGCGGGCTATGACGGCTCCAAGCCTCTGCGCATCCTAACCAGCCGCCAATATGAGTTCCACTACAAGCTGGCGCAGGTCGCCGCCGAATATCTCAAGGCGGCCGGCTTCAAGGTCGAGCTCGACGTGGTGGAGTGGGCCACGCTGACCAAGAACCGCACCGATCCCAAATTGTGGGACATCTACATCACCCACAGCCCCTTCCTGCCCGAGCCGTCGCTGACCGGCTTCATGTCGGACAGCTCGCCCGGTTGGTGGGTCTCGGACAAGAAGCACGAGGCACTGGGCGCCTTCAACGCCGAGTCCGATCCCGCCAAGCGGCTGGCCCTGTGGCCGGCCGTCCAGAAGGCCTTCTATGACGAGGCGCCAGCCTACAAGGTCGGCAATTTCAATGCCCTCGCCGCCCAGGCCCCCAATCTGAAGGGCGTCACGCCGGCCCCCTGGCCCTATTTCTGGAACGCCTATCTGGAAGGCAAGTAAAGCCCCCTGCGGCCCCAAGAGCGACCAGTGCCTCTGGGCTGACATAGCCTCCTTTTCTCTCCCGGGGAGGCTTGAGAGCGGGCACCAGCCGACACCGGCGGTGCCCGCGATCTCGCTCAGATCGCCTCGTCACGCTCTCCGGCCTCGAACAACGCCAGGATCCCAGATGCTGCGCACGATTCTCCACCGCCTTCTCGGCATGATCATCGTGATGGCCCTCGTCGTGACGATCGTATTCATCATCGTCCGGGTCACGCCGGGCGATCCGGCCGCCATGATGCTCGGGCCCGACGCGTCCGAGGCCGATATCGCTGCATTGCGCACCAAGCTCGGCCTGGACGGCCCGATCATCACCCAGTTCGCCTATTACGTCCTCGGTCTCGTCCAGGGTGATTTCGGCCAGTCGATCTTCCTCAACCAGCCGGTGACGCGGGCTCTCGCCGCCCGCGCCGAGCCGACCTTCTTCCTCACGCTGTTCTCGCTGCTGATCGCCAGCGCCATCGCCCTGCCGGTCGGCATCCTCTCGGCTTACTGGCGCGGCTCGCTGTTCGACCAGGCGGCGACCACGCTCGCCATGTTTGCCGCCAGTGTGCCGAGCTTCTGGCTCGGCCTCGTCCTCATGCAGATCTTCGCGGTGAAGCTCGGTTGGTTCGACACCTCCGGCTACGGCGGGCCCGGGGCGTCCTTCGGCGAACGCCTCAATCATCTGGTGCTGCCGGCGGTAGCGCTGGGCGTGGTCTCATCGGCCCTGATCACCCGTTTCACCCGCGCCTCGATGCTCGACGTGCTCTCGGACGACTATGTCCGCACCGCCCGCTCCAAGGGCATGAGCGAATGGCGCGTGGTGATCAGGCATGCCTTCAAGAACGCGCTGATCCCCATCCTCACCGTGATCGGCCTGACTGCGGCCCTGCTGATCTCCGGCGCCGTGGTGACCGAAACCGTGTTCGGTGTGCCAGGTATCGGCAATCTCGTGGTCTCGGCCGTGCTCCGGCGCGACTACCCGGTGATCCAGGGCGCACTGCTGGTGATCGCCGGGCTCTACGTCCTCGTCAATTTCTGCATCGACATGCTCTACCTCCTCATCGATCCGAGGGTGCGCTACTGATGGCTGCCATCTCCTCCTCCCACCTGGCGGCGCCTGGCCTGCTGTCGCGCCTGATCCGGCGGCCGACCTCGTTCATCGGGCTTGCCGTTCTCGCCATCATCGCCCTGGCCGCGATCCTCGCGCCGCTGATCGCGCCCTATTCGCCGACCAAGCTCTCGGTCGCCAATCGCCTGAAGGGGCCGAGCCTCGCCCATCTGTTCGGCACCGACGACCTGGGGCGCGACATCTTCACCCGCATGCTCTATGCGGCTCAGACCTCCCTGTCCGTCGGCCTCGCCGTGGTGGTGCTGGCCTCGCTGATCGGCATCGCGCTCGGCCTCACCGCGGGCTTCTTCCGCGAGGCCGATACGCCGCTGTCGCGCGTGATCGACGCGATGATGGCCTTTCCCGACATCCTTCTGGCCATCGCGCTGGTCGCCGCTCTCGGCGCCTCGGCCATCAACGTCATCATCGCACTCGGCATCGTCTATGCCCCGCGCCTGGCCCGCGTGGTGCGCGCCTCCACTCTGGTCATCCGGGAACTGCCTTATGTCGAGGCGGCCCGTGCGCTGGGTGTGCCGACCTGGAAGATCCTGCTGCGCCACGTGCTGCGCAACGTCACCTCGCCCCTGCTGGTGCAGGGCACCTTCATCTTCGCCAATGCCATCCTCGCCGAAGCGGGCCTGTCCTTCCTCGGCGTCGGCATTTCGCCCGACACGCCGACCTGGGGCACCATGATCAGCGTCGGGCGCCAGTTCATGGACAAGGCAGGCTGGCTCATGTGGTTCCCAGGGGCCGCCATCGTCATCACCGTGCTGTCGCTGCAACTGGTCGGCGACGGCCTGCGCGATCTCCTCGATCCGCGCCTGGCAAAGGATATCTGAGCCATGATCGGCAATCGCTTCCTCCAGGCCGACCGGCCGCTTCTCATCAAGGGTGCCAGGACCATTGGCTTCACCGCCGCCCCGGCCGGCACGCCTCTCGACATCTTCGTCGACCGCGACGGCCGCATTGGAGAGGTCGCCGCCTCGATCGCGGCCGGCGACGATGTTCGAATCCTCGATGCCGGCGAGCGCTTCCTGTCGCCGGGCTGGACCGATCTTCATGTCCATGTCTGGTATGGCGGCACCGACATCTCGCTCCGGCCCGAGCAATGCGGCGCCGCGCGCGGCGTCACCACCATGGTCGACGCCGGCTCTGCCGGGGAGGCCAATTTCCACGGCCTGCGCGAATTCATCATCGAGCCGGCACGGGAGAACGTCTACGCCTTCCTCAATCTCGGCTCGATCGGCCTGGTCGCCTGCAACCGCGTCAGCGAGCTGATGGACATCCGCTCCATCGATTTCGAGCGGATCATCGCCACGGTGGAGAAGAATCGCGACGTCATCGTCGGCCTGAAGGTGCGAGCCAGCCATGTCATCACCGGCGGATGGGACCTCACGCCGGTCAAGCTCGCCAAGAAGCTCGGCCGCATCCTCAAGCTGCCGCTGATGGTGCATGTCGGCGAGCCGCCGCCGCTCTATGACGACGTCCTCGGCCTGCTGACCGAAGGCGACATCGTCACCCATTGCTTCAACGGCAAGGCCGGCAGCTCGATCCTGGAGGACGAGGACCTCTACCGCCTCGCCGAGGACGCGGCGGCGCGCGGCATCGTGCTCGATGTCGGCCATGGCGGTGCTTCTTTTTCCTTCGATGTCGCCACGGCGGCCCTGGCGCGAGGCCTGCCGCCCGCCACCATCTCCACCGACCTGCACAACCGCTCGCTCGACGGGTCGGTGTGGGACATGGCGACGACCATGTCGAAGCTGCTCTCGCTCGGCATGAAGCTGGAAGAGGTGGTCGCCGCGGTGACCACGACCCCACGCCGGGCCATCGGCCTTGAGGCGGACGGGCTGCTGGACAAGGGCCGGCCCGCCGAGTTCACCCTGTTTGAGGTCGCCGACGCCGATCTCACGGTGAAGGACTCGCAGGGAGCGGTCAGCCGGCTCACCCGGGTGTTCGAACCGCGCCAGGCCATCCTGGGCGCCGAGGTGATTGCCGCCGAGCGCTACGTTCCGGCACAGGCGCCAACGACCGGCAAACACGCCTGCCCTCATTGCGGGTGGCAGTCATGACAGGTTCGATCGCGGCCGATACCATCCTCTCCGTCCAGGACCTGCGCACCTGGTTCGTCAACAAGCGCTTCACTGCCAAGGCGGTTGATGGCGTGACCTTCGACCTCAAGCGCGGCGAGACACTCGCCGTGGTGGGCGAGTCCGGTTCGGGCAAATCCGTCACCAGCCTGTCGATCATGGGGCTGCTTTCCAGGCCCGGCATCATCGCCGGCGGCAAGATCCTGTTCCGCGACCGGGCCGGCGGCGTGCACGACCTCGCCGCCTTCGAGCCCCGCCAGTTCCGCCGCATGCGCGGCCGGGAGATCGCCATGATCTTCCAGGAGCCGATGACCAGCCTCAATCCGCTCTATACGGTGGGCGACCAGATCGGCGAGATGATCGCCCTGCACGAGCCGGTCAACCGCCAGGAAGCTCGTCGCCGGGCGCTTGCCATGCTCAAGCATGTCGAGATTCCCGATGCGGCCTCCAGGCTCGACGACTACCCCCACCAGATGTCCGGTGGCATGCGCCAGCGCGTAATGATCGCCATGGCGCTGTCCTGCAACCCGTCCCTGCTGATCGCCGACGAGCCAACCACTGCCCTCGACGTCACCATCCAGGCCCAGATCCTCGACCTGCTGCGCCGTCTCCAGGCGGAACTGGGCATGTCCATCCTGTTCATCACCCATAATCTTGGCGTGGTCGCCGAGATCGCCCACAATGTGGTGGTGATGTATGGCGGCAGGGTGGTCGAACAGGCGCCCGTCATCGATCTGTTCGCCCATCAGCGCCACCCCTATACCAGGGGCCTGCTCGCCTGCACCCCGGACGCGGCACGCGACATCGATGCCCGCGGCGAACGCCGGGCGCTCCATTCCATTCCCGGCAATGTGCCGCCGATCACCGCTTTGCCCCCCGGCTGCGCCTTCGGACCGCGCTGTTCCCTGGCGCTCGAGGCCTGCCGCGCCGCCGTCCCCGAACTGGTCGCGACGGGAGCGGCCAGCTTCTCGCGTTGCATCCGGAGCGCCGAGCTATGACGACAGCCCCTTCCCCCCAGGCTGCGGCCGACACGCCGCTCCTCAGCGTGCAGAACCTCACCAAGCATTTCCCGGCCCGCAACGGGCGCATAGTCCATGCCGTCGAGGATGTCAGCTTCGACGTCCGTCGCGGCGCCACGGTGGGCCTGGTCGGTGAATCCGGCTCCGGCAAGACCACCGCCGGCCGCTCGGTGCTGCGCCTGGTCGAGCCGACCTCCGGCAAGGCCATCTTCGACGGGGTGGACCTGTTCGGCCTCAGCAACCGGGAGATGCTGGCCTATCGCCGCCGGCTGCAGATCGTCTTCCAGGATCCCTTCTCCAGCCTCAATCCGCGCATGCGCATCTCGGCCATCATCGGCGAAGCGCTCGACACCTGCGGCTACCCGCGCGGCAAGGTGCGAGCCGAACGCGTCGCCGAATTGCTCAGCCTGGTCGGCCTGTCGCCCGACTATGCCACGCGCTTTCCGCATGAATTCTCCGGCGGCCAGCGCCAGCGCATCGGCATCGCCAGGGCCATCGCGGTCGAACCTGAATTCATCGTCGCCGACGAGCCCGTCTCGGCTCTCGACGTCTCGGTGCAGGCCCAGGTCCTCAATCTGCTCGGCGATCTCAAGAAGAAGCTGAGCCTGACCATGCTGTTCATCGCCCACGACCTCTCCGTCGTCGAATATCTGTGCGACGAGGTGGTGGTGATGTATCTCGGCCGCGTGATGGAGCGGGGCCCGAGCCGGCAGGTCTATGCCGCTCCGCGCCACCCCTATACCAAGGCCCTGCTCGCGACGGCGCCCGTGCCCGACCCCACCCGCCGGCGCACCCGCGCGCCGCTGCAGGGCGATATTCCGAGCCCCATCGCGCCACCATCGGGCTGCGTGTTCCGCACTCGCTGCCCCTCCGCCGCGCCGGCCTGCTCAACCATCATCCCGCCGGTCGAGCCTATCGGCGGCGGACACCACGTCGCCTGCATCCGCCAAGCCGGGCTCTTCGCATGACGGCCGCGCTATTCGCATTATTGGAGTGTTTTCAATGACCATTTCCGGGACGGTTCCACGCCCGCACGCCTCGCCCTATGAGCGGCTGGCAGCCCTCGGAATCAAGCTTCCCGCCGCGCCCGCGCCCATCGCCAATTTCGTCACCCATGTGCAGGAGGGCAAGTTACTTTTCCTGTCCGGCCAGGGTCCGAACCATGCCGACGGCCGCTCGCACACCGGCAAGGTCGGTGCCGAAGTCTCGGTCGAGGAAGCCTATCAGCATGCCCGCCTGACCGGCATCAACCTGATCGCCGTGATGCAGGACGCGCTCGGCGATCTCTCCAGGGTGCGGCGGGTGGTCAAGCTCTTCGGCATGGTCAATGCCGTGCCCGATTTCGCCCAGCATCCGGCCGTGATCAACGGCTGCTCGGACCTGTTCATCGAGGTCTTCGGCGACGGCGGCGTCCATGCCCGCTCGGCGGTCGGCCAGGGTTCTCTGCCCGGCCAGATCACCGTCGAGATCGAAGCCATCGTAGCGATCGACTGAAAGGAATTTCGAGCAACTAATATGCCTGTCATCCCCGGCCGAGCTACTCGCGAGCGCAGCGAGAGCAGGTGGCGCCGGGGATGACAGCCCAAACGATCCATCCCGATCCAAGCTTTCTCAAGCCCTTCCCCTCGCCTTTCGGAGCACAATTCCATGCCCGCCAACGATATCCGCAGCCGCCTCGGCCTGAGGCCCGTCATCAACGTGTCCGGGACCATGACCTCGCTCGGTGCCTCCATCGTGGTGCCGCCTGCCGTTGAAGCGGTCTCGGCGATCCTGAGCGAGTTCGTCGAACTCGGCGACCTCCATCGCAAGGCGAGCGCGGTGATCGCCAACCTCACCGGCGCGGAGGCGGGCTTCATCACGGCCTCCTGCTCGGCCGCGATCAGCCTCGCCGTCGCCGCCGCCATGACCGGCAACGATCTTGCCGCCATCGAACGCCTGCCCGATACGACAGGCCTGAAGAACGAGGTGATCATCCAGTCCGGCCACATGGTCAGCTACGGCGCGCCCGTCGAGCAGGCGATCCGCCTCACCGGCGCCAAGGTCGTGCCGATCGGCCAGGCCACCAGCGCCTCGGCCTACCATCTGGCCGGCGCCATCACCGATCGCACGGCCGCTGCCGTCTATGTGGTCTCCCACCACGTCGTCGATTATGCGCAGATCCCGCTCAAGGTCTTCGCCAAGGTCGCCCATGAGCGTGGTATTCCCGTCATCGTCGACGCCGCCTCCGAATATGATCTCCAGGGCTTCCTGGCCGATGGCGCCGACCTCGTCCTCTATTCCGGCCACAAATTCCTCGGCGGCCCGACCTCCGGCATCGTGGCCGGCCCCAAGGAACTGGTGCGCAATGTCTATCTGCAGAACCGGGGCATCGGCCGCGGCATGAAGGTGGGCAAGGAAGGCATCGTCGGCACGCTGGCCGCCCTGCAGGCCTGGAAGACGCGCGATCATGACGGCATCCGCTCCCGTGAGCGCAAGGCCCTCGATTGCTGGGTGGCGGCTCTCGACGGCAAGCAGGGCGTGAAGGCGGTGGTCGTCCCCGACCCGACCAGCAATCCGCTCGACCGGCTCCAGGTCTTCATCGACCCGCAGGAGGCCCGCATCACCGCCTGGGACCTTGCCGACCGTCTCGCGGCCGGCGATCGCCCGGTGATCGTGCGCGATCACGAGGTCGAGCACGGCTATTTCTTCCTCGATCCCTGCAACCTGCACCTGGATGAGGAAGATATCGTGGCGGCCCGCCTCGCCGAGGAACTCGAGCAGGCCCGCAAGTCCAACCTGCCGATCGCCACCCCCTTCGAGGATCGCCTGCTGGCCAAGGAGGCCGCCATTCTGCAATGGCCGGACTGAGCCCTGCTTGTTCATTGCCACGACCGCGGCATAGAATGATGCATGATGGAAAGCTCCGAATCCCATGTCCACGACAGCCCTCGAGCGTGACGACGCCAACGAAGGCGGTGCCACCCGGCGCCGCTCGCGCACCAGCGGCATCGACCGCGCCCTGCAGATTCTCGACTATCTGCAGAAGGTCGAGCGTCCCGCCACCGCCTATGAGATCGCGCGCGACATCGGCGCCCCCCTGTCGACGATCTATGTCATCGTCGACGACCTGGTGGAGAAGGAGATGCTCGACCGTCAGGATGGCGGCCTGCTCTGGCTCGGGCCCCGCCTCTATCATTATGGCCTGACCTATGCGCGCACGCTCGACCTTCTCAACGTGGCGGAGCAGGAGATGCACGAACTCGCCCAGAGTTCGGGCGAGACCATCCAGATCTGCGGACGGGACGGCGATCACATGGTCGTGCTGGCCATGGAAGAGGGCAAGGACCATTTCCAGGTGACCTCGCGCGTCGGTACGCGCAGCCCGCTGAACTGGACGGCATCCGGCCGCATATTGGTCGGCCATCTGCCGGAAGCGGAGCGGCGTGAGATCTTCGCGCGCTCGGCGGTCGCCTCGCCGACCGGCCGGGCCGAGACGGACAAGAATGTGCTGGCGCAGATAGCGGCCGAAGCCCTGGAGCAGGGTCTTTCCATCCAGGCCGGCGATTCCGACTTCGCGGTCGCCTGCATCGCCGCCCCGATCCGCGACAACCAGGGCGCCTGCCGCGCCACTATCTCGATCGTGGTGCCGGACAGGAAGCTCGAGCAGAAGGATCCCGACCTGATCGCCCTCGTCAAGGCCAGCGCCCGGCGCATCGAGAGCCGGCTGGGGTGGCAAGGTCGGCGCTGAGTGGGATCTGCCGCTACGCCGCCCGATTTCTCGACGCGATCAGCAGTTCCGCCTCGAGCAAGGCGAACTCGACCATGAGATCGGTAACCGAGAGTTCCGGGTGCTTGTCCATGAATTGCCGGGCCCGCAACTGCATGGCCTCCCTGCCGAGGATCATTGCGGCTTCCAGGGACGAAATCGAGGCGCTGTCGTCCTTGGCGCCGGCGAGCTCCTCGACATCACCGTTGGCGACGTGCTCCTGCCATTGAGCCTCGGTCATCTGCCCGGAAAGATAGCAGGTCCGCAGCAATTCTGGGTCCGGCTTTGGCGGATTCCGCATCGTAAAACGCCCAATATCCTACACTATCTGGTGCCTGCCTCTTGGGCAGGACGGCGGCCAAAACATCGATGCCGGGCCCAGTACCCAACATCTTCCGTCCTATATAGGTCGTGCCTGTTCAAATCGTAAGACAACCACCCTTCTATGGAATTTTTATTCCGTAGCAAAAAAATTGTGGAATGTCAGATTAACTTGCCAGCCACGCCGCAGCAGCCGTCAGCGCCCGGATGAGGCCGTCCCGCCATCACAGGCAGCCGGCGCCTCCTGCACTTTGGCAGGAGGCGGAGAAGACACAGCGACACGTCGGAAACCGGATCGAACCGAACGCCTCAGGCCAGATAGCGCCGGAACCAGGCAATCGTCCGGTCCCAGGCGAGCTTGGCCGCCGCCTCGTCGTAGCGCGGGGTTGAATCGTTGTGGAAGCCGTGGTTCACGCCCGGATAGATATGCGCCTCATAGGTCTTGCCGCCGGCCTTGAGCGCAGCCTCAAAAGCCGGCCAGCCTTCGTTGATGCGGGTATCCAGTTCCGCATAATGGATCAGCAGCGGCGCCTTGATGCGAGCCACGTCCTCGGCCTTGGGCTGGCGCCCATAGAAGGGCACGGCAGCCGCAAGCTCGGGATAGGCCACGGCCGTGGCATTGGCGACGCCGCCGCCATAGCAAAAGCCGGTCATGCCGACCTTGCCCGTGCCGGATTTGTGCTTCATCAGGAACTCGGTCGCCGCGAAGAAATCGTTCATCAGCTTTTCGGGATCGACCTTGGCCTGCAGGTCCCGCCCCTTGTCGTCATTGCCCGGATAACCGCCGACCGAACTCAAACCGTCGGGGGCGAGGGCAACGAACCCCGCCTTGGCGACCCGCCGCGCCACGTCCTCGATATAGGGGTTGAGGCCCCTGTTCTCGTGGACGACGACCACACCGGGGACAGGACCGCTCGCCTTGGCCGGCCGCACGAAATAGCTGCGCACCTCGCCATTCCCCTTGGGCGAGGAAAAAGTGATGTACTCTGCCACGATATCAGGATCGGTGAACTGCACCTGCTGTGCATAGGCATAGTTCGGGCTCAGCGAAGCAAGAATGGCCGTCGCCGTCAGGCCGCCCACGGCAAACTTGCCGGCCCGATCGAGGAACTCGCGCTTGGAGATCTTACCATGCGCATAGAAGTCGTAGAGTTCGAGGAGTTCCTGCGGAAAATCCCTGGCCGTCATGCGGGTCATCGCGCGCCCCTACCCTGTCAATCCGGCAGCAGCCTATAGGATCTTCGGGCGAGCGGTCTTCACAATGGCGAGATGGGTGGAGAGTGCAGGCACCGCCCCCGAGGGCATGGACATCATCCACAGCGCGTCGCACCCTTCCTGGATCAAGCTGAAATCAACATCCTTGCCGCCAATAAGAGCGAAGGAGTCGCCGATCGAGGCCTCACTCCGGCCGAGGGATGAGGCGCAGAACTTTACCTCGTTGAAAGGAAACGGGCGCCACGACAGCGCCCGCTACGTCATGGCGTGACATATTCGGCAGCATTGCTGAGATGCATCATGCATCCATCAGGATCATTGTCCTGCAGCAATGCCACGGCCGTGTCCAATTCCTCCAGGGCCGCTTCCTGCCGCAGCGGATCCCGAATTGAATCCACGCTGTTTTTCATCTGCTTGAGTTGGGATTCATTGCACTGGCTGGCGCGTGTCCACACGGCGTTGGGCGCGGCCATCGCACCTGTTGCCAGACCCAATGTGAGAGCCGCCGCGACACAGGTTGACTTGATCACTGGCCTTCTCCTTTGAAGTGGGTGACGTGCCCCAGGCCCCAGGGTACGCTTCCAAACCTCCTTCAAAAGGCTCTGTTCCCGTTATCCTGGCCGGCGCTGCCACCTCATATCGCGCTGTACGCTCGTTTCGAATGGCGTGCAGGCCATCTCTCTCACAACCGCTGCTGGATGCGCCGGGCGATGTCGAACAGTCGGCGTTCCAGCAAGACAGGGGTCTCGCAGACATAGGTCAGGGAACGGCCGCGCTCCTCGAAGATGCGCTTGTCCCATTTGAGCTGGGTCTCGAGATCGTCGGTTTCCTTGCTGCCGGCCGCGCTGGGAGAATCCTTGGCGGCGCCGATCTTGTCGCTCTCGTCCCGGATGCGGTCGGCGAGCTTGTTCTGGCCGCGGGCATAGCGGCCGATGCCGCCCAGGATCTTGTCGCGCTCCTCGTTGACCAGTTCGAGCACACCGGCGAACAGGCGCGTCAAGCGAGCATCCTTCTCCGCCCCCGCCTGCTGCACGAAACCGTCGAGCAGGCCGTCGACCTCCTCGATCGGCGTCCGGCGCGAGGCGAGCTTCTGGGCCATCGCCGCCGTGTCGAAATCCTTGGTCCAATCACCCGCTGCCGCGATGTCCGGCCCGCTCCAGACCACGCCGGCACTGAGCGTGCCGACCTTGCGCTGAATGCAGGGCCAGTCCGGATCTGGCTGGGCCTGCTGGGCCTGCACCGCGTCAACCCAATCCACACCTCCCGCCAGCATCACCATGAGGATGGCCGGCCGAAGGGTCCGAACCATGGACCTGCCAGATATCGGGGGCCTGCCAAATCTCATGATGCTTCTCCTTTGGGGCCGCCGCGGCGCACCATCAGGCCGCGGGACGGGTCATAGGCGATGAGCGCAGCGGCGAAGAACAGCACCGTGGTGCCAACCACCACCGCAAGCGCGACCGGCTCGAGCCGGCCATAGAGGGCAAAGCGCACCAGCTCGACCCCATGGGTGAACGGATTGGCAAGGCAGGTCAGATAAAGACCCTCGCTCGCCTCCCTGATGCGCCAGAGCGGATAGAGCGCCGAGGAGGCGAAGAACATCGGGAAGATCACGAAGTTCATCACGCTGGCGAAATTCTCGAGCTGACGGATCAGCGAGGACAGGAAGAGGCCGATCGAGCCGAGCATCAGGCCGGTCAGTACCAGCGCCGGCAAGGCCAGGACATAGCCCTGCACGGGCGCGTCGACATCCCACCAGGCCGCGATCGCCAGGAAGACATAGACCTGCAACACCGACACCAGCACGCTCGCCGTGAGCTTGGCGGCCAGCAGCGACCAGCGCGGGAACGGGCTGGTGAGCAGCACCCGCATCGAGCCGACCTCGCGGTCATAGACCATCGAGAGCGAGGATTGCATGCCGTAAAAGAGCTGGATCATCACGGCCAGCCCCGGCACGACATAGGTCTCGTAGAGCACATAGGTCTCGTAGGGCGGCTGGATCGAGACCCCCAGCACGTTGCGAAAGCCGGCAGCGAAGATGAACAGCCAGATCAGCGGGCGCACCAGTGCCGAGAGGAAGCGTTCCTTCTGGTTGACGAAGCGCAGCATCTCCCGATGCGCGATGCCGCCGAGGCAGACGAGATAGCCCGAGAAGCTCAATCGCGAAGTGAGCGTCGCTTCCGACATCAGGCGGCCTCCCTGTCGGTCAGGCGGCGGAAGGTCTCGGCCAGGCTGGAGCCGCTGCGGGCGGCGAGCATGGCCGCCTTGCCCTCGGCGACGATCCGGCCCTGATGCAGCACATAGACGTCGTCGTTGTCGGCGATCTCCTCGAAGATATGGGTCGCCCACAAAACCGCGATGCCCTCCTCGGCCACCAGGCGCCGCACCGTGGCGACGATATCGGCCCGGGCTGCAAGGTCGAGGCCGACGGTCGGCTCGTCCAGGAGCAGGAGGCGCGGCCTGTGCACCAGAGCGCGGGCTATCTCCACGCGCCGGGCCTGCCCGCCGGAGAGGGTGCGCACCTTCTCGTCGGCCCGCTCAGCGAGACCCACGCGCTGCAGAAGCGCGAGAATATGCTCGCGCACCGCCTTCCCGCCAAGCCCGTGCAGGGCGGCGTGATAGGCAAGGTTCTGGCGCACCGTCAGGTCCGCATCGAGCGTGCGGGCCTGGAAGACGACGCCGAGCTCGGCCAGCGCCCGTGACGGAGCGAGGTTGAGATCATGCCCGTAGACCTCGACGCGGCCGGAACGGTTCTGGTAGAGCCGCGTCACGATCGAGAACAGGGTCGTCTTGCCGGCGCCGTTCGGCCCCAGCAGGGCGACGAAACGCCCGGCCTGCACCTCGAGCGAAACGTCGGCCAGTGCTTCGCGCTTGCCGAAGCGGTGGCCGACGGCCGCAACCGAGAGCGCCGGCTTGTCCGTGCCAACCGTCATGGCTGCTCCCCGTCGCGCCGAAAGGGCGGCAGGATACACCAGGAACGGGCAGTCGGAACAACCATCACTTGCCCTTGAGCTTGGCCTTGAGCTGAAGCAGGCCGGCCAGATAGATATCCGCCACGGCCTTGCGCGCAGCATCCCCCGACACGCCCTTGGGATCGAAGGTGGACGACCAGGTGATGGCGATCTTACCCGGCTCGTCGTCCTCTTCCACCTTCAGCGTGGAGACGTAATTCTCGATCGGCAGGGGGCTCTCAAGGATGGCATAGGTGTAGGATGTGTCCTTGTCGTCCCACTTCACCAGCTTCTCGACGAATTTGGCACCGTCCTTGGTGGTAAGGGTGCGGATCTTGGCGCCATCCTTCTCCGAAAGCTCGCAGGAGGCGATGGCCGGATGCCAGGTCTTGATGCCGCAAAAATCGCCGATCAAGGCCCAGGCCTTGGCCGGCGTGCCCTTGCCCTCCACCCGATTGGAGTTCTTTTCCGCGAGGGCCGGGCTGCAGGCAAGGCCCAATACCGTCAAGGCACCGACAAGAGTCGCGATACGCATGTTCTTCCTCCCCAGATCTTGCTGATTGAATCGTCGTGTCAGTTCGGCGAAACCACCACGCCCCAGGGCGCCTCGCCGACCGGAATGGTCTTGATCACCTTCTGGCTTGCGACATCGATCACCGACACGTCGTTGGAATTGCCGTTGGTGGCGTAGAGATATTTCTCGTCCGGCGTGAAGGCGAGCTGCCAGACGCGCTGGCCCACCAGCAGATATTTCTCGACCTCGAGCGTCTCGCCATTGATCACCGCGACGCGATTGGCCGGGCCAAGTGCCACAAAGGCGGTCTTGCCGTCCTTGGTGACGCGCACGCCGACGGGCTGGATGGTTTCGGCGGTGACGCCGGGAATTTGGAACTCGATCTTCTTGAGGATCTTGCGGGTGCCCGGCTCGATGACGCTGACGGTGCCGCCAACCTCGGAGCTGACCCAGACCTTGGAATTGTCCTTGTTGAACTCGGCAAAGCGCGGGCGCGAATCAACCAGCACGCTATCGATCACCTGGAAGCTGGTGGTGTCGATGAAATGAGCCATGTTGGTGGTTTCGGAGGTGTTCACCAGCACCTTGCCGTCGGGGCTGATACCCATGCCCTCCGGCTCGACGCCAACGGGCACGGTGGCGAGCACCTTGTTCTCCTTCACGTCCACCACCGTCACCTGGGCATCGTCCTCATTGGCGATATAGAGGGGGTTGCCGGAAGGGTGCAGGATGAAGAGCTCGGGATCGGGCCCCGACTGCAAGGTGCGGGCCACCTTCATCGTCGCCGTGTCGATCACCTCGACACCGTCGTCGTCGCTGGCACACAGATAGAGGGACTTGCCGTCATTGGAGATGGTGATGCCCCGCGGGCGCCGGCCAGTCGGCACGGTCTGCTTGACGGTCTGGGTCTCGGAATCGATCACGGAGATCGAATTGCCCTTCTCATTGGAGACATAGACCGTGTAGGCCTGCGCCGTTCCGGCCAAGCAAGCGGCCGCCAGCCCCAAAAAAGCAGCCTTGGCGAAATGCGGCATGATCCGGTTCCTCTCCAGGCGGGCATCCCCGCAGCGCGTTTACGGCAAATGACATTGGCTTTCGGGCTGATCGGCGCCAAGCGTATCGAGCACGCTGCGCTGATGCAGGTAGCCGGGCTGCGGCGACACCGAGACGATCGCCATCGGCTGGGCGATCAGCACCGGCTGGCGCAGCTGATGGTCCCAGCTGCGAAAATTCACCGGCACGCCCTTGAAGGCGGCCAGCTGGAATTTCGGATCGACGAGATAGGTCGAGACCGCCGCCGCATCTGCCGACTTGGTCCGTGTCACGGCTTCTCCCACGGCGCGTACCGCGACCCAGGCCTGATAGTCGATCGGCCGCATGGTCCGCTTGGCACGCTTGAAGAAGCGGCTCTGCAGCTGCGCCGAGCCCCAGGCATCCTGGGCGCGGTGCCAGGAGGTGGCGATCAGGCCCTGCGTGCCGGCAATGACCTTGGGGTCCCAGGTGCGATAGCTGAGATAGTCGCCGAAATCGGCCTCCTCATCGGCCACCAGCATGATGTCGTAGTCGACGCCGCGGCTGAACACCAGGGCATCCGACTGGGTGATGCTGTCACTGCGGGCGCGGGCGAGCGGACCGAATTCCCAGGCTTTCTCGGCGACGAGGGTGAGCCCGAACTTCTTGGCCGACTGCTTGAGCGCGTCGGCATAAAGCTTGTCCGCCGCTGTGGGTCCAAAGGTGAGGAAGAGCTTCATCCAGCGCTTGGTTGCAAGATATTGCACCAGCGCATCGGTCAGCATGGCGCGGCTCGGCGGAACGTGGAACACATTGGCGCGGCAATCGGCGCCGCGCAGCCGGTCGTCCTGCGCGGCGGCATTGAACACCACCACCGGGCGCCCCTTGAGGGCATCGGCGACGGCCAGGAGTTCGTCCGCCGTCAGCGCCACGACCAGGAATTTCGCCCCGGCATCGGCCAATTTGACGGCGGCCTCCACCGGCGACTGGCCCTTGTCCAGCACGACCTGGTCCAGTACATAGCGCTGGCCGGAAAAGCGGCCCGTGGTGTTGTTGTCGTCGATGGCAAGCCCCGCGCCGGCAGCGGCTTCGTCTTCCGGGGTGGGATCGAGTTCGTAGAGCGCGGGCGGCGGCGCCTTGTGGGTGATGACCCCGATGCGGACCTCGAGCGGTTCGGCCGCCCTTGCCGTGCCGCAGGACAGCAGGGCCACAAAGGCGCACAGCAAGGCTGCCATCAGGCTGGACAGGTTTCTCGATCTCGCAGCCGGTAACACATTTCGCTCCCGAACGCGCAGGCCTCTGCGTGCCTGAACATCGGCAAGCTTACGCATTGCAAATGAAGAACGTCAACTTAATATACCTAAGAAATTTATAAGCTGAATACGTCTGTACTGGCTTTCATGTTCATGGCAATTTTTACTAGAACGCGAACTGATAGTTTTCATAGAATATTCTTATTTGTGAAGGGACCACTGTGCTTGAATGGATGTCCCTGATTGTAGGAACGCGCCGGCGCAGCCTGAAGTATTGGACTGGAAGACACAGCAGCCTGCTGCGGCAGGCGGGCAGGACAATATTTGTCCTGCTGGTAATGGCAGCCGTCCTCCCCTCGCAGGCCTGGGCCGGCGAGCCCGGTAAGGCTCTGCTCGCTCTGCCCTTCGGCTATCTCGACACCTCCGGCGAGGCATCGGACCAGAAGGAAGCCCATGCCGACCGACTGAAGGCGATGTCGACCCGCCTGACCGACCGGCTGCAGGCAGGCGGCTTCTATCGCATCGTTCCGGCCACGCCAGGAATCATCGCCTGCGCCGGCAACGACCAGGATTGCCTGCTGGGCGAAGCACGCAAGTCCGGCGCAGATTTCATCCTGACCGGAGCCGTGCACAAGACCAGCACCCTGATCTCGGCGATCTGGGTTGGCGTTTTCGATGCCAGGGACGGCAAGCGCGTCTTCTTCCGCCAGATCAGCTTCCGCGGCGACACCAACGAGGCCTGGCAGCACGCCACGGACTTCGTTCTGGGCCAGTTGCAGGAAGAGGCACGGCAGGCGCAGTGAAAAATCGCGCGGTTGCCGCCGAACGCCCATGAGGGCATTGTGGGAAATAAAGAGGAAGGGCCCATTGTGACCCGTTTGCTTGTCAGTGTCGTCGACAGCGCCGAAGCCCGGCTCGCCCATGCGCAGGGGGCCGATCTCGTCGATGCCAAGGATCCGGAGGCCGGCGCCCTGGGCGCCCTGCCTCTTGCTACCATCCGCAGCATTCAGGCCAGCCTGCCGGATGACGCCATCACCAGTGCGGTTGCCGGTGACGACGACGATGTGGGACGCCTTGCCGACAGTGCCCTGGCGATCGCCACCACCGGCGTCACCTTCGTCAAGCTCGGTCTCGGCCGGACGATGGCCCGGGTCGCCAGCATCGCCGAGCTTGGCCGGCGGCTCGGCGGGCATGGGCGCTTCATCGCGGTGCTGTTCGCCGACGAGGATCCCCCCTTGAAATTGACGGAAGCCCTCCAGGAGGCCGGCTTTGCTGGTGCCATGCTGGACACGCGCCAGAAGAAAGGCATTCGCCTGCCCGACCTGATGACTGTGGGCCAGCTTGCCTCCTTCATCTCGGATTGTCGTCGGTTCGGCCTGATGTCGGGGCTCGCCGGCTCCCTGCGTGTCGAGGACATCGAAGCGCTCGCCGTCCTCCGTCCCGATTATCTCGGCTTTCGCGGGGGGCTTTGCCTGGCCGGCGACCGTCGCGGCCAGCTCGACCCGCAGGCCATCGACCGCGCGGCCCACCGTCTTCAGGCCATCCGGCAAAGTGGGCAGATTGACGGCGAGCGGGCTGCATGAACCTGACCGTGGTCAAGATCGGCGGCAGCCTGTGCGGCTCGGCCCGCCTCGAGCAGTTGCTCGCACAACTCGCCGGTGAAACCCAGGTGCCGCTGGTGCTGGTTGCCGGCGGCGGTCCCTTTGCCGATGCGGTGCGCCAGGTCCAGGCAGCCATGCCCTTCGACGACGTGCTCGCCCACCGCCTCGCCCTCGACGCCATGACGCATCTGGCCGAAGTGCTGGCCACCCGCCATCCGCGCCTGACAGCTGTCGGGAGCAGGGCTGAAGTCAAGGAAGCTGTGCGGCAAGGCAGGCTCCCAATCTGGCATCCCGCCGAGCTGCGCGCCGGGCATCCGGATATCACCGAGAGCTGGGCGGTGACCTCGGACAGCCTGGCTGCCTGGCTGGCCACCGAACTGGGCGGCGACAGGCTCATCCTGGTCAAATCCGTCGACGCCCCCGCCGATTCGACACCCGCGACTTTGGCGGCAGCCGATATCGTCGACACCCATTTTCCCCGCTACGCGGCCCGGTTCACCGGCTCCATCGTGGTAGCGGGCCCTTCCAGCGACGACGGCCTTGCCGCGCTGCTCTCCGCTCCCTGCGAGGCCTCATGAGCCGGCATCCTGCACAACCACGCCTGGCCTGGGCCCTCACCGGCTCCGGGCATTACTTCACCGAATGCCTGGAGCTGATCCGCGAGGTGGGCGAGTGCGATCTCTTCGTCACCCGGGCCGCGGCCGAGGTGATCCGCATGTATCGCAAGCAGTTCGATGCCCTGCCCAAGGGCACGCGGCTGATCAAGGACACCACGGCCAGCGCCGCCCCGGTTGGCGCTTTCTACCATGGCGACTACCATACGCTGGTGGTGGCGCCGGCGACCTCGAACACCGTGGCCAAATGCGTGTTCGGCATCTCCGACACGCTCGCCACCAATGTCTATGCGCAGGCCGGCAAATGCCGTATCCCCTCGATCGTGTTTGCCTGCGACACCGCACCGGAGATGGAGACGCAGGCCCCCTCCGGCATGGTCAAGGTCTATCCGAGGCGGATCGACCTCGACAATGTCGAACGGCTCAAGGATTTCGAGGCGACGACAGTGGTCGAGACTTATGAGGGCCTGCGCCAGGCGGTGTTGGAAAGGCTGAAATGCGTGAACACCTCGCCCTGATCACCGGTCATCTCAGCCGCACCAGGCTCGAGCGCACGATGACGGCCCTGGGCCCGGTTTCCTTCGACTGGCTGATCCTGGATGCCGGCGTCAAGGTCGCCGCTTTGATGACGGAAGAGATCATCCGTCGGCGCATCACCTTGCCTGACGGTGTCACCCGCGTCCTGTTGCCCGGCCGCTGCCGGGCCGACCTCGAAGCCCTTTCCGGCCATTTCGGCATCCCGGTGCAGCGCGGCCCCGACGAGATCGCCGACCTGCCCGCTTTTCTCGGCCGGGGCGGCCATCCGCCCGATCTCTCGCGCCACGACGTCACCATCTTTTCCGAGATCGTGGACGCGTCCCAGCTTTCGCCCGAGCAATTGCTGGAGCGCGCCCGCGCCATGGCCGCCAAGGGCGCCGACATCATCGATCTCGGCGCGCTGCCCGACACGCCCTTCCCGCATCTCGAAGACAGCATCAAACTGCTCAAGCAGCATGGTTTCAGGGTCAGCGTCGACAGCGCCGCACCGGCCGAGCTCCGGCGGGGCGCCGAGGCGGGTGCCGATTTCCTGTTGAGCCTCAACGAGCACACCCTCGACCTCGCCTCGGGGACTGAGGCCATCCCGGTGCTGGTGCCGGTCGAGCCCGGCGATCTCGCCTCGCTGCTCCGGGCGGTCGAGCGCATGGAAGAGGCCGGCCGGCCCTATATCGCCGATCCCGTGCTCGATCCGATCCATTTCGGCTTTGCCGCCTCGCTGGCGCGCTATGTCGAGTTCCGGCGCCTGAAGCCGCAGGCCGAGATCCTGATGGGAACCGGGAACCTCACGGAACTGACCGAAGCCGACAGCCTGGGCCTCACCGCTGTCTTGATGGGGATCTGCTCGGAACTCGCCATCCGCCATGTGCTGGTGGTGCAGGTCAGCGCCCACACCCGCCGCACGCTGCAGGAGCATGACGCCGCGCGCCGGCTGATGTTCGCGGCAAAGGCCGATAATTCCCTGCCCAAGGGCTATGGCTCGGCCCTGCTCGCTCTCCATGACAAGCGGCCGGTGGTGAGTTCGCCGGAACAGGTGGAGCAGAACGCCAAGGACGTGCGCGATGCCAATTTCCGCATCGAGGTCAGCGATGACGGCATCCACGCCTATAACCGCGCCCTCCATGCGCGCGGCACGGATGCCCTGGCCTTCTATCCTGAGCTCGACGTCGCCGGCGACGCGGCCCATGCCTTCTATCTCGGTACGGAGCTGGCCAAGGCCGAGACCGCCTGGCGGCTCGGCAAGCGCTACGCCCAGGACGAGCCCCTCGATTTCGGCTGCGCCGCGGACAGGCCGAGCGAAGACGCCACCGGCTTCAAGGCGCCCGGCCATACGTTGGCCGGCCACAAGGAAAAGTAGCGATGCCGCGTATTCTCGAAACCATCGTGACCACGCTCAATGCCGACGGCAGTGCGCATTTGGTGCCTTTCGGCCTGATCGAGGAAGACGAGCATTATGTCGTCGCCCCCTTCCGCCCCTCGCCGACCATTGCCAATCTGGAGCGCCATCCCTTCCTGGCCGCCGCCGCTCCTCTCGACATCCGGGTGATCGCCGGCTGCGTTACCGGGCGGCGCGGCTGGACGACCCTTCCCTGCGAGCGGATCGAGGGCGTCAGGCTGGCCGAAGCCTTCGCCCATATGGAGCTTGCGGTCGAGGCGGTGGTTCCCGACGAGGTCAGGCCCCGTTTTCGCTGCCGCGTCGTGCACCGGGGGCTGCACCATCCTTTCCTCGGCTATAATCGCGCCCAGGCGGCCGTGCTGGAAGCGGCCATCCTGTCGACGAGACTGCATATGCTCAGCCCCGACAAGATCCGCACCGAAATGGACTACCTTCGCATCGCCATCGGCAAGACGGCCGGCGAAGCCGAGCTGGAAGCCTGGCGGTGGATCGAGGAAAAGATCCTGGCCGGGCCGACACCCGCTAGTTCATCCCGCTGAGACGCGACCCCTGGATTCGAAACGATCCTGTCATCCCCGAGCCACATCCGAAACCCGCTCGGCTGCGAGCAGTGCGAGCGATACCGCCGGCGCGCAGGAGGAGGCCCAATAGCTCTCCGAGCCGTCGGCACTCGGCACCAGATCGGCAAGGTCGTGATAGGCCAGGCCCATCCGCGCCGCCAGCGCCTGAACCACGAAGCGGCCGACGCCGCAGCCCACCACGGGTGGGCGCGCCTCTGCCTTGCGGCGCGACAGGATACGAGCCGCCGCATCATGCAGGCGGCGCAATTGCAGCTCGGCGAAATGAGCCGCCAGTTCGTTCCAGACATGATCGGGCGCGTCGCTCGCATCCTGGCCGACGACCCGCGCCAGCCGGGTCCGCGTGGAGGCGAGGCTCTTGTCGCGGCCATCGGCTGTGTCGTGCTGGTCGGCCTCCTCGGGCAAGGTGCCGAGCAGGCGATGGACATCGGCAATGGTGGCGAAATGCTCGGCGACCAGCGTGACGTCCTGCCCCTGGAAGGGCAGTCTTTCGGCAAGCGACATCAAAGGCGTGCGCACGACGCCGGCATAGACCAGTTCGCCCGATGCCAGTCTCTCGGCGTCGGTATAGCCGAGGCCCGTGATCCGGCCTTCCTCGATCGGAATGAGATCGGAGGTGGTGGATCCGACGTCGACCAGCAGGGCATTCGGCAGGCGGGAAGCGACGAAGGCCGCAGTCGCATGCCAGTTGGCCGAGGCGACATCCACCGCATGGGCAGCCGCCCGATGGGGCGGCAGGAAACCCGCCCGTCCGCCATAGATGGCGATCTCGCCCTGGAAGTGCCGGGTGGCCCAGTCGGTCAGGGCAGCAACGCCAGCGGCGCGATCGTCGAACAGGGCGCTGAGCTCCCCGGTCATGGTCACCGCATGGTGGCGCGCCTCGCGCGCCCAGGACGGCAGGGCGGCGAAGGCTCGGTCGAGCACGGCAAGCCCCTGCCTGATCTGGTAGGGTTCCTGCGTCACCGCCAGTAGCCGTCCCTGTGCCACGGCGGCGACCTTGACGTGCACGCCCCCGAGATCCCAGCCCAGCACCAGATCGTTCGTGGCGAGCACCGGATCATCATACGCAGTGGAATCCATACTAATCACTTTCACGGCCTGTCGCTTTCACCATTCTAGGCGCCGTGCCACAAAGGGGTAACGCCGCTTTCGAGTCGTCATCATGCCTGCACCGGATCGACAGGACAAAGCCCATACCGCACCGGGTGCAAACCTCGGCGTCGAGATCGTGCCGGTCATCGATCTGCGGCACGGCTCGGTGGTGCGGGCCAAGGCGGGCGATCGCGCCCGCTACCAGCCGATCGTCACACCGCTCAGCCCGACGGCCGATCCGGTCGACGTCGCCGCCGGCCTGCTGCGCGCCGCGCCGTCGCGCCAGCTCTATGTCGCCGACCTCGACGGTATCGAGGGACGCGGGCGCGATACCGCCAGCCTTCGACGCCTCGCCCACGCCTTTCCGGCGGTGCGCCTGTGGATCGACGCCGGCATTGCCACCCGCTCCGAAGCCGAGGCCTTTTTCGATGAGGGCCTCGGCCTCCCGGTGCTCGGCTCCGAGAGCCAGAGCGGCGACAGGCTCGTGCGGGACCTGGCTGATCATGCCGTGCTGTCGCTGGATTTTCGCGGCGACGACTATGTCGGCCCCGAAGCGATCCTCGCCACGCCGTCGATCTGGCCGGAGCGGGTGATCGTCATGACGTTGGGGCGCGTGGGCATGGGCAGCGGACCCGACCTCGATAGGCTGTCCGCGCTTCGTCGGCAGGCTCCCGCCCGTTGCAGGCTCTATGCCGCTGGTGGCCTGCGGGACAAGGGCGATCTTGCCGCCCTCGCCGAAATCGGCGTGTCCGGCATTCTCGTCGCTTCTGCCCTGCATGACGGACGCCTTTAAGGGCATGGCCGCAAGTTGACCATGGCACGGCCCTGTCGTCATCGCGAGGAGCGTAGCGACGTGGCGATCCAGAAGCCTTCGATTCGCTCGCCCATCCTGGATTGCTTCGCTGCGCTCGCAATGACGGCGGTTCTACTCCGCGGTCAAAGCAATCGCCTCCGGCAAGTCTTCGCCGGAGGAAACTGGGTCCCTCCGGCGAATTTTCAGCGTCCGAGAAAGATGGCGGCCAACCGCTGAAGCAGGCCTGCAGGCATGGGCGCAGCAGGCGGCTCCTGCCCAGGGCTGTCCCCTGTCTATGCAGCGAAGGGGTGCTTGACCTGCTCGCGCTTGCTGGTGGCTTCGGCCGCGCTCGGCCAGCCCTGGACAGCGCGTTCGATCGCCTGCTTGGTCGCTTCGTAGTTGTATTTCTGGATCTTGGCGTCGTCGTCCGCCAGCCAGTGGATGAAGACGCCCACGCTGATGAAGATGTCGTCGGCTTCGTCGGCGGGAATGGTACCGTCGGCGACGCTGTCCTGCACCGCGCGCGCCACGGCGTGCTGGGCCGGACCGAACATCTGCACGGCCTGCTTGGCGCCCTTGATGGTCACCTTGTTGAACAGCAAGGTGTTGGGTTTGCATTGCAGGTTTGGGGCGATCACCGCCAGAAGCGAGGTGAAGCCATCCTTGTTGTTGGTGAGGGCATTGCAGAATGCCGTCTCCGCGGCCGAGCCGCGAGGACCCATGATCAGGTCGATATGAGCGACTTCATTGCCGTCGCCGACAAGGGATTCACCGATCAAAACCTTGTTGATCTTTGCCATATTCGATAGTCCTCCCTGCGAGAACAAAGGCCCCGATCCCTTGGAACGGCGGCCGAGCCATCTATCCTTGTTTGCAGCGTTCGGCACGGCGCCGAACCGGTTGGCCAGATAGCTTTATGAGCGTAATCGCGCATTCCGTCACCAGCAAGCATCCGTTCAGCTGCCGGTTGCCGGAGAGCGCATGATCGCGGCGGCAAACAATGTCGCCACGGTGAAGTCGGCGGAAGTTCCGGGGTTGAGATCTCCTTTCTTGAGTTCGGCATCGAATGCCAGCAAGGTTGCGAGCGAGGCGGGGCCTGGTGGACCCGCCCCGATGATTTCGGCAGCGCGCGCCCGTACGGCTTCGGCCTGCTTGCGGCCGCGGCGGCGCTCGATATGCGTGTCGGCAAAACGCGACAGGAAGGCCATATGCACTGATGTCGTGCACCAGGGCTCGTCGAGGCCGCCCCCTTGCGCCTGCCGGAGCGCCGGCAGGCCCGTCTCGAAGACATCCTCGAAATCGGTGAGATAGGCGCGGGCAATGCGATCGCGCGCCGCCGCCTCAGCCATCGCTTCGCGCAAGGTAACGGTCGGCGCTTCGTGGACATCGTGGCGATCGGCGCTTCCCAGCCCGCCGGGCGAGGCCAGGCGGATCGCCTCGAAAGCATCGCGCGCATCGATCCTGTCGAGTCCCGACAGGATCGATGCAAGCGCCGCACGCAAGTCTCCTCCCGCCTCGGCGGCCGCAGCAAGCGGCGCGCAAAGCAGCACGATGCCGAGATTGGTGTTCCAGCCTATGGCCTCGCGCGTCGCCCTGATGGCACCGAGGATACGTGCCCCGACGCTGGCGCGCGGTTGGCCGATCCAGGGTGCAGAAGCGACGGCGCTCGCCTCGAAATCGGCGACCTTGGTCTCGCCGACATCCGCGAAGACATGCACATTGCCAGGCTTCAGGGCCCGGAGTTCGGCAAGGCAGGCGTCCCGATAGGTGCCGGCAAGATCGAGGCTGGGAGGATGATAGTTCATGATACCGCCACCATGGCTGGACGGTGGGCGGCATAGACCGCCTTCAGGAAGGCGCGGACGACGGCCTCGCTGATATCGGCGTCAACGATGCTCTGCAGGCCGGACCAGGACGGCATGCTGTTGACCTCGAGGAGCAGGAAGCGGCCGTGATCATCCTCGATGAGGTCGACCCCGCAATAGGATACATCGACCGCCTGCGCCGCCCTCAAGGCAAGATTCTCGGCTTCCTCCGGCATCTGCCAGCGCGACGGGCGCCCACCCTGGTGGACATTGGTGATCCAGCCGTCACCCTCGCGCGCCATGGCGGCCACCACGCGGCCGTCGCAGACGAAGATGCGGTAGTCCCGCCAGCCCTCGACGTTCCGGCGCACGAAACGCTGCAGATAATACACCCGCGCCACGTCCTCGGGCTGCGGGAGATCGTCCGGCACGCCGATCAGGCGCAGGCCCTCGCCTTGCGAGCCGAACAGGGGCTTGAGGACCAACGGCACGCCCGGCCCGGCCTCGCGCCGCACGATGTCCACCGCCGCCTCCCGGCTCGACACCACGAAGGTATCCGGCGTCGGCAGGCCGGCCCTGGCGATCAGCAGGCTGGTCATCGATTTGTCGACGCAACGCTCGATGGCCCGCGGATCGTTCCACACCACCACATCAGCCGCGACCAGGGCATGCAGCACGCCGAGCCGCAGGGTCGTCGCCTCGAAGGTTCCGCCCGATATGGTGCGCAGCAGCACTCCATCGGGCAATTCTCCCTCGAAGCCGGGTATGCGCAGTGGCTCGCCCCCGCCCGTGACCATGGCCACATCAGCCAGGGAAAACAGCACCGGCTCGACGCCGCAGGCGCGCAGGGCGCCAAGCAGGCGCCCGCGATGCCATTCGCCATTGTCGGCTGCGAGGCCGATACGCAATCGGCGTCCCATAGGGTGTTCGAGCGGGTTCAATTCGAGATGTCCTACCAAGAGTTCCTGCGAGGTTGGGGTCCTGTGAGCTCAGCGTTCGATGCTACGAGAAGGAGGCATCCACCAGGTCCGGCATCAGATGGCCGCCGCGGAAGGTCTCGCCGTTCTCGAGAGCGGTGACGATGACCTCCGCCGGGCTGAACAGATGCGGATCGATGGCATAGAAATCTCCCTTGAAACGGCTGAAAATCTCGGCGAAGGGCTTGCCGTGGTCGCGGGACGTGGGGCTCGGCAGGGCCTCGGCCAGCGATTTGGCGGCCTGGGCGGTGCCGGCCACGAACAAATGGACACGCCCGCCATAGATGATCGCATCATTGGTGCGGCCCATGGCCCGTACGAAATCCGGGGTGGGCGGTGCCAGCGGTGCCGTGCCCAGGCCATCGACGATGTCGGCAAGCGGAAAGCCGAGGCTGTGCGCCTTGTGCAGCGCGACTTCGAGCACGCGGCTGACGACCTGGGTCGCCCCCGCCAGGCTCTGGGTCGGCGCATAGATGAAAGTGAGGGCTTCGGGTGCCAGCCGCGTCGCCTCCGCTACGTTGCGCACCACGGCCTCAGGCGGCGGCGAGGCGGTTTCCAGGATCAGGACGGCGCTGTCGGCATCGTCGCTGTAGCCCAGTTCGACGAAGAGAGGTTCCACCCGCGCGGCAGCGCGCCCCGGCCCTGAGCCAAGCGCGAAATAGGCTTCCTTGCCGCTCCCGGCGCGTAGGCTCCAGCCGGCATATTGGCAGCCGAGACAAGCCAGGACGGGATTGGTCGTCTGCACATTGACGGAGAAGGGCCAGCGCTCCACCGGCCCGGTGGGCGCGATCGATACGCGGCCGAGGCCCGCCAGGCAGATCTCGGCAAGCCGACGGCCCGCTTCGATGGAGCCGGGAACACCGGCGCCGGCATCGATGAAGCGGCACCCGCCCGGGCCCGCGCTGACGGTGAGCCGCAGGCCCGCGGCATCGGCGACGAGGCTGTCGACCAACGGTCTGGCCAGGGCATTGACGCTCGGGGGCTGCAGGAAAATCGTCACGCCGGAACTCTCTCCTCTTGAACGAGACGGATGATGTCCGCGCCACGCAAGTCGAGCAGGCGTCGAACCTCGGCGGTTTCCGTGCCTGTGGCGGCGACGGTGCAGATCGGCGCACCAGCCTCGATCGCGCTGCCGCGCTCCGGCCTGTCCGCCACGAAAACCGGCCATGCGATCTCCGGCACCCTGGCGATTCGGCGCCGGGCATAGACGATCATGCTCCCGGCGGCCTCCTGGGGAGGAGCTTCGGCCTCGCCGAGTTCGCCCCTGCTCGCGCGGCAATGGCGCTCGAAGAGCGGCGTCCGCCGCCGGTCGAGGCAATCGAGGGTGGCGCCAGGCCGCGGATTGATCTCCAGCAGCCACCAGCGATCCGGCGCCACCATCAAGTCGGCGCTGGCGAGGCCTCGCAACCGGGTGGCCGCCACGATCCGGCCGATCGCCATCTCGATCTCGGGATCGATCGCGGGCGGCCCGCCCGGCTCGATGGCGCCGCCATAGCGCCACGCGGCACCCCGGCCGGGCGAAACCCATTGACATGTGCGGGCGACCACCTGAGCCCGGCGGCCATCGGCGAGGAAGGTGACGGAAACCGGCTCTCCCTCGACCGCCCGCTGCAGATAGCGCCCAGGCGCTAGCCTGTTGGAGCGGGCCTTGCGGATATGGCCCCCGCCCGAGCTACCGCGACGCTTGGCCAGCCAGCCCGAGGACAAGGCGACCGGCTCCAGCCGGACCTGCGGGTGGCCGATGCCAAGTTCCGCCAGCAGGCGCGCAAAGCCCATCGGATCCTTCAGGCTGGCCACCGTGTCGGCACTGGCACCGATCAGGCCGAAGCGTTCGTCGATGGCCTGGATCAAAGCGGGACTGGCTTCAAAACCGCTGCCGAGAACGACGCCGAGAGGCGGCTGGGCACTGGCAAGAGCCAATTCATGCAGCGCATCGAGGACGGCAAGGCCGGCGACACCCACGCCGAACCGACCCCTGACCTGGCGATAGCCCGTGGCCAGCGCTCGGGTATCGCTGTCACCGAAGAGGTCCACGACCAGCGGCCTGTAGCCCGCGCGCCTGGCGGCAGCGGCGAGAGCGCGACCGGACTGGGCGGCGATCAGGACGCAGGCGCCCTCACCCTGCGATCTCGAGGGCAAGCTTGTACGCATCGCGAAAATCCAGGCTGATCGGCTTGTCGGTCGCCAGGAGGCGACGGAACAGGCCGAGTTCGGTCTTGTATTTGACGTTTCCGATCACGAGTGCGCCGACGCCCAGCGCCTTGCCATTACCGAAGGGCTCGCCATTGGCCATCACGCCGACTCCTTCCACCCCCGCCGGCGGGACGGCGTTGACATCGGCGGCGACCAGCAGGCCCGGCACGGAATCGAGGTCGGCCGCGGAAAGAATGTTCACACCGGCGGGCCCGCTGGACAGGACGATTTCGGCACCGGCGACCGCCGCCCGCCGGGCCTCGGGCGTGCTGCCATCGGCATAACCGACATCGACGCCGAAGCGCTGCTTGATGCCGGCGGCAATATCGCTCACTCGCTTGGTGCCGTCATGGCCCGCCAGCACGGCCTGGCCGCCCTCGAGCGCCACCAGCACGGCGGCGCAATAGGCGACGACACCGGTCCCGCCGAAGATCACGACCCTGCGGCCTGCCAGTTCGCCGCCATGCTTGTCCCTCAGCACGGCCTTGACCTTGGCGACCATGGCCGCGCCGGTGGTGAAGGAGCCGGCCGGATCGGTGAACAGGTTGAGGGCGAAAGGCGGCACGAAGGCCTTCTGCGCGGCATCGAGCATGTCGAGCGCAAGGCCGCCATTCTTGCCGCCGATGAAGATCGAGGTGCGGCTGCCATCGCCCGGTGCCCGCGAGAAGATCGCGTCCTGCACGAGAGGCCGGATCTCCTCCAGCGTCACGCCCGTATAGGGAATGACGACGTCGAAGCCCGCATCAACCGCCATGTTGACGTCGAAGGGACTCATATGTTTGAGCGGCGAGAGCATATGCAGGATCGATCGGGCCATCAAAACGCGAGCCTCCTCTTGAGCGCATGGTCACGGTTGATCCGCACCTGGGCGCCCTGATTGCGTCCGCGCACGATCTCGAGGCGGATGCCGGGGGGCAACCCGTCGGCCTTCAGCTCGGCAACCAGCCGGCGTGCCTCGCTGTCGGAACCGATAATGACGAAGCCGGTGGGACCCCAGGAACTTTGCCCGATACCGCCAAAGCCCCGCTGCTCGCAGGCGGTCAGCACCTTGGTGACGATCGGACTGGTGAAGCGGCCGCCCTGCGCGGACGCAAAATGATCACCCACCACACGTTGCAACTCCGCCACGCCGGCACCGAAAGCCTCGACATCCCTGCCGGCCGCGGCCGGCAGGATGCGCATCAGGGCAAGACGGCAAAGATGTGCTGCGGCAGCCTCGGGAAAGGGCGGCAACTGCCGGAAGGCGCTGACCTCGGCCTCGCCATGCAGGCCATGGGAAGAGGTGTCGAAGACCAGCAGCACCCGCCAGTCCTCCGGAAAAGGCAGGCGGGCAAGAATCGGGGGCGCCCGATCGTCCTCGCCGCGTCCGCCGTCGAGAACCAGGCCGCCCTTTTCGAATGCGGCCAGGCCGGCGGAAGAACGATTGCCCCTGTCGAGTGCTTCCGCGGCGTCGCGCGCCTGAAAGGGCCGCCCCCGCAGTCTGGCAAGGCCCGCCGCCACCGCCAGGGCGATCTGCGTCCCTGAGCCGAGGCCGGCATGGGGTATGATACTGCGCCGCAACTGAAAATGGCCGCGCGGCTCGACCTGGAGATGGTGCGCCGCCGCTTCCGCATAACGCAGCACGCGTTCGGCCTCCTCTCCCTCGGCGATCAAACGCTCCGCATCCGATATGACGAGATCGACGGCGGGGCTGCTCACCGCGAGGCCGAGGCTGCCGAAACGGCGACCGAGCCCACCATGAAGATCGAGAAAACCGAGATGCAGGCGCGCACTCGCACTCACGCGGATCGAAGCGGGATTTGTCGCGGAAGCGGACTCAAATCCGGGTAAGGTCGTTCCCTTCTGCTGATACATCGGCGCGGCCTCCCCAATAGGAAAATATCATAACAAATAAACATCGTTGGCAACGCAGCAATTTCTTAGAAATAATCCATATTATTCTTATAAATTTGCCAGAGAGCGCGGAGGTACTTGGCCGAACGCTGAGGTGGTTGTTAGCTATAGCGAAAATGAAAGGCAGGAGACGGCTCACGGATGCGCGCCTGGATCGAAGGCCAATCGGTTGATCAGCATGAGGCCATAGCCGCTGCGGCGCGGATGCTGGCTCGGGCTCGCCTGCCCGTGATCGGCGGGCTGTCCGGCGACGTTGCAGCGGTGCGCGCAGCCTACCGGCTTGCCTTCCATATCGGCGCTGCGATCGACTGCGAGGGCTCGGATGCGCTCTATGCCGATCTCGGCGTCCTCGCCGCCCGCGGCGCGATGACCACCACCTGGGCCGAGGCACGGGCGCGCGCGGACCTCCTGCTGGTGGTCGGGCGCAAGGCCGGCGCCAATCCCTTGCTGGCCGAGCTCGTGGCTGCCCCTGCCCCGCTGGCCGGCGTGGCCGAGCGCAATGTCCTCAACCTGGAGGCCGACCAGGACACCCTTGCCGCGCATCTGGGCCTGCTGCGCGCCCTCGCGACTGGCCGGTTGTCGCCCCGCCCGGAAACGGTGGCGCTGAACGATCTGGCCGGCAGGATCAAGGCGGCCCGTTTCGGGGTCGCCGTTTATGACCCCCGGGAACTGGGCGAACCAGCCGTCGGCATGCTCCAGGGGCTGGTCAAGGACCTCAATGACGAGACCCGTTTTTCCAGTCTGCCGCTCGGCGTGCCGGCCGCGGCGCGGCTGGCCCTCGCGGTCGGCAGCTGGACGACCGGCGATGCGCCACGTGTCGGGCTGGGACGCGATTATCCCGAGCACGATCCCTGGCGCTTCGACGCTCGCCGCCTGGTCGCGAGCAAGGAAGCCGATGCGGCGCTATGGCTCTGCGCACAAGCCCATGGCGAGAAGCCCCCGGTCGGCATTCCCGGCGTCGTCCTCTCCGGACGTCCAGACGAAGCGCAGGCCGGCATCGTGATCGAGGTGGCTGTTCCGGGCGAAGCCGGTATGGCCGTCTGTTTCGACGAACGCCGCGGCACGCTCGCAGCCATCGGGACGGGCCCAGCCCCTCGAAACACCGGCGCGGCCGAGATCATCGAGGCCATTCAAACCACAATCGGCCAGAAGGGACAGGGATCATGCTGACGCGCATTGCGGGCGGCCGCATCGTCGATCCGGTTTCCGGCCGTGACGGCAAGGCAGATCTGTGGATCCAGGACGAGCGCATCGTCGAAAAGCCGGTGCAGGCCGTCGCCGATACCGTGATCGACGCGCGCGGCTGCGTGGTGATGGCCGGCGGCGTCGACGTCCATTCCCATATTGCCGGCGGCAACGTGACCCTAGCGCGCCTGCTGCTGCCCGAACTTCATGTCAGCGAAACTGCCGGCGACCCGGCCCTGCCCTTCTCGACCGCGCGCTGGTCGGCCTTCGAGACCGGCCGCCTCTATGCGCGCATGGGCTATACGACGGTGATCGAGCCGGCACTGGCGCCCAGCGCCGCCTTGGCGACCCACCTCGAACTCGACGACATTCCCCTGATCGACCGGGGCGCGCTCAGCGTGCTCGGCAATGACGACCAGCTGCTCTCCCTGCTCAGGCGCAAGGAAGGCGCTCAGGCGGTGCGCGACCTGACGGCCTTGACCCTCGCGACCTCGCGCGGGCTCGGCGTGAAGGTGATCAATGCCGGCGGAGCGGCGGCATTCAAGCAGAACGTACGCGCCTTCGGGCTCGACGACGAGGTGCCGAGCTATGGCCTGACCTCGCGCCAGATCCTCACGGCCCTGCTCGACGCGACCACGGCGATCGGCGTGCCGCATCCCCTCCATGTCCATTGCAGCAATCTCGGACTGCCCGGCGCCGTCGACACGCTGATCGCTACCATCAAGGCAGCGGAGGGGCGCCCCGTCCATTTCGCCCATGCCCAGTTCTACAGTTATGGCCGGCACGAGAGTGGCGGGATCGTCTCGGCTGCGGCGGAGGTCTGCGCGGCCCTGGCCGCGAATCCCAACGCAACCCTCGATGTCGGCCAGGTGGTGTTCGGCCAGACCTGCACGATCTCCCTCGACATCCTCCGGCAATTCTCCAGCCGCAAGGCCGGCCGGCCACGCAAATGGATCCTGGTCGACGGCGATGCCGAGGGCGTCGGCATCGTGCCCTACCGCTATCGCCGCAACTCCGGCATCAACGCGCTGCAATTTGCCATCGGCCTCGAACTCTTCCTGCTCTCGCCGGACCCCTGGCGGGTGCTGCTCACCACCGACCATCCCAATGGCGGCCCGTTCACCGCCTATCCCCGCCTGATCCATCTGCTCATGGACAAGGCGGAACGGGATCGCACTCTGGCGAGCCTGCCGGACATCGTGCGCGAGCGCAGCGGCCTTGCCGCGATCGAGCGCGAATACACCCTGGCGGAAGTCGCGATCATGACCCGCGCCGCGCCGGCACGACTGCTCGGACTGGCCGACCGCGGCCATCTCAAGCCGGGCGCCCGCGCTGATGTGGCCATCTACCGCGAGGATGCCGACCGCACCGCGATGTTCGCCTCGGCCGATCTGGTCCTGAAGGACGGCGTGGCGGTGGTGCGCAAGGGCGAGCCGCTGGGATGGCGCGCCGGCCGCACCCTGACGCTGGCGCCGGAGTTCGATCCGGCCATGAGGCGCCATGCCGACCGCTATCTCGAAGACCGCTTCGGGGCCGGCCTGGAAAGTTTCAGCGTGCCGCTCGAGGCCTTTGGCGAAAGAAATGTTTTCGAGGTCGAGCCATGTCGAACCTAACCAGCTCCGACCTGACGCTCAATGGCATCGCCATCGATGACACCTTCGCCGAAGCCTTCGGCATGGCCGCCACAGCGATCGTGCTGACGGCAGACACGCCCCGCTGGGCCGAGATCGCAGCGGCGAGCCTGACGGGCTTTGCGACGTCGGTGATCGGCTGCGGCGTCGAAGCCGGTATCGACCGGTCCCTCTCGCCGGAGGAAACCCCGGACGGAAGGCCGGGCCTGCGCGTCCTGCTCTTCGGCTTCGATGCCGACGGGCTCGGCAAGCAGCTCGCGCGCCGTGTCGGCCAATGCGTGCTGACCAGCCCCGGCTCGGCCTGCTATGCTGGTTCCGACGGCACGCGGCGTCTCAAGCTGGGCGCCAATATCCGTTATTTCGGCGACGGCTATGAGATGGCCAAACGCATCGAAGGGCATCGCTATTGGCGCGTGCCGGTGATGGACGGCGAATTCGTCTGCGAGCATGACACCGGCCTCGTCGAGGGCGCGGTGGGTGGCGGCAACCTGCTGTTTCTCGGCCGCGACCAGGCCGGCACCTTGGCGGTAGCCGAAGCCGCTGCCCGCGCCGCAGCGGCCGTACCCGATGTAATCCTGCCCTTTCCCGGCGGCATCGTGCGCTCCGGCTCCAAGGTCGGCGGACGCACCAAGGGCATGATCGCCTCGACCAACGACCCCTACTGCCCGACGCTGAAGGGCCGCCCCCGTTCGGCCCTGGCGCCCGAGGTGGGAGCGGTACTCGAAATCGTCATCGACGGATTCTCCGCCGAGGCCGTACGCGCCTCGATGAGAGAGGGGCTCCACGCAGCCGTCGAAGCAGGACCGCAGCATGGCCTGGTGCGTGTCACCGCCGGCAATTATGGCGGCAAGCTCGGCAAATATCACTTTCATCTGCGCGAGTTGCTGACATGAACGCCCTCACTTTCCGCCTGCGCGAAGCCCCGCCCGAACGCCTCGACCTTTCGGGCCTGGTGCCGCATCGCATCGGCGCCCTGTCGCTTCCGGACATCGAGAGACTCCCGATCGGTACCTCCCGGCACGGCGTGGCGGTGGCCGATATCTTCACGGTCGAAGCAGGCGATCGCGATAGCATCCGCTTCGAGGGCGGCTCCCCGCGCTTCGACCTGATCGGCGCCGGGCTCGAATCGGGCCGCCTCGTGGTGGACGGCGATGTCGGCCAACGGCTGGGCCAGGCGATGCGGGGCGGCACGATCGAAGTCACCGGCAGTGCCGGTCCGTTTGCGGCCAGTGCGGCGAAGGGCGGGCTCGTCCGTATCGCTGGCGATGCGGACGAACGTGCCGGCGGCGCCATCCACGGCGCGATGCACGGCCTCGACGGTGCGATCCTCGTCATCGAGGGCAATGCGGGCGACAGGCTGGGCGAGCGCATGCGGCGAGGACTGATCCTCGTCGGTGGGCGGGCCGGCGACTATGCTGGCTCGGGCCTGATCGCCGGCACCATCATCGCCCAGGAAGTCGGCGACAATCCCGGCTACGGCATGCGGCGCGGCACCATCATTGCAGCCACGCATGGCACCCTGCTGCCGAGCTTCGTCCCCACCGGCCGGCATCGTCTTGTGGTTGCCCACTTGCTTCGCCGCGCCGTGGCCCGCATCCACCCCCGATCGGCCGAGCTCATCCCCCAGCAGGCCGAGCGCCTGGCAGGCGACCTTGCCACGCTCGGCAAGGGCGAGATCCTGATGCCCGCGGCATGAACGGGCGGGCAGCATTCCGGCGGCATCCGGCTACCGCATGGGAGGTAGCACACAAGTACAGCTTGATTGGAGCTGCAAACGGGAACAGGCTAACATCGCTTGCTGTAGCAAGAGGCACCTCATGTGGATTCTCCTGACCGTCTGCCTGATGAGCGCGCCCGACTCCTGCCGCGAGGAGCGTATCAGCTGGTCCATGGATACGCAGGACAGCATGGCCTGCTTGTTGCATGCCCAGGAAACCATCGCCCAGTGGCAGTCCACGCACCGGCAATGGAAAATACGCAACTGGCGCTGCGTCACCAAGCGGGACCTGTCCACCGACATCTGAAGACGCACACTGCCAACGGCGTTTCGCGATTTGTGGCACCCGGCAGGAACCGTAAGGCCGCGCCAGCAGGACGCCGGAGTAAACAAGCGTTTCCGTCCAAACGCGCTTTGTCCGGCGTGCCGCAGCCTTGCAACGGCGCCTCAGCTGGGCAAGTGTGCATCGTCAACCGACTCCAATAGTCGGAACAATTGTGATTCGTGGCGGTATGGGATCGATTCGAGGCTCTCTCTCCTTTCTGATCGCCGGTGCCGCCATGCTGACCCTGCTGGCGGCGGCCGGCCTGCTGTTCGCGGTGCGGACCTCCGATTTCGCCGTCGAGCGTCTCACCGTGTCGCAGCGCCGGCTCGACCTGCTGGCCGAGGCCTCCGGACGCCTGACCGACTATGCCTTTGCCGCCATCGACAGCGCCCAGACCGCCGCGTCCAGCCGCCTGCGCCTGACTGCCCTGAAGAACCAGATCGACACCGTGCTGACGGCGGCCGGCGCCGACCCCTGGCAGGGCGAAACCATCCCCGGCCGTGTCGAGACGCCGGAGCGCATGCTGGCATTGCTGCGCGCGGATATCGCCAGTCTGGATGCCTCCATCGCCACCGGGCTCGAGCAATCGGATACAGCTGCGCGCGGCGACACCATCCGCGGTGCCCTCAACGGCTTCGGCCTCAGCGCCGGCCCGCGATTGTCCGCCCTGGTGGAGGCCGAACGGCAGGCCGTCAAGCTGGCGCGCGAGGACATCGCCCGCACCTCGCAGCGCCTGACCATCGCCGCCATCGCCGCGGCGATCCTCGCCATCCTGATCGCGATCCTGCTGCACCAGCGCATCACCAGGCCGCTGCTACGCCGAATCAGCGCCATTGACGACGCCGCCATCGCCATCGGCCGCGGCAAGCTCGATATCAGGCTCGCCGTCGGAGCGCGCGACGAACTCGGCCTGCTGGTGGCCCGCTTCAACCGCATGGCAGCCTCGCTGGCCAGGCGCGAACATAAATTATCGCTGGACAGGGCAGCGCTCGAACGCATCGTGGCCGAGCGTACGGCCGACCTCACTACCGCCAATGAGAGGCTGGCCGGCATCGACCGTTCGCGCCGGCGCTTCTTTGCCGATGTCAGCCATGAGCTGCGCACCCCGCTCACCGTGGTGCTGGGCGAATGCGACATTGCCCTGCGCGCGCCTTCGATCAGCCCCGAGGAGACCCGCACGACTTTCACCACCATCCGCCAGCGCGCCTTCCGCCTGCATCGACGCGTCGAGGACATGCTGCGTGTCGCGCGCTCGGAAAGCGGCGAGATCACCCTCGATTTCCGCCGCATTGACCTGGCGCGCCTGCTGGCGGACACCGTGGAGAGCTACGCGCCCGCGGTCCGGCGCCACCAGCTTGAAATTGCGCTGGTCCTGCCCGAATCGCCTGGCGACATCGTCGCCGACGGCGATTGGATCCGCCAGGTGGTCGAGGGGTTGATCGACAATGCCATCCGCCATGCCAAGGGCGCCACGCGCATCGAGATCCGCCTGGAAGATAGCCCGGACGCCGCCGGCATCTTCGTCAGCGACGATGGCTGCGGCATTCCCGCCGAGGCGCGGGAGCAGGTGTTCGAGCGTTTCGTCAGCCGCAACGGCGACGCCTCATCGAGCTTCGGCATCGGTCTGGCCCTGGCCCAATGGGTTATCACGCGACATCACGGCAGCATCGTTATAGCATCGGATCCAAACACCGAGCGTGGTACGCGGGTGGCGATCACGCTGCCCCGAGCCGCCGAAGGGAATACGCACACAGGATTTGCATCATGAATGTATTGCTCGTCGAAGATGATGCCGACATTGGCTCGATGCTCAGCAGGGGCCTGAAGGTGGAGGGATTCGACGTCACCACGGTGGAGCGGGCGGACCAGGCCCTCGACACGGCCCGGGACATCAATCCCTGCGCGGTGGTGCTGGACATGATCCTGCCCGACGGTTCGGGGCTCGACGTCTGCAGGGCCTTGCGTGAGACCGGCTATACGGGACCGATCCTGTTCGTCAGCGCCAAGGACGAAGTGCAGGATCGCGTCGACGGCCTCACGGCCGGCGCCGACGACTACATCGTCAAGCCTTTCCAGTTCGATGAATTGGTGGCGCGGCTGCGCACCCACCTCCTGCACCGGTCCGGCACCTCGGATGAACATGAACGCCTGATCGTCGGACGCCTCGTGCTCGATCACGAGACACGCCAGGCCCATTACGGCACCGTGCATGTGCGCCTGACGCAGCGGGAGGCCGAATTGCTCGCCTTGCTCATGCAGAACGCCAACCATCCCGTCTCGCGCGGCGAGATCTTCGACCGCCTCTGGGCCACGCAGGGAGGCGTCTCGCTCAACGTCGTCGATGTCTATGTCGGCTATCTCAGAACCAAATTCGCCGACATCACCCGCGTCGGCGGACCGCTGATCGGCACGGTTCGCGGCCGCGGCTTCATGCTCGACATGGCAGGCAATCGGTCCGGACGCTGAGCAGCGGCTGCCACGATGTCGCACGCGGTGGATCCGCACCGGCGGGTCCCCATGATTCCTTGTGCCTCAAAAACGGTGCGCCACAAAACCCAATCGTTTTCACTTGCGGTATTGATGGAAGACGTGGATAGTGTTGTTGGTAATGATCTTGGTATCTTCCAAGATTAATACTTATAAATTCCTTATGAAAAAGCTCACAAACCAAGCAACGGAGGAATTGAAATGCGCTGGACCAAACCTGAAATCATCGAGTTCTGCGTCGGAATGGAAGTGACGGGCTATATGTCCGACGAGGACCTGCCGCCGGAATTCTAAGTTGAATCGGCGACAGCAACGGAATCGGGGTCGTGCAGGCAAGCTTGCATACCATCGTTCTCGGGGCGGCGGCCGGGGGTGGGGTTCCACAATGGAACTGTGCTTGCCCGGTCTGTCGTCTGGCGTGGACCGGCGATCCTAGGGTCCGGCCGCGCACCCAGTCGAGCATCGCGGTTTCGGTGAACGGGGAGGATTGGCTTTTGCTCAATGCCTCGCCCGATATCCGCCAGCAACTCCAGGCTGTGCCTGCGCTCCAGCCCGGGGATCCATTGCGTCACAAGGGATCCGCGCGCCACTCGCCGATTGCAGCGGTGCTCTTGACCAATGGCGATGTCGACCATGTCGCCGGCCTGCTGGGCCTGCGCGAGCGCCAGGCTTTCACGCTCTATGGCACGGCCGAGACGTTGGATAGCATCGCCGGCAACCGGATCTTCGACGTCCTGGCACGCGACCTCGTCGGCCGAAAGGCGGTAACCCCGGGTCAGAGCTTTGAGGCCCTGCCGGGCCTGACCGTAACGCTGGTGCCAGTTCCGGGAAAACTGCCGCTCTGGCGCGAGAACGAACCGATGCGCCTGGGGGAGGCAAGCGAGGCGACGGTGGGCGTGATCCTGGCCGGCGGCGGCAAGCGGATCGCCTATATTCCGGGCTGCGCCGACGTGCCGCCCTGGCTGCGCGAAACCATTGCCGGTGCCGATCTGTTGTTGTTCGACGGCACGCTGTGGGAGGACGACGAGATGATCCGGCATGGCTTGGGCACCAAGACGGGGCGGCGCATGGGCCATATGCCGATTGCCGGCCCCGACGGATCGATGGCCGCCCTGGCAGGCCTGCCCGTGGAACAGCGGGTCTTCATCCACCTCAACAATACCAATCCGGTCCTGGTGGAGGATTCGCCCCAAAGGCAGGCGGTCGAGACAGCGGGTTGGCAGGTCGCCCATGACGGCATGGTATTTTCCCTATGACAACGCTCCTTTCCCCCGCCGCGCTGGAAGCTGCCCTGCGCGATATCGGCCATCGGCGCTACCACAATCTCCATCCCTTCCATGCCGCCTTGCATGGTGGCCGTCTGAGCCGCGACCAGGTCAGGGCCTGGGCCCTCAACCGCTATTTCTACCAGGCCATGATCCCGGTGAAGGACGCGACCATCCTCGCCCGCATGCAGGACCCGGCGCTGCGGCGGATCTGGCGCCAGCGCATCGTCGATCATGACGGCACCGGCGATGGTGATGGCGGTCTGGAGCGCTGGCTCAAACTGACCGACAGCCTGGATTTCCCGCGCGACTATGTCGTCTCCACCCGCGGCCTGCTGCCGGTGACCCGCTATGCCGTGCAGGCCTATGTCGATTTCGTGCGCGACCGCTCGCTCCTGGAGGCGATCGCCTCCTCCCTCACCGAGCTGTTCGCGCCCACCATCATTTCCGAACGCCTTGCCGGCATGCTGGCAAGCTATGATTTCATCTCCCCTCAGGCCCTCGCCTATTTCGACAAGCGCTTGTCGCAGGCACCTCGCGATGCCGATTTCGCGCTGGATTATGTCAAGCGTCACGCCACCAGCATCGCCCTGCAGCAATCCGTCCTCGCGGCCCTTGCCTTCAAATGCGACGTGCTATGGGCGCAGCTGGACGGCCTGCACCACGCCTATGTGACACCCGGCCTGCCGCCGCCCGGCGCCTGGATTCCCGGTATGGAGCTGGCATCATGAGCACGCTCTCGGCCGAGGATGTCCCCAGCCTGCCGCGCGGGGTCAGGCTCCGCTTCGACAGCGTCCGCAACAAGCACATGCTGCTGGCACCCGAGCGTGCCTTCGGCCTCGACGCGGTGGCCGCCAGCGTGGTGGAACTGGTCGACGGCCAGCGCAGCGTCGGCGCGATCTGTGATCTGCTCGCCGAACGCTATGGCGAAAAGCGTGAAGTGATCGAGGGCGACGTCATCGCCATGCTCGATGATCTCCTTACCAAGCGGGTGATCGAGCGATGACGAGCCAGGCCCGCATCCCCAATCCGATCGGCCTGCTCGCCGAGCTCACCCATCGCTGCCCGCTGCGCTGCCCCTATTGCTCCAACCCGCTCGAGCTCGACCACCGCGCGCAGGAATTGGACACGCAGACCTGGAAGCGCGTGTTCTCGGAGGCCGCCGCCCTCGGCGTCCTGCATGTGCATCTGTCCGGCGGCGAGCCGACGACCCGGCCCGACATCGTCGAGCTGACCGCCCATTGTGCCGAACTCGGCCTCTACACCAACCTGATCACGGCCGGTGTCGGCGCGGCCGATGCCCGGCTCGAGGCCCTCGCCGAGGCCGGTCTCGACCATGTGCAGCTGTCGATCCAGGCTGCAACCGCGCAAATGGCGGAACATATCGGTGGCTTGGCCGGAGCCCATGCCAGGAAACGCGACTTCGCCCGGCATGTGGTGACGCTCGGCCTGCCGCTGACGGTGAATGCGGTGATCCATCGTGCCAATATCGGCGAGGTCGGCGATATCATCGATCTTGCCGTCGAGATGCAGGCCAAGCGCGTCGAAATCGCCCACACCCAGTATTATGGCTGGGCGCAGCGCAACCGCGCCGCCCTGATGCCGACGCGCGCCGAGGCGGATGCCTCGATCGCCCTGGTGGAAGCCGCACGCGAAAGGCTGAAAGGCCGCATCGTCATCGACCTCGTGGTGCCCGACTATTATTCGGCCTATCCCAAGCCCTGCAACGGCGGCTGGGCGCGCCGGACCTTCAACGTCACGCCGTCGGGCAAGATCCTGCCCTGCCATGCCGCCGAAACCATCCCCCACCTCGAATTCTGGTCGGTGCGTGAGCATACTCTGGCAGAGGCCTGGCTGAACTCGCCCGCCTTCAATGCCTATCGTGGCACCGACTGGATGCCGGATCCCTGCCGCAGTTGCGAGCGCCGGGAACGCGACTGGGGTGGCTGCCGCTGCCAGGCCCTGGCCCTGGCCGGCGATGCCGGCGTGACCGATCCGGCCTGCCACAAATCGCCTTGGCACGACCGCATGCAGGCCCTGGCCGCCAGCGAATCGGCCGTTTCCTCACCACCGGCCTATGACTACCGCGTCATCACGGCCGCTCCCCGACCGATGGAAGGACAGCCGGCATGAATGATCGTGCACGTCGCAAGCCGGGAAGAGCATGGCTATCCGCCCTGGCCCTCCTGGTCCTCGCCGGTGCCGCCCATGCGGCCGCAGCGCCCCCGGACGCCGCCACCCTGCTGTTCGAGGAACCCCAGCTCGACAAGACCACCATCAACCAGGTGCTGACCTACGCCTATCATCGCAAGAGCGCCGACGACAAACTCTACGGTGCTTCCTTCGACGACACCATCCGTCTCACCCTCGACAAGGGCGAGACGGAGCAGACCCGCACCGTGCAGGTCCAGCTCTTCAGCGGCGCTCACCGACGCGCCGCCGGGCCGTTCGAGAACATGAGCGGCAATCCGGTGCTGAGCCTCTTCCTCGAGCATCATATCGGCATACTCGCCCAAACCTATCAGGCCAATCCGCGCTATTTCAAAACGGCCATCCGCACGGCCCTGCGCGACAAGGCCGAGGTGAAACCGGCTGAAATCCCCTATGAGGGCCGCACCCTTCCCGGCTGGCGCGTCTCGATCCAGCCTTTCAGCGATGACCCCAACAAGGCCCGGCTCAATGGGTTGGACACGCTGCGCTACGAATTCCTGGTGGCCAGGGACCTGCCCGGCGAGATCGCCCGCATCGAAGTCTCGGCGCCCGGAAAGAACAGCCCGCTGCTCGACGAAGGAATTTCCTATGAGGCCAAGCCCGACTGACACGCTTCTGGCATTGCTGATGCTGGCAGCCACGGCCATTCCCGCTTTCGGCGCAGAGGTCGAGAACGACTATCCGACCAAGGCACGGGTCGACTATGTGATCGGCTGCATGGCCGCCAATGGCGAGACGCGGGAAGCCATGGAACGGTGCGCCTGCTCGATCGACGTGATCGCCTCCATCCTGCCCTATGACGGCTATGAAAGGGCCGAAACCATCCTGGCCATGCGCCAGGGTGTCGGCCAGCAGTCCGCCATCTTCCGCAGCACCAAGCAATTCGACGACGTCGTCGCCAATCTCCGGCGCACCCAGGCCGAAGCCGAGATCCGCTGCTTCAAATAGCGTTTCCGGGGTGTTCAGCCGTTTAGGGTCACCTGATCCCACAGCGGTTCCAGACGCCGCCGGGCCTGCGCGACGATCTCCTCATAGTCAGGCTTGAAGGGCGCGGCCAATTGCCCTTCGAGGCTGCCGAGAAGCCCGAGAAGGACGGCGCATTCGGCCGTGCTCCGGAAGCAGGCGCCCGCCGGCGTAGCGTCCGTCTTTGGATCGCACCAGCGCGAGAGAAGCTCGAACAGCACGATGGCCTCGTTGGCATCGAGGCTGATTTTGACGGTATCCGGCGTTTCCGGGCTTTCGGTCATGGCGTGATCACATCGCGGTGGTGCAGTGGTGCTTTCCCGCATGACACGCTATGTCATCGATCCGAAGGGGCACGTCAAAGAATTCTTCGACAGCGGCTCAACTGCCCCCATCGGCGGGAAAGGCGCGCTTGAACTCGTTCCCCTCGGTGTCCTTGGCATCGACGGAGATCGGCTGGCCATCCTTGTCATAGCTGAAGCGGAATGTCGGATCCTCGCTGAGCGAGATGCCACCCTCCATGGAGAAGACCGGTTTCTGCCCCTGGGTAACCGCCAGGGTCTGCACGAACCAGGCCGGCGTGTAGAGCCGCGTCACCTGATCCATCTGCATGCCGGAATAATTCGGGTGGCGGATCTGAATCTGGGCTTCCTTGCTGCCCGTCCCGGAGAAATCACGAAAGCGCATCTTGCCCAGATTGGCCTTGGCCTCCACCGGATCCTTGCCAGCCGGAGCCGAGCAGCCGCCGGCCGCTTTCACGAAGGCCTTGGTCATGTGCAGCTTGCCGTCGCTGGTTTCGCTGACCGCCCGGACATAGGAATAGGAATTGACGCGGATGCGCGTCGACAGCCCGAACTGCCGGCGCCCTTCCCCGAGCTTGAAGACGGCCACCAGCGGCGAGGGATTCTCGTCCACCACAAGGGTGATCGCCCTGATCGTGCGGCTGTCATTGGCCGGCAGGTCGACAACCACCTCGATCGGCACCAGCGCCGCATCCTCGGCCCTGACCGGTGCGTTCAAGCGCAGGACCGGCTCGGCATCGATGGTCTTTTCGCCGAAGAGGTCCGGGCGGATCGAATCCCAGGTCGCCTCGCTCGGCGTGTCGCCGGCCTCGGCCCACCCCGGGCTGGCGAGGAGCATGAGCGCGGCCAGTCCTGTCCCACCCAGGAAGCGGCGGCGCGAAGGGCGCAATCCAGCCCGTTTTTCAAGAAAGGTCATTGTCCATCTCCCTTTCTGATGCCAGCGGCACAAAGACTGCCGTTCACGGTCGCGGCTTGACCGTCTCCAGGGCCAGGCCCGCGCCCTTCCAGCCATCGACGCCGTCGGCATACCAATAGACCCGGCCATAGCCATAGCTGACCGCCCGCTTGGCAGCGTTCCACGACATCCAGCAGTCCTTCTTGCAGAAGAACACCAGCGCCTCCTCGCGGCGGCCATGGGTCAGCTCGGCCAGGCTGCGCTTGAAATAATCCTCCGTCGCCGCCGCCAGCGCACCGCGCCCGACTTCCGGCAGCCATACCGCGCCGACGATGGTTTCATGCGGCGGATCACGCCAGAGCGTACCAGCGGGAAGCTCGGCGGGCTTGGGAGGATGCGGCAGGACATCGACGAAGAGGGCCTCTCGCTGCTTCCACAATGCCTCGGCCCGCGCCGTATCCAGGACCGTGGCGCCGGCGAGCGTCGCCGGTGTCGGTGCCCTGTAGTCGTCGAGACGATAGCCGCTCGGCTCGGGCGGAGGACCGGCCTGGGCCGGCAACGTCGCGAGAGCCAGGACCAGAAGGACAGCACTGCGCGCGATCGGCCTGATCATCGCCTTATTCCTGCACCTGGCCTGCGGCGAGATTGGGCCGCTCGGCCGGCAGACTATCGACGGAAACCTGCGGCACCCCGTAGTCGGACAGCACCTGCGCGATCTCCTTGGCGTGCTTGCGGATGGCGGCGTTGAGCGTGTGCTTCCATTGCGTCTCGTTGGCCCGGATGCCGAAGGTGATGCGATAGGCCAGCAACGGGCGCTCGCTTTCCTGCACGAGCGGAATGACTTTGAGCGGCTTGGCCGCCTTGCTGGCGTAATAGCCGGCGATCGGCCCCCAAAGCAGCGCACCGTCGGTGTTTCCAGCGACGAGATCGTCGATGGCTTCCTTGCCCGCCGCATTGTCCTGCTGATCCAGCGTCAGCCCATAGCTCCTGGCGTTGGCGATCAGGCCGAGGCGCTGCAGGTGGTCGCCCGGCGGTGTGCCGGCAATGATGCCGAATCGGCGGCCCTTGAGCGCGGGGTCCTCCAGCTTGGTGACGCCGGCCAGCGGCCCATCCGCCTTGACCACGAGGACATAGGTCGACGCGTAATAGGGATTGGTGTGCTGGGTGAGATCGGAGCCCGAAGCGGCCCCGATGATCACGTCGCACAGGCCCGTGCCCAGCGTATTGCGCACGAAGCCCATGCCCTGCTGCAGCCAGTAGTAGCGCACCGGCCGCTGCAGATCCTTGGCAACGATCTCGGCGATGCGGTTCTCGAACCCTTCCTGGCGGCGGTTCGAGAACGGCATGTTGGCAGGATCCGAGCACACGCGCAGATTGGCTTTGTCGACGAGCTCGGGCACCTGCTGGGCATTGGCGGAATTCAAGCCGAGCACCATCCCGGCCAGGACAAGGCCGGGAACAAGAAGCAGGTTGGACTCAGTTCGCCATGCAGGCCGTTTCGGCATCCTTGGCACTCTGCGGCTTGGGGTCGTGTTTTTCGGGACGGACGCGCGCGAGGGCACCATCGCTGCGCGCCCGCAGATAAACATAGATGTCATCAAGATAGCACATCACGTTCCGGTTCGTGCCGAAAGTCGGCATCACCTTCTGGCTTGACGTGCTCACATCTTTGCGACCCTGGACCACGACAGTGCTGAACTGCTCATAATTCATCTTCTTCAGGGAATCGGTGAGCGCCGGCGCATAGGTCGAGCCTGCGCCGTCGGGACCGTGGCAGACCGTGCATTCGGAGTGATAACGCCGATAGCCGGAGAAGGTATACCAATCCACATTGCCATCTGCAGTGATGTTATAGGTCGGTGCACCCTCGGCATCGCTGTACTTGCCGTCTTCGCTGCTGGCCGGCTTGGCCGGGTCGGCGAAGGCCGAGGTCGCTGCGAAAAGGCCCAGCGCCAACGCCGTCAGGCCGAAGAGCGCATTGCGATGCAGGGGGGCGGGGCGGTTCCCGGCTCGTGATTTCATTGGATTGGCTTGAACAAGCAATCGTTTGTCTCCCACTCAGGGCACAGACCACCATTTCGCGGGCCGAAGGGCACCGAAAGCCGGAAGTCTTCGTTTTTATCTGGCGAGGGGGCTGGGAAAGAACGACGTCTCCCCAGCCCCGACGAAATGATCGGCCAAAGGGTTTGCAATTTGCCGATATCGACAAGCGGCGCAAAGACACCTGAGACGGCAAGCCAGGGCAAACGCGCCTTGCCCTGGCTGCTGCATCACGTGCTCATGGCAGCGCGAACACCGTCAGCTGTCCGCCGAGCGCGGTGTAGTTGTTGAGGGCTGCATAGCCGCCAACGGCGCCCAGACCCGCATTCGGATCGGTCAGGCCTGCCGCCAGGCCGATACCGGCCCAGCCACCGACACCCGAGAGCACTGCGACATATTGCTTGCCCTTGTGGGTGTAGGTCATCACGTTGCCGATGATGCCGGAGGGGGTCTTGAACTTGTAGAGTTCCTTACCCGTCTTGGCGTCGATCGCCTTCAGATAGCCTTCCAGCGTGCCGTAGAACACGACACCGCCGGCAGTCGCGAGCGGGCCGGACCACACCGAGAACTGCTCGGGCAGCGACCAGACGATCTTACCCTTGGCAGCGTCCCAGGCAATGAAGTTGCCCATGCCGCCATGGCTGTTGGGGGCTGGATACATCGACAGGGTAGCGCCGACATAGGGCTGGCCCGGGGTGTAGCTCACCTTGAACGGCTCGTAATCCATGCAGACATGGTTGGTCGGCACGTAGAACAGGCCGGTCTTGGGCGAATAGGCCATCGGCTGCTGGTCCTTGGAGCCGAGAGCCGCGGGGCATACGCCCTTGGTGTTGACGTCTTCACCATTCTGTTCGGTCGAATATTTGGCCACGACCAGCGGACGACCATAGGTCTTGCTGTTCTTGTCCATGTCGACCTTGGTGGCCCAGTTCACGACCGGGTCATACTTCTCGGCAACCAGGAGCTCGCCCGTCTCGCGGTCGAGGGTGTAGCCGAAGCCGTTGCGGTCCAGATGGACCAGGGCCTTGTGCTCCTTGCCGTCGATCTTGAGATCGACCAGCGGGACTTCGTTGACGCCGTCATAGTCCCATTCGTCATGGGGCGTCATTTGGTAGACCCACTTGGCAACGCCGGTGTCGGCGTCACGGGCGAAGATGGTCATCGACCACTTGTTGTCGCCGGGGCGCTGCTTGGGGTTCCAGGTGGAGGGGTTGCCCGTGCCGTAATAGACCAGGTTCAGCTTGGGATCATAGGAATACCAGCCCCAGGTGCAGCCGCCGCCGGTTTTCCATTGGTCGCCTTGCCAGGTCTTGATGCTGGAATCCTTGCCGATCGGCTTGCCGAGTTCGGTGGTCTTTTCCGGATCGACCAGCATTTCCTCGTCCGGGCCCATGGAATAGGCGCGCCAGGCTTGCTTGCCAGTCTTGAGGTCATAGGCGGTGAGATGGCAACGCACGCCGAATTCACCACCGGAAATGCCGACGAGGATCTTGTCCTTGACGGGCATGACGGTCGCGGTGTTGGTCTCGCCTTTCTTCGGGTCGCCGTTGACGACGGACCAGACCACCTTGCCGGTCTTGGCGTCGAGCGCCACGACGGTGGTGTCGGCCTGGTGCAGGAACACCTTGCCGTCCGCATAGGCCAAGCCGCGATTGACCGTGTCGCAGCACATCACGGGAATGACGTTCGGATCCTGCTTGGGATCGTAACGCCAGATGATCTTGCCTTCATTGTTGAGATCGAGGGCATAGACCGTGTTGGGAAACGGCGTATGGACATACATGATGTCGCCGACGACCAGCGGGGAGCCTTCATGGCCGCGCAGGACGCCTGTCGAGAATGTCCAGGAAACCTGGAGCTTCTTGACGTTTTCCGCAGTAATTTGGTCAAGTTTCGAATATCGAGTATTCGCATAATCGCCGGTCTGCAGCACCCACTGATTGGGGTCCTGCGTCAGCTTTTGTACTTCGTCGTTGGCGTAGGCCTGCGCGCCGAATAACAGCGAGCAGACCACGCCCAGCCACGCTATCAATATTTTCATTGGGCTTCCTCCGAGTGGCCACACGCATGCCGTCCCGCCGGACCACATGCCGAACTTGATGTCGTTCTTCTAGCCTTGGGGATACCTCGTCTCTTCGACAGCGTGTCACAGCCGGCGGATCCGCCTCGTAGCCATAGGCATAAGCCGCTGGCTTTCGAATCGACACTGCGATCCCCATCACGGTGCCGTTGGAAGTCGAAGATGCGTTACCTTATGCAACGTGCTCAGTTCATGCAAGATTTGACTGACATGTCATTAGATTTATTTTTACCTTATTATGGTGCATTGCATCATTTATTGAGTGCACCGCAAAAATCCCGACGGTAATATATGGTTCTTACGCTCGGCGCCGGCTATTCCCATTCGAGTTCATGAAAGGCACTTGTGGCATTTCGCGGATTGAACTCGTCGAAAAGCTCCCAGTTGTCGCGCTCGGATTGCCCCGCACGTTCCGCAGCCTCCTGCAATGTCCGGCCTTCGGCGATCATCGCGCGCACATCGTCGCGCAGGCGCGTGAGATAGCGCCGCATCGGATCGGCCGCCGCCGGCCAAGGCATCGCTGCCGGACCGTGGCCCGGCACGACACGGGCTGCCGGGCGTGAGCGCAGCGTGTCGATCACGGCAATCCAACCCTTGAGGCTGCCGTCGAGCGCCGGGACATGGCCGGCAAAGAGCAGGTCTCCCAGGAACCAAGTGCCTGTCTTCTCGTCCAGCACGGTGAGATCGGTGTTGGTATGGGCCGTCGGCCAGGCCTCCAGCAGGAGGCGGCGGCCGCCGAGATCGAGGTCGAGCCGATCCTTGACCAGCAGGGCGGGAGGAATCGCCTCGGTGCCGGCAAAGGCCGTCTCCCCGATCAGCCGGCGCGTCGCCGACAGATAGGTCCCGGCGCGCGCGGACAGGGCCTCGGGCAAATTGGCATGGCCGACGATCGTCACGCCCGGCAGGCGGAAGGCGGCATTGCCGAGCAGATGGTCGGGATGAACATGGGTGTCGATGACATAGCGGATCGGTTTGTCGGTGCGGGCGCGGATGGCCGCCAGCAAGGAAAGACCCGCCTGCTTCGAACCGCCCGTGTCGACGACCGCGACCGCCTCGCTGCCGACAATGAAGCCGGCATTGCCGATGGCATCGGCATTGCCCTGCGCGGCCAGTTCATGCGGGGCAGCGAAAACGAAGACCCCCTCGGCCACTTCCGTCATCGGCAAAGGCGTCGGCGTCGGCGCCCGGGCCACGCTCGTCGGTAGCAGAAAACATATACCGAGCAAGAGAGCCCAAACGACGAACCGGCGCATCACCCGATACCCTCCCACGCGAAACGCCGCGGCTGGGACCGCGGACGTCTCGTCCGCCTCTTGGAAGCGCCACGCGCACGAAAGGGCAAGAGCGGACGAGACGTCCGCGGTCCCAGCCACTGCGCCTTGTTTTCAAAGACGCTATAAGTCGAAGCGCACCGCAAATTCACGATGTTGCTCCTCGATCCAGGTCGAATGCCGGTCCTGACGCGCTTCCACGATCGCGACCTCATGGAGGATGCGGGTGGGACGGGCGCTCAGAAACAGCAGCCGATCGGCCAGGCCGATCGCCTCGCGCACATTGTGGGTCACCATCAGAACCGTGATGCCATGGTCGGCGACTTCAGCCAGCAGGCAGGCGCGCAGTTCCAGCGCGGCCTTGTCGTCGAGCGATACGAAGGGCTCGTCCAGCACCAGCAATTGCGGCTCGAGTGCCAAGGCTCGAGCCAGCGCGACGCGCCTCTGCAGGCCGAGCGACAGCGCATGCGGATAATGCGCGCGCCATTCCGTGAGGCCGAGCCGCCCGAACAGCGCGTCGAGCTCGCGCCGGCGCTGCGACGGCGGCAAGGCGATGCGGACATTCTGTTCGACCGTCCGCCAGGGCAGCAAGCGCGGCTCCTGGAAGGTTACCCCGACTGTCAGCGCCGTGATGTCGGGCTCCACCCTGCCCTCGAAATCACGATCGAGCCCTAGCAGGATCTTCAGGGCCGTGGTCTTGCCGCAGCCGGAAGGGCCGATCAGGCAAGTGAATTCCCCCACGGCCAGCGAAAGGTCGAGCCCCCTGACGGCCTCCACGGCCCTGCCGCGATCATCGCGATAGACCTTGCTGGCAATGCTGAGGTCAAGCAAGGGCGGGGCGCCAGCGTCGGGCATGCTTCTCAAGGGGTTGCAACAGGAGAAATTCGATGGCGAGCATGACGCAGGTGAAAGCGAGAGCATAGCCCAGCACCGCCGTGACATCCGAAAGCTGGAAATAGAGTGAAATCGCGTAGCCGACGCCCGACGAGCGGCCGAGCAATTCGACCACCAGCACGATCTTCCAGACCAGCGCCAGGCCCGAACGCGCCGCCGCAGCAATATAGGGCGCCAATTGCGGCATCAGGACATGGCGCAGCCAGGTTCCCGCCGGAAAGCGATAGACATGGGCCATTTCCTCCAGGTCGCGATCGAGGGCCCGGGTACCCTCGCGCAGCACCACGATGACATTAGGGATCTTGTTGAGGGCGACCGCCGTCACCGCCGCGGCTTCGGTCAGCCCGAGCCAGATATAGCACAGCACGGCGATCACCAGGGCCGGCATGTTGAGCAGCACCAGCAGCCAGACATCGAAGGCCGCGTTGGCCCGGTGCCAGCGGCCGAGGACGATGCCGATGGCACTGCCGATCAGCATCGCCACGCCGAAGGCGCCGGCAACCCGTCCCAGCGTGATGCCGATATTGGCGATCAGGTCGCCGCGCCGGGTCTCCGCCACGATGAAGGCGAGCACCGCCGCCGGCGAGGGCAGCAGCGGGCCATTGGCCAGCCGGGCCGCGACCTCCCAGATCGCCAGCAGGGCAAGCAGCGAGACCAGCCGGGCCGTGAGCCCGGCCAGACGCCCGCTGCCCCATCCTGTCAATGTCCGGCCCAATAGAGCCCCTCCGGAAGGGTGGCGGTCTTGCCGACCAGCTTCTCGCCGCCGAGTTCGGCCAGCTTGGCGTAGAGCTTGGCGGCATCGGCCTGCTCGTCGGCGATCGCCCGGTTGGGGATGCCGGCCAGAAAGGTGCGCTTCAGGACGTTATAGGTCGCCTCGTCGTCGGCCTGCATCAAGGGCCGGAGTTGCGACCAGATCGCCTCCTGGCTCGCCATGGCCCGCTTGGCCTGCCGGGAAGCGGCGGCAAAGGCGGCGATCCGCTTGTCATGTTGCTCGTCGCCTCGCTTGAAGACATAGCCGACGAAGGAGATCGACCCCTCGACGCCGAAGGAGCGCGCGACCTCGTCGGCGCCGATCAGGCGCTTGAAGCCCTTGGCTTCCAGACGCGCGCAGAAATTCCAATAGAGCAGCGCCGCATCGAGTTCGCCCTGCTCCAGCTTCATGCTCAGCAGGGGAGGCGCCCCGAACACCGGCTCGGCCACCTTGGCCAGGTCGATGCCGGCCTGGTGTCGGGCATAGGCCTGCAGCAGGATCCAGCTCTTGTCGAACGCTCCGCCGGCTACCCCGATGCGCTTGCCGGCAAGATCGGCGACCGTCGCGATCGTCGAATCCGGCGCCCGCATCACTGCTCCTTCCGATGCCGAGAAGGGCAGGAACACGATGTCGCGCCCCTCGCCGCGCATGCGCGCCGCCCAGAGCAGATCGGAGACGATGCTGTCAACGGCATCGCCCAGGAAGGCGATGCGCGCCGCGTCGTTAGAGGCGAGCTTGAGCGGTTCGATCCTCAAGCCCGCAGCCTCGTCCAGGCCGAGCGCGCGGATGGCGGCAAGCTCCCATTCGACGGTGCCGAAGGACAGAACCCCCAGGCGCAGCGGCGCCAGCTGCGCCCGGGCCGCCCCGGCAGAACCCAGAAAGCCCGCACCCAGGCCCGCAGCCGCAAGCGCGAGAAATTGTCGCCGTTTCATCATTGCGGCAATCCACCGTCGAAACGCGCCATGGCACGCCCAACCCCATCAAATTGTTTCTGAAAAGGCCGCCGCTGCCGAACCGGGAGCGAGCCGAAATCGCCGGCTACCAAGCGCGCATCCTCCCTGTGCAGATAATATCTATTCTTGACAAGGAGTGTGATCATCATTCTTCATGCTGTCCAGTCACTTTACGTTGCGCCTAGACTGATTCACAACGCAACACGATATATGAAGAACAAAATAAGCAGAAATTAAGCTTAACCTTCGATGACTTCGGATGAATGGCCGAAAGGGAGAGAAAATGCGACAGGTCGCCGTCGGAATTCTTGCCTCTATCCTGATATCAAGCGCCGCGCTTGCGCAAGACGCGGCACTTGGAGAGAAAGTATTCATTAAGTGTAAAGTTTGCCATCAGGTTGGAGAGACCGCAAAGAACGCCGTTGGCCCTGAGTTGAATGGAATAATCGGTCGTAAATCCGGGTCTGTAGAAACTTACACCTATTCACCAGCAATGAAGAGTGCCGGCCTGACCTGGGCGGAGGACACTCTCTCAGAATATCTTAAGAGCCCAAAACAGAAGGTACCCGGCAACAAGATGGCCTTTGTCGGCCTGTCGAAGCCCGACGACATCGCCAATGTCATCGCCTATCTCAAGCAGTTCGACGCCAGCGGCAAGAAGGCACCTTGAGACGGCCGGCAGCCGCTGCATGCCTACACTGAAACCGGCGACGGGCGGATGGGGTCCAGGCCTGCCCGCCGTTTGCGCACCCGTCATTCGGCGGCGGCGAATTCCGTCTTAGAATCATGTCCCAGGCCCAGGACCAGCAGGGCCGAGACCAGCGGCAGCAGCGACAGGGCCAGAAGCCCCATGGCGGTGCCGCCGGTCTGGTCCTTGAACCAGCCGATCAGATAGGGCCCGCCGAAGCCGGCGAGATTGCCGATCGAATTGATCAGGGCGATGCCCGCCGCCGCCGACGCCCCGCTCAGGAAAGCCGTCGGCAGGGTCCAGAACAGCGAGAAGGTGCAGAACACCCCGATGGCCGCCACCGTCAGGGCGATCATGGTCAGCACGGGATCGCTGAGTGCGCTGGCCGCCGCCAGGGACAGGGCGATGAGGAGGAGCGGCAGCGCGACATGCCAGACCCGTTCGCGGGTGCGGTCCGAATGCTGCGCCCACAGCACCATGGCGACCGAGCCGAACACATAGGGGATCGCGGTGACGAAGCCGGTCTGGATGTTGCTGAGGCCGAAGGCCTTCACGATCTGCGGCAGCCAGAACTGCATGCCGTAGAGCGCCCCGACGAAACCGAAATAGACCAGGCTCAGGACCAGGACCCTGGGCGAGGCCAGTGCCTGGCGCAGGCTCATATGGTGCGCGGCCTTCCTCGCGCCCTCCTCGCGCGCCAGGCGGTCGGAAAGCCAGCGCTTCTGCTCGGGACCGAGCCAGGCTGCCGACGCCGGGCGGTCGGTGAGATAGAACCAGGTCACGATGCCGAGCAGGGCTGCCGGCAGGCCCTCCAGAATGAAGAGCCATTGCCAGCCCTTGAGACCGCCGACGCCGTCCAGGCCCAGCAGATAGCCTGAAATCGGGGCACCGATCACGGTCGATACCGGCACCGCCACGGCAAAGGCGGCGAGGATGCGGGCGCGGTATTTGGCCGGGTACCAATAGGTCAGATAGAGGATGATGCCGGGAAAGAAACCGGCCTCGGCCACGCCGAGCAGGAAGCGCAGCACATAGAAGCTGACGGGACCTGCGACCAGCGCCATCAGCGCCGAGACGATGCCCCAGCTCACCATGATGCGGGCGATCCAGCGGCTGGCACCGACCCTGTGCAGGATGACGTTGCTCGGCACTTCGAACAGAAAATAGCCGATGAAGAAGATGCCGGCGCCCCAGCTGAACACCAGGGGCGAGAATTTCAGCTCGTCATTCATGGTCAGGGCGGCAAAGCCGAGATTGACGCGGTCGAGATAGGCCAGGAGATAGGCCAGCATCAGGAACGGCAGCAGGCGCCATGACACCGCCCGCACCGTCGACGCCTCGATCGCCTGTCCGTCCTGATTCGCCGTGGCGCTCATCAGGCAATCCTTCCCTTTGCCGGCGGATGCTTACGGCTGGCCTCGTTTGCCCAGCCGGCACATCGCCTTTCCGACGCCGGTGGCAAGCGCGCTCACGACGGAACGCTCTCACCCCAGCGCCTTGTTCTGACGCGACCTTGCGATTCCCACCGATTCCGTCAAATCACAAAATGCGCCGGCGCCCCGTCCTTTAGGGCGCCTCTTCCCGGATGCGGTAGGCACAGCGCCGGGCGCCGTGGACGATATGCTCGGTTCTCTCCACCGAGCAGTGCGGGCCGAGCATTTCGCGGAAAATGGCGAGCTCGGAGCGGCAGAAGCCCTGGCAGGCCGTGGCGGCCGCGCAGATCGGGCAGTGATTCTCGATGAGGAGCCAGCCCTCTCCATCCTTGGCAGGGCGCTGTTCGGCCATGTAGCCTTCGCGCGTGCGGATCTTCGCCAGTGCCGCCACGCGGGCATCCGTGCCCTCAAGCCGGCCGAGCTCGGCCTGATAGGCCGCGCGCATCTCGTCCTCGCGCGCCGCGATCAGGCGCTCGAGCGCCTCCGGGCCGAGCAGGTCACGGATGTTGCGCAAGAGGCCGACCGTCAGCTCGGCATGGGTATCGGGAAAACGGCCATGCCCCTGCGCCGTAAGCCGCCAGAACTGGGAGGGCCGGCCGACGCCCCGGGCCACCGATTCGGTCTCGACCAGGCCTTCGGCGGCGAGCTTCATCAATTGCTGGCGCGCATTCTCGCCGGTCGTGCCGATCGCCTTGCCGAGCTCGGCCGCCGTCTGCTGCCCCTTGGTCTTCAAGAGGAACAACAGGCGGTCGGGTCCGGGCCGTGTCTGCAGGCTCGAATTTTCCAGCTCCGGCGTCGACATGATCCTCAGCAGCTTATATTCAAAGCATATACTTGCTTTATAGGATTTCAGGCAGCGTGATGCAATCGCGCGATGGCGCCGTCGCCGCCCCCCTTGAATTCCGGCAACCCGGCCGCCACTCTCGCAGCATGGCTCAGCATGATGAAGATGGAGCGAAGGCCGCTTCGCCCCTCGCAGACCCGGCAAGCGCGCGGGACGTCCACCTCGCCTACAAGGTGGACATCGTCGTCATCGGCGCCGGCCAGGCCGGGCTCGCGAGCGCCTATCACCTGCACGAACTCGGCCTGGCGCCCGGCCGCGGTTTCCTGGTGCTGGACAAGGCGCCCGCGCCGGGCGGGGCCTGGCAATATCGCTGGCCGTCTTTGACGCTGAGCACCGTCAACCGGGTGCACGACCTCCCCGGCATGGCCTTTGCCGATGTCATCGATCCCGGCCTCACCGAGGTGCCGGCGGCGGAAGCGGTGCCGCGCTATTACGAGGCCTATGAGCGCAAGTTCGAACTGCCCGTCTATCGGCCGGTGACGGTCAAGGTGGTGTGCGGGCGCGGCGAACGCTTCCGGGTCGAGACGGATAGAGAGACCTTCTCGGCCCGCGGCCTCATCAACGCGACCGGCACCTGGGAGACGCCCTATATTCCCGACTATCCCGGCCGGGAGAGTTTTGGGGGGCGCCAGCTCCACACCCGCGACTACCGGACCGCCGAAGCCTTTGCCGGCCAGCGCGTCCTCGTGGTCGGCGGCGGCATCTCGGCCGTGCAGATCCTCGACGAGATCTCGCGCGTGACCGAGACGATCTGGGTGACCCGCCGCGAGCCGCAGTTCCGCGAGCGTCCCTTCACGCCCGAGGACGGGCGGGCCGCTGTCGCTCTCGTCGAAGACCGGGTCAGGCGGGGCCTCGTGCCCGGCTCCATCGTCTCGGTCACCGGCCTGCCGCTCACGCCGGCGCTACGAGCCGCACGCGAGCGCGGCGTGCTGGCACGCCGGCCGATGTTCAGCCAGATCACACCGGAGGGCGTGCGCTGGGCCGATGGCAGTGAGGAGAAGGTCGACGTCATCCTGTGGTGCACCGGCTTTCGTTCCTCGCTCGACCATCTGGCGCCGCTGCAGATCCGCGAGGACGATGGCGGCATCGTGATGACGGGCCGCCTGGCGACCGAGGTCGCCCGGGACCCACGCATCCATCTGGTCGGCTACGGCCCCTCGGCCTCCACCATCGGCGCCAACCGCGCCGGCGCCGCGGCCGCCCGGGGGCTGACGGCGACGCTGGGGATCGGCGGTCAGCCGATGAGCACGGCTCCTGCGGAGTAAGGCCTGACCAGCCTTTCCACGAGGTGGCATTCGGTGCGCAGTCTCCACCCTGCCAGGACAAAGCTGCGAGATCCTTCCCCGATTTCGGGGAAGGTGTCGCTGCGTAGCAGTGACGGAAGGGGGAGAGTGGCGCGAGTTTGCCAAATTTGGCGTGCAACGCGCCACTCTACCCCATCCGACCTCACTGCGTTCGGCCACCTTCCCCGAAGCCGGGGAAGGATAATCGCGCCCCTTTCTGCCACTTTCCTGTTTGCCAAGCTTCAGGCAGAGCGGGTCCTCACCCGGTCTTCAGCGCATCCGTGTCGATCGGCAGCGTGCGCACGCGCTTGCCGGTCGCGGCGAAGACGGCGTTGGCGACGGCCGGGCCGACGGCGACCGTCGCCGTCTCCCCGATGCCGCCGGGGGCTTCGGCGCTCTTGACCAGATGGGTCTCGATGATAGGCACCTCGTCGATGCGCATGGGCAGATAGGTGTCGAAATTGCCCTGCTCTACCCGGCCGTCCTTCAAGGTGATGGCGCCGTGCAGCGCCGCGGTGAGGCCGAAGATCGCGCCACCCTCGACCTGCGCGGCGATGGTGTCCGGGTTGACCTGCAGGCCGCAATCGACGGCGCAGGTGAGGCGATGCACCTTGAGCGTGCCGTCGGCGGCCGTCTCGACTTCGGCCACCATCGACATGAAGCTGCCGAAGGCGAACTGCACCGAGACGCCGCGCCCGCGCCCCTTGGGCAGCGGCTGGCCCCAACCCGCCTTCTCGGCCGCCAGCGTGAGCACGCCGAGCGCCCGCGGGTTGTTGGCGAGCAGTTCCTTGCGATAGGCGACCGGGTCCGCCTTGGCCGCGGCGGCCAGCTCGTCCATGAAGCTCTCGACCACGAAGACGTTGTGCGTCGGCCCGACGCCGCGCCACCAGGAAGTCGGGATGCCCGGCGGTTCGACCCGGACATAGTCGACATGGATGTTGGGCAGGGCATAGGGTGGTTCGGCCGCCGCCTCCACCGCATCGGAATCGATGCCGTCCTTGAAGGCCGGCGGGAAGTAGCGCGCCAGGATCGAGGAGCCGGAAATGCGATGGGTCCAGGCCACCGGCTTACCGGAAGCATCGAGCCCCGCCGACATCCGGTCGAAATAATAGGGCCGGTACATGTCGTGCTGGATATCCTCCTCGCGGCTCCAGATCACCTTCACAGGCCCGTCGACCTGCTGCGCCACCTTGACGGCGCGCGCCACGCCGTCGGCCTCCAGCCGGCGCCCGAAGCCGCCGCCGATCAGGTGGTTGTAGACCTTGACCTTGTCCTTGGGCAGGCCGGTGATCTCGGCCGCGACCGCCTGGGCCATGGTGGGCACCTGCGTGCCGACCCAGACCTCGCAGCCATCCTTGCGCACATGCACGGTGCAGTTCATCGGCTCCATGGCGGCATGGGCGAGGAAGGGCACCTGGTAGATGGCTTCGAGCTTCGTGGCCGCGCCGGCGAGCGCCTTGGCGGTGTCGCCCTCGTTGCGGGCCACCGCGCCCGGCTGCTTGGAGGCCTCCGTGAGCTGGCTGACGATCTGGGCGCTGTCGACCTTGGCGTTCGGCCCGTCGTCCCAGGTGATGTTGGCGGCGGCGAGGCCCTTCTTGGCCGCGCCCATATGGTCGGCGACCACGGCGACGGCGTCGTCGGTCTTGACCACCTGCCTGACGCCCTTGACGGCGAGCGCCGCCTTGTCGTCCACGGATTTGGGCTTGCCGCCGAACACCGGCGAGATGGCGATGGCGGCGACCTTCATGCCGGGCAGCTTGACGTCGATGCCGAACTCGGCCTTGCCGACCACCTTGTCCGGCGTATCCAGCCGCTTGGCCGGCGTGCCCAGCAGCTTGAAATCCTTGGGGTCCTTGAGGGTGATGCTCTCGGGCTTGGGCACCGGCATGGTCGCGGCGTCATCGGCGAGCTCGCCATAGCCGAGCGTCGCATTGCTGGCCGGATTGAGCACGGCGCCGTCGCGGGCCGTCAACTTGGCCGCGTCGACGTTCCAGCGCTTGGCGGCGGCGGCGATCAGCATGGTACGGGCCGCCGCGCCGGCCTGCCGCAAGGGCTGCCAGAAGGCGCGTATGGTGGTGGAGCCGCCCGTCGCCTGGCTGCCGAGCAGGGCATTGCCATAGAGCTTGTCGTCGGGCGGGGCATGTTCGAGCCTGACCTGGTGGAGGCCGACTTCCAGCTCCTCGGCCAGCAGCATGGCCTGGGCGGTGTAGACGCCCTGGCCCATCTCGACCATCGGCATCACCAGCGTCACCAGGCCCTGCCTGTCGATGCGGATGAAGGCGTTGGGGGCGAATTCCCCAGCTTCGGCCGCGGCGACCGGCGATCCGGCCAGCGGCGGCAGAGCGAGCGTGAGAACGAAGCCGCCGCCGATGGCGGCTCCCGCCTTCAGGAAGGCGCGGCGATCGAGGCGTGAATATGTATCGGTACCGTCGGGCATGATCCCTTCCTCCCTCAAGCGGCAGCGTGATGGATGGCGGCGCGGATACGCTGATAGGTGCCGCAGCGGCAGACATTGCCGGACATGGCGGCATCGATGTCCTCGTCGCTCGGCTTGGGCGTGGCGGTGAGCAGGGCCGCGGCCGACATCAGCTGGCCGGACTGGCAATAGCCGCACTGCACCACTTCGAGATCGAGCCAGGCCTGCTGCAGAGCCTTGCCCTGCGGGGTCTGCCCGATCGCCTCGATGGTGGTGACGGCGCTCTCGCCGACGCTTTCCAGCGGCGTGATGCAGGAACGCGTCGCCGTGCCGTCGACATGCACGGTGCAGGCGCCGCACAGCGCGGCACCGCAGCCGAACTTGGTGCCGGTCATGCCCAGAATGTCACGCAGCACCCATAACAGCGGCGTGTCGCCATCGGCATCGATGGTGTGAGCGGTTCCGTTGATCTTGATGGTATAGGCCATGGCAGTCTCCCGCGAGTCGGAAGGGCATATCCCCTCCTTGGAGCGATTCCAGACAATCAGCCTAGGCCTGTCGGGGCAAGGGTTCAATCGATCACAAGCCGGTGTGGGCTTTGGGGCACCTGCAAGTTGCCCGATGCACGGATCTCTCGCGTCACAGATAAAGAGCGGAAATCCTTCCCCGGTTTCGGGGAAGTCCGGAACATCTTCGTAAACGAAGATGTTCCTTCCATCGCTGCATGGCAGCGACGGAAGGGGGAGAGTGGCGCCGACCTGTCAACTCCAGGGGCATTTGCGCCACGCTCCCCCACCCGGCCCTTCGGGCCACCCTCCCCGAAGTCGGGGAGGGATAGTCGAGCCTCTTCCTGCTGAGCGGAATGCGCGAAGCCCGCAGCCATCCCTCACACACTGCTCAGCAGCAGGCTCGTCTCGCTGTTCGACACCCCGTCGATCAGCCGGACCTCGCGCAGCACGCGGTCGAATTCGGCGAGACTCGCGGCGCGGATGTTGGCGACCAGGTCCCAATTGCCGTTGGTGGTGTGCAGCGTGTGCACCTCCGGCAGGCCGCGCAGCTTGCGGATGACCTGCGTGGTCGACTTGCCGACCACCTCGATCATCGTCACCGCATGCACGGCGTTCATGTCGTAATCCTCGCGGACGCGGGCGGTGAAGCCGAGCAGCGTACCAGTCTCGATCAGGCGGTCGAGCCGGTTCTGCACGGTGCCGCGCGCCACGCCCAGCGCATCGGCGAGCTTGGAGAGCGAGGCCCGCCCATCGGTGCGCAGATGCGCGATGATGCCGCGGTCGAGCGCATCGGGAATATATTTGACCGTCTCGGCGTCCCGCCCCGTCACTGACATTTTTTACAATCCGACCTGGCAATCTGTTCAATGGACTGACGGTTCTAGCACAGGATTGCGATTTCGGTGAACATCCGGACGGCCTAGGCTAAGGCCAACATTGACCGTTCAGGGATTTTTCGATGACCGCTCCCCTGCCCTCACAGAAGGCGATGGTGCCTTTCGTCAGCGTCGAGAACATGATGCGCCTCGTCCACCATCTCGGTATCGAGCGGGTGCTGGCCGAGCTCACCGACCTGATCGAGGAGGATTTCGGCCGCTGGGAGAGCTTCGACAAGACCCCGCGCGTCGCCAGCCATTCGCGGGACGGCGTGATCGAGCTGATGCCGACCTCGGACGGCACCATCTACGGCTTCAAATATGTCAACGGCCACCCGAAGAACACCGCCGAGGGCCTGCAGACCGTCACGGCCTTCGGCCTGCTCGCCGATGTCGCCACCGGCTATCCCGTGCTGCTGACCGAGATGACGCTGCTGACGGCGTTGCGCACCGCGGCGACCTCGGCCATGGCCGCCCGCCACCTCGCCCCCAAAGGCGGCACGGTGATGGCGATGATCGGCAATGGCGCCCAGGCCGAGTTCCAGGCCCTCGCCATGAAGGCGGTGTGCGGCATCGACACTGTCAGGCTCTACGACATCGATTCCCGCGCCACCGAGAAGACCGCCCGCAACCTGCAGGGCAGCGGCCTCACCGTCATCCCCTGCAGCTCCTCGCAGCAGGCGATCGAGGGCGCCGCCATCGTCACCACCTGTACCGCCGACAAGCAGTTCGCCACCATCCTCACCGACAACATGGTCGGCCCCGGCATTCACATCAACGCCATCGGCGGCGACTGCCCCGGCAAGACCGAGCTGCACAAGGACATCCTGCTGCGCGCCGACTGCTTCGTGGAATATCCGCCGCAGACCTGGATCGAGGGCGAGATCCAGCAGATGGACCGCTCCTACCCGATCACCGAGCTCTGGCAGGTCGTCACCGGCCAGGTGCCGGGCCGGCGCGACGAGCGCCAGATCACCCTGTTCGACAGCGTGGGCTTCGCCATCGAGGACTTCTCGGCCCTGCGCTATCTGCGCGCCCAGATCGTCGGCACCGATTTCTACCAGGAGCTCGACATGATCGCCGATCCCGACGACCCGCGCGACCTCTTCGGCATGCTGCAGCGCGCCCGCTGAGGGGGGCCTTAGAACTATATCTGTCATTCCCGGCGCCACCGGAGGTGGCGGGAAGGGAATCCAGGGGTTGAAGGGCTCGACTTGCGGCCCCTGGATCCCAGTCACAAGCAAAGCTTGTGACGATACCCTCGCCCTCCCTCGCTCCGCTCGCGAGCGCCTCGGCCGGGGATGACACCCCTTGCGATTCATCATCCACGAACCAACGCGACAGCCCCCCGGAGCCCCCATGTCCAAGCGCCCTGCCTTTTCGGTCCAGGCCCCCTCCGCCGTGGTGATGGTTCGCCCGCACCACTTCACCGTCAACACCGAGACGGCCGCCGACAATCATTTCCAGGTCGCGGGCAGCGGCGGGGAAGACCTCGCCCCGCTCGCTCATGCCGAGATCACCCGGGCCGCGCAGACGCTGTCGGCCCATGGCGTCACCGTGCATCTCTTCGAGGACGAGAGCCTGGTAACCCCGGATTCGGTGTTTCCCAACAACTGGTTCTCCACCCATGCCGGCGGCCATGTCGCGATCTATCCGATGAAGGCGCCGAGCCGGCGGCGCGAGCGCCGGGCCGACGTCATCGAGATGCTGAAGACCGATTACCGCGTGCAGGAGGTCATCGACTATTCGGGCCTGGAGCCCGACGGCCTGTTCCTGGAAGGCACCGGCGCCATGGTGCTCGACCATATCGACAGGGTGGCCTATGCCGTGCGCTCCGACCGCACCGACCCGATCGCCCTCGAGCGCTTCTGCACCCATTTCAACTTCGAGCCGATGGCCTTCGACGCCCTCGACGACAAGGGCGCCGCGATCTACCACACCAATGTGCTGATGTGCATCGCCACGGATTTCGTGCTGATCGGCTTGGACATGATCGTCGATGCCGCCCGCAAGGCCGAAATCATCGCCCGCCTCGAACGCTCCGGCCGCGACGTGCTGGCACTGAGCAACCGCCAGATCGAGAACTTTGCCGGCAACGCAATCGAATTGCAGGGCAGAGACGGGAGGATCCTCGCCCTCTCGACCACGGCCCTCGCCGCCCTGACGCCCGAGCAGCGCGAGATTATCGAGCAAAGCGCCATTTGCGTCGCGCTTGATATTCCGACCATCGAACGCGCGGGGGGTTCGGTGCGGTGTACTCTGGCGGGCGTGCATCTGACGCCGCGGGGGTGAGGGAGGATGCACTTTCTGTGAACGACATCCAGACAATCGCTTTGTGCGGATAGAGGCGCCGGCGAAATGCTTGGCTCCGACTTATGGTGGAACGGCGCTCGTCGAAAAAAGTGATCGCGCATGCGCCAGTTGTGGCGCGTAGCGCACGATTGCTGCAAGATCGCCATCATGACTCGGGCTTGGCGTGAAGGCGGACAGATGAGCGAAAACACCCTGAAAGAATTGACACCCGAAGAGGACATCGACGGGCTCGATGCCGAGGATGCCGGTGGTCATTCGGGGGCCATCAAGCCATGGGATCCGGGTAAAATTCGTATTACGACTAAGTCGTTTACGCTTCGTGAGATCGTCGATCAGATCGATGACGGAGACATTGATCTCTCGCCCGACTTCCAGCGCGAATATGTCTGGAAAGCGCGACAGCGGACACGTTTGATCGAGTCTATCTTGCTCGGAATTCCTCTTCCAGCATTCTATTTTAATCAAACGGAAACAGGAGCATACCAAGTCGTTGACGGAGTTCAGCGCCTCTCGACGATTGCGCTCTTCATGCGAAACGAGCACAGACTCTCGAATGTTGATCTGGAATATCTCTCTGACCTGCACGACCTAACTTATGGGCAGCTCGACACCGCGTCCGTTCGTCGCTTCAGGAGCACACAAATCGTCGTGCACGTCATAGAGCCGCAGACGCCAGATGAAGTGAAGTACGACATCTTCAACCGCGTCAACACGCTCGGCAGCCCGCTCTCCGCGCAGGAGATAAGGCATGCGATGAGCGGTATCCGCTCGCGCCAATTTATAGGCCGTCTCGCGGAGCACAATGATTTCGACACCGCAACCGAACGGCACTATTGGAAGAGGAGTCCCGAAGGTGCGATGATTCGGGACAGCGGGCGGATGGCAAACCGCGAATTAGCTCTCCGTTTTTGCGCGTTTCGTACTAGCTCGATCGAGCAGTACCGTCAGTTTGCCAGTCTCGACGCGTTTTTGATGAACTTCACGAAACGCATAGATGGGACTGCTGAGCCTGCCATATCAGACGATACGCTTGCCAACTTAGAGTCTGCCTTCAATCGCGCGATGACAGCTGCTCATGAGATACTCGGCCCTGCAGCGTTCCGACGATGGCCCCATGGCGCCGATCGCCGTGGTCCGATTAACCGAGCAGTGTTCGAGGCTCAGGCCAACGCACTCGCGGATCACTCGCTTGAGACGCTGCTTCCACACCGCGACGTAATCGTGGACGCTTTTCGAAAAGCGTTCCTGGAGCCAGAATACCTTCGAGCCGTGACAGTGGGTACGGGCGACGTAAATCGGGTCGCGTACAGACTCGATCGGACACGCCAAATTCTCAAGGAAGCACTGAAGTGATCACAAGGGCAACGATCAGTGGCTTCAAGCGCTTCGGGGACGAGCGGTTCGACATGGCTCCGCTTACAGTGCTGACCGGTCTGAATGGATCAGGAAAGACCTCGCTGCTGCAATCGGTGCTCCTCACTGTAGAGGCATCAACGAAGAAGTCTGTTTCTCTCAGCCTTAACGGGCCGTTCGGCCTCCAACTCGGCATGGCCGAGGACGTGCTGAACTGGGATAGCTCTAGCCCAATCGAGATCTCATTCGAGGCATCAGGGATTAAAACTGTCGAATGGCGTTTCGCCGTTCCATCCGAGGACGCGCTTTACCTCGACATTGTGGCCCGGCCTGACAATCTGCCGAAACCCTTTTCCGGCGAAGCACGTACCTTTACATACCTGAGCGCAGAGCGGCTAGGGCCGCGCGGCTTCACTGCTGCGTCGCCGCTTCCCGAAGCGGAACTTGAGGTGGGAGTCCAAGGAGAATATTGCGCGCATGTACTTAGCGTTCTTGGCGACCGAGTGATCGAATCTGTTGAGCGATCACACCCTCTTTACGAAGGGACGACGCCACGTCTGTTGAAGTACGAAGTTGAGCAGTGGCTAAGCGAGATCGCGCGCCCCATCGAGGTGAGCGGAGAGCGTGCTGCGGGTGCAACAGTGGCGGAACTTCGATTCAGAACGGCGGGTTCAACCTGGGTTCGTTCGACCAACATGGGCTTCGGTATCACCTACGCTTTGCCCATCGTCTTGGCGGGTCTGATTGCCGAGACTGGCGGCCTCCTTCTAGTCGAGAACCCAGAAGCCCATCTTCATCCTGCCGGGCAGTCGCGAATGGGTGTCTTCCTCGCGTGGCTCGCCGGCCGCGGGGTTCAGACGATCATTGAGACCCATTCAGACCATGTGGTAAACGGGATCCGCAGGGCAATAGCCGAACACCAATACCTCGATCCGTCATCGGCACTTCTGCACTGGTTCGGTAACGATACTGCGAGCCGTGGCGACCGGACCTTCCACACGCTATCGATTGGTGAAACAGGCAATGTATCCGAATGGCCAGAAGGTTTCTTCGACCAGTATCAGATCGACGTTGCGTCACTCGGCCGCATTAGGCGTAGGAGTCGGTAGGCGATGGTGTTTATCGTCAATGGTGCAGACTGGGATTTCAACGAACTGACAGTAGGCGAGGCCGAAGAACTCATCGATTGTGCTTTGGAATTCATCGAAGCATCGAGCGAGCGTGGAGAGGAGGTCGCGATTGGCGACGACTTCCAGACGAGACCGATGCATGGGGCGTCGACCCTGTGGGATCTTTTCTCGCAGACCTCGCCGCTGCCGATCCGGCGCGAACTCTCGCAAGAACTCGCTGCATGGCTGAACAGGGCGCCTTGTTACGCCGATACGGAGCAGTGGCCAAACGGCTTCGACGATGTCGTGATTTCTATTGCTGATGCCGCACCTGCTGCCAATGAGGACGTCGCTTGGGTTCACTATTCGATTCGTGCGGGTACCCCCGCAGCGACATTTACCCTTGGCAATGCTGGGGTATTCGCCACGACGACAGCAACCGGCAGCGCAGATGTCCACTTTGTCGCCAACAACACTCATCGGAAGCAGTTCTGGCGAGATATGATCGTTCTCGAAGGCGACAATCTTGAAAGTCTTCTGCGTTACTCCTCGCGAGCGTATCCAGAACTGTATTTTGTTGACGGCGTGATAGAAGGTGCCGGACACCTCGCTGGTGGCTATCTCGCGTCAAGGCAGCGGGTGCGGGATGCGCTAGCGACGCTCGATGACTGGGGATATTGGGTATTTACATGCCCACCACCGACGATCGCTCCCGGCGAAGAGCCGCCGCCCGATCCGGGTGCCAGCCCAACCAATCAACTCATCGAGCGACGGTTCGGGGGCTTGAATCTAAACGCTGCACCCGAGAATACTAATGTTCGAAATCACCGTGCCAGCCGCGAAGCACGAGAAACTGTCCTGAAGACGCGCACGCTTTACTGCGAATGGCACGTGAAGCTTCAGTTGCATCAGAACCGGATTCACTTCCACCCGCCCGTTCCAGAAAGCGGCAACAAGATCGTAATTGGTATGATACACGAGCATCTGCCACTGCCGACGTGAGCGCCTTCAAAAAAGGAGTAGCTCAGTCTCGTCAATGACGACTTTCAGCAACTTTCCAGATTGGCAGGAATGGCCAGTAGCAGCATGCTGGCGCGGCCGGCGCCGAGTGCCTCGACGCTGCGATTGTAGAGATAATACATCAGCGCGCCGCCCGGTCCGGCCAGATAGGCGAGCGCCAGCAGGCCATTCGCGTTCAGGGCCGAGCCGCCACCGCCGGTCACCTCCCACAGATAGAAAGGCAGGGCGGCAAGGGAGCCGGCTCCGAGCAGAACCACCACCGTGGGCAGCAGGGCGATTCCGAATTTCGAGCGGCGCAGCAGCACCGTGTAAAGGCCCCAGCAGAAGGCGCTGCCGACGATCCACAATTCGCCGGCACTGAACTGCAGCCCCTTGAGCGCGCCGAGATCGCCATGGGCCACGATGACCAGCATGCCGGCCAAAGGCTATAAAACGGTGGCACTTCGTACGAACAGCCGCCGGCTCCTCACCGGCGGCCGCTACCTTCCTCGCCCCTCACCCCCTCTGCCGTGCAATCACCCCCAGCGCCGTGGTGATCGCCCGGGCGAAGGTCAGCGCCCCAATCCCGTCCACGTCGCGCTCGGGCATGAATTCCACAAAGTCCATCGCCTCGATGCGGCCGCGGCGGGCGGCGCCCTTGATGAGGTCGACGAGCTGGTAGTAGGTGAGGCCCCCCGGGGCGCGGCCGATGACGCCGGGCACCAGGGCCGGGTCGAGGGCGTCGGCGTCGATGCAGATGACGATGCGGCTGCCTTCGGGGATGAGGTCGAGCGCGGCCTCGACGCCCTGGCGGTGCAGGTCGTAAGCCGGCACGAATTTCACGCCCCAGGCCAGCGCATCTTCATAGTCGCTCGTCGCGGCCGAGCCGATGCCGCGGGCGCCCACCTGGATGATGCGCTCGATATGGGGCATTTCCGACGCCCGGCGCATGGTGGAGGAGAGGCCGAGGCGCTCGTCCATATGCACCTCGCGCCAGTCGATATGGGCATCGATCTGCAGGATGGTATAGCGGGCACCCTCCTCCGCCCCCAGGGCTTCGAGCATGGGGATGGGGATGGAATCATCGCCCCCCAGCACGATCGGCACCGCGCCGCGGGCGCGGATGGCCTTGACGGCGGCGGCGATGGCGGCGCGGTTGGCGGCGCCGTCATTCTCGTCATAGGGCAGGTTGCCGCAATCGACGGCGCGCAGGCGCGGCTCCGGGAAGACCTTGCCGCCATTGTCGAAATCGTGGCGGTCGACATTGGCGGTGAAGGCGGCGGTGGCGCGGCGCAGGGCGTCGGGCGCGTTGCGGCAATAGGCGCCGACGGAGCGATAGGGCGTGGCGCAGGGCGCGCCGATCAGGGCGATCGGGGCGGTGAGTTCAGTGAGGTCGCGGCATTCCTCCAGGCCGAGGAAGGTGAGGGTATCGGCCGCCGCGCCGAACAGCGCGCCGAGATCGGCTTTCTGGTTCATGATGGGGATCCTCTATGCGGGCCGCCCTCGGGCGGCATCGGGTTGGAAAAGCGGGGGATGGCCGGCGGCGAACCTCAGGACGGGCGGACGTCGAGGTAGCCGGCCCAGCGGCGCTCGACGAGACGGAAGGCGCCGACCAGGACGAAGGTCAAAGTGAGGTAGACGATCGCGGCCGCGACATAGGGCTCGAACTGGATGTAGTAGTTCAGCGTGATCATGCGGGCGACGCCGGTGGTCTCCAGCAAAGTGACGGTGCTGGCGAGCGAGGTGGCGTGCAGCATCATGATGGTCTCGTTGCCATAGAGCGGTAGCGCCCGCGTCAGCATCGCCGGCACCAGGATGCGCCGCGCCCGCGTCCAGCCGGACATGCCATAGGCGGTGGCGGCTTCCACCTCGCCGGGCGGGATGTGGCGCAGCGCCCCGGCGAAGATCTCGGTGGTGTAGGCGGTGGTGTTGAGCACGAAGGCGATCAGCACGCAGACGAGCGGACTGGAGAGCCAGGGCCAGAGCAGGCTGGCACGCACCAGCTCGAACTGGGCGAGGCCGAAATAGATCAGGAAGAGCTGCACCAAAAGCGGCGTGCCGCGGAACACCAGCGTATAGGCGAAGACCAGGCTGCGGATCAGCCTGTTGGCGCTGTTGCGCGCGAAGGAAAGCGGGATGGCGAGGCAGAAGGAGATCGCCAGCGACGCGACGGTGAGGGTCAGCGTCAGCTGGGCGCCTTCGGCATAGAGGCCGAGATTTTCGGCGATGACGTCCCAGTTCATGGCGCCAGCTTCCTTGTGCCGAGCTCGTAGCGCCGCGCCAGCCAGGCCAGCACCAGCATCGAGAGGATGGTGATGGCGAGATAGAAGCCGCCGGCGACCAGGTAGAAGGTGAAGGGCTTGCCCGTGGCCTCGGCCGCGCCCTTGGCGCGGAACATCACGTCCTGCAGGCCGATGAGCGAGACCAAAGCCGTCGCCTTGACCAGCACCAGCCAGTTGTTGGTGAAGCCGGGCAGCGCCAGGCGGATCATCTGCGGCAGCACGATGCGGGTGAAGATGCGGGTGCGGCTGAGGCCGTAGGCCTGCGCCGCCTCGATCTGGCCGCGCGGGATGTTGAGGAGCGCGCTCTTGAAGGTCTCGGTCATGTAGGCGCCGAAGATCAGCCCGAGCGTGGCGATGCCGGCGCCCAGCGGGGAGAACTCGACCTGGATGTCGAAGCCGAGCCATTCGCCGAGCTGATCGATGAAAGAGGGCAGGCTGTAGAAGACCAGCAGCATCATCACCAGATCGGGGATGCCGCGCACCACGAAGGTGTAGATCCCCGCGAGCGCCGCCAGCGTCCTATGGCGCGAGACCTTGCACAGGGCCGCGCCGAGGCCGAGGAGGACGGCCACCACCAGCGAGGCGAAGGCCAGCAGCAGGGTGATCGCCCCTGCCGCCAGGATCGTGCGGACGAAATCGAGGATCATCTCTGGTCATTCGCCGAAATATTTGGCGTCCAGCGCCTTGAGCTTGCCGTTGTCCCTGAGGATGGCGAGGCCCTTGTTGATCTCGGCCACCAAAGCGGTGTTCTTCTTGCCGATGGCGATGGCGACGCCCTCGCCGAACTCCTTGGCGTCCTTGCCGGTGAGCTGCGGGCCGACCAGCTCGTAATCCTTGCCGGCATCCGACTTCAGGAAGCTGGCGCTGATCTGGGCCTGGTAGCTGATGTGGAGCTCGGCGCGGCCGGCGGTGAGTTCCAGATAGGGGGCGCTGCCGGTGTCGTAGCGCTTGATCACGGCCTTGGGGAAATGGCTGGTGACATAGGCGTCCATCGGCGTGCCGGTCTGCACGGCAATGGTCTTGCCGGCCATGCCCTCGGGCGTGAACTCGTAGGAAGAGCCCTTCTTGGCCACGAAGCGGAAGATCGGGTGGTTGTAGATGTCGGAGAAGGCGATCACCTTGCGGCGCTTCTCGGTGACCGTGAGCTGGGAGATCAGCGCATCATATTTGCCGTCGATCAGGCCGGGGATCATGCCGTCCCAGGCAGCGTTGAAGATGTCGCAGTCGAGCTTGGCGGCCTCGCAGATCGCCTGCATCAGCTCGACGTCGTAGCCGACCAGCTTGCCGTTGGCGTCGATCGATTCGAAGGGCGGGAAGGTGGCGTCGGTGGCGATCTTGATCTTGTCGGCGGCCTGGGCGCTGAGCGCCTGGGCGCCGGAGGCGGCAAGGCCGAGCAGGAGGGCAGCGACGGCGTTTCTGATGCGAATGCTCATGATGGGTCTCTCAGGATGGGATTTGTCGTTGTGGAAGCCGATTTCCACCGGCCTTGGTGGGGTCGATTTACCCTCCCCTGAAGGTGGAGAGTGAAGCGATGGCTAATGCTGCAAACGCCCGGCAAGGAATTGCCGCAGCCTGTCGCTGCGGGCATCGGTGAAAACGGCTTCGGGCGGGCCCTCTTCCTCGATGGCGCCGTTGTGCAGGAAGACGACGCGGCTGGAGGCATGGCGCGCAAAGCCCATCTCATGCGTCACCACGATCATGGTGCGGCCCTCCTCGGCGAGGGCCTGCATGACCTTGAGCACCTCGCTCACCAGCTCCGGATCGAGCGCCGAGGTCGGCTCGTCGAACAGCATCACGTCGGGGTTCATGCTGAGCGCCCGGGCGATCGCCACGCGCTGCTGCTGGCCGCCGGAGAGATGGGCGGGATAGCGCTGCAGCACCTCCTGGCCGAGGCCGACCTTGGCGAGATTGGCCTTGGCCCGCTCGGTCGCCTCCGCTCTGGAGACGCCCAGCACGCTGATCGGCGCCTCGATGACATTGTCGATCACGCTCATATGCGACCACAGGCAGAAATTCTGGAACACCATGGCGAGGCGGCTGCGCATGCGCTGGAGCTGTCTCTTGTCGGTGGCCCTGAGGAAGCCGTCGCCATCCCTGACCGTCTTCAGCGCCTCGCCGTCGATGACGATGCTGCCGGCGGTGGGGCGCTCGAGGAAATTGATGCAGCGCAGGAAGGTGCTCTTGCCCGAGCCACTGGCCCCGATGATGCTGATGACGTCGCCGGCCGCGGCCTGGAGCGACACGCCCTTGAGGACCTCGACCTTGCCATAGGATTTGCGGATACCGTCTACGGCCAGCTTGTGCATGCTTCTTCCCAATCCGGCCGCGTTCATCCGCCGCCAAGACCCCTCTCCTGCGCCGGGCTTGTCCGCCCATCGCGACGATGCTCATAAAATCAGAAGGCCGGCCCGGGGCAATTGATATTTGATCATCAAATAGATGACGTCATTTCATCTATTGTGCATTCCCAGGGCAGATTGCCTGCGAAGGAGGCATCGCCTGGCGGCGTATTCGGTCAATTCCTGAACTAGCCTCAACTGTACACCATCCAGTCAACCGATCTGCCAGGCGGCGGCATCCTTGCCGAAGCGCGCCAGCAGCCAGCGCAGGAAGAGCCGCACGCCCGAGCGCTGCAGGCCGGCATGGGTGGAGACGACATACCAGCCGCCGAAGGCGTCGATGGCGGTGGAAAAGGGTCGCAGCAGCGTGCCGTTCCTGACGTCCGCGCCCGAGAGCGTGTCGCTCGCCAAAGCGACGCCGGTACCGTTGATGGCGAGGTCGATCGCCATGCCGAGATCGCTGCAATAGAGATGGCGGCTATAGGGTCCGAAGTCGCGCTCGCCGGCCTCGGAGAGCCAGCGCCGCCATTCCGAGCCATCGTCCCAGTGCAGCAGGATGGCGCTGCGCAGTTCCACCGGGCTGGTGATGCGCCGGCCGATGCGCTGGAACAAGGTTGGGCTGCAGACGGGCATGATGCTGACATGGGCAAGTTGTGCCGACCATTTGTCGTCCCAGCCGCCGGCGCCGAAGACGATGCCGATATCGGCATCCACCAGCTCGTGGATGCGGTGGTTCTCGGTGAGCTTGATATGGCATTCGACAGCAAGGTGGTCCTGGCAGAAATCGGCGAGGTTCTTGGCGAGCCAGCCGCTGGCGAACATCGGCGGGCAGGCGATGCCGATGCGCCCGCCATCCTGGTCCGCCTCCGACAGGCGCAGCGCGGTGTTGGTGATGTCCTGCAGCGCGGCCGAGACCGTCTTGGCGAAGACACGGCCGGCATCGGTGAGCACCACGCCGCGCCCGGCCTTGTGGAAGAGCGGATAGCCCAGCACCTCCTCCAGCCGCCGCAGCTGGTGGCTGACGGCGCTGTCGGTCAGGGCAAGCTCCCCGGCGGCTTTGGTCAGGCTTTCATGCCGCGCAGCCGCCTCGAAGGTGCGCAGCACGCCGAGCGGCAGGTTACGCATCCCCGCGCCCCATCATGACGCCGGCCTGGCCTTCATCCTCCACCTCGGATCTCCCAAAATATGGATGGCCGCCGGGATATCACCTAGGATGGCGCCATGTCCTTCCCCGATGCGATTCGTATTGCAGCCGCCGTCATCGTCCGTCCCGACGGTATGACACTCCTGGTCAGAAAACGAGGGACATCGGCCTTCATGCAGCCGGGCGGCAAGATCGAGCCCGACGAGCAGCCCCGGCAGGCCCTGTGCCGCGAGCTCGCAGAGGAGATCGGCCTCGCGGTCGATCCGGCGCGCCCTGTCTATCTCGGCCGGTTCGAGGCCCCGGCCGCGCATGAGGACGACCGGATGGTCGAGGCCGAGATCTTCCGCCTCGACATCGCCGAGCCCGTCGCCGCCACCGCCGAGATCGAGGAGATCGCCTGGGTCGACCCCAGCGCACCTGGCCCGCTGCCCCTCGCCGCCCTGACGCGCGACCATGTGCTGGCCCTCGCGGCGGCGCCCGGTGCGGACTAGCCTTCTGCCGAATCCGTCTCAGCTCTCACGCCGGCCGGCAAAGGCCAGCAGCAAGGCGAGGAAGATCAGGACCCCGGCACCGACCTGCTGCCAATAGAAATTCCAGCCGATCAGCAGGAGGCCGTTGGAGACGAAGCCGAACAGCAGCACGCCGAGGATCGTGCCGGGAATGCTGGCGCGCCGGTTGCGGCTGAGCGAAGTGCCGATGAAGGCCGCGCCGATGGCGTTGAGCAGATAGGCATTGCCCGAATAGGGCACATAGGCGTTGACGTTGGACGACAGCAGGATGCCGGTCACGGCGGCGACGGCGCCGGAGAGGATATAGACGATCGCCAGGATCCGCCGCACCGGCAGGCCGGAATAGCGCGCGACCTCCTCCTGCGTGCCGACGGCCAGGACAGTGCGGCCGAAACTCGATTTCTCCAGGAGGAGCCAGGCGCCGAGCGCCAGCACCGCGACGAGAAGCAGCGAGACCGGCACCCCGAGGAGGGTGCCATGGCCGATGAAGGCGAGCGCGGGCGGTATGCTGCCGGCCGGCACATAGACGGGATTGCCACCATCGGTGGTGAGCTGCTGGAGACTGTGGCCGATGAACAGCGTGCCCAGCGTCGCCAGGAAGGGCGTGATCGACAGCCGCGCGATCAGGACGGCGTTGAAGAGCCCGGTGCCGATGCCCGCGCCGACACCATAGAGGCAAGCGAGCGCCACCGGCTGGCCCGAGGAGACCGCCGAGACGAAGGCGAGGCTGCCGAGATCCACCGCCGTGCCCACCGACAGATCCGTGCCGCCCGAGGCCACCGTCAAGGTCATGGCGATGGCGACGATGGCCGTCAGGGCGACATTGTTGACCAGCACCCCGGTAATGTTCGAGAGCGTCGGGAAGCCCGGCGCCAGCACGGAGAAGACGGCCACGACCAGCACGAGCGCCAGCGGAATGCCGAAGCGCAGCAATTCGGATGCCGGCCGGATGCGTAGCGCTTCGGCCCCAACGGCGCTCATGACGCCCTCTTGCGTGCGAGATTGGCGGTGGCGGCGACGACGGCCAGGATCAGCACGCCCTCGATGCCGTTGACCCAGTAGGTCGAGACATGGAGGAGCTGGAATCCGTTGGTGAGCGCCCCCAGGAAGACCGCGGCGAGCAGTGTGCCTGCCATGGTCGGCACCAGCCGGCGCGAAAACATGAAGCCGAGAAAGGCTGTTGCCACCACCGGCAGCAGCATGTCGCCCGAACCCCCGGTTGCCCCGTTGAGGAAGGCGACCGACACAACGCCCGCCAGCCCGCCCAGCAACCCGCTGGCGATATAGGACAGCGCGACATAGCGATGGATGGCGATGCCGGCGGCCTTGGCCGCCTCGCGATGCCCGCCCACCGCATAGGCGCGCAGGCCGAAGGGCGTGAGATGCAGCAGCACGGCCAGCAGCGCGCACAGGGCAAGGAGCAACCAGCCGAGCACGGGAATGTCGAGCGGGCCGGCCAGGCCGAGCCAGTCGATCAGCGGCGAGGTGGCGGGAATGGTGGTGTTCTCGGTCACCACCAGTTCGAGCCCGGCGCAGACATTCATGGCGGCCAGGGTCGCCAGCAGAGGCAGGATCCGCAGCCAGACCACGGCAAGCGCGTTGACCAGGCCGACGAGGAGGCCGACGCCGAGCGCGACCGCCACGCAGGTCGTGTCAGAGAAGCCGGCCTGGTTGAGCAGGGCAAAGACGGCGGCCGAAAGCCCGAGCGTGCCGGCAAGGGAGAGGTCGATGCCGCCGGCGATCACATCCGAGCCGCCGGTAATCAGCACCAGCGTCAGGCCAAAGCCCAAGATGCCCAGCACCGCCGATTGCGACAGGATGAGGCCGATATTGGCGGGCGAGACGAAGGAGGGCACGTTGATGGCGAAGAAAGCCATCACGGCCAGGAAGAACAGCAGCCCCCCGGCCCGGACCAGGCGGGCGCCGGCACCGCCCGCCAGATCCCGCCAGCCTGCGCGCGTTCTGGCCTCATGAAGCTCGGGGCGTATCGAGGCCGATGTCGCGGATGCAACCGCTTCCAGGGTTTCATGCGGCATGGCTGGCTCCTTCCCCGGGATCGGCGCCCGTCAGGGCCGCCGCCAGCAGCTGGTCGGACGAGGTAGCCGCGGTCTCGTAGGTGCCGACCACGGCGCCGCGATGCATCACCAGGACGCGGTCGCACACGCCCAGGAGCTCGTCGAGATCGGCAGAGAGCAGCAGGATGCCCGCCCCCTTCTCCGCCAGTTCGGCGATGAGGCGATAGATCTCGGCCTTGGCCGCGACGTCGACGCCCACCGTCGGCTCGTCGAGGACATAGACGTCGGAACGGCGCGCCAGCCACTTGGCGATCACCACCTTCTGCTGGTTGCCGCCGCTAAGGGTGCGCACGGGCGCATCCTGGCCACTGGCCTTGATCTTGAGCGCATCGATCAGCCTCGACACCTTCGAACGTTCGCCGGAGCGGTCGAGCCAGCCCAGGCGCGTGATCTGGCCGAGGCTGGCGAGGGTGGCGTTCTCGCGGATGGAGAGGCCGAGCGCCACGCCCTGGGCCCGGCGGTCCTCCGGCACCAAGGCGAGGCCCGCCTGCGCCGCGGCCACGGGGCTGGAGAGGCGCCGCGCACGTCCATCGACCTCGATGGTGCCCGCCCGCGCCGGCCGCAGTCCGAACAAGGCCTGGACGAGTTCCTTGGCTCCCGAGCCGAGCAGCCCGGTCAGCCCGACCACCTCGCCGCGATGCACGGTGAGGGACACATCGGCGAAGGCCGGCGGGGCACCGAGGCCCGCAACAGACAGCACGGGCTTGCCGCGCCCGGCGCGATGCCTGGGGAAGAGGTCCTTGACGTCGCGATCGACCATGAGGCGGGTGATCTCGCCGATCGTCGTGCGCGAGGGCTCGAGATGGGCGACGTCCCGGCCATTGCGCATGATGGTCACGACGTCGCAGATGCGCTCGATCTCGGCCAGGTAATGCGAGATGTAGATGCTGGCGAGGCCGCGCGCCTTCAATTGCGCGATGGCGGCGAACAGGCTCTCGACCTCGCGCTTGGCCAGGGCCGCCGTGGGCTCGTCGAAGATGATCAGGCGGGGTTTGGCCAGCAGGGCCCGCGTGATCTGGACGATCTGCTGCTGCGCCGTCGACAGGTCGCGGATGAGCGCGCCGCGCGGCAGGGTGATGCCGAAGAAATGCCGAAGGGCCTCGTCGGCCCGGCGCTGCAGGCTCCCCTGCCAGACGCCGAAGCGGGACCCCATGGCTTCGCGCCCCAGGAACAGCGCCTCGCCGACGGTAGCGGTCGGCACCAGCAACCGGTCCTGGTGGATGAAGGCGATGCCGAGCTGCTCGGCCTTCTGGGGGGAGAGATGATCGAGCGGCCTGCCTTCGAATTCGATGCTGCCGGCCTCCGGGCTGACGAGACCGGCCAGGGCCTTGATCAGGGTCGACTTGCCGGCGCCGTTCTGTCCGACCAGGCCGTGGACGGTACCGGGCGCGACCACGAGCGAGGCATCATCGAGCGCCCGGGTCGGCCCGAAGGTCTTGACGAGGCCGCGCATGGCCAGAACGGGAGGTGGTGAGGTCATCGCATCGATCGTCGCTCGGCGTCGCCGGCGCGCCGGCCGGCTCGGCCCTTGTCCAGGGAATGCGGCACGGTGCCGGCAAAGCGGAAGAGCCACCCCATCCCGGCTTGCGGATGGGGTGGCTGGGCAGGATGGTGTCAACGAGGGCACCCTGCGGGGTCAGTCAGGTGTCAGGCCATCATGTACTGATTAGGCTTGGCCGAGCTGCTTCTGCACCTCGGCGGCGTTCTTCTTGTTGGCGATGACCGCCGGCAGGAAGGTCTGCGAGGGCAGCGTGGTATCGCCGTTGAGATAGCGGGCGAGGTTCATGACCGCCTGGCGGCCGATGACGGAAGGCTGCTGGGCCGCCACCGCGCCGGCCGGCGCCTTGGGGTCCTTGACCAGCGCCAGCACTTCGGGCGTGCCGTCGACGCCATAGGTGAGGATTTCGCTGCGCCCCGCCGCGATCAGGGCCTGGGTGGCGCCGAGCTGGGGAATGTCCCAGGCCGACCAGATGGCAGAGATCGATCCCTTGTCCGGATATTTGCTGAGCAAAGCGGTGATCTGCGCATAGGCATCCTGCACCGTGTTGGGGATGACGTCGCGCAATTCGGGCTGGATGATCTTCACCTCGGGATAATATTTCAGCACGTTGCGCAGCTGGGTGTAGCGGATCTCGCAGACCGGAACGCCCGAAAAGCCGTTGAAGACCACGACATTGCCCTTGCCGCCGATATCGGAGACCAGCTGCAGGGCGAGCTGGGCGCCCAGGGAGAAATTGTCCGAGGTCGCCGTGTTGATGACGTTGGTCGAAGGCAGGTCGACGGAAAAGACCGGGATGCCGGCCTGGCGCAGCTTCTTCAGCCAGGGATCGACGACCGAGAGCGTCCCGAGCGTCTGGATCACCGCATCGGGCTTTTGCGTCACCAGGGTCTGCAGCTGGCTGACCAGCGTCTTGTCGTTGCGCCCGGCATCGAGGCCGATCGGCGTGCCGCCAAGTTCCTTCACGGTCTCGACCTGGGCCTGATAGGCCTTGAGATCGAAGAAGTGATCGGTACCCGCGACGCTGATCGCGATGGTCTTGCCCTTGAGCGAGGGCAATCCCGCTTCAGCCTTTGCCGCTTCCGGCTTGGCGGTATCGTCGGCCCGGGCGGTGCCGCCCAAGGCTGCGGCGGCAGCCAGGGCCGAGCCCATTTTGAGAAGCGAGCGGCGCCCGAGCGGCGCGGAGGAAATCGTCGTCATCGTGTCGGTCCAGCTTTGATTTGGCCCGTCTGTCGAGGCCTGACCAAAGCACACATGGTCGCCGACATAATGTCAACTAAATTTATAGACTTAATATAATTAATTGACCGCCAACCGCCGGAACCGTCACTGGGTCATGGGAACGCCGCCCCCCGAGCGGCCCGACGCGTCAGGCCATCCGGTGCAGCGACACGCTCGTCTTCGGGCCGTTCTTGATGGTCTGGAACACCACGCAGTAGCGTTCGGTCAGCTTCAGCAATTGGTCGAGCCGCTCCTGCGGTGCCTCGCTGTCGACATCGAAGCGAAGCCGGATCTCGGCAAAGCCGACCGGGGCCTCCCTGTCGACCCCCAGCGTGCCGCGAAAATCGAGGTCCCCCTCGGCGCTGACCTGGCCGGCCTTCAGGGGCAGGTCGATCGCCGTCGCCACCGATTTCAGCGTCACGCCGGCACAGGCCACCAGGGCTTCCAGCAGCATGTCGCCGGAGCACAGTTCCAGTCCGGATCCGCCGGTTGCCGGATGCAGCCCGGCCGTGGCGAGCGCCCGCCCGGTTTCGACCTTGCACGCGATGCCCTCGCTATCGATCGAGCCCTTGGCTGTCAGGGTGATCAGGGCCGTTTTCGGATCGGCGCGATAGCGATCCTTGATCGGCGCCTGCATGGCGCGCAGTTCCGTCGAATCCATCTGTCCCTCCCGGACCATCATGGTGTGCGTTGGCCCGGACTATAGGCTCGGCATGAGGCTTGGCAAACTCATGTCTTGCCACTGGCGGGGGATGCGAATGCGGATTGACGACGGCGGCGAAAGGCGATCTCCGGGTGCACGGGCATCTTGCGATCTGCGCGATTCTGTCTGATCAAATTAAGACAGCCTTCACCGACCCGATTGCAGAGCAGCCGGCATTGGCATTTCCCGATGGCGAGAGGAGCATCATGTCGCGCCCGATTTTCGACCTCACCGGCCGCCGCGCCGTCGTCACCGGCGCCAGCCGCGGCATCGGCCAGACCATTGCCGTGGCCCTGGCCGAAGCGGGCGCCGATGTCGCCGTGACGGCGCGCCGCCTCGAGAATCTCGAAGACACCCGCCGGCTCGTCGAACAGGCCGGGCGCCGCTGCATCGCCCTGGCGCAGGACGTCGCCGACGTCGCCGACTGCAACACCGTGATCGGCCAGGCGGCCGAGGCCCTTGGCGGCCTCGACATCCTGGTCAACAATGCCGGCGTCGAGAATGTCAGGCCTTCCTTCGACGTCGACGAAGCCTTGTGGGATGTGATCGTCTCCACCAATCTCAAGGGTGCCTTCTTCTGCTCGCAGGCAGCCGGCCGGATCATGGCGGGGGCCCAAGTCGAGACCCGAGGCGGCGCCATCGTCAATCTGTGCTCCCTCACCTCCTTCGTCGGCATTCCCACCGCTGTGCCCTATGGCGCCTCCAAATCCGGCCTGCTCGGCGTCACCCGCGCCCTCGCCGCCGAATGGGCCGGCCATGGCATCCGGGTCAATGCCATCGCGCCCGGCTATTTCCGCACGGCGATGACCGAGGTGTTCTACCAGGACGAGGCGTGGCAGGAGCAGATGCTAGCCAAGATCCCGCAGCGGCGCTTCGGCGAGCAGGCGGACATCGCGGGTGTCGCAGTGTTCCTGTGCTCGGATGCGTCGGCCTATATCACCGGCCATTGCATCCCGGTCGACGGCGGCTATCTCGCCTCGATCTAGGGAAGCTCGGGAGAATTAAGTAAGTTGCTCTGAAGCTGTCATCCCCGGCCGAACCGCTCGCGAGCGCAGCGAGAGAGAGGGTGAGGGTATCGTCACAAGCTGCGCTTGTGACCGGGATCCAGGAGCCATAAAGCCACACCCATCAGCCCCTGGATCCCCTTTCCTGGGTCTTCGACCCCGCCGGGGATGACGGGCGCACTTGTTGCCTGATTTCTGCTTGGCGCAATCGCCATCTCAACCGCGGCCCTCGTGCGCTGCACAATAATTAGCCAGAATGTCAAGCCGGGCAAGAATTGCGCATGTTGCGTTGACCGTATTTGTATGTAGCTGTATAGACAGGTTCATACTGCCGTGAGATCGACCTGCGGGACTGGGCGCGGCGGCTTGGGAAGACAGGGGAACGAAATGGAATCTGCGCCCCTCGGCATCAGCCCGTCCGGCGGAACCAATCCTTTTGCCGTGTCCGTCAGGGATGTCGCCATGATCTTCGGCGACGTCCATGCGGTCAAAAGCGCATCCTTCGACCTGCCCAAGGGCAAGTTCCTCACCATTCTCGGCCCGTCCGGCTCGGGCAAGACCACGCTGCTGCGCATGGTGGCCGGCTTCGATGCGCCAAGCCGCGGCGAGATCTTCATCAACGGCCAGCCCGTCAGCGCCGTGCCCGCACACAAGCGAGCCATCGGCATGGTGTTCCAGAAACTGGCCCTCTTCCCCCACATGACGGCCGCCGAGAACGTCGCCTTCCCCCTCAAGATGCGCCGCCACGATGCCCGCGGCATCGCCGCCAAGGTGGAGCGCTATCTCGAACTGGTGCGGCTGGGCAGCTATGGCTCGCGCCGCATCAACGAATTGTCGGGCGGCCAGCAGCAGCGCGTGGCGATCGCCCGTGCCCTGGTGTTCGAGCCCGATCTCCTGCTCCTCGACGAGCCCCTGGCTGCGCTCGACCGCAAGCTGCGCGAGGAGATGCAGCTGGAATTCCGCCGCATCCAGAAGGAGCTCGGGGTCACCACGATCAACGTCACCCACGACCAGCGCGAGGCCCTCGTGGTCTCCGACGAAATCATCGTGATGGATGGCGGCCAGATCCAGCAGAAGGCCCGTCCGCTCGACACCTATAGGACGCCGGCCAACCCCTTCGTCGCCAATTTCATCGGCGTGACCAATTTCATCGAGGGCGTGGCCGGTGCCGCGACCGCCTCCACCCTGGCCTTCACCAGCGCGGGGCGCAACCTGGTCGGCGTGTCAGCCAGCCCCGCCGGGTCGCCGGCGCCCGGTGAAGCCTGCCAGGGCGCCATCCGGGCCGAGCAGATCCGGATCGCCTCGAGCGCGGAGAGGCTTCAGGGCCTTGAAACCATCGTCGACGGCGTGGTCGAGGATTCCATCTTCGAGGGCGAGCGCATCGTCTACGAAATACGGGTTTCGGCCCTCGCGGACGCGCTGCTGCGGGTCTTCGATCATGATCCCGTCTCCCACCAGCAATTCGCCCCGGGCGAGACCGTCAGCCTGGGATGGAATGCCAAGGATATGTACGTCTTCAAAAAGTGACCCCGGTAAGGGGCGCATCCAGAGGAGAACCAGTGATGTCACACGATCAGTTCCTGTCAGTCGAGATCCGCCGGCGTACCCTGCTCGCCTCCCTGCTGGCGGCGAGCGCCACGGCTGCCTTGGGCACGGGCCGCGCCATGGCCGCCGAACCCGAAAAGCCCTCCGAGATCATCGTGCGCGCCTGGGGCGGCAGCTGGGTCGACGCCCTGAAGGCGGGTGTCTCGGACAGCTTCACCAAGAAGACCGGCATCGCCGTGCGCCACGATCTGACCGAGGACAACGAGATCCAGCCCAAGCTCTGGGCGGCCGTGGCGCAGAAGCGCACCCCGCCGATCCATGTGAACTGGGACACCACCACCAACGCCACCAAATCGGCGCTACGCGGCGTGACCGAGGATCTGTCCGATCTGCCCAACCTCAAGAACACCACCGAGCTCGCCAAGCCGGTCGGCCTCGACGGCTATCCGATCGTCAACACCTATGGCTATGTCTATGTGCTGGCCTACAGGCCGTCGGCCTTCCCGAACGGTGCGCCCAAATCCTGGAAGGACCTGCTCGATCCCAAGCTGAAGCGCCGCATCGCGCTCTACAATGACGGCATCGGCTTCCATTTCCCCGCGCAGGTCGCCGGCGGCGGCAAGCTGGAGGACATCCCGGCCAACATGCAGGCTGCCTGGGACTTCATCGCCAAGGTGAAGGAGCAACAGCCCTTGCTGGGCGAGGATCCCGATTTCACCACCTGGTTCCAGAAGGGCGAGATCGACGCGGCCTGCACCATTTCCACCAATGCACGCGAGGCCAAGAAGAACGGCATCGACCTCGCCTGGGTGGTGCCGGAGGAAGGCGCCAAGTTCGATACGGACGGGCTGTGGATTCCCAAGGGCCTGCCGGAGAACGAACTCTACTGGGCCAAGCAGTACATCGACCACGCCTTGACCAAGGAAGCCCAGCAGATCTGGCTCGACGGCCTCGGCCTGCCGGGTGTGGTGCCCGGCCTCACTCCGCCGGCCGATCTCGTCAACAATCCCGCCTATCCGACCAAGGAGGAGGACTTCAAGCACCTCATCCGCATCTCGTCGCGCACGCAGGTGGAAAACGAGAGCAAGTGGTTCGCCAAGTTCAAGGAAATCATGCAGGGCTAAGGCCGAGAGCAGGATAGAGCGCGCCATATCCCTCCCCGGCTTCGGGGAAGGTGGCGATGCGAAGCATCGACGGAAGGGGGAGAGTGGCGACATCGAGCAATCAAGCGGCATTGCCGTGCCACTCTCCCCCACCCGAGCCGCCTTCGCCGGCCCACCCTCCCCGAAGTCGGGGATGGATTCTTGCGTCACATTTGTCTTAGTCGAGAGGCCTGAGTTCAGAGCCCGGCCATACCATCAAGGACCCGACAGGATGCGCTCTTCGCGTGCCGCCTATCCCCTGACCTGGCGCATCATGGATGCGCTCGAGCGCCTGGCCGCCCTTGTCTGGCCCTCGAGCTTCCGGGCCGGCCTGCCCTATCTGATGCTGCTGCCGGCGCTCGTATTGGTCGGCCTGCTCGTGCTCGGCCTCATTCAGATGGGCGATGCCAGCCTGCGCGTCCTCGACACCAGCACCTTCCTGATGTCGGAGAACTACACGCTCGCCAATTACCAGCGCGTGGTGAGCGAAAGCTTCTTCACCATCGTGGCCGGCCGCAGCCTGATGGGCGCCGTCATCGTGACGCTGGCGACCCTGATCCTGGCCTTCCCCTATGCCTATCTGATGGTGCGAACGCCCTCCTCGGGCCTGCGCAAATTCCTGCTGGTCGCGCTGTTCCTGCCCTTCTTCATCGGCCAGGTGGTGCGCGCCTATGGCTGGCTGATCATCCTGGGCAATCAGGGCATGGTCAACGAGGCGCTCGGCCTGGTCGGCGTGGCGCCCATGCGCCTGCTCTACAATTATCCCGCCGTGCTGTTCGGCCTCGTCCAGTACATGCTGCCCTTCGCCGTGCTGATGCTGGCACCGGCCCTGACGGCGATACCGGCGGAACTGGAAGCCGCCGCCGCTTCGCTCGGCGCGGGCTGGGTGCGGACCTTCCGGCACATCGTGCTGCCCCTTGCCCGTCCGGGCCTGGTGGGCGCCGGCCTCGTCGTCGTCACCCTCTCGCTCACCGATTTCGCCGTGCCCGCCATCCTGGGTGGCGGCACGCAGGACTTCATCGCCAACGCCATCTACGACCAGTTCTTCCGCACCTCCGACCAGGGCCTGGGCGCCACGCTCTGCCTGATGCTGGTGGCGGTCGGCTCCCTTCTCGTCGGCGTGGTGTTCATGCTGTTCGGGGCCGGCACGCTCGCCATGAGTGGAGAGCGCAAATGACCGGCAGCACCAGTAAGTCCATCGTGATCTGGGGCTTCGTGATCGCGGCGCTGGTCATGCTGTCGGCGCCGACCATCGTGGTGCTGGGCGCCTCCTTCACCGCGGGCAACATCATCACCTTCCCGCCCGAAGGCCTTTCCCTGCGCTGGTACGGCGCCATCGCCCAGGCGAGCGACCTGCGCCAAGCCTTCCTGCGCTCGTTGATCGTGGCGACGATCTGCACCCTCATCGCCGTGCCGGTCGGCACCCTGGCCGGCATCGCGCTCGCCAAATACAAAGTCCGCTTCGAACGCTCGATCCAGGTCTACCTGCTGCTGCCCTTCACCATTCCGCTGATCGGCTCGGGCATCGGCATGATGCTGGTCTTCGGCAATCTCGGAGTGCTCGGCCGGCTCTGGCCCGTCGGCATTGCCTGCTGCGTGATCAACCTGCCCTTCATGATCTGGGCCGTCACGGCGAGCGCCAGCAATCTCAGCCCGGACCTGGAACTGGCCGCGGCCAATTGCGGCGCCCCCCCTTTGCAGCGCTTCCTCTACATCACGCTGCCCGCCGTGCTGCCGGGGGTGATCACCGGCTCGCTCTTGATGTTCATCCTCGCCCTCAACGAGTTCCTGGTCAGCCTGCTCCTGGTCGATGCGCGCTCCGTCACGCTGCCGGTGCAGATCTACAACTCCATCCGCTCCATCATCACGCCGGACCTCGCCGCCATTTCCGTCGTCTTCATCGCCTGCGCCGGTATTGCCATCGCCTTGCTCGACCGGCTCGTCGGCCTCGACATCTTCCTCAAATCGAAATGACCTTCCCGGCCCCGCGAGGCCATGCATCCAGGATAGAACGATGACCTCAGCCCGCTTCTACGACTATGCCAGCCTCAGCGCGGAGGAGAAGGCCGCCCTGCTGCGCCGTTCGGAAACGGACATTTCCAAATTCATCGAGAAGGTCGCGCCGATCCTGGAGGCGGTCAGAACCGAGGGCGATGCCGCGCTGGCCCGTTTCGGCCGGGAGCTGGATAAAGCCAATGTGACCGAGGCGAACCTCAAGGTCACGCCGGCCGAGTTCGACGCCGCCTTCAGCCAAGTCGACAGCGACGTCATCGAAGCGATCACCTTCGGCATCGACAATATCCGCCGCTTCCACGAGGAGCAGAAGCCCGAGGCCATGTGGCTGAAGGAGATCCGGCCCGGCGCCTATGCCGGCGATCGCTTCACCCCGATCCAATCGGTCGCCCTCTACGTGCCGCGCGGCAAGGGCTCCTTCCCGTCCGTGACCATGATGACGTCGGTTCCGGCCGTGGTCGCCGGCGTGCCCAATCTAGCCATCGTCACCCCGCCGGCGCCCGACGGCGCGGTCGACGCGGCCACGCTGGTCGCCGCCAGGCTGGCGGGCGTGGAGACGGTCTACAAGGTCGGCGGCGCGCAGGCGGTCGCGGCAGTCGCCTATGGGACCGAGACCGTCAAGCCGGCCCTCAAGATCGTCGGTCCCGGCAGCCCCTGGGTGGTCGCCGCCAAGCGCCTGCTCTCCGGTGTCATCGACACCGGCCTGCCGGCCGGCCCCTCCGAGGTGATGATCCTGGCCGACGACAGCGTGCATGGCGGCCTCGCCGCGCTCGATCTGCTGATCGAGGCCGAGCATGGCCCGGATTCCTCGGCTTATCTCGTCACCCATAGCCGCCGCGTCGCCGAGGAGGCGCTCGCCGCCCTGCCCGAGCATTGGGCCCGCATGACCGAGCAGCGCGTCGCCTTCTCCAAGGCCGTGCTGACGGGCAGCACCGGCGGCGTGGTGCTGACCTCCTCGATCGAGGAGAGCTACGCGTTCGTCAACGCCTATGCGCCCGAGCATCTGGAAATCCTGTCCGAGGAGCCTTTCATCCATCTCGGTCACATCACCGAGGCTTCCGAGATCCTGATGGGAACGCACACACCGGTGAGCATCGCCAATTTCTCGCTGGGGCCGAATGCCGTGCTGCCGACCAGCCGCTGGGCCCGCACCTTCGGCCCGCTTTCGGTGAACGATTTCGTCAAGCGTTCCTCGATCGGCTATGTCACCCCGCCGGCCTATGCCGAATTCGCCCGCCATTCCCACAAGCTGGCGCTCTATGAGGGCTTTTCCTCCCATGCCAATGCCGTCTCGCCGATCCGCGAGGCCTATCTGAAGAAGGGCGGCTGAGCGATGAAGGCCGTCCGGCTGCATGATGTCAGGGATCTGCGCGTGGAAGCGGTCGAGGCCCCCTCCGCCCCGCCGCCTGGCCATGTGAACCTCGAGGTCAGGGCCGCCGGCATCTGCGGCTCGGACCTGCACAATTACCGGACCGGCCAGTGGATCACGCGCCGTCCCTCGGTGGCGGGCCACGAGTTCTGCGGCCGCGTGACGGCGATCGGCGAGGGAGTGAGCGGGTTTGCGGTCGGCGATGTCGTCGTCGCCGATTCCAGATTCTGGTGCGGCAATTGCCCCGCCTGTGCCGGAGGACGGCACAATGTCTGCGAGAATCTCGGCTTCGTCGGCGAGGCCTGCGACGGCGGTTTTGCCGATGCCGTGCAATTGCCGGCCCGGCTGCTCGTGCCGCACGCGCCTTCGCTGCCGCCGCGGATCGCCGCCATGGCCGAGCCGCTGGCAGTGGCGCTGCACGCGGTACGGCGCCTCGCCGCATCGCGCGGCGAGCCGGTGCTCGTAGTCGGCTGCGGCACGATCGGAGGCCTATGCGCCCTGCTGCTCGCCCATCTCCACGACGGCCCCATCCTGCTCAGCGATCCCAATAGCGCGCGCGCCGACCTGGTGTCGGTGTTGAGTGGCGGCAGGCGTGTCGGCCTCGTCGCCGAGGACATCGCCGCAGCGCTTGGAGGGCGGCGCCTGCGCCATGCCATCGATGCTACGGGCCATGTCGGAGCCATCGCCGCGACGCTCGGCCTCCTCGCCGGGGCGGGTGCGCTCTGCCTGGTCGGCATCGGTCATGGCAAGCTCGACCTCGACCCCACCGAGCTGGTCGAACGCGAGATCGCCTTGATCGGCTGCCATGCCTTCGCCGACGACGACCTCGTGCAGGCCGCTTCTTTGCTGGTGGAGCTGCAAGGTGCCCTCGAACAGCTCTGCGAGGTCCTGCCCGGCCTGGACGAGGTGCCGGCGGCCTATGAGCGCCTGCTGGCCGGCCGGAGCACGAAGCTGAAAACCATTGTCCACCTCACCGATGAGCCGGCCGCCCTCTTCCCGATTGCATGATTGAACCGGACTTTCCCGATATCAGGCCTTCTCGACAACGCCCCGCAGGAGACAGGACCATGGACGTTCTTTCCGACGCCGCCTCTCCCCTCTACGAGAAGGTCAAGGACTTCGTGCTCGGCAACATCGCCAGCGGTAAATGGGGGCGCCAAGGGCGCCTGCCTTCCGAGCACGATCTCGTCGCCGCGCTCGGCGTCTCGCGCATGACCGTGCACCGGGCCTTGCGCGAACTGACGGCACAGGGGCATCTGCGCCGCATTCCGGGCGTCGGCACCTTCGTCGCTCCGCCCAAGCCGCAATCGACGCTCATCGAGATCAGCAACATCGCCACCGAGATCAAGGCCCGCGGCAGCCGGCACCGGGCCGAGGTGGTCCTGCTCGAACGCGTGCATCATCCCACGCCGGAATTGATGATCGCCTTCGAATTCGAGGCGATCAAGCCGGTCGACCATTCCATCGTCATCCATTTCGAAAACGACGTGCCGGTGCAGCTCGAGGAACGCTACATCAACATCGACCTGGTCAGTGGCTATCTCGACCAGGACTATACCAATGCGGCGACCTATGACTATCTGCAGCAATCCACGCCCCTGACCGAGGTCGAACAGCTGATCAGCGCCTTGCCGGCGGGAGAGGAAACCGCGCGCCTGCTCCACATCCGCCCCGGCGACAGCTGCCTCGTCCTGCACCGCAAGACCTTCACGGGGCCTGTTGTCGCGACGGTGAACACCTTCACCTATGTCGGCAGCCGCTATTCGCTGGGCAGCCGCTACCTTCACACGGCGCGTTGATGACTGAACGCCCGCTTGCTCCGCACCCAACAACATCGACCTGTCATTCCCGGCCGAGCGAAGCGAGGGGAAGGGAATCCAGGGGCCAGGAGCGCATCTCGCTGCCCCTGGATTCCTTTCCCGCCGCCTTCGGCGGCGCCGGCAATGACGGGCTAAAATTTTCGAAAGCCGGCATACTTCCATGCAATTGGTGAACGTAGACGACTATCGCGAGGCGGCCCGCCGTCGCCTGCCGAAGATCTTCTTCGACTATATCGATGGCGGATCCTTCGAGGAGGAAACCCTGCGGGCCAATCGCAGCGATTACGCCCGGCTGACCCTGCGCCAGAACGTGCTGGTGGAGCCGCGCGAGCAGGACCTTGGCACGCAATATCTCGGCACGCGCCATCCCCTGCCCTTCATGCTGGGCCCGGTCGGCTTTCTCGGGCTCTATGCCGGCAAGGGCGAGGAGAAGGCCGCCAGGGCGGCGCATGCCGCGGGGATCGCGCTCTGCCTTTCCAACTTCTCCATCGCTTCGCTCGCCGATGTGCGGCAGGCGACCAAGGGCCCGCTCCACTTCCAGCTCTATGTGCTCGATGATCGCTCGCTTTGCGACGAGTTCCTGGAAGGCGCCCGCCTGGCCGGCGCGGATACGCTCTTCGTCACCGTCGACACCGCGATCACCGGCATCCGTGAACGCGACGTCCGCAACGGCTTCCGCTCGCTGACACGGGTGACGCCTGGCCTGTTCCTCGGCCTTGCCCGCAAGCCAGGATGGCTTCTCGACGTGGCGGCGCGCGGCATGCCCAGCGTACGGGCGATCGAACACCGGCGCGACTTCGGGCGCGGCGCCCTCGAACAGGCCGCCAATCTCTCGCGCCATATCGACAAGACCGTGTCGTGGAAGGACATGGCCTGGCTGCGCGAACGCTGGCAGGGCCGGTTGGTGGTCAAGGGGGTGCTTGCCCCCGAGGATGCACTGAAGGCCAAGTCGATCGGTATGGACGGCGTGGTGATCTCCAACCATGGCGGACGGCAGCTCGACGGGGCATCGAGCACCATCGCGGCCCTGCCTGCCATCCGCCGGGCGGTCGGGCCCGATTTCTGCGTGATGCTCGACGGCGGCATCCGCCGGGGCACCGACATCGTCAAGGCCATCGGCCTCGGCGCCGACGGCGTCATGCTCGGCCGCGCCTATACCTATGGCCTCGCCGCCGCGGGCGAGGCCGGGGTTGCCGGCGTGATCGACATCCTCACCCGCGAGATCTCGATCACCCTGGCGCTGATGGGCGTAGCCTCGATCGACGAGCTGAAGTCGCTGGGCACCAAGGCCGTCATCGCAGCCGGCGGATCATAACCTGCTGCCTCACGAAGAAAGGGCGCACCTCCGATCTTGCCGAGAATGACGCGGCTTGCCTTCTCCACGAAGTGGGGAAGGTGTCATTTCGAAGAAATGACGGATGGGGTGTGGTGGGCAGGCCACGGCCTCTTCCGGAGATGGCACGACCCTGGTGCAATATTTTCATGCTCAGCGTGCTACCCGCCGCACCCCATCCGCCCGAACTTCGTTCAGGCACCTTCCCCACTTCGTGGAGAAGGCAAGCGGCGCCTTGTTGGGCGCGATCTGAGTTGTGTGAATTCCGCCCCTCACGGCTCGGCCCCGTCCACCCGGCGTGCCAGGAGCTTGTCGATGCGGCGATCATCCATGTCGACGATCTCGAACACCCAGCCGCCATAGTCGAACTGCTCGCCGACATCGGGCAGGTGGCCGAGCTGCGACAGGGCGAAGCCGGCGATGGTGTGGAAGTCGCGATCCTGCGGCCTTGTCTGCAGTTGCAGCCGGTCGAAGGCGGCATAGGCCGGCATCATGCCGTCAATCAGCAGCGAACCGTCCTGGCGTTCGACGATATCGGGCTCTTCCCCCTCGACCTCGGGCAGGTCGCCGGCCATGGCTTCGAGCAGGTCCGTCTGGGTGACGATGCCTTCGAGGCCGCCATATTCGTCGATGATGAGGGCCAGTCTGATCGGGGTCCGCTTGAACTGGTCGAGCACCCGGAAGATCGGCATGGCCTCATGCACGATGAGGGGTTGGCGCATGACGGCGAGCGGATCGAGCCTCTCCCCGTCCAGCACCCGGTCGAGCAGATCCTGCTTGACGATCATGCCGAGCGGCTCGTCGATATTGCCGCGTCCGACCAGGATGTGGTCGTGCCGGCATTCGCGGATGATGCGCAGCGTCTCCTTGGGATCGTCATCGATATCGACCCAGTCGATCTCGCGCCGGGGCGTCATGATATCGCTGATGCGCCGCCCGCCAATGCTGAGCACGCGCACCATCACCTCTTCCTGCGCATCCTGCAGGATGCCGGCGTCCTGGCTGGCCCGGACCAGCAATTTGAGTTCCTCGGGCGAATGCAGTGATTCCTCCCCGGAACCCGGCCGCAGGCCGCAGGCCCGCAACACCAAATTGCCGAGCCCGTTCAGCATCAGGATGGCCGGGCGCAGCAGGAACAGGAACAGGCCCAGCGGCCGGACGATCCACAGCGCCGTGCCTTCGCTGCGCTGCAGGGCCAGACTCTTGGGCGCGAGCTCGCCCAGCACGATGTGAAGGGCCGTGATGATCACGAAGGCGAGGGCGACGGCGATGGCATGCGAGCCGACGGTGGCGATCCCCGTCGGCAGCCAGCCGAGCAGCGGCTCGATCAGATGGGCGAGCGCCGGCTCGCCGATCCAGCCGAGTGCCAGGGACGAGATGGTGATGCCGAGCTGGGTCGCCGCCAGATTGGCGTCGAGATTGTCGATGGCGCGCAAGAGCGGGCGGGCGTTCATCCGCCCCGTAGCGGCAAGCTCGGCCACCCTGCTGCGGCGGACGGCAACGAGCGAGAACTCGGCGGCCACGAAAAAGCCGTTGGCGGCCACGAGAGCAAAGACGGCTAGTACCCTCAACAAGTCCATGACGAGAGCACCGTCGTCGGAACCGGACATCATCTCCCCTTCCGCGCTGGGCGCGGTCCTTTCACAAAACGAACCCTCCTAGCATCGCCGCTCTGAAGCCGGGAGGCAAACCGCTCCTCGCCAAGGCTGTGCGAAACCTCCCCGAAAGGGGGGCCACCGCTGCCATGCGCCCGAAAACCCGTCTCGCCGCCGGGTACCGACAGATCGTGCCTGCTCGGGGCAGCTTCGTTGTTGACTTAAACAATCTCCATGATAGCTTTTGGAATGTTATGAAAATATATGAAAGAAAAATACCAACACCCGGAGGAAATGGCCTGATCCGCTAGCAATCGCTGCCAAAGCTCACTTGCCTTGCCCGAATTTGGATGAAGCTTGCGCATTTCTTCAATGCCGCGGCGCGGGGACGTTTGTCTTCGAGCGACAGCCGGCTCGGCCATCGACTTTGCAGTGCATCGAGATGTCGAACACGACACCATAAGGAGGAGGAAACCATGCGAGCTCTCAAAACACTGTGTCTCGGCGCAGCGGCGGCGTTCATCGCCGGCCTGCCCGCACAGGCCGAAACCAAGCTCACCATCGCCACCGTCAACAACAACGACATGGTGGTGATGCAGAAGCTGTCGAAGGATTTCGAGGCCAAGAACCCCGACATCAAGCTGAACTGGGTGGTGCTCGAGGAAAATACGCTGCGCCAGCGCCTGACCACCGACATCGCCACCAAGGGCGGCCAGTACGACATCATGACCATCGGCCTGTTCGAGGCACCGATGTGGGGCGAGCGCAACTGGCTGACGGCGTTCGACAACGTGCCGGCCGACTACAAGCTCGATGACGTGCTCAAATCGGTACGGGACGGACTTTCCTATAATGGCAAGCTCTATGCCCTGCCCTTCTATGCCGAAAGCCAGATGACCTTCTATCGCAAGGACCTGTTCGACAAGGCCGGCCTGACCATGCCCGAACAGCCGACCTGGAAGGACATCGACGGCTTTGCCGCCAAGATCCACGATCCCGACCACGGGGTCTACGGCATCTGCCTGCGCGGCAAGCCCGGCTGGGGCGAGAATATCGGCCAGATCACGCCGGTCGCCAATTCCTATGGCGCGCGCTGGTTCGACATGGAATGGAAGCCGCAATTCGACACGCCGGCCTGGAAGGAAGGCCTGACGGTCTATGTCGACCTCCTGAAGAAATACGGCCCGCCCGGCGCCGCTTCCAACGGCTACAACGAGAATCTCGCTCTGTTCGCCAGCGGCAAATGCGGCATGTGGGTCGATGCCACCGTCTCGGCCGGCTTCCTCAATGATCCCAAGCAGAGCAGCGTCGTCGGCAAGCTGGGCTATGCCCATCCGCCCTATGGCAAGTTCAACAAGGGCAACCACTATCTGTGGTCCTGGGCGCTGGCGGTGCCGGCTTCCTCCAAGGCACCGGACGCTGCCAAGAAGTTCATCTACTGGGCCACTTCGCCCGACTACATCAAGCTGGTCGCCGATTATTCCGGCATCGTCACCGTGCCGCCGGGCACCCGCCAGTCGACCTATGACAATGCCGACTACATCAAGGCCGCGCCCTTCGCCAAGCTGACGCTGGATACCATCCAGACCGCCAACATGACGGACGCCACCCAGGAGAAGGTGCCCTATCGCGGCATCTCCTTCGTCGGCATTCCCGAGTTCCAGAGCATCGGCACCGCCGTCGGCCAGGAATTCGCTGCCGTCATCGCCGGCAAGAAGACGGTCGACCAGGGCCTGACGGCCGCCCAGTCGCTGACCCAGCGCGCCATGCGCCAGGCCGGCTATCCGAAGAAATAGCGCGACCACAAGACGCTGATGCGGTTCACCTAAGCATCTTCGAGGTTGCACGACGCTTGTCATTGCCGGGCTTGACCCGGCAATCCAGTCCGGATCCCCGTCGCGCGGGTCAAGCCCGGCTATGACAACCCGGAGTGTTTCCTCCTTAAGTGAACCGCATTAGCGCAAGACACAGGCTTGCCGGGGTGATTCCGCCCCGCTCCGTGCCAAGATGCGTTTTCTCTCCCGGAACGCATCTTCGGCGGCGCGATCCCGATCCTGCCTAGACCGGGATCGCGCCGCCTACTCCTGGAAAGTGGCATGTGCGAGCCGGAACACTTGCCCGCTCTCCCCTGTTTCGACGCGTCCTTGCGCTGCCGCCGATGCCGGCAGATCGCAGAACGCCCTGGGATCGATCCGAAAGGAGCTCCATGGCCGTCGCCTTGTTCGCCCGCCATCGCGGTGTCGGAGTTAACACGCGTCCCCTGCTGGCGCCGTCCGTTCTGTTGCTGTTCGTCTGGATGATCGTGCCGCTGGCACTCACGATCTACCTGTCGTTCCAGCGGTACAATCTGAACTATCTCGACCAGACCGGCTTTGCCGGCCTCGAAAATTACCGCTACCTGCTCGAAGATCCGGGGCTGACCAACGCCATCCTCAACACCGTCATCCTGGTGGTGAGCGTACTGGCGATCACGATCGTGGTCGGCATCCTCGGTTCCATCCTGCTCGACCAGCCGGTGTTCGGCCGCGGACTGGCGCGCCTTTTATGCATCGCGCCCTTCTTCATCATGCCCACGGTCAGCGCGCTGGTGTGGAAGAACCTCCTGATGCATCCGGTGAACGGACTGTTCGCCTGGATCTCGCGCTCCCTGGGCCTGCCCGTCATCGACTGGTTCTCCGACTATCCGCTCGCATCGGTGATCATCATCGTGGCCTGGCAATGGATCCCCTTCGCGCTCCTGATCCTGCTGACCTCGCTGCAATCGCTCGACCGCGAGCAGATCGAGGCGGCCCGCATGGATGGCGCCAACGGGCTGCGGCTTTTCGCGCATATCATGCTGCCGCACCTCTACAGGGCCATCACCATCGTGGTGATGATCGAGACGATCTTCCTGCTCTCGATCTTCGCCGAGATCCTGGTCACCACCGCCGGCGGCCCGGGCGACGCCTCCACCACCCTGCCCTATCTCATCTACAAGACCGCCCTTCTCGATTCCGACATCGGCGGCGCCTCCGCCGGCGGCATGCTCGCCGTGGTTCTCGCCAATATCGTCGCCGTCTTCCTCATGCGCACGATTTCGCGCACGCTGGAGGATTGATCGATGGCCGTCTCCCTCACCCGCCGCATCATCGTCAGCATCTTGTGCTGGCTGTTCACCCTGGTGCTGTTCTTTCCCATCCTGTGGATGGGAATCACGGCCTTCAAGACCGAGCAGCAGGCGATTGCCACGCCCCCGATCCTGTTCTTCCAGCCCAGCCTGCACAATTTCGAGGAGATCCTGGAGAGCGCGGACTATCTCCACTTCTTCGCCAACAGCGTGATCATCTCGGTGGGCTCGACCATACTGGGTATCCTCGTCGGTCTACCGGCCGCCTATGCGCTCGCCTTCTTCCCGGGGAAGCGTGCCAAGGACCTGATGATGTGGATGCTCTCGACCAAGATGATGCCGGCCGTGGGCGTGCTCGTGCCGATCTATCTGCTGTTCCAATGGGCGGGGCTGCTGGATTCGCTCCTGGGCCTGACCGGCCTCTACATGCTGATCAACCTGCCGATCATCGTGTGGATGCTCTTCACCTTCTTCCGCGACGTACCCAAGGAGATCCTGGAGGCGGCGCGCATGGACGGCGCCGGCCCCCTCAAGCAGTTCGTGTGGATGCTCTTGCCGATGACCATGCCCGGCATCGCCTCGACGGCGCTGCTCGCCATCATCCTGTCCTGGAACGAGGCGTTCTGGAGCATCAACCTCACGGTGACGCAGGCGACGCCGCTGACCGCCTTCATCGCCCGCTTCTCGAGCCCCGAGGGCCTGTTCTGGGCCAAGCTCTCCGCCGCATCGCTGATGGCGATCGGCCCCATCCTGATCTTCGGCTGGCTGACGCAGCGCCAGCTCGTCCGAGGTCTCACCTTCGGCGCCGTCAAGTGACGACGCTATCGTTCGCGCGGAGGATATTGCAGCGATGTATTTGAAGAAATTCGACCTTTCCGGCCAGACGGCCTTCATCACGGGCGGCGGCCGCGGCATCGGCCTCGCCAGTGCCGAGGCCTTGCTGGAGGCCGGCGCCAAGGTGGTGATCTCCGATCTCGACCCGGCCGTGCTCGCCAGCGGCCGGCAGGCCCTGGCCGACAAGGGCTGGACCGTCGATGCCGTCGAGCTCGACGTCACCGATGCCGATGCCGTCGGCCGGGCCGCGCGCGAGGCCAATGAACGCCACGGCGGCATCGACATCCTGGTCGCCAATGCCGGCATCGCCTGGCCCGACACCGGCGGCGAGGAGATGAGCGACGAGGTCTGGCGCAAGGTGATCGATGTCGATCTGAATGGCTGCTACTGGAGCTGCCGCGAATTCGGCAGGGCGATGCTGCAGCGTGGCAAGGGCTCGATCGTCACGCTGGGCTCGATGTCCGGGCTCATTTCCAACAAGCCCCAGCGCCAGGTCCATTACAATGCCGCCAAGGCCGGCGTGCATCACATGACCAAGTCGCTGGCCGGCGAATGGGCACCTCATGGCGTGCGCGTCAATGCAGTGGCGCCGACCTATGTCGACACGCCGATGTCGCGCGGCGGCTTCGACAAGCCGGAGCTGTTCCCAGTGTGGATGGAGATGACGCCGATGAAGCGCGTGGCACGCGCCGACGAGATCGCCTCGGCCATCCTGTTCCTGGCCAGCGATGCCGCGAGCGCCATGACGGGCTCGGTCGTCGTCGTCGATTGCGGCTACACTATCTGGTAGCCCGATCTCGCGTCCATCGGGAGCTTCGTTCCCCCGACCCAAGATAGAGCGCGGAAATCCTTCCCCGACTTCGGGGAAGGTGGCGCTGCGCAGCAGCGACGGAAGGGGGCGAGAGGCGCAAGCCGGTCAGATAAAGGCGAGATCGCGCCACTCACCCCCACCCGAACCGGCTTCGCCGGTCCACCCTCCCCGAAGTCGGGGAGGGATTCTCGCGTTCCACAAGGTCCTGCAGAGATGTGCGGAGGGGACAGACATCTTCTCTCGGCCGTCAGGCCTTGCCTGCGACCAGCTTCACGCCGATGCGGTCGGCCAGCACGGTCAACTCGGTAAGCGCTTCGATCGAACCCAGAACGGCACGCGGCTCGCCCACCGGGGCCAGGACATCGCCGGGGAGGCGATCGCCGAACAGGACGAGGGCGAGAGCCCGGTCGTCCTGCCGGGAGATCCAGCACAGGCCCTGCACCTCGGGAAGCGCCGCATGCCAGGCCGCGGCCCAAGCCCGCGTGCCGGGATACCGGTCCTTTTCCGTGTCGATGAGCTGGGTCCGGCGCAGGCCGAGGCGACGCAAGGCTGTGGCGCTGAGATCGACGAGCAGGAGATCCTGCCGGGGCTCGAGCCGGGAATGCACCTGGCCGGCGAGCCTGGCCTTGTCGAGGGTCTTCAGGCGCGCGGTGAAGGGAACGTCGTGAAAGACGGTTTCCATCGCGGCGCATTCGAAGGAAGTGCCGCCATAGAGGGTGGGGATCGGCCCGCCCTCCTCGTTCCTGATCGGGCTGAAGCGGGCATTGCCGGCAAGGCCCGGATTGAACTGGGCCGGTCCATATCTGTCGAGGTGGATGCGGTGGATGACCTGGCCCTTGGGCCAGGTCATCATGGCTGTCTTGGCGGCGAACTGGGATAGCGGCGCGGGTGTCGCAGGGCGTGCCTTGGCAAGCCTCGGCACGGTCCTCACCTTAACCATGCAGCACGCCCTCCATTTCGTCGCGGGCCGCGGCGATGACCCGGTCGGGCTCGCGCAGCAGCAGGTCCAGGGGACGCTCCCCGCCCAGATAGCTGTTGTCGGAGGCGAACCAATAGGCCGCGCCCCAGCCATCCCTAGCCGGGCCGAAGATCTTCAGGACCTCGCCCAGCGGCTTGGCCGGCCGATACCCTGTCGCAGGATCCAGGCCATAGCCGGGGAAATAGTCGACACCCTGATGGCGGATGGCGAAGATCTGCCCGTCCTTCTTCCACTTGTTGGGCTGAGCGCTGGGATTGGTTGCGCTGAACCCCGCCACCTCGGCGACCTGGGCCGCGGTGAGCCATTCGCCCTCCTCCAGCACGGCCTTGCGCGCCTCGGCCGTCATCCTCGCTTCGGCCAGCATATGCTGGGGCAGCGGCACCTGGGGCACCAGGGCCTCGATGATCGACTGGAGCGCGGCCTTCTCGCGCCGGGCCATGATCGCGCCGACCAGAGGAGCAATCGCCTCGAAGGTATGAGCAAGCACCTTCGCCGCCGGAGAACTGACCTGGTCCAGCGTCACGGCGATGACCTGCGTCCCCTTGGCGCCGAGATGGCCGAGGCCGTCGCGCACCTCCTCCGGGGTCCCGGTGATGGTGGTGACCCCCGACAATGCCTTGAGAGCCTGGGCGGTCGTCATGTCATCAGCTCCAATCTTGAAATGATCATGGTTATCTATATAGCATGATAACCCATCTCATCAAGACTATCGGGCCCGAATGGCGGGTCATGCCGGGCAGCCGGCACGCCACGGTTTTCCCAAAGCAGCGTTTCGGAAAATGCGAATTCCCGTGGCGGCGGTGGACCGCTAGCCTTCGAACGTCGCAGCAGAGCCGCTTCCCGGGGATTTTGCCAATGGCATGGACACAGCCTATCCAGCATGCGCAATGGCGCCCTGCCGGCCAAAGCGGCCTGCGCCATGTCGCCGATGGCTTGCCGGCCGGCGACCCCGATCGCGGCGCCGTCCTGCTGCTGGGCAATTTCGACGGCTTCCATCGCGGCCATCAGGCCTTGCTCGATGCCGCCGAGCGCATTGCGGGCGAGGACCTGCCTTTGGCCGTGATGTCCTGCGAGCCACACCCGCGCAGCTTCTTCTGCACGTCGGATTCTCCCTTTCGCCTGACCACCTCAGCGACGAAGGCCCGTCGCTTCGCCGCCCTGGGGTTCGACTACGTGTTCTCCCCGACCTTCGATGCGGGTTTTGCCTCGCTGACACCGGCGGAGTTTGCCCACAGGCTCCTCAAGCAGGCCCTCGGCATCAGCCATGTCGTCACCGGCGACGACTTCCGTTTCGGCCGCGCGCGGGCCGGCGATGCCGACCTGCTGGCGCATCTCGGCAGGTCGCTCGGATTCGGCGTGACCCGCGTTCCGGAAGTCTCGGCCAATGCCCGGCGCTGCTCCTCCAGCCAGGTCCGCGCTTTCCTGCGGGCCGGCGACATCAGGGCGGCCAACGCCTTGCTCGGTTCTGCCTGGATGGCGGAAACCGTCGCTTCCGGCGGCCAACTCGCCCTTTCGCCGATGCTCTGCCGCCCGCCCGCCGGCCGCTATCTGTGCTGGACAGACGGCGGCACCCGGCACTTCTACCTCGGCGCCGACGGCGTGATCGCATCGGACCGGGGCGCAACGCCTGCCCCCGGCTTCCTTCGCTTTCTCGACCGGCTGGCCTGACCGACCCGGCGGCAAGACCCGCGCATCATCAAAACCCGGACCATCATGGCTATCGAACATCTTGCCCGCGCCACCTATGTCACGCTGCCCTGGAAGAACGGGCGCGGGGAAACCGACGAGATCTATCTTTCGCCACCCGGCGGCTCGCGCGAGGATTTCGAGGTGAGGATCAGCAGCGCCCCAATCATCGAGGACGGCGCCTTCTCCAGCTTTCCCGGCGCGGAACGGGTGATCACCCTGATCGAGGGCGAAGAACTCGACCTCGACTTCGGGGATTCCAAACACTGCCTCCTGCCCTTCGCGCCGTTCCGCTTCGATACCGGCCTCGCTCCAACAGGCCGGCCGGTCAAGGGGGCGGTGCGGGTCTTCAACGTCATGGCCAGCCGCCAGTGCTGGTATCATGCCGCGCAGCAGGTGCTGGCTGGCCCCGGCAGCCACGAAATCCCACCCGACGACCTCGTCGTCGTCTTCTCCGTCAGCGGCAGCTGGAGCCTTGACACCACCACCCGGGGTGCCCTTCGCCTGGCGGAGCGCGACACGGTGATACTGAGGGAAGAGGCGGCAGCGCTCCGCGCATCGGATGGTGGCAGAAAGGCGCGCGCCCTCGTCCTGCGCCTGCGATCGGCCATGGCCTTGCAAGGCCTGTAATACCGACGGCATCGTTGTCTGATCCGCGCGTCATTGCGAGCGCAGCGAAGCAATCCAGAGATGGAAAACGTGGTGTCCGTGGCTCCTGGATTGCTTCGCTGCGCTCGCAATGACGATGCTTGACCGATCAATCATCAAGGCCGTTGCTATAATCTCAGCCGATCGCCATCGCCCGCTTGTGCTCGGCGACTTCACCGAACAACCAGTCCTGGAACAGGCTGGCGCCCTGCTTGTTGCCGACGCTGCGGCGCTGGTAGAGATAGATGCCGGCGGGATAGGTATGGCGGGCGCTGAAGGGAGCGATCAGTCTCCCCTGCTCCAGCAGGTCCTGTGCCATCATGGTATCGGCGAGAGCGATGCCGACGCCATTGATGGTTTCCCGCATGATCGCCGTGCAATCATCCATGATGCTGCCCGACTTCGACGGGCTGTCCGCAATGCCTTCCTGCTCGAGCCAGCGCTTCCACCGCGTGGTCTCGCATTCATGGATCAGGTGATGCTGGAGAAGGTCGGCCGGCGAGCGCAGCGGCAGGGGACCGTTCAAAAGCGCGGGTGTGCAGACCGGTGTCAGCACCAGCGGGATCAGCAGCGTCAGGGCCGGGCCGGCCTTGTAGTCGAACTCGTCGACGATGGCCAAATCGAAATTGGCGCGCTTGCCCGAGGTCATCACCTCCAGGTCGACGGAGGGATGCTGGCGGCGAAAGGCCGGCAGCCGGTCGGCCAGCCACAGATTGAGCACCGCCGGCACGCACAGCACCCGGACACGATGCGCCTTGCCCTGCCGCGGGCCGTCGTGAAAGCTGACGTCGTCGGTGGCACGCCAGATCGCCTCGAAGGCCTCCGAGAGGCTGCGCGCATAATAGGAACCGCGCGTCGTCAGGGTGATCTGGCGAAAGCCGCGCTCGAACAGTTCCTGGCCGAGCGTGGTCTCCAACGTACGGATATGGCGACTGACGGCAGAAGCCGTCAGATGCAGCTCTTCCGCCGCTTCCTTGATGCTGCCCAGGCGCGCGGCGGCCTCGAAAGCGCGCATGCCATTGAGTGAGGGGAGTGCCATGCGCCGATGATGAATTGTCGGATGAGTTTTTGTCAATCGACGTGGACGAAATTGGCGTTTGATCGCCCGCCAGCTTCGGGGATACCGAAGAAGGACCAAGTCGTCACGACAAAGCGACCATAGGGGACATCGGCACCGCACCGCTGCAAGAAGCGGTCGCGGCTCTGCGCATGCGCCAGAACTCCAGATCGAGCGGCAACGGCCGGGCACTGGAGCGGTGATATGCGCCGGATGGCTACCCGCGCGTCGCGCTGCAATGAAGGAGCCTTCCGTCCGATGCCGCAATCTCCAGTACCCGTGTTCGAGCCGGCAGACGAGGTCTCCTCCACAGCCTCCACCATCGTGGTCCTGAAACCTGCCGGACAGGAACTCGGCCCCCGGGCTGCGGCCCTCGACGTCGAAATGAGCGGCCTTCTGTCCCAGGTCTGCGCCGACCCTGCCACACTCGCAGCATCCGGCACCTGCACCGACATCTTCGCACCACCGGCAGCTTCGGCCCGGCGGGTGATCGTGCTGGCGCTGGGCAAGGCCGAGACGCTCGACGCCTTGTCGCTGGCGCGTGCGGGCGGCGCGCTCGCCGCGCATCTGGAGAGCAAGGGCATCGGCGAGGCGACGCTCGTCCTCGATCCCATCGCCGGCGCCAATCTGTCCGGGGCGGAGATCCTGGCACGCGTCGCGCTCGGCATCCGCTTGCGCCGCTACCGCTTCGACCTGCGCAACAAGCGTCCGGTGGCTGAGGCGGATCAGGCCTGGCAGCTGGCGCTGGTCGGCACCGGCAAAGCCGAACTTGCCGCAGCGCTGGCGCGGACCAATGCCATCGCCGAGGGCGTCGACTATGCCCGCACCCTGGTCAATTTGCCCCCGAACCATCTTCATCCCGACAGTTTCCCCGATCACCTCGACGCCTTGCGCGGAGCCGGGATCGAGGTCGAGATCCTCGACGCGGCGCGGCTGAAGGAACTCGGCATGAATGCGCTGCTCGCCGTCGGCTCCGGCTCGGCCCGCGCCCCACGCGTCGCCGTGCTGCGCTATCGCGGCAAGGGTTCGGGCGAGCAGCCGCTCGCCTTCGTCGGCAAGGGCGTCTGCTTCGATTCCGGCGGCCTGTGCATCAAGGGCGGCGCCCAGATGTTCGACATGAAGGCCGACATGGGCGGGGCCGCCGCCGTGGTCGGCCTCCTGCTGGCGCTCGCCCGGCAGGGCAGCCCCGTCCATGCCGTGGGCGTGCTCGGCATCGCCGAGAACCTGCCTTCGGGTACCGCACTCAAGCCCCGTGAGGTCATCACCACCGCCTCGGGCCAGACCGTGGAGATCTTCGACACGGATGCCGAAGGGCGCCTGCTCCTGGCCGACTGCCTCCATTATGCCGCCTCGCGCTTCGAGCCCTCGGTGATCGTCGATCTGGCCACCCTCACCTATTCGGTGATGCGGGGCCTCGGATCGGTCTTCGCCGGCCTGTTCAGCACGGACAATGCCATCGCCGCGCAGATGATCGCAGCCGGGGAAACCGTCGGCGAGCGCTTCTGGCAATTGCCGCTCGACCGCGCCTATGACGAGGGCCTCTACTCGCCCTTCGCCGATCTCCGGCACCACGCCAAGGACATGGAAGACGGCGATGCCCCCTATGCCGCGGCCTTCCTGCGCCATTTCACGCAAGACCGCCCCTGGGTCCATCTCGACATCGCCGGCAAGGAGCTGGCCGACAGCGACCGCCCTCTGGGCCGGCAGGGCGCCACGGCTTTCGGCGTGCAGATGCTGGAAGAATGGGTCCATAACCTGAATGGGAAGCACAATGTCGCTTGAGATCATCAGCCGGGAAGGCCGGGCAGCCTTCCGGGACTACGAGACCTGGTATCGCATCAACGGCGCACTCGGTGGCGACAAGGCCCCGGTGGTGATCCTGCATGGCGGCCCCGGCGTCGCCCACAACTACGTCGACGCCTACAAGCTGCTCGCCCGCGACGGGCGGGCCGTCATTCATTACGACCAGCTCGGCTGCGGCAATTCTACCCTGCTGCCGGAGAAGGGTGCCGATTTCTGGACGCCGCAACTGTTCATCGCCGAGCTCGAGAACCTGGTCGACCATCTCGGCATCCGGGCCGGCTTCCATGTGCTCGGCCAGAGCTGGGGCGGCATGCTGGGCGCCGAATATGCCGTGACCCGGCCTGAGGGCCTGAAGTCGCTGACCATCGCCAACTCGCCCGCCTCGATGAAGCTGTGGGTGGAGGAAGCCAATCGCCTGCGTGCCGACCTGCCCCCCGACGTGCAGGACACGCTGACCCGGCACGAGCAGGCCGGCACCACGGATGACGCCGAGTATCAGGAGGCGACCATGGTGTTCTATGAGCGCCATGTCTGCCGGGTCGTGCCCTTCCCGCCGGAAGTGGCGGCGAGCTTTGCCCAGGTGGCGCGCAATCCCACCGTCTACAACGTGATGAACGGCCCCAACGAGTTCCACGTCATCGGCACGCTGAAGAGCTGGAGCGTCATCGACCGCCTGTCGGCCGTCGAGGTGCCCACGCTGATCCTCTCCGGGCGCCATGACGAGGCCACCCCCGCGACCGTGCAGCCCTACAAGGACGGCATCGAGGGATCGCGCTGGGAGATATTCGAGCATTCCAGCCATATGCCGCATGTGGAAGAGCAAGAGAAATGCATGCGGGTGGTCGGGGACTTCCTGGATCAGCACGACCGGTAAACAAATCAGAAGAGGGGATCGATGATGAAGAAACTGCTTTTGGCCGCAACGGCCTCGGCCTTGCTGGCCGGCTCCTGGCTGGCGCCGGCACAGGCCGAATATCTCAAGGAGCATCGCGGCGGCACCATACGCCTGCTGGCCCGCTCCGCAGCCGGGACCCTCGATCCGCACATCAACTACACCGACCAGGGCTGGCAGATGTACCAGCCGGTCTATGACGGGCTGGTGATCTTCCGCAAGGCGGAAGGCAAGGACGGCTTTTCCGTCGTACCCGATCTCGCCGAGGCGCTGCCCACCGTCAGCAATGAGGGCAAGACCTTCACCTTCAAGCTGCGGAAGGGCATCAAGTTCTCGAACGGACAGGACCTCGGCGTGAAGGACGTCGTCGCCTCCTTCCAGCGCATCTTCAAGATTTCCGGCCCGACCTCCGGCACCTTCTATGCCGGCCTCGTCGGGGCCGACAAATGCCTGGCCGACACCAAGAGCTGCACGCTGGACGGCGGCGTCGTCGCCGACGAGGCGGCCGGCACCATCACCCTCAACCTGACCAAGCCGGATGCCGAGCTCCTCTACAAGCTCGCTCTGCCGCACGCGGTGATCCTGCCCGCCGACACGCCGGCCGAGGACATGGGATCGCGCCCCATTCCCAGCACCGGCCCCTACATGATCTCCGCCTTCGATCCCAACAAGGGCATGACGCTCTCGCGCAACCCCAATTTCAAGCAGTGGAGCGAAGAGGCCCAGCCTGATGGCTATCCCGATGCCGTCCAGTATGATTTCGGCCTGTCCGAGGAAGCCGCGGTGACCGCGATCCAGAACGGGGAAGCCGACTGGATGTTCGACCCGCTACCGAGCGACCGCCTCGCCGAACTCGGTACCAAGTTCAAGGACCAGCTCCACATCTCGCCGCTTTCGGCGTGGTGGTATGCCCCGCTCAATACGCGTCTAGCCCCCTTCGACAACGAGAAGGCCCGTCAGGCCGTGGCCTTTGCCATCGATCGCAACACGCTGGTCAAGCTGTTCGGGGGCAAGGTGCTGGCCTCGCCAGTCTGCCAGGTCCTGCCGCCGGATTTCCCCGGCCATGAGGACTATTGCCCCTTCACCAAGAATCCCGGCACCAAATGGTCGGCTCCCGACCTCGACAAGGCCAAGCAGCTCGTCGAAGAATCCGGCACCAAGGGCCAGAAGGTCACCATCATCGTCGAGGATACCGCCATTTCGCGTTCCATCGGCGTCTATCTGCAGAGTGTGCTGACCAGCATCGGCTATGTCACCGACGTCAAGCCGATCTCGACCAACATCCAGTTCACCTACATCCAGAACACCAACAACAAGGTGCAGATGTCGGTCAGCCAGTGGTACAAGGATTATCCGGCGGCTTCGGACTTCCTGAACATCCTGTTCGGCTGCGCCTCCTTCCGCGAAGGCTCGGATGCTTCGATCAACATCTCCGGTTTCTGCGACAAGGAGATCGACGCCAAGATGCAGAAGGCGCTGGACCTCGGCGTCACCGATCAGAAGGCCGCCGACAAGATGTGGGCCGAGATCGACAGGCAGATCACCGACAAGGCGCCGGCCGTCGGCCTGTTCACGCCCAAGCGCCTCGATTTCGTCAGTAAGCGCGTCGGCAACTTCAAGTTCAACCCGCAGTTCAACTGGATGGTCACGCAGGCCTGGGTTCAGTGACACACTTCGAGGAAACCTCCGTGGCGAATGAAGTCGTCGCCATGCCACGCCGATCGCGAGGGCCCTGGGCCCTCGCTTTCATGAAGCTGAGACGCAACAAGGCGGCCATGGCCTCCCTCGCACTGTTCCTCCTGATCGTGGCCGCCTGTCTCAGCGCACCGCTCTATGCGCGCTGGGCCGGGGTCGACCCGTTCGCCTCGACGCTCGACGCCGTCATCCAGATCGATGGCGCCGAGGTTCCGGTTATGGAGCAGTCGACCGAAGGGCTGGGGCTCGGTTACACGCCGATCGGCCCGACCTGGCGGCTCGGCAATTACTTCCTTGGCGCCGACAGCCAGGGCCGCGACGTCATGGCCCGGATGCTCTATGGCGGCCTCTCTTCGCTGATGATCGCGGGGGCCGCCACCATCTTCACGCTGATCTTCGGCACGGCGGCGGGCCTGATCGCCGGCTATTTCGGCGGCATCGTCGACACGGTTCTGTCGCGCTTCCTCGACGTCCTGTGGGCGTTCCCGATCTATCTCCTGGCGATTTCGCTTTCCATCGTCACCATCGCGCAAGGCATTTCGATCGGGCCGATCGTGATCGAGTCCGGCAGCCTGTGGCTGCCGATCATCATCATCGGCATCGTCTACGTGCCCTATGTGGCGCGCCCCATCCGCGGGCAGGTGCTGTCGCTGCGCAAGAGCGAATTCGTGCTCGCCGCCATCAATCTGGGCGTGCCCGGCCGTCGCATCCTGTGGCGCGACATCCTGCCCAACATCACCACCACCCTGATCGTCTTCGTACCGCTGATGATGGCGCTGAACATGCTGACGGAATCGGCGCTCTCCTTCCTGTCGATCGGCGTGCAGCCGCCGGCGGCAAGCTGGGGCACCATCATCCAGGACGGGCAAGCCCTGCTCTATACACGCCCCCTGGTCGCACTGGCACCGGGCATCGCCATCGCCCTGTCGGTGATGGCGCTCAACGTGTTCGGCGACGGCCTGCGCGATGCGCTCGATCCGCGCTCCAAAGTTCGACTGGGGCGCGACTGATGATCTATGCCATCCTGCGCCGCTTCGGCCAGATGCTGTTCGTGATGTTCGGCATCTCCGTCATCGTCTTCCTGATCTTCTTCGCCACGCCCGGCGCCGATCCGGCGGCCCGCATCGCCGGCCGCAACGCCTCGCCCGAAGTGCTGGCGGCCGTGCGTCACAATTTCGGCTTCGACCAGCCGCTCTATGTCCAGTACGGCCTGATGATGAAGAAGATCTTCATCACCGGCGACCTCACCTCCTTCGTCAATCGCGGCTGGAAGGTGGTGCCGGCCGTGCTCGATTCGATCCCGGTCACGTTGTCGCTGGTGTTCGGCGCGGCGGTCCTGTGGGTCGTGGTCTCCGTCATCATCGGCATGGTCGCCGCCGCCACGCGCGACAGCTGGATCGACAGGCTCTTGATGGCGGCCGGACTGATCGGCATTTCCATGCCGGTCTACTGGCTGGGCGAGGTGATGAACCTGATCACCCAGAGCCGCTACCATGACACCTGGCTGTTCGGCTGGGTGCCGCCGCTCGGCTACAAGAACCTCCTCGACGATCCCACGGGCTGGTTCCTCACTCTGGTCATCCCCTGGATCACGCTCGCGGTGCTCTATATCGGCATCTACGGGCGCGTGCTGCGGGCGGCGATCATCGAATCCCTGCAGGAGGATTATATCCGTACCGCCCGCGCCAAGGGCCTGTCGGAAACGCGCATCCTGCTGCGCCATGCGCTCAGGACCTCGCTGATTGCCTTCATCACCCTGTTCGGCCTCGACTTCGGCGCGCTGGTCGGAGGCTCCGCCTTGCTGACCGAGGTGGTGTTCGGCCTCCATGGCATCGGCAAGCTCACCTATGACGCACTGCAGAACCTCGATCTGCCGATGATCATGGCAACCGTGATGTATGCCTCCATGTTCGTGGTCGTGGCCAATGCCGTCGTCGATTTCGTCTATATTCTCCTCGATCCGCGCGTGAGGACGTCATGATGCTGTCCGTACGCGACCTGCGGGTCTCCTTCCGCACCGATGATGGTTTGGTTCGTGCCATCGACGGCGTTTCCTTCGACCTCGCCGAGGGCGAGATCCTCGGCGTCGTCGGCGAATCCGGCTCCGGCAAGACCGTGTCGCTGCTGGCGGTGATGGGCCTGATCACCGACCCGAATGCGAAAATCGAAGGCTCGATCCGCTACAAGGGCCGGGAACTGGTGGGCCTGCCGGCTCGGGAGCTGCGGCGCCTGCGCGGCAACGAGATCGCCATGATCTTCCAGGACCCGATGACGGCGCTGACGCCGGTCTACACCATCGGCTGGCAGATCGCCGAGCAGATCCAGGCCCATCGCAAGGTCAGCAAGGCCAAGGCGCTGGAACGCGTGGAGGAATTGTTGGCGGAGGTGAACTTCCCCAATCCGCGCGAGGCGATGTCGCGCTATCCCCATCAGCTTTCCGGCGGCATGCGCCAGCGCGCGGTGATCGCCATGGCCCTGTCCTGCGACCCGGCCTTGCTGGTGGCGGATGAACCCACCACGGCGCTCGACGTCACCGTGCAGGCCGGCATTCTCGATCTCGTGCGCAAGCTGCGTTCGACTCATAATTCGGCCGTGGTCTTCATCACGCACGACATGGGCGTGGTCTCCGAACTCGCCGACCGTGTCATGGTGATGTATGCGGGACGCGTGGTGGAGCGCGGCAGCCGGGCGGAATTGTTCTCCGATCCCAGGCACCCCTATACGCGGGCCCTGCTGGGCTCGATCCCGCCGCTGACCGGCGAGAAGCCCAGGCGCCTGCCGGCTATTCCCGGCTCGCCGCCGTCGCTGCTCAGGCTGCCGCAGGGTTGCGCCTTCGGCCCTCGCTGTCCGGTACGCTACGAGCCCTGCCAGGCCGACAAGCCCGGTCTCGGCAGCGGCACGCACGCCGCCGCCTGCTTCCGGGTGGCGCAAGCATGAGCGGACAAATGACAGACAGGAACCAGCCGATCCTCGAAACGCGCGCGCTCGGCAAACGCTTCTCGATCGGCAGCCGCTTTTCCTCGGAAGGCCGGCGCACCGTCCATGCGGTCGACAACGTCTCCCTCACCGTGCGGCGTGGCGAGACCGTCGGGCTCGTCGGGGAATCGGGTTGCGGCAAGTCCACTTTGGCCCGTTGCCTGGTCCGGCTCTACGACATCTCCGATGGCCAGCTCTTCTTCGAGGGCGACGACATCACCGGCAAGTCGCTGGCCGAGCTCCGCCCGCTGCGGCGCCGGCTGCAGATGGTGTTCCAGGACCCATCGGCCTCGCTCAACCCGCGCCGGCGCGTCGGCGACCTGGTGGCGGAGCCGTTGCGCATCCACACCAGGCTGTCGTCCGCCGAGATCACCAAGCGCGTGGCGGAGCTGTTCGATCTCGTCGGGCTGCTGCCGGATCACGTCATGCGCTATCCGCACGAGTTCTCCGGCGGCCAGCGCCAGCGCGTCGGCATCGCCCGCGCCATCGCGCTCAATCCGGACCTGGTGGTTCTGGACGAACCGGTCTCGGCGCTCGACGTGTCGGTGCAGGCCCAGATCGTCAACCTCCTGGCTGACCTCCAGGAGAAGCTGAACCTCACCTATGTCTTCATCGCCCACGATCTGTCGGTGGTAAGGCAGGTCTCGACCCGCATCGCGGTGATGTATCTCGGCTCCATCGTCGAGGAAGGGCCGGCCGAAGAGGTGTTCTCCACCCCGGCGCATCCCTACAGCCAGGCCCTGATCTCGGCGGTTCCGACCGTGGAGACCACGCCGGGCGGCACGCGCAAGCGCATCATCCTCACCGGTGACGTGCCGAGCCCGCTCAAGCCGCCACCGGGCTGCCGCTTCCACCCGCGCTGTCCGGTCGCCCAGGACCGCTGCCGTACGGAGCGTCCGCAGATGCGGGACTACGGCCCCGGCCGCAAGGTCGCCTGCCACTTCCCCGTTGCTTCATAGGTCCTCCCTTCAGGGTCCTTGAAAAAACGGGAGCAAGGCCAGATAGGGCATCGCGACCCCTTATCCGCCCCTATGGGGCACCTTCTCCCACAAGGGGAGAAGGGACCGGCTGGCGTGGCGCCTTCCAAACTGATTCCCTTCTCCCCTTGCGGGAGAAGGTGCCGGCAGGCGGATGAGGGGTTGCGGTACTTCAGGCCTCGTCGTCCTAAAAAAGGGACTGCCTCTTACGGCAAACTACACAAGGGTTTGTGCTGCCCTCATCCGAAACGGGTGACGGCGAAATCGACGAAGGAGCGCAGCTTCGGGGTGATCCGGCGATCAGGCGCATAGAGGATGTGCATCACCCGCGGCGGAGCCTCATAGCCCGGCAGCAGCCGGACCAGCCGCCCGGATTCGATCTCGCTTTGCACCAGGGACGACGGCTGGAGCATGATGCCGAGGCCAGCCAGGGCCGCCGTGAGCAGGGCCTGGCCATTATTGGCCAGGAAGCGATAGGATAATTCGACCGTTTCCAGGCCATCGGGACCGGCAAAGCGCCATTGGTCGCGCGTATTGCCATGCATAAAACCGAGGCTTTCATGGTCCTCGAGGTCGGCCGGCTTCGCAGGATGGCCATGCGCCGCAAGATAGGCCGGCGCCGCGCAGACGGTGAACGTCATCGGTCGCAGCGGCCGGGCGATCAGGCTGGAATCGGCCAATGGGCCGACGCGGAACACGGCATCATAGCCCTCGTCGACGAGATCAACGACGCGATCGGACAGGGTGAGCTCGACATCGACCTCGGGATTGGCGGCCAGATAGTCCGGCAGGATATTGGCGAGTTCATGCGCCCCGAAGGTCACGGGGGCATTGATCCGGATCTGGCCGCGTGGGGTCGCGCGCGTCTCGGCGGCCAGCACCTCGGCCGCCTCGACCTCGGCCAGGATGGTACGGACCCGCTCATAATAGCTCCGTCCGATCTCGGTGACGCTCTGGCGCCGGGTGGTGCGATTGATCAGCTTGACGCCGAGGTGATCCTCCAGCAGGCGCACATGCTTGCCCACCATCTGTGAGGACATCGACAGCGCATTGCCGGCCGCCGAGAACGATCCAGCCTCCACGGCCTTGGCGAACACACCCATGCTGGTGAAACGATCCATCAATTTGAAACCATTTGTTTCAAGTCTAACGATCATCTCTCCATTTATCACGAAATGCTATTGAGATCATAACAGATAGCGACACCGCAATACGGTCCACCCAGGAGATACCGTTCATGTCCGCCCAACGCAGAGTTGTCGTCGCCGAGTATGGCGACCCCGCTGTGATGAAGCTCGAGACACGGGACCTGCCCGCGCCGGGCGCCGGCGAAGCCCAGGTCAGGCACACCGCGATCGGCTTCAACTTCATCGACATCTACCAGCGCAAGGGCATCTACCCGCTGCAATTGCCGAGCGGGCTCGGTTTCGAGGCCGCCGGCGCGGTCGAAGCGGTCGGTTCTGGCGTTAGCGACGTCAAGGTCGGTGACAGGGTGGCCTACATCAACGCAGGCCTGGGCGCCTATGCCGACAGGCGCAACGTCCCGGCCGACAAGCTCGCCGTCCTGCCCGCCTCGGTCAGCGACGAGGCGGCGGCCACCTTGTTCTTCAAGGGCATGACGGCGCAATACCTGCTGCGCAAGACCCATGCTGTCCAGCCGGGCGATCTCCTGCTCGTCCACTCCGCCGCCGGAGGCGTCGGCCAGATCCTCAGCCGCTGGGCCACCGCCCTCGGCACCACCGTGATCGGCACCACCGGCTCGCCAAGTAAACGCGATGCCGCCCTCGCCGCCGGGTGCAAGGCCGTGATCGATCTCAACGATCCCGCCTGGCCCGAAGCCTTCCTGCAGGCGACCGGCGGCCGCAAGGCACGCGTGGTCTATGACGCCGTCGGCAAGGATACGCTGATCAAGTCGCTCGACTGCGCCGCCCCCTTCGGCCTGGTGGTCTCCTATGGTGCGGCCTCGGGCCCGGCGCCCGCCATCGACCTCGACCTGCTCAACAAGAAGGGCGGCCTGTTCATCACCCGACCCTCGGTGTTCGCCCACAATGCCGACACCGCCAGCTTCCGCGCCAATGCCGCCGATTTCTTCGATGCGGTCGCCAAGGGGCATGTAAGCGTCGACATCGGGCAGCGCTTCTCGCTCGACGAGATCGCCAAAGTGCATGAGGTAGCCGAGGCCCGCCAGGTCGTCGGGGCCATCCTGATCACGCCGTAGGAGGATGTTGCCGGGGTGCTAATCTCTCCCCATACGGGCCCGGATGCACATATCTCAGACCGCGCCGAACGAAACGCGGCTTGCCCTCTCCAGGAAGTGGGGAAGGCGAGTCGCGCCCCTCTCGGCGAGAGAGGAGACCTCCTTCCGCGCCGTCGTGCTTTCCCGGCACTCCCAGATCGCCTCACCGCCTTGCAAAGCGCCTGGCGCACAGATCGGCGAAATGCCGGGCCGCGGGCGAGAGTTCGCGCTCGGCGCGATGGGCGAGCACAATGCGGTTCTCGCGATGCTTGCCGGTCAACGGGCGGGTCACCAGGTTGAGCCCGTCATAGCTCATGTCGGAGGCCGGCTTGGTCGCCAGGATCGAATAGCCGAGGCCGTGGGCCACCATGCCGCGCACCATCTCGAAGGAGATCGAGCGATAGGCGATCAAGGGCTTGATGCCGGCGTCTTCGAGAATGCCGGTGAAATAGTCGCGGCTGGGCGGGGCATCGAGCAGGATCATCGGCTCGGCGGCGAGATCCTCGGGCGCCACCTCGCTCTGGTGGCAGAGCGGATGGTCGGCAGCGAGCAGGACATAGGGCGTCAGCTCGCCCAGGGACAGCTTTTCGAACTCTTCGCCGAGGTCGAAATCATAAAGCAGCGCCAGTTCGCTCTCGCCCGCCAGCAGGCTTTCGCGCAGGCGGCGATGATCGCCCTCGATCAGCTTGACGCCGATCCCGCCCATCTCGCGGATGAGCGAGGGCATGAGATAGGGGCCGAAGGTGTGGAAGCAGCCGATCACCAGCTTGGCCGTCTCGCCCGCCAGGGCCGCACGCAGCGAACTCGCCCCCTCGATCCGGTTCGACGAGCCATAGGAACGATTGGCATAGATCAGCGGCGAACCGTGGCGGGAAAGATGGATGTCGCGCACCTCGCACAGGAAGATATGGTGCGTGCCGACCTTCTCGCTCGACAGCAGCTTGCAGTCGAACGCCACCAGGGGATCGGCGATGCGCGGTGCACCGGTCGATGCCGTCACCCATTCGGTGCATTCGAACTTGTCGCCGATCTCGTCGCGGAAACGCCCGGCGAAGACGTCCGAGATGTAGGACTGGTCGTCGCGCAGGACGTTCACGCAGAGCACGCCGTTCTCGACGATCTTGGTCGCGGCCGGGCTGAGATGGTGGACGCAGACCAGCATGGTCGGCAGCTCCGTATCGGCCGAGACGGAAGCCATGGCCGAGACGGTCACCCCTGCCCGGCCGGCCGGCCCGTCGGTGGAGACCACGTTCACGGTGCAGGCGGCCTGGCTCATGCCGCCGAGAAACTTCTCGCGCACCTTCGGATCGATCCCCACGCCCATCCGCTCTCTCCCATTGATCTTGAAGCCGGTGTCACCCCGGCCGTTCAGGCCAACGATCCTTCCGGAAATCGTCGGCGCTGGAAAATATGGATTTCCGCTGCACGGGTTCAGAAAAGCCGCAGCACGCCCTAGGTCGGCAGGGCCGCCTTAGAGATAGAGGTGATGCACCGTGTCGTTGGCGAGCAGGTCCTTGCTGGAACCCGTCACCGCGATCTGGCCACGCACCAGGAGATAGCCGCGATCGGCGATCGAGAGCGCGGTCTCGGCATTCTGCTCGATCAGCAGCACGGTCTTGCCCTCGTCACGGATGCGCCCGACGATGTCGAAATATTCGTCGATCAGCTTGGGGGAGAGGCCGAGCGAGGGCTCGTCCATCACCACCAGTTGCGGATTGCCGATCAAGGCGCGGGCGAGCGCCACCATGGCCTGCTCGCCGCCCGACATCGTCCCCGCGCCCTGCGCCAGCCTCTCGCGAATGCGCGGAAACAAGCTGGCCATCGCCTCCAGCCTGTCCTCGAACGGCACCCGGCATTTGGAGGCGTCGAAGGCGAGCTTGAGATTCTCCCGCACGTTCAGGGTCGGAAAGAGCCGGCGCCCTTCGGGGACGAAGCCGACGCCGAGGGCGGACAGGCGCTCGGTTCCCACCGCCGCCACATCCTTGCCCGCAATGCCGATCGAACCCGCATCGAGCCTGATGAGGCCACAAATGGCGTTGAAGGTCGTGCTCTTGCCGGCGCCGTTCGGCCCGAGCAGGCAGACGAGCTCGCCCTTGTTCACCTGGAGCGAAACGTTGCGCAGCATGGGCACCGGCCCATAGCTGGTCGAGACGGATTTGAGTTCAAGCATGGCCGGCCTTGTGTCCGAGATAAGCCTGCTGGACGCGCGGCAGCTGCCGCACCTCCTGGAAATCGCCGTCGGCGATCTTCCGGCCGTAATCGATGACGGCAACCCTGTCGGGCAAAGCCCTGACCAGGCGCATGTCGTGCTCGATGATCAGGAAGGATAGGCCGGCGCGCCGGGCCATGACAGAGCGGATGCTCGCCATCAGGGCGTCGGTGTCGCGGTCGTCCATGCCCGAGGACGGCTCGTCGAGAAGGATCACCTTCGGGTCGGAGGCGAGCGCCCGGGCAATCTCCAGACGGCGACGGTCGGCCTGGGGCAGCGTTCCCGCCAGCGTATGGCGCCGCTCATAGAGGTCGGGCGAGATGGAGCGGATCAGTTCACCCGCCCGCTCCGCCGCTTCGTCGAGCTCGGCCCGTGCCTTGCCTGGGCGCAACAGGGCGGTGAGCACCCCGGTGCGGGTCCGGCAATGCATGCCGATTACCACATTGTCGACCAGCGTCAGATCGTTGAACAGCCGGCTCGACTGGAAGGTGCGGGTGATACCGGCGGCCGCGATGCGATGGGCGGGGTTGCCGGTGATATCCCGCCCTTCCAGCGCCACCGTGCCCTTGGAAGGACGATAGATGCCGGTGATGACGTTGAACAAAGTTGATTTCCCCGCCCCGTTCGGCCCGATGATGCACAGGATCTCCGAGCTGTTGAGGCGGAGGTCGACGCCGTCGACCGCCGTCAGTCCGCCGAAGCGGATGGTGAGGTCGCGGGTCTCCAAAAGCGCCTGGCTCATGACCGCCTCCCTCATGGCTGGCCCCCATAATTGCGCGCGCGCTGCGGGAAGAGGCCCTGGGGCCGCAGGATCAGGAAGGCGATCACGATGATACTGACGAAGAGCAGGCGGTAATCGGAGAATACCCTGAGCTTTTCCGGCAGCAGCGTGAGCAGGAAGGCGCCGATGATCACGCCGAGCGTATTGTCCATGCCGCCCACGATCACCATGGTCATGATGGTGACCGACACCACGAAGGTGAAGTTGTCGGGCGAGATGTAGCTGACATAGAAGGCATAGACGGTGCCGGCGAACGCGGCCAGGAAGGCGTCGACGCCGAAAGCCAGGATCTTGTACCAGACCACGTTGATGCCCTGGCAGCGCGCCGCCAGCGGATCGGCCCTCAGCGCGTTCCAGGCCAGGCCCACCCGGCTGTGGTGGAGGCGTCCCGCCGAGAGGATGGCCAGGCCCACCAACGCCGCCGAGAGATAGTAGAAATTGGCTTGGCTCGGCAGCTTGTAGCCGAAGACATAGAGCGGCTTGATGAAGGAATGCCCGAAGAAGGTCGGCGCGGGGATCCCGACCAGGCCGTTGGGACCGCCGGTCCAGGACAGGTTGTTGAGCAATTGCTGGACGACGATGCCGAAGGCGATGGTCACCAGGGCCAGATAGCTCTCCTTGGTGCGCATGGAGGGAAAGCCGAGTGCAAAGCCGAACAGGGTCGCCACCACCGCCGAGATCGGCAGGGTCAGCCAGAAGGAAATGCCGAAATTGATCGCCAGCAGGGCCGAGGTGTAGGCGCCGATGCCATAGGAGGCACCCGTCGCGAAATTGGGAATATTGGCGCTGCCGAGCTGGAAGTTGAGGGCGAGCGCCAGTACCGAATAGAGCTGGGCCACGATGAGCAGATGCAGCGCATAGCTGCTGCCCTGCATGAAGAAGGGAAATGCCAGGACGATGGCGATGCCGAGGAGAGTGGCGACGCCCCGATACTGCCGGAAGGCTGCGATGATCTGTTCTTCGATCTGCGGCCTGAGCTGCAGGGCAGCGAAGCCGGCCCCGAGCAGGGCCAGCAGGGCGACGATGATCCAGGTCTGTTCGGCCAGGAGCAGGGCTCCGAGCAGGACGGCTCCGACGAGCTCGATGCCGAGCACGGTGGCGAGGGCACCGAGCGATGCGCCGGCACGCGCCTGCGACAGATTATGCGTGGTGGCGGCCATCGCTCACACCTTCTCGAAGACAGGCTTGCCGAGCAGGCCCGAGGGTTTGAAGACCAGCACGCAGATCACCAGCACGAAGATGCAGACCAGGCGATAGGAGGCGCCATCCGCCAGCAAAGCCTGCGCCAGCATCTCGATGCCGGCGATCAGGAGGCTGCCGATGATCGCGCCCTGCATCGAGCCGAGCCCCCCGATCACGGCGGCCGAAAAGCCGATCAGCCCGAGCTGGATGCCGAAATCGAAGCGCACTACCCCCGCATGGCTGGCATAGAACAGGCCGCCGATGGCGCCGACCGCCGAGGCGAGCAGGAAGGTGGCGGCGAACATGCGGCTGGGATTGATCGCCATCAGCCGCGCCGTGTTGCGGTCCTCGGCGACGGCCCGGATGCGTATGCCAAGCGGCGTATGCCGCATCAGGGCAAACAGGGCCGCCACCATCGCGATGCACAGGACGATCACCGTGAGGCTGAAAGCCGGCACGGTCAGGCCGAACAGCGAGATCTCGCCCGTCACCAGGGCCGGGAAGGGCTTGGGATTGCTGCCCTGTGGATAGAAGCTGCGGATCAATTCGCGCACCACGGTGCCCAGCGCCACCGTGGCGACCAGGGCCATCATCGCCGGGGCGTTGCGGAAGCGGCGGATCACCAGCCAGTCGAGCAGCACGCCGAGCAGGCCGACAAAGGCGATCGCGATCAGGCAGGCGATCAGGGCGGCCGGCACGGTATCGAAGCCGAGCATGCCGCCGGTCAGGATCTGGATCATCGCCAGGGCGACGAAGGGCGCCGTGATCGAGACGTCGCCATGCGAGAAATGGATGACATTGAGCACGCCGAACAGCAGGCTGAACCCCAAGGCCACCAAGGCATAGATGCTGGCCAGCACCAGCCAATTGAGCAGATATTGCGCGAGCAGCGCATCCATAGAATTCCCCTCCCGCCTCGTTTGCCGAGTGTCCGGTCTTCTTTTCTACGCATAGGCGGGGCAGCGATAAAAGCCGGCGCTGCTTAGGCATTTCTGAGGCAGTGCTTCAAAAATTGCGACTTCTCGCTTTTGCAAAAACTTCGCACCCTTGCTCTCGTCTTCGGACAAGCCGACCGGCCACGGGCTCCCAAACAAGAAGACAAGTCCAGCCATCCTGCCGTGGTCCGGCGCACCATCGAGCAAGGGAATAGACATGACCATCTTCAACGCACGCCGGCGCCGCCTCCTCGGCAGTGTGCTGCTGGCGACCGCCATGGCCTCGCTGCCGACACTGGCCTTGGCCAAGGACACCATCAAGCTCGGCTTCCTCGGCCCGCTCAGCGGCGGCAACGCGCCCCAGGGCCTGGGCGCCCGCAACGGCTTCCTGCTCGCCATCAAGCAGGCCAATGAGGGCAATTATCCCTATACGATCGAGGGCGTGGCGCTCGATGACGCCTCCGACCCGCAGACCGGCGTCTCCGCGGCCATGAAGCTGGCTAATGATTCAGCCGTGGTGGCGGCGACGGGCCATTGGAACAGCCCGGTGGCGCTCGCCACCATTCCCGTCTTCCATCGCTTCGAGATGCCGATGATCGTCTGGGGCGCCATCGGCCCGAAGATCACCGAGCAGAACCTGCCCGAGATCACCCGCGTTACCCCGACCCTGGTGGCCGAGAACCAGCCTCTGGCCGGCTGGGCCTTCAAGACACTGGGTGCCAAGAAGATCGCCATCGTCGCCGATACCTCCGACTATGGCGTCTCCAACGCCGACTTCTTCAAGAAGTTCTTCGGCGAGGCCGGCGGGCAGACCTCCTCCACTGACCTGCTTCCCGTGGGCACCACTGATTTTCGCACCATCCTCACCCGCATCAAGGGCGAGGCGCCCGACGCGATCTATTTCGGCGGCGTCATCACCGAGGCCGGCATCCTGCGCAAGCAGATGGCCGAGCTCGGCCTAACCATGCCGATGATCGGCATTTCCGGTTTCTACGATCCGGAATTCATCTCGGTCGCGGGCAAGGCCGCCGAAGGCACCATGGTCAGCTATCCGGCTTCCCAGTCCAACCCGGCCTTGACCAAGATGGAGGCCGACTACAAGGCCCAGAACTATGCCGAGGCGCCCAGCCCCTACACCAAATATGCCTATGAGGCGACGCAAATCCTGCTCAAGGTGATCGCCGACAACGGCATCGAGGACAAGGCCAAGCTCGCCCAGGCCATCCGCTCGATCAAGCATGACGGCGTGCTCGGCACCACCTCGTTCGACGATCACGGCCAGACGCAGATCCCGGTCGAGATCGAGATCAAGGTCGTCAAGGACGGCGCCTGGACCACCAAGACGAACTGACCGGCTACCGCTACCGGTGTCGGCCGCAACGCCGGCACCACCAACCTGCCGCATCACGGGGCAAGCCCTGCCTGCCCTGATCGATGGTCTGCGCCTTCAACCGGGCGCCCAAGATCTAGCACACAAGCAAAGCGGGCCTCACCCGCCGCACACCTCGCGACATGCCTTCATGTCGCTGAAAACTTCGAAGGAAAGACGATGCTCAGAACGGGGCAGCAATACAGGGATTCGATCCGGGACGGCCGGCGCATCTGGATCAATGGCGAGCGCGTCAAGGACGTCACCCTCCATCCCCAATTCAAGCCGCTGGTCGACATCCGCGCGCGCATCTACGACCTCGCGCATGAGGACGCCACCCGCGACATCCTCAGCTATGAGGAAAACGGCGAGCGCTACTCCGTCGGCCTCAAGCTGCCCCACAATCAGAGCGACTGGCACGCCAAGCGCCTGGCCACCGACACCATCCTGGAGGATGTCGGCGGCGTCGTCACCCGTGTGGGCGACGAGACGGCCGGCGAGATGTGGTCGCTCTATGACGGCCAGGACATCCTCAACGAGGTCGACCCGCGCTTCTCCGTCAACATCCGCAACCACATCCAGCGCGTCGTCGACCGCGATCCCTTCCACGTTTCGGCCAACACCGATCCCAAGGGCGACCGTTCCAAGCGGCCGCAGGACCAGGATCCCGACATGCTCCTGCATGTCGTCAAGGAGACCGATGCCGGCATCGTGGTGCGCGGGGCCAAATACGAGACCGCCGCGGCCTATGCCAATCAGGCCTTCACCAAGCCGACCATCGCCAATTGGGGCAATTCGGAACTGTCCGACTATGCCGTCGGCTTCGTGTGCGACTTCTCCTCGCCGAACCTGCGCTTCATCGCCCGCACCGGCTTCGCCGGCCGCGCCCCGGCCGAGGACTACCCGCTCGCCAACCGCTTCGACGAGGTCGACTGCCTGGTCATCTATGACAATGTGCTGATCCCCTGGGAGAATGTGCTGTTCTACCAGCACACCAAGGCGGCTGCCTTCATCCGCGCCACGCTGCATCGCTATTCGGCCTTCGCCTTCGTGCAGCGCAACCTCAAGCTCGCCGACATGCTGATCGGCGCGGCGCTATGGAACGTGCGCCAGACCGGCCTGGAAAACCAGCAGGCGGTCCAGGAAAAGCTGGCGACGCTCGCCTGCTACCGTGAGGGCATCAATGCGCATCTGACCGCCTCGATCACCAATGCCGAGAAGAGCCCGGGCGGGCTGTTGATGCCCAACCAATCCCTCCTGATGACGGGGCGCGTGCATGCCTGCTCGCAGCTTCATCACATGATGCATATCGCCCGCGAGCTCTGCGGCGGCCAGATCTGCGTCACGCCCGATGCCGCCAGCTTCGCCGACGAGGAAGCCGGCGTCTGGCTGAAGAAGTACTACACGCTCAACGAGAACTGGGACAGCAACGACCGGCGCAAGCTGCTCGCCTTCGCCCGCGACCTGCTCAACTCCGACTATGCCGGCCACCGGCTGACCTTCCAGCTCTTCGCCCAGTCGCCGCCCTTCGCCCATCTCGGCGCCGTCTACCGCAATTTCGACTGGAACGACGCCCTGCGCTTCACCAAGAAATCCGCCGGCCTGTCGGACCGCATCCTCACCGCCCCGCGCTAATTCGGCCCCCGGAGTACTCAATCATGATCCACAAGCGTCTTCGCCCCTTCAACACCAAGGACACCTATCCCGAGCAGAAGCTCAACACCGATCTCAGCCAGGGCGTGGTCGCCCGCGGCACCATGGTGTTCCTGCGCGGCCAGGTCTCCCAGGACCTCGACACCCGCGAGAGCCTGCATGTCGGCGATGCCCGGGCCCAGGCCCGCAAATCCATGGAGAACATCAAGATGCTGCTGGAGGAAGCCGGCAGCGAAATGGCCCATATCTGCCGCATCGTGGTGTATCTGACCGATATCCGCTACCGAGAGGCGGTCTATCTGGAGATGGGCGAGTGGTTCAAGGGCGTCCATCCCTGCTCCACCGGCCTGGTGGTGCCTGCCCTGGCCCGGCCCGAATGGGTGGTCGAGATCGAGGTGACGGCTGTCATCCCCGACGCGGCCTGAGGGAGAGCCCGATGACCTTCTCGATCTCGGCGCGCTGCGCCCGGACCGGCATGTTCGGCATCGCCGTATCCTCGTCCTCGCCCTGCGTCGCCGCCCGCTGCGCGCATGCGCGGGCCGGTGTCGGCGTTGTCGCCACGCAGAACATCACCGATCCCCGGCTCGGACCGAAGGGCCTCGATTTGATGGCCGGAGGGCTGTCGGCACCAGAAGCCCTGGAACGGCTCAAGGCCGAGGCCCCGCATCTGGAGTTCCGGCAGCTCGCTCTGGTCGACAGCCAGGGCCGCACCGCCTCCTTCTCGGGCAGCCGGACGCTCGGCACCCACCGGGTGGTCGAGGGCGCCGGCGTGGTCGCGGCCGGCAACCTCCTGTCGTCGCCGGAGGTCCCGGTCGCCATGGTCGCGGCCTTCGAGGCGGCGGCGGAGCAATCGCTTGGCGATCGCCTGATCGGCGCCATGCGCGCCGCGGTGAAGGCCGGTGGCGAGGAAGGCCCCGTCCATTCCATCGGCATGCTGCTGGTGCGGGACGTCGCCTGGCCGGTCGCGGACCTCAGGGTCGACTGGAGCGAAGGCGACCCGATCGAGGACCTCGACCAGCTCTGGCAGCGCTGGAAGGGCGAGATGGAAGCCTATGTCTCGCGAGCCCTCGACCCGAGCAAGGCGCCGAGCTATGGCGTACCGGGCGATCTCTGAGCAGGTATGACAATCGGGGCCCGGTCCAAAGGATCGGGCTCCTTCATGTGGCGATGACAGCATGGCAACCGAACCGACGACCCTGGACATTCTCGAGCGCCTGATCGGTTTTGCGACCATCAGCCGGCAATCGAACCGCGAACTGATCGACTATGTCACCAGTCTGCTCGATGGTGCCGGCATCGCCTGGGATCTCGTCGAAAGTCCGGACGGCACAAGGGCCAATCTGTTCGCGACCATCGGACCTGCCGCGGATGGCGGCGTCGTGCTCTCCGGCCATACCGATGTCGTTCCAGTCGAGGGCCAAGCCTGGAGCACGGATCCGTTCGCCCTTAGCGAACGGGATGGCCGCTATTACGGCCGCGGCACCGCCGACATGAAGGGTTTCGTGGCGTCGGCCCTGGCAACGGCCTTGCAAGCGGCAAGGCAGGAGCTGAAGACGCCGCTTCATCTTGCCTTTTCCTATGACGAGGAAATCGGCTGTGTCGGCGTGCGCAGCTTGATCGAGCGGCTGGCGACCGGCAGAATCCGCCCTGCCTTGTGTATCGTCGGCGAGCCGACCGGCATGCGGATCGCCACCGGACACAAGGGCAAGGTGGCGTTGCGGGCCTGCTGCACAGGCCGTGCCGGCCATTCCGCGCTGGCGCCGCTCGCACTCAACGCCCTGCATCTGGGGGCGGATTTCCTCGGCAGGCTGCGCGAGCGCCAGCGCCTCCTCGCCGAGACCGGCAGGCGCGACGACCAATACGAAATTCCCTATACCACCCTCCATGCCGGGCGGATGAGCGGCGGCCAGGCCCTCAACATCGTGCCCGAATGCTGCGAGATCGAATTCGAGATCCGCAACGTCGCCGGCGATGATCCGCAGACTATCATCGCCGGTCTGAAGGGCGACGCCGAAGCGATCGTCGCGCCCCTGCGCCCCGCCTTTCCGGAAGCGGCCATCGCGATCGACGAGGTCAATGCCTATCCGGGCCTGGAGACTCCCGCCGATTCACCGGTGGTGGCTCTGCTGCGCCGGATCACGCAGAGCCGGGAGCCGACCTTCAAGGTGGCGTTCGGCACGGAGGGGGGCCTGTTCCAGGACAGGCTCGGCCTGGCGACGGCGGTGTGCGGCCCCGGCTTCATGGCGCAGGGCCACAAGCCCGACGAATATATCGACGCCGGCCAGCTCGGGCGCTGCGACGCCATGCTCGCCACGCTGGTCGATCGCCTTGCCGTCGGACTCTGATGGCGGGGCGGCCTCTCCCCTGCCCTTTCCTGCCGAGCGGCCAGTTGCCGCTTTGACGTACCGCATCGAACAGGGAATTTTGTCCGACAGTAATATTTGCCATCCAGGGCCGCAGTGTTGAACCCACCATCCGTGCCGGCCGCGTGAGGAGCCCCCCATGCGTTTCACCTTGCGACAATTGAGCTATTTCGTCGCCGCCGGCGAGACCGGCAGCGTCACCCGGGCAGCCGAGCTCGTGAATATCTCCCAGCCCTCGGTCTCGGCGGCGATCTCGCATCTGGAAACCGAGCTGGGCGTGCAGATCTTCGTGCGCCAGCACGCCCAGGGCCTGTCGCTGACCACGCCCGGCAAGCGCCTGCTCCGAGCCGCCAAGGAATCCTTGCGCGCCGCCTATGAACTCTATGACGTGGCCAATGCCGCCGGCTCCATCGTGTCGGGTCCGATCAATGTCGGCTCATTCAGGACCTTCTCTTCCCTGATCATGCCGGAGCTCTGGCGCGGCTTCGTCTCCAAATATCCCGATGCCCAGATGGTGGTGACCGAGGGCAGCGAGGCCGAACTGCTGGAAGGCCTGCGCTCGGCCCGGATCGACATCGCCCTGACCTATCAGCTCAATCTGACGCCGGACATGAGCTTCCAGCCTCTGGTGGAGATGCCGTCCTATGTGCTGCTGGCTGCGGACCATCGGTTCGCCGGCCGATCGAGCGTCCGCCTGGAGGAGTTGGCGGACGAGCCCTTCATCCTGCTCGACCTGCCGCTCAGCCGCCAATATTTCCTGTCCATGTTCGAGCAGCGCAGCATCACGCCCCGGATCGTCGCCGAAACGGCCAGCCCGTCGACCCTGCGTTCCTATGTCGGCGCCGGCCTCGGCTTTTCCATGCTGACGGTAAGACCAGTGAACATGATGGCGGAAAATGGCCGCCCCCTCGCCTATGTCGAACTCGAGGGCAATACCGCCACGATGGTGATGGGGTTGGCCTGTTTGAAGGACATGCGGCGCCCTCGCATCGTCGATGCCTTCGAGGCTCATTGCCGGGAGGTCATCACGGCCGATCATATTCCAGGCATGCGCGGAACCGAGTCAGGTCCCTCTCGTGTTATAGCCGATGAGGTGTAATCGATCCTGATTCTCCACCCGGATGCCTGTCCGGCCGCAGCACCATGCGTGCCGAATGCCATCTTGTGCATGGGAGGCGGTATGAACGAGCCAAGACTTGCGAATGAGCCGAGACTCATCCTCTACGAACTCGCCGGATCCGACCCGCAGCTTCGCTTCAGCCCGCACTGCTGGAAGATCCGGATGGCCCTGGCCCATAAAGGGCTTCAGGCCGATCGCAGGCCATGGCGTTTCACCGACAAGGAAGCCATCGCCTTCTCGGGCCAGGGGCTGGTGCCCGTTCTCATCGATGGCGCCAATGTCGTTTCCGATTCCTGGCGCATCGCGCTTCACCTCGAAGAGCGCTTTGCCGACCGCCCTTCCCTCTTCGGTGCGCCGCAAGCGGCAGCGGTGACGCGTTTCGTCAACAGTTGGGCCGATACGGCCCTGCTGCCTGCCATCGCCCGCCTGATCCTGCTCGATATCTACACTATCCTTGACGACAAGGACCGGGACTATTTCCGCGCGACCCGCGAGCAGCGCTATGGCAAGACGCTGGAGCAGGTCGTCCAGGACCAGCAGGTTCATCTCGACAGGCTGCGTCACACGCTCACGCCTCTGCGCCATTTGCTGGGCGGGCAGGCCTTCCTCGGAGGCTTGCATCCCAATTATGCCGATTACTGCGTTTTCGGCATGTTCATGTGGGCCCGCTGCACTAGTGGTGCCACCCTCCTGGCGGCTGACGACACGATCCATGCCTGGCGCGAGCGCCTGCTCGATCTCTTCGATGGTTTTGCACGCCAAGCTCCCCACCACAAGGCCGTTTCGGAGTTGCCAGATGCCTGACCTGCCTGTTCCGGCAGACTACGAGTTCCTGACCACCGACAAGCTGCGCTATGGCGATACGGACCGGCAGGGCCATGTGAACAATGCAGTGTTTGCGACCTTCCTGGAGACGGGCCGGGTTGAACTCCTCCATGATCTCGCCGCCCCCATTGCGGATGCCGGCAGCTCTTTCGTGCTTGCGCGCGTGGTCATCGATTTTCGCGCCGAGGTGCTTTGGCCTGGGACAGTGGAAATCGGTACGAGGATCAACGGCTTCGGCCGCAGTTCGATCACGCTCGATCAGGCCGTGTTTCAGAACGGGTCCTGTGTTGCCCAGGGGCAGAGCGTCGTGGTGCTCGTCGACAACAGCACGCGCCGCTCCCGTGCCCTTTCCGAAGGAGCCGTCAAGCGCCTGCAGGAACTGAGCGTCCACCGACCTCAACTGGCGTAGCGAACCGCCGACGCCTTGCTGTATTCACTCATATGATCGCCCAGGCCCGATAGCGCCCTCGCCCGGTGATCTCCCTCACCCCCAGTTGCGTAACGAGATCCTGCGCGGCCCGCGGCGTGATATCGAGCCGCTTGGCGATGAGCTGAGCCGAGGCAAGTGGGGTCGTCAGCATCAGTTCGATCAAGGCCGGCAATTTCGAGGTGGAGCGGCGCCCGGCAAGGTGGCGCTCGAGCTGGTGCCGAGCCAGGATCCAGCGGTCGTGGTCCTTCAATCCTTGTTCCGCCGCCGCTGCGATGGCCTGGATGAAAGCCAGGAGCCGCGGACCGGGACCATGGGCAAATCGCGTCTCGCGAGGCAAAGCCCGCAAGCCCACGCATAGACAAGGCAGATGAAAGCGCGCCTTGTCGCGTGCCCGGAGGATGCTCGCTCCCAGCACGCGTCCGAGCCAGGCGGCATATTGCAGGGGCTCGATGGCTTCCCAGGCGAGGATCGCTGCCGCTGCGGCGAGCACCGGCGGCAGCCCCTCCAGCCGCTTGATGTGTTCGCGCCATTCCTCGAGGCGAGCCTCCTCATCCCAGTCGGCGTCGTAGATGTCCGGCTTGCGATTGGGCATCGAGGCAATCTCCCCGGCAAGCACGGCCGATGAGCGCGAGACGACCGTGTCGATTGCAGCCAGCTCGGCCGCCCAGGCCTGATCCTCCGATTCATCAGGCCGGACCGATGCGTTGTCTTTTTCCTGTGGCTTGAAGTCATTCGTTTCCCGAGGCGTGAGGAATAATCCCTGCCCGGCCGGTTCCTTGCCGATCAGCGCCGCCAGCCCTTCCGGCGAGAGAGCCCAGTCGCCTGGAGCCGAAGCGATACGCCGCCGAGCTCGCAGGACGGTGTGAGCTCGGGTAAGCTCATGGGTCGGTGTGCGCGCGTCCATGGCCGCATCGTGCAGCACAAGGTCTTCGAGATGCACCAATTCGCCATCGAGCCACAGGCTGCCGGCGGCATCGTAGAAATGGGTGCGCGAGATCCAGCCCTGTCGGATCGGACTGGTGCGCAGCCTTTCGTCGAGCCGCGCAAGTCCATCCTCCGCAATAGCAAGAGGGACTGCGATTTCGCTCCAGGGCAGCCTTCCGAGCTCCAATCCAGCTATTTTCAAAGGCCTGATAACCCTAATGAAAAATCTAATAACGGAACCTAACATAGATTTAGCTTCCGCCACATCGAGAAGAGCTTTTTTCGGCGCTCGTCGTTGGCAAATGCGTTTTCAATTCCTGCCTTGCCGATATTTAACGCCGCCCGACCTTGAAGCGGAGCCTGGCTCTCTCCATATCCCCGTTGTCGGGAGCACGTCCCCATTCTTCCCCGGTGGGTTGATGGGTTCCCGGTGTTTCCTCCCAAGAGAAACTTCTTGGATGCCTATCCAAGCAGCGGCCGGTTTTCCGGCCGTTTTTTTTGCAAAGGACATCATTCGTTTCATCCTGGCCATGACGATCGTCAGGTTCTTAAGGGTTGTGGTTCGCGGGCATGGATTTGCGCCATCAGAATGGGACCAAGCGACAATTGTCCTGCCTCGGCCTTGCGGGTGAGGCTGCGCAGGTAACCGCCAGCTGAATTGATATTGGCGGCTCTCTGGACGATGCAGGCGATGACCACGGCAGCCTGTGTTTCACCCATCACGGTTTGTGCTTCCTCCCAGGCGCTTGGACTGATCCGCAGGATGGAGCGGGCCAGGCTGGTGGCCCCGAGGAAATCACGCCAATTGCCGATGCCGTTGCGGGTGTAGTCGAGAATATCGGGGCAGGCGCGCAGGACCATGCCGAGGGTGCAGCTGCTGTCGAGCGAGGCTGTGCGGTTTGCCGGTGCTGGCTTTGTTGCCTGGGCAATGGGTGTTGCCGGTTCAGAATCAATAAAGGATTCTGGATCTGATTTCTGTATGTGGCGCTCATTGCTGGACTCAATGGTGCTCACTTTTGCAGTTTTGATCTGTATTTCCAATCGGTTGAGGATGTCGTCGGCCAATGCCGAAAGCTGGTTCGCCAAGGTTTCGAGCTGTTCGAGCGTGGCGCGTCGTGGCATGCTTTCGATAAGGTCGCGATAGAGGGCGTGCAGGTCGAGCCAGATCTGGCCCTCTGCCTTCTCTGGGCTCTCATGCATCAGTTCCTGTTGTGCGGCGGCGATCATCTTGGAGATGTCGCGCCGGCAGATGGTGATGCGCTCGCGGGCGAGCTTGAGCGATCGGGCGGCATCCTCGACCTCGGCGGCAAGCTGCATGAACTCGTCGGCACGGGCAAGCAGGGGGGCGAGGTCAAAACCATAGGCGAGCTCAATGCTGCCGCCACGATTGCGACGGGCGTAGCGTTTGCCGTTGGGGCTGTCGCGCCGGATGATCAGGCCGGCTTCGACGAGGACGGCGAGATGGCGCCGAAGTGTCGAGGCGGGCATGCCATGCGCGCGACGGCAGAGCTGTTCATTGGACGGAAACACGATGATGGCTTTGCCCGAGAGCGTGTTTTCGGGATGGAAAGTCAGCAATGCGTTAAGAACGGCCAATGCGCGCTCGGAAATGCCGAGACGCATGCGTGCCGTGCACAGGGCCTGATAAATCTCCCATTTCGGAAGTGCACGTGTGTTTGGATGTGTCTTAGCGATCGCCTGACTTGCAATCTGGGCAAGTGTCAGCGTTCGCCGCCCAAAGGGCGACGTTGCATGATGAATCTGCACTCTCTTTCACCTTATCCAGGCAAAAGAAATCCGCTCGTCGAAGTACGACGCCTGAAACGCTTGACAGTGATTCGCGGAAATGAGATTCTCTGTTTGCTTACGACAGAAAAGGCTTCCGCGCGGCGACGCTCGGGGGCTTTTTTCTTTTGCGGGGTTAATCTCCTGTTTGGTTGCGTTGTTTTGCCTCCCTGAAGGCTTCGTAAAGCGCCTCCAGGTTGGACGAGAGGTAATTACCGAACTCGCCCGCATCCTTCGATTTGAGCGATAGGCTGAAGGATTTTCCGGTGTTTCGGTAGCTGGCCGCCACGCGTTTGTCCTCCGCAGCCCAGTTGCCGGCCGATTCTGGTGCCGATGCCGTTCGGACCGGCTTGCGTGAGCGCTGGAGATGCGTCAGCAGTCGGTTAAAGCGGGCAGGCGTATCGAGATGGCGAAAATCTTCCGTGGCGAGAAGCTCCTCTGCCTGGCTGGCTGTGCCAGGCCGTAGAAGGAGTTTTTTGAGTTCTTCCCAGCGGTCGCGGCCGATAGCCTTGGCAGCACCGATCGCCTCGATGATCGAAGGGGGCACGATCTCGACCACAGACAGCATGCGTGAAAGCAGCGTATCATCGACCGTGAGGGCTGATTTGATCGTATCCTTGCTCTGCCCCATCGCGAGCAGCTTGGCGGCAAATAGCGACTTCTCGATGAAGGACAAATCAGCCCTGCGGGTGTTTTCCTGGCCCTGCGCGATGATATGGGCGATTTCCTCGACATTCTTGACCACGGCACGCACCCGGATGCCGAGCTCCCGTGCTGCGCGCGCGCGCCGATGACCAAAGACGATCATATAGCGCCCATCGCTGTCCGGATGGGGGCGGACGAGAATGGGCTGAAGCTGCCCATCCTTCTCGATCCCTTCGCGGAACAGGGCAAATTCCTCCTCGTCGTCTTCGATACGGTCGGAGACGAAGGAAGCGTCGAGGAGGCCTGGATCGAGCGCGACAATGGTCTCACCGTCGGTGAGACGCTTGGCACTCTCGGCCAGTTCCTCGATCGACAGCATCATGGAGCGCGACGCGCCGCGCGAAGCATAGTCTGAGCGCGTTTCATGCACCGTCCGATCCGCAGCGGGGCCGGTAATGCTCGCTAGAAGATTCTTGCGTGCCAAAGCGCCCTCCCCTGCTCTCGTCCAACATATTGAAAGAATGCGTTTTTTTGCCGGTCTGCACGGCTGTCAAAAATCGGTCTCATCGCCGGCCCCATGCCTTGTGGACCAGAGTGGTGATCTCCTCGTTCACGGCATTGAGAGCCTCGATCGCGCGGTCATAGGTCGATCGGATGAATTGGGAGCGGTCGACTTCATAGAGGGTCTGGTTGGTGATGCCGGCATCCGAAATCGCGGTGGATTTCAGCATCGGACTTTTCAGCATCTGATGCGGGAACAGTGCCTGCATGAAGCCGACCATTTGGGTCTGAGGTCCGTCTATCGGTTCGAAACGGGTGACCAGATATCGGAACCACTGCAGGCGCACTTCCGCCCCTGCCTTGCTGATCGAGCGCAGGACGCCGCCGAGCATCAGCAGGAACTGGCTCATCGACATGACGTCGAGCATCTGGGGGTGGATGGTGATCAGCACCGAAGTCGATGCCGTCAGTGCCGTCAGGGTGAGATAGCCGAGCTGGGGCGGGCAGTCGATCACCACGACATCATAACGATCCTCGACTTCCTTCAGCGCGTTGGTGATGCGTGTGAAGAACAGCCGCCCGTCCGGCGAGGCGCGGTTGGAGGCGGCCAGTGGCGTGTCGTACTCGTATTCCTGCAGCTCCAGATTGGCCGGTACGATGTCGAGGCCGGGAAAATTGGTCGGCCGGATCACCTGTGTGATCGGCTTCCTCTGATCGTCATAGCGCAGGGCCTCGTAGAGCGAGAGGTTCTTGTCGAGCTCGGGCTGAATGCCGTGCAATGCCGAAAGCGAAGCCTGCGGGTCGAGATCGATGGCCAGCACACGGTGCCCGGTCAAAGCGAGGTGCTGGGCAAGATGGGCAGCGGTGGTGGTCTTGCCGCTACCGCCCTTGAAGTTCACCACGGAGAGGATCTGAAGCTTTTCGCCGGCCCGGCGATGCGGGACATACTTCTTGAAGTCCGCCCGGCCATGCCGGTCGAGATATTGCCGCAGCTCGAGCATCTGCTCGGCCGTATAGCTGCGCCGGCCCGAGCTGGAAGTGGTCGGAATCGGGCCCTTGCCTTCCAGATGCAGTTTCTTGACGTTGGATTGGGTAACGCCAAGGAAATAGGCGACCTCCGCCAGCGAGAAGGAGCGCAGGCTCTTCAGCGCATTCGGTGGATAGTGCTCGACCCGGAGCATGTTAAGCTTGTCCGAGATCAATTCCCCCTGCTGGAGGATGGTCTCGTGAAAGCTGAATGCCTCCAGATCCTGGTTTGAGATCGACATGTTCATCGACTACGATTCTCGGAATAACGCTTTTTCGCATGAAACAACATTTCAAGCGGGAATTATGCCCGATTCTCGCGGAGCGGCAATGAATTTTAGGTTAATGAAAGGTTAACGCCGAAATAGTGTCTCGAATCACTTCCGGCACGGCCTGTTTCAATTCTATCTTTTTGTATTATCGTTGGTTTTTTGCGGTTTGCACGGCTGTCAAAACGCCGCTTGAGGCTGGTAGGAAAAATAAAAGATTTAGGCCGCTGCCTATTGACGGGAATCGAAGTCTGATTCCCGCCGATTCTATCCTCTCCAAAGAAAATATCTCGAGACGAGCGCAGCGCGCTGTGCTTGCGATGGTCAAAGGGCCGGCGATTTCAGGAATGGCGATCTGCAGCTCGCACCAATGCCGATCGACTACGGCCGCTCAGGCGGGCTTGTGAGCTTTCCTTGGCAGGGCAGGGCGCGGGTATCCTGTGTGGAAAAGGGGAGCGGTCTACCCTGGGGCTCGACTTCTGGCTGCGATGTCAATCTCGGACCCCAGCATGGAATGGGAGTGCCCGAAGCCTCGCATGGAGTTCGGGTCAGCTCCCTGCGATGTCCCCGGCCGATCGATCGCCAATGGGCTCAGGTTGTCGCCGAGCCTGACAGCGCCGCCGGGCCGTCGTTGCAAGCCAGCACTACAGTTGCGTTTGTGCGTTTGCGTGGAGGCGCACTGGATATAGGGAGTATCATCCCCGCTCCATCGGGTGAGGGAGCGACGTCGGGTGCCCCATGACGCAAGGGACCTACCGCGGGGCGCTCCGGGCCTGGGTGGAGGATTCCGCGCTTGTTGAGCCTCTGCTCGATCGGCGGCGTATCAACTCTCCTCAAGGAAGCTCGTCAAGGACAGCCGCGACGATGGCCTCCGGTGCATCCTCCTGAACCAGGTGGCCGGCCCGGGGCACGGCGATGAGGGCGCCGTCGGTGAGGCGTTCGGCTAGCTTGCCTCCCTGGGCGAGAGGGATCCAGGCGTCGTCCTCTCCCCAGATGATGCGCGTGGGAAAGTCCGGGCGTCGATAGCGAGCCTCGACCTCCTCGATATAGCGTTGATTCATCTGCGCGATCTGGCGATAGAAGGCGCTCTGGCCGATGTCGCCCAGCCAGGGATCTCGATAGATCGACAGTTCCTCCTCGCTCAAGGGCAGCGCGACCGCGTTGCCGATATAGGCCGAGACGAGGGCATGATGGGCATAGGCCGGCAGTCCCGCAAAGGCGGCTTCATGGTGGCCGACATGCCTGACGAAGGGAGATCCCTGCGGTGCGATCGCGACGGGATCGATCAAGGTCAGGTCGGAAAAGGCGACATCGTCGAGGAAATGCGCACGCAGAGCGGTGGCGCCGCCGAAATCATGGGCGAGCACGTGCGGCCGCTCCAGACCCCATTCGCGCAGCATGGCGCCGAAAAGCCGGTTCTGCATGCCGAGTGAGACATCCCTGTCCGGCATGTCGGATTGGCCGTAGCCGAGCAGGTCGTAGAAGAAGATCCGCCGCCTGCGGGCGAGCCAGGGAGCGATGCGGCGCCAGACCTGCGACGAAAAGGGGGTGCCATGCACCAGCACCATAGAGGGACCATCGCCCAGCATGCCCCAGGCGATCTGGCTGCCTTCAAAGGTGAAACGGTTGGTAAGCTCCAGCATGGCGTTTCTCCAGAATAACCTCTTTATTGCAATTATAGGTTAGGCTGGATTTTCGAGAGCGCAACCGCTAAATTCAAAATAATGGTTATTTCCGAGTCTCAGAGCCGATTTGCCCAAGGGTGGAGCGAAGCCGATTATGTCGGCGGCCATCCCGTACTTGATTTCATCAATACCGTTGCCGACACCGGCAAGACTCGCCTGGATGACAAGATCTGCAGTTGGGAGGCGCTTCGTCATTGGGCCGACGGGGCGGGGCTGCTGTCGAAGCAGGAACTCTCCGCATTCCTGCAGGATACGTCGCTCGACGATGAAGGTGCGTTGGTCCGGTTGCATGACCTGCGGGAGCAGGCTTATGCGGGAATGCTTGGCCTATCTGGCCTTGCGGAGCCGGCTCGCCAAGGCATGGAGCACGTGGAACGGGCGATCCGCGATGCCTTGGGACGAGGCGCTTTCCGGGAGGAGGGGAGGCGATTCAGGTGGCGGCCGGACGCGGGCAGTTCCGAGCGCTGGCTAGACGCCATCGCCTTGGCCCTCGAGGAGTTCCTGCGCAGCGAAGATGTCGCGCGCCTGCGGCAATGCAGCCGCTGCACTTGGCTCTTCATCGATCGCGGGCGGGGCGCGGGCCGACGCTGGTGCGACATGCGCACCTGCGGCAATCGTGCCAAGGCCGAGGCTTTTCGCTGCCGGTGATTACTATTGGTAGTCGGCTATTGATATCATTTCATCGAGATAAGGAATGATTCTCCAACGCTTCCCGCCGCCGGCCCGCGTCGTCATGAGTCCGCGGTTTCCCGGGCGAATGGCTCAATGAAAAGGGCTCGACGTGAGCCGAGCCCTCATGGTTTGACGCTGTACTGAGAGACTTAGAACACACGCCGTATGCGAATGCCGGCCTGCCAGATATTGGGCGTGGCCTTGGTATTGGTGACCGTGGTGGTGGTCTCTCCGTCGGTCGTGGTGGTGCTGCTCGAACCCAGGTTGAAGTCAGCCCGGGTGTAAGCGACTTCGGCGCCGATGGTAAGGCCCTTGACGATCGTGTAGGTGAGGTTGGCGGCGACCGTGAATTCCTTGTCGAAGGACTTCTTGCCGGCGAAGCCGAGCAGGTCGTCGTAGCGAACGTCGATATAGCTGGCCACGAGGTTGGCGTTCAGGACGGGCGTGATGTTGCCGCCGAGTTCGCCGACGACCGACCAGCCCTTGCCGGCGCGGAAGGTGCTGTTCGAGCCGAAATAATAGTCGCTGTAGTTGTTGAAGATGCTGTTGCCGGCACCGAGATAATCGAGGGCGCCATCGGCATACTGGCCTTCAACGATGAAGTGTCCGCCATCGATGAAGGGCAGCTTCAGCAGGCCCGTGCCGCCCACGGCCCAGCCATATTTCTGTTTGTGAGGAATATAGTCGGGGTCGGTGGCCAGGAGCGGAACACCATTGGCGTCGACGGCCTCCGCCGAGCGGAACTGGTGGCCTGCCGCCTGGATGGCGACCGAACCCCAGCTCTGATCCCAGCGCAGCTGGCCGACCACGTCCGGAACCTGCTGGCCGCCTTGTTTCACCGCAACGTTGGAGCGGTGATCGCGGCCGTCCTCGACCGACAGCGTGGCGCTGAAGCCACCGCCGAACTGAGCGGTGTAGGCGAGCAGGTTGACGGTGTTGCTCTCGGCATAATAGGGCGCCCAGATGGTGTCGCCATATTCGTTGTCGTAGAAGCCGAAGAACGAATGGGCATAACCCGCCGTCAGGCCGCCGAACTGGATGAAGGCCTTGTCGATGGTGAAAGTGTTGCCATTATAGACGCCGCCGCGGCCCTGATGGCTGATCGGATGCGAGTCGGCATTGATCTGGAAGTAGGAACGCAGCAGGCCCCAGTCGGTCTGGGTGCGGGCATCGAACCAGATGCGGGCCTGGGTGTTGAAAGCCGTACGATCGTTATTGCGGTTCCACTTGAAGTTCCCGCGTGTAACCGTGGGTGTTCCTCCGTTGACGGTCGTCTCGACGCGACCGCTGCCGCTGCCGCCGAAGCCGCGATAGTCGGCGCGGATCTCACCGCCGATTTTCAGGCAGGTGTCGGTGCCGGGAATGTAGAAGAAACCCGGGCCGAAGGCCGTGCAGACCTTCACATATTCGACGGCCTCGCCCTTGGTCATGGGCAGGTCGGCGGCCTGGGCGACGCCGACGACGGCGATGCCGGCTATGGTTCCTAGAAGCAGAGATTTGGTCGCCATGCGACTCCCCCTTTGAGGTTGTTACCGGAGGCGAGATTGCGACACTTCCCGAGTCATCGCAAAAAGAATCCGATATATGTGCTAGTAGATTGGGCTTTTTGGGAAATTGTGTAACAAAAAGGCCACAATCTAATCAGTGTTGATGGGCAAATGTGAAATCTATCTTTTAAAATTACAACCAGTTCTTCGGAATTTCACTGCTAAAATCGCCTTTTAGTTGTATCGTAATTAAAGATAATTACACGCGATATCTATCTGATCGAAAATCAATGCAACCTTGCGCTTGTGGCGCAGACGCCGGTGATTCCCTAATATTCCCTCGGGTTCGCGAGACCCTGAGCTATTGGAGCCCGGCCAGGAATTGACCTCCCTGGTCGGGTTTCGCTTTGAGGGGCACGCGCGGGGCCTTGTGGAGGGCACATGGCTCGAGGACTGCGCACAGGGGCTCGCCAAACCGCCTGGCGCGGGCCTCGCTCCCTCGTGGTGTCATGGTGAATGCGAGATAGGCCTTGCTGGCCCATTGGGGGATGATTGGAGCGGAAGCTTCTGGGCCGAGCTTCGCCACGCCCGTCGCCAGCGTGCCCTTGGAAAAAGGCCATCCCCGCTTTATCGCGGGCCGGGTGGCCATTGCCGGCCGATGGCAGCCAGCCCCGAGATTAGAGCGTCGAGGTTCTTGCCCCCGGCAGTGATTTTCTGATTGGACTTGTAGCAGGCATATTCAACCCGTTCATCCTCGAAGACATCGATCTCCAGCCGGTTTTCCTCGACCGTGACCGTCAGGGTGACGGAATTGGAACCCAGACGGTCCATCATGAACCAGAGGCGATGCCGTTCCAGTGTTCGCAGCAATGAATAGAGCTTGTGAGGCATGGGCGCTTCCGGTCCGCGCGGCAGGCGGTTGATCGCGAGGGCTCGCTACGCCGGGCTGTCCATTCGCGACGAGGATAAATGAACGGCACCGGCGGAGGGGGCAAATAAACTGGCTAACGAGCTTGACGGGCGGCGATGGAGGCTTCCGGCGCTGCGCGGGAGCGGGCAGGCGGGAACTGCAAGGCATTCGTTCTCGCAACGACTTCAGTACGGCTACGAGCCTTCAGCCTGCGCAGAATGTTGCGGACGTGTACTCTTACGGTGAACTCGCTCATCCCGAGTTCGCGGGCAATGTCCTTGTTGGCCGAGCCCTTGCGCAATTCGACGACGATTTCGATCTGCCTGGGGGTCAGCACAGCCTGCGGGGGCCGCTCGCCTTCGCCAGGATCAGGCGTAGCGGCTTTCCTTTGAACCGCTTCCAGGAGAGGCGTGAACAACCCGCCTCGGCGGACGAGGCGGGCCGCAAAGATGACATTGTCGATCGTCGATTCCGAGGGCACGACACCTTTTGCACCCTGCTTGAGAAGCGCGATCAGCATGGCCTGGGTGGTAATGTCGGCGAGCACGAGAATGCGGGCCGCGGGCGCTGTCTCGAGTATCGCCCGAATGTCTCTGCCGATCGCCGCGATGCTGGAGAACTGCTCCGAAGCGATGAGAAGAACGTCGGTGGCACGAAGAGGCGCGGCCGCCCAGGCCTCGACATCCCTGAAGCCCTCCACCGCGAGAGCGGTCTCCGACGCCGCGAGGCAGCGCATCAAGGCCGTGCGGTGGAGGCCGCAACCGCCGATCAGGTCGATGGAAATAGGCGGTATGTTGGTGCGCGTGACAGCGTCGCTGCGTTCAGTGAGGCCATAGGTGCCGAAGGTTCGTTCAGCCTGCAAGGCATGCAAGCAACGTCCCTCGTCCACGCGCACCCCGATTAGAATCTCTGTCGGCGATAAGGTCATGCGGGCTTTGAAACCATCCTGGTGTTTCCTCCGGCAGATCAGTCCGACAGTGCGGCTCGCCCCCAAGCCAATTATCTCAATCGAGGATTGCACTCCCGCCACCGTGGCATCACATCTATACCGGCTTTTTTTACTGAATGTTTCTGCCTGTATTATACGTTGGTATGATGGTGAGCCGACAGAGCTCCGCTCACTGGCATTTACAGCTGCCAGTTCCGCTCTCGTCGTATCGATCTTCGGACGGCTCCATACCTGGGGAGGACGGAACCCACTCACTATCCGAGCCCTTCCTTTCGTACGATCAATGGAGGTATCACCATACAGTCTCGACAGGCGCAAAAAGATCGCGCCCCCACAGGGCAGCGCGTGGATCGCGGACAGGCGCGCATCACAATCCCGCCATACTTATCACTCGCAGCGTTCGGACATCCGGCATTAACCTGGTTGCCATCGATAGAGGCCAGGGAAGGCGAGAACGATGATCGATGACGGCACTGCACATCGGCTCGGAGCTCCCGAAATAGTCGATCGGGATATTTTCCACGCGAAGACGGAGGCGTTGCGGATCAGGGAAAAGGCTCACACCCGGGAAGGTGATGCCATCGCCGCAGCCCGCCGACGGCTGCCCATGGTCACGGTGGATGGGGCAATCCCGCTCATCGGTACCCAGGGGGCGGTGACCTTGCTGGATGCCTTCGAAGGGCGCCGCATGCTCATCGCCTATTACTTCATGTGGCATGCCGGCCATCCCGCGCCGGAGCAATGCGAAAGCTGCACCTGGGTCACGTCGCGGGTCCGAGAACTGTCCTATGTGCATTCGCGCGATGTCACCTATGCCACCTTCCGCCAGGGCCCTTACGCGGAAAGCGCCCGCTACCGGGATTTCATGGGCTGGCAGATGCTCTGGTACTCGGCGCCTCGTGCCTCGCTCGATACGCTCCTGGTCGGGCGCCGGGTAGGGCTGATGTACATCGTCTGCTATCTGCGGCAGGGATCGGACGTCTTCGAGACCCACTGGACGACGTGGCGGGGGGGCGAGGCGATGGACAACAATTACCGGCTGCTCGATATGACCGTCTATGGACGGCAGGAGGCGTGGGAGGACTCGCCTGCCGGATGGCCGCGACCGCTCGAAGGGGTTGGCAGGATGCGTGTCGACGGGCGACCCACCGCCCAGTGGTCGCACCTCGAGGCCGGCTATTCCGATGATCTCGATTTTTCTGGGCATTGAGGCCGCTTGTTGCTGGGGGCGGCGTGATCCTCTCGGGGCAGTCCGGGTAGGATCTCACCCATCCGATGGGGTGCGGCAGGCTCTGAAAGTGTAGGGGGCTTCCAATGCCCTCAGGCTCGTGAATCTATCCCGACAGGTGTTGTGGGCAGGAGGCCCCCCGACCGATCATCACCCTCGAAAGCAACCGGCAGGCTCAGGACCCGCCGCACATTTCGGGAGGATTTAGATGGCCGGCTTCACCCAGCTTTTCGTTCCAGGACCGACCAATGTTCCGGAGGTCGTTCGCCAGGCGATGAACATGCCGATGGAGGACATGCGCGCGCCTGACTATCCGGCCTTCACCCGCGGTCTGTTCGCCGACCTGATGAAGGTGTTCCGCAACGAGACCGGCCGCGTCTTCATTTTCCCGTCTTCGGGCACGGGTGCCTGGGAATCGGCGATCACCAATACGCTCAGCCCGGGTGACCGCGTGCTGATGTCGCGCTTCGGCCAGTTCTCGCATCTGTGGGTCGACATGTGCGAGCGCTTCGGCCTCGACGTCGATGTGGTCGATGTCGAATGGGGCACCGGCTGCCCCGTCGAGATCTATGCGGAGCGGCTTCTCCAGGACAAGGAGCATCGCATCAAGGCTGTCTTCGTCACGCATAATGAAACGGCCACCGGCGTGACCAGCGATGTCGCCGGCGTGCGGGCCGCTCTCAACGCGGCCAAGCATCCGGCCCTGCTCTTTGCCGACGGCGTCTCCTCGATCGGCTCGATCGATTTCCGCCAGGAGGATTGGGGCGTCGATTGTGCCGTCTCCGGTTCGCAGAAGGGCTTCATGCTGCCGCCTGGCCTGGGCTTCCTGTCGGTCAGCCAAAAAGCTCTCGCAGCCGCCAAGACGGCCGGGCACAAGCGCTGCTACTTCTCCTTCGAGGACCAGATTCGCGCCAACGACACCGGCTATTTCCCCTATACGCCGGCGGTTCAACTCCTGCGCGGGCTTCGCGTCGCCCTCGATCTCCTCCATGAGGAAGGCCTCGAGGCTGTCTTCGAGCGTCACAACCGCCTGGCCACCGGCGTGCGCAAGGCGGTGGAGGCCTGGGGGCTGAAGCTCTGCGCCAAGGAAGCCAAGTGGAATTCCGACACGGTCAGCGCAGTCCTGGTGCCCGAAGGCATCGACAGTGCCGAGATCGTGCGGCGGGCCCACTACGGCTACCAGACCTCCCTCGGGGTCGGTCTCAACAAAGTTGCCGGCAAAGTATTCCGAATCGGGCATCTCGGCTGGGTCAACGACGTGATGATGTGCGGTGCGATCTCGGCAGCCGAAATGGCGCTGCGCGATTGCGGCGTGAAGGTCCAGCCCGGCTCCGGCGTGGGCGCGGCCCTCGAGCACTATCGCCTGTCGGCTCAGCCGAGCCTGGCCAAGGCTGCCTAAGACGCAACTCGGCCCTCCCCATCAAGGGGAGGGCGAAGACTCGCTCCATAAAGATCAAAGCCAGTACCAACGGGTCGTGCCCACGTTCGAAGATGCGGCAGCCCGAAGGGAGGAACATCATGAGCCACACCATCCATCACCTGCGAAAACTGCGCCTGCAGCGTAGCGAACTCGCGGTACCGGGCTCCAATCCGGACATGATCCGCAAGGCCTCCGACGGCGAGGCCGACTACATCTTCCTTGATATCGAGGATGCGGTTGCCCCGCCGGACAAGGAGCGGGCGCGCAAGAACATCATCGAGGCCCTCAACGAGATCGACTGGCGCGCGCGTGGCAAGACCATCTCCGTGCGCATCAATGGCCTCGACACGCACTACATGTATCGCGACGTCGTCGACGTGATGGAGCAGGCGGGTGACCGGCTCGACACCATCCTGGTGCCCAAGGTCGGCGTGCCGGCCGATCTCTACATGGTCGAGGCCATGGTCAACCAGATCGAGACCGCCAAGGGGTTCAAGACCCGCGTCGGGTTGGAAGGCCTGATCGAGACGGCGCTCGGCATGGCCAATGTCGAGGCGATCGCTGCCTATGGCGGCCGGCTCGAGGCGCTGCATTTCGGCGTTGCCGACTATGCGGCGAGCTGCAAGGCGCGCACGGTCTCGATCGGCGGCCTCAATCCCGATTATCCCGGCGACCAGTGGCATGCGGCCCTGTCGCGCATGACGGTGGCCTGCCGTGCCTATGGCCTGCGCGCCATCGACGGTCCGTTCGGCGACTTCTCTGATCCCGAGGCCTACATCGCCGCGGCCAGGCGCGCCGCCGCCCTCGGCATCGAAGGCAAATGGGCGATCCACCCCACGCAGATCGCGCTTGCCAATGAGGTGTTCTCGCCGCCCGAAAAGGAAGTGAATCGTGCCCGCCGCATCATCGAGATGCTCCGGGAAGCCGAGGAGCAGGGCAAGGGTGCCGCCGCCCTCGACGGTAAGATGATCGATGCCGCGTCCGAACGCATGGCTCGCAACGTCCTGGTCATGCACGAAGCCATCCAACAGTCCACCCAGCCGCGCGCCGGCCTGCCCAACTGACGAGGTACCCTTATGGACATCCATGAATACCAGGCCAAGGAACTGCTCTCGCGCTATTCGGTGCAGATTCCGCGCGGTGGACTTGCCTACAGCCCCGAGCAGGCGACCTATCGCGCCAGCGAGATCGGCGGCGACAAATGGGTGGTCAAGGCCCAGATCCATTCCGGCGCCCGTGGCAAGGCCGGCGGCATCCGCATCTGCAAGTCCGACGGCGAAGTATCGGATGCGGCGGAGGCCATGCTCGGACGCAAGCTTGTCACGCACCAGACCGGCCCGAAGGGCAAGCTCGTCTCGCGCCTCTATGTCGAGGAAACCGTCGACATCCGCCAGGAGCTCTATCTCGGCATCGTGCTCGATCGCAAATCCGAGCGCGTGATGATCGTGGCCTCGGCTTCCGGCGGCATGGAGATCGAGGAAATCGCCGAGAAGCAGCCTGACTCCATCATCCGCGCCATCGTCGATCCCGGTGCGGGCATGCAGCAGTTCCAGGCCCGCGAGATCGCCTTCGGCCTCGGGCTGGAGAACAACATGATCGGCAAGGCGGTCGACACTCTCTTGGGCTGCTACCGCGTCTTCCGCGACTACGACGCCTCGATGCTGGAGATCAATCCGCTCGTCGTCACCCGCGACGGCAACCTGATCGCCCTCGATGCCAAGATGTCCTTTGACGAGAATGCGCTGTTCCGCCGCGCCGAGATTTCGGAGCTGCGCGACAAGTCGCAGGAAGATCCGCGCGAGACCTTTGCCTCCGATCGCGGCCTGTCCTATGTCGGGCTCGACGGTAATATCGGCTGCATCATCAACGGTGCAGGCCTGGCCATGGCCACCATGGACATGATCAAGATCGCCGGTGGCGAGCCGGCAAACTTCCTCGACATCGGTGGCGGTGCTTCGCCCGAGCGCGTCGCCAAGGCGTTCCGTGCCGTGCTGGCCGACAAGAATGTCGAGACCATCCTGGTCAACATCTTCGCCGGCATCAATCGCTGCGACTGGGTGGCCGAGGGCGTGGTGAAGGCGATACGCGAGGTGGGCGTGAACGTGCCCCTGGTGGTGCGCCTGGCCGGCACCAATGTCGAAGAGGGACGGCGTATTCTCGCCGAGTCCGGCGAGAAGGTGATCGTCGCCGAGACCCTGGCGGAAGCGGCCGAAAAATCGGTCGAGGCGATGCAGGCTTTTGCCAAAACCAAGAAGCATTGAGGGGGAAACGAAATGGCAGTTCTGTTGAACCGCAAGACGCGCGTCATCGTCCAGGGCCTGACCGGCAAGATCGGTTCCTTCCACGCCCAGGACATGAAGCGTTATGGCACCAATGTCGTCGGCGGCGTTACCCCCGGCAAGGGTGGCCAGGACCATCACGGCATTCCGGTCTTCAACACGGTCAAGGGCGCCGTGCGCGAGACGGGTGCCGAGGCTTCGATCGTGTTCGTGCCGCCGCCCTTCGCGGCCGATTCCATCATGGAAGCCGCCGATGCCGGCTTGAAGTTCTGCGTCTGCATCACCGACGGCATTCCCTCCCAGGACATGATGCGGGTGAAGCGCTATATGCGCCGCTTCCGCTACGAGGACCGCATGCGCCTGATCGGCCCCAACTGCGCCGGCGTCATCACGCCCGGCCAGGCGCTGATGGGCATCATGCCCGGCAATATCTATCTGCCGGGCCGGGTCGGCATCGTCGGCCGCTCGGGTACGCTCGGCTATGAGGCGGCCTCGCAGATGAAGGCACTGGGCATCGGTGTTTCCACCAGCGTCGGCATCGGCGGCGACCCGATCAACGGCTCGTCCTTCAAGGACATCCTGAAGCTCTTCGAGGAAGATCCGGACACCGACGCCGTGGTGATGATCGGCGAGATCGGCGGGCCGCAGGAAGCGGAAGCCGCCGAATGGGCCAAGCATCACATGCGCAAGCCGCTGATCGCCTATATCGCCGGCCTGTCCGCACCCAAAGGCAAGCGCATGGGCCATGCCGGGGCCATCATCTCCGCCTTCGGCGAGTCGGCCCAGGAAAAGGTCGAGATCCTGCGCGATGCCGGTGTCGCGATCGTGCCGACGCCGGCCGAATTCGGGCCGACTGTGGCAGGCGTGCTGGAAAGCAGGAAGGCGGCCTGATCGGCAAGGTCACGCCGTCCCTCCACCCCTCCGCACTTGCAAAGCAAAGTGCGGGCCTCTCCCCGTAAGAGCGGCGTGGGAAGACTTCCACCGGGCATTTCATGCCGAAATGCCCGGCATCCCGCTCGACGGTTGGGCGAGATCAAAGGCGAGAGGGTCGATTACCACGTCTGTGTCTCCTCGCCTCGTTCTCACGGGGAGAGGTGAGGTGAGGGGGCGCGCGGCCCTGCTGTCCCGCCGATTGCAAGGAGTGATCATGAAACCTCGGATTCTCGTGACGCGGCGCTGGCCTGAAGCGGTCGAACGCATCCTTGCCGACAGGTTCGACACGACATTCAATCAGGACGACACGCCGCTGACCGCATCGCAGCTGAGCGATGCGTTCAGGCAGTTCGATGCAGTCTTGCCAACGGTCAGCGACAAGCTGCCGGCCTCGGTCTTTCCCGAGGCGGATGTGCGGACCAAGCTCCTCGCCAATTTCGGCGTTGGCTTCAGCCATATCGACATTGACGCGGCGCGTGCCCGCGGCATGACGGTGACTAATACACCGGGCGTCCTCACCGACTGTACCGCCGATATCGCCCTCAGCCTGCTCCTTGCCGTGGCGCGACGTGCAGGGGAGGGGGAGCGCCAATTGCGGGCCGGAGAGTGGGCGGGCTGGTGCCCCACCCACATGATCGGCGCCAAGGTGAGCGGCAAGACCATCGGCATCATCGGCATGGGGCGGATCGGCAAGGCAACGGCCAGACGGGCCCATTTCGGCTTCGACATGAAGGTCGTGTTCTACAACCGCTCGAAGGTCGACGACGAGACGACCCGCGCCATGGGCGCGCGACAGCTGGCAAGCGTGGAGGAGGTGCTGGCCGAGGCGGACTTCGTCTCCCTGCATTGCCCGGGTGGCGCAGAGAATCGGCATCTCATCAATGCCGCGAGGTTGCGGGCGATGAAGCCGGGTGCCTTCCTGATCAACACCGCCCGAGGCGACGTTGTCGACCAGCAGGCCCTGGTCGAGGCGCTCGAAAGCGGAACGATCGCCGGCGCGGGGCTCGACGTCTATGACGGCGAACCGGCGGTGCCTGCGGCGCTCCTGCGCCTGGAGAATGTGGTCCTGTTGCCGCATCTCGGCAGTGCCACGGAAGAAACCCGCGTGGCGATGGGCATGCGGGCGGTCGACAACCTCACCGCCTTCTTCGAGGGACGGTCCGTGCCCGACAAGGTTGCGTGACGTATCGGGCGATCTGCCGGAATCGGCAGGAGCGATGTGGCTATAGCGGCTTGCAGCGATGTTAATCCCGGTCCCCGTGGGCCGGGATTTTTTGCGGGCTTCCTGTGTAGGCTGGGACGTTGGCCCTGCCGTCAAACGGCCTCAGTTCATCAACCGTGCAGCTTGATTGCGGTTTCCGCGATCGCGCGGCCCTGATAGCCCGCGCCCGCCAGTTCGTTCTCGCTCGGCTGGCGGCTGCCGTCGCCACCGGTGATGGTGGTGGCGCCGTAGGGGGCGCCGCCGGTGACCTCGTCGAGCCTCATCTGCCCGGCAAAGCCATAGTTGAGACCGACGATCGTCATGCCGAAATGCAGGAGATTGGTGATGATCGAGAACAGGGTGGTCTCCTGGCCTCCATGCTGGGTCGCACTCGAGGTGAAGGCGCCACCAACCTTGCCGTTCAGCGCGCCCTTGGCCCAGAGGCCGCCCGCCTGGTCGAGGAAGTTCGCCATTTGCGAGGACATCCGGCCGAAGCGGGTGCCGGTGCCGACGACGATGGCATCATAATCGGCGAGCTCCTCGATCTTGGCGATCGGTGCGGCCTGATCAAGCTTGTAGTGCGATGCCTTGGCGGTCGCCTCCGGCACCAGTTCAGGCACGCGCTTGACGTCGACGATAGCCCCAGCCTCACGTGCGCCCGCCGCAACTGCGTTGGCCATCGCCTCGATATGACCATAGGCGGAGTAGTAGAGTACGAGAACCTTTGCCATCGATATCTCCTCTCGATCCAGCGACCTGACTTGTCTGGGCTATTTGCGGTTCGGTTGGGCAGTCGCGCAATTTTTTGGATGTGGGTTGGTTCCTTGCTTCGGGAGTACCTTCAGACCCGCGACGAGCTTGGTCTCGCCGCCTTGCAGTTTCAGCATTCCCCGGACGACAAAGGGCACGCCCAGAAACAACTGTGTGATGGCAAGACCTTCGTCGTGCATACCGGCTTCCCCCGAAAGAATGCATATCCATTCAGTGAAACGAACGTCCTGGCTCATTGCCGCACACATTGCGAGCATGCCCAATTCCGTCCCGACTATCCTATATCTCGGCTTGGACGGGAATCGATTTTACGTCAGCCAAATCGCCGATCGGCCGAACGGCTTCTGCTCGCTGGCAAGGGATGCAAGTTATAATTGTATCGATCGTCGCCGGCAGAGAGCATGAACTATCCCTGCAGGGAGAATGCCGGCTTCACGCAATCGCGCGAGGAACCGGTCTCCACCTATGCGTTTCGATCGATGGAACCCCGGCTTTTCGCCGTTCCGTCGGGGTCCACCTGTGTTCGAAAGCCCAGCCAGGCGACATTCAGCACGAGTTCGAGGATCTCCTCGCGCCTCGGTCCCGGATGATCGAGCCACCACACGGCGACCGCATGGAGACCTTCCTTCAGAAACGCCGCCGTGCCGTGTCGCTGCCATGACGGTTGACTTGGCGCGAAGTCGGTCAGCAGCGCGGCGATGCCGGCGGACGCGCCGGCCTGGACCTCGCGCGAAACTTTCGCTGCGACCCGATCACCCGCCGGAACCGTCAGCAGCACCCGCGCGGCCTCAGGCGATTGCTCGACGAATGCCAGGAAGGCGTCGATCGAACGCCGGAATTTTTGCTCGGGGCCGATGTCATCCTGCGCGATCACCTTGCCCTTGCCGATCAAGCTGTCGCGGATTGACTCGAGCACGGCCAGGAACAGCGCCTGTTTGGAAGGAAAATGATCGTAGAGAACCGGTTTGGTGATCTCCGCACGGGCCGCGATGTCGTCCATTTTCGTGCCGTCATATCCGTCGCGCGCAAATGCGCTCACAGCGGCTTCGATGATCCGGGCCCGCCGTTCTTCCGCACTCAGACGTTTGCGCACCCTTGACTTCATCGCGATCGATACTAACCTACTTCAAAGTAGGTTATCAAGCCGCGAGGTGATACGATGCGCATTTTCGTTGCGGGCGCGACGGGCGCGGTCGGACGCCGCCTGGTTCCGCGCCTGATCGGCAACGGCCATAGCGTGGTCGGATTGACGCGAACCCCGGCGAAGACCGGCCTCCTGCGGGAACTCGGCGCGGAGCCGGTTGTTGCCGACGCGCTCGATGAGACGGCCATTCGCGCATTGGTCGCCGCTGCGGAGCCGGACGTGATCGTGCATCAGCTGACGGATTTGAAGGGGGCTTCGGACCTGCGCAAATTCGACCGCGTTTTCGCGAGCAGCAATCGGCTGCGCACCACCGGGATTGACCATCTACTTGCAGCCGCGCGCGACTGCGGCGTGAAGCGGTTCGTCGCGCAGAGCTTTTGCGGCTGGCCTTATGCGCGGGTTGGCGGTGATGTGAAAGTCGAGGACGATCCGCTCGACCAGGATCCGCCGCAAGAGCTCCGCGAAACGCTCGATGCGATCCGTTATCTCGAGCACGCCGTCACGACAACGCCCGGCCTGGTTGGTGTCGCGCTTCGCTATGGTGGATTCTATGGCCCCGACACCGGCGTCTTCGATCCAGCCACGATCGAACGGATTCGCAGGCGTCGTATGCCGCTGATCGGTGGCGGCACCGCGTGGTGGTCATTCCTGCATGTCGATGATGCAGCGGAGGCAACCGCGCTGGCGGTCGAGCGGGGCGAGGGCATCTACAACATTGTCGACGACGATCCGGCGCCGGTGCACGCTTGGCTCACCGAGATCGCTGCAATGCTCGGCGCAAAACAGCCATTCGGCGTGCCGGCATGGCTTGGCCGCCTTGCCGTCGGGCAGCATATCGTCGTCATGTTGACGCAATCGCGTGCGGGATCGAACGTCAAGGCCAAGCGGGAACTCGGCTGGTCGCCGCGCCATCCTTCGTGGCGGCAGGGATTTGCCGAAATCATCCGGAATGGCGCGCAACCGATCACTTAGACCGAGACCCATGCCGTCGAGGTGCCAAGAGGTGTGAGCTACGGATGCGATCCGGCGGCGGCTCTCACGAACGTCGGCATCCGGGACGCGACCATGCTCCGAGCGCCGCAAGAGGGGCCTGGAGCGGATTTTTCCTGCCTAAGGACAAACTATGTTGTGATTTGCGGACAAAGATTGATTCACTGCGCACAACCCACAGGGGAATGAAGCCGCTCCAGCACCGTGAAATCAAACAACGCACTGGAATGAAAAAATGTTTCACAGTATGAATATGGGCTCAGGCAGGTACCGGATCGTTGTCGTGGCTTGAAGCGCCCCGAAACAGAGAAGGCCCAAAACAGAAGACGTCGGATCAGAGGTGGCGCGCGCCGCAAATCGAGGGGCATATGAACGCCGAGGGGAAAAGCCAGCGTCAAGGCATCGAGGTCGATAGGATGCGGGGAGCTCCGGAAGGCCGGTTCAGGGTGCTGATCGCCGAGCGCAACCCCTTGGTTGTGGCTGCTCTTGGCGACATGATCAAGAATGATGCCCGTTTCGAGCTGGTTGCCAGTGTTCAGTCCGGCGGGGCCTTTCTTACGGCTGTGGCCGAACCAAAGTTCGACCTGGCCGTTCTCGGCTGGAAACTGTCCGACATGAACGGCGCCGAAGTGCTGGAGGAAATGCGACAGCGTGGCCTGCATACACGCATCGTCATCTTCTCGAACGATCATGACATCGCCATTCTCAAGCAGTGCGTGCGCCTGGGCGTGCAAGGCTATTGCTACCAGTTCGACGACCCGGCCATTCTGTTCGACACGCTGGTGGCGGTCGCCCATGGCCGGATCTGCATCCCTTACCTGGACGTGTCAAAGATCAACGACACCCCGCTTTCACGCCTGACGACCCGCGAGCGCGAACTGCTTGCCGTGCTCGCCGACGGCTGGACCAATCTGCAGATCGCCGCCCGCACCGGAATCTCGGAAAACACGGTCAAATATCACCTCAAGAATCTCTACGACAAGCTCGAGGTGCGCAATCGGGCCATGGCGGTCGCCCTCTATGCCACCGAGAAGAGCAGGGGCCCGCAGGCCAATTCCTGACGCAAGGCGGTTGCTGGCTTCACACACGCTCGACTGCGATTGCAGGCTCGTACGTCATCGGCCTGTCATGACGGAAGGGCAGAAGGCCGCGCGTGTGAGGAGAGCGACGCGATGACCATCGAACTTTGGCCCTTTCTGGTTCTACCCCTTGCCGGGCTCGTGGCGGGGGCGGGCATCGTTCGCTTCGTCATCGGACCGGACTGGATGGAATGCCTGCGCCAGCGCCGCGAGTTTCAGCGCCGTTAGGACTTCCTCCGAAAAAGTTGCGAGGCAAGCACGCCTATCGGCAAGGCGATGGCCTGAACTCTCGCATGTCCTGATCAGGGATCCGCAGGATCGCGGCCGGTGGCGACCTGTCCATCTCGTGCAGCCAGCGATCGTCCCGTTCAAGATCACCGGGAGAGGGTGAAATGATCTCGACATCGATAACCGAAAGATCACCTGCCGAACCGTCGGCCCTCGCCAGGGACCCCTGGGTACGAGTGCTTCGACGAGATGGCTGCGTGCGGCAAAGGCCTCAGTCGCCGGCAGGATCCACGACGCAGGGTGATCCGAAGGCGGCTTCGATGACGGCACCTGCCGCAAGGCAGAGGTCCTCGCGGAAGCGCGGCGCGAGCAATTGAACCCCCGTCGGGATTCGCCCGCTCAATCCGGTAAAGACCGAGAGCCCCGGCAGACCGAGGAAGGGCACGCCGATTTGCGGGATCTGGGCGCTCCAGACCCGCTCGAATGCCGCATGGCCCCTGAGGTCCAGATCATCCTCGAACGGCAGATCGGCTGATACCGGCAGCAACACGACCGGATAGGTCTCCATGAAGAGCTGCCACTGCCGGATCAGGGTGGCTCGCCGGGTCAGCGCCTGGGAATAGGAGGCGAGGGTGGTGGAGCGCCCAAGCGCCTGGTGACCCCGCAAAACGGTGAGCGCGCCCGGATCGCCTTCCTTCTCGGCCGCGGCAAGCTTGGCCTCGTAGCCTTCGCCGATCCAGAGCCGGATCTGCAGCTCGGCTGCTTCACGCAGCGGCGGCAGATCCTCGACCTCCTCGACGATCCAGCCGGCGGCCTCCAAATGCCGGGCGGCTGCGCTTAACTTGGCGCGAATGGCCTCGCAAGTGCCGATCCTGCCCGGATCGAGGCAAAGAGCGACGCGTCTGGTGATGTCCGGCCCCGTCAGCGGCACGGGCGCCCACCACGGATCGCGCGCGTCCCGGCGCGACAGTGCCTTGAGCGCAAGTCCGAGGTCGTCGATCGAGCGGGCCAAGGGGCCGGATACCGCCGTGATCTGGCCGCCGATATCGCGCTCGGGAGACGAGGCGTTGTAGGCCGCCACCCGTCCGGGCGAGGGGCGCAGGCCGTGGACGCCGCAAGCATAGGCGGGATAGCGGATCGAGCCGGCTATATCGGTGCCATGCGCGATGGAGCCGATGCCGCTCGCGACCGCCGCGGCTGCGCCGCCGGACGATCCACCGGGCGTCAGCGTGGGATCATGGGGGTTCTTCGTATGGCCGTGCAGGCGGTTGCTGGTGAACCAGCGATAGGAAAAAGCCGGTGTGTTGGTCCTGCCCAGCAGGATCGCCCCGGCCGCGAGCAGGCTGTCGACGACGGGGCTGTTGTCCGCGGCCAGCAGATCCTTCTGCGAGGTCACGCCGTTGGTGGTGGCATATCCCTTTTGGTCCACATTGACCTTGACGGTAACGGGGACCCCTGCCAGCGCGCCGCCTTCTTCGCCGCGGGCAATGGCGGCATCGATCCGGCCCGCCCGTGCCAGGACGTCGTCGGGCCGCATGTCGACCACGGCGTTGATCGACGGGTTGACGGCAGACAGCCGGTCGAGTGCTGCCACTGCGACATCGCGTGCAGACACCTGCCTGGATTTGACGAGAGTGGCGATTTTCATCGCGTCCAAGCGCCAGAGTTCATTCATCGCGGTTTTCCGATTCCCTCAATCATGGCATGAAAGCAGAAATAGTGTCGGCTCGATGCCCATGGAGCAAGAAGGATCATGGCATCTCGCGCCGACGGCGGGCGAATTCGCTTCCGCGATCGTGGAATAGGGTGCAGCGCCATTTGCACGATCAGCTTCAATCATCAATGAGGATCCTGGATTGAACATGTCGCGTATCGGATCGAATCAGGCAGCGGCATGGCTGTTGCCATTGCTGTTTGCGAGCCTGTTCTTGGCGGCTCAGACGAGTTCTTTTGCCGCCGGAATCACGCCCTTGGCGGAAAAGGTCGGCCATCGCCTATCCTATATGAAGGATGTCGCTGGGTATAAGGCGCAAAATCACCTGCCGATCGAAGATCTGGCCCAGGAAGCCAAAGTCTTGGCCAGTGCCAAGTCCGATGCGGAGAAACTGGGGCTGGATCCCGCCACGGTGGAGCCCTTCATCATCGCCCAGATCAATGCTGCCAAGGCCGTCGAATATCGCTATCTGGCCGATTGGCTGGCGCAGCCCGAGGCGGGCTGGCAACCGCGCCCGCTCGACAAGGTACGGCAGGACATCGCCCGGTTGAGCCAGGACATTCTGCGGCAGATGGCGCAAGACCTCAAAAGCGGACGGTTCACCTCGGATGAGCGTTCCAGCTTCTTCAAGGCAGTACACGAGCCCAATCTGAAGGAATCGGACAAGCAGCAATTGTTCAGTGCCTTGCTGGCGATAAGGCTGGCGAAGTAGGAATTGAGGGGCTGCGCGTAGCGCGTCCTCAGATCATGGCGGCCATGGGTTGCACTGACCGCGGGGAGGTGCTGCTCCCCCCGTCATAATGCAGGGCTGGCGGCTCACGCGGTTCCCCGTTCAGTCACGATCAGCCGCGCGGCGAGGGCCGTGGCTTCCTCGGAAGAGGCGGCAATTTCCATGGCGATCCCGAAGGCCTTGGTGGCCATCGCTGTCTGGGCCCGGAGCGCTACGCGCTTCAGGCGATCGGGCTCGATGGCGATCAGGGACAGGCAAAGCCTGCCGAGAGCCTGCTTGTTCGCCTTGAGCCAGATACCCCTGCGCTTGCGATCCTCATGTTTTTCCTCCGCATGGCCGGCAGGAAAGACCACGACGAAGGGCTGGCCTTGCGCAAGAAGTGCCTCCATCTCGCTCATCCAGCGCCCGGCATAGCCCGGAACGATTGCCTCGGGCCGAGACCGAATGATCGGAAAGCCGGAAACGTCGTGGACGATGAAGGCCTGATGGTCGAGTGGCATAGTCGATCCTCGGTTTCGTAGTCAGATGGCGGTGCGTTCGCCGAAAAGGCGTTGTGCACCCTGCAGGGAGGCCGCGATCGCCGTATTGGCCCGCTGGCGCAGATCGTCTTCATAGGCGGCAATCGCTGTCGGAAGTGGCGACTTGCCGGTAGCGGCTAGGCTCAACCAGGTGGCGAGATGCGCCGCATCATCGAGCGCCGTGTTGGCACCGACGCCACCGGCCGGGCTCATCGCGTGGATCGCATCGCCCAGCACGGTCACGCGACTCGGCGCCCATGCGGGCAGGGGGCCGGCACTACGTATCGCAAGTGCAGCAATGGTCGATCGATCTGCTTTGGCAAACAGGGCGCGCAAACCACCGGCCCAGGAGCGGGCGAGGTACTGGACCCGAGCCGCCAGTGCCTCCCCATCCGCCTCGCGCAAGGTCGCCTCGTCCAGTCCCAGGCTCGTCCGCCGGCCAATGACGGCCCAATAGAGATAGTCCGCGATCGGCGTGAGCCCCGCCGTATCCAGCGGGAGGCGAAAGGTCATGGCATCGACGATCACCGCGAAGTCATCGGCGAAGATCACGGACGTACCGTCCAAGAGCGTGTCGGCAACCCGACCGTCGAAGGAGAGATGGGATTTGCCGTAGATGCAAACGGCGCCGGTATCCTTCGGCGCCAGCAGCGGCCAGCGTTGCCGACATACGGTGGAATTCACGCCGTCGGCGGCGACGAGGATGTCGGCTTCGCACGCCGTGCCGTCTTCGAATCCTATTGTAACCGCGCCCTCATTCCGCGTGTCGAAGCGGCGAAAGGCCTTGCCGAAGTGGATGCGGTCCTCAATGCCGCACAGGAGAATTTCCCGGAGGGTGAGACGGTTGGCGCTGAGATCGCCGTCGCTTGATGGGTCTGCACCCACCGCTGAGGGGCGCCAGTTGCCGGAAGGGCGACCTTCGACCGGCCCGAGTCGGGGATCGAGAAAACGTCCGTTCGAGTGGGAGACGGCACAGGTCTGGCGAAAGAGCTGGTTCAACTCGGGTGTCAGGCAGGCTGCGAGCGCCTGTCGGCCCGTCTCGTCGATCCTGATCCTGTAGCCCTGCTTCCTGCTGTCCGCCGCCTCGTCCCTTTCAAAGACGTCGAACGAGATGCCGTGCTGTCTCAGTCCCTGGGCGAGGCAGAGACCGCCCAGCCCTGCACCGATGATAGCGACATGAAAGGGCCGACCGGTCATGCAAAGCCTGTTCCGGAGCAGGGCGTCCGCGGCCATGGCCACGTGCCTGCCCTCATTCCTGTTTCGATGCGTCCTTGCGGTTCGTGGCAATGCCGCTCGGCCGGGAGACGCTCCTGCGTGTAGGTGACCAGGCTAGAGCGGCGCGGAAAATCCTGATAACGACATCTGGCCAAATAATAGTGAGAAGTGGCCAAGATGCAGTCTGATCTTCAGAGAATGGACTTCATCGAGCGGGCAGATGGACCGCCGCTGGTCGCGCTATGGGGTGGCGAGGAGCCGGAAAGCCGATACCGCCTGGGTACCCGCGAATATGATTGGCACAGCCATGTGCGCGGCCAGGTCTTTTGTGTCGAGAGCGGGCTCGTCCATGTACGCACGTCGCAGGGGTCATGGCTGCTGCCGCCTCACCGCGCCGGGTGGATACCGCCGGGAGAGGAACATTGGGCCAGCGTCAGCGGTGCCACCAGCGGTTGGAGCGTCGTCGTGGCTCCGGAGCAGGCCCGGCAATTGCCGGACCGGCCCTGCGTCTTCGGCATCAGCGAGTTGATGCGGGCATTGGTTCGGCGCGCCGTCGCCTGGACGATGCTGCCATCGCTGTCCCCCGAGCAGCAGCGCATCTTGCAGGTTCTGCTCGATGAGATCGCGCGCGCGCCGCATGAGCCGCTCCACCTGCCCATGCCATCCGACCCGCGGCTGGCGCGTATCGCTCGGGCTGTCCTAAGTGAGCCGGGCAGCACCCGCACATTGGAGCAATGGGCGACCTGGGGAGCGGTCTCCGCGCGGACGCTGCGCCGGCTGATGCAGGCCGAAACCGGCCTCGGTTTCGCGGCGTGGCGCCAGCAGGTCCGACTGACCCATGCCCTCGAAATGCTTGCCTGCGGGGAGCCGGTCGCCACCATTGCGGACGCGCTGAACTATGCCTCTCCCAGCAATTTCATTGCGATGTTCCGGCGTGCCTTCGGCGAATCGCCGGCGCGCTATTTCTCGGGACGCGGACCACGGGATTTCGAGAAGAGCGGCTAGGACATTTCAAGAAAGGTGGATGGAACATGTCATCGAGAAAACGTCCCGGTACGGCTTGTGGAACCAGCCGTATCGGGTGATTGCGGCTCTCCGGCGGAAGCGGCCAGGTTCAGGCTGGCTGGCGCCAATGGCGATTCGACTGCCATCTCGGCTTGAAGTGCTGGCACCAATTGCCGGCACTCGGCGTCCAATGCTTGGGCAGGCGGCCGGCGCGGGCGCAATCGGTGGCGCTGTAGGGAATGCCGCGTTCCGTCGCGCAGGCACTCAGTCCGATTGCCAGGCTGGCGGCCATCGCGGCCAGAATCAGTTTCGTGCGCATGAACATTCCCTCACTTTCGCGACGTGCCGGTGAACCTGAACCGGACGCCAGGGGTCGTCAAGTCGCTCCACGCCCATGGCGTGGCCGTTGTTCGCGATTGGCCTATCCCGCGTGGGATCGCGCACGCATGTCGAAGAAATAATCGCCTGGAAATCTCTCTCGTATCGCCTGATAGAGCTTCAGGTCATGGCCCAGCCGGGGACTGAGGCGTTCGTTCACCTCGTTCCTGTCGAGCGCGGCCATCTCGTCCGATGCCGGCGTGACGTTGTCGACATGATGGGGCAGCTCCTTGCCGAGGTAGAAGCTGATCGCCTCCAGGCTCTGCTTGTAGTTTTCGACCGTGCCGATATAGGCAAAGTCGTTATCGACATTTTTCAGCGCCGTCTCGAATTGTGCCGGGCCGACTTTCTGCTGGTCAGGGTATCCAGCCAGATATCGCGTGCTGTAATTATCGAATGTCACGTCATCGACATTGTCGAACGCATCGAAGATCGATGAGCGGGCGACGATCCTCGGGTCCTTCACGACATATTTCATGTAGAGGTAACATGAGATGGCATGGTCGATCGGGTCCCTCACGATCGAGACATATTGGTGGGGCCTGCCGGAATGCCGGTGAAGCCCGTACATGTAGTGACCGAATACGATGTCGACGTCATCGAGGGCGCTGTTGCTGAAGGTGTCGAACTGCTCTTCATGCAGGCAGGGATATTGATGATAGACCTGCAGCAACTGGATATCCGGATCGCTTTGCAGGGCTCGCCGGGTGCTGGTTCCGGCCGTCTTGGGAATATGCATGAAATAGACGGCCGGTCGCGTCGAATGGGGCCGCGGCTCATAACGGTGATAGCGGCGCTGAACCACACTGCCATTGACTGCGACCTCGATCAGGACGGTGCCGAGCTCGCCGATCAGATGTTTGCGGGGTTCGAAATAGACGTTCCAGCCGCGCGCGTAAGGCCGGTTGGTCGCGACGGGAACATCGGGTCGCTCACAGGTATCGACATAACCAAGCGGCTGTCGATTGACAAAAACGGAAAGTGAATCGATCGGGCGATGCGATGACACCCACCCTTCGATCTGGGTAATTCTATCACGCAGCGGATTTTTGTATTCCGTATCGATATAAGCAATCGCAGAATTATCCGTCATTGTTTCCATCTGGATCGTGTTTGGCCAACTCTATCTCGGAAAGCCCCATTTTGGACATATTCTCTACATGGTTGTTCAGTTTGTGCAAAGGAGAAATGAAGAAATGCGCATCCTTTCCCATGAAATCGGGGGGCTGTGCTTGTGATCTCGTTTGTGTGTGCCGTCGCTACTCAGAATGGTTGCGAAGATCGATGATGATTGCCGGGACGGGACTGCCTCGGAAGCTTATCCCGTTGAATTTCAACAGGAATATTGGAACGCAAGCGAGCGGAACGAATGTTCCCGGAAAGACCCCGGCATTTTTGACGGGTAGACTTGTGAGCTCCTTGCCGTAAGATCCTACCCAAGCTAGCAGGAGCGCCAAGGCTAGCGACTACGTTGTGGGGTTGTGGGTGTTCTTCTGCCAGGCGGTGCTTCACATAGCATCCAAGTGTAGATCTCACCTGTGAGAACTCGACGTTGATGAATTCAGGACCGGAGGAATTGAGTTGCAGGCTCATTCCTCCGTTTTCTGTTGCGGGTCCCTCTCCCGACAAGTCTGCCGGTTGTTCGATGCACCGGCCGCGGTCGGCCCTTTTATCGCCCGCTACGATCGCTTTTCCATCCGAACGGCACGCAATTGTTCACGCCGGCATTCTTCCGGCCTCTCGGCGTTATGGCACGTGGCACGCAGACATCAGCAAAACGCGTTGTAGACTTCCGGGTTGAACCGGCGGATCTCGCGCAGGGTGCGATAGAGCGGCGTCGACTTGGAGACGATGTAGCGCGGACTCACGGTGCCGCCGAAGCCGGAGAACAGCAGCATCGAGCCTGAATTGACCACACCATCGAAGTCGAAGGTCAGGCCCCGGGCGACCGCCTCCCGGATACCATGCCAGAGCAGCATGGGGATGACGCCATTCGTACTGTCGGCCGACCGGGTCGACAGCAGGTAGTAATAGGCCTTGCTGTCCCAGGCACAGAAGATGGCCGCCTTGGCCACGCCGCCATCCCGGGCCACCAGGAAGTGGCCGCGTCTACGTTCAAGGCTGGCTGTCGTAACCGCCTGGCAGGCCGCGAAATCGACATTGGCGCTTTCGTTGCGCGCTTCCAGATTGGCGCTCGCAAAGCGGAAGAAGTCCTCCGGATCCATGTCCTGCGAGACGAGGTAATGCTCCTCGGCCCGGCGGATCACGTTGCGCGTCTTGTCACGCATGCAGCGCCAGAGCTGTTGTTGTTCTGCCGGCTGGATCTCGAAGGTGAATTGTACCGAGACCTCGTAATTTTCGGCCTGGAAGGCGAGGGCATCTGAAATGCCCGCATGCATTTTCTGGCGGAAGGAGGCGATTGCCGGGAGTTTGCGCAGCAGCTCGCGGATGATCCCTTGTGTCTTCAGGAAGCGGTTCGGCTTCGATCCCTGGGATTCGACAACACCAGGGCCAAGGAAATGCGTCATCGGCGGCATGTTGGCGCTCTGGAGGCCAAGGCGCGATTCCAGGACATAGGGCAGGCGTCCGACGGTACGCCCTCCTTCCTCATGTTCCACGAATTCGACTTTCCCCCGCGTAGCCGCGTTCAGCCACCAATCTTCATGGAAGACGGTCGGGATCAGGGGGTCGACAAGGATGCCTGATGTCGCTTTTTCCAACACGCTGCCGGTGACCCAGTATGATTGAAATAATTATCGAATAATCGCGGCTCCTTGGTCGTTTACAGAATGATTCAGGCGGTGGTCAAGATTGTGGCTTCGAGTTGACACCCAACTTCCAATAATAATTCCTGGAGCATTATCCTTTTTCGCACATTAAAAATATTTAATTAAACCAAAAGTATTAGATTGGGTCTGCAGCAGGGTAATGCGCCCACCAAATTACCATTTCAGTTCTTTCCATTGCCAGCCCACACATGAAAAACCCGCCACGTTGCCGTGGCGGGGGAATTGTGCGTTACGGAAGGAGGCCCAATCTAATGGGCGGCTGTATCTCCTGCGTGGGGTTTGCCCCCGAAACGCTGCTTCACCCATTCGCGCAAGCCCTGGAAGAAGACATAGAGCATCGGAATTAGGAAGATGCCGAGAACGGAGGCGCCCACCATGCCGCCGAACACGGCCGTGCCCACGGCGCGGCGGCTGACCATGGCGGCGCCGGTGGCGATCACCAGCGGCACCAGGCCGAGGATGAAGGCGATGGACGTCATCATCACCGCTCGGAACCGCATCTTGGCACCGAGAATGGCGGCATCCCGGATCGGCAGGCCGGCTTCGCGCTGTTCCTTGGCGAACTCGACGATCAGAATGCCGTTCTTGGCGGCGAGTGCAATCAGCACCACCAGACCGATCTGGGCGTAGACGTCGAGGGAGAGCGTCGCGATGGGCATGCCCGTCATCGAGCCGACCCACGCCAGGAACTGTGGAACGAACAGGATGCCGAGGAAGGAGGTGAACACCGCCACCACTACCGAGAGCAGCACGGGAATGGGAATCACCCAGCTCTCATAGAGCGCCACCAGGAAGAGGAAGGCGAACAGCACGGCAAGGCCGAGGATGATGCCCGTCTGGCCGGAGGCCTGGCTTTCCTGATAGGAGGTGCCGGTCCACTCGAAGCCATAGCCAGGTGGCAGGGTCTTGGCCGAGACATCGGCCATCGCCGTCATGGCATCGCCCGAGGAGATGCCGGGCTTGGGCGAACCGTTGACGCTCACGGCGCGATAATTGTTGTAGCGCGCGATTGTCTGCGGCCCGAGCTGGGTCGAGATCGAGGTGATGGAGCGCAGCGGCACCATCTCGTTCTTGTTGTTGCGGATATAGATCTTCCACAACGCCTCGGTATCGTTGCGATCGCCGATCTCGCCCTGGATATTGACCTGCCAGGTACGGCCATAGAGGTTGAAATCGTTGATATAGGCCGAGCCCAGTGTCGCCTGCAGCGTGGCGAATACGTCCGACATCTGCAGGCCCAGGGCCTGGGCCTTGTCGCGATCGATATCGAGGAAGATCGAGGGATTGTTCGCGCTGAAGGTGGTGAACACGCGCGACAATTTCGGATCCTGGTTCGCGGCCGCGATCAGACCCTGCGCGACGCCGGCCATGGCGACCGGTTCGGCGCCTTCCAGATTCTCCAGCATGTACTGGAAGCCGCCCGTGGTGGACAGGCCGATGATCGGCGGCACGTTGAGCGCGAGCACCTGGGCGGTGTTGATCGACTGCGTCGCGCCGAAGACCCTGCCGATCAAAGTCTGGGCCGAGTCTGCCGCCTTCTTGCGGTCCTCGAACGGCTTCAGGCGCGCCACCATGAAGGCGCTGTTCGACTGGGCACCGCCATCGAGGAACGAGAAGCCGACGATCGCCAAATTGTCCTGGATCTGCGGCATCTGCTTGAGAATGCCTTCGACCTGTTCCACCACAGCGGTGGTTCGGTTGACCGAGGCGCCGTCCGGCAATTGCAGGACGATGAAGAAGGCGCCCTGGTCTTCCTCCGGCACGAAGCCGGTCGGCGTCTTTCCAGCGAGATAGTAAGTACCGGCAGCAAAGGCCGCGACGGCGACCACGCTGAGAACGGAGACACGCACCAGCCTCGTCACCACGGCGGCGTAGCCGTCGCGGACATTGTCGATCCGCCGCATCACCCAGGCCATGATGCCGCGCTTCTTGCTGTGGCGCAGGAAGACGGCGCACAAAGCGGGCGACAGCGTCAGGGCGTTGAGGGCCGAGATCAGCATGGCGGCTGAAATGGTGACGGCGAACTGGCGGAAGAGCTCGCCCGTCAGGCCCGGGATGAAGGCGATCGGCACGAACACCGACAGCAGCACCAGGGTGATGGCGATGATCGGCGCGGTGATCTGGCTCATCGCCTTCTTCGTGGCGGCGACCGGCGACAGCTCCGGCTCTTCCTCCATCACGCGTTCGACGTTCTCGACCACGACGATGGCGTCGTCGACGACGATGCCGATGGCGAGCACCAGGGCCAGCAGCGACACCGTATTGGCCGAATAGCCGAGCGCCAGCATCACGGCGAAGGTGCCGACCAGACTGACGGGCACGGCAATGGCCGGAATGATGGTGGCGCGCAGGCTGCCCAGGAACAGGAAGACGACGATCACCACCAGGATGAAGGCCTCGATCAGCGTCCGGATCACCTCGCCGATGGTGTCGGAGACGAAGGTCGAGGTGTCATAGACGATGGTGGAGGACAGCCCCTTGGGGAAATTCTTCTGAACTTCCGCGAGGGTCTTCTGAATTTCCTTGGATGTCGCGACGGCATTGGCGCCGGGCGACAGATAGATGGCGACGGCGACGGCCGGCTTGCCATTCAGGCGAGAGGTCTGGTCGAGATTCTGGGCTCCCATTTCGACGCGGGCGACGTCGCGCACGCGCAGCACGGAGCCATCGGGATTGGCGCGCACCACGATATTGCCGAATTGCTCCGGCGTGGCCAGGCGACCCTGGGTCTGCAGGTTGAGCTGCAATTGCTGGTCTGCGGCCGCAGGCTGGGCGCCGATGCGCCCGACCGGCGCCTGTACGTTCTGGGACTGGATCGCGGTGGCAATATCGGAGGGCTGCAGGCCCAGATTGGTCATGCGCTGGGTATCGAACCAGATCCGCATGGAATAGTTCTGCTTGCTGAACAAGCTGGCCTGGCCGACGCCGGGCGTGCGCGACAGCCGGTCGAGCACGTTGATCGCCAGGTAGTTGGTGATGAACAGCGGATCGAGCTTGGGATCGTCCGACGAGAACAGCACGAATTGCAGGATCGACGACGAGCGCTTCTGCACTGTCACGCCCTGGGTTCGCACCGTGTCCGGCAGCTTGGCGAGCGCGGCCTGCACGCGGTTGTTGACGTTCACCGTGTCGATGTCGGGATCGGAGCCGAGCGCGAAGGAGACGGTGAGGCCGTAGCTGCCGTCATTGCCGCTGTTCGACTGCATGTACAGCATCTTGTCGACGCCGATGATCTGGGCTTCCAGTGGCTGGGCCACGGAAGACTCGACCACGGAAGCCGAGGCGCCCGGATAGCTGGCGCTGACCTGGACCTGAGGCGGCACCAGGTCGGGATATTGGGCGACGGGCAGGAAGCCCATCGCCAGCGCGCCGGCCAGCGTGATGACGATGGCGATGACGACGGCAAGGCGCGGCCGGTCGATGAAGACGGATGAAAACATCTTACTTGGCCGCCCCATTGTTGGAGGCGGGGACCGGCGAGGGGGCGACCTTGATGCCTGGACGGACCTTCTGGATGCCGTCCACGATCACTTTCTCGCCTTCGTTGAGACCGGCCGAGACCATGGCGGTCGCCGGCGTCGTCTGGCCGAGCTGGACGCGCCGCTGCTCGACGGCGTTGTCGGGACCGACGACATAGACGTAGCTGCCCTGCTGGTCGGTCAGCACGGCACCGCGCGGAATGCCCAGAACCTGGATCGGCTCGACGCCCTCCAGCAGCACGGTGACGAACTCACCGTCGATCAGCGGGCGGCGGTTGATCTCGCCAGGCGTGGCGCCGGAGACGGTGGGGTTGGCGATTTCGCCGCGTAGCGTCACCGTGTCGGTGCCGTTGGCGATGGTCGGATCGACATAGTTGAGCTTGCCGTCCTGCTCATAGGTCGAGCCGTCGGGCAGCTTCAGCTTGATGCGCACGGCGGCAAAGCCGCCGCGGCTGCCGTAATATTTCGACATTTCCAGGAATTGCGGCGACGGCACCGGGAAGGTGACATACATCGGATCCTGGCTGACGATAGTGGCGAGCGTTCCCGAGGTCGGCCCGACAATGTTGCCGGTGGTGACGGCGTAGCGCCCGATCTTGCCGTCGATCGGCGAGGTGATCGTGGTGTAGTCGAGATTGATCTGCGAGGTGCGCAGCTGGGCATTCGCTCCCAGGATCTGGGCTTCGAGGGCCTGCTGCGAGGCGATTGCGGTGTCGACCGTCGACTGCTGGCCGGCAGGCGTCTTGAGCAGGGCCTGGGCACGCTCGGTCGTCAGCTTCGCGTTGCGAAGCTGCGCTTCATACTGGGCGATCAGGGCCTTGTTGACGTCGAGGGCGGCCTGGTAGGGCGGCTGTTCCAGCCGGAAGAGCACTTCGCCCTTCTTGACCTCGCGCCCTTCGGTGAACGGGGTTTCCTCGAGCTGGGCGGTGACGCGGGCTACGATGCTGACCCGATTGATCGCCTCGATGCGGCCGATGAATTGCTGGGTCTGGGTGATCGGCATCTTGGCGGCGACGATGAAGCCGACGGCCGGAGGGCCGGCATTGGGCATCTGAGCGGCGGCCGGCGAGACGAAAACCGGCACCATCGCGGTCGAGCCGAGCAATGCCGCGAGGGCGAGCATTGGTAGCGGGCGGGGCTGGGCGTAGGAATTGGAGGGAAGAAAACGCCGTAGGATTGCTGCTATCATCACGCGCCCTGTCGCAAGATGCCAGCTGCTGCGGCGCTTGGCATCCCCATCGCAGTGATGCGGCGCCACGAGACAAACTGGATCAAAATAAAAAACAAAAACAATTTAGTAGAATGAACTGCCCTTTTGGAAGCTCCATTGTGGCAGATCAATGGCTTCCGCGGCACAAACCGGCAAGCCAGCGTCGCTCCTGCCCTAAATGGGACATTTTTGCAACAGCACCGATGCCATCCGACCTGGACATGACTTTCAAAAGACGGGACAGGGCGGCAGAATCTTTCTACAGAAACTCTGCAAGAAAAGGTGAAGCGCCGGGTCTGGCAAGGACCGTCGGCGCAAGGGGGAAGTCATGAGTGATTTTGCCGGCAAGTCCGTGATCGTGACCGGCGGCAGCCTTGGCATGGGGCTGGCCTGCGCCACGCGCTTCGTACAAGGCGGCGCGGATGTGCTGATCGTGGCCAATGACAAGGTCTCCATCGAGACTGCGCTTGCCAGCCTCGGCCCGCAGGTGCGCGGCCTGGTGGGCGATGTGCGAAAGGCGGCAGACATGCAGGCAGCCGCAGCCGAGGCGGCGAGCGCCTTCGGCGGCGTCGACATCCTGGTATGCTGCGCCGGCATCCAGCGCTATGGCACGGTGGTCGAGACGCCGGAAGAGGTCTGGGACGACGTGCTCGACGTCAATCTGAAGGGCATCTATCTGGCGGCCAAATACGCCATTCCCGAGATGCGCAAGCGCGGCGGCGGTGCGATCGTGGCGATCTCGTCCGTGCAGGCCTTCGCGTCGCAGACCTCGGTTGCCGCCTATACCGCCAGCAAGGGCGGCATCAACGCGCTGGTGCGGGCAATGGCGCTCGACCATGCCGGCGAGAACATCACCGTCAACAGCGTGTGCCCGGCTTCCGTCGATACGCCGATGCTGCGCTGGGCCGCCGATCTCTACAAGGGCGATTCGACCGCGGAAGCCACCCTTGCCGCCTGGGGCAAGGGCCACCCGATCGGGCGCATCGGCCAGCCCTGGGAGATCGCCGAGGCCGTCGCGTTCCTGGCCGGCGACAAGGCGCGCTTCATCACCGGCAGCGACTTCAAGATCGACGGCGGCGTGATGGCCAAGCTCGGCATCGTGCTGCCGGAATGAGGTTTTCCGAGGCGCACTGAAGTCGTCCCGATCAGCGCGCCGGCCTCTTGGAGCAAGCGAAGCGGGGGAGAGCCGAACCGGTTTATTTCACCACGGTCTCGCCGCCGGCCATCTTGGGCGCCGGCTCGCCGCTGGCGGCGCTCGGCATGGCGGGGCTCACCGCCACCAGGGGTGGAGCGGTCACCGGCGTGAATTTCGAATCCACGAATTCGAGGGCATCCTCGATGGTCTTGCGCCACAGCGACCAGGTGTGGTCGCCGTCGGTGACGCGGAATTCGATGTTGATCCTGTCGGCCATCAGCGTCTCGTAGAGGGCCATGGAGCCGCGCCAGAAATTGAGGCCGTCATGGTCGCCGACGGTGAGATAGATCGCCGGCAATTCGCTGCCGGCTTCGATCTGCCGGGCGAGCAGGGTAAACACATTGGCGTCATTGAAGCGCCGGGCGTCGAAGGGCGTACCGAAGGCACCGCCGAAATGGGCACCCTCCGGCGGCAGATCGGGGCCGCCGACCACCGTGGCCTGATCGATGCGCTTGAAATAGCTGCCGCTGGCGCCTGCCCACGCCGTCATGGCCTGGGAGGTCGGAATGTTCTGCCACAGGGCGCCAGACAGGCTGGCGACCGCGACAAAGCGGTCCGGCCGCTTGAAGGCAAAGCGCAGCGCCCCGAAGCCACCCATGGAAATGCCGGCGATGGCGCGGGACTTGCGGGTGCAATGGGGGGCGAAGCGCTTCTCGAAAGCGGTCGGCAGCTCGTTGAGGAGCGCGGTTTCGTAATTGCCCGGCCCCTTCACATCGGCGGAATCGACATACCAGCTGTTGCCGGCGGAGGGCATCACTACCAGCATCGGGTTGATGCGCCCGCTCTTGATCAGTCGGTCGAGCGTCACCTTGATGGTGGCAAGCGACGACCAGTCGCGATTATTGGCGTCGCGGCCATGCAGGAGATAGAGCACCGGCCAGCCGGTTTCCGGCGCAGGCAGGTCCGGGCGATAGACCGACACGGTCAAGGGCCGGCCCAGGGCCTTGCTGGGAAAGGACATTTCCTCGAGCGTGCTTGCACTGGCCCCGGCGAGCATGGTCAAGCCGGTGAGGAGGCCGAGACAAAGCGCCACGGCCCTGCGGGCAACGGTAGGAATTCCTGCGGGTTCGGTGCGGACCATGCGCATTTCAAGCTCGTATTGTGCCGTGCGACAAGCGAATTCGTCGAAAGCCGGCGATCGCTGCCCGCATCCATCGCATGGTTGCCGCGCTGAGGCCGTTTGACCAGCCGCTTATGACGGCAAGCTGTGTCACAAATTTGGAAAACAACGACAATTTCCGGCCGTAGCGTTGCAGGAGCGTCTTTTTGTCGAACAGCGTGGCGATGATGCAACAGGGCATGCAACTTTTTGGCCGTAACTTCGTTCATCCCCCGTACAGGATGAGGCCGCCACTATGTCGTCAGGCTCCAAGAATCGCTTCTGAACTTAGTTGAGCGAGGTGCTGAAGGAAGGATGCCGAAATGCTGGCATCCCGTCGTGGCAATTCAAGCGCGCCGCGGCGACAGCAGTGATGGAAGTGGAAGGCGCGTATTATGGAAAATCAATTCAGCTTCTTAAAGCTGTCACTTTCGATGCGCCCCTATCTGCTCACGGCGCTTTTGTTCGTGCCATGCTATTTTCTGCAGGCCTATCTGGGCTGGCATAGCTATTCATATTTTGTCTTTTTGCCTGCCGTTGTACTTGCAGAGGTTCTGTTCGGCTTCGGCATCGGCCTGTTTGCCATCCTGCTGACGGCCACCGTCGTCACGTTCCTGTTCATCCAGCCCTTCTATACGCTGTGGCTGGCCCCTGCCCAGCTTCCGGCGCTGGCTCTGTTCGCCCTCACGGCGATCCTGATCTTCGGCGCTTGCGAGGCGGTGCGCCTGCTGATCGACTATGTCACCGATCGCCGGCAGAACCCTCCAAAGCCCGTCGCAGCCAGCCCGGCGGTTAAGCCCAATCAGCGCGCCGTTTCCGTCGACATGTGGCGCGGCTTCGTGTTGTGCACGATCTTCATCAACCACATGCCCGGCAACCTTTTCGAGGTGATCACTTCGCGCAATTTCGGCCTGTCCGATTCGGCCGAGGCCTTTGTGTTCATGTCCGGCGTCGCCATGGCACTCGCCTATGGCCGCAAGTTCAATGCCGGCAAGGAGGCCGACGTCTCCCTGGCACTCGGCAAGCGGGCCGTGAAGCTCTATGGCGTGCATGTGCTGATGACGCTGGCCGGCATCGCCATCTTCGCGGCCGGTGCGTTGCATTGGCGGATGCCCGATCTGATGGCGATGCATGGCCGCGATCTCTACGTTCAGGATGCCGGCACCTTCCTGCTCGGCACGCTCTCGCTCGGCCATCAGATCGGCTATTTCAACATCCTGCCGCTCTATATCGCCCTGATCGCCCTGGTCCCTGCTCTGTTCTACCTGGCGCGGCTGCATATCGGCGTGATGTTGACCGCCTCGGCGCTGCTTTACGCCCTCGCCCGCTATTACGGCTGGAACCTGCCATCCTGGCCGGTTGCCGGCGGCTGGTTCTTCAATCCCTTCACCTGGCAGTTCATGATGGCGATCGGCATCGCCGTCGGCCTGTTGCTGCAGCAGGGCCGCCTCGCGATCTCCAAGCCCCTGTTCGCCCTTGCCGGCCTGGTTGTCTTCGCGGGTGCCTTCGTCGTCACCAATGGCTTCGGCCTGTCCTTCGGGGTGCGTGAGGCCGTCTATGGCTGGCTCGACCTCGACAAGACCAATCTCGGCCTTGGTCGCCTCCTGCATTTCCTCGGCATGGCCGCCTTTATCTACGGGCTGGGCATTTCGCCCAAGCTGGCGTCGCTGCGGGTGATGCAGCCGCTGATCATGCTCGGTCGCCACAGCCTGCTGGTGTTCTTCCTGCTCTCGCTGCTGGCCGGAGCCGGCCAGGTGGTGCTGATGACGGGCCATGACGCGCTTTGGATCCAGATCGCCCTCGTCTGCGGCGGCATCGCCTTCCTGTGTGCCGCTGCCAAGTTCAGCGAGGCCGAAAAGGCGGCTGGCGGCCCGGTGATGGTGCGGGGCTGAACCAGCCCCCGCCTCAGTCCAGCAAGGGCAGGATGGCCCGCGCCCCATCAGCACGCCGAGATAGACACCGAGAAGGAGGTGGCTGAAGATCGGCGTGCCGGCAGGATCGCTCGCTTTTCCATTGTAAAAGCCGGCGGCCGGACTATCTCTCGGCGCCGACCTACTGCAGGCAATGAGAGAAGCGGGACCGACATGCGGCTATGGCGATTGGCGCGGCGCCCCTTCCTGGCTCTCGACGGCAGCGGCGCGGAGCGCCATGGCGCCCGTTGGACGTCGCCGGGCCGGCCCGTCGTCAACTTCGCCTCGGAAGCGGCCCTCTCCGTCCTCATCGTCCTGCGTTATTTGCCGCGGGATCTGGAAGGGATCGACCAGGACTACCTGCTGGGCTGGACGGAGACCGAGGAAGAACCGGAGGACATTCCCTTCACGCCAGATCCGGTCGAGAAGCGGGCGAGGGGAGATGCATGGCTATCCTCAAACCGCTCCTTGCTCGCCTCGGTGCCCTCCGCCGTCCTGCCGGAAGCCCGGCTCATCCTGATGAATCCGAGACATCCCAGGGCGGGCTCGATCGCGCCGCTGACGGTGCGTCCCTTCAGTTTCGAGCAGTGCCTCAGCCTGCCTTCCATGCCGGCCTAGGATCGATGGAATGCCAGCGACCGGATGGCGCACGCCGTCGTCCTCGGCTTCGTGTCGTGGGTTGCGCCGCGGCGTCTGGGCAATGATGCGAACCCTATCCTGGAGTACGCGCGGGCCGAACCAATAGAGCAACCAGATGCGCCTCGGGCAGTGCTACAATTTTCACGATTTCCGTTGCATGGCCAGGCAGCGCCTGCCGGGACCGATCTTCGACTATATCGATGGCGGTGCTGACGACGAGGTGAGCTGTCGGCGCAACACCGCTGCCTTCGAGGCCTGCGACCTGGTGCCGAACGTGCTCCGCGGTGTGGCGGAAGTCGACATGTCCGTCACGGTGATGGGCCAGAAGCTGGCGATGCCGGTCTATTGTTCGCCGACGGCGCTGCAGCGCCTCTTCCATCTCAAGCTCGACGGTGGGGCCTTGTCGATCAGCCGTTATTTCACCGAGATGCTCGACCCCTCCATGTCTTGGCACGAGGTGGCGGAGATGGTGCGGCTTTGGGATGGGCCGTTCTGCCTGAAGGGCATCATGTCGGTCGAGGATGCACGGCGCGCGGCCGAAATCGGTTGCAGCGCGATCGTGCTTTCCAATCATGGCGGCCGCCAGCTCGACGGCTCGCGCAGCGCCTTCGACCAGCTGGCTGAGATCGTCGATGCGGTGGGAGACCGGATCGACGTCATGATGGATGGCGGTATCCAGCGCGGGACGCATGTCCTCAAGGCTCTGTCCCTGGGAGCGAAGGCCGTCGGGCTGGGCCGTTATTACCTTTTCCCGCTTGCCGCCGGCGGGCAGCCCGCCGTTGAGCGCGCCCTGGACTTGATGCGGATCGAGATCGAACGCGGCATGAAGTTGATTGGCTGCACATCCATCGCCCAGCTCACACGCCAGAACATTCGTTTGCGTTCCTGACGAAGCGCCGAAGAACAAGCGCTTCTTCCCGATTCACCGCGTACCCATCAAAGCCGTCGCAGCTCTCACAGCTTGAGCGTCACCCGGGTGTTCAGGAGCTGGCTGCGCCTGGCGCTCGAGCCCAGCTTGATCTCGAAATCGCCGGCTTCCAGCACCGGCTGCAGGTCCCGGCCGGGGAAAGCCAGGTCCCTCGCCGCCAAAGCGATGGTGATGGTGCCGCTTTGGCCGGGATCGAGGCTGATCTTGGCAAAACCCCGCAGTTCCAGCAGCGGCCGGGACAGGCTCGCCACCAGGTCATGCGTGAACAGGAACACGGTCTCCTGGGCGGCCCGCTTGCCGGTGTTAACAACCGTGGCGCTGACCTCGATGGTGTCGTCGGGGCCGAACACGGTCTTGCTCACCTTCAGGCCGGACAGGCTGAAGGCGCCATAGGTCAGGCCATGGCCGAAGGGAAAGGCCGGCGCATTGGGAGCGTCGATATATTTGGAGGTGTAGTGGTCGTTCGGGTTGAAGGGGCGGCCCGTCGGGTATTGTTCGTAATAGAGGGGGGCCTGCCCGACCGCATCCGGCCAGCTCACCGGCAGGCGGCCGGACGGCGATTCCTCTCCCATCAGGAGATCGCCGATGGCGGGGCCGGCTTGTTCGCCGGGCCACCAGGCCATCAGCACGGCCGAAGCCTTGTGGAAGAGCCAGGGCAAGGTGAGCGGCCGGCCGGCGAAGAGCACCACGACCACCTTCTTGCCGAGCGCCAGGATCGCCTCGGCAAGTTCGCGTTGCTTGCCCGGCAATTCGGGATGGGCGCGGCTGGCGGCTTCCCCGCTCATCGGTGCCGTCTCGCCCAGGCAGAGCACCACGGTGTCGGCAACGCGTGCCGCTTCCACCGCGGTGGCGATGCCGGACATGTCGTCCGAACTGATCTTCACGCCCTCGGCCTGCGCCACGACGGTGGCGACCTTGCCGAGGCTGGTGTGCAGGGTGATGCTGTCCTCGGCGACCGAGGCGCCGCCCCAGGGGCCGCGCATGTCGGCCTGGGCGTCGGCGAGCGGGCCGATCAGGGCGATACGCTCGGTGCGCGTGAGCGGCAGGGCCTCGTCGTAATTGGTGAGCAGGACGCAGGATTTGCGTGCCGCGTCGCGGGCGACCTCGTGATGGTCGATCTTGCCGGCCATGGCGGCCAAGGGTGCCGTGCCGCGCCGATAGGGCTGGTCGAACAGGCCGAGCCGCTCCTTGAGGGCGAGGACGCGTCCTACGCAGGCGTCGATCTCCGCCATGGTGATGAGGCCACGCGAGAGCGCCTCCGGCAGATGCTTGCGATAGGCGTTGGAGACCATGTCGATGTCGACGCCCGCCCGCAGGGAGAGGGCCGCGGCTTCGGCCAGGTCGCCGGCGACACCGTGGTTCAACAGTTCGGCCACCGCGTTGTAGTCGCTGATGATGACGCCGTCGAAGCCGAGCTTGTCGCGCAGCCAGCCCTTGAGCAACGGCTCATGCGCCGTCATCGGCATGCCGGCCAGGCTGTTGAAGGCGGGCATGATCGCGGCCACCCCCGCCTTCACCGCCGCCTCGAAGGGCGGCAGATAGATCTCGTGCAGAGCCCGGTCCGAAATGTCGACCGAGGCATATTCGCGCCCGGCGACCGGCGCGCCATAGGCACAGAAATGCTTGGCGGTGGCGGCGATCGAGCCGATGGCGGAGAGATCCGAGCCCTGGAATCCCTTGACCTTGGCGATCGCCATCTCGGCGTTGAGCCAGGAATCCTCGCCTGCGCTTTCGACGATACGGCCCCAGCGAAGGTCCCTGGAGACATCGACCATCGGGGCAAAGGTCAAGGCGAGGCCGTCGTTCCAGGCTTCGACTGCCGCGATGCGCGCCGTGCGGGCCCAGGCGGCGCGATCGAACATGGCGGCTTCGGCCAGCGGCACCGGGAAGGCCGTCTTGTGGCCATGGATGACGTCGAAGCCGAGCAGCAGCGGGATGCCGAGGCGCGATTCCTCCACGGCGATGCGCTGGACCTCGTTGACGTGATCGACGCCGACCATGTTGAGCAGATTGCCGATATCGCCGGAACGGATGGCGTCGGGCGAGTCCCCGCCAAGCAGGGGACCGGTCACCGCATAGCCCGAGGCAACCATATTGAGCTGACCGAGTTTTTCTCGCAGCGTCATCTTGGACAGCAGGGTCTCGATGCGGCTCATCACAACTCCTCGTTCGGCAGACTTTCGCCGATCGCCGGATCGGCGGGGCCGATGCGCAAATCAGCCTCTCTTTCCTGCTTAACGCCTCGCCGCTTCTGTTCAACCCCCACCTTGGGTAGCATCACCGGAACGTTCTGGGGTTGGGCGGAATCGCCAAGAGCGTAAAGACACGTCGGAACAAAGAGTTAGAGCAAGAATGACGTTTCCCGCTAACGTGTTTTGCTCTGGGAATCGGAGAGAGAAGATGAGCGTGATCACGGATCTGGATCGCTGGATCGAGCGGCAATACCCCATTGCCGTCCGGAACATGCAGCTTGCCATCTCCGCCACGGCCACGGTGAAGGAGCGGCCGGGCTTCGGCCAGACCGTAACTCCAGTACGGGGCTCGGTGGTGGCGTCGCCCGTGCCGGCCTCCTACGATCCGGATCCCGACTATTTCTTTCACTGGTACCGCGACTCGGCCGTGGTGATCGACGCCCTCCGGCAGATCGATCCCCGCTGGCTCGACAGCGACATGGCAGCGGCGCATTTCTGCGATTTCGTCGATTTCAGCCTGTCGCTCAACGCCCTCAGGGGCGCCGATTGGGTCGAGCACCCGGATTGGCGGGCCAGGGTCGCCGAGGACTATCGGCAATTCGTGCGCGAGGATGCGGATCTGGCCAGCGTGGTGGTCCGCGGCGAAACGCGGGTCAACCCGGACGGATCCCTCGACATCTCGCGCTGGAATCGCCCGCAATATGACGGTATCGCGGCCCGCGTGCTGACGGTGCTGCGCTGGGCCTCGGGCCGATCCTTCGGTGTCAGGCATGACGATGCCATCGCGACCCTGCTGGACGAGGACATCCGCTTCGTCCTCGCCCATTGGCGCGAGCCGAGCTACGACATCTGGGAGGAAGAAAAGGCGCATCACTACTATACGCTGCGCATCGAGGCGGCGGCGCTGGAGGCGGGGGCCTCCTGGCTGGCGGCGCAGGGAGATGCCGCGACCGCCCAGCGCGCCCGGGCGGATGCGGCCGAGATCCAGGGCCGTCTCCATCATTTCTGGCAGCCCGAGGCGGGCTTCTACCGCTCCCGCCTGACCGAGGATGGCAAGCCGACGCCGAAGGACCTCGACATCGCCGTCATCCTCGCCGCGATCCATGCCGGCGGTGCCCTGCCCACGCATTCGCCCCACGATACCCGGATGGAAGCGACGCTGGATCGCCTCGATGCGATCTTCGAAGAGGACTATGCGATCAACCGGGGCCGGCCGGAGGGACGCGGCATCGCCCTCGGCCGCTACCGGGGCGACGAATATTACTCCGGCGGGGCCTATTACTTCTCGACGCAGGCGGCGGCCGAATTCTGCTATCTGCGCGCGGCGGCCCTGCGTGCGGCGGATCCTGCCGCTGTCGATCGCCTGAAGGCGCGCGGGGACGCCTATCTCGAGACCATCCGCGCCTTCACGCCCGATGACGGGGAAATGTCCGAGCAGTTCGACCGGGTGACCGGCGAGCATACTTCCGCCAAGCATCTGGCCTGGAGCTATGCCGGTTTCATCACGGCGGTGGAGGCGCGGCGAAAGGCGGGGTGAGCCGTCCGGCGCAAGCCCGATTTCGACGACTTCTCCGGAAGACGCTCTATCCCAAATGGGACATGGCGTCGGCCCCGACAAGGCTCCTACGATGACGGGCAAGCCGCTGAGGCGGTACCGGATCTGAGGGGAAGGCCTTGTCGAAGACGCTCACCACCACGCCGCGGCAGGATGGTTTCCGCGCGCCCGGCGAGTTCGAGCCGAAAGCCGGTTGCTGGCTGATCTGGCCCGAGCGGCCCGATACCTGGCGGCTGGGGGCCAAGCCGGCACAGAAGCTGTTTGCCCGTGTCGCCGCCGCGATCGCTGCGAGCGAGCCGGTCACGGTGATCGTCTCGGCGCGGCAGTGGCGTCATGCCCGGGCCTGCCTGCCCGACACGGTGCGGCTCGTCGAAATGTCGAGCAACGATTCCTGGCTGCGCGACAGCGGCCCTAATTTCGTCGTCAACGACCAGGGCGAGGTGCGCGGCGTCGACTGGAGCTTCAACGCCTATGGCGGGCTGAATGGCGGGCTCTATTTCCCCTGGGACCTCGACGACCAGCTTGCCCACAAGATCCTCGAAATGGAGGGAATGCACCGCTATCGCTCCAGCCTGATCGCCGAGGGCGGCGGCCTGCAATGCGACGGGCAGGGCACGCTGATCACCACCGCGCAATGCCTGCTCAATGCAAACCGCAACGGCCATCTCGGCCTTGCGGCGGTGGAGCGGCAACTCGCCGACTATCTCGGCATCGACACCATCGTCTGGCTGCCCCGAGGCTTCGCCTTCGACGAGACCGACGGCCATGTCGACGACATCTGCTGCTTCGTGCGCCCCGGCGAGGTGGTGCTGAGCTGGACCGACGAGAGAGACGACCCGCAATATGAGATCGTGCGCGAGGCCGAGGACGTGCTGCGCTCGGCACGCGACGCCCGGGGCAGGGCGCTGAAAGTGCACAAGCTGCCCCATCCCCTGCCGATCGAGGCCACGGCCGAGGAAAGCGAGGGCGTGGACCAGGTCGAGACGAGCTGGGCGCGGCCGGCGGGCAACCGCATCGCGGCGAGCTACGTCAACTACTATCCCGGCAACAGCGTGGTGGTGGTGCCCGAATTCGACTGCGCCCTGGATCGTCCCGCCAAGGCCGTCCTGGCCGGGCTCTTCCCGGACCACGCCATCGTCGGAATCGAGAATTCCCGCGAGATCCTGCTCGGCGGCGGCAATGTCGCCTGCATCACGCTGCCCGTCTATGCCGGCCGTCACGGCTAGCGAGCTTCAAACCGGCCATCTCTGTTCCGATCCGATCGGAAGTGCCCTGGAAGCTGCCAAGGAGGTTCACATGCGCTCACTGCTTCGTTCGATTGCCCTTGCTGCAGGTCTTGCCATTATCGGCTTCGCGCCGGTCCAGGCCGAGGACGAGAAGGTAGTCAACGTCTACAATTGGACGGACTACATCGCGCCCGACACGGTGGAGAAATTCCAGAAGGAGACCGGCATCAAGGTCGTCTACGACAATTACGACGGCAACGAGATGCTGGAGACCAAACTGCTGGCCGGTCGTTCCGGCTATGACGTGGTATATCCCTCCGCCTTTCCCTTCCTCAGGAACCAGATCAAGGCCGAGACCCTGCAGCCCTTGCGGCGCGATGCCATGCCCAATGCCGCCAAGGTCGACCCTCAGGTGCTGGCTCTGATTGCAAAGGCAGACCCCGGCAACCAGCACGCCATGCCTTACATGGGCGTGACCGACGGCATCGGTTACAATGTCGAGGCCATCAAGCGCCGCCTGCCGGATGCGCCCGTCGATTCCTTCGCTATGATCTTCGACCCGGCGATCGTCCAGCGCTTCGCCGATTGCGGCGTTGCCATGATCGATGCGCCGACCGAGGTGATTCCGATGGCGCTGGCCTATCTCAAGCTCGATCCGCATTCGACCGCTCCGGACGATCTCGCCAAGGCCGAGACCCTGCTGAAGAAGGTGCGGCCCTTCATCCGCTATTTCCATTCCTCGCGCTACATCAACGATTTGGCCAATGGCGACATTTGCCTGGCGCTGGGCTGGTCAGGCGATATCCTGCAGGCCAAGACGCGCGGAGCGGCGGCGGCCAAGCCGGTCGAGGTGGCCTATGCCATTCCGCGGGAGGGCACGCTGGTGAATTTCGACACCATGGCCGTGCCCAAGGATGCGCCGCATCCCGACAATGCCATGCGCTGGATCGACTTCAATCTTCGGCCGGACATCGCGGCGGCCAATTCCAATTTCATTTCCTATGCCAATGCGGTGCCGGAGGCGCGGCCATTACTCACCGAGGCGATTGCCAAGGACCCCGGCATCTATCCGCCGGACGACGTGAAGGAGCGGCTGTTCGTGGTGACCAATTCCGACGTGGCGGTGCTGCGCCGCCAGACCAGGGCTTGGACGCGGATCCTGACGGGGCAGTGAAGCTGTCGTGAGAAGACGCCTCAGAGCGAGTGCCCGTCGCCTCCGCCGGCAAGCAATTCGACCTGGGAGTGCACACCCAGCTTGGCATAGATGCTCTTGATGTGGTTGCGGACGGTGCCGGGCGATATGGCAAGCCTGCGGGCGATGGATTTGGCGCAGCCGCCTTCCAGCAAGAGGTCAAGGATCTGCCGTTCCCGGGCGCTCAGCCCGGTCTCGCCGCCGATACGGCCAGTCCGGCCGCCCGCCTGCCATAGCCGCCACAGCCGTTCCAGCACCAACCGGATGGTATCGCCGGCCCCTTCGGCCAGGACGAGGTCGGCAGGGATGAAGCCCGGGCTTCCCCGATGGCGGAAGAAGGTCACATAGCCCGCGGCGACGGGTGAAAGATTGAACACGCCGGTGATCTCGTCGATGGTCTGCGACGGCCGGTAGAAGTCCCGATAATAGGGCGTCTTCTCGAAATGGAAGCTGTCGAAGCTGGACAGGGGCAGCAGGAAATCGTGCCGCGTGGCAGCGAATTTCTGGAAGAAGGGATCCTGGCGAAAGAGGCCCCTGTCATATTGGCGGTTCCAGCGATCGGGCCGGTCGCCGTCGATGGTGACGCAGGCGCCTTCCCGCAAATAGAGGCCGACATGGCAGCTGTCCGCCGCCAGGAGGTTGCGTGCGCCCGGTGCGAAGCGAACCGCCAACTGCGCCGGGGAGGTCGCGGCGAATGCCTCGGCGAGGCCGCGATTCCACTGCGCAAAGCGGGACAGAGGGAGCCCTGGTTCCATGGCACGGCCATCGCCTGTGGTTCGAGCGCGGCAGGTGCCGCTTCCGGACAACATGGCATAAAGTCCCGGAGGCTCAAATCGGAGCTTTTGCCCTCAAGCGAACCGCATCAGGCTCTCACTCCATCGCCATGCTGTGGTCCATTTCCGGAGGCTTGGCCGCCTTTCGCAGGAAGAAAACCAGCGGCATCGCGGCCAACGTCAGCAGCATCATCAGCTTGAAATCATTGATATAGGCGATGATGGTCGCCTGCTGGCCGACCATGCCGTCGAGCATGGTCTGCCCCGCCGCGCTCAGCGGGTCGATCAGCTTGGCCCGGGCCATGTCCTGCAGGGCCTGGTTGTAGGGCGTGAGGTGGGTGACGAGATCGGCGTGGTTGGCCTGGGTGCTTTCGATCAGCAGGGCCGAGGTCATGGAGATGCCGACGCTGGAGCCGATATTGCGCGACAGGTTGTAGAGGCCGGTGCCGTCGCCGCGCAGGCTGGCATCGAGGGTCTGGAAGGTCACGGTGGTCAGCGGCACGAACAGGAAGCCCAGGCCTGCCCCCTGCACGAAGCCGGTGACGATGATCTGCCATTGCGAGATGTCGGGGGTCCAGCCCGTCATGTCGTAGAGCGACCAGGCCGTCAAGCCGAAGCCGATCAGCAGGAGCAGGCGGGTGTCGAGCTTTCCGACCAGGCGGCCGACGATGAACATGCAGACCATGGTGCCGATGCCGCGCGGCCCCATCACCAGGCCGGCGGTCACCACGGGATAGCCCATCAGCGATTGCAGATAGGGCGTCATCAGCGCCATGGCGGCGTAATAGGTCAGGCCGACGGCTGATATGAGCACCACCCCGACCGCGAAATTGCGGTCTACGAACAGGCGCGGCTTCACGAAGGTATCCTTGCCCGTGAAGGTATGGACCAGGAAGATGTAGAAGGCAGCGGCGCAGATCAGCGCCTCGAGCTGGATCTCGCCGGAGGAGAACCAGTCGAGCTGTTCGCCGCGGTCGAGCAGCACCTGCAGGGCGCCGATGGCGATGGAGAGCATGCCGAAGCCGAGCCAGTCGAGCTTCACGGCCGTGCTGCTGCGGGTCTCGGTGACGAAGGCCATCACGCCGAGCATCGCGACGAGACCGATCGGCAGGTTGATGTAGAAGATCCAGCGCCAGGAAATGTGGTCGGTGAGCCAGCCGCCGATGACGGGGCCGAGCACGGGGCCCACCATCACGGCGACACCGAACACGGCCATCGCTCCGCCGCGTTCCTCGGGCGTGTAGATGTCCAGCATGATCGCCTGGGCGAGCGGCACCAAAGCGGCGCCGAACACGCCTTGCATCAGGCGGAAGCCGACGATCTGCACCAGGGATTGCGCCATGCCGCACAGCATGGAGGCGATCACGAAGCCGATGATGGAGACGAGCAGCAGCCTCTTGCGGCCGAAACGGGCCGCCAGGAAGCCCGAGGGCGGCGTCATGATCGCCGCCGCCACGATATAGGAGGTCAGCACCCAGTTGATCTGGTCCTGGCTGGCGGCGACGCTACCCTGGATGTGGGGCAGCGCGATATTGGCGATGGTGGTGTCCAGTGCCTGCATGATCACGGCCAGGATGACGCAGGCGGTGATGGCGCCGCGATTGGCGACCTTGGGGGCAGGCAAGGCGGGGCTGGAGATTTGGCCGGCGCTCGCGGTGGCGGATGCGCTCATGGCAGGCCTCGTTCGCAACGATAGGTGATGAAATAATCAGGTGCTCAAAAAGCGGGCCGGCACGCGGCAACGCGCGACGGCGTTGTCGTCAGCCGGCCTGATGGCTGCCGTGGGGCTTGGCTTGGCCGAACCAGTTCGTCACGAAGCTGGGCAGGCCGCGGGCATGGCCGGTGTCGACACCGACCACCGCGCTCATGCCCATACGCAGGCTCGGCTTGTCGGGCGCGGGATCGATGCTGACGCGCATGGGAATGCGCTGGACCACCTTCACCCAATTGCCCGAGCTGTTCTGCGCCGGGAGCAGGGAGAAGCTCGAGGCGGAGGCCGGGCTGATAGTCTCGACCTTGCCGGTCCAGGTCACGCCCGGATAGGTGTCGACCGAGATCTCGACCGGCTGGCCGGGCTTGACATAGGTGAGCTCGGTTTCCTTCGGGGTCGCGTCCACCCACATATTGGTAGTGGAAACCAGGTTGAAGGCGCGCTGGGAGGCGTTGAGATAGGCGCCGCGCTGCAGGGAATCGACATTGGTGACAATGCCGTCGAAGGGCGCCCGCACCTCGGTGTCGCCGAGGTCGCGCTTGGCATTGTCGACGGCCGATTGGGCCTGAAGGTAGAAGGGATTCTTTTCCACCGGCAGAGAGGCGTCGCCGCCAAGCTGGGCCAGCATGGCCTGGGCGTTGGCCTGGGCCACGATGACCTTCTGGCGCGCCGCATCGAGATCATGCTTGGCCTGATCGAAGCTCTGCTTGGAGGCGGCGCTGGAGGATTGCAGGTCCTGCTGGCGCTTGAACTGGGCCTCGTAATAGGGAATATCCGCCTTGGCCTGTTCGATCTGGGCTTCGGCCTGGGCGTAACTCGCCTGCAGGGTCAGAACCTGGTTGCGTACGGTGCCGAGCTGCGCCTCCGCCCCTTCCAGGGCCGTGCGGTAGCTGCCGGGACGGATGCGGTAGAGCACGTCTCCCTTCTTGACGGCCTGGTTCTCGACGACGTCGATCTCCACCACCGTACCGGCGACATCGGTGGATATGCCGACCATCGCCGCCTGCACATAGGCGTTGTCCGTCTCCATCACCTGCCCGCCGGTGACGTAGAAATAGCCGCCGGCGACGAGGGCGACGGGAAGCAGGGCAAAGAGCAGGGGGCGGGTCAGCGAGCGCTTGCGCATCTTGGCCGGCTGCGGCGTGACCGCATCCTGACCGGCCTTGTCGTTGGAAAGCCGCTCGATCTCGATGGGGTTTTCGAGTTTCTGGGCTTGGTTGCTGCCATCAGCCATGTTTTGCCTCCTTGTCGTCGACCGGCTGGCGGCAGGCTTCGAGAAGGTTGGCCTTCATCTGCGTCAGGGTGTCGAGTAGTTTCACGCGGTCTTCGTCCGGGATACCAGCCAGGGCCTCCGCCCGGGTCCGGTCGCCGAGAGCGCGCATCTCGGCGAGAATGGGATGGGCGGCCGGCGTCAGGAAGAGCAGCCAGACCCGACGGTCGCTCGCATGCTGGCGCCGTTCGATCAGCCCGCGCGCTTCGAGCTTGTCGAGGATGCGTACCAAAGTGATCGGTTCGATTTCGAGCAGTTCGGCCAGCCCGCTCTGGTGGATCCCTTCGCTGCGGGAGAGGAAGGCGAGCGCCTGCCATTGCGAACGCGTCAAGCCGATATCGCCAGCCCGCTGTTCGAAGCGCTTTCGCATCAGGCGGGCGACGTCATGCAGGATGAAACCGAGAGTGGGTGGATTGAGCATATCTAGAACATGCCGTTCTAATTATAAGCTTGCTTATATTTATGCACGATTATAACAAGGATGCCTCAAATGCAATCGCCCAGATGGTGCGGACCGCAAAATGGCTGCTGATCACGCGAGATTTGATCGGGGTCCGGCCCTGACGGGGGCCGGCTTGCTGTGCGCGACTTGGTTTGTCCTGACGCTCGGCACGCATCCGGCGGCCGCCGCGCCGCGCTTCGTCAGCTGCGGCGGCGCCGCCATGCTTGGAGCCGCGCTGCTCAATTGCTCGCACCTGGCACCGACCAAACCGGCGCAGCTGTGCAATTTCAGCTGGAGCCTCCTGCAGGTCAGCAATGTCCCGCAGGTGGTGAGCGGCTCCTTCCTGCTGCCGCCAGGCGCCAACAACGCCCAGGTCTATCAGGGGGCCGGCTACGTCGCCGCCCTGGCGTCGCCGGTCATTCTCTGCCAGGACCAGAATTAGCGCCAGCATTGGCGCTTGCCGCCCGCTTTCGAGGCGGCGGCCTCTCTATTGCCGCTACAACGCCCCAAAACAGCCCCTTTTGGTTCACACGCCATACAAGTCAGCCAAGCTATCGCTTAGGTTGTACTCACAGGCCATGAGCCGTTCGAGCTCGGCCCACGCCGGGTGGAAACCAAGAGGGCCAGATCAATGTCCGCGACATTCCGCAGCGCTTTTGCGCTCCTGTTCATCCTGCTCGCGGCAAGTTTGCCGCTGCAACCTGCCCGGGCACAGAGCCAGGGCGAAAAGCGCATTGCCCTCGTCATCGGCAATGCCGACTACAAGGCCGGACCATTGGCGACCAGCGCCAATGATGCGGGCCTTATCGCCCAGACCCTGCAAGCAGCCGGTTTTGACGTGACCGGCGCCCGCGACCTGGACCAGGATTCGCTGCGCAAGGCGTTCCGTGAATTCCTCGACAAGGCCTCCGCATCGGGACCCGACACGGTGGCTTTCGTCTATCTGGCCGGTTATGGCCTGCAGTCGGAAGGGCAGAATTATTTCGTGCCCGTCGACGCTGCCATCCAGACGCCAGCTTCCGTGCCGGCAGAGGCGGTACGGCTCTCCGATTTCATTCGGCCGCTCGGCGCCTTGCAGCTGAAGGCCAGCATCGTGGTGATCGATGGCGCGCGTGCCAACCAGTTCGCGCGCGGCGACCAGCCCCTCGCCGGCGGCTTGGCGCTCGTCGATGCCGAGCCCAATTCACTGATCGCCTTCAATGCGGCACCCGGCACGGTGGGGCCGGCTGAGCAGGGGCCTTATGGCGCCTATGCCCAGGCCCTCGCCGAAATGATGCGGACGGGCGGGCTGCCGATCGCCGATGTGTTCGACCGTACCCGGTTGCGGGTGAGCGAGAGGACCAATGGTGCTGTGCTGCCCTGGAGCGCGTCGAAGCTCGGCGAACCCTTCGCCTTCTTCGACCGTGCGGCCGATGCGCCTGCTCCCCAGGTTTCCGTGGAAGAGGACAAGGCGATGCAGTCCAAGCGCATCGCCGATTTCGACGCGCGTGATGCCTATGTCGCAGCCGTGGATCGCGATACCATGCAGGGCTATCAGGACTTCCTGACCGCTTTTCCGCGCGATCCCATGGCCAAGCGCGTGCGCGCCATCGTGGCCGCCCGGCGCGAGGCCATCACCTGGCACGAGACCTGGAAGCGCGATACGCCCAATGCCTACTGGTCCTATCTCAAGCGCTATCCGCGCGGCCCCCATGCCTGGGACGCCCGCCGCCGCCTGAGATATCTGTCGGCCGAGATCGAGCCGCCGGCGCGTTTCGACGTGATCGAGTATGACGTGCCGCCGCCGCCGGAAGTCGAGGTCGTTTATGTCGAACGCCCGGTGATCGTCTTCTCCGATCCCGAATTCGACCTGCCGCCGCCTCCGCCGCCGCCGGTGATCTTCCTGCCGCCGCCGCCCCGCGATTTCGTGGAGCTGCCGCCGCCTCCGCCGCCGGTCGATGAGTATGTGCTGCCGTCGCCGCGCTATGTGGCGGTGCCCGAATGGGTGCGGCCGCCGCGCTACGTCCAGCCGCCGCCGCAGAATTTCATCTTCAACAATATCCATAACGCCACCATCATCAACGAGACGCTGGAGGCTCCGCCGGAGCGCGTACGCCCCGGAGAGGGCGAGGGCGGATTGACGACCGGGGAGAAGGCGGCTGGCGCGGCGATCGCCATCGGTGCTGCTGCCGCAGCCGCTCGCGTGGCCCTGCCACCCTTCCTGCGCAATCGCGGCGGACGGGGTGGCCAGCCCGGCATGATGCCGCAACCCGCCGTGGCGCCGCAGCCGGGCGCGACCGGCGTTCCGCCCGTTCCTGGCCAGCCGCAAAACCCGGGACGCCTCCTGCCGGGGCAAGCCCTGCCAGGCCAAGCTCTGCCAAACCAGGCACAGCCGGGGCAGGCGCTGCCTGGACAGGCACTTCCCGGCAAGGGCCAGCCCGGCCAGTTCCTGCCGGGTCAGGTCCAGCCAGGGCGGGGGCAGCCCGGTCAGGCTCAGCCAGGCCAGGCTCTTCCCGGAAAAGGCCAGCCCGGACAATTCCTGCCGGGTCAGGCGCAGCCCGGCCTCAAGCCGGGGCAGACCCAGCCCGGAAAGGCGCTGCCCGGCATGAACGGCGAAGCCCTGCCGCTCGACAACGGCAAACCGCCGCTCGCCGGCAAGCCGCTGCCGGGCCGCCAACAGCCTGGCGGCAAGGCGGGCAAGCCCGGCCAGCTGGGGCAGCCATTGCCGGGTGCCCAGCCCGAAGCACAGCCTGACCAGGCCCAGCCCGGCCAGCTTCTTCCCGGCAAGAAGGGGCGCTTGAGTCCGAACAACCGGCAACAGCCCGATGGCACCGTCCTGCCTACGGGACAGCCGCCTGCCGCCGATGAGAACCAGCTGGGCAAGCCTTTGCCGAAGGCAGGAGCTCCGGCGCAGCAGACCCCCGGTCGCAAGAAGCCACAAGGGCGCCAGCCCCAGGATGGAGGCGCACCGGTGCCGCTGCCTGGTGCCGTACCCGACGGGCAGGCCTTGCCCAATGCTGGCGGCGCGCCGCCGCAACCGGCCGGCCGTAAGCGTCGTCCGGCGCCGGACGGTCAGGGTTTCGGCCAGCCGCTGCCGCCCGCTGGACAGGCCTTGCCGGATGGCAGCGGACAGATGCAGCCGTTGCCGGGGCGTCGGCGTCCGCAGAACCGGCAACCCGATGCCGGTCCCGGCCAGCCGGATGAGCCGGTCCAGCCGGCCGGCCGCCGTCCACGTCCCCAGGCCCAGCCGGATGGCGGACCTGGAGATAATGGTGCGCCGCCACCGCGCCAGAAGCGCCTGAGCCCATCGCCCGCGCCTGAAATGGCGCCGGCCATGAACGCGCAGCCTCGCACGAACCGGCAGCCGCCTGCACAGCGCGCCCAGCCGGAATTCGGGGGGCAGGCTCCCCGGCCGATGCAGCAGATGCGGCCGCCGCCTGGCGAACGCGGCCCGGCACCCGCCGGTGGCGGACGCCAGCGCCGGTGCGGCACGCCAGGGGCGCCGCCTTGTGAGTGAAGGCTGACGAAAGAAACCGCCCGGCTCGCGCCGGGCGGTTTTGCTTCAGGCCATGGTATTGCGATGGGACCGGGCACCCTGGCGGGCAAGGACGCGTTCAGTCGCGAGCGCGCCTTGCTCTCGCGTCAGATCCGGAGCAGGCCTCGGTCAGAAGCCGCTGACGACGTAGCCGCCATCGACGGGCAGCGTGGTGGCGGTCACGAAGATCGAGGCGGGCGAGGCAAAGAACAAGGCAGTGCCGACGAGATCGTCGACCGTGCCCCAGCGCTTGAGCGCTGCCTTGTTGGCGATCTTCCCGGCCGGCACCGGGTCGGACCACAAGGGCTTGGTCATGTCGGTGCGGTGATAGCCGGGCGCGATGGCGTTGACGCGGATGCCTTCGGGTCCGAATTTGTGGGCGAGGGCGCGGGTGAGCCCCATGATGCCGGTCTTGCTGGCGCAATAGGCCGGCACGCTGTCATCGGCCAGATAGCTCAGCATCGAGGCGAAATTGATGATCGATCCCTGCGATTTCACCAGCAGGGGGTGGGCCGCCATGGCGAGGCGCATGGCGCTGTTCATGTTGACGTCGACGACTTCGAGATAGGTCTCTTCGGTCCATTCGGCATCGGGGCGGGCGATGCCCTGGGCGTTGACGAGCACGTCGAGCGCCGGCAGCGCCGCAAAGAAGCGCTCGACCGCCGCCTTGTCGCGAACGTCGAGCTGCTCGAAACGAATGGAGCGGCCGCCATTGGCGGCCTTAGCCGCGGCAAGGCGCGCTTGCGTGGAGCCCGTCGCGATGACATCGGCGCCGAGGCCGGCAAAGCCCTGCGCGATGGCGAGGCCGATGCCGCTGGAGCCGCCGGAGACCACGACGGTCTTGCCTTCGAACAGGCCGGGACGGAAGGCGGAGAGCACGTCCTGCATGCATGTTTCCTTCAATTTCGAGAAAGGGATGATCGGCGGTTCAGGGTTGCTGCAGCCGGTCGAGATCGTCGTAGAGCGCCTGGGAATGGCGGTAGAGGCGGTCGAACACTGGCTGCATGCGCGCATAGGTCTCCGCCCAGGCCGGGTCGGGCAGGATCTCGGCGCCGTAGCGCACGAAACGGCCGACGGCGTCCTCGACCTTGCCGAAACGTCCGAGTGCGGTCGCGGCCATCGCCGCGCAGCCGACGAGGCCGCATTCCGTTTCCTCGGGCACCAGGATCGGCACGTTGTAGGCGCTGGCCTTGATCTTGAGCCAGAGCTCGGTCTTGGCGCCGCCGCCGGAAGCGACCACGCGCTCGAGCTTCTGGCCGGTGGAGGCTTCCATCACGCGGATATGGCGGTTGACCGCGAAGGCCACCCCTTCCAGCGTGGCGCGGTGGAGATGGGCGAGGCCATGCTTGGCGCCGATGCCGAAGAACTGGGCGCGGGCATTGCGATGCGCGCCGAGCCGCTCGCCGGCCAGGAAAGGCAGGAAGAACAGGCCTTCGGCGCCGGCCGGGGCCTCGGCAGCCTTGGCGACGATATCGCCATAGGAGAGGGCCTTCTCATGGAAGGCGCGGCGGGCCCAGCGCATGGCGTCGCCCCCGGTCTCCAGCAGGGTGAACGGGCCCCAATGGCCTTCGACGGTGCGGACATTGCAGATCTCGGGATCGAGCAGCGGTTCGCCCGTCACCAGGGTAATGATGGAGGAGGTGCCCATCACATCCGAGGCCGTGCCGGGATGGACGACGCCCGAACCGAGCACCGCCACCGGGTAGTCGGCTCCGCCGACCAGGACGGGCGTACCCTCGGCAAGGCCGCTCTCCAGGGCGGCACCGGCGGTGACGCGGCCGAGAATGTCGAGCGGCGATCGGATCGGCGGCAGCTTGGCGGCGTCGAGGCCAAGACGATCGATCATCGCGGTGGACCAGCTTCCGCTTGCCGGATTCATCAGGAAGCTGCAGGAGGCATCGCCCTCATCCATGGCGATCTCGCCGGTGAGCCGCAGATTGATGTAGTCCTTCGGCATCAGCACCGTCGCGGCGGCGCGATAGGCATGCGGATCGTTGTCGCGCAGCCAGGCGAGCTTGAAGCCGGGCCAGGCCGGCGTCGGCGGATTGCCGCTTTCGGAAAGATAGGAGGCAGGCGGGTTGTCCCGCTCGAAGGCCGCCACCAAGCCCGCCGTGCGCTTGTCGTTCCACAAGGGGGCGGTATCGCGGGTCGGATTGCCATGACCGTCGACCAGCACGGTGCCATGCATCTGGCCGCAGGCGGCGACGGCCTGGATCCGGGCTGCGGCGCCTTCATGGCGTTCGAGCACGGTGCGAATGGCCGAGACGGTGCCCGCCCACCAATCGGCGGGGCGCTGTTCCGACCAGCCGAAAGCCGGTACGATCTGATCGTATTCGCTGGCGGCAATCTCCAGGATGGCGCCGTCGCCGATCTCGACCAGGGCCGCGCGGGCGCTGCCGGTTCCGACATCGATGGCCAGGATGAGATCCTGCGTCATGGGTGTGTCCTCGGCTCGCTCTTTAAAAATGGATGGGGTACACCGCCACCATCGTCCGTGCATTTTTTGGAGTGATGCTACACGTTTTCCGGCGGGTCAACTGAAAATTCCGACATATCTATGCTGCATTGCAATAAAATTGACCGAGTACCTTGCCGAGGCTGGCCGGAATATGTAGCATTGCTACAAAATTGACACCCAAGCCGATGCCATCGGCAAGCCCTGAGGAGAGCGCAGACATGGCCGTCAATCCCATCGAGCGGATCGAAGCGATCGGCGTGGTGCCGGTCATCGCGATCGACGATCCCGCGCATGCGGTCGCACTGGCCGACGCCTTGACCGCCGGTGGCCTGCCGATCGCCGAGATCACCTTCCGCACCAAGGCGGCCGCAGAAGTCCTGGCCATTCTGCGCGACCAGAGGCCGGACTTCCTGGCCGGCGCCGGCACGGTGCTGGATTTGGAATCGGTCCAGGCCTGCAAGGACAATGGTGCGAGCTTTGCGCTGTCCCCCGGTTTCGATGCGGAGATCGTCGCCGCCGCCAAGGCGATCGGCCTGCCCTTCGCGCCCGGCATCATGACGCCGACGGATCTCACCGCGGCAACCCGCGCCGGCCTCCGCCTGTGCAAGTTCTTCCCGGCCGGTGTCGCCGGCGGGCCGAAGGCGCTAGAAGGCATCGCCGCGCCCTTCAATCATCTGGGCGTCCGCTTCATCCCGACCGGCGGCGTCACGCTGGAGACGATGGGCGATTGGCTCAAGCATCGCTTCGTCGCGGCCGTCGGCGGCACCTGGATCGCCAAGCCCGAAGACATCAGCGGCGGGAAATTTGCGGAGATCACCGCCAAGGCGAAGGCCGCCGTCGAGCGCGTCAAGGCGATCCGGGCGGGCGCGGCATGAGCATCTACCGGCCGGCGACGCAGCCGACTCTCTATTTCATCGGCGTGACCACCACCAAGAGCTCGATCATGCGGGTCTTTCCGGCCTGGGCCGAGCATCTGGGCCTGAAGGATGCGGTGATCAAGGGCATCGATTTTCCTCTCCATGCCGATCCGGCCGCCTATCGCGAAGCGGTCGCCTTCATCAAGGCCGATCCCCTCTCGCTGGGGGCGCTGGTCACCACCCACAAGATCGACCTCTACAAGGCCTGCCGGGATCTGTTCGACGAGGTCGACGATTTCGCCCTGCGCATGGAGGAAACGAGCTGCCTGTCCAAGCGCAACGGACGCCTGATCTGCCACGCCAAGGACCCGATCTCCTCCGGGCTCGCCCTCGACAATTTCATTCCCAGGGGACATTTCGAGCGCACCGGCGCCGAGCTCTTCTCGATGGGAGCGGGCGGCTCCACCATTGCACTGACCTGGCACATGGTGCGCGAGGCACGCGGCGCCGATCGGCCGTCGCGCATCGTGGTGTCCAATCGTAGCCAGCCGCGCCTCGACGAGATCCGGCGCATCCATCAGGAAATCGGCATGCCGGTGCCGGTTGATTATGTGCTCGCCCCCGATCCTGCCGACAATGACGCGGTCACCGCCGTCCTCAAGCCGGGCTCGGTGGTGATCAATGCCACCGGTCTCGGCAAGGACGCGCCCGGCTCGCCGCTGACCGATGCGGTGGTTTTTCCCGAACGCGCGATCGTGTGGGATCTCAACTATCGCGGCGACCTCGTCTTCCTCGACCAGGCCAGGCGCCAGCAGGCGGCACGCCATCTCCAGATCGAGGATGGCTGGACCTATTTCCTGCATGGCTGGACACAGGTGATCGCCGAGGTTTTCGACATCGAGATCCCGACCTCCGGCCCGTCCTTCGATCGGCTGGGCGAGATCGCCATCGCCGCTTCCAAGGGATGAAGACGAAGAGTTGAAGACATGGAACGCATCCTGGTCACGCCGCGCTCGCTGACATCGGCGGCCCATCCCCTGGTCGAACGCCTCAGGAAACAGGGCCATGAGATCGTCATGCCGGCGCCCGGCAAATTGCCGGACGAGGAGGACCTTCTCGCTCTGGTGCCCGGCGTGACCGGCTGGCTGGCAGGGGTGGAGAGGATCTCGCCGCGCGTCATCGCCGCGGCCGGCTCGCTGCGGGCGATCAGCCGCAATGGCACCGGCACCGACAATCTGCCGATCGATACGCTGCTCGCGCGCAAGATCGCCGTGCGGATTGCCGCCGGTGCCAATGCGGCGGGTGTGGCCGAGCTTGCCATCGGCCTGATCTTCGCGGCGCTCCGCCAGATCCCGCTTTGCGATGCCGGCATCAAGCAGGGGGCCTGGCCCCGCCGGATCGGCGCCGAAATCCGAGGGCGCAAGGTCGGCGTCGTGGGTTGCGGCGCCATTGGCGCCGAAGTCGCCCGCCTGGCTGCCGCGCTGGGGGCCGAGATCCTCGCCTATGATCCGCAGAGCCCCGCCGTGAATGTCGAGGCGAGCAGCCTGCGCTGGGTCGAGATATCGGACATGCTGGCTGAGGCCGATATCGTCACCCTCCACTGCCCGGCGCCGGCGGATGGCCGCCCGCTGCTGGGCACGGCCGAATTCGCGGCCATGCGGCGTGGTGCGGTATTGGTCAACACCGCGCGCTCGTCGCTGGTGGACGAGGCGGCTCTGTTGCAAGCGCTCGAAGACGGGCGCCTCGGCTGCTATGCCGCCGATGTCTTCGAGGAAGAGCCGCCAGCGAACCTCGTTCTCGCCGGCCATGCCCGCGTGATTGCCACCAGCCATATCGGCGGTTTCACCCAGGAGAGCGTCGACAGGGCTACCGAGGTCGCCATCGCCAATCTGATGGATGCCCTGCAGGGGAGGGCGTGAGGGAATGCTGGAAATCCTGCCCTTTGCCGGCCCGCTGGCTGGAAAGCTCGCGAACCGGCCTGAGGCCGGCCTCTCGCTCTATTGGCTCGGACAGGCCGGCTTTCTCCTCGACAGCGGTCGGCATCGCCTGCTGATCGATCCTTATCTCTCGGACTCCCTGGCGGAGAAATATCGTGATCGAGGCCCTTCGCATGAGCGCATGATGCCGCTGCCGATCGGTATCGACGAGCTGCCGTCGCTCGATTTCGTCCTCTGCACGCACCACCACACCGACCACCTCGACGCCGCGACATTGACCCCGCTCGCTCGGCGCTTTCCAGGGCTAGCTCTGGTGGTGCCCAAGGCCTCGCTGAAACTGGCGCAGGAGAGGACCGGGCTCGATGCGGAGCGCTTCATCGGCATGGATGCCGGCGAGACCTTGATCCTTGGCGAGGACATCGAAGTGAAGGCCGTACGGGCTGCCCATGAGGAGCTGCAGCGGGACGAGAAGGGCCATCATGTCTTTCTGGGGTATGGCCTCAAGCTGAACGGTATCCGCGTCTTCCATTCCGGCGATACCATTCCTTTCGCCGGACAGGTCGAAGAGGTGCGGGCTCTGGCGGCCGATCTGGCACTGCTGCCGGTGAATGGCCGCTCGCCGGCACTCGCCGCTGCCGGCATCGCCGGTAACCTCACTTTGGACGAGGCGGCCGGACTGGCCTCGTCCTGCGGCATCGCTGCCATGCTCGCCCATCACTACGGCATGTTTGCCTTCAATACGCTTGCACCCGAGCGGATCGACGCGAAGGCTGCCGCGATGACCGGGCCGACCCGGCTGCTTCGGGCTGGGACGGGAATCGAGTATAGGCTGACAGGGCCGTCCAAGGTGGCGGGCTGAGCCCTCCGATCCGAAGAGAGAGCCAGAAGGGGAAGCCGTTGATGACCTTGCCGGATCAGACCGCATCTCAGCCCGGGCCTCGGACCACGATCCAGAACGTGCTCGAGGTGATCCGGCTGACCTTGGGCGAACTGCGCAAGTCCGACCGCAAGGTCGCCGACCTCATCCTGGCCGATCCCCAGCGCATTCTCAACGCCACGGTGGCGGAGACGGCGCTCGCCGCCGGGGTGAGCGAGCCCACGGTCATCCGTTTCTGCGCTGCCATCGGCTGCAACGGCTTCCAGGATTTCAAGCTGCGCCTGGCCCAGAGCCTGGCGCTGGGCACGCCGGCCACCCATTCGGTGCTGCTCGGCACCGATACGCCGGAAACCGTGGTCGAGAAGATCTTCGACTACACCATCACCAGCCTCGACTGGGCGCGCCATCATCTGGACAAGGCGGCTTTGGCCCGGGCGATCGACATTCTGGAGAAGGCGAAGGCCATCGAATTTTTCGGCCTGGGCGCTTCGGGTGTGGTGGCGCGCGATGCCCAGCAGAAATTCCCGCTGTTCGGCGTGCCCTGCGGTGCCCAGCACGACACCCACCAGCAGATCATGGTCGCCTCGATGATGAAGCCGGGCGATGTCGCGGTGGTGATCTCCCATACCGGGCGTTCGCGCTCGATCATCGAGGTAGCCCGTACCGCGCGCGAGAACGGGGCCAAGGTCATCGGCCTGACCGGATTCGAGACTTCACTCGCCAGCCATTGCGACGTGGCCCTGCTGGTGGAGACGCTCGACAACACCAACATCTACACCCCCACCACCTCGCGCATTGCGGCGCTGGTGGTGATCGACGTGCTGTCGACGGCGGTGGCGCTGCGCCGCGACGAGGCCCATGTCCGACGCTTCCAGGCGATGAAACGCAAGCTCGCCGAATACCGCATCGGCGAGTAGTCCGGCTGGGGGGACTATGCTTTCTTGTGCCGGACAGCGATCACAAGGTTCGGCACGAAATGGCAGGGCAGTGAATCGTCCTGATGGCGGGTGACAATCGTCACGGAGTCGCCCGGTTGTACCTTCATGCCGGGAGGCGCGACCGCGCTCCAACGTTGTAGCGAGCTTCCATCATGGACGAGTATGCCGAACCGGTCATAGGCGAAATATTTCGGATTGACCGGGACGTCGAGAAATCTCTCTCCTCGATGAAGAAACCTGGTTGCCGCTATCCTGGATAGAGATACGTGAACTTCTCCGGTCAAATGTAGGCCTGACGAGGGAAGGGGGACGAGGGCCGTTCCGCAAGCCTGGCGCCATTTCTCGTTCAATGGTCCTTGGAGGTCGACAGAGGGAGCCTTCCCTGATGCCGTAGAAGACAGGGGTACTTGCTTGCTGCGGCCGGCAAGGGCCGGCGTGACGGGTACCATCGTGGCAGGCTGGGTAACGATCCTGGGATTGGGAGGAGGCTGTCTCCAACTGGCCGCGGCGCTGTTGGCGGGAGCCGGTAGCGGTGTCATCACGAGCAGGCCGAGACCAAACACCAGTTTCTTCATTGTGCACACGATTTAGATGAAGCTTCCCCCAAGGCATCCTCTCCGAGGGCGAGAGCGAAAGCAAGTCTCCCCGCCCGGCCTTCGCCCCTTGTGGACACGGCGTTGTTGAAAGGCCACAGGCCTGGGCTGGCTGCCCGCATGTGGAAATCCCCTTCCATGCGCGGGTGGGGGTTGTTGATCACCCCTCAGGGGCGCTATGGCTGGGGCGAAACCGGAATCGCTGCTTGAGATGAAGATCGAAATCGAGATGGGCGTCGCGTCTGCCGCCGGCAGTGCGCCTGCAATGCTCGACATCGAGGAATTGCTGGCCACGCGCCTGCTCGTGCAGGGCAATTCGGGTTCCGGCAAATCGCATCTCCTGCGCCGGCTGCTCGAGCAGAGCGCTCCGCATGTCCAGCAGGTCATCATCGACCCCGAGGGCGAGTTCGCCAGCCTGTCGGATCGCTACGGCCATGTCGTCATCGACGCCGAGCGCAGCCTGGCCGAACTCGAGCACATCGCCCAGCGGGTGCGCCAGCACCGGGTCTCGGCGGTGCTGGTCTTGGAGAGCCTCGACGCCGAGATGCAGATGAAGGCGGCCGCCGCCTTCCTCAACGCCCTGTTCGACGCCGAGCGCGACTTCTGGTTCCCGATGCTGGTGGTCGTCGACGAGGCCCAGCTCTTTGCGCCCGCCGCTTCCGGCGATGTCGGGGAGGAGGCGCGCAAGGTCTCGCTCGGCGCCATGACCAACCTGATGTGCCGCGGCCGCAAGCGCGGCCTTGCCGGCATCATCGCCACCCAGCGCCTGGCAAAGCTTGCCAAGAACGTCGCCGCCGAGGCGTCCAACTTCCTTATGGGCCGGACCTTCCTGGACATCGACATGGCGCGCGCCGCCGACCTGCTCGGCCTCGACCGGCGCCAGGCCGAGACTTTCCGGGAACTGCAGCGCGGCCAGTTCGTGGCGCTCGGCCCGGCCTTGTCACGCCGCCCGCTTCCCATCAAGGTCGGCCCGGTGGAGACGCGCCCCAAGGTGGCGACGCCCAAGCTGACGCCGCTGCCGGAAGGGGGCGAGGCGGCGCGCGATCTCATCCTAGCGCCCGTGCCGATGGCGGCGCCGCGTCCGCGCCCCGAGCGCCGCGTGGTGACACCGCCGCCGATGTCGACCACCGAGATCCTCGAACAACTCGTGCGCGAGCGACCGGCGGAGGCCGCCGGCGAGGAAGCCCTGCCTGCCATGCCACCGGCCGAGTTGCAGCAGGCCCATGCCCGTATCGCCTTTGCGATCATGCAGGAGCCGGATGCCAGCTTCCGCACCGATGCCGTGCTCTATCAGGATTTCATCGTACGTTGCCGCATCGAACGGCTCGGCGGCTCGCCGCCGGCCATGGCTGAGTTCAAGTTCCTGCTCAGCGCAGCCCGCGCGGGTCTCGATCCCGACGGTATCGACCAGGAGCAATGGCAGCGTGCGCTCGACCATGCCCGCCTGGTGCCGGCCGATCTCCAGGCCGTGTTCCTGATTCTCGCGGCGGCGGCGATGACGGGCGCGCCATGCCCGCCGGACGCCGAGATCGCCAGGCGTTGCGGCAGCCATTCGGCCGGCCGCGCCCGCAGCCAGATCCGCCATCTGCAGAATGCGGACTTCGTGATGACGCGCGTCGACATGCGCGGTGCCCGCATCGCGGTAGTTCCGGATCTTGGCTGGGAGACCGCCCCCGGCGATCCCAATGGTCCCGCGCTGGACAGGGACAGCCTGGCCGCCGCCGAGTGAGGGCGGGCGCTGCATCAGCCGCAGGAGACCTCGCACTATCCGGAAGCATTAGTGCGACGCTGACCAAAAACCCCCTAGGATGAGCGCAATAAACCAAAGCAGGCCTGAAAATCATCTGACTCTGTCGATATAATCGTGGCATAGAGCTAATCGGTTGATGGCTCCTCCAATTCAAATATGAGCGGATGATGTCTACCCAGATCGTTCCCCTGATCGTTTGCGGCGGCTCCGGAACGCGGTTGTGGCCGGCCTCGCGGGCCAGCCGACCCAAGCAGTTCCTGCCTTTATTCGGTGATCTCTCGACCTTCCAGGAAACGATGCGGCGCGTCAGCGGCACCGAGCTGTTCGGCCGGCCGGTCATCGTCACCAACCAGGATCATCGCTTCCTGGTGGCCGACCAATTGCTGTCGATCGGCGTCGAGGCCGATATCGTGCTCGAGCCCGAGGCGCGCGATTCCGGGCCGGCCATCGCTGCGGGTGCGGCCTTCATCGCTGCGCGCGATGGCGCCAAGACGCCGGTCCTGACCCTTGCCGCCGACCACCGCGTGCGGGACATCGAAGGCTTTCGCGCGGCCTGCGTGGCGGCACGGCGCGGCGCCGCCAAGAAACACATCGTGACCTTCGGCGTGGTGCCCAACCAGCCGGCCACCGGCTATGGCTATATCGAGGCCGGAGAGCCCCTGGTCGACGGCGTCCTGAAGGTGCGCCGCTTCGTCGAGAAGCCCGATGCCGAGACCGCCACGCGCTATGTGCGCGAAGGCTATCTGTGGAACTCCGGCAATTTCCTGTTCGAGGCCGGCTTCTTCCTCTCCGAATATGCCCGCTGCGAGCCCGATACGGTGGAAGCGGTGAACGAGGCGGTGGCGAAGGCCACGGTCGATCTCGGCTTCGTGCGTCTCGACGCCGAGGCTTTCGGACGCTGCGGCAAGCGCTCGGTCGACTATGCCGTGATGGAAAAGACCCAGGCCGCCGCCGTGGTCCCGGCGAGCTTCGACTGGTCGGATGTCGGCTCCTGGGGCGCGGTGCGCGAGCTCTCGCCGCAGGACGAGGCCGGCAATGCCAAGCTGGGCGAAGCCCTGTTCGTCAACGCCCGCAACAATCTGGTGTCCTCGGAACGCCAGCTCGTCTGCGTGGTCGGCCTGGACGACCTCGCCGTCATCACCACGGGCGATGCGGTGCTGGTGGCCCGCCGCGACGATGCCGCCGGCATCAAGGCGCTGGTCGAGAAGCTCAAGCAGAGCCACAATGGCCTGACCCAGGATCACCTGCAGTCCTACCGCCCCTGGGGGCACTACAAGTCGCTCGATCTCGGTGCACGGCACCAGGTCAAGCGTATCGTGGTCAAGCCCGGCGGCCAGCTCTCGCTGCAGAAGCACCATCATCGCTCCGAGCATTGGATCGTGGTGCGCGGCGTCGCCAATGTCAGCATCAACGGCCAGATCAAGACGCTGCATGAGAACGAGTCGATCTATATCCCGATCGGCTCCACCCACCGGCTGGAGAATCCCGGCAAGATCGAGCTCGAACTGATCGAGGTGCAGACCGGCTCCTATCTCGGCGAGGACGACATCATCCGCATCGAGGACATCTACAACCGCGCGGCGTCCTGAGGCGCGATTGGAATTATTTGTTCCTGCAAAGTCGCGTCATTGCGAGGAGCGGAGCGACGCGGCAATCCAGGAGATATTCGCTTGAGGCCGGATGAAGACTGGATTGCTTCGCTGCGCTCGCAATGACGGATCGATCGATCTTTTCGAAGCTCGATATGAGGTCGCGACGATATGAGGGAGGGGATTTCGCCCCTCCCTTTTTCTTGTCTTTTTACCAGCAGGTGTAGCCGCCATCGACGGTGACGATCGAGCCGGTCATCAGGCTGGCGGCATCGGACGCCAGGAACTGCACGGCGGAGGCGATTTCCTCCGGCTCGCCCATCCGCCCCTGCGGCGTCATCTCCAGCCAGGTCTTGAACATCTCCGCATTGGCCGGGTCGGTCGCGGCATAGGCGGTCAGCGGCGTGTTGATATAGGTGGGAGCGACCGAGTTGACGCGTACGCCGCGCAGGCCCCATTCCGCCGCCAGCGATTTGGTGAGGTGATGCACGCCGGCCTTGGAGGCGTTGTAGTAGGACTGTTCCTGCGGCTTGTTGACGATGATGCCGGACATCGAGCCGATATTGATGATCGAGCCCTTCTTGGCCGCCAGCATGTGCTTGCCGAAGGCGCGGCAGCACCAGAACACGCCGTTCAGATTGACGTCGAGCACGTTGAGCCAATGCTCGTCGGCGACGTCCTCGGCGGGGGTCATCGAGCGGGCAATGCCGGCATTGTTGACCAGGATCTCGATAGCGCGCCCCTTGGCGGCCAGGTCGTCGGCCACGGCAGTCACTTCCGCCGAATTGGTGACGTCCATCTTCACCGTCTCGACCTTGTAACCCTTGGCTGCAAGGGCGGCCTGCCCCTCCGCCGCGACCTTCATGTCGAAATCGGCGATGACCACTTCGGCCCCGAACTCGGCCAAGGCTTCGGCGCAGGCCAGGCCTATGCCACGCCCGCCGCCCGTGACGAGGGCATGCCGGCCAGTGAGCTCGAGTTTCTTTTTATACATCGCGGATCCTTTCCATGCGTCGCTCCCGTTTGCTGCATCGATTTTGCAAACGGAACAAATGCCCGTGCAGCTGCAGTCAATCTAATGTCGCATGCTGATTCGACGAAGCCAATCCTGCATTGGCCATACGAATCGAGAAGAGGGGGACCTCGGTCGAGGGAACGTGGTTCCCAGCGGGCTAAGCGCAATTTTGTCACGCCTGAGCGGAGTGAAATGGACCGATCGCAGCCTTTGCTCCCGCTCATTACCCGTTTCAGGCTGCTGACGATGGACAATTCAGGTTGCAAAAAAACTGCTCGATAGCTCGAGCGCCCGATTGGGTTTCAGGACCGTCCTTGCCGGCTGTTTTTCGTTCGACTGCGTTCGCGTATATTCGGTGAATACGCTCTCCAGTTCCGGGTCGTGAATTTCAACCCTCGCATGTGATGCGTGTATCATCTCGTGGATCAGCACATTGTCGTCTTTGGGCGTCGTCGAGGTCGTCAGATTGGAATTCAAGATGATGAAAGGCTTGAAAACCGTGCCGGCGACGGTGATGCCTCGAAATGTCTGGCCGGTCGCAGCGTTGATACCGCGATGACATGCCATGACGCGTAACACCCCCGGTGCACCCGAATGCAGGTTCTCGCAGGCCTGCCGCGCAACCGCGACGTCGTCTTCCAGAACAATGGAATCGACAAAGTCGATAATTGCAGGGCTATTGGCAGCAGAGAAATCGGTAGAGATCTGCATTCCATAGCTTTTCAACCTGACATTTGCAAAGTCAATCAGGGGTTGAAAGTTGAAGCCTCCCTCCTTCTGGGTTTTCTTTGTCATCGTGCAGAATATGTGGAGGGTTTTGTTGAACTGTTTTGGCGGTGTACCTCCCCCACCCACATTTCCCGACGAGACAGGTGTAACTTCGGAAGCAATAAAACGAGGATCTGGGCGAGGTTCGGCGCCAAGTTGCCCGGGCGGACAGCACGAGCAAATGTCCAAACGCCGGCTGGATCGCTCCCATGCGGCCATTTCCCGATCCAAGGCGCCGATGGTCATTTTGCCGACGATGTTGTCCGCCGTTCGCTGATAGCTGAAATTGATGATGCTGCGTCGGGTTTTGAAGCTCAGCACGGCCGCGGCGGTGGAGGGGCCGTAGCTTTGCGAACGGATCTCGCCATCCTCGATCCGAAGCCAATCAAGAGCGAGAAGTGCCATCTGCACTCTTGCCACATGTCTTCCGCGCGCGCCGACCGTCAAATGCGCGGTGTCGTTGACAAGGCAGGCCTGCAAGTTCGGGTCGTCTCGGAAAAGGCTGCTGACTAGCACCTGCTATCTCCCCAGCACACCGCCATCCCAACATGTTACTAATTGGCAACCTGTCCAGCAACGAGGGTCTCGGCGCGATATTCGCATTCGATGCCCCAATAGTACGGGCATAGTTGCGCTTGGGGTGCCAAAGCGTCCGAGATGCCGGTGCTGGCAGGTGAACGGATGAGGAGAAGGCGAGCCTGAAGCCGAGGATGGCTGGTCTGGTCGCCTTCTCCCCCTCGCCGAACCCGTTTTCAGGCCAGGGAGAGCCCCTTGTCGTCGAAGCGATGCAGGCGGTCCGGCTGGGGCGTGAGATAGATGGTATCGCCAGTGGTAAGGCCGAACTCGCCGGGTGCCCGCGCAGTGACGCGGGTGCCCTCGTCGAGGTCGATATAGAAGAAGGTATCCGAGCCCAGATGTTCGGAAATCGAGATCTTGCCTTTCCATTGCCCCTCGGTCGGGGACAGGTTGAGATGCTCGGGGCGGATGCCGATGGTGGTGGCGTTGTAGTTGGCCGCTGCACCATCCTTGAGGAAGTTCATCTTGGGCGAGCCGATGAAGCCGGCGACGAACAGGTTCCTCGGCTTGTTGTAGAGCTGGAGCGGCGAGCCGACCTGCTCGACATTGCCGGCATTGAGCACCACGATCTTGTCGGCCATGGTCATGGCCTCGACCTGGTCGTGGGTGACATAGATCATCGTGGTCTTCAGGTCCTTGTGAAGCTGAGAGATCTCGATGCGCATGTTGACGCGCAGCGCCGCGTCGAGATTTGACAAGGGCTCGTCGAACAGGAAAGCCTTGGGCGAGCGCACGATGGCGCGGCCGATGGCGACGCGCTGGCGCTGGCCGCCGGAGAGCTGGCGCGGCTTGCGGTCGAGATAATTGGTGAGGTTGAGTGAGGCGGCGGCCTTGGCGACCTTCTGGTCGATGACGTCCTTGCTCTCGCCCGCCATCTTCAAGGCGAAGGCGATGTTGTTGCGCACGCTCATATGCGGGTAGAGCGCGTAGGACTGGAACACCATGGCCAGCCCTCGCTTGGAGGGCGGGGCTTGCGCCATGTCGACGCCGTCGATCTTGATCTCGCCCGAGGTGGTATCCTCCAGGCCGGCGATCAGCCGCAGCAAAGTGGACTTGCCGCAGCCGGACGGACCGACGAAGACCACGAACTCGCCATCCTCGATGTCGAGGTCGAGATCGGGAATGATCACGACTTCACCGAAGGCCTTGCGCACATTGCGAAGATTGAAGCGGCCCATTTACGCAGCTCCCCATTCTGACATGTTGTTGTTCGTCATTTCACGGCGCCGAAGGTGAGGCCGCGGACGAGTTGTTTTTGCGAGAACCAGCCGAGCACCACGATCGGCAGGATGGCGAGGGTCGAGGCGGCCGACAGCGTGGCCCAGAACAGCCCCATCTTGGCCGAGTAGCCCGCGATGAACTGCGGCAGCGGCGCGGCGTCGAAAGTGGTCAGGTTCAGGGTCCAGAACGCCTCGTTCCAGGCCAGGATGGTGTTGAGCAAGAGCGTGGAGGCGATGCCGGGGACGGCCATCGGCGTCAGCACATAGACGATTTCGCGCCAGAGCGAGGCGCCGTCCATGCGTGCCGCTTCCAGGATCTCGCCGGGAATCTCCTTGAAATAGGTATAGAGCATCCACACCACGATCGGCAGGTTGATCAGGAACAGGACGACCATGACTGCCCAGCGGCTGTCGAGCAGGCCCCAGCGGTTGAAGAGCAGGAAGAGCGGCATCAGGGCGCCGACGGCTGGCATCATCTTGGTGGAGAGCATCCACATCAAGAGGTCCTTGGTGCGCTTGCCGGGTGCGAAGGCCATGGCCCAGGCGGCCGGGACCGCGAAGATCAGGCCGAGCAGGGTGGAGCCGACCGACAGGAAGATCGAGTTGAGCGCGGCCCTGCCATAGTTCGATTGGGTGAAGATGTTTTGGTAATTCTCCAGCGTCCAGCTGAAGAACAGGAATTTGGGCGGCAGGATGCCGGCCTCGCCTTCCGTCTTGAAGCTGGTGATCACCATCCACAGGATCGGGAAGAAGATCAGGAAGCCGACGATCCAGGCGGCGGTTGTCACGACGACCTTGCGCCGGGTGGAAACTGCGCGTGCCATGGCTCAGGCCTCCAGATTCTTGCCGATCATGCGGACGAGGAAGAAGGCGACGATATTGGCCAGGACCACGGCGACCAATGCGCCGGCCGAGGCCGCTCCGATATCGTGGTCGCCCGCTTCGGTGAGATAGACCAGGAAGGGCAGGTTGGCCGTGTTCAGGCTGCCATTGGTCGTGACCTTGATCTCGGCGAAGATGTTGAGGAGAAAGATGGTCTCGATCAGGATCACCACCGTGATCGCGCGCGAGAGATGCGGCAGCACGATGTAGAAGAAGTAGGAAAGCGGCTTGGCGCCGTCGAGCTGTGAGGCTTCCTTCTGCTCCTCGTCCAGTGACTGGATGGCGGTGAGCAGGATCAGGGTGGCGAAGGGCAACCACTGCCAGGCCACGATGATGATGATCGACAGGAGCGGCCAGTTGGTGAACCAGATGACGACAGGCAGGTGGAGCACCTGCGACACCCAGGTCAGCATGCCGCCGTCGGCATTCATGAACAGGTTCTTCCAGATCAGCGCGGCCACCGTCGGCATCACGAAGAACGGCGCCAGCACCATCAGGCGCACGATGCCCTGGCCGGCGAAGGGCTGATCCATCAGGAGGGCGATCAGGATGCCGCCGACAATGGTGATGGCAAGCACGGAGCCGACGATCAGCAGCGAGACGCCCAGCGATTTGAAGAAGGTGGGGTCCGTCAGGAAGTAAGTGTAGTTCCCGAAGCTGTTCCAGTAGAAATTCGTCGGATCGTCGAGCGTATAGTTGTTCAGAGAATAATAGATCGTCAGGACGAGCGGAACGATCATCCAGATGAAGAGCATGATGACCGAGGGCGCGACGGCCACCCTGGCGAGCACACGCGTCTGCTGCGTTGCCATCTTGAGGTCCTCCCCACAGACCAAATCTTGAATGTTCCCGAGCAAAGCGCGTTCAGGCTCGAACGCCTATTTGATCTGGTTCTTTGCTTTGATGCGTCCCGGCATTTCTGGTGATCCCGCACGGTCCCGGCGATCTCCACGAAGCGCAAAACGCTTTCGTTCAAGTCTTTGAAAGGGGGCTGTCCCGGTGATGAAGGGCCGGGACAGCCAAGTTTCAGGAGGGGCGATGAGCCCCGTCCCGGGAGGAAGGGGTCATTTGATGTAGCCGGCCTTGGTCATGGTCCGGGTCACCAGCTTCTGCGATGCCGCAAGGGCGTCATCGATCGAGGCAGAACCGGCCAGCGCCGAGGAGAACTGCTGGCCCACCGAGGTGCCCATGCCCTGGAACTCGGGAATGGCCACAAACTGCACGCCGACATAGGGCACTGGCTTGACGGTGGGATGGGTCGGATCGGCCGACATGATCGAATCCAGCGTCAGCTTGGCGAAGGGTGCAGCCTTCTGGTAGTCGGGATTGTTGTAGAGCGAGGCGCGGGTCCCGGGAGGTGCCGCAGCCCAGTTGCCTTCGGTCTTGGCCACCAAGGCCGAGTAGTCCTTGCTGGTCGCCCAGGCGATGAACTTCTCGGCGGCTTCCACTTTCTGCGAGCCGGCGGGGACGGCGAGCGACCAGGCCCACAGCCAATTGGCGTTCTTGCCCAGGCCCGTATTCGGGGCGAGGGCGAAGCCGACCTTGTCGGACACGGTCGATTGCTTGGGATCGGTCACGAAGCCGGCGGCCACCGTGGCGTCGATCCACATCGCGCATTTGCCCTGGTTGAACAGGGTGAGGTTCTCGTTGAAGCCGTTGGAGGAAGCGTCCGGCGGGCCGGCTTCCTTGAGCAGGTTCACATAGAAGGTGAGGGTCGCCTTCCATTCGGGCTGGTCGAACTGGGGCTTCCAGCTTTCGTCGAACCAGCGAGCACCGAAGGAGTTCGACATGGCGGTGAGGAAGGCCATGTTCTCTCCCCAGCCGGCCTTGCCGCGCAGGCAGATGCCGTAGGTGTCGGCGGTCTTCAGCTTCTTGGCGGCATCGGCCACGAAGTCCCAGGTCGGACTGTCGGGCATCTTCAGCCCGGCCTTCTCGAACAGGTCTTTGCGATACATGATCATCGAGGACTCGCCGTAGAACGGAGCGGCGTAGAGCTTGCCTTCATAGGTCAGACCGTCGCGGATCGGCTTGATCAGATCATTGGTGTCATAGTTGTCGCCGAGCTTGTCGAGCGCAACCAACCAACCCTTCTTGGCCCAGATCGGCACTTCATAGGTGCCGATGGTGAGGATGTCGAACTGGCCGGCCTTGGTGGCGATGTCGGTCGTCACCTTCTCGCGCAGGGCATTCTCCTCGAGGGTGACCCAGTTCAGCGTGATGTCCGGATTGGCCTTGGTGAAATCCTCCGAAAGCTTCTGCATCCGGACCATGTCGCCATTGTTCACCGTGGCGATCGTCAACGTCTCGGCAGCGCCGGCCATCGAGGACCAGGCGAGAGAAACGCCGCAGGCAAGCGCGCCTGCAAGCGAAATCAGTGATTTTGCCGTTTGCACCAGAACCTCCCGTTAAAAATGCGCACCGCTTGTCACGGCTTGTGGGCGTGGGCAGACGCCCAATACTAGAGCATATTCTCAGCGGTGCGGCTTAATGTCAAGTTGTCTCATGCGCCGGGATTGCGCCTGAGAGGCAGGCAGGCGCCAGCATGCGCGGAAAAGAACCGCGCGTCGGTCGATTTTCGGTTTTGGGCAGGGGCGAAGCGTTTTGCAATCTCAGGGAATCGCCTAGAATCGCAAAGACGCGTCGAACCAAAGAGCTAGAGCAAGCAAGCGTTCACACCTGAACGCGTTTTTGCTCTAGGTCTGTTCGAGCAGAGCTGTGGCAGTCTGTTCGTCGGTGATCAGGCCGGAAAGCAGGTCGCCCTTCAGGGCGGCGCGGATGGGCGCGATCTTGCGCTGGCCGGCGGCGACGCCGACCACCGGCACGAGGCGCGCCAGCCGATCGGGACGGAAGCCGGGCAGGCGCTCGGTATAATCGTTTCGCAGGATGCGGCCGTTGCGGTCGAAGGGCCAGGCGGCGATCTCGCCGATGGCACCGTTCTCGATCAGATAGTGCATTTCCGATTCCAGCACGAAGCCGTCCTGGTGGATCGGAGAACCGTAGCTGACGTCGCTGACGCCGACATAGACGGCCCGCGCCGTCTCCACCAGATCCTGCAGCAAAGTGTGCACCGGCTGGCTTCTCAGGGCCTGGCAATGCTCGATGGTGTCGGCAAGCACCGGCATCTGCAGCGGGTAACATTTAGCGTCGAGCTTGTCGGCCAGGCGCATGGCAATCTCGAAGGGGCTGACGCAGCCGTCGCGCGCGGCATTGCCGACGATCGAGACCATCTTGAGGTCGGGGCGTGGCTTGGCCGAGATCTCGCGGACCATACGCAGCAAGGTACGTCCGGTCGAAAAGCCGAATACGCCCGAGCCGCGCTGGCCGAACTGGGTTTCCAGGATCTGCGCGGCGGCCAGCCCGACCGCTGCCAAGGGGTCGTGCAGGCCATTCGGCACCACCTCGCAGATGGTCAGGCCGTAGCGTTCGCGCAACTGCTTGGCCAGGGCCGTGCATTCGGCGACGGGGCTCTGGATGCGAAACTCGATCACGCGTTCCGAAACGGCCAGCGCGACCAGGCGCTGCACGCTCTGGCGCGAAATATCGAATTGGGCGGCGATCTCGTCCTGGGTCGCTCCGTCGATATAGTAGAGCCAGGCCGCGCGGGTAGCGAGATCGAGCTTGCGGCTCTGCAGGTCTCCGAGGTCGCTCATAATGTCCCATCCCTCCGAGTATTTGCCCAGGCTGGTTGCGAACGCCCAGATTTATAACCTAGAATGCATTCATCGGGTAGCGGCGCAAGCGTCGGCATCGAGCAAAGGTACGATTTTAGTCCCGTAACGTTCGGGACAGGCCTCGATGGGAACGCTTCTGGCATCGGAGATGGGGGTTAGCGCAGCTTGTCCAGCAGCCCGCGTAGCGTGCCGCGCTCGGCATCGCTGAGCGGCGCCAGTGTAAGATCGGTGACGGCGGAGGCCTTGGCCACCAATTGTGCGTAGAGAGCCTCGCCCGAAGCGGACAGGGAGAGGACGAGGCGGCGGCGATCCTCGGCATCGGGCCTGGTCTCGATCAGGCCGCGGCGGGACAGCCGCTCGACTACGCCCTTGACGGTGGCGACGTCCATGGCCGTGAGCCGACCCAGGAGATTTTGGGAGGAGGTGCCGAGCTCGGCAAGCTTGGCCAGCACTGCCCATTGCATCGGCGTCAGGTCCTCGCCAAGGCCGTCGGAGAACAGGACGGCATGCCGCTGGTAGACTTGCCTCAGAATGAAGCCAATCTGATCGTCCAGTCTGTAATCGGTCATGGCATTCCAAGCAGAATTTCTCGATATTGCCCACGAATGGGCGATATCGAGAAATTCTGCAAGCGTTTGAAATTCTGCAGATTCCTCCCGATCGAGCCTGTGGTTCGATCGGGAGGAATCTGCCTGGCGGCGAATCGAGACGTGGACGCCGAGCCTACTTGTCCACGAAGGCCTTTTCGATCACGAAATCGCCCGGCTCGCCATGATTGCCCTCGACGGCCCCACGTTCTTCCAGAAGGCCCTTGAGGTCGCGCAGCATTTCGGGGCTGCCGCAGATCATCACGCGGTCTTGCTCGACGTCGAGCGGCGGCAGGCCGATATCCTCGAACAGCTTTTCGGACTTGATCAGGTCGGTGATGCGGCCGGTGTTGCGGAAGGCCTCGCGCGTCACGGTCGGATAGTAGATGAGCTGCTCGCGCACGGCCTCGCCCAGGAACTCATGGGCGGGAAGCTCATGGGTGATGCGCTCGCCATAGGCCAGTTCCTGGACCTGGCGGCAGCCATGGATCAACACGATCTTCTCGAAGCGGGCATAGGTCTCCGGATCCTTGATCAGGCTGAGGAAGGGAGCCAGGCCCGTGCCGGTGCCGACCAGGTAGAGGTTGCGGCCGGGCTTGAGGTTGTCGAGCAGCAGCGTGCCGGTGGCCTTGCGGCCGACGATGATGGCATCGCCTTCCTTCAGATGCTGCAGCCGTGAGGTCAACGGCCCATCCTGAACCTTGATGGAGAAGAATTCGAGCGTTTCTTCGTGGTTGGCGCTGACGAGGCTGTAGGCGCGCAGCAGGGGACGGCCATTGACCGGCAGGCCGATCATGGTGAACTGGCCGTTCTCGAAGCGGAAGCCCGGATCACGCGTGGTGGTGAAACTGAACAGCCTGTCGGTCCAATGATGGACGCTCAGAACCCGTTCCTCGTTGAAATTGCTCATGCTGGCCGCCTTGCCACTAGGCAGGTTCCTCCTGATCGGGCCGCGGTCCGATCAGGAGGAACCTGCAGGATATCAAACTTTCCAGAGTGTCTTGGCGAGGCTCGTCCATGGGCCTCGCCAGAAAACTCTGTTCAGGTCGTCACTCATTCTCACCGAGGAGATATCCGCAAATAATCTGGCAATCAAATAAATAAACAAGGAATTGCGTGAATTAGAACCGATCCACGGTGGACGCCCTGATTTTAGGCAAAATTCGTTAGTGTGCAAACGAATTTTCGAGCTGAAAAATGATCACCTGCAACAAGTCCTTGCCAAAATGCCGGAAGGAGGGGCAAGTATAGGTTGTTGCAGGCACGCCTTCGGATTGCGGTCGGGCGTCGCCGCTTTCAGCTGGACGAGAACAGGAGGGGCAGCCCCGTTCCCGGTCCGGCATCCATCACCGAAGCATGGAGGCTCGGGCAGGCCCGTCTTGCCGGCTCGAGCTAGAGCAAAGCGCGTTTAACCGCAAACGCTTCGTTGCTCTAACTCTTTGTTTTGACGCGCCTTTGCGATTCCTGATGACGCATCAGATCGCAAGAGGCTTTCGCGACAGACGGCGCCGGATCGCGGCTGCCGCCGCCATCATGGAGACGATCTTGAAGAAGCTTTCCTCGAAGACCCTCGGAAGCCTCGGCGCTGCCATCGCCGTTCCCGGGTATGATCGTTCCGCCGTGCGTCCGGGCATCGTGCATTTCGGCCTAGGCAATTTCCATCGCGTTCATCAGGCCGTCTATGTCGATCGCTGCCTGCACAAGCCCGGCAATGAAGGCTGGGGCATCTGCGGTGTCGAACTGATCGACGTCCCCGCCACCCGGGCCAAGGCCGAGGCCTATCGTGCCCAGGATTGCCTCTACACCGTCACCGAATATGCGCCCGACGGCGCGGCGGCCACCCGCGTGATCGGTGCCATGGTGGACTATCTCCATGCGCCCGACGATCCCGAAGCCGTGCTGGCCCGCCTCAGCCATGCCGATACCCGCATCGTTTCGCTGACGATCACCGAGGGCGGCTACAATCTCGACGAGACCACCGGCGTGTTCAAGCTCGATACGCCGGAGGTGGTGCTCGACCTGGCCGGCGGTCCGCCGCGCACGGCCTTCGGCTATATCGTCGAGGCCCTGCGGCGCCGGCGCGAACAGGGGACGAAACCGTTCACGGTGATGTCTTGCGACAATCTCCGCCACAATGGCGGTACGGCGCGCACGGCCATCGTCTCCTTTGCCCGCGCCCGCGATGCCGGGCTCGCGGCCTGGATCGAAGCCGAGGTCGATTTCCCCAATTCGATGGTCGACCGCATCGCGCCGCAGATCCCGCCCGAGGTGAAGGAGCGCCTCAACAAGCGCAGCGACATCGACGATGCCGTGCCCGCTTTGGGTGAGACCTTCAGCCAATGGGTGCTGGAGGACGATTTCCGGGCCGGGCGCCCGCCCTTCGAAGAGGTCGGGGTCGAGATGCGCGACGATGTGCCGGCCTTCGAGTTCATGAAGGGGCGCATGCTCAACGCCTCACACATCCTGCTGGCCATGCCCGGCATCCTCCTGGGGTACCGCATCGTGCATGAGGCGCTCGGTGACACCCGCCTGTATCGGCTCCTGGAAACCTTCCTCGATCGCGATGCGATTCCCCGCATCGAGGGGCCGAAGGGCGTCTCGCTGGAAGCATACAAGAACGCGGTGCTCGAGCGCTTCTCCAACCCGGCGATCAATGATCAACTGCTGCGCATCGCCTTCGACACTACGGCCAAGATCCCGGTCTTCCACTCCAGGACCCTGGAAATGCTGCTGGCCGATGGCGGCGACCTCCGGCGCGAGGCCTTCTTCCTTGCCTGTTTCGGGGCCTATCTCAATGGCAAGGACGACAGGGGCGAGGCTTTCGATGTCGTCGAGCCGCGCCTCAGCGAGCAAGACTGGGAGCTCGTCCGCGGCGGCAACCCGCTCGACCTCCTGCGCACCAGCCCCTTCGCCAAACTCGGCCTCGCCGAGCATCTGGAATTCGCCAAGCTCTATGCCGGCTATGTCGCCTCCATCCAGGCGACGTCCGCTGGCCAGACCCTGGAGGCGCTGCTGGTCGAGACGGCGTGAGGGGGGTATCGCATCCTTCTCCCCCTGTGGAAGAAGGCAGTCGCGATACATTCTGAAAAGCCTCAATCCAGATTGATTGTCTCGGCGCCTGGCCAGGTGACCTTGTAGCCGAAATTGATGTCCTTGGCGGCGCCGGGGGCGAGATCCACCGTCCAGACCAGCACGCCGCGGCGGTTGTCGGCATCGCGCTGGGTCGGCGGGGTCATCTGGGCGGAGGGTTCCACCTTGATGTCCTTGTTCTCTGCGACCGGCAGGGCCTCCTCGATCGATAGCTTGATGGCGGTGGCGCGGCCATTGCGCAGGCTGATCTTGTAGTCGCGCCTTTCACTGGTGGTGGGGCGAGCGATGCCGATGTTGCTTTCCACCTTGCGCGTCACGGCCCGTTCCACCTTGATGCGATCATCGGCGCCGAAGCCGAGGCGCACGGGTTCTCCCTTGGTGGCGAGCGGCATGGCGGTCTGGCCGGCATAAAGGCCGTCGCGATAGATCGAGACGGAACCCGGGAAGAGCGGGGTGTCCTCGCCATTGCTGAAGCTGGCTTCGAGAAAGGCGGTCTGCTGCAGGGATGGCACGGCGCGTGCCACGATGTCCGGCGTGAGCGTGGCGGAGGCGAGGCGGAGCGCCTTAGAGCCCGGTCCCGAGGGCACGCTGGCGCGGGCCGGAAGGGCCCACACGCTCTGGTAGCCGGCGGTGTTCAGTTGGGCCTCGACCTCACGCCCGGGACGCGGCTTGGCCGGTGCTGCCTGGGTAGCCTGCGGGGCCTGGCGCGCTTCGTTCTCTTCGGCGCGGCTGCGCGCCAGGGCATCGGCCGGCAGCACGTCATAGTCGGGCTGGAAATTGAGGACATAGCTGACAAGCTTGGGAGGTGCGGCGCCCGTGGTGGCGCGGGCGGTCGAGATGGTAAGCGCGACGTCGCTCCAGTCCTCGCCGGTCGCCTGTGTGACCTTGGCTCGCCTGACGAGTTCGAGTTCACCCTTCTCGCTGTCGAGCCGCGCATCATAGAGCGGCGTCCAGCCCGCATTGCCGATCAGATAGGAAATCGCGATGCGGCCTTTGATGGCCTGCTCGGCATTGACCGAGAGGCGCAGCTGCGTGCGCTTCTGGCCTTCGGGGCGGCCGTCACGCTGGCTCTGCAGCCTGGCGATGTCCTCGTCGAGATCGCGGATCTTGAGCGCGTTCTGGCGCAGGGCTTCGTTGACTTCGATCATGTCGTCGCCGACGGCGTTCCAGGCGCCGCGCAGGGCAGCGACGTTGCTGCCCTCCTTGGCAGCGTTGAAGGTGGCGCCATTGGCGAAGCGCTCGATCAGGCCGCGCTTGGCGAGCAGGGCCTTGCCGATCCCGGCCAGACCCTCGCGCTGATCCTTGAGATCCTGCAGGCTCTTGCTCGCGGCGGCATCCGGCACGGGGCCGTCGCTCAGGGCATTGGCGATGTCGGTTCCCGCTAGGGAGACACCAGCGGCCTCGCGCATGTCGACCCGGATCGAGGCGGCGTCGAGACCTGAGGGCAAATCCTTGGCGACCAGCACGCTCTCGCCCGCCGGTATGTCGAACTCGATCACGCGCGTGACCGTGGCGCCGTCGGGATAGACAGAAACGGCGTCGATTTTCGACTGCACCCCCAGATCTCCTGCAAAGACCGGCGCGGTGCCGAGTAGCAGAAGGGCGGTAAGAGCGAGGCGGGGGACGGGGGACATGGTGGATCTCCGTTGCGGGACCGCCATGGGAGGACAGGATTGCGGCGGCATGGCGACGGCAACCTTGAGCTGTATCGGGGGAAACAGGGTGGGTACCTTTAAGGTGAAGCCCCGGAAGCACGGTGTGCCGATCTCCAGATCGGCACACCAAGGCTGGATTGCGCTCTGAGCGTCAGCACCGGTGACGCGGTAATGCCTGTCTCAGCCGCGCCCGCGTTCGGAGATCACCGGCTTCACGCGCAACTCGATGAAGTTCTCGATCTCCCGCAGCCGGCGGCGGGCGTCGAGGATGTCGGGGCCGATGCCGTAGCGCCAGGAGATGTCGGTGCGGCGCTTGTCGGCGACCAGCGCCTCCAGATCGGCAATCCAGCCATCGACAGCCTTTTCGTCGCGGAAGAAGCTCTCGGCGAGCAAGGTGGGCTTGTAGCGGCGCATGATCACCGTCAACTCGTTGAGCGAGAATTCGGGATGGTACTGGATGCCCCAGAAGCGACCGCCATCATGGCTGATGTCGACGGCCTGTACGTCGCTCACCGTATTGCTGGCGAGCACGATGGCGCCTTCCGGCAGTGCCTCGACCTCGTCGCCATGCACGCACGGGCTGGTGAAGATGGGCGCCTTGCCGGTATAGAGCGGATGCTCGCGCCCCTCGGCCGTCAGTGTGATGTCGCGCGCGATGCCGACTTCGCGGCCCTTGGGATTGGATCGCACCGAGCCGCCGGCGGCGACGGTCGCCACCTGCAGGCCCCAGCAGGAGCCGAAGAAGGGCGTGCCCGATTTATAGACCTCGCGGGCCAGCTCGACCTGGCGCATCGATTCGGGCTCGGCCTTCCAGATGTTGAGGCCGGAGCCGGTGATGACGACACCGTCATAGCTCTCGAGGCCGGCAGCATCCGGCAGGTTGGCACCCTCGTCGGCGGGCAAAGCGATGTCGCAGATCGCGTCCGGTGCCAAGCTCTTCAGCACCGCCGCATAGGATTCCGACGGCGTGAGGCCGTAGGTCGCGCGGTGACGTTCACGCGCTGCACGGACATTGCCTTCGACGACGAGGAGACGCATTGCTCACCTGTGATCACATTTTGCCGCGACCGGGTTTAGCAGCCTGCGGGCCGGCGGGGAAGAGCGAAGAGTAACGATCCGTACAAGATGGGGGCCAGGGCGGCAAAATGAAGCGTTTGGTATGCGCCCCCCGAAGATTTTCTCGGTACAAATCAGCCGGAGCAGGGCCTCGCTCAGGGAAAGGAGTCGACGATCTCGATCTCGCCGATGATGGCGGCATTGAAGGCGGGAAGATCGTCCGCCGGGATCCAGTATTCCTGATGATCCTTGCCGCCGGCCTCTTGGACCGCATAGCGCTCAAGGATGGCCTGCTCGACTTCAAAGCGAGTCACGAAACCGGAGCCACTGGCCGGTACATTCCAGTCCCGGGCGATCTTCACGGCATAGGCGTGCGTCGTGACGGGGTAGAATATCGGCTGGTCGGGAAGGCGCGGAGGGAACGCCTTCATCCCGCTTGCGCGGATCAGTGCCAGTTCCTCCGGACCGACAGGGCGCCATAGTGTTACGCCGGCCATATTGCACCCTTCCTTGCCGGTGCCCCTCCATCAGAATGGACACCGGCGCCTTGCCAATGGCTGTCGCTCTATCAGAACGTCAGCGCCTTCACCTGCACCACATTCGGAATGGTGTTGATCTCCTTGAGCAGGGTCTCACCCACCACCTGGTCGATACCGACCAGGGCAATGGCATTGCCGCCTTCGAAGTCACGTCCAAACTGCATATGGGCGATGTTGATGCCGTTCTCGCCGAGCAGCGTGCCGATGCGACCGATGAAGCCGGGGCGGTCGTGGTTGGTGATGTAGAGCATGCGCGGCAGTAGGTCCGCCTCCACGTTGATGCCCTTGATCTGCACGATGCGCGGCTTGGTGCCGGCGATGATGGTGCCGGCGACGGCCCGGGTCAGGTTCTCGGTCTCGACCTCGAGCGTGATCAGGCTGTCATGGTCGCCCGTCTTCTCGCGCGTGGTCTCCTCGATGACGATGCCGCGCTCGCGCGCCACGCTCGGCGCGGCCACGATGTTGATGTCGGCCAAAGCCGGACGCAGCAGGCCCGCCACCGCGGCTGACGTCAGCGCCTTGATCTTCATGTGGGCGACATCGCCCTCATAGACGATACGGATGGTCTTGATGTCGGTCTCGGTGAGCTGGCCGGCAAAGGAGCCGAGCTTTTCGGCAAGTGAGATATAGGGCTTGAGGCGCGGGGCCTCTTCCGCGGTGATCGAGGGGAAGTTGACGGCGTTGGAGATGGCGCCGCGCAGGAGGTAGTCCGACATCTGCTCGGCGACCTGCAGAGCGACGTTCTCCTGGGCTTCGGTCGTCGAAGCACCCAGATGCGGCGTGCAGACGACATTGGGCAGGCCGAAAAGCGGGTTCGCCGTAGCCGGTTCCTCGACGAAGACATCAAGGGCGGCGCCGGCGACATGGCCGGATTTCAGGAGCTCGGCGAGAGCCTCCTCGTCGACCAGGCCGCCGCGGGCGCAGTTGATGATGCGCACGCCGGGGCGCGTCTTGGCCAGGGCCTCGCGCGACAGGATGTTGCGGGTCTGCGGTGTCATCGGCGTGTGTAGGGTGATGATCTCGGCCCGGGCGAGCAGGTCGTCGAGTTCGACCTTCTCCACGCCCAGTTCCAGCGCGCGTTCGGCGCTGAGGAACGGGTCGAAGGCGATGACGCGCATTTTGAGGCCGACGGCACGGTCGGCGACGATCGAGCCGATATTGCCGCAGCCGATGATGCCGAGCACCTTGCCGGTGATCTCGACGCCCATGAAGCGGTTCTTCTCCCATTTGCCGGCCTGGGTGGAGGCGTCGGCGGCGGGGATCTCGCGGGCCAGCGCGAACATCATGGCGATGGCGTGCTCAGCGGTGGTGATGGAATTGCCGAAGGGCGTGTTCATCACGATCACGCCGCGGGCGGTGGCGGCCGGGATGTCGACATTGTCGACGCCGATGCCCGCGCGGCCGATCACCTTGAGATTGGTGGCCTTGGCGAGGATGGCCGAGGTGACCTTGGTGGCCGAGCGGATGGCGAGGCCGTCATAATTGCCGATGATCTCGGCGAGCTTGTCCTTGTCCTTGCCGAGGGCGGGCTGGAAATCGACTTCGATGCCGCGATCCTTGAAGATCTGGACGGCGGCGGGGGACAGGGCGTCGGAAATCAGGACTTTGGGAGCAGTCATGGAAGCTCTCCTGGAGCGCGGGCATCTGCCCGCTTATGGAAACGGGATTCTTTGCAGAAGATGATGCTGCTGGGGCCGCCGATCTCTTGTCGGCCTCATTCCGGAAACGTCGTGTTTCCGAAGAGCCGGCAGGATGCCGGCGGTCCCAGGGAAGAATTCAGCCGAGCGTGGCAATTGCCTTGTGGAACGACCAGTCGAGCCAGGGCATCAGCGCCTCGACATCGGCGGTCTCCACCGTGGCGCCGCACCAGATGCGCAGGCCCGGAGGCGCGTCGCGATAGGAGCCGATGTCGAGCCCTGCCTTCTCCGCTTCGATGGCGGAGGAGAGAGCCTTGGCGAAGGCGGCCTGCCCTTCGGGCGGGAGTGCCGCCACCCGCTCATCCACCACCTTCAGGCAGACCGAGGTGTTGGAGCGGGTGGCCGGGTCCTTGGCCAGGAAGTCGATCCAGGGCGTCTTCTCGACGAAGCGCTCGATGGCGGCGAGGTTGGCGTCGGCCCGGGCGATCAGCCCGTCGAGGCTGCCCATGGCCTTGGCCCAGTTCAGCGCGTCGAGATAATCCTCCACGCAGAGCATCGAGGGCGTGTTGATGGTCTCGCCTTTGAAAATGCCCTCGATCAGCTTGCCGCCCTTCGTCAGGCGGAAGATCTTGGGCAGCGGCCAGGCCGGCGTATAGCTCTCCAGCCGGGCGACGGCGCGGGGCGAGAGGACGAGCATGCCATGGGCTGCCTCGCCGCCGAGGGCCTTCTGCCAGGAGAAGGTGACGACATCGAGCTTGGCCCAGTCGAGACGCTGGGCGAAGGCGGCCGAGGTGGCATCGCAGATCGTGAGGCCTTCCCGATCGGCCGGGATCCAGTCGGCATTCGGTACGCGCACGCCGGAGGTGGTGCCGTTCCAAGTGAAGACGATGTCGCGATTCCTGGCGTCGATCTCGCTGATATCGACGATGTCGCCATAGCCGGCCTTGAAGATGCGGGCATCATCCAGCTTCAGTTGCTTGACGACGTCGGTGACCCATTCGGCGCCGAAGGATTCCCAGGCCAGTACGTCGACGCCGCGGGCGCCGAGCAGGGACCACAGCGCCATCTCGACGGCACCCGTGTCGGAAGCCGGCACGATGCCGATGCGGTAGTCCGCCGGCACGCCGAGCACGTCACGGGTCAGCTCGATCGCCTGTTCGAGCTTGGTCTTGCCAAGCTTCGCACGATGCGAACGGCCGAGGGCGGCAGATTTGAGGGCTTCGGGGGTCCATCCGGGGCGCTTGGCGCAGGGGCCGGACGAAAAGTTGACGACAGCGGGCTTTGCCGCTGGCACTTGCAGTGTCATCGCGATGTCTCCATCCTCGCAGATGGGCGTTCCTCGTTGGGGAGGAATGTCCCGCAGCCCGTATGCGCTGTGGCGAGGATGACGTCAAGAGACTTTTGATGGTCGGATAGAGGAAACTTTGACGTAAGCCTTTCGACAGTCCGACCGTGGTACAAACGCCACGACCGGGCTTACCCGTCATTTCACCGAGCCGGCCGTCAGGCCCTTGACGATATAGCGCTCCAGGAAGATGCCGATCAGAGCGAGCGGGGCGATCGCCGTGGTGGCGAGCGCCGCCATCGACCACCAGTTGATGCCCTGCGAGCCGGTCTGGCTCGCCACCATCACCGGCAGGGTCTTGGCATCCGAGGAGGTCAGCAAGGCGGCGAAGAAATATTCGTTCCAGGTCAGCACCAGCGCCAGGATGAAGGCAGCCACCATGCCGGGCAGGGCGATCGGCAGGATGATGTGCCAGAAGGCGCCCCAGAGCGACAGGCCGTCGACCAAAGCGGCCTCGTCGAGCTCGGTGGGGATGGTGTCGAACTGGTCGCGCATGATCCAGATCACGATCGGCAGCACGGTCAGCGTGTAGAGCAGGATCAGGCCGATGCGGGTGTCGAGCAAAGCGAGCTCACGGTAAAGCACCAGGAAGGGCAGGGCCAGCACCACCGGCGGCAGGATCAGCTGCGACAGGAAGAAGAAGGAGATGTCGCGATTGCGCATCCAGCCGAACTTGTACTGGAAACGGCTGAGGCCATAGGCGGCGAGGGAGCCGAGCACCACGGCGAGCAGCGAGGATCCGAGCGAGGTGATCACGCTGTTCAGGAAACGCGACAGGAATTCCGAACGCACCGTCGAGGTCGAGCCGAGCGTATCGGGCGACAGGCCGAGCGAGCGCCAGCCCTTCCAGTCGGGCTGGAAGTCGAGCCAGGGAATGAGATGGCCCTGGGTGACGTCGACCGCCGATTTCATCGAGGTGGTCAGCGTCCAATAGATCGGAAACAGGCAGATGAAGGCCCAGGCGATCAGCGCGCCATAGATCAGCACGCGGCTGAGCACGGTGGTCAGGCGGAAGGCGGTATCGCGGGGCGCCGCCGTCGGGATGGCTGTCGTCGTCATGTCGATCCCTTCCCGGTCAGCTGCTGCGCTGCATGAAGCGGTTGGCGATGTTCAGGAGCACTGTGACGAAGACGATGATCACCACCAGATAGAACATCGCCAGCATGGTGCCGTAGCCGACATTCGAGCGGTCCCGGTATTCGCGGTAGATGAAGCTCGATACCGTATCCGTCGCCCCGCCTGGCCCACCGGAGGTGGTGTTGATCACGATGTCGGCGAGCTTGAGCTTGAAGATGATGCGCAGCACGATCGCCGTGATCGAGACGGGCAGCATCAGGGGGAAGATCATCTCCTTGAACTGCTGCCAGCCCGAGGCGCCGTCGATCTTGGAGGCTTCCATCACCTCCTTGGGCAAAGCCTGCAGGCCGGCGAGCAGCAGGATCATCAGGAAGGGAATGGAAACCCAGGCATCCATCGCCTCGATCGAGAGGCGGGCGATCCAGGGCTGGGTGAAGAAGGTCGGCTGCGACCAGCCCAGTTCCCGCATCAGCCGCGCCACCGGCCCGTAGCGATATTCCATCATCGACTTGCCGACCATCCAGCTCACCGCCACGGGGCTGAGCATGAAGGGCAGGAGGAAGGCGACGCGGAAGAATTTGCGGGCCTTGATCTCGGCATTGAGCAGGAGCGCAAGGCCGAAGGCGATGGCGTATTCCACAAGCACCATAGCCACGTAGAACACCATGTTGGCGAGGGCGTTCCAGAAATCGGGGTCGTGGAAGAGCGTGACGAGATTGTCGATGCCATTGAAGCGCTGGCCGGCGAAGGAGGAGAGGTTCCAGTCGGTCAGGGCGATATAGAAGCCGAAAATGGTGGGGAAGATCACCATCGCCACGGTGAACAGCACGGCCGGCAGGATGAACAGGGCGCGCTCGCCCGCTTCCCCCCGCATCAGCACTTGGGCGACGCCGAGCGCCACCGACCACAGCACGAAGGCGTAGAGCACGGGCCGCCAGTTGTCGAAGCCGAGGGCCAGGCCCTGGTTCTCGTGCAGGAACTGCACCAGGGCGGCAACGACGAGGAGGACGGAGGCCAGCCCGATCAGAACGCGCCCGAGGAGGATGCGACTGCTCGGGATGGCGGAAGAATTCCTGGCGGAAGCCGTGGCAAGTGAGGACATCGGGAGCCTGTTGACGCAACAGCAAATTATAGAGGCGCAGCCTTCCTTCTCCCCTCGCAGGAGAAGGTGCCCCGAAGGGGCGGATGAGGGGGCTCGCCAAGCTTACAAGGTATGGCGCATCCACACCTCATCCCCCTGCCGGGACCTTCTCCCGCAAGGGGGAGAAGGAACTTTTGTCGGCGGCGGTAGTACGCAGACTACAGCCCCAGCGAAGCCTTGTAGAGCTTGATCTGCTTGTCGCGGCCGATCTGGTCGGTCAGCTTTTCCCAGGCCGCGGCGATCTGGTCGGCGCCTTCCTGGGCCTTGAGCTGGCCGGCATAGATCTTGGCGAGGATGTCCTCGGCCAGGCTGTAATATTGGAAGATGCCGGGGATGCGCGGCTCGATCGCTCCGTTGGGGTGGTTGTAGGAGTTGAACTGCGAGTCCAGATAGTTGGAGATGAAGGCCTTGTCGTAGCCGGCCGCCACCCACTCATCGATATTGTGCTGGCTGTTGCGATAGCATTGGAAGCCGGAGGGATAGACCGCCGTCCACAGCGCCAGGTCCTTGCCGCCGAGATGGGCGGCGGCGCTCCAGGCAGCCTTATGCTTCTTCTCGTCCTTGTCGACGCGGGCCATCACATAGACGCCCCAGCCGAGATAGGCCAGGTTCGGTGCGAAGTTGGGGCCGCTTGCCAGCTTGTCCCACTTGCCGGTCTTCGCATTGTAGACGTCGTCGGAGCCGGGCAGGATGTCGAAGCCGCATTTGTCGCCGATGACCGAGGAGTCGTTGGTCTTGGCGTTGGAGCCGATGTCGCCCCACCACACGCACATCGAGCCGGTACCGCCGAGGAATTGCTGGAAGCCCGTGGTGTTGGGGTCGGCATTGAGCTGGTCGGCGGGCTCGGAGGGCAGGGCATCGAGCACGTCCTGGATGGCGCGCACCCAGGCCGGATTGTTGATGCGCGGCTTCATGGTGTCGACGTCGAACAGCCAGGCCTTGTCGTCGGGGTGCTTGGCATAGGCGGTGGCGCGGCTGCCGAGGAAATAGAAGCCGAAGCCGCCCCAGGCCTTGCAGGCGTCGAGATAGCCATAGGCATCCTGGCCGTCGACTTGCTTGCCCTTGAGGAACTTGGTCACCGCCTGCACCTGCTGCCAGGTACGGGGCACCGCCCATTCGGTGGTGTTGCCGGCTTCCTTCCAGGCCTTGGCCAGGGCCTCGTCCTTGAAGTAGTCGGTGCGGTAGTTGAAATTGTGGGTGTCGCCGTCGATGGTGACGCGGTACTGCTTGCCGTCCCAGGTGCCGACGGGCGGCTTGAGGTAGGAAACCAGGTCGTCCATGTCGATCTGCTTCTTCACCCAGTCCGGCATTTCCGAAGCCAGGCCCTTGCCGCAGACGTCGCCCTCGAAGGGCGCGCCCATCTCGAGCAGATCGAAATCGACCGTGCCGGTGGCGATGGCCTGCTGCAGGCGTGGATTGTAGTCGGCCTGGGCGAGGTCGATCCAGTTGATCTTGGCGCCGGTATAGGCCTCCCAGGGCTTGAGGAAGCCGCGGAACAGCAGGTTGTGCAGGTTCTGGTTGTTGAGCCCCATGAACGAAAGCTCGACGCCCTTGAACTCGCCTTCCTTGATGGAAGCCTTGGTGGCGCCGAGGCAGAGCTCGCCGACCTTCTGCCAGTCCGCATCGGTGGGCGAACCCTTGCCGACCCCGGGGATCTGCAGGATCTTGGCCCTGAGGTCGCCGGCTTCGTCCGCCATCGCCGGCTGGGTGGCGGCCGCGAACCCGAGGCTGCCCATGGCGGCCATGGCGCCGACGCTGGCGGCTCCCTTGAGCAAGCCGCGGCGGCTCGCCTGCAGGGCGAGGAGATGTTTGTAGTCTTCCGTTTTCACGTCGATTCTCCCGGTCTGAATGGCTGGTCTTGTTCTTGGCCGTGTGGCAGCGGACGGTGTCTTTTTCTGAAGCTTCGGCAACGTCGGGTTGTGGCGAAGTGTGCGGATGCTAGGAAGGCACCCCGCTCTCGTCAACAAAAAGGTCAGACCATTTCGGGTCTCAATTCAATCTCAAACCGCTCTCGGCATCGAATAGATGCACGGCGGCCAGATCGGGCTGCAGCGCCAGGGTTTCGCCAGAACCCGCGCCGACACGTTCGCGGAAGACACCCAGAATCTTCTGCGCACCCAGCTGGGCAAAGACCTGGGTTTCGGCGCCGGTGGGCTCCACCACGGTGATCCTGGCCTGCAGGCTGCCGCCGAGCGAAAAATGCTCGGGGCGGATGCCATAGACGACGCGCCGGCCCTCGCTGCCGGCCGGGATGGCGGGCACCGGCAATTCCACGCCGTCATCGGTGACGAAACGCGGCGCCGGGCTGGTTTCCAGGCGGCCCTTGATGAAATTCATGGCGGGCGAACCGATGAAGCCGGCGACGAACAGGTTTGCCGGACGGTCATAGAGCTGCAGCGGCGAACCGATCTGCTCGATGATGCCGTCATGCAGCACCACGATGCGATCGGCCATGGTCATGGCCTCGATCTGGTCGTGGGTGACATAGATGGTGGTGGTCTTCAGGCGCTGATGCAGCTCCTTGATCTCGGCACGCATCTGCACGCGCAGCTTGGCGTCGAGATTGGAGAGCGGTTCGTCGAACAGGAACACCTGGGGCGCGCGCACGATGGCCCGGCCCATGGCGACGCGCTGGCGCTGGCCGCCGGAGAGCTGGCGCGGATAGCGCGCCAGATAGGGGCCGAGGTCGAGGATCTCGGCCGCCCGCTTCACCCGCTCGTCGATCTCGGCTTTCGGCGTCTTCCGGATCTTGAGCGCGAAGCCCATGTTCTCCGCCACCGTCTTATGCGGATAGAGCGCGTAGGACTGGAACACCATGGCGATATCGCGATCGCGCGGCGGCAGGTCGTTGACCTGGCGGTCGCCGATCTTGAGGGTGCCCTCGGTGATCGGTTCCAGGCCGGCGATCATGCGCAGCAGCGTGGACTTGCCGCAGCCCGAGGGCCCGACCAGGGTGACGAACTCGCCGTCCTCGATGGTGATCGACACGCCGTGGATGACCTTCTGGGCGCCATAGGATTTCTTGACGTCGACGACATCGACTGAGGCCATGCGGCGAGGTTCCCTCTGACTGGATTTGTCTGACGAGGATTGGTAGCCGAATGCTTCGCCATTCGGCAAGGGCAGGACTATGGTCATCCCGTGCGCGCTGCAGAGCGAAGCGGTGCGGCGCAGACACGGGACCGCGGGAGGAGAAAGGCGCCCTCTCTTGAGGGCGGTCCCGCATCTGCATCGCATCGCTATGCGCTGCAGATGCGTGCGGGATGACTTCTCCTATTTGAACCCTTCGGCGCGGTAGACCTCCTTGCCGCCCACCACCGTCAGCAGCACCGCCGTCCTGGAAACCTCCTCCACGGGAATCTTGAGCGGGTTGCGATCCAGCACGATCAGATCGGCGAACTTGCCGGGCTCCAGCGAACCGGTCACCTCGTCCTGATGCAGCTCATAGGCGGCGTGGATGGTGGCTGCCTTCAAGGCCTCGCCGATGCTCAGGCCGGGATCGGCATTGAGCTTACCCGGATTGCTCGGATCGCTGCGGGTGACGGCGATCTGGAAGGCATACCATTCGTTGAGCGGATCCACCGGCCAGTCGCTGCCGAAGGCGACCCGTGCGCCAGCCTTGAAGATCTGGCCATAGGGCTCGACGAAGGGCAGGCGCTTGGGGCCGGCCTGTTCCTTGATGGCCGCAACCTGGTCGGGTGAGGCTGCGCCCCATTGGAAGGAGAGCACGGGAATGGCGCCGAGCTTGGCGAAGCGCGGCAGGTCGGCCGGATCGACCATCTCGTTATGCGCCAGCGCCGGCCGGATGTCCTTGCCCGGCACCTTGGCGCGCATGGCTTCGATCGCGTTGAGCGTGACATTGACGGCGCCGTCGCCATCCGTGTGCAGATGGGGATCGATGCCGGCTTCGGCGAGCCCGATCAGCAGCGGGGTGAGGCGGTCGGGCTGGACATAGAGTGCGCCGCGCTCCGTGCCGGGCTGCCAGTCCGGCTTGTCGGTGCTGCCCTTGTTGACGAAATAGGGGGCCAGCACATAGCCGGTCTGGGCCGGCGCCTGAATCACGCCGTCCATGAAGATCTTGGCGTTGCGCAGGGTGATGCCGGGTTCCGGCTGCAGCGGGCCCTGATCGAAGCGGGCGGCGAGCGTGCGAACTCGCTGGACGTGGGCGTCGGCGCTCTGGTCGGTATCGGTTGCCAGTTTCGGCGCCAGATGGGCGCGCGCTGTCAATTCGCCTTGCTTTTGCAAGGTGGCCCAGGCCGTCATTTCGCTCTCGTCGGCCGCCGCCTCCAGGAAGCTGGTGATGCCGCCCTTGCGCAGGGCCTCCAGAGCGGTGCGCCCGAAGGCGAGATTCTGCTCGGCCTCCTGTTCGGGCGAGAGCTTGGGCATCGCCGCCATCACGGCTGTGTCGCCGCCATCTTCCAGCATGCCGGTCGGCTCGCCGGCGGCGTCGCGCACGATCTTGCCGTCCTTGGGATCCGGCGTGTCCTTGGTGACCTTGGCCAGCGTCAGGGCCCGGCTGTTGGCGAGCTTGGAATGGTAGTCGAAATTGATCACCAGGATGGGACGCTTGGTCTTGAGCCTGTCGAGCTCGCCGCGGGCCATGTCGGAGCCGGCGGGCAGCATCTTCTGGCGGAACCAGTTGTTGACGATCAGGAAGTCGTCGTCCCCTGCTTTCGCTTCCTGGTCGAGGCAGGCCTGGATGGCGGCCAGGGTCTGGTCGAGGGTGAGGGCGGCATAGTTGAGATTGCATCCCGTCAGGCTCTTGCCGCCGCCGAGGGGATGCATATGGCCGTCGATCAGGCCGGGCATGGCCATGCGGCCGCCGAGATCGACCACCTTGGTCTTGGGACCGATATGGGGCTTGGCATCCGCACCCGTACCGACGAAGACGATTCGTCCCTCGCGCACGGCCAGGGCCTCGGCCATGCTGTCCTTGCTGTCGGCGGTGTAGATCGTGCCGTTGAGATAGACAGTATCGGCGGGTCTGCTCTCCTGGGCATTGGCGCCGGTTGAACCGAGTGCCGAGATTGCGGCGAAGGCCGTACAGAACAAGCCTGCCTTCAGGCTGTGGCTAATCATCTTCATTCCCCCCTAAGACCCCTCCCGGTCACTAGAGCAAAGCGCCTTCAGGCATGAACGGCTCTTTGCTCTAGCTCCTTGTTGCGACGCGCCTTTGCGCTTCTTGGCGATACAGCCAGATCGCAAAGCGCTTCCGCATCTTTCAAGAAACATGGTTGCACTTGGTTTGGAAAGACGCCATTTCCCCGCAGGGAGGCACGCATGAAAGCCAACAATTCACCGTCCGCCGAGGACGTCATCGTCGCGGTGTCCGGCGTCAGCAAGACCTACAAGACGGGCTTCCAGGCCCTGAAACAGATCGATCTCAACCTGCGCCGCGGCGAGATCTTCGCCCTGCTCGGCCCGAACGGGGCCGGCAAGACCACGCTGATCTCGATCATCTGCGGCATCGTCAATCCTTCCAGTGGCACCATCCGTGCCGACGGCTCCGACATCGTCAGGGACTACAGGGCCGCCCGCACCAAGATCGGCCTGGTGCCGCAGGAATTGTCGACCGATGCCTTCGAGACCGTGTGGGCGACGGTGAATTTCTCGCGCGGCCTGTTCGGCAAGCCGTCCAACCCGGCCTTCCTCGAAAAGATCCTGCGCGACCTCTCGCTGTGGGAGAAGCGGGACAGCAAGATCATGGCCCTGTCGGGGGGCATGAAGCGCCGCGTGATGATCGCCAAGGCCCTGTCGCACGAACCGACCATCCTTTTCCTCGACGAGCCGACGGCGGGCGTCGACGTCGAGCTGCGCCGCGACATGTGGGAGATGGTGCGCGGGCTGCGCGAGAACGGCGTGACCATCATCCTCACCACCCACTATATCGAGGAAGCCGAGGAGATGGCCGACCGCATCGGCGTGATCAACAAGGGCGAGATCATCCTGGTGGAGGACAAGACCGAGCTGATGCGCAAGCTCGGCAAGAAGCAGCTCACCCTCAGCCTGCAGCAGCCTCTCGAAGCGGTGCCGGCCGCGCTTGCCGCCTACCGGCTCGATATCGCCGACAACGGCAACCAACTCGTCTACACCTTCGACGCCAAGGACGATCCGGAAGTGCTCTCGCGCCTGCTTCACGATGTCGGCGAAGCCGGCATCGGCTTCAAGGACCTGCAGACCAGCCAGTCCTCGCTCGAGGACATCTTCGTCAGCCTGGTAGGGGCGCATTGATGAACATTCACGCCATTCGCGCCATCTACGTCTTCGAGATGTCGCGCACCTTCCGCACGCTCCTGCAGTCGATCGCCTCGCCGGTGATCTCGACCTCGCTCTATTTCATCGTGTTCGGCTCGGCCATCGGCAACCATATGCCGACGGTCGGCGGTGTGAACTACGGCGCCTTCATCGTGCCCGGCCTGGTCATGCTGGCGATCCTGACCGAGAGCATTTCCAACGCCTCCTTCGGCATCTACATGCCGAAGTTCATCGGCACCATCTACGAAGTGCTGTCGGCCCCGGTCTCGGTGGTGGAGATCGTCATCGGCTATGTCGGCGCGGCCGCCTCCAAATCCATATTGCTCGGCTTCATCATTCTGATCACCGCCTGGCCCTTTTCGCATTATTCCATCGAGCACCCGTTCTGGATGCTGGCCTTCCTGGTGCTCACCTCGGTGACCTTCAGCCTGTTCGGCTTTCTCATCGGCATCTGGGCGGATGGCTGGGAAAAACTGCAGATCGTGCCGACCCTGATCATTACGCCGCTGACCTTCCTGGGCGGCAGCTTCTATTCGATCAAGATGTTGCCCGACTTCTGGCAGGGCGTCAGCTACATCAACCCGGTTCTCTATCTGGTGAGCGGCTTTCGCTGGGCCTTCTACGGTGCTTCCGCTTCCGATGTCGATTTCGGGCAGAGCCTGGGCATGACGCTGGTCTTCATGCTGCTGTGCCTCGTTGTGATCGGCGTGATCTTCCGCACGGGATGGCGGATCAAGGTTTGAGCGGGTCCTGCAGGAAAACACGCGAAATTTCATATCGGAGCGAGTTTCCAAGATGATCGAGACGCCGCGCCTTCTCTTGCGCAAGCCCATTCTCGACGATTTCGAGCCCCATGCCGCCATGTGGGCGGAGCCGGAGGTCTACAGGCACATCTCGGGCAGGCAGCGCAGCCGCGAGGAGATGTGGCAGCGCTTTCTCCAGGCCCATGGCACCTGGCACTTCTTCGGCTTCGGCTATTTCTCGGTGATCGAGAAGGCGAGCGGACGCTATCTCGGCATGACCGGCTTCCAGGATGCGATGCGCGACATCGAGCCGAGCCTGGTGGGGTCGCTGGAGGCGGGCTGGGTGTTCGCCTCCCATGCCCACGGCCGGGGCATCGCCTTCGAGGCCAGCCAGGCCGCCTTCGACTGGGCGCGCGGCATGCATCCGGGCCGGAAGGTCACGGCAATCATCGCGCCGGAGAACACGGCCTCGATCCGGATCGCCCGCAAGCTCGGCCTCGAGGCCGGCCCGGACGTCAGCTATCATGATTCCATCGTCACGCTGTTCGAGGGCTGGCTGGGCGAGACCGATTCCCCGGCTCGACATTCCCATGCCGGCGCAGTAGCAGGGGCGTGACGATCGCAGCCATGACCGGGTAGGTGCACGCATGCCGAATCAATCAACGCCGATGACAGGAAGCTGTCGCTGCGGGCAGGTCGAGTTCGAGGTTGCCGCTGCGCCCTTGATCACCATGGCCTGCCATTGCCGCGGCTGCCAGAAGATGACCGGCAGCGCCTATTCCCTCAGCGCGGCAGTTCCTTCGGAAGGCTTCCGGGTCACCCGCGGCGAGCCCGTGATCGGCGCCCTGCATGGGCCGACGCGGCATTTCTACTGCGATCATTGCAAGAGCTGGCTGTTCACCAGGCCCGAGGGCATGGATTTCTTCGTCAATGTCCGCCCGACCATGCTGGCCGAAGCGGTATGGACGGAACCCTTCATCGAAACCTGCACTTCGGAGAAGCCGGCCTGGGCCTCGACTTCGGCCCGGCATAGTTTCGAGCATTATCCGGCACCCGAGCTCTATCAGCCGCTGATGGCGGAATATGCCGAATATTTGTCGTCGCAGAGCGCGGGGCAGGGCGCCGCCTCGCGTGACTGACGCGGCCGGCTCCGTGGAGTGTTGTCATGTCGGAAGCATTGCCGGTCTATCGCAGCCGGGCCTCGTTGCGCGATGATCTGCGCCGGCTCGGTATCCGGGCGGGCGATACGGTCATGCTGCATGCCGCCATGAGCAGGGTCGGGCCGCTGCTCAACGGTCCGGATGCGCTGTCCCATGCCCTGCTCGATGTCGTCGGCCCACAGGGAACGATGATGGTCTATACCGATTGGGACAGCGCCCACACCGATCTCCTCGATCGGGAAGGGCGCGTCCTGCCGGCATGGCGCGATCATGTGCCGGGCTTCGACCCGCAGGCCTCGCGCGCCGTCCGCGCCAATGGGGTGATCGCCGAATTCGTGCGGACCATGCCCGGCGCTCATCGCAGCGGCAATCCCGGCGCCTCGATGGCAGCGATCGGCGGCCGCGCAGTCTGGCTGACGGCCGATCACCCGCAGGACTACGGCTATGGCAAGGGCTCGCCTCTGGCCAAGCTTGTCGCGGCCGGCGGCCGGGTGCTGATGGCTGGTGCGCCCTGGGACACTATGACCTTGATCCACCACGCCGACCATCTGGCACGCCTGCCCGGCAAGCGTACCTTGCGCTATGAGGTACCTTTCGCCGGCGTCCATGGCGTAGTTTGGCGTTTCATCGAGGAATTCGACACGTCCGAGCCCGTTCTCGACGGCATGCCTGCAAATTACATCGAGCGGATCGTGACGGCCTTCGTTGCGCAAGGCGGCGGCCGGCAAGGGCTCATTGGCCAGGCGCCGTCCCTGCTGGTGGATGCAAAGCCCATGCTCGATTTTGCCATCGGTTGGCTCGAGGCCTGGGCTGGTTCGCATCACGGCTGAGGGCCTCGGGCGGCCACATTGCGGTCCGGGATCTGAACCATATCATTATCTGCCGCGCCATGGTGCCGGCACGCCGGTCGGTTCGAAAATGGCAAGGCGGCGTCAGGCCTCGGCATAGGGCGTGCCGTCCTTGTGCAGGAAGCGGCCGTCAGAGCTGGGGCTCATCATGTCGATGTCGGAGCAGTGGATCACGTCGGCGGACGAGCGCGAGCCGACTTCGAGATAGACCGCCATGGCGCCGGATCTGTTGATCATGTGATGGCCGTTGCCGGTGTCCTTGGGAAAGGCGGCGCAATCGCCGGCACGCAGGATGGTCTCGCCGGAATCCTCGACGAGCGTCAGCTCGCCTTGCAGGACATAGACGAATTCGTCCTCGGCCGTGTGCCAATGGCGTTGGCTCGACCAGTTGCCCGGTGGCAACTGCATGAGATTGACCCCGAAATCCTGGAGACCGCCGGCATCGCCCAGGCGCTGCCGCACCCGTTCCGCACAGGAAACATCGAAGGGCGGTGGGTAACCCGAACCCTTGTGCTTGGGAACGATGGCAAGGTCGACCTTGGGCATGGCAGGCTCCTGGTTGTCACAGCGGTCGGGGCGACGACGGCGGCGGAGCGACCATCTTGCCTTTTCCAGGCTCTTGATCAAAGGGAGCATGAAGGCTGCAGGTTCAGGTGCAGTGAGAAGCCGATTGCCACTTGCAGCTTGACGGACTCCAACGTGCGGCGCACACTGATGAAGTCGATTTTGGCCGGTGAGCTCGATCTTCAGCGGCCAATAAGCCCTTGAATCAGCTAGCCTTTCGCCGGTGTGAGTTGGCATGGTCTTCCACCTGGAAGGTGCGAAGGAAGTTCAAAGGGGCACGATATGAGCACAGGTACTGTGAAGTGGTTCAATTCCACCAAGGGATATGGTTTTATCCAGCCGGACGATGGAACACCCGACGTTTTCGTACATGTCAGCGCTGTGGAGCGTGCGGGCTTGCGCGAATTGACTGAAGGTCAAAAAGTTAGCTTCGAATTGGTTCGTGACCGCAAGACGGGAAAATCTTCGGCCGGCGACCTCAGGGTGGGCTGAACCCGGCTGCTGCTGCGGGAGCTTGATAACATTGCTTTCGACAATTCTCATCAAGCCAGGCATCCCGTGTGAGAGTTCTTGCTCGTTGTCATTGGCGATGCGGAATGTCGACCGCATGAAAGTATCCAAGTAGAGGCGAATATGATGCGGCGGGCTTTAGCTCGTCCGCAAGCCTTTCTCTCCCAAATCTCAAGGCAATCCGCCTTCCTGGCCTGCTTCGTCGAACGTCGAAATCCGATTCGTGGGACGATGGGGCGTCAGTGCTGAGCCCATTCCAGAACACGATCGAAACAAAGGACAGGAGATGGGTATACACATTTTCGGAATTGGCGATTTTGTTATCTTGAAGCTTGCGCCCATCCGCCAGCAAGACAAGGCTTATGAAATTATCCGGCTGTTGCCAGCTGATGGACCGGAGCCCGTTTACAGGATCAAGAGCATAGGGGAGCCTTTTGAGCGGAGGGTCCGCGAGTCCGAATTGAGCGCCATGAAGATCGTCAATCGACTCAGCGTATTACCGTCTCACTGATCCATTGGGGCAGCCGCGCCAAATGGACCTGCTGGGGTGCATTTCAATGTATTTTGTGAATCCCTCGATTTATCGGACACGCCGCAGCATATCTGATAGGTGTACTTGAACTGGTCGCAGGGATTCGCTCTCTCCCGGTGGGAGCCGGCCAGGGGGGATGCGAACCACTGAGCCTCTGGCCGGAGCTCCCCTTGTACGACGGTTATCCCCTGTATCGGCCTTCCAGTTTCAATGCTAAAAGTGCTTGGAGCTTCATCGCGACATGCGCGGAATCTTGGCAGTGATAGTGCGAGATAGCTGGTTTTCGCTGCCTTCCGCGGTGCAGCTAAATAGTCGAGACGTGTCGGCTCGCGTAGGCAGGGCTCGCTGGATTCGAAGTTGCCGAGCCGAGGGCGCCCAATTTGCTGCAGTCAAACAATCACGTCAAAAAAGGAAGATAATTCCTTCGTGCAGCCTTTTAATAAAAATTAAATTTACGCCTATCTTTTTTTGAATATTTTTAGTATATGTGGAAAATTATCGATCTTGCTGATGAATTACCAGGCAATTTTAAATTGCCTTTGACGATTCCCTCCGACAATTTCGGTAGAAATGTAACGCCCGCTGCACAAACACAGCAGGGTTATCTATGTCGATTGAAAGGAAATCGTCTTGAGCACAGGTACAGTCAAATGGTTCAACTCCCAGAAGGGATATGGCTTCATCGCTCCTGAAGATGGCAGTCGGGACATTTTCGTCCATATCAGCGCCGTCGAGCGAGCAGGCATGTCGGACCTTCGTGAAGGCCAGAAAGTCAGTTTTGACGTCGTCACGGACGACCGTAGCGGCAAAGCCTCTGCAGACAACCTGCAAACCGTTTAGGACCAGCGCCTGTAGTCTTTGACCGTGGATATACTGGCATGTCCGTTGAGATGCTCTGAAGAGGCCGGGTTCACACCCGGCCCTTTTGTAAGATCGAGAACACCGTCCGATATCTCGGCGTCGATGTGGAGGACGCGCTCATAATCGCTGAGCGAACCGAGATCTGACCCTGGGCGGTCATCCTAGGCTGCGGGATGGCCGCTTCGGCTTTGATGTCCCGTCAATCGTTGGGTGGACTGCGGACAGGAAGCCGATGGCTAGGTTGGGGACTTTCCTGACGGGCGGCTATCAGGTGCCCCGCAGCGGATAGCTGCCGGCTCGCTACGCCGCTCATCGCCGTAAAAACGATGGCGTTTCGGGAGGCGTCGTGCGCAGCCTTCAGTTCAGTCGGTATTATCCTTCGGCGGCCAATGTCATCAGCCGTTCACGCAGCCAGCGTTGTGCCGGATGGTTGGTCGTCCGGTCGTGCCAGACACTCGCGATAGTAAAGCCAGGGATGGTGAGTGGCGGTTCCACCACCTGCACCTGATTCGACCAGCCATCGGCGATCCGCCGTGGGATCAAAGCGATCATGTCGGACCGCGACACTACCTCCGGCACGATCAGAAAGCCCGACGTGGATAGGGCTACGATGCGGCGGTGGCCGATGGCCTCTAGTGCCGCATCGGCAGGCCCCGAGAACCCGCCGCCCTGGGGCGACACGACGATGTGCTCCAAAGCGCAGAATACGTCCAGGCTGAGACGGCCCTGCACGGCCGGGTGTCCCTGCCGGGCGATCACCACGTAATCCTCACGAAAGAGCTGGCGCTGGCGCATGGCCGCAGGTGCATGGTCTGGCGATGCCAAGGCAAGGTCGACCTCGCCGCGCTCCAACTGCGTGGCGACCGCCAGCACGTCCAGGGCACGCCAGGCGATGCGGACCCTGGGGGCCTCGGTCCTGAGCGCGACGGAGAAGCGGCTGAGCAGCGCATACTGCACATAGTCGCTCGCGGCGATGACCAGGGTAGCCTCCATGGTCGCCGGGTCGGACGGCATTCCATCTGCCACAACCCTGCGGACACCCTCCAGCGCTTCATGCAACGGTTGCCGAAGCTCGACGGCGCGCTGGGTCAGGACCATCCCACGTTGCGCCGGAATGAGGAGGGGATCGCCGAGTTCATCGCGAAGCCGCGCCAGCCGGGCCGACAAGGCGGGTTGGCTCAGGTTCAAGCGCCGGGCGGCACGCGTAACGTTTCCTTCCGCCAGCAGGGCTTCGAGCGTGACGAGCAGGCCGAGATCGAGGTTTCTGGTATCCATTTGCTGGATAACAACAGGTAAAAGGTTCGATTTCAATACCGCGTCATGCCGCTCTACATGAGATCGGAATGGAGGATCCAGGGGGATCCATCGCCCCCCTCCCGACAAACGAGCCGGCATAATGAGCAGCGATAATCAAGCCATCACCGTATTGGGACAGGTAAGGGCGAAGGCCCGCCACGAACCCGATGTACGGGCGGGCCTTCAAGCTTTAATCGAGCCGGCGCGGCGTGAAAGCGGCTGCATCTCTTACGAGATGTTCGAAGATGTTGAGCATACCGGCAGCTTCTATTTCGTCGAGGAGTGGGAAAGCCAAAGTGCTCTCCATCTTCATGTGAAACGTCTACAGCCTTACATGAATAAGATTCTGCCAATGCTAAGCCAGCAGCTTCAGATCAGTGTAATAAGACCTCTGGAGTAACCTTACTGGAAATCGATCCTTCCCGCTCGCCGATGCCTTCCGGCCACGAGAGACTGGCGGGCGTTTCGGCAAGATCGTCGTCGAATATCGACAGATCCCAACAATCAGGAATAAGCCATCATGAAGGTTCTTATTGTTTACGCGCACCCTGAACCCACTTCGCTGACACGGCAGTTGGTCGAGGTGACCGCTGAGACGTTGTCGGCGGCGGGGCACACCGTGATCCATTCAGACCTTTACGGCATGAAGTGGAAGGCGGTGTACGATGCCGATGACTTTCCAGTCCGTAACAACTCCGAACGGCTGTCATTCATCATGGAATCGGGCCATGCTTACGGAAGCGGGCATCAGACGTCCGACGTGATCGTCGAGCAGCAGAAGCTGCTCGCGGCCGATGCTGTGGTCCTGCAATTCCCGCTGTGGTGGTTCGGCGTGCCCGCGATCCTGAAGGGCTGGATAGAGCGGGTCTATGCCTTCGGTTTTGCCTACGGCTATCAGAACGGCTCCAACGAGTTCCGCTTTGGCGACGGCATCCTCAAGGGCAAGCGAGCGCTGGTCAACGTGCAGGCAGGCGGCCCAGTGGCCGATTATGGCCCGCGGGGTATCAACGGGCCGATCGAGCAACTGCTGTTCCCGCTGACCCATGGCGCGCTGTTCTACCCCGGCATGGACGTGCTGCCGACACACGCGGTCTATGGCGCAGGTCACGTTTCCACGGCGGAGGAAGTAGACGCGATCAAGGCAGCATGGCGTGTGCGTCTCGCCGGGCTATTCACCGACAAGCCGATTCCCTTCCGTTCGCAAAACGGCGGCGACTTCCCCGATCGCCACACCATGGTCGATCACGTCGCGCCAGGCCAAACCGGCCTCGCCGCGCACTTTGCTGATCTGATCGACGCATAACGAGCACACCGATGTCGCCTGCATTGTTCGCGCTTGCCGTGGCGGCCTCCGCGATCGGCACGACGGAGTTCGTCATGATCGGGCTCGTACCGGATGTCGCGCGCGATCTTACGGTAACGCAATAAGGGGGTTCGAGGAAACGTCGTGCGCAGCCTTCAGTTCAGTCGGTATTGCCCTTCGGCGGCCAACGTCGTCAGCCGTTTAAGCGGAGAACATCATGATTTCACCCTACACGATCTACATCCCTGACGAACGGCTCGCCACGATCAGAGCGAAGGTCGAGGCTTATGACTGGAGCCAGCTGCCGGATGCGGGGGGCTGGTCGGCGGGCGTCGGGGTTGATGACCTCAAGCGGCTCGCCGCGTATTGGCGGGACAGCTACGACTGGCGTGCGGTCGAACGGCGCCTCAACGCGCTGCCCAACTTCACGGCCGACGTGGAAGGCGAGCACCTCCACTTCGTTCATATGAAAGGCGACTGCTCCAAGCCGCCCGTCCTGCTTCTCCACGGCTGGCCGGGCTCGTATCTCGAGTTCGAGCGGCTGTTGGAGCCGCTCGCAGCGGACGGGCACGATGTTGTCGTCCCCTCGCTTCCTGGCTTCGCGTTCTCCAACCCGATCACGCGCCCGATCGGCCCGCGGCGGGCTGCTGCGCTCGTGCATGGGCTGATGGTACAACTGTTCGGCGACGCGCGGTATTTCGTTCAAGGGGGCGATTGGGGCCACAGCATCGCGGCCTGGGCAGCGCATGATCGACCGGACGCTCTGCTCGGCATCCATATTAACATGATGACCGTGCGTGCGGCGGATGCCGCTCCGACGACCGACGGGGAGAAGTCCTTCGCCGCCAAGCGGGCCGCCATTGCCGATCGGGAGAGCGCCTACTTTCACGAGCAGGAAACTCGTCCGCAGACGCTCGGCATCGCGATGGCCGACAGCCCGGTCGGAGCGGCGGGCTGGATACTCGAAAAGTTCGGCAAGTGGGCCGATCTTCCGACTACCGCCGATGGCGACCCCGACATCTGGAGCAAGTTTTCCGAGGAGGAACTCCTCACCAACCTCATGCTCTATATCGCGCCGGCATCGTTCGTGACTGCAACCTGGATCTACTACGGCAGCCGGCTTGAGAAGTCGCGGATGCTTCCAGCCGGCACCCGCATCCAGGTGCCGACCGGCGTTGCGGCCTTCCCGGATCCGGTGTTCTTGCCGCCGCCGCGCTCGTTCGCGGAGAAGACCTACAACATCGTGCATTGGACCGACATGCCGCGGGGCGGGCATTTCGCCGCGCTGGAAGAGCCGGAATTGATGCTGGCCGACCTGCGCGCCTTTATCGCGACGGTGTCGGGAGCGCGCTCCTGAAGGTGGAGACCTCCGTTTCCGAAGCGCGGTGCGTGGCGCTGGCAGCGCAGGGCTTCAATGCCCTGCGTCGTCACGGCCGCATCGGCGCGGGCCAACTGCGAAGGGCGATCGACCGGCCTGGCCTGCTCCAAATCGACAGCAAGACCCGCATCACCTAACCCGTAACGCCATCTATGTGCCGCGACGGCGGGCTTCAGCGTACGTTTTCGACCATCCTCTCACCGGAGCCCGATAAGGTTGCGCAGCTCGCCGGCTCATTTCGGTAGGGGAAACGAGAATTGCACGGCCTCGCACTTCTTACCGGTGAGATCCGGCATGATGCGTAACTTCGGGCCTGACTACTCAGGCTCGTCCAGCTAGTACCACATCATGACGGCAACCTTCTCAGCCGACGAGCTGGAACACCTGCGCGCGATGACGCCGGGAACTAGGCACCGCGTCCATCTCAACAATGCCGGTGCAGCGCTGATGACGACGGGCGTGCTGTCCACCGTGGTCGATCATCTCAACCTGGAGGCCGAAATCGGCGGCTATGAGGCGAAAACGCGGGAGATCGAGCGTATCGAGGAGTGTACCGCAGCGTCGCCCGGCTCGTGAACGCCGACCCAGGCGAGATCGCGCTGGCGGAGAACGCGACGGTCGCCTGGCAATGGGCCTTCTACGCGCTAGGCTCAGGACCTATTAATTTGGTTTGAGATGTGATTCACGGTTTCCGGTGGAGGCCGTTATGGGTGATTTGTTT
>NZ_JAXOUF010000009.1:0-235333 GCF_034424805.1 Labrys sedimenti
TCCACGCCCGCAAAGCCGTTGCGGGCGGCTGCCGCGAAGCGCTCCATGAACGGCACTTCGTTGAACAGCATGGTCAGATTGGCGGCAAATCTGGGCATGGCTGGGTTCCCGGTTCAGGCGAATTGAGGGCGAGACCATCCAGTCGAGGAACCGTTCCTCGACAGGGATCTACGGGGTGAATGGAGCGATGGCCGGCTATTCGGCCGCGACGGCTTCCGACCGGATAGGCAGGTCGAGGATGTCCTCGAACTCCGTGACCGCGTCGATCTCGGGGCCCATGGCGATGTTGGTGACGCGCTCCAGGATGAACTCGACGACGACGGGTACCTGATAGTCACGCATCCATTCGCGGGCCCTCTCGAAGGCCTGGCCGAACTCGTTGGGACTGCGAACCCGGATCGCCTTGCAGCCGAGCCCCTCGGCGACGGCGACGTGGTCGACGCCATAGCTTTCGAGATCGGGTGCATTGATGTTCTCGAAGGAGAGCTGGACCTGGAAATCCATGTCGAAGCCGCGCTGGGCCTGGCGGATCAGGCCGAGATAGGCGTTGTTCACCACGACATGGATATAGGGCAGCTTGAACTGGGCGCCGACCGCCAGTTCCTCGATCAGGAACTGGAAGTCGTAGTCGCCGGACAGGGCCACGATCTCCCTGTCGGGATCGGCGGCACGCACGCCGAGCGCGGCGGGAATGGTCCAGCCGAGCGGCCCGGCCTGGCCGCAATTGATCCAGTGGCGGGGATGGTGCACGCGCAGGAACTGCGCACCGGCGATCTGAGACAGGCCGATGGTCGAGACATAGCAGACATCCCGGCCGAAGGCGGTGTTCATCTCCTCATAGACGCGCTGGGGCTTGAGCGGCACATTGTCGAAATGGCTGCGCCGATGCAGGCTGCTTTTGCGCCCGCGGCATTCGTCAGCCCATGCGGAGCGATCCTTGAGCTTGCCTTGCGCCTGCAATTCGCGGGCGACGTCCAGGAAGAGATCGAGGGCTGCTCCGGCATCGGAGACGATGCCGAGATCGGGGTTGAAGACGCGGCCGATCTGGGTCGGCTCGATGTCGACATGCACGAATTTGCGGCCCTTGGTGTAGACCTCCACCGAACCGGTGTGGCGGTTGGCCCAGCGATTGCCGATGCCGAAGACGAAGTCGGAGGCAAGCAGCGTGGCGTTGCCGTAGCGGTGGCTGGTCTGCAGGCCGACCATGCCCGCCATCAGCGGGTGATCGTCGGGGATCGAACCCCAGCCCATCAGGGTCGGGATCACGGGCACGCCGATCAGTTCGGCGAAGGCGACGAGCCTGTCGGCGGCATCGGCATTGATGATGCCGCCACCCGCCACGATCAGCGGGCGCTCGGCTTCCTGCAGGAGCGCGATGGCCCTTTCGGCCTGAAGCCGCGTGGCGGCGGGCTTGTAGACGGGCAGGGGAGCGTAGATCTCGTCGTCGAACTCGATCTCCGCCGTCTGCACGTCGACAGGCAGGTCGATCAGCACCGGGCCGGGCCGGCCCGAGCGCATCAGGTGGAAGGCCTGCTGGAACACGCGCGGCACCAAAGCCGGCTCGCGCACGGTGACGGCCCATTTCGTTACGGGCTTGGCGATGGCCTCGATGTCGACGGCCTGGAAATCCTCCTTGTAGAGGCGCGCGCGCGGCGCCTGGCCGGTGATGCACAGGATCGGAATGGAGTCGGCTGCCGCCGAATAGAGGCCGGTGATCATGTCGGTGCCGGCCGGGCCGGAGGTACCGATGCACACGCCGATATTGCCGGCCTTGGCACGCGTATAGCCCTCGGCCATATGGGAGGCGCCTTCGACATGGCGGGCGAGGTAATGATTGATCGAACCGCGCGCCTTCATGGCCGAATAGAGTGGGTTGATCGCAGCGCCCGGCACACCGAAGGCGCAGGTCACGCCCTCGCGTTCCAGCACCCTGACGGCGGCGTCGATTGCTCGCATTCTTGCCATGGAGGTTCCGCCCTGTTTCTGATTTTTCTGGTATACAAGATGCCAGCATTTGAGGGAGTGTCAACCGCTTTATGCAACCTGGCTTTGCTGCCGGCCGCGGCGGATTGGCGCAAATAGCTCTCGACTTCGCCAGCCCGGCGCGGCGGAAAGGCCCCTTTCTGTTGATGGTTGATGGGGTGTGGTACTAGTCCGATGCCCGCAGCTGAAAATTGTGAGAGGTTGTCCCTCCTTCGTGATCGCCATGCCTATCGAGGAGAATGACCATGCGGCTGCCCGGCTTGATACGAACCACCCTGGTAGGACTTGCGCTCTTCTCCACGGCAGGGCCGGCCTTTGCGGCCGGGGACTGTGCCAATGCCGAAAACGAGGCTGCGCTCAATCAATGCGCCGGCAAATCGTTGAAGGCGTCCGATGGCGAGCTCAACACGCTCTACAGGCAGATCCAGAAACGCCTCAACGACGATGCGGACAAGACGAAATTGCTGGTAGCGGCGCAAAGAGCCTGGGTCGCCTTTCGCGACGCCGAATGCAATTTCTCAAGCGCCGGGGTCACCGGCGGCACCCTCTATCCGTTGGCGGTGACGCAGTGCCGTGACGGCCTGACGAAGGATCGCATCAAGACCTTCAAGACCTATCTCAACTGCGCGGAAGGCGATCTGAGCTGTTCGGTGCCGGCGGCGAATTAAGTGTGCGCTGCATCGCTTCGCCTGCATTTCTGACACGATCCGCGTCGATAGGTTTCCTGCTGCCGATCTCCCGGAGTGAGCTCGTATCATATCGCCCTCTCCCCGGGGATTTGCGCGGCCTGCGTTGATCACGGGCGGCTGGAACTTTATAAAGCCCCAGGATTCGACCGAAGAATCACACAAACGTCATGATGAGGGGACAGGAGTGTTCATATCAATGACGTAACACTGTCGCTCTGACACTGAAGCTGTCGTTCGATCAACTGATGCCGAACATCCCATAGAGCGCAGGCAACTTATCGCAACGTATACGGATCATGACATGTCCCGACCGACCCTAGCCGTCATCCTCGCCGCAGGTGAAGGCACCCGCATGAAATCATCGCTGCCGAAGGTGCTGCATGCCATCGCCGGGCGTTCCATGCTGGCCCATGTCCTGGCGAGCGTGAAGCAGGCCGGTATCACCGATGCTGCCGTCGTCGTTGGCCCCGGCCGGGAGGATGTCGCCAAGGTCGCCCAGAAGGAACTGCCCGGCTGCGCCGTGTTCACCCAGGTCGAGCGCAAGGGGACCGGTCATGCCGTGCTGGCGGCGAAAGAGGCGCTGGCCGACGGCAAGGACATCATCGTCCTCTATGCCGACACGCCGCTGGTGCGTCCCCAGTCGATCGAGACGCTGAAGGCGGCCCTGGTGGATGGCGCCAGCGTGGCCGTGCTCGGTTTCCATGCCGCCGATCCCACCGGTTATGGCAGACTGATCGTCGAAGGCGACGCGCTCACCGCCATCGTCGAGGAAAAGGACGCCACGCCCGAGCAGAAGGCCGTCGGTTTCTGCAATGGCGGCCTGATGGCGCTCAGCGGCGAGCACGGCCTGGCTCTGCTCGAAGCCATCGGCAACGACAATGCCAAGGGTGAATATTATCTCACCGACGCGGCCGAGATCGCGCATCGGCAAGGGCTTCGCGCCGTGGCGCGTCCGATCGCCGAGGAGGAGGTGCAGGGGGTGAACGATCGCCTGCAGCTGGCGGCGGCCGAGGCCGTCATGCAGTCGCGCCTGCGCGCGAACGCCATGCGCGAAGGCGTGACCATGATCGCACCCGAGACCGTCTTCCTCTCGCACGACACCCGCATCGGCAACGATGTGGTGATCGAGCCCAATTGCTGGTTCGGTCCGGGCGTCGCCATCGAGAGCGGTGCGGTGATCCACGCCTTCTCGCATCTGGAAGGTGCGCATGTCGGCAGTGGCACCTCGGTCGGCCCCTTCGCGCGACTGCGTCCCGGGGCAAAGCTCGCTGAGGAGGTCAAGGTTGGCAATTTCGTCGAGGTCAAGGCGGCAAGCATCGAGAAGGGCGCCAAGATCAGCCATCTCAGCTATATCGGTGATGCCCGGGTGGGGGCGGAGGCCAATATCGGGGCGGGTACCATCACCTGCAACTATGACGGCTATCTCAAGCACCATACGGATATCGGAGCCGGCGTGTTCGTCGGTTCCAATTCGGCCCTGGTGGCGCCTGTGACGATCGGCGACAACGCCAACATCGGTGCCGGTTCGGTGATCACCAGGGACGTGCCTGCCGAAGCGCTGGCGGTGGCCCGGGGCCGGCAGGTCGGGATCGACGGCTGGGCCAAGACCTATCGCGCCAAGAAGAAGGCTGAGAAAGAAGCCAAGGCCAAAGGCTGAAGATTCCTGGAGGCGGACAAGATGTCCGCCTCCAGGAATTTCCTCAATAAATAAAAAATAGCCGGCAAAAAAGCCGGCTATTTTCATCGATGCGATCCTCTTGGATGGTGATTACCCCTCCGCCCTGAGCAGCACCACGCCGGATCGCGGCTTGAGCTCGATCGGGCCATTGACCGCCTGGCCGGACAGGTCGCGCCAGCTGCCCGCGGGTGGCTGGATCGTGGCCGATTCCCGATCCGAGAAATTTACGGCGGCATAGCCGCGCTGGTAGTTGCGCCAGGCGATCGTGCCCTGAAGCTCGGAAGGGCCTGTGGGGGGACCGACGGGTGGATCGAGATTGGGATATTCGACCCAGCGCCCGGTGTCCTTCTGCGGCAGCACGGCGAGATAGCTGCGATTGTTGCGGTTCACCAGGAAGCTGGCGACGATCCAAGACAATTCGGCATTGTCGGGGGAAGCGGAGGCGTTCGTGCAAGTGTAGTTGATCGAGACATAGGCCCGATCTTTGCGTTGCTGGATCAGTTCGCGCTTGAGCCGCCACGCATCGTCGGTGATGCGGCGCCGGCAACTGTCGCTGAAGCCGCCTTCATCGACCCAGATATCGGCCAGGTTGATCAGGGCCTTTGTCTCGTCGGGCTGCTTGGGGTCGATCTTGGCATTCAATGCGATCAGGCCGCCGCGTTGATGAATCTCCTTAGCGAGCCAGCCGATATAATCGAGCTTCTGGGCGGTATGAGCCGGATCACGCGACTGCCCACTGAAAAGCTGCACCCATTTGCCGTCGCGCCAGACGCCGCAGCGCTTGTCGGTGTTGGGCAGGGCGACATTATCGAAGGCAATGGAACGATAACCCTTGGCCAAGGCCGGCTCGATATAGGTCTTCAAGAGATATTGGCGCACCTCGGGATTGCTGGTGTCCAGCGGCGCATAGGCGCCCCAGGAATAGGTGTAGCCAAAGGAGGGCGTCTGCTGATCGCACTGATAGGTGATCCAGCTGGGATGATTGGCCTTGTACCATTCCGCCGTATGGGCGCGGTTGAGATCGCGCTGGTTGGGGTAGTAGAAGCTGTCGATCACCTTGTTCGAGCGCAGGGGGGTCTTGGAGCCCCAGACGAAGCCGACATTGGGCAGGTTGGCGGGCGACTTCATGCGACCGTTGAAGATCTGGGCGCGCGGGATGCGGTCCACGGTCTCCGGATGCGCCACGCTTTGTTGCCCCAGGGCTGCGGTCCCAACCAGGAGGGAGACGGTGACGGCAATGCCGAAACTCACATGTTTTTGCAGCATGGCTCTTCCGTTGATCTATATGCGCATGCGCGGCCTCTCGACCTCGCCCGCAGGGTGAAACAGCCTCCAGCGGAGCCCGGAGGCCGTCGTTTATTCCCGGCCCGGCAGGAGATGTCCGAGGAGGACCAGCGCAGTCGGATCCTCGTGGCGCAACGCGAGGGCATCGAAGCAGGCGCCGATGGCGCTCTCGATGTCCTGGCTGGCCCGGCAGGCGCGTGCAAGCTGCACATAGTCGTCGGCCGTGGCCGCGCCCTGGGCGGAGACCGCCTGCAGCAGCGTCTTGGCCTGCGCATAGTGCCGGTTGGCGATCAGGGCGCGCGCATGCAGGCTGCGGGCCGCGCCGTCCTCCGGATAGTCGGCAAGCAGGGCGGCGGTATGCTGCTGGCTGTCCGGCTCCTTGGCGACCAATGTCTTGCGGGCTTCGGCGAGCCGGCGTGCCTTGATGCGCTCGGCAAGATCGCCTGCCGCCTGTTCGAGGCCGAGGCGGCTGCCGGCCTGCAGCCATTCATGGGCTTCCTGCCAGCGCTGGTCACGGAAGGCTTGCCTGGCGCGATTGCCGACATCGCGGGCAAGGGTGGCCGAGGCATCTGCAAGGGCAGTTGCATCGGTGACGAGCCTGGCATTGCGGGCAAAGGCGGCGGCTTCGCCTGCCGATGCCAGCAATCTCAGGAAATCGATGCGAAGGGCGGCATTGTCAGGGGCGAGGGCGAGCGCCATTTCGAAAGCCGCCACCCGCTCCTGGGCCGGGTTTTGCTTTCGCAATGCCTGTTGGCGGAGCAGCGTGACGATGCGCGGCAGCACTTCGGAATCGCAGGATTCGATCCTGGCGGGTGCCACGGCCGCGACGCGCGCCGCCGCCTGTACTTCGCCATGGCGCAGCAGGGCGCGAATGCCGGCAACGGCCTCGTTGACCGAAGAAGGCAGGAGATTGGTGAGGGCAGCGATAGTGCCCTCGATGTCGCCCAGGCTCAGAGTGCTGCGCGCCAAGGTGCGCAGGGCAATATTGTCGTCGGGCGTGATCGCCAGGGCGGTCCGTGCTTCCTCGGCAGCTTCGGCGAAGCGTTCAAGCTTGAAGAGTGCCACGCTTGCGCGTGTATGCGACTCCGCTGGAGAGGCTAGGGTCATCTTGACAACTCGGCGTTTGTCCCAGTCGGGGAAGGTGGATCTGGCTTTCGGCTCGCCGCGAAATTCCTTTGCGGCGAGCCGGGCCGGTGGTGTCTTGCAAATCCGGGCTCAACTCAGACCCGGTAGTAGGAGCGGTACCATTCGACAAAGTTCTTGACGCCGACATCGATCGTCGTCGTGGGCTTGTAGTCGATGAGCTGCTCCAGGAGATCTGCCGCCGCGAAGGTCGCGGGAACATCGCCCTTCTGCATGTCGAGGAAGTTCCGCTTCACCGGCATGCCCAGGCATTTCTCGACGGCGTCGACATAGTCGAGCAGGCCGACTGGCTGGCCGCCGCCGATATTGACGACGCGATAAGGCCCGGCCGGCGACAGGGAATCGATCTCACTGACCGGCTGGCCTTCCACCGGCGGTACCTTGGTGAGGCGCGCGATGGATTCTACCAGATCTTCGACATAGGTGAAGTCGCGCTGCATCTTGCCATGGCCATAGACGTCGATAGGCTCGCCAGCCAGCGTCGCCTTGACGAATTTGAACAGGGCCATGTCGGGCCGGCCCCAAGGGCCGTAGACCGTGAAGAAGCGGAAGGCCGTGGTCGGGATCTTCCACAGATGCGCATAGGAGTGCGCCATGTCCTCGGTGGCCTTCTTGGTCGCCGCATAGAGCGTGAGAGGGTGGTCGGTGCGCTCGCGCTCGTTGAAAGGCATGTCCTTGTTGGCGCCGTAGACCGAACTCGTCGAGGCGAACAGGAAATGGCCGACGGAATGAGCCCGGGCCAACTCCATCACATTGAACGTGCCGACCAGATTGGCGTCGACATAGGCGCGCGGATTTTCCAGGCTGTAGCGTACACCCGCCTGGGCGGCGAGGTGGATGATGACATCGGGCTTCTCGTCGGCGACGACCTGCTCGAGCGCACCGAAATCCTCCAGCATCAGGATATGCTCGCGGAACGCGTTGGTCTTGCCGAGCATGGCGTGCCGGGCCTGCTTCAGCGTGACGTCGTAATACGGCGTCATGCCGTCCACGCCTGCCACGAAGTGGCCGTCGGCCAACAGGCGGCGGGCGAGATGGAAGCCGATGAAGCCAGCCGTGCCGGTAATCAGAAAGCGCATAAAGGGTCAGTCCTTTCATAGCGTTTTGCGATTTGGCGGTATCGCCAAGAATCGCAAAGACGCGTCACAATAAAGAGCTGGAGCAGAGCGGCGATTGCACCAAGACGCGCTTTGCTCCGAGGGGGATAAAACCGACGCGGCAGGCCGTCAGGCCGCCAGGTCGGGAATGACAGAAGCGTTCGGCTTGATCACGCGGTTGAGCAGATACCAGCCATACATTTGTTCGAAGCCTGGGTCGTAATGGTCGAGATCGGCACCCTGGCGTTCGAGGGCACGCGTGCGGCCGACGGCCTCGATCACGCCGCGCGGTTCGAAGACGGGAATGCCGAGTTCCGCCCCGATCTTCTTTACCCGGGCGATGAAGGCCTCGCGGCTCTGCAGCACGCGCCCGTCCTGGAGTGGCAGGCCGACATGGGACACGGCCGCCATCGGCTTGCCCCACAGTTGCTTGAGCTCGATCAGGCCCTGGCGCAGGGCATCCTCGTCGGCGATCTCGCAATAGGCGTCGCGCAGGATGCGTGCATCCGCCTCGCCGAAACCTGCTTCCGCGAACTGCTCGGAGGCAATGACCTTCTTGGCGGTTTCGGCCGAGATGCAGCGCTTCTGCAGCATTTCCTTCCACCACAATTTGCCCCCGTCGCCCAGGGGGCTGAGCAGATGGCGGTGGAGATAGTTGAGCTGGAGATAGATGCCGTCGCAGATCAATTCCTTCTCGGATGCGATCTCGACGAGGAGGAAATCGGCCTTGGCCTGTTCCTTCTGGGCATTGGCGGAAAGCCTGGGCACGCGCTCCGTCGAGAAGACATAGGGCGCCATACCGTCGGGGATCTGGCATTCGCCGCGCATCCAGCGCAGACGCTGCACGGCCTCGCCGACCGAGTGCAGATAGGCGCGTGAGCCGCCGTCATAATGGCTGCAGCGCCCGGTGGCGGCGATCTCTTCCATCGGCCTGTGCAGACGGCAGGACCCCAGAACGAATACCTTCATCGCGCGTCACTCCTTGCATGAATGGGATAGCGGGAGAATTGGAGAGTTGAACAGCCAGAGCCAAGCTTCATCGCCAAACCTCACCGGCCCGAGATTGCGTTGCGGATCAGGCCGCCGGTCACCGAAGCGAGAAAGGCCAGCGCCAGCCCCACCAGCAGGGCGGAGCCGAGAGCGGTCAGCTTCTGGGGATAGGTCGGCGTGTAATCGGCCTTGGGCTGGGCGATCGGCGAGACATAGCGCTGCTGGCGCAGGATCGCCACGCGCGCCTGGTCCAGGGACTGGCGGGCCGAAGCCAGGTTGGTATCGGCGAAGTCTTGCGCGATCTTCAGGCTTTCGTAGCTGGAAAGCTGCTTGGCCACCGTTTCGCTACCGCCACCCAGCCGCTGGCGAGTGTCATCGATTTCCTTGCGGAGAGTGACGATGCGCGTCTCCACGCTCTTGCGCCGCGGATTGTCGCCCTGCGTCGCCTTGAGTTGGCCGAGATCGGTCTGGGCGGCGGCCAATTGGGCCTCGAGCTGCCCGATCAGATTGGTCAGCACGGTCAGGTCGCCCGTCGGATCGACATTGGCGTTCCGGTTGCGCCAGTTGGCCACTTCGAGGCGGGCCGCCGCCGAACGCTGCTCGCTGCGGCTGACTTCCTCCTGCGCAACCTTGAGGGCGTCATCGAGGGCGCGCTGGTTCATCTTGTTGGCGAAGGTGTCGGACAGATCGATCAGCGCATTGGAGATCTTGACGGAGTCCTCTGGGGTGAAGGCCTCGACCTGCAGGACGACGATCTGCTCGATCATGTTGTAGCGCACCGTGACCAGCGACTTATAGGCCCGATAGAGCTCGTCCGGCGACGGCTTGTCCGGCAGGCTCACCAGCGGATCGGCCGGATGCTCGGTGAGCATCTTGGTGAGGTCGATCTTGTTGGCGAGCCCGTCCATCGCTTCGCGCGACTGCAGGAAGTCGCGCACGGCGTAGCCATCGACGAAGCCGCTGACACCCATGCCGGACGAGCCGGACGAGAGCAGGCCGCCGACGCCGACCGGCTGCTGGACATCGCCGCCCCGGATCGCGAACCGTGACTCCGCCGTATAGAGAGGCGTGGCGACAACGAAAACATAGAATGCCGTCAGCGCCAGTGGCAGCAAAGCAAGCATCAGTCCGATCAAGGAAAAACGCCGCCGCCGGCGCCTTACCTTGTGCTGGTAGCGCAGAAACGCCGCACTCTCTTCCGGAGCGATCTCGCCTTTAAGCGAATTGATCGTCGACAAGGGGCTCGGGTTGACCTCGTCCAGTGTCGTTGATGTCGGGACGGAGAGGGAATTTGCGGAGGACTTCGTCAAGTTGGCTCTCTATTTCGATCAGACCCTGATTGAGGATGAGGGCGGTGTCACAGAACTCATCGACTTCGGATTTGCGGACGGTCGAGAGGAGAAGCGTGCGACCGTCAATACGCTGCTCGAAAAGGGCTCTCCACAGCAAGGTGAAGCGATCTTTCCGATAGGGGAACGTGCCGTCGACGACGTAGATGTCAAATGTCGGCAGGAGCGGTAAAATATACCCTAATTCCTGCCGCGCTGTGGCCGGCCAATGCTCTACGAACTCGTCGAGATATTCCGGCAGAGTCAACATCGACTCGACGAGGTATATACAGAATCTATAGTCAAGATGATACAAACGGGAGATTAAGGCTACAATTTGTCTCCCGCTCAATTTACCGCGAACAAAGCCTGCTCGTCCGATAGGCCAGGAACAACTGCCTCCTCGAACGACACGGCCGCTGGTTGGAGGGCGCAGGCCGGCGAACAGGTCGATGGCGGGTTTGCGCGCGATCGGATCCGGCGAGACGACGGCATAGCGCCTGACGGGCAGCGCCATGGTGATGTCGAGCGCTATCGGGTAGGGCGTTCCCCCCACCATGGGCGTGTCCACGACATGTTCGAGCGCGATCATGGTCCTCACACGGGTTGGATGCGAGGCCGTGCGTGCTTTTCGGCCAGGAGGCCGACGCCCAACACAGCGATCAGACATAGAAAGAAATAGGTCGGGTTGGCGTCCGAGGAGGCGTAACCCGGGAAATAGGCGGCACGCAGAAGCTGCATGCCATGGGCGGTCGGTGACCACAGCACGTAGGCGCGATATTCCTCGGGCAGTTGCTCGGTCACGAAGAACACCGATGAGAACAGCTGCAGACCGCGTTCGAGCACCGAAGCCAGGCGCAGGAAGAACGGCCAGTGCACGGCAATGCTGCCGAAGATGAGACCAATCGCCAGGCCATATGACCACATCGCGACGACATAGCTGACCACTTTCGGCACGTCGGCGGGAAGGGTGATCATGTTGACCATCCTTCCGCAGGTCAGCAGGATCATGAAGACCACGGCGTAGATGATCAGATATTGGACCGCAAAAGCGAGCGCCTGATGGATCGGCCGGACAGGCGGCAGATTGATGAAGACGCGGTTATGCGCGACCGCCGTGCTGACCCGGAAGATCACCTGGCGACACATGATCCAAGTCGTGCTTCCGAGCAGGGCGAAAGTCGGCACGTCCATGTTCATGATGAACTGCGTCTGAAGAATGAAATAGATCAGCGAGATCAGCGTCAGCAACACGGCCGGCTGAATCAGCATCCAGAGAATGCCGAAGCGGCTTTCGGAGGCGATGAGCTGGAACTGGACGATGAGAATGGCGCGCACCACCCCGATCGCACCGGCAACCCGGGTGCCGCGGCCGTTCTTCCCACGGGCAGGATCGGCCAGGAACAGCCCGTTGCTGAGATGGGCGATCAGCTCCAGGTCCTGTCGGCTGGCTCGGCTGAGATAGTCTTCCTGGACCCCGCCATCGACAAGCCGCGCCTCCCGGGCAGCGGCGTTGCGCTTGCGGGAGCGCCTGAGATCGCGCGCTTCAGCCAGTTTGTTGGCGGCCTCGCGCAGATCCGGCGGCGCATAGCTGTCGGCGAAGACGTCGATGTCGGCACGGATGTCGTTTTCGAGGATCCGGATCGTCGTTCTCAGCAGGCGATGATGATAGTCGAGATCCTCGGCATCGGTCTCGCTCTCATCTTCGTCGAAGATTTGCTTTTGGGTCTTTTCGGCATGATTGTAGATGGCCCGCCGCGTCTTGACGTTGTTGTCAGGCAGATCGCGCAGCGCATGGCGCAGCAGGATGAGATATCCGTCCCAATCTTGTTGGAGGACTTCAGCTGATGTCATCGGCCATGATCCTTCTATCTGCCATGGGCTGGTGACGGCTGGGGAGGTAATGGGCTCGATGCTGCCCGGCAACGCAATGGGTACAAGACCTCGTCCTCGCGCCAGGTCGACGCGAGGGGAAGCCAGAACTCGTGCCTGCCCCGCGGAAGCGGAGCAGGCATGGCGCCGAAGCGCCTATGGTGCGTTGAGCGTTCAAGGGCGCGAGGTCACAGCCGCCAGACTGTGACACCCTCCGGCGCGGTCGAGCGATCGAGTACGCCCTTGACGTCCATGACCACGCCCGTGCCGTTGCGCAGGCGCGACTTGATCAGCGGCCAGCCCTTGGCAGCATATTCCTTGTGGGGAACGGCCAGGATGATGGCGTCGGCCGGTTCGACATCGTCCAGCTCAGAAAGTTCGACACCATATTCGTGCAGAGCTTCCTCGTTGGAGGCCCAGGGATCGTGCACTGCGGTCTGGATGCCGAAACGGTTGAGCTCCTTGAGGATGCCCGCCGCCTTGGAATTGCGCAGATCTGGCACGTCTTCCTTGAAGGTCAGGCCGAGCTGCAGCACGTTCTCGACCTTGCGGCCCTCCTGCAGCAGCAGGCGCACGCATTCGCGGGCGATGCGCTCGCCGACGGAGTCGTTGATGCGCCTACCCGACAGGATGACCTGGGGATGGTAGCCGGCCTTCTCCGAACGATAGGTCAGGTAGTAGGGATCGACGCCGATGCAATGGCCACCGACCAGACCCGGCTTGAAGGGCAGGAAGTTCCATTTGGTCGAGGCTGCTTCGAGCACGTCGCCGGTATCGACATCGAGAAGCTGGAAGATGTGCGACAGCTCGTTCATGAAGGCGATGTTGATGTCGCGCTGGGCGTTCTCGATCACCTTGGCAGCTTCCGCCACCTTGATGGTGGGGGCGACATGCACGCCGGCGGTGATGACCGACCCATAGACGTCGGCGACGATACCGCGGGTTTCCTCGTCCTGGCCGGACACCACCTTCTTGATCTTGGTGAAGGTGTGCTCCTTGTCGCCCGGATTGATGCGCTCGGGGGAGTAGCCGACGGTGAAGTCGACGCCGCTGGTGAGGCCCGAGGCCTTTTCCAGTACAGGCACGCATTCTTCCTCGGTTGCGCCGGGATAGACGGTGGATTCGTAGACGACGATGTCACCGCGCTTGAGAGCGCCGCCGACCGTACGTGAGGCAGCGCGCAGGGCGCCGAGGTCGGGCTGGTTGGCGCTGTCGACCGGGGTCGGCACGGTGACGATGAAGAAATCGGCTTTGTTGAGGTCGGCCGGATTCCAGGAGAAGATCGGCGGCGTTGCCTTCAGCTCTTCGCTGGAGATTTCGCGCGTGCGATCCTCGCCGGACTGTAGTTCCTTGACGCGGGTCTGATCGATGTCGAAGCCGATCGTGTCATAGCCATGCTTGGCAAAGGCTACCGCGACCGGCAGGCCGACATAACCCAGCCCGATGACTGCGATCTTGCGTTTCTGACTCAAGACATAACTCCTTGCGTTTTGTCATTTGCGACGCCCTGAGGGCTGTTGCGTGGGTCGATCACCTGGAACGGCAGATCGTCCGTAGGTCACCGTCCTCCTGCGGGAGGCGGACAGGTTTCGAAAAAGAGATGGAGTTCCTTCGTGGATGGGAATCTCGCCATCCCGTTCCTCTTGCGCTCACAAGCACGCCTGCGAGGCTTGATGAGGGATGACTTGTTATGTGTGAGAGGCGGAGCCATCAGCGGATGCCTCGCCAGATGCCGCCGCTGAGCCGCAGATTTTCGGGGCCGCGCAGGATCTGCCGTTCGACTTCCCGGAAGAAGGCGTCCTGGTAGGCCTGGGCGAAAGCGGGGAATTCCTGGCCCTCTTGCTTGGCGGGCATGGCCTCGACGTGGAACTTCACGCGGCGATCCTGCCAATAGGGGATGGTGATGAAGCTCGGAACGCCAAGGCGGTAGCACAGCCCGGCGGCGAACGGGGAATAGGTTACCCGCCGTCCCTCCCAGCCGACACGCGGGGCCGCGGGGCTCATGGCGCCATCGATGGCGATGATCACCGCATTGCCCTGGCGCAGGGAGGTCATCACCTCGCGCGTCACTTCAAGTTCCGAGTGTTCGCTGGTGGAGATCAGGGAGCCGACATGCGGGAAAGAGGCGATCTTGGGCGCGGAAGCGAGCCATTTCATCGCAATACCCGCCATGTGCAGCGCCAGGGGCCCGGCATACATCGGCCCCATATGCGGGCTGATCAGCAGGGCACCCTTGCCCTTGTCCAGGCCTTTGCGGAGGCCGGCTACGGCGGCGTCAATGCCGTCGAGCATTTCAGCCACTTCGCCCACCCGTTCGGGAGCGCATTCGAGCCAGTCGAGCAGCAGGAGATCGGCTAGGCAGCCCCAGCGCACTCGATCCTCCCAGGCGTTGCGGTCCATGGGCTCGCCGCCGGCAAGCCGGCTGGCGAGCGACCAGGCGAAGGCGAGCCTGCCCTTGGGGATGGGCGCACTGGCCAGGTTCTCGTCGAGACGGGCGAGCGCATCGGTGAAGGAACCCTGGAGATAAGCGCGCTTGCGGCCGACCAGATCGGCATAGTGTCCCTGGGCCTCATCCTCCAGACCCGCCTGCAGCAGCGTCGAGATGGTGTAGCGCTGCAAGGCCGGGGAATGGGGGTCTTCCTGTGCCAGCTTGCGCAGCAGCGTGGCCGCTTCATCATAATGGCGGGCCAGCCGCAGGGCGCGCGCCAGCAGCATCTTGAGATTGCGCAGATCCGGTGCCAGCGCACTGGCCTGCCGAAGGACGTCGACGGCTTCCTCGTTCTGCCGCAGCCTCAGCAGCGTTTCGCCGAGGGTGCGCAGGAGAAGCACGTCCTTGGCAGCCTTGTCACGCGCCTGGCGCAGGTGCTCGAGGATCTCCGCGTCCTCCCCGCCGAGCGACAGCATCGCATTCGCGACGACGAGGTGCAGCCTGGGCGACTCCCCGCCCTGTTCCAGCGCCTTGCGGCCGATGGCCAGCGCTTCCTCGTGGCGCCCCGCCAGTTGCAGGACCTGGGCGACTTCGAGGGCAAGGTCGGCCGTAAGGTCGGGCTGGTCCTGCAAGCGCTCGACGATAACGAGGCTGGTATCGAGATCACCCGCTCGCGCGAGGGCGATCAGGCAGAGCTGGGCGAGCCGCGCATGGTTCGGGCTGCGGTCGGCATAGCGGTGCGCGAAATCGCGGGCGGCGTCGAAATCGGTTGCCTGGACCAGGGCCTGCAGCCGCACCGCCGCGATGGCGAGATTGTCGGGGTCGAGTTCTCCTGCCCGTTCAATATGCGCCTGGCCTGCATCGCGGCGGCCGGAACGCATCATCACGCTGCCGAGCGTGAGGAGGTCGTCGCTGGAAGAGGGATTGGCTTCGACCAGGCGTTCCAGGAAGATACGGGCCGTGTCGAGTTCGCCGGCGCGCATGGCGGGCGCGACAACGAGGCGGCGGACCTGGTTGCGATTGCTCGGGACGGCAGCCACGGATGGCGTCAGCAGGGCGAGGGCGTCCTGCATTCGTCCGTCGCCGGCCAAAGCGAGGACATCATCGATCGCCTGCCTGATATCGGCGGCCTTGGTGTCTTGTTCGGTCATTCGCTTCATGCGCTGTCGCCTCGCGAGTTAGCGGTCGAGATAGGCATCGACGGTCAGCTCCAGCATGCGGCGCATGGAAAAGCGTTCACGGGACCATTTCGCGACATTGGCGGCGAGTTCGGCGCGCTCCTGGTGGTCTCGGCGCCAGGCCAGCACTTCGCTGGCGATGGCATCCGGTTGCAGGTTGTCGATCGAGGGCAGCACGGTGCCGCTCACTCTCGGCATCAGCGTTTCGGCGGCGCCGCCTGCCGGCGTGGTGACGACCGGAACCCCGCTGAACTGGGCCTCGATCAGCACGTTGGGCAAGCCTTCATGGCGCGACAGCAGCAGGAAGACATCCATATGCGACAGCCAATGGCCGACGCGGGGAGAGCGACCGGTGAACAGCACGCGATCGGCGATCCCCAATTCCTCGGCATAGGCGGTGGCCTTGCCGAGCAGGGGGCCGTCACCCACCAGGATGAAGCGGGCATCGGGCACGTGGGCGGCGAGGCTCGCGGCGGTTTCGAGCCAGAGCAGCGGGCGCTTATTGTCGTCGAAGCGCATGACCGAGCCGACGGTGAAGCCGGCCTTGACCTCGAAGCTCTCGAGCTTTTGGGTCAGGGCCACGGTCTTCTCGTCGGTTGCCGTGCTCAGGGGATCGAGCCCGTTGGGGATGATGCGCACCGAGCCACGGGGTAGTTTGAGCCAGGCCTCGTAGCGCTCGCCGGCGGCCTGCGAATTCGCCACGATGGCGACGCCCCGTGCCGAGAGCAGCGAGCGATAGACCGCCTCATATTCCGGCTTGTTGCGTTCGAAGCGATCTTCCGGCGGCAGCGTGCGCACGCCAAGCAGGATGCGCGGCACGCCTGCCAGCAGGGCAGCCAGCCCCGTGGCGAGGACCGAGCCGTCCTGCCAGATATGCACGATGTCGGGGCGGATATAGTTCAGCGCGTCGGTGAGGCGAACGACGCCCGTCCGCATCTGCGTCGGCAGGTGATCGAGGAAGCCGATCAGCTCCTTGACGCGGGAATAGCGCGGGCGCCCGCCATATTCGGCAAACAACGAATATTCATGGATCGGCAAGCCCGCTTCCACGAATTGCGGCACGAAGAAATCGGCACCAGCGCGCGAATGCAGCGAGCTGCAGACCACATGGATGGGGCCCATGATGTCGGTATCGGCGATCGGGCTGGCGGCGTGGATCGCCCGGTTCAGGCCGAGCGCCGTGTTGGTGAACTGGCGTTCGGCACCGCCCGATCCCAGGCTGCCATTGATCAGCACCACCGGTCCGACGAAGCGGCGCGGCTCGAAGTCGATGTTTGCCTCGCGCTGGGCGATGGCCATCTCGAAGACGCGCTCGATCACCAGATTGGGCAGGTGGTCGTCGCTGTCGGCGTGGTCGGGCACGAGCTCGCTGAGGCTGCGCAGGTCCTGTTCGATCCGCGCCTGCGTCTGGGCGATGTGCTTGGTCTCGCCGAACTTGTCGCGCGCGAACTCGATGATCTCGCGCGCCCGCATCGGTTGTCCCAGCGAGACATAGAGGCGTCCGAGCGCGACCAGTACGGATTCGGGCGTGTTGTCCATTTCGACGAGCTGGCCGAAGGCGGCCTCGGCGCCGTCGAAATCCTTCAATTCGATCAGGCCGCGGCCATAGATCAACAATTGCGAGGGATCTTCCGGCTCTTCGGCGAAGCGCTCGGTGTGAAGTGTCCTGCCGGCATCGACCCCGTCGATGCGGATGGTCCAGCGCAGCACGCGGAAGAAGGCTTCGCGCGAGGTTGGGAAACGCTCGTCGATGCCGCGCCAGACCAGGAGGGCGCGCGGGTCCTGCACGCGTTCGAGCGCCCGGGCGACCAGGGCCTGGAAGCGCTCTTCCCGCGGGTGCTTGACCACATAGGGAAGCAGCTTGTCGAGGGCCTCGGTGAGTTCGGGCAGCCGGCGCATCGCGTTGGAGATGTCGCGGGCCTGGTTGACTTCGGCCGTGGTCACGCGCTGCACGCCATTGCCCGCGCGCAGGCCGTTGGCCACCGCGGTCGAGACGATGTCCCGTGCCGAGATCTCATGAGGTACCGGTGCCGATGCCGGCGCGGCGCCGCTCGCGCCGGCGTCATCCACCGGCTGCACGGCAGGCTGGGTGCGGAATGCCATCATGACGAGGCAACCGCCCGGGCCTTGCGGAGCCGTTCGACCAGCGCGTTTGCGGAGGACAATGCGCGCCATTCCTCAGCCCGGCTCGCGCTCCTTTCCTGCTGCGCATTGCGCAGCGAAGCATCACCGGCGAGCCGGCGCAGCGTTTCGGCCAGGCCGTTCTCGCCGTCCTCGATCCAGACCGCGGCATTGCCCAGGATGGCGCGCGCGACCGGGCCGTCGGACGCCACGATGGTCTTGCCATGCAGGAGGGCATCGACGAGATCGAACCGGCTCCGTTCGCTCCGGGCCACACCCGCGAGAGTGGGCGTGACGAAGATGTCGATCGCCTTGTAGGCCTCGGCAATGGAGCCGACCTTGGGGCGGCCAGGGAAGAGCACGCGTTCGCCATGGCCCATATGGCTCAGGCGTTCATGCAGCTTGAGGAAGCGCGAACCCACGCCGAAAACCGCCAGTCCGACGTCGAGCCCATTGGCTATGAGCTTGTCGAAGGCATCTGCGATGCCCTCCAGGTCGAGGTCTTCATAGGGATCACCGACATAGCCAAGGACCAGCCGATCCTTGAGGGCCGGGTCGCTGCGCCAGGTGGGAGTCTTCTCGTCATGCTTGAAAGCGGGCGCATTCTCACCCAGCATCAGGAGTTTTTCGGCCGGCATGCCCCGGGCCGCGAGGGCTTCGGCAGCTCCGGGCCAGCGCGCCAGCATCAGGCTCGCTTCCGTCATCAGGACGTCATCCGCCTGGCGAAAGAGCGCTTCGCGGTCGTTGGCGGGCGTGGTATCGGCCGTCGATGCCAGGCGCTGGCAGTCGAGAACGAGATCGGCGCCCGTCATCCGGGTGGCGATGGCGGCGGGATAGGCTGCCTCGAGCTCGCCGGACACCACGATCACGTCGGCTTCCAGCGTCCTGGCGATCCGTCCGAGCGCCACGCCGGCCTCGCGGGCATATTGATCGATGATGGCCGGAGCCGCTTCGATCGGGGCCATGCGGTGATAGGCAATGCCATCCACCATGTCAGGGCCGGATTTGCGCGAGGCGCCGGTATTGCGGACGGGATAGCCGGGCTGGGTCACTACCCGCACCGAACAGCCAAGCCCCGCCAGGTCCTGGGCCAGGGCATGCGTGCGCATGCTGGTGGCAGACCAGTGATAGGGCAGGGACTGCGGCACGTAGAGCAGGATGTTGAGGAGCGTGCCCTGTGCCTTGCGCGATACGGGCTTGGGCAGGCGAATGCCCTGGCCCTTGAACCGTTCGAGCGCCATCAGCTCTTCATAGCGGCGCGTTTCCGTCGCATTGAGGGCTGCACCGGCGCGCAGAGCTTCCTGGAGAATGGCGCTGGCCTCGTCGATCGAGCCGGTATCCATGAGCGTGAAGGCCAGGAGCTTGACCCGTCCCTCGTTCGGATCGGCTTCGGCAGCGGCCTTGGCGAGCGCGACGGCGGCGGCCGGATCGGCGGCGCGGGCCTGCCTGGCCAGATCGAGCAGCACGCGCGACAGCACGCTGCCACGCGGGCGCTGGTCGTGAATCCAGCGCTCGGCCGCGGCCAGGCCTTCCTTCTGCGCCTTGGCCAGGGCGATCTCGGACAGTTGCAGATATTCGGGAGCCGCTCCAGTCGGCACGAGATCCGCCGGCAGCGAGAGCGAATGGCGATAGTCGCGATACCATTCGGCGATGCGGGCCGGCAGGCGCATACCATCGCGCCAGCTTGAAAATCCGGTCATCATCACCTGGCCGAGCCGATAGGTATGGCCTTCGCGCAGCTTGGTGATGCGCTGCTCGGCATGTTTCCAGACGCTGCGCGTGTCCAGTACGGCCAGTTCCGCGCTGCGCTTGGCGTCGCGATAGACGTCGAGGTCGCGTTCCAGCTGCTGCAGCCGGGTGGTGAGGACAACATTGTCCTCCGCCAGGGAACGCTCGGCCAATTCGGCTTCGAGTTCTCTGATGCGCCGTGTCGCGGCCGCTTCGCGGTCGAGTGCGGCCTGAAGTTCGGTGTCGGAAGGAGAAGCCTGCGGCGCCGGAACAGCGGTGAGCTTGGTTTTATGGCGAGCGGAGGAAGCGGAACCGTGCAGGGGGGCGCCCACGGCAATAGCTGCCTCTTCGAGCCGGCTGTCGTCGAAGGAGGTCGTCCTGGGACTTGCATGTTCTGCCGGCACATTGCCGTTACGATGCAGCTCCGGCGCTTCGGTCACTCTGCTCACCTTGATCTCCGGCTTCTCAGAACAAGGCGCGTTCGAACAGAACGCGCCTTTGCTCCAACTTTTCGTTCGGATGCGTCTTGCGAGGCCCGGCGCTGACGCCAGGCCTCAGGAAGCACGGGGCTCAGCTCGCCAGCTTGAGGTTCAGCAAGCCTTCCAGGTTTTTGCTGGCGCTGTTGTCCGGTGCGAGCTCGCGGCTGCGGGTCACGGCCGCCGAGGCCGTGGCAAGGTCGCCGGCCCGGTGGCTCGCGCGAGCCAGATGCAGCCAATGGGTGGCCGAGTCCGGCTTGAGCTCGAGCACGCGCTGGTAGTAGTTGGCCGAGTCGGTGAAGGCGTGCGTCTGGTAGAGGTGATGCGCCACCGCCGTCAGGGCCGGCACGTTTTCCGGATCGATCTGGAGCAGGAGATAGGCGACCTCGGCAGCCTCTGCAGGACGCTTCTCGCGGCGATGGGCGCTCAGTTCCTTGGAAAGGATCGCCGAGACCTTGCGGCGCAGCAGCTGCAGCTCATCGTCGTCCTGGCCGACCTTGGCCAGCAGGGCCAGGTGGAGCGCCGCCTGGCGGGCCTCGCCACCGCGCAGGGCGAGCTTGGCGGCGCGGCGGACGCGCTGGATCAGGCGGCTGACATAGTCGACCTCGGGCGCGGCCAAGCCGGCCTGATAGAGGGTCACCAGGCCGGTATATTCGAGTTCGGCCTGTCCGGCAGCACGGGCGAGGCGCTTGGCGGCAACCTGATCGGTGGGGTCGATGTCGAGCAGGCGCGACCACAATTCAAGTGCGCGTTCCGGGGTGCCCGTCCGCTCGGCGGCAGTCGCCAGACGCTTGGTCGCCGTGGGATGGCGCGGATCCACCTTGAGGACCTGTTCCCAAGCGGCCGCAAAGCTGGCGGGATCCTGTTCGAGATCGGTCTGCTTGGCCTGGTCCACCACGTCGTTGCGCAGGGCGATGAGACGCTTGCGCAGGACCGGATCGGCGGGGGCCACTGCGTTGCCGAGGCGAAGCACGCGACGATAGCCGTCCTGGTCACCAGCCCGCTCCAGCTCGGCGGCGGCCTTGGCGAGATTGCTGCCGACCCGTGCGGTGATGTCGTCGAAACCCTCGATCGTGCCGGCGTCGGCATGGCGAATGGTGATGAGGACCTTGGCGGCATCCTCGACCTGCTGGCTGCTCAGGAGCTTCTTGGCTGCCAGGAAGGCGGTCGAGGGATGCGCTTCGGCAGCAGCGATTGCCGATTGCGCGACCTTGTCGAGCTGGCCGGCATTGATGGCCGCCCTCAGGCGCATCTTCAGCGCATTGGCATGACTGGGCGAAATCGCCAGCAATTTGTCGGCTTCGGCGATTACCGCGTCCCAGTTCGAAGCCTGCCAGGCATTGCGCATGGTTTCGAGATGGTTGCGCAATTCGGGTGCCGAAGGCGACATGCGCCGCTTCGCCTGGGTCCAGCTCGCAGGGCCGGGAATGACGCTATGGCCGAAGGAGGCTTTCGAGAAGGCGTCGTTCGCAATGTCCATCTTCTATCTCACTCGTCATATTGCCTGTGTAGGCACTCAGCGATCACCACATGTGATCAATTGATCTGATCGTCGGGAGACGATCAGAAACGGTCGGTACGAATCTGTGTGTCTTTTTGGGCCGGTAGGCCAATTAAGCATCTGAATTTGACAGCACAGTGGCAATAATTAAATAAATATTAATTAAATTATATTTCTAATAATTCACGATTTGGGATATTATATTTGAAATTATAAATTTAATTGTGATTTTAGGTTTTATTTATATCAATTTATGTTGGCGATTTTTTTGCCGCTGGGCGCCGTCAATGACGGGCTCAGCGGGCACGGGCTCTCTTGTATTTCCGCGGTTGCTCGGCTGGAGGATCCGCCGCGGGCGGACTTGCCAACAAATCCACGGTTCGCTGCACCATCAGGGTGGTGGAGAAACGCTCGGAAGCAATTTGCCGGATGCGATCCGCAAGGCTCGGATCCGAATGCCGCCAGTCGACGACATGCCCGACCTTGGCGCACAGGGCTTCGAGATCGACCGCCTCGACCGTGTCGGTGGCCAGCCCCGTCACACCCGGTGTGAAGGTTTCGCAAGCGCCTCCGGCCGGCGTGGTTACTACCGGAATGCCAGCGAGCTGGGCTTCGATCAGAACGTTGGGCAGGCCTTCGAAACGCGACAGCAACACGAAGGCATCCATTTTCGCCAGCCAATAACCGACGCTGGCCGAACGGCCTACGAACAGAATCCGGTCAGCGATACCGAGTTCGGCTGCACGCTGGCGTACGCGGGGCAGCAGAGGGCCGCTGCCGACCAGAACGAAGCGGGCGTTCGGACGGGCTTCATGGTAGGCGTGGACGAAGTCGATCCAGAGTTCGGGACGTTTGTCGACGTCAATGCGGAAGACGCCGCCAATCGTCTCGGTGGCATCCGCGGTGCGGCGCTGGAATTTCTGCCAGCGTTCCTCATCGGTCTCGTTCGGCTCGGGCGGCAGGTGCTCGACCCCGTTGTGAACGATGGTGAAACGCTCCTGCGGCAGGTCGAGCCACTCGCAATAGGCCTTGGCGGCTGCATGGCTGTTGCTCATGAACTCGACGCCGGGAATCCGAGCCAGGGCCCGATACATCGGTTCATATTCACCCCGGAACAGATGGGGCCGCAAGACCGGCGGCAGGCCGCGTACATTGAGGACGACGCGGGGGACGCCGGCCACGAGTGCCGCAAGGGCAGCGAACAGGACGGCGCCGTCCTGCCAGATATAGGCGACCTCGGTTTCGTGCCGCCGAAAATGCTCGACCAGGCGTTGCGTGCCGAAGGCCGCATGGACCGGCACCAGGGACAGCAAATGCCGGAGATCACTCTCCCCGGGCACGAGTTCCGCCGGGCGGGCCGGCGTCATATTATCGATCTGGTAGGCCTCGACCTGCTCGCAAGCGATCATGGGCAGAAAGAAATCGTGATTGTTCTCACGGCTGAGCGACTTGACCACGACCTGAATCGGACCGCGGATCTGCCGGCCAGAGATGCTGCCGCCTTCGCGCCGGATGCGCTCCAGCCGGGCTGCGGTTCGGGCAAGCTGACGTTCTGCGCCCCCGGTGCCGAGGCTGCCCGTGATGAGCGAGACGGAGCCGAGCCGGCCTGGCGCCATCGCACGCACGGATCGGTTGCGAAAGATGTCGATGGCTGCCCTCAGCACCACGATGCGTGCGGGGATGCCGCAGGTCTGCCAGTCCGGTGCGTGCCGGCCGAGGACCTCCATGCCCTTGCGCAGTTCCTCGGCCATGACCGAGGCATTCTTGGGGGCTTGCCCGGTCGCCAGCAGCCGGTCCAGGATCAACAGGGCTTCGGTTAATTCTCCCCATTCGCGCAACCGCTTGGCATAGACGAGCGGCGCATTCTTGGAGTCGGGGAAATCGGCCAGGGTCGAGACGAACAGCGCCTTGGCCTTGGTAATTTCGCGCAGTTCGACGAAAAGCTCGGCCTTGCCGAGGCGACGATCGACGTCCGAGGGCACGCCGGGGTAGTGACGCTCGAGGATCTCGAGCCCCTCGGCAATGCGCTGATGCCGCGACAGCCAGCGCAAGCGGTATTGCAGGGCCCGGTAATTATCGGGGAATTTTTCGTGGACGCCGGTCCACAGCTCCAGCATGCCCTCGCGGACACGGGTCATCTCGGCGACGAGAGCGTGGGAAAGATTGACGTCCAACTCCCCCGGAAAGCGGGAGAGCAGATATTTCAGGCGCGGCAGCGCGACCTGGGCGGTTTCGACATTGTCGGCCCGCTTGACCAGATCGGCGCATTCGGCACGCACGGCTTGCGAATAGACGTCGGAAGCGGAAAACCAAGCGTGGCCATTTTCATGGACCGCAAGTAAAGGCACCTCTGCGGTCTCCGACGATGGAAATCTGTTAGGTTTCAAAAGTGCCTGTCCCGTGGTTGCCCGTGTATAGGTTCATACTCAATCACTAATTCCATAAAGATCAGATAATCTTTACAAAAGAATGACGCAAGTAAGGCAACTATTTGGTTTTCAACTGATGATTATCTAGGCGACTACAGAAAGAAATTTGGACTGTTTCTTTGAAAGATTCCAATTTCGCTCGTTTTCCCCTCGGGCGGCATCATGTCCGTTTTGGACGGTTGGTGGTTACGGCGCATGGCGATGGACCGACATGCATGACCGCACCGAGGCGCCGCTCCCTACAGGCTTTGCGGATGTTGCGTTGCAGCAATGTCCGCGCAGCCGGACAAGGCGTCGGGGCTCTGGCTGTTGGATGGGCAGCGTGAGCGAAGGGAACTGCTGCGCCCTGAAACATCGATAGCGCACAGGCCACTTTCGCCATCCGTCCTCCGATTCAACCAATGCTCCATACGGCACGATTCATCAGTACCTATGGCATTGTCAACCTCAGCGAGTCGGCGTTTTAGACTCATCTAAAATGGATTGCAAGCTTATAATGTTCTCCCCTTGGTGAAGCCAGCTTTGAATGATTGCAAATAGGCTGATAAAACCCCATTTTGTTCATCTATATGAACAAAATGGGTATAAAAGAAGAAATATGCTGTATTTACACTGACCATATTCTGACCATATTGTGTGTATTGAGTTTGCTGGGCTGAATCTTGATGAATCTTTTATGACCGGGGTGTGATCAGTTGCGAGGCAGGGAAGTATGAAGCGGCTCGATTTCGGGCTGCCATTCCATGTGTTTTGGCGCTGTGTCCGGACCGGTCGCCGCAGGGTGGGTAATCCAACACCAGCCTGTCGCGGCAAGGGATTTTGACGATTGCCCAGCAGTCCCATGACAACAAATCGGCAGGGGGTGGCAGGCACCTTGTGAAGTGCCGGAAGCTTGCTCGAATGTCTGGCAAAATTCGTCCTGCGGCTTCGGGCCGGGACGGGTTGCGGCCGTCTGTCGTTACAAAACGTAAGGCATTTTGAATATGCCTTCTATCCAGAGTTCCTTAATCGAAAACACCATTGTTTTGATTCGGACCAAGATAAGGTAGAGCACATGTGTGGTATTGTTTGTGTTCTTGGCAGCGAATCAGTGGCTATGCCGCTGGTGGATGCGTTGCGAAGACTGGAATATCGAGGGTATGATTCCGCCGGTATTGCGACCCTGGAAGGCGGTGCCATCGTCCGTCGGCGCGCCGAGGGCAAGCTGGTCAATCTCGAAGCCAAGCTCGGCCAGGCGCCGCTCAAGGGCACCAGCGGTATCGGCCATACACGGTGGGCGACGCACGGCAGGCCGACGGAGGACAATGCCCATCCTCATGCGACCGAGCGAGTGGCCGTCGTTCACAACGGCATCATCGAGAATTTCCGCGAATTGCGGGACGAATTGAGCGCAGATGGCGCCGATTTCCAGTCGGAGACCGATTCCGAGGTCATCGCGCATTTCGTCACGCGCGAGCTGGAAAAGGGCCTGTCGCCGATCGAGGCCGTGCAGGCCTGCCTCAAGCGTATTCGCGGTGCCTTCTCGCTCGGCTTCCTGTTTGCCGGGGAGGACGACCTCATCATCGGCGCCCGGCTGGGGCCGCCGCTGGCCGTCGGTTATGGCAATGGCGCGATGTTCCTGGGATCGGATGCCATCGCCCTCGGTCCACTGACGAATACTTTCGCTTATCTTGAGGATGGCGATAGCGTCGTGATTACCCGCTCTACCGCAACGATCTATGACTCCGGGTTCAATCAGGTCGAGCGCCCGATCCAGAAAGCGGAGATTTCGGCGGCCATCGTCGAGAAGGGCAATTATCGCCACTTCATGGCCAAGGAGATCCACGAGCAGCCCGAGGTGATTTCCCACACCCTGGCTTCCCTGATCGACATGACCAGCGAAACCGTCCGCCTGCCAGATCTGCCTTTTGACTGGAAGAATCTTAGTCGCCTGACCATCTCGGCCTGTGGTACGGCGTCCTTCGCCGGGCAGGTGGCGAAATACTGGTTCGAGCGCTATGCCCGCCTGCCGGTCGAGGTCGATATCGCCTCCGAATTCCGCTATCGCGAAGCGCCGCTCGAAAAGGGCGGATTGTCGCTTTTCGTCTCCCAATCGGGCGAAACCGCCGACACGATGGCGGCCTTGCGCTACTGCCAGGAGAATGGCCAGCACACGCTTGCGGTCGTCAACGTGCCGACCTCCACGATGTCGCGCGAGGCGGATGCGATGGTGCGCACGCTCGCCGGCCCTGAGATCGGCGTCGCTTCCACCAAGGCCTTCACCTGCCAGCTGGCCGTGCTGGCCTGCCTGGCGATCGGTGCCGGCAAGGCCCGCGGGACGCTGACGCCCGAAGCGGAAAAGGAACTGGTGCAGGCCCTGATCGAGGCCCCCCGGCTGATGGCCGAGGCGCTCCGCCTCGATCATGAGATCGAGGCCTGCGCGCGCGACCTTTCCAAGGCCAAGGACGTGCTCTATCTCGGCCGCGGCACCAGTTTCCCGCTCGCCCTGGAAGGCGCGCTGAAACTCAAGGAAATCAGCTACATCCACGCCGAGGGTTATGCCGCGGGTGAACTCAAGCATGGCCCGATCGCCCTCATCGACGAGAGCATGCCGGTGGTGGTGATCGCTCCCTTCGATGCGATCTTCGAGAAGACCGTCTCGAATATGCAGGAAGTTGCCGCGCGTGGCGGACGCATCATCCTGATCACCGACGAGGAGGGGGCCAAGGCCGCTTCGCTTCCGGGAGCCAAGACCATCGTGATGCCGGCAATGCCGTCGGTGGTCTCGCCGCTGGTCTATTCCGTGCCGATCCAGCTCCTGGCCTATCATGCGGCAGTGCTGATCGGAGCAGATGTCGATCAACCGCGCAACCTCGCCAAGAGCGTGACGGTGGAGTAGGGCGCATCGTCAGAGCGCCTTGCGATTTATAGGGAAGCCCCTGAATTGCAAGGACGCACCGCAGCAGAGAGTTGGAGCAAAGCCGTGCCCGCGATGAGGGTGCTTTGCTCATGAGACCGCGGTATCGGGTCGGAAGGGCGCTTCGAAAAGGCGGTTCGGCCGGCCCGATGCTTCTGCAGGTAATATCAGTAACGCGGAAACAATAACTGAGGCATTGCAGAAACGACGCTGCAGCCACGCCTCGAAATCTCAGGGTTATCACATGAGCCGCAAATATTTTGGCACGGACGGCATCCGTGGCCTCGCCAATAGTGTTATTACGCCGGAACTGGCGATGAAGGTCGGCATGGCGGCCGGCCTCGCCTTCCAGCGCGGCGACCACCGCCATCGCGTGGTGATCGGCAAGGATACTCGCCTGTCGGGCTATATGATCGAGAATGCCCTGGTGGCGGGCTTTACCGCCGTCGGCGTGGACGTGATGCTGCTGGGCCCGATGCCCACGCCCGCCGTGGCCATGCTCACCAACTCGCTGCGCTGCGATATCGGCGTGATGATCTCGGCCTCCCACAATCCCTATGAAGACAACGGCATCAAGCTGTTCGGTCCTGACGGCTTCAAGCTCTCCGACGAGACCGAGCGCTCCATCGAGGCGCTGATCGACACCAATCTTTCCTCGCGGCTGGCCGGCTCGCGCGATCTCGGCCGGGCCCGCCGCATCGACGATGTGCATGCCCGTTACATCGAGTTCGCCAAGCGCACCTTGCCGCGCGGGCTGCGGCTCGATGGGCTGAGGGTGGTGCTCGACTGCGCCAATGGCGCCGCCTACAAGGTCGCTCCCGAAGCCCTGTGGGAACTTGGCGCCGACGTGATCACCATCGGTGTCGAACCTGACGGTTTCAACATCAACCGGGATGTCGGCTCGACCGCGCCGAGGGCTCTCGCCCAGAAGGTGCGGGATCTCAGGGGCGATATCGGCATTGCCCTCGACGGCGACGCCGATCGCGTTCTGATGGTCGACGAAAAGGGACATGTCATCGACGGCGACCAGCTGATGGCGGTGGTCGCCTCGGACTGGAAGGACGAGGGCAAGCTCACCCAGCCCGGCATCGTCGCCACGGTGATGTCCAATCTCGGCCTGGAGCGCTATCTCGGCGGGCTCGGCCTGCAGCTCGAGCGCACGGCGGTCGGCGATCGCTATGTGCTCGAACGCATGCGGGCGCAGGGCTACAATGTCGGCGGCGAGCAGTCTGGCCACATCATCCTGTCGGACTTCGCCACCACCGGCGACGGCCTGGTCGCCGCCCTGCAGGTGCTGGCCGTGCTCAAGAAGGCCGATCGCCCGGTCAGCGAGGTCTGCCACCGCTTCGACCCGCTGCCGCAGATCCTCAAGAATGTGCGCATTCGCCGCCGCAAGGTCCTGGATGATCCCAAGGTGGCCAGCGTCATCGAAGGTGCGCGCAAGCAGCTCGGCGATGGCGGCCGCCTGGTCATTCGTCCCTCCGGCACCGAACCGGTGATTCGTGTGATGGCCGAGGCTGACGATCCCGTGACCGTCGAGACCGCCGTGGACGAGGTGATCGACGCCATCACCAAGGCGGCCGCATAGGCTTTCGGTGGGCGGATCCTGAGATCCGTCCATTAGAGTATTACCTTCAGGCAGACTTCCATCTGTTGGAGCAAAGCGTGTTCAGGTGTAACTGCGCTTTGCTCCAACTATTTTTTCGACGTGCCCTTGTGACTTTTTGTGGTTTCCCGCCAATCGCGAGACGCTCTCATGGTTGCCAAGGTGTGCGGTGTGGCAATTCAGCTTTGCATGGGCGCAAAGTCAGAATGGACCAACGCAACCCTCTCAGCGTGCGAATTTACGGATGAGCGAGACGAGCTGAGGCTCGTCGATCAACAGGGCGGCTTCCTCGGGCGAGAGCCATTTGCGCAGGCGCTGGGTTTCTTCGGGCCAGCTGTCGAGCTCGTTCTCGACCTTGAGTGGATAGACGTCGACCTCGACCATGCCGAAATGGCTTTTGAAGCGCTTCCAGTAGCGATATTGACCGATCGGCTTGCGCTTGATCTTGCCGAGGATACCGGCTTCTTCCAGCGCCTCGCGCTCGGCCCATTTCCAGGTCTTGGGGCCTTCGGCCCAGCCTTTGGGGATGATGAAACGGCGAGTCTGGCGCGAGGTGAGCACCAGCACCTCGATGCCGCCGCCTTTTCGCCGGCGAAAAGGCAGGGCGGCGACCTGCCGAAGCGGGGTGCCGCTCGTCAGTGCCTTCTGATCCCTGGCCTTGAGTTTCGCCATCTTCGCCCCGTTCAGGCGCCGTGCTTGCGGATGGCGGCCGAAATCTGCGCCAGGCCCTGCTTCAGCTCGTCCTCGAGCGGATAGGCAAAGCCGATGCGCAGATGGTTGCGCGGCATTTCGAACCAGTGGCCGGGACCGACATAGGTGCCGAAGCTTTCCAGCAGATCCCTGTAGAAGGCGTCGAAGTCGAAGCCGGCCGGATGGCGAAAGCGCGGGAAGCAGACCACGCCGCCCTTGGGCTCGACCCATTCGAGCTTGGGATCGCCGGCGATCCAGTCGCGCATGATGGCAAGGCGTTCGGCGATCAGCTTGGCCTGCTCCTTCAGGAAAGGGCCACGCTGCTCGAGCACGCTGCCGGCGACCCATTCGTCCACCACGCTGCCGCAGATGCCGATCTGCTCCTTTGCGGCGAGGAACCGCTCATAGAGTTGGGGATCGCGGGTGACGATCCAGCCAATGCGGATGCCTGGCACGCCATATGCCTTGGAAAGCGAGGAGACGCTGATGACGCTGGGGCTGAGCGAGGCCGCCATCGGCAGGATCCCGCCATGGCTGAGGTCGCCATAGGTTTCGTCGACCAGCAGCTTGCAGCCCGCCCGTTCGACCAGGGCGATCAGCCCATCGAGATCGGCGCGGCTCAGCATGGTGCCGGTCGGATTATGCGGGCAGGTCACGCTGACATAGCGGGTCTGCGGCCTGATGGCCTGCGCCACCTTGGCGAGGTCGAGTGTGAAGCCCTTGTCGAAATCGAGGTCGACATAGGTGATGGCGCAGCCGATGGCGCGCGGCGTCTCGATATTGGTGGCGTAATTGGGCCGGACCACCACGAGATGGTCGCTCGGCGACAGCAGCGTGGTGGCGATGATGAAGAGGGCGCCGGCCGCGCCCGCGGTCACGAGCACGTCGCCGGACGAGAGGCCCTCGGCCTGCGCGGCGATCAGGCGGCGCAGGCGCTCCTCGCCGCGATGCTCGCCATAGAACAGCGTGAGATCGGGGATATCGAGGCCGAAATCCGAGAGTTTGCGATCGCGGACCGAGCTTTCGGAGAGGTTGTAGCGGATACGGTCATAGCCATATTCCTCCGGCGCCTCCTTTTCGATCACCATACGGGCATATTTCATTGCTGCATCCTCCTGCTCAGGACTTTGCCGCGAAGCGGGCGAGCGCTTCGAGTGTGGCGTCGATTTCGGCCGTGCTGGTGTAGTGCGACAAGCCGAGGCGGGCGACGCCACCGGTCTCGCGCAGGCCGAGGGCACCTGACGCCTCATGGGCGTAGAAATCGCCGGCCCAGCCGAAGATGTTGTGGGCAGCCAGGTGCTCTATGGTCGCCTGCGGTGTCCGGCCTTCCAGTCGGAAGCTGAAGGTCGGCACCCGGGCATCGAGCCGGTTGCGGCTGGCGATGCCGAAGAGCTTGAGCCCTTCGATAGCAGCGAGGCCGGCGAGGAAGCGGTCCATGAGGACGGCTTCATAGGCCGTGGCGGCCTGAAGGCCAGCCACGATCCGGGCCCGAAGCGGCTGGTTCGCCCCCACGCCACCGAAGGCCTCGCCAAGCCAGGCCATATGCTCGATGGCGGCCTGCGTACCGGCCAGTGTCTCGAAGGAAGCCGTGCCCGGCGCGAAGCGCCAGGGCATATCGGTCGAGGCAGGACGGACCTTGAGGGGGACCAGGCGATCGCGCAGTTCGGCGCTGATATAGAGCACGCCGGCATGCGGGCCGAAGAATTTATAGGCCGAGCAGGCGAGAAGGTCGCAGCCGATCGCCTTGACGTCGACCGGGATGTGCGGGGAGGACTGTACGGCGTCCACCATGGTCACCGCGCCGACCGTCTTGCCGGCAGCCACGATGCGGGCGACGTCGTTGATGGTGCCGAACATGTTGCTGGCGTGGTTGCAGGCCACCAGCCGGGTACGCGGCCCGATCAGCCGGTCGAGCGCCTCGTAGCGATATTCGAAGGTCTCCGGGTCGAAATCGAGCCAGCGGACGGTGACGCCGCGCTCCTCGGCGGCGATCAGCCACGGGCCGACATTGCCGTCATGGTCCATGCGCGTGAGGACGATCTCGTCGCCGGCCCGCCAGTCGCGCGCCACCATGCGCGAGAAGTGGAAGAGCAGCGAGGTGCTGTTGAGCCCGAACACGATCTCGTCCGCTGCGGCGCCCAGGAAAGCCCCGGCAGCCTGATGCGCCTCGGCGAGGATGCGGTCGCTGTCCTGCGAGGTGCGGAAGGCGCCGCCTTCATTGGCGCAGCTGTCGACAAGCACCCGCGTCATCGCGTCGACGACGCGGCGGGGAACCTGCGACCCGCCGGGCGCGTCGAGATAGATGCGCGGCTTGCCGTCGTCGCGAAGCGAAAGCGCCGGGAAAGTAGACCGGACGGCTTCGATGTCCCAAGTGGTTGTGGTCATGGTCAGATCCTTTCCGCCGGCGTCAGCGGCTGGCGCGCTGGATGGGCGCCTGCGTGGCCAGGCAGGCGAGCACCTGCTCATGCAGGGCAGGCGTGGCGCTGGCGGCGATGGCCTGGCGGCCGGAGCGGATGGTCAGTTCCTCGCCCTGCCAGGTGCTGATGGCACCACCGGCATTGCGGACGATGGGCGCGAGCGCGCAATAGTCGAAGGCGTCGAGCCCGCCATCGGTGCTTATGTCGAGCGCGCCGTCGGCGACGCGGCCATAGGCATGGCAGCCGCCGCCATAGACGCACCAGCGAGTCCGGCTGCGCAGGTCCTGGAAGGCGGCCTGCTCGGCCGCGTCGAAGGGCTCGGGATTGCCGTTGGCGAGGATGGCGTTTGTCAGCTCGGTGCAGGCCCGCGTGCGGATGGGCCTGCCGTTCAGCGTGCTGGGAACGCCGTCGGCGCCGATCCAACGCTCGCGCGTGACGGGATTGTCGATCACGCCGAGCACCGGCACGCCGCGATAAGCGAGGGCTACCAGCGTGCCGAAGGTCGGTAGGCCGGTGATGAAGGCCTTGGTGCCGTCGATTGGATCGATCACCCAGACCCATTCGGCGTCGAGGTCGGTTGATTCGAATTCCTCGCCGAGAATGCCGTGCCCTGGATGTTGGCGCATGATCTCCTCGCGCAGCCGCGCTTCCACCCGGCGATCGATCTCGGTGACCGGGCTGGCGTCATCCTTGGTGAGGAAATCGCGCTGGTTGGCCAAGGCCTCGCGGATGATGGCGCCGCTGGCATCGGCGAGAGAATCGGCGAAGCCGGCGAAGGATTCGAGGTCAGGTCGTTGCATGGGAGCTTTCGGAAAGGTTGGTACGCGACTGGACGAGGGGGCGCCTGTGCCGGCTCAGCCGGTGCTCGAGCGCACGCAGGGCCGAGGTGAGGACATAGGTGATGGCGAGATAGATCAGCGCGGCGGTGATGAAGAGCTCGTAGGGGGCGAAGGTGCGCGCCACGATGGTGTTGGCGACGCCGGTGAGCTCCATCACGGTGATGGTGCTGGCGAGGGAGGTCGACTTCAGCATGCTGACGACCTCGTTGCCGTAGGCCGGCAAGGCCAGGCGGAAGGCGTGCGGCAGGATGATGCTGCGATAGGCGAGGGTGGTCGACATGCCGCAGGCCCTGGCCGCCTCGATCTCGCCGGCCGGCACCGCCTGGATCGCGCCGCGCAGGATATAGGCGGTATAGGCGGCGGTGTTCAGGCTGAAGGTGAGGATGGCGCAGACCCAAGCCTGGCGCAGATAGGGCCAGAGGGCACTGTCGCGCACCACATCGAACTGGGCGAGGCCGTAATAGACCAGGAAGATCTGGACCAGCAGCGGCGTGCCCCGGAAGAAATAGATGTAGCAATGCAGGATCAGGCGCACCACGGCGTTGCCGTTGATGCGCAGGATCGCCACCGGAATGGCGATGAGCATGCCGCAGGCGAGCGAAGCGGCCAGGAGCTGCAGCGTGATTGCCGTGCCCTTGAGCAGGGCCGGCAAGCTTTCGAGCATGAGATCGAGGTTCATTGCGCGAGCTTCCTTTCGCCGCGCGCGGCCCAGCGCTCGAGGGCGTCCACCGCCGAGGTGTTGACGATGGTCAGGATGAGATAGGCGAAGGCGGCGATGACGTAGAAGCGGAAGGGGTCACCCGCCACGGAGGTCGCCATGGAGCTGACACGCATGATCTCCTCCAGGCCGACGATCGAGATCAGCGAGGTGTCCTTGATCAGGGAGATCCAGTTGTTGCCGAGGCCCGGCAGGGCATAGCGCCACATCAGGGGCAGGCGGATATGGATGAAGCTGGCCAGGGACGACATGCCGAAGGCCTGGGCGGCTTCGACCTCGCCTTTCGGGAGAGCCAGGAAGGCACCGCGCAGCACCTCCGAGGCGTAGCCGCCGAAGACGAGGCTGAGCGCGAAGACGCCCGCCGGCAAAGCCGGGATCTCGACATAGGCGGCATCGGGCCGGATCGCCTTCATCAGGGCGGTGAGCGCGACGGTGCCGCCGAAATAGACGATGAGGATGATCAGGAGTTCGGGCGTGCCGCGCACGACCACGGCAAAACCCCGGCCGACGCCGCGCAGGAAGGCGTTCGGGGACAATTGCGCCAGCGCCCCCAGCATGGCCCAGACAAAGCCGAGCAGCAGCGAGAGCACGGCGACCTCGATGGTTACCAGCAAGCCGAAGGCGATCTGCGTCCCCCAGCCCAAGAAGAAATCCATGGCCAACACGCTCCGACGGCGGGATTGGAAGACATGTCATCCCCGGCGAGGCCGTAGGCCGAGGGAAGGGGATCCAGGGGCCGAAGGGCTCGACTAATGGTCCCTGGATCCCCTTCCACTCGCTTCGCTCGGCCGGGGATGACGGAATCTTGCTTGCGAGAATTGCCCTACTGGGTTGCCGCCGGCAGCACGCTGAACGACCAGTATTTGTCGTTGATGGCCTTGAAGGCGCCGTCGGCGAACATCGCCTTCAGGGCTCCGTCGACCTCGTCGCGCAGCTTGGGGTCGTCCTTCCTCAGGCCGATGCCGACGCCGGGGCCGAAGAATTCCACGTCGTTGATCTCGGGGCCGACAAAGGCATAGTCCTTGCCGCGCGGCTTATCGAGGAAGTCCTGGGCCAGCTTGATCGGCCCGGCGAAGACGAGATCGACGCGCTTGGACGTGAGATCCAGCAGCATGTTGTCGACGGTGTCGTAGAGCACGATGTCCGCATCGGGGAACTTCTCGCGCATGTATTTCTCATAGGTCGACGAGCGCTGGATGGCGATCGCCTTGCCCTTGATTCCGTCCGGATTGGCCTTGCCGTCGGCCGTGAGCGGCGCGAGGTCGGTGCCCTTGGCCGCGATGAAGCGGGCGGTGGAGGAACGGTAGGGCAGGCTGAACTCGATGCTCTTCTTGCGCTCGGCGGTGATCGACATGCTGGCGGCCAAGAGGTCGAACTTGCCGGCCATCAGCGCCGGGATCAGCGAGTCGAAGGGCTGGCAGACGAAACTGATATCGGCGCCGATCCGCTTGCCCACTTCCCGGGCGACGTCGACGTCGAAACCCTGCAGCGTGCCGCTGGCATCCTTGAAGTTGAAAGGCGGATAGGTGCATTCGCTGCCGACCCTGAGCTCGCGGGCCTGGGCCATGGTCGCCAGGCAGGCAAGGGCGCCGGCAGCCATGAGCACGGTGATCTTCTTCATGGAATTCCCCTCCATTGTTCTCGAAGTTCTGGATGTCCCGTCAGAGCACGCGCTGCAGAAAGGCGCGGCAGCGCTCGGATTTCGGGGCGCCGAACACCTCGGCCGGTGGGCCGCGCTCCTCGATCACGCCCTTGTGCAGGAAGACGACTTCTGCCGAGATCTCGCGGGCGAAGGCCATTTCGTGGGTGACCACGATCATGGTGCGGCCTTCCTCGGCCAAGGTACGCATGACGCCGAGCACCTCGCCGACTAGTTCGGGATCGAGGGCCGAGGTCGGCTCGTCGAACAGCATCAGCCGGGGCTCCATGGCGAGGGCCCGCGCGATGGCGACGCGCTGCTGCTGCCCGCCGGAAATATGGGCCGGATAATGCCCGCGCTTTTCCCACAGGCCGACCTTGGCGAGATAGGCCTCGCCCCGCTCCAGCGCCTCGCGCTTGGACAGGCCCAGCACCTTGATCGGGGCGATGGTGACGTTCTCCAGGACGGTGAGCTGGCTCCACAGATTGAAGTTCTGGAACACCATGCCCATGCGGCTGCGCAGGCGGTTGATCTGCCTGGCGTTGAGCCTGGTGCGGTCGCCGCGACGGTCGAGGGTGATCTCCTCGCCTTCCACGGCGATGGCGCCGGCGCTCGGAATCTCCAGGAGGTTCATGCAGCGCAGGAAGGTGCTCTTGCCCGAGCCGGAGGCACCGATCATCGAGATGACGTCATGGGTACGGGCGGTGAGATCGACGCCGCTCAGCACCTCCAGGGTCCCGAAACTCTTGCGAATACCCGTCGCGCGAAGCACGACTTGTTCTTGATTCCCCATGGAATTTCCCGTGCTCCAGAGCAAAACGCGTTCAAGTGCGAACGCTTATTTGCCCTGGCTCTTTGGTTGGACGCGTCTTTGCGATTCTTGGTGAGGCCTTCAAATCGCAAAACGCTATAGCGCGGTGGTGTTCGCACGAGATTGGGCGACTTGCCGGCCGCGCCCAAGAGCCAATTTCCGGTGGTGATACAGTCCAATTTCGCTGCGGGAACGAAGCGTCAGGCGAGCTCTTCAATGGTGCGGGCCAGGATTTCGGCATAGCGGCGGATGCGCTTGACCGGATTGTTGCCGAAGCCGAGCACGAAGCCGTACCGCTTCAGTGCGCTGCGGCAGTAGCGCGAGAGGGGCGGGCAGTCCATTTCGTGATCGAGCAGCCTCTTCGAGACGGCGCGGTCGTCGAATGGCTGATGCGACCGGATGGTGAGGTGGAGCCCGGCCCTGACGTCGGGAACGATGAAATCGCTGCCGAGCCGGTCTCGCAGGCAGTCCGCCAGTGTCCCCGCTCTTTCGCGGTAGATCGCCCGCATGCGCCGCAGATGCGAGGCAAAATGGCCCGAACTCATGAATTCGGTGACAAGAGCCTGGTCGGGCAGTGGCGCGTAGAAGGAAAAGATGCGCTGGGCCAGCTTGAAGGCCTCGATCAACTCCGGCGGGGCAACCAGATAGGCGAGCCTCAGCCCGGGCGCCAGCACGCGGTTGAAGGAGCTGGTATAGATCACACGACCGGAATTGCCGGCATAGAGTGGAGCAACCGGCGCACCCGACCAGCGTATCTCGCTGTTGAAATCATCCTCCAGGATCCAGCCATCCTCCGCCACGGCCCAATCAAGCAGGGCCTGTCGGCGCGGCGCGGACATGGTGCAGCCGAAGGGGAACTGCTCGACCGATGAGACGATGGCAAGCCGAGCCGGCAGGCTGGATCTGATGATGGCGGTGATGTCGAAGCCTTGGTCGTCGACGGGGACGGGCTCAACTCTGAGGCCACAGGCCGTCAGTGTTGCCAGTTGGGTGACATGGCAGGGGTCCTCCAGCAGGACGCGCTCGCCCTGGTTCATCAGCACATTGGCAGCCATGGCAGCCGTCTGCACCGTGCTGGAGAGGATGATGACCTGTTCGGGGTGGCAGAGGATGCCGCGCGTCTCCTCGAGATAGGCGGCGATCTGCCGGCCGAGCGGCAGTGTTGCTCGGGTATAGTCGTAGCCCGTATGCGAGGCGGCATGGGCACGCCAATGCTGCCCGGCAAGGCGCGCGAAGACCTCGTAGGGGAGTTCGTTGAGGGCGGGGATGCCGGGGCTGAGGCCGAATCTCTCGATGCGCTCCGGTGGAACGTCCAAGGCGAGCAGTGCTTCGGCGTGTACCGAAGGACGAGCGGAGCGGCGCTTGCCGGCGGGCTGGATGATCGCCGGACGCAGCACGTGATCTTCCGGAAAGACCTGTTCCACGAAGGTGCCGGAACCGACGCGCTTCTGCAGATAACCTTCCGTCGCCAGTTTCTCATAGGCCAACACCACCGTGCTGCGGGAGATGGCGAGTTCGTCCGACAGCATGCGGCTCGGCGGCAGGCGTGCGCCGCGGGGGATCCGTCCGTCGGCGATCAATCCACGCAACTGGGCGAAAAGCTGCTGGTAGAGGGGGATGGCGGAGCCGCGCTCGAAGGAAATCAGGTTCCAGGCAGGATAGTTGAAGACTTCCATCGGCTTCCCAGCGGCGTGATCGTCCGGCCGGCCAGGCGGCTGCCTCGCGACGGCAGCGATCGGGCGTCGCTTCCCGGCCCGTTCTTCGTCGCCATGCCTGTGATTACACGTTCAGCGACGCCGCGGCCATATCGTTCATCCGATGCGTTGTCGCACTGCGTGTCTCACCAGGCGATCGGCCGTCCATCGAAGGCCTGGAAACTGCCACTGTCGGCCAATGTGGCCCGGTCGATCAGGCCCTGCAGGGCCGCCGCGCTGTCCGATACCGGAATTTCGGCTTCGATGCCGCCCATATCGGTTCGTACCCAGCCGGGATGGAGGGCAAGTACGGTGATGCAATCGGGCTTGAGGTCGTGGGCCAGCTTGGCCGTCGCCATGTTGAGCGCTGCCTTGGAGCAGCGATAGGCATAGTCGCCGTCATCATCGCCGATCATGCCTTCGGCGACGGATCCGGCGCGGCTCGAAATATTGGCGATGATCCGGCCGCCTCCCGCCCGCAGGTTCGGCAGGAGCGCCCGCGCCACCAACAGGGGCGCGAGGGCATTGACACGCATCACCTCGATGAAATCGTCGGCGTCGAGCGCGGCGAGGCCATCGACGTCGCCGCGGATGCCGGCATTGTTGATCATGAGGTCGAGCGGGGCGCCGGCGAGGCCGGCGGCAAGCTCGGCTATCGAGGCCGGGCTGGCGACATCGAGCCGGCGCCATTCGAGGCCATTTTCGTCAGGGGGCGGCGTGTCGGCGCGGGTGCAGGCAATCACCCGCCAGCCCGCGCCGGCATAGTGCCGGGCCAAGGCCAACCCAAGGCCACGCGACGCGCCGGTAATCAGCACCGTGCCGGGCGTAGGGGTTCGTTCAGGTGTGCTGTCGAATTCACGCATCTTGATCATGCCGAGTGGAGCGCGGGAGTCCCTCCCCGGTTTCGGGGAGGGTGGACCGGCCAAGCCGGGCCGGGTGGGGTAGGGTGGCGCGACCATACTTTTTCCGGCCCGCCCGCATCATACGCCCCCTTCCGTCGCTGCACCGCATTGATGACAGGAACATCTTCGTCTTCGAAGATATTCCGGACTTCCCCGAAGTCGGGGAAGGATACCCGCGCTCTATCCCGACATCTTGCCGCATATGAATCAGGTCGCCATCAGCCAAGTTGGGCGCTCCGCGCCGGCCACGACGCTCCGGGCCTGATCCGCGATCTGGGCATAGACCTCACCCGAATATTTGATCCTCCGCTCCTGCGTTGCAAGATCGACATGGGTGATGCCGAAGGGCGTGGTGTAGCCATAGGCCCACTCGAAATTGTCCATCAGCGTCCAGGCGAAATAGCCCTGCACCGGCACGCCCTCGGCGGCGGCCCTGGCGACTTCGGCGAGATGGTCGACATAATAGGTGGCGCGCTGGTCGTCCCAGATGTGGCCGTCGGCAGTCACGGCCTCGGGCGCCGTGGCCACGCCGTTCTCGGAAATGAAGATCCGCTTCGGCTCGTAGTTGGCATGGACGTAATGGAGGACGTCGTAGATGCAGCGCGGCCAGATCTCGTAGTGGACGGCGGAATAGACGCCTTCGGGCTGGATGCGCCTGTAGTTGAGCGGCGCCAGCTCGCTGCCCTCGGCGATCACCGAACGGCGGTAGATGTTGACGCCGAGATAATCGACCGGGGCGGCGATGACGGCGTTGTCGCCGGGCCGGATTTCCGGCAGCATCGGGCCGTAGAGCGCCAGCATGTCCTCGGGGTAGCTGCCCTTGAAGACGGCGTCGAGGAACCAGCGGTTCTGGGCGCCGTCGAAACGCCGGGCGGCGGCGGCATCGCGCGGATCGGCGCTGGCCGGCTCGACCACGTTGAGGTCGAAGACGATGCCGATGGAGGCTTCGGGCGCTTCTGCGCGCACGGCCGGCACGGCCAGGCCATGGCCGAGCAAAGCGTGATGGCTGGCGGCGACGCCGCCCTTGGCGCCGTCATGAAGGCCCGGCGCGTCCTCGCCGGTGGCATGGCCAGACCAGCAGAAGGTCCAGGGTTCGTTCAAGGTGGTCCAATGCTTGACGCGGTCGCCGAAGGCGCGCGCCACCACCGAGGCATAGGCGGCGAAATGTTCGGAGGTCTCGCGATTGTACCAGCCGCCGCGGTTCTGCAGGAGCTGGGGCAGGTCCCAGTGATAGAGGGTGAGATAGGGCTCGATACCGGCTTCCAGCAAGCCGTCGATCAGCCGGTCGTAGAAGGCGATCCCCTCGGTGTTCGGCGTGCCCGTCCCCTCGGGCAGGATGCGCGTCCAGGCCACGGAAAAGCGATAGGCGTCGAGGCCGAGTTGCTTCATCACCGCAATGTCCTCGCGCCACAGATGATAGTGGTCGCAGGCGACCTTGCCGCTGCTGGCATCGACGATCACGCCGGGCTTGCGGCAGAAGCGGTCCCAGATGCTCTCGCTCTTGCCGTCGAGGTCGTGGGCGCCCTCGATCTGGTAGGCGGCCGTGGCGGCGCCGAAGACGAAGCCCTTGGGGAAGACCAGGCTGCGGGCGCGCGTTTCCAGGGCTTGCCGGTCGTTAGCGATGCTTGACGTCATATTTTCTCTCGATGGTGTTGACCAGGCTCGCCGCGGCGAGGGTCAGGACGATGTAGAAGATGGCGGCGGAGTTGTAGGGCGCGAAGGGCAGGAAGCTCGCCGACTGGAACTCGCGCATGCGCTGGGTGATGTCGCGGATCGACAGGATGGAGAGCAGCGAGGTGTCCTTGAGGATGGCGATCAACTCGTTGCCGAGCGGGGGAATGATGATGCGGAAGGCCTGCGGCAGCACCACCAGCCGCGCTGTCTTCCAGCGTGACAGGCCGATGCTGCGGGCCGCCTCGATCTGCCCCATCGGGATGGCATTGATGCCGGAGCGGAAGATTTCGGCGAGATAGGCCGAATAGGCGAAGGCCATGGCGACAATGCCGCGCAGCAGGTTGGGCGGATCGACGGCGCCCTGGGTGGCGTCCTTGAGCGCGCCGCTGAGTGGCAGGCCGATATAGAGCACGATCACCAGCATCGGGATGCCGCGGATGGTGTCGACGATGAACTCCGAGCCGATGGCGAGCGGGTGGCGGAAATTGAGATGGCCGCCGAAGGTGAGTAGGCCGAGAATGATGGCGAGCACCGCGAAAGTGATGCCGGCTGAGCGGTCGCGATCGTTCAGGAGTTCGGTCTGCCAGAGCACCGGCAGGCCGGCGGGCGAAGCGGAAGCGGGGATGAGAGCGCCCGAAACGTCCTGCTTCCTGGCGATCGCGGCCAGGGCGTCGGGGGCACCGGCGAAGCTGCGCACCGGCACCGGCGCGTTAGGCCCACCGGGAAAGTCACCCTCGCGTACCGAGGCGATCAGGCTGGATGGCGTATTGCCGACGACCGCCACCTTGCCTTCGAGCGTACCGGCCAGGACGTAGCTGTCGCGCGGCTGCATCAGGAACCAGCCCGCAGCCACGGCGAGCGCCAGGGTGAGGGCGACGAAGATCAGGCTGGCGCGTTCGCTGTAGCGCAATTGCAGAAGGCCGACCCAGACGAGACCGAGCAGGGCGGCCAGGAGATAGGCGGCGACGGCGGCGCGGATGGTGGTGGCGACGCCGGCCGCGAAGGCGATATGGGCAAAGAAGAACAGGCCGACGGCGCCGACGCCATTGACGAGGCCGAGGATCCAGCGCCCGGCACACCGTACTTGCGTTTCACGCTCCGCGTTTGGGCGCCCGCCGGCGAAGAAGAGGCCGAGGCCCAGCAGGGTTAGGCCGAGATAGGCAGGCAGCAGCCAGGCTTCGGCATGGCCCAGCATCAAATCGGCATCCGGGGTGAGCTGCCGCGGCGTGACGCCCTTCATCACCAGCGCCGAGGTGAAGGGGTCGACGGCATTGGCCAGGACCGAGGCGAGATAGGGATGGCTGAAGCCGCCCAGCGCGATCGCCAGCGCGGCCACGAGGTTGAGGCCGGCGGCGATGAGGGTGAGGCGCGGCCTGTAGGCATGGGCGCGTGAGAAGAACAGCACGGCGAGCCCGGCCGAAAAGGCGAGGGCCAGGGCGGCGAAGCCGGGCACGAAGGCGGAAGAGCCGTTCTCGACGCCGAGGATCGCCCGCAGCGAGCGTTGATAGTCGCGCGATGTCGAGAAAAGATAGATGATGAAGGGCAAGGCCGTCAGAATGATCAGATTGCTGGGGCGGATGCGTCTGAGAGTGTTCATTCGGTCCTCCCCCAACGGGGCGATCGCGGTTTCGATGTGAGCCGACACGACCCTCCCCTGGAGGGGGGAGGGTCGGCCTGAAGGGCCGGGGTGGGGTGAAGATGCTTGGGGTGTAATGGTAAAAGCGGCCCAGTCTTGCGGAGAGCTCAGCCCAACCCGACGCCGCGCGTCGACCCCGAGCCATTCCAAGGGGAATGGCCGACCCCTCCACGGGAGGGGCGGGCGCTTTATTTGGCGCCCCAATATTTGGCGATCAGCTTGTCGAGCGTACCGTCGGCCTTGATCTGCTTGATGCCTTCGTTGAAGGCCGCGACATTGTCGTCGCCCTTGCGGAAGACGAGACCGAGAGGGTCGGATTCCAGGCCCTTGATGCCGACCACGAGGTCTCCGGCGAATTCGCGGTCATAGGCCGGGCCATTGGCGCCGTTGATGACGACGCCGTCGACATCCTTGTTCTTCAGGGCGATGACGGAGGCGCTGAAGCTGTCATAGGCCATGACATTGTCCTTGCCGACGATCTTCTCGGCGACCTGGGCGTCGGTGGTGTTGGCCTGGGCGGAGAGCTTCTTGGCCTTGCCCTTGAAGCCATCGAGCGAGATGTCCTGGTCTGCCACGCGCACCAGGATCGCTTGGCTGTTGACGATATAGGGATCGGAGAAATCCATCGCCTTTTTGCGTTCGTCGGTGATGGACACGCCCGAGGCGACGAGGTCGAAGCTGCCTTGGTCGAGGGCGGCGAAGATGCCATCCCAGCCGGTGGTCACGAATTCGGCCTTGCAGTTGATCTTGACGCAGATCGCGTTGACCACGTCGACGTCGAAGCCGACGATCTGGTTGGTGGCGGGGTCGACGCTCTCCATCGGCGGCGAGGTGGTGTCGGAGCCGACCTTCAGGAGTTTGCCGCCGAGATCGGCAGCCTGCGCGCTGCCGGCGAAGACCGACAACAGCAAGGCGGCCGTGATCGCGTTCAGTTTTTTCATGGTTTCCTCCTCCATTGGTTTTTTTGGTTCTATGCGTCAGCTCTTGCGGCTGCCGAGATCGTCGGGTTGCCGGACCACCAGCTCGGGCCTGAACACCTGTTTCAGCGCCTCGGGCCCGGTACCGGCCATGCGCTGCAGCAGGTATTGGCCGAGCAACCGCCCGCAGATCTCGATGGGCTGGTAGAAGGTGGTGACCGGCGGGTTGAAATAGGCACTGACATTGATGTCGTCATAGGCGATGACGTCGACATCGGTGCCGATCTCGCGCCCGAGGCCGGACAGGCCCGAGAGCACGCCGAGCGTGGTGGATTCGTTGACGCAGACGAAGGCGGTCGGCGGGTCGGCGCGGCCGAGCAGCTCAATCGCGGCCTTGCGGCCGAATGCCGTCGAAAGGTCGCCTTCGACGATCAGATCTGTGGATGCGCAGAGGCCCGCCTCGGCGAAGGCGCGGGTGAAGCCATCGATCCTGTCCATGGCGTAAGACAGGCGCCGCCGCGGATTGACCAGGGCGATGCGCCGATGGCCGCCGGCGATCAGCCTGGCGGTAGCGGCATGGGCGGCCCACTCATTGTCGATATCGACATAGGCATAGTCGAGCTCCCCACGGCAGCGCCCGAGCGAGACGAAGGGGAAGTCCCGGGCCACCAGGAAATCGACGCGCGGGTCGTCGGCGAGAATCCCCGAGAAGATCAGGCCGTCGGCGAGGCCCTGCTCGACGATGCGGCGGGCGGTCTCGCAGCCATCGGCGGCATCGCGGATGACATGGACGGAGATACGGTACTCGCTGCCTTCGAGCGCCTGGCTGATGCCGCTGAGGATCTGGGTATATTCGACGCCGTCCCACTCATAGTCGGGGGCGGCCGTCACCGGCATCAGCACGGCGGCCTGGTAGGTCTTGCCGGTGCGCAGCGCCATGCCGCGCGTATTGGCCTGGTAACCGATCTCCTGGGCAGCCTTGAAGATTGCCTCCCGCGTCTCCGGCGCAACCACGGCATGGCCACGCAGGGCCTTGGAGATGGTGGCGATGGAATAGCCTGTCCTGTCCGCCAGCGTCTTGATGGTGGGCGGCGCGGGGCGCGGCGGTTGCGATGTTCTTCCAGCCATCCTCCCCTCCGGATTTGACGATTGCAGGATTTTGGTAACAGCGAATAAAAACGTTTTCAATAAAAATAAAAACGTTTTTATTGCTGATGAGGGGGCGTTGGAGAGGTTGCGGAAAGATGCCGCGGCATTTTGCCAGGGACTGCAACCGGCTCGAAACTCGACGGGGGAGGGCCGAGGTGGCTATGGTCGGCTCGATTCTGAGCGAAAGGCCTAGCCGATGAAAACCATCTCAACCTCGCGATCGCATGGCGGGACCCAGGGCGTCTATTCCCATGCCTCGTCGAGCTGCGATTGCGAGATGACCTTCGCGGTCTTCGTGCCACCCCAGGCCGCGGAGCGTCCATGCCCCGTGCTCTGGTATCTGTCGGGCCTGACCTGCACGTATCAGAACGTGATGGACAAGGGCGAATATCGCCGTCTTGCCGCCGAGCTTGGCCTGATCGTGGTCTGCCCCGACACCAGCCCGCGCGGCGAAGGCGTGCCGGACGAGAAGGACAATTGGCAGTTCGGATCGGGCGCCGGCTTCTATCTCGACGCCACGCAGGAACCCTTTGCCCGCAATTACCGGATGTATTCCTATCTGACGCAGGAACTGCCGGCCCTGATCGGCGAGCATTTCCCGGCCGACATGGCGCGCCAGTCGATCTTCGGTCATTCGATGGGCGGCCATGGCGCGCTCACCATCGCGCTGAAGAATCCGCAGCGCTACAAGAGCTGCTCGGCTTTCGCGCCGATCGTGCAGCCGAGCACGGCGGGCTGGTCCAGGCCGGCGCTGGAGAAGTATCTCGGCGCCGATGAAGCGGCCTGGCGCCCCTATGATGCCACGGCGCTGATCGCCGACGGCCATCGCTTCGACGCCTTCCTGGTCGACCAGGGCACGGCGGACGGCTTCCTCAAGGAAGGACTGCGGCCCTGGCTCCTGGAAGAGGCCTGCACCAAGGCCGGCATTGCGCTGACCCTGCGCATGCAGGAGGGCTACGACCACTCCTATAATTTCATTTCCACCTTCATGGACGATCACCTCGTCTGGCATGCCGAGCGTCTTGGCCAGTGACGAGCAGGGTGTAGGACGCACTGGAAAACAGGCGCTTCCGCCATCCTTTTCGCAGTCGGGCGGCTTCAGCCGCCGGTCGACCGCAATGGATGGTCGGTGTCGATCTCGGGTCTTTCATCCGCCCCCATGGCGGCAGCGTATCGCGCTGGATCGAAACGTGTGGCGATGAGCGCGGCGATCGCTACCCAAGCCAGATGCATCACCCAGCCCTCGACGAAGCTGCCGCTCCAGCTCTGCAGGAGGGCCATGGCCAGGGGAGCAAGGCCTGCGATGAGGAAGCCACCGCCCTGCATCAGGGCCGCGAGGGCGCCGGCTTCCTCGGGGCGCGGCAGATGGTCGAGCGCCGTCACCAGCGAAAGGGAGAAACAGCCGCCGAGCCCCGCGCCGCCCAGCGCGATCCAGAGCAAGGGCAGGGTGCCGGGCAGAAAGGCAAGACCGCAAAAGCCCGCCGCCTGCATGGTGAGGGTGAGGTAGAGCCAGGGACGGCGGTCGCGGCTGCGCGAGGCCAGGATCGGCAGGACCAGGGCGGCCACGGCCTGCGCCACCGCCATGATGGCGACGAGGCTGCCGCTTTGCGCCACGCCCCAGCCACGCCCCTGCATGTACGGGGCAAGCCAGGCGACCATGGAGGAATAGCCGCCATTGACCAGGCCGAAGCAGGCCATCAATTGCCAGCTGCGCGGACGATGGAGCAGGCGCGACACCAGGGCCTTGTCGGGGCGGGCGGTCCTGCCATCCGCCAGCACGCGCCAGGCCAGAAGCAGGGCGGCCGCCGTCGGCAGCGCCAGCCAGGCCAAAGCAGTCCGCCAGTCCTGGCCGCCATGGGCGAGGATGGGCGTCAGCTGGGCGCCTACGGCGCCGCCGCCCATGATCATGGCCGAGTACAGGCCGGTCACGGCGGCCACCTTGTGCGGGAAACCCTGCTTGATGATGCCTGGGAAGGCGGCCTGGATGAAGGCGACGCCCGCGCCGCACAGGGCCGCCGTCAGGATCAGAGAAAGCCCGTCCGGAGACCAGAGCCGGAGCAGCGATCCCAGAAGCAGAAGGATGAGCGCCCCCAGCATGCCCCGTCTGGTACCGATCCTGGCCTGCAGGCCGGGCACCAGAAAGGCACCGAGCCCCATCAGCAGCATGGGCAGCAGCGTCAGCATGGCGATGCCGCCATAGCTTAGGCCCGTATCGGCCTCGATGCGTGCGATCAGGGGACCGGGGCCGGTCAGGAAGGGGCGCAGATTGAGCCCGGTCAGCACCACTAGGGACAGCAGCACCAAGGGTGAAGACGGGGCAGGGAATTGCGGGGGCGTTGGAGGCATGATCGATCGGGGGCCCGTTCAATGCGCGCCGGCGGCGTCGAGCAAGGCGGCGATCTCGCGATAGCGCCGCTGCCGGGCATGCCGAAGCGGGGTGATGCCGTCCTGGTCGGCGAGATTGACGTTGGCGCCCGCGGCGATGAGTAGCCTGACGATCTCGACATGACGTGCCCCGCCATCGCTGAGAATGATGGCTTCCAGCAGGGCGGTCCAGCCGAGCCGGTTGACGTGGTCGACGTTCACGCCCGCTTCGATCAAAACCCGCACCGTCTCGACATGCCCCCGTTCGGAGGCCGGGATCAGGGCGGTGCCGCCATAGCGATTGGTGCTCTTGAGGTCGGCCCCATGCGCAAGCGTCAGCCGCAGGATGTCGAGATAGCCGCGTGCGCCGGCAAGCAGATAGGGGCTGTCCTCGATGGCATCCTTGGCGTTGACGTCGGCGCCGGCCTCGATGAGGTGGCGGGCCACCGCGACATGATTGCCCTGTACGGCAGCCAGCAGGGCGGTGCGGCGGTTGTCGTCCCGCTCCTCCAGCGAGGCGCCGGCGGCAAGGGCGGCCTTCACGGCAGGCAGGTCGCCGCGTGCGGCGGAATCAATGAGCGGGGACGGCATGGCTTTCGCCGGGAGGCCTTGCGATGCGATGGACATGAGAATGGTTCCCGCCATGATGATCAGGACATTGCGTTTGGACCAGGGTCTGCGCATAGCCGGCCTCCTACCGGGGCCATGCGTAGTCGCCCAACTGGCTATTTGGAAATTAAATGTCCCCATGGCGATCATTCAAAACGCGAATGATGCAACGCTGCCATTGGCGCGTCGCGAAATCTCCGACACAACGGCCACCGCGCGTCGGCCCATAATGTCTATTTCTCCGCCAGGAGGTGACGGATGAACTGGTTGAACAGCTCGGTCTGGCTGGAGATGCCGAGCTTGGCATAGATGTTCTTGCGGTGGATCTTGACCGTGCCCTCGGCGATGTCGAGCAGGCTGCTGATCGAGAGACTGGAATGGCCGCGCAGCACCAGGCTGACGATGGTCTGCTCGCGCGGTGTCAGCAGGGTCGGCGCAAAGGAGAGAAAGGCCTGTTCGATGGCATGTTCGCGCGGGGCGGGCGAGACTTGGCTTTCCCGGCCTTCGGCAAGGGCCTGCCATTGGCGGCCGAGCAGGGCCATGACCATCGGTGCGGCCCGGGTGAAATCGGCCATCTCCTCGGCCGTGAAGGAGGGCGAGCCGTTCTGGCGCAGCAGGGAGTAGGCAAGATAGAGGTCGGGGCGCAGGGGATGCAGGAAGACGATTTCCTCCGCGAGCGAGCCGCTTTCCATCGAGATGCAGGGATGGACGTCGGGCGAATTGTAGTATTCGCCCTCGAAAAAGGCGTCCGGGGCAAGATCGTGCAGGCGATAGAGGCCCGCCGGCGTGGCATGCATGCAGGCCGTGTACACCGCATCGAGCAGATAGGTGCCGGCAAGATAATTGGCCATGATCTGGGACGACGACACCGCATTCAGGCCGTCATGCAGCAGCGTCGGCCTGTCTTCGAGCGGATAGGCGAAGATGCAGCTCAGGTCGAAGGGAGCAATCTGGCGTAGCGCTGTGTCGAGGGCGGGCGCAAATTGCGGCGAGCCCAGCAAGAGGACAAGGTCCGGCGTCGCATGATGCCAGCTGTCTGCGGCCGATTGTTCGCGGATGTTCATGGCCGGTCCCTCATGCCAGATCTTCTGCGTCGCAAGTGTGCCCGCTCCCATCAATGGCAGCCTCTATCTCTTTAGGGATATTTATCGCAGCCCTGCTTCGCGGATCATCGGGATGTCGCAAAGAGGAGAATTTTACAAGCTCCTCGGCAAGAGGGGATATCCATGACGATCGAGACGACCAGCCGCCCGACCGGCGGCGTAACCTATCAGAGCGTCGACGAGGCCTATTTCGAACAACGCCAGCTCAAGCGCCATGCCGGACTGTTCACGCTGTGGATGATGGGCGTCGGCGCCGTCGTCGCCGGCGAATATTCGGGCTGGAATATCGGCCTGTCGCAAGGCGGTTTCGGCGGCATGCTGTTCGGCGCCCTGATCATCGGCTTCATGTATGTCTGCCTGTGCTCCTCGATCAGCGAGATGAGCGCGGCGCTGCCGCATACGGGCGGTGCCTATTCCTTTGCGCGCACTGCGCTGGGGCCCTGGGGCGGCTTCACCACGGGTCTCGCCGAGAACATCGAATTCGTGCTGGCGCCTGGCGCCAACATGTTCTTCATGGCCTCCTATCTCGCCGCCATCTTCGGCACGCCGGACAGCTGGCTGCCGCTGTGGTGGGTCGTCGGCTACATGGTGATGCTCGGCCTGTCCGTGCGCGGCTTGGAACTGTCCATGCGCGTGGTGGTCTGGATCACCGTCGCGGCCGTGCTGGTGCTGCTGTTCTTCTTCGCCGTCGCTGTGCCGCATGTCGATTTCGTCCGGCATGCGCTCAACATCGGCGCGGACGGCAAGGTTCTGCCCGAAGGAGCCGGTCCCTGGCTGCCCTTCGGCCTGACCGGCATCATGTTGTCGCTGCCCTTCGGCGTCTACATGTTCCTGGCCGTCGAGCAATTGCCGCTCACCGCCGAGGAAGCCAAGAACCCCACGCGCGACATGCCGCGCGCCCTGATCCTGTCGATCCTGACGCTGATCGCGCTTGCTCTCGGCGTGCTGTTCTTCAGCGCCTCCATTCCGCCGGGCGCCCATGCCATGGGTTCGTCGGGCGAGCCGCTGCTCGACGGCTTCCGCACCATCTTCGGCGATGGCTGGGCCAAGCTGCTGGCTGGTGTGGCGGTGTTGGGGCTTGCCGCGAGCTTCTTTGCCGGCAGCTTCGCCTCCGGCCGCAACATCTATTCGCTGTCGCGTGCAGGCTATCTGCCGACCGTCCTGTCGGTGACCAATCCGCGCACCAAGACACCGAATATCGCGCTGGCCACCGGCGCGGGCTTTGCCCTCATTGTGCTGCTGGCGATCTGGTTCCTGGGCGGCAAGGACAATGTCGCCTTCATGGCCGGCTTCCTGGTCAGCATGATCGTGTTCGCCGGCATGGTGTCCTACATCCTGCAGAGCATCGCCTATCTGCGGCTGCGCAAACTCTATCCCGATATCGCAAGACCATTCCGCAGCCCCTTCGGTGCTTTCGGGGCCTATGCCACCATCGCCATCTGCATCCTCACGCTCGGCTACCAGTTCTTCGATCCGCTCTATCGCTGGGCGGCGATCGCGGCGGCGGCCTGGTACCTCATCGGCCTCGGCTATTTCGGCTTCTATCGCCGCCATCGCCTGGTGCTGTCGCCGGAAGAGGAATTCGCGGTGTCCGGCGGCGCGCGCGGCCGCCCGCTCGGCGAGCATTGAGGCTCCCCTCCAGGCACAAGGCGCCGGCCGGAACATCCGGTCGGTTATGGATCGAATAGTCTAGATACAAGTGAGGACATCATGGCCGGAAGGCTAGCAGGCAAGACCGCCATCATTTCGGGCGGGGCGACGGGCATGGGCGGGGCGGCGTCGAAGCTGTTCGCGGCCGAGGGCGCCAAGGTTGCCATCATCGATCGCAATGCCGCCGCGGCGGAGGAGACGGCGGCGGCCATTCGTGCGGCCGGCGGCGAGGCCGCCGCCTTTGTCGCCGATGTCTCCGAGGAGGCCGAGGTCGAGGCTGCGGTCAAGGCGGTCGGTGAGCGCTACGGCCCCGTCACCACCTTGTTCAACCATGCCGGCACCATCCTGATCAAACCCTTCCTCGAGATCTCCTTCGCCGAGTGGGACTGGCTACACGCGGTCAATGTCCGCTCGATGTTCCTGATGACGCGGGCGGTACTGCCGCAGATGATCGCCAATGGCGGCGGCTCGATCGTCTGCACCTCCTCGATCTCGGCGGTGGCGGCGACCCCGATGGAAGTGCTCTACGATACCACCAAGGGAGCCTGCCACATGTTCGCCCGGGCCATCGCGGTGGAGTTTCGGGACCGCAACATCCGCTGCAACGCCGTCTGCCCGGGCTTCATCCGCACGCCGCACGGCCTGCGCGAGGTTGCCGAACTGCAGGCGCATGGTGTCGACGTCTCCGATGCCGCCATTGCGGCCCAGCAGGGGCGCATCGGCGAGCCGGAAGATGTCGCGCGCGCCGCGCTCTATCTCGCCAGCGACGAGTCGAGCTTCGTCAACGGGGCCCATCTCTTCGTGGACAACGGCTTCACCGCGATCTGAGCCTTTGCCTTCACCGTTCCTCCGGCCGGCGAAGCGCGATATCGTGGTCTCGGCCGGATCATGATGGGGAGGGCGAGGTGAGCGCCAGCGACGAGACACACACGGACAGCCTGTCCGCGCTGGACCTGGCCTTCCTGCGGCAGTCGATCGCGCTGTCGGAGGAGTCCAGGCGGCGCGGCCGCCACCCCTTCGCCGCGCTGGTGGTCGACGGGAACGGCAATGTCATTTCGTCTGCCGGCAACAATTCGATGCCGCCGGAGGGCGATCCGACCCAGCATGCCGAGCTGGTGGCCGTCGCTGCGGCGGCCAAGGCCAGAACGCCCGAGGAACTCGCCGCCTCGACACTCTACACCAGCGCCGAACCCTGCTGCATGTGCGCGGGCGCCGTCTATTGGACGGGCATCGGGCGGGTGGTCTATGCCCTCTCCGAGCATCGCTTGCTCGAACTCACCGGCGCTCATCCCGAGAATCCTACCTTCTCTCTGCCCTGCCGCGAGGTGTTCGCACGGGGACAGCGGCGGATCGACGTGGTCGGGCCCGCGCTGGAAGACGAGGCGGCGGTGCCTCACCAGGGCTTCTGGACGTGAGGAACGGGTGGCTTTAGGATATATGTTTGGCGCTCTTTCCCCGGACGATCACCACCGTTTTGCCGCACCCTTGACTTAGCGCCCATGGCAGGAGGACCAACAGTCTTGCCTTGCTGCGCCATCCGGTATCTTGCAAGCTTTGGAAATCCAGCCGGTCGTGCAAAAGGTCTTGATTCGCAACATGTCCGAAACCTCGAGGCCGCGAAGCCAACCGGCGGGCCGCGGATCGCATGGCAGGCTTTCTATCGAGAGTGTCAGCAAAGAGCAGCGAGATGGTTCCAGACGACAGCGACAATATTTTCGATCTGGCACCGATGTCGCTCTGGCTGGAGGATTACACGGCCCTGCGTGAGCAGTTCGAGGTATGGCGCGCAGAGGGAGTGGCGGATCTGCGAGCCTTTCTTTTGGCCGACCCCGCCAGGCTTGCGCATTGTTCGAGCCTCATTCGTGTGCTCAAGGTCAACCGCAAGACCCTCTTGCTGTATGAAGCCGACAGTGTCGACCATCTCGTCGCCAATCTCGGCAAAGTGCTGCGTGACGACATGCTCGAGGCGCACGTCGATGAGTTGAAGCAGCTCTGGGACGGCGCCACGGAGTTCCGCAGCAACACGGTCAATTACACGTTGGGCGGCAAGCGTCTCGATATCCAGCTGCGCGGCGTCATCCTGCCCGGACATGAGCAGGTCTGGGACCGTGTGCTCCTGGCCATCGAGGACGTGACCGCCCTCGAGGACGCCCGCCGGCAGACGGCGAAACAGCAGCAATATGCTTCAGCTCTCTTCGAGCACTCGCCGGTTTCGCTCTGGGTCGAGGACTTCAGCCGCATCAAGCAGTTGATAGACGATCTGCGCGGGCGTGGCATTGTCGATTTCCGGGTTTTCACGGATGTGCACCCCGAATTCGTGCGCCAGTGTATGAGCGAAATCCGTGTTCTCGACATCAACAAGGAGACGTTGGCCCTCTTCCTTGCTGCCGACAAGCCGACGCTTCTGCAAAACCTGCCGCGTGTGTTCCAATCCGATATGGAAGCCCATTTCCGCGAACAGTTGATCGATTTGTGGAACGGCGTTTTTTTTCAGCGCCGGGAGGTGCTCAACCACGCACTCGACGGCACCGAACGCTATCTTCTCCTGCAACTGTCCATCCTGCCCGGACACGAGGCGGACTGGTCCCAGGTGCAGGTCGCGCTGACCGACATCACGGCACGCAAGAAGGCGGAAGCCTATCTCGAATATCTCGGCAAGCACGATGTTTTGACCAAACTGTTCAACCGCGCCTTCTATGTCGATGAGCTGAACCGGCTGGAGCGCAACCAGCATTTTCCGGTGTCGATCATCGCCATCGATCTCGATCGGCTCAAGGCCGTGAACGACCAGTGGGGCCATGCGACCGGCGACGCCCTGTTGCGGCGCGTCGGCGAGATCTTGAACGAGGCCGTCAAGAAACCGGGTCATGCCGCGCGCATCGGCGGCGACGAGTTTGCCGTCGTCCTTCCCTATGTCGACGAGCGCGGTGCGACGGCCATGATGGAAAACATCGAGCACCTTCTCGAGATCAACAATCAATATTATTCGCAGATGGCCCTGAGCCTCTCGATGGGCGCCGCCACCAGCCAGGACGGAGAGAAGCTCGAATCCGTCGCCAGGCGAGCCGATCTCCTGATGTATGAGAACAAGCACAGGCATCGTTCCGATCCGAGCTAGAGCAAAGTGCGTTCAAGCGCGAACGCTTATTTGCTCTAACTCCTTGTTCCGACGCGTCTTTGCGATTCCTGGTGATTCCACCAAATCGCAAAACGCTTTAGCGCGTCGCCGGCCGGGCCAGTCAGGTCGCGGCGACGTCCAGCAGCGATGCGACGGCGGAAGGATCGAAGCCGCCGATGCCCTCGCCGATATCGGCGCCGATCGCCTTGACCAGCGCCGCCGGGTCGCGTTGCCGCAAGGCCTGGATGATCTCCTGGTGCCGGTCGACCACGTAGAGTTCGGCGACATATTCCATGGCGACGCCCTGGACCGGGCCGAGCTGCAGCCAGACGCTTTCGATCATCGGCAGCACGATACGATCAGGGCTGATGCTGTAGATGGCACGATGGAACTGCTGGTTGGCGAGCAGGGCGCTGACCTTGTCCTGCCTGGCGATGGCTTGGTCGATGGCAAGATCCGTATCGACCAGCTGGTCGATCTGGCGCTCGGTGATATGCGCGACGGCCCGCCGTGCCGCATGCTGCTCCAGCACGATGCGCAGCGCGATCAACTCCTCGAAGAGTTCAGGTGTGACGACCGGGACCTGGATCCGCCGGTTTTCTAGCAGTTTGAGGGCGCCGATCGAGGTGAGCTGCCGCAAGGCCTCTCGCACAGGCGTGGAGCTGCTTTCGAGCGCTGCCGCGAGGCCGCGTATGGTCAGCGAGGTTCCGGGCCGGAAAGCCCCCACCATGATGGCCTGCCTGAGGCGCAGGAAGACATAATCATGCGTCGTCATGCCATCGGCCCGAGCCAATGGCGGCAGTACCAGCTTCTTCAATAACCTCGCCTCCTCATCAAACCAGCATCTGCTTATCGCGAAGTCGGGCTTGATTCCAGTCGGATATGATGTCACATACTTAATAATGTGATCACAAAATGGAGCGTGCATGATGACGGCCGACAGCATCGATCGGGACACCCTGGCAGCCTTGCTGAAGGAAGACAGTCCGATCGAGAGCATCCAGGCTGTGGTCTGCGACCTCAACGGCATCATGCGCGGCAAGCGCGTGCCGGTCAGCCAGGCCGAAAAGGTGCTGGGCGGCGGCATCCGCATGCCCCTGTCGATCGTGGGCGTCGACGTCTGGGGCGAGGACATCATCGACAGCGAACATGTGTTCGCCTCGGGCGACATGGACGGCATCTGCGGGGCAACCGGGCGCGGCATCCTGCCGGTGAACTGGACCTCGCGGCCGAGCGCCCTGGTGCCGCTCTGGCTCTTCCTGGAGAGCGGTGAGCCCTTCCTCGCCGATCCGCGCCAGGCGCTGGCCGCCGTGGTGCGCGAATATCAGAAGCTCGGCCTGCGCCCGGTGGTGGCGACGGAGATGGAGTTCTACCTGATCGATCCGGAGCCGGACAGCGCCGTGCCGCCGATCTCGCCCTATACCGGCAAGCGGCTCGACTCGGACGCTATTCTCTCCATCGACGAGCTCAACGATTTCGGTGAATTCATCTCCGACGTCTATGCCGAATGTGAGCGCCAGAACGTGGCGGCGGATGCGGCGATCGCCGAGAACGGCATCGGCCAGTTCGAGATCAACCTGTTGCATAGCGACGATCCCTTGAAGGCGGCCGATGACGCCGTGTTCTTCAAGCGCATCGTCAAGGGTGTCGCGCGCAAGCATGGCCTTGCGGCCACCTTCATGGCCAAGCCCTATGGCACGCGCTCGGGCAACGGCATGCATGTGCATTTCAGCCTGCTCGACGACGAGGGGCGCAATGTCTTCAACGACGGTAGCAAGGAAGGCTCGCCGATCCTGCGGCATGCGGTCGCCGGCCTGCTGCGCGGCATGGCCGAGACCACGCTGCTGTTCGCGCCGCATTTCAATTCCTATCGTCGTCTCAGGCCCGATAGCCATGCCCCCACCACGATCGCCTGGGGCTATGAGAACCGGACCGCAGCCGTCCGCATTCCCGGCGGCAGCCCGGCCGCGCGCCGCATCGAGCACCGCGTCGCTGGCGCCGATTCCAATCCCTATCTGGTGGTCGCGGCTATACTCGGCGCTGCCTTGATCGGCATTCGCAAGCAATGGACCCCGCCCGAGCCCATCGTCGGACGTGCGCATCTGCCGAGCGCGTCGGCCAAGATTCCCTCCGAATGGGGACAGGCGGTCGATGCCTTCGAAGCCGGCGAGATCGCCGCCGAGATTTTCGATCCCGTGCTGCGCTCCATGCTGATCGCCTGCAAGCGCCAGGAGATCGCCGGTTTCGCCGAACAGGTCACCGACTACGAGTTCGCCGCCTATCTCGAAATCGTCTGACCCTCCTTTCATTCCATCGACACCGGCCGCTGCCCCCTGGACCAGACCTCTGCTTTGGTTCGACTGCGCGGCGGCCGATCCGTGAGGTATTCCGATCATGTCCACCGTCGAGGTCACCACCACCCATCCGCCGTCATCCAGCGCCGGCCACGCGTCGTCCTACTATGCCGCCACCGCCAAGGGTGCCTTCGAACGCCCAACCCTCAACGAGCATCTGAGTGCCGATATCTGCGTCATCGGTGCCGGCTTCACCGGCATCTCCGCCGCGCTGGAACTGGCCGAGCGTGGCTATAGCGTGGTGGTGCTCGAAGCTGTCCGCATCGGCTTCGGCGCCTCCGGGCGCAATGGCGGCCAGATCGTCAACGGCTATAGCCGCGACCTCGAGGTGATCGAGAAGCGCTATGGCGCGAAGGCGGCCAAGGCGCTCGGCGCCATGGCCGGGGAGGGCGCCGACATCATACGCGGCCGCATCGCCCAATATGGCATTGATTGCGACCTGGTTCCCGGCGGTTTCTTCGCTGCCTTCACCGACAAGCAGCTGCGCGAGCTCGACGAGCAGCAGCGTATCTGGGAGCGCCATGGCCATGGCGGCCTGGAGCGCATCGACAAGGCGGGCCTGTCCAAGATCGTCGCCTCGGAGCGCTATGTCGGCGGGCTGGTCGACCACAAGGGCGGCCATATCCATCCACTCAGCCTGGTGCTGGGTGAAGCGGCGGCGGTCGAGCGGCATGGTGGACGGATCTTCGAGCGTTCGCCGGTACTCTCGGTCGAGCAGGGGGCGAAACCGGTGGTGCGCACCCAGCACGGGGCGGTGACCTGCAACTATCTTCTCGTCTGCGGCAATGCCTATCTCGGCAATCTCCTGCCCGAGATCGGCGGCAAGATGATGCCTGTTTCCAGCCAGGTCGTTGCGACGGAGCCGCTGGACGAGGCCGTGATCCGCGACCTGCTGCCGGCCAATTACTGCGTCGAGGATATGAACTACATCCTCGACTATTACCGTCGCACCGCCGACAACCGCCTGCTCTTCGGCGGCGGCATCGTCTATGGCGGGGGCGATCCGGCCAGCATCGAGGCCAAGATCCGACCAAGCCTCGCCAGAACCTTCCCGCAGCTCGCCAATATCCGCTTCGACTATGCCTGGAGCGGCAATTTCGCCCTGACCCTGACGCGCATCCCGCATATGGGCCGCCTGTCGCCGAGCATCTATTTCTCGCATGGCGACAGCGGGCACGGCGTGACCACCACCCACCTGCTCGGCAAGATCCTGGGCGAGGCCGTCGCCGGCCAGGCCGGGCGCTTCGATGTCTGGAGCAGCCTGCCTTATTATCCTTTCCCGGGCGGCAAGACCTTCCGGGTGCCACTCACCGTGCTCGGGGCCTGGTGGTACGGCCTGCGCGACAAGTTCGGCCTTTGAGGCCGGTCCAAAAGAGATGTTCGATCGGGACGAACTTGCCTCTTGTCGTGCCCGCGCTTGTCCAGGTGCATCCGGAGATCGCTTTTCTCGGCAGGCGCCTCATGGATTGCCGGGTTGGAGCCCGGCAATGACAAAGGCCGGGATATCTTGAATTGAGGTCACATTCGTCGGGACCTCGACGCGCTACCATCGCACCTGCGACATGATGGCTGTTCCAGTGGATCGGCGTGCTGGGGCAGTGTAAGTCCGACATATTCACGAGGGGCGGGGGACCGTCTCCGCAATCAGGGAGTGAGCGATGCTCGACAAGCGCAAGTTCTACATCGACGGTAAATGGGTGGACCCCATCGTTCCCAACGATCTGCAGGTGCTGGATCCCGCCACCGAGCAGCCGGTCGCCGTGATCTCCATGGGCACGCCCGCCGATGTCGACAGGGCCGTCGCTGCCGCCAAGAAGGCCTTCGCCACCTATTCGCGCACCAGCGTCGAGGAACGCCTGGCGCTCCTGGAAAAGCTGCTCGAAGTCTACAAGCGCCGCTATGAGGAGATGGCCCAGACCATCACGCTCGAACTCGGCGCGCCGATCTCGATGAGCCGGGCCCAGCAGGCCGATGTCGGCGTCGGCCATCTGCAGGGCTTCATCGACGCGCTGCGTCATCTCAAGGCCCGTGACACCCTGCCCAATGGCGACGTGGTGCTGCGCGAGCCGATCGGCGTCTGCGGCCTGATCACGCCCTGGAACTGGCCGATCAACCAGATCGCGCTCAAGGTAGTGCCGGCTCTGGCCACGGGCAGCACCTGCGTGCTCAAGCCGAGCGAATTCACCCCGCTCAACGCGCTGCTCTACGCAGAGATGGTGGAAGAGGCCGGCTTCCCCGCCGGTGTGTTCAACCTGGTGAACGGTGACGGTCCCTCGGTTGGCGCGGCTCTCTCCAAGCACAAGGACATCGACATGATGTCCTTCACCGGTTCGACCCGCGCCGGCATCGCCGTCAGCAAGGACGCGGCCGAGACCGTCAAGCGCGTCACGCTCGAGCTCGGCGGCAAGTCGCCCAACATCATCTTCGAGGATGCGGACCTGGAGGATCGCGTCGCCGGCAGCGTGCTGGAATGCTTCAACAACTCCGGCCAGTCCTGCGATGCGCCGACCCGCATGCTGGTGCAGCGCTCAGTCTACGACAAGGTCGTCGACATCGCCGAGCGCACCGGCAAGACGCAGGCCGTCGGCGATCCCAAGCAGGAAGGCGAGCATATCGGCCCGCTGGTCAGCGATATTCAGTTTGGTCGCGTGCAGGCCTTGATCGAGGCCGGCGTCGCCGAGGGCGCCCGCGTGCTCATCGGCGGCCCCGGCAAGCCGGAAGGTTTCGAGAAGGGCTATTTCGTCAAGCCGACGATCTTCGCCAATGTCGACCCCAACATGCGCATCGCCCGCGAGGAGATCTTCGGGCCGGTGCTGTCGATCATTCCCTTCGACACCGAGGAGCAGGCGATCGAGCTGGCCAACGACACCAATTACGGCCTGGCCGCCTATCTGCAGACAGGCGACGACAAAAGGGCCGAGCGGGTGGCGGGACGCCTGCGTGCCGGCATGGTTCACATCAATGGCGGCCCGCATCGCTATGGCAGCCCCTTCGGCGGCTACAAGCAGTCCGGCAACGGTCGCGAAGGCGGCATCTTCGGCCTGGAGGACTTCCTCGAGGTGAAGACGGTGCATCGCCCGTAAGGAATGGTCATCCCGGACGCGCTGCAGCACGCAGTGGTGCAGCGCGTCCGGGACCGCAGGCCGAGTGGGGCTAATTCTGAGCGCGGTCCCGCGTCTGCGGCGCAGCATTGCATGCTGCACCGCGCACGGGATGACATTATTTCATCGTCGGCATCACGAAGTCGGCCCCGGCGCGGATGCCGGTGGGCCAGCGGCTCGTGATAGTCTTGAGCTTGGTGTAGAAGCGCACGCCCTCGGCGCCGTGCATGTGGTGGTCGCCGAACAGCGAGGACTTCCAGCCGCCGAAGGAGTGGAATGCCATCGGCACCGGGATCGGCACGTTGATGCCGACCATGCCGACCTGGATCTGGTGGGCGAATTCGCGGGCGGCGTCGCCGTCGCGGGTGAAGATCGCGGTGCCGTTGCCGAACTCATGCTCGTTGATCATGCGGGCAGCAGTGGCATAGTCGGGTGCGCGGGCCACGGCGAGCACCGGGCCGAAGATCTCTTCCTTGTAGATCGTCATGTCGGTGGTCACGCCATCGAACAGCGTGCCGCCGAGATAATAGCCGTTCTCGTAGCCCTGCATGGTGAAGCCGCGGCCGTCCACAACCAGCCTGGCGCCTTCGGCGACGCCGGTGTCGACATAGCCGCGTACCTTGTCGAGATGCTGCTTGGTGACGAGCGGGCCCATCTCGGCTTCCGGATCGGTGCCGGGGCCGATCTTGAGGGCGCGCACCCGGGGTTCGAGCTTGGCGAGCAGGGCCTCGGCGGTGGCTTCGCCGATCGGCACCGCCACCGAGATCGCCATGCAGCGCTCACCGGCCGAGCCATAGGCCGCGCCCATCAGGGCATCGACGGCCTGGTCCATGTCGGCGTCGGGCATCACGATCATGTGGTTCTTGGCGCCGCCCAGCGCCTGGCAGCGCTTGCCGTTCTGCGAGGCGGTTTCGTAGATGTAGCGGGCGATCGGCGTGGAGCCGACGAAGCTGACGGCCGAAATGTCGGGATCGGTCAGGATGGCGTCGACGGCTTCCTTGTCGCCCTGGACCACGTTGAAGACGCCGTCCGGCAGGCCGGCTTCCTTGAGCCACTGGGCGAGCAGGAGCGAAGCGGAGGGATCGCGTTCCGAGGGCTTGAGGATGAAGCAATTGCCGCAGGCCAGCGCCACCGGGAACATCCACATCGGCACCATGGCGGGGAAGTTGAACGGCGTGATGCCGGCGACGACGCCGAGCGGCTGGCGCAGGGAATGGCTGTCGACGCGGGTGCCGACATTCTCCGTCACCTCACCCTTGAGAAGCTGGGGCGCGGAGGTGGCGAACTCCACTACTTCCATGCCGCGCTGGATCTCGCCCTTGGCATCGGACAGCACCTTGCCGTGCTCGGCCGTGATCACGGCGGCGAGCTCGTCGGTACGCTCTTCCAGGATGTGCAGGAACTTGTTGAGGATGCGGGCACGGCGCAGCGGCGTGGTGGCAGCCCAGCCGGGAGCCGCGGCCTTGGCGGCGGCGGAGGCTTCGCGCACCTCGGCAACGGAGGCGAGGGCGACTTCGGCCGCGGCCTCGCCGGTGGCGGGATTGTAGACCGCCGCCTTGCGACCGCTGCGGCCGGCGACCAGCTTGCCGCCGATGAAATGGGAGATCTCGCGTGTCATCCTCTTCCTCCTGTCCTTCGCCTGCCGGTGGGCGGCGTTCGGCGCGATCTATGAAGTTGATCCGTTCGCACAGCAATGAGAGGGATTGCACTTCCGATGTGCAAAAATTAAAGTCATCAATAGATGATATTCCCGGGGTGCACGGGCATCTTGCCCGTTCCCCCCTTTTCGGCATCCGCTGTGTTTCCAAGGACGGGCAGGATGCCCGTGCACCCGGAATCGGACCCCGCATGAACTGGGATCACATCCGCATTTTCCTGGCGGTGGCGCGCAGCGGGCAGTTGCTTGGCGCGGCGCGCCAGCTCGGGCTCAACCATGCCACCGTCGGTCGCCAGCTCACGGCGCTGGAGGAGACGTTCGGTGCGAGGCTGGTCGAGCGCCAGACCCAGGGCTGCACGCTGACAGCGGCCGGGGACGCCCTGCTCGTGGCGGCGGAAAAGGCCGAATCCGAATTCTTGCGAGTCGGTGCGCTCGTCTCCGGCACCACGGCGGAGATCAGCGGCACCGTGCGCGTCGGCGCACCGGATGGCTTGGGCAATTACTTCCTTTCGCACGAACTGGGCGCCCTGGCGGCCCGCCACCCTGAACTGGTGGTACAGCTGGTGCCACTGCCGCGGACCTTCTCGCTCTCACGCCGGGAGGCTGACATCGTGGTGACGCTGGACCGTCCCGTGCAGGGGCGGCTGATGGTCAAGAAGCTGACCGACTACACGCTCAGCGTCTATGCCTCCAGGCGCTATCTCGAGGCGGCCGCTCCCATCGCCAGCGAAGAGGACCTTGCCGGGCACCTCTTCGTCACCCATGTCGATGATCTCGTCTACAGCCGGGCGCTCGACTATGCCGAGACGCTGGGCAGGCTGATGCGCCGGCGCTTCGAATGCGGCAGCGTGGTCGCCCAGATGGAGGCTGTCAGGGCTGGCCATGGCATCGGCATCCTGCACGACTATGCCGCCCGGCAATATCCCGAGCTCACCCGCCTGCTGCCGGGCACGCGCTTCACCCGCAGCTATTGGCTGGTTTCCCATCCGGACACACACAACACCCGCCGCGTCGCCGCCGTCGCCGACCACATCACCCTGCGTGTCCGGGCCGAACGGGCCCATTTCGCGCGGGATTGAGGGAAGCCCCCGGGACCGCCGGCATCTTGCCGGCTCTTGAAAACGCCACGCTTGCCGGATCGGAAGAAGCCGGCAAGATGCCGGCGGTCCCAGCGGAGCCCTTCATGCCCGCGCTGTCGCCGCCACGACCTGCGGCGTATCGTTGATCGGAAAATGCAGCGCTGCCGCCATCAGGCTGGCAAGGGCGGTCGCCCACCAGACCGGCGTGTAGGAGCCGGTAAGGTCGAAGGTCAGGCCGCCGAGCCAGGCGCCCAGGAACGAGCCGACCTGGTGGCTGAGAAAGCAGATGCCGAACAGGGTGCCGAGATGGCGCACGCCGAAGACCTTGGCGACCAGGCCGCTGGTCAGGGGCACCGTGCCGAGCCAGGTCAGGCCCATCACGGCGGCGAACAGGGTGACCGAGGCGTCCGATTTCGGCGCCAGGAAGAAGGCGGCGATGGCCACGCCCCGGATCAGATAGAGCCAGCCGAGCACATAGTGCTGCCGGTAGCGCCCGCCGAGCCAGCCGCAGGCCCAGCTGCCCGCCATGTTGAACAGGCCGATCAAGGCAAGCGCCTTGGCGCCGGTTCCCGACGGCATGTGGCAGAGCGAGAGATAGCCCGGCAAATGGGTGGCGATAAAGGCGAGCTGGAAGCCGCAGGTGAAGAAGCCGAGCGTCAGAAGACAATAGCCGCGATGGCTAAGGGCCTGTTCGAGCGCGGCCCTCAGCGGCAGGGCAGCTTCTTCTCTCTCGGCTGCACCCTGTCGCGGCCGCCCGTCCAGGAACAGGCCGAAGGGGGCGGCGGCCAGCATGACCAGCGCCAGCACGACGAAGGCCGTGGACAGGCCCGAATATGCCGAGACGACCTGGGCCAGGGGAACCATCGCAACCTGCCCGAACGAGCCGCCGGCGCTGGCGATGCCCATCGCCATGCTGCGTTTTTCGGGCGGGGCCCCGCGGCCGACCGCAGTCAGCACGACACCGAAGGCCGTGCAGCTGATGCCGATGCCGACGAGGATACCGAGACCGAGGACCAGCATGATTCCCGAGGGCGCCATGGCCGCAATACCGAGACCCAGGGCGAACGTGGCGGCACCGAATGCCACCACCGGTGCGGAGCCATAGCGGTCGGCCGCGGCTCCCGCAAAGGGTTGCGCGGCCCCCCAGACCAGATTGTGGATGGCGATGGCAAAGGCGATCAGGGTGACGGGAAGGCCCCGGTCGAGCGAGAAAGGCTCGACGAAAAGGCCGAAGGTCTGCCGGATGCCCATGGCCGCGCTGAGGATGATGGCGGCGGACAGGATAAGCAGCGTCTGGCGGCTGAAGGCGGGCCTTGCTTTGATCGGATCGGACAGGGCTATTTCCATTCCCTATAGCGTTTTGCTCCGGGGAGAGGGCGATCGCGTTCCCGGCGGCGCCGCTTCATCCTTTTTTAGAGAGCTCGATAGACGGCAGGGACGATTCACCCGAATGGCCGGCCTGTACACTCACTGTACGGTATACTTGGCGCATCGGGTGATATGTCCTTCGACCTTGATTGACGAAGGGGTGCTGCTTGCGCCAAGGGATAAGGGGCAACGACGCGGAAACAGGGCGGGCTGGAGAAAAGCAGAAAGAGTGCCGGACAATTCGCATTCCCGGACTGTAGTCACCGCCCGCCGCGTTGAAACCACTGTGCCGCGGCCGCTGCGGCGTTTCCTGGCGCTCGCGGATTTCGAGCCGGCGGCCCGCCGGCATCTGCCGCGCCAGATCTATGGCTATTATGCCGGTGCCGCCGAGACGAATGCCGCGCATGCCGGCAACAGCCGGGCGTTGGCTGCCCTCGGGCTGGTGCCGCGCATTCTCGTCGATACCAGGGCCCGTTCGACGCGCCATGCCCTGTTCGGCCATGCCTATTCCCTGCCGGTCGGCATTGCGCCCATGGGGCTGTCGGGCCTCGCCACCTTCCAAGGTGACCTTGCGCTCGCCAAGGCAGCGGCGGCCGAGGGTGCCTTGATAGTGGCCAGCGCCACCTCGCTGATTCCACTGGAGAGGCTGGCCGAGGAGGGCGGGGCCCGCTGGTTCCAGACCTATCTGCCGGGCGAACCCGAACGCATCAGCCGCATGGTGGCGCGCGTGGCCGCCGCGGGCTTTGAAACGCTGGTGCTCACAGCCGACGTGCCGGTTGCCGCCAATCGCGAGAACAATGCCCGTACCGGCTTTTCGACGCCCTTGAAGCCGAGCCTGAGATTGGTCTGGGACGGTATCACCCATCCATCCTGGTCGCTGGGTACCTTTGCCCGCACTTTGGCCGGCGGCATGCCGCGCTTCGAGAACATGGATGCCTTTCGCGGGCCGACCCTGCTGTCCCGCAACGCGGTACGCGACATCGGCGCTCGTGACGGCCTCGATTGGAGCCATCTCGACCTCATCCGGCAGCTGTGGCGCGGCAAGCTGGTGGTGAAGGGCATCCTCGCCCCCGAAGACGTTGCGATTGCGCGCGAAAGAGGCGTCGACGGTGTCTGGATCTCCAACCATGGCGGGCGCCAGCTCGATATGGCGGTCGCTCCCATGACGGTCCTGCGCGAGGCCGTTTCGGCAGCCGGCGGGATGACTGTGCTGATCGATGGCGGCTTCCGCCGGGGCACGGATGTCCTCAAGGCGCTGGCGCTCGGGGCCGATTTCGTCTTCATCGGGCGCCCTTTCCTGTTCGCCGCTGCCGTCGGCGGGGAGGGCGGCGTCCGCCACGCCTTCGGCCTCCTGCAGGCGGAAATCGCGCGCAACATGGCCATGCTGGGCGTGAGCAGCCTCGATGAACTGCAGCCCGAGCATGTGCGGGCGGTGGGCTGATCGAGGCGTATCACCCCTTCTCCCCTTGCGGGAGAAGGTCCCGGCAGGGGGATAAGGGGTGAAACACCGAAGCCAAAACAAATCGTCAGCTTTCCGAAAATTCTCTTGACCTTCCCATGATGTCAAGCCTTACGCCCTGTTCCCGAAGGCTGGGAGACCAGCGCGAATCGATTGAGAAGCACGGGACGGGCTGATGAACGACCATCACCATCATCACGGCCACCACCACGATCATGCCGGGGCACATTCCGGCGTGAAGGACCCTGTCTGCGGCATGGATGTCGACCCGGCGACCGCCAAGCATTCCATCCAGCATGAAGGGCGCCCCTATTATTTCTGCTCGGCCGGCTGCAAGTCGAAATTCGAGGCGGCGCCGGGACGGTATCTTGGCGAGCGCAAACCGGCACCTGCAGCCCCCGCGGGCACGATCTATACCTGCCCGATGCATCCCGAGATCCGGCAGGAAGGACCGGGGACATGCCCGATCTGCGGGATGGCGCTCGAGCCCCTGCAAGTCACGGCCGAGGCCGGGCCCAATCCCGAACTCGCGGATATGACGCGCCGCTTCTGGATCAGCCTGGTGCTGACCCTGCCTGTCTTCCTCCTGGAGATGGGTGCACACCTCGTCCCGGCGCTGCATTATCTGGTGCCGCCGGCCCGGTCGGCCTGGATCCAGCTTGTCCTCGCCAGCATCGTGGTGCTGTGGGGTGGCTGGCCGTTCTTCGTGCGCGGCTGGCAATCCGTGCTGCGCCGCAGCCTCAACATGTTCACCCTGATCGCCATGGGAACCGGCATCGCCTGGGTCTACAGTCTGGTGGCCGTATTCGCGCCCGGCCTGTTCCCCGATGCCTTCCGCAGCGATGACGGCAGCGTGGCCGTCTATTTCGAGGCGGCCGCGGTGATCACCGTGCTGGTCCTGCTCGGCCAGGTGCTCGAACTCAGGGCCCGCGAACACACGTCGGGGGCGATCCGGGCCTTGCTCAACCTCGCGCCGAAGACGGCGACACGCATAAGGCAGGATGGCTCAGAGGAGGAGATCCCCCTCGACGAGGTGGCGGTGGGAGACCGCCTGCGCATTCGTCCCGGCGAGAAGGTGCCCGTGGACGGTAGCGTACTGGAGGGGCGTTCCTCGCTCGACGAGGCCCTGGTGACCGGCGAATCCATGCCGGTGAGCAAGGCCGTCGGCGACAATGTCATCGGTGGCACGCTCAACCAGACCGGCGCCCTGGTGATCCGGGCCGACAAGGTCGAGGGTGACACTATACTGGCCCAGATCGTGCAGATGGTTTCGCAGGCGCAGCGCTCGCGGGCGCCGATCCAGCGCCTGGCCGACCAGGTCGCCGGCTGGTTCGTGCCCCTGGTCATCCTGATCGCGGCGGCGGCCTTTGCCGCCTGGGCGACCTTCGGGCCGGAACCTCGCTTTGCCTATGGCCTGGTCGCCGCGGTCACAGTGCTGATCATCGCCTGTCCCTGTGCCCTCGGCCTGGCGACACCGATGTCGATCATGGTCGGCGTCGGCAAGGGCGCCGGCCTCGGCGTGCTCGTCCGCAATGCCGAAGCGCTGGAACGGCTGGAGAAGGTTGATACCCTCGTGGTCGACAAGACGGGGACGCTCACCGAAGGGCGCCCGACCCTCACAGCGATCTGGCCTGCCGAAGGTTTTGGCGAAGACGACCTGCTGCGGCTGGCCGCCAGCGTGGAGCGGGCTTCCGAACATCCGTTGGCCCGGGCCGTGGTCGCAGCGGCGGAGGCGAAGGGGCTCACCTTGTCCGCCGTCACTGATTTCGACTCCCCCACCGGCAAGGGTGCGCGGGGTTCGGTCGAGGGCTGGCTCGTTCTCCTGGGCAATGCGGCCTTCATGGCGCAGGAGGGCGTCGCTGTCCCCCTGGTTGCCGAGGCCGACCAGTTGCGCCGGGACGGGGCCACCGTGATCTTCGCTGCCGTCGACGGGCGCCTGGCCGGCCTGCTTGCCATTGCCGATCCGGTCAAGGAAACCACGCCGGCCGCCCTGACGGCCCTGCGCCTGGAGGGCATCCATGTCGTGATGGTGACCGGGGACAACCGCGTCACCGCCGAAGCCATCGCCCGCCGCCTCGGCATCGATGCCGTCGAGGCCGAGGTTTTGCCCGAACGCAAGAGCGCGCTGGTCGAGGCCTTCAAGCGCGAGGGCAAGGTAGTGGCCATGGCCGGCGACGGCGTCAACGACGCGCCGGCCCTGGCGGTCGCCGATGTCGGCATCGCCATGGGCGCGGGAACCGATGTGGCTATCGAGAGCGCCGGTGTCACCCTGGTCAAGGGCGACCTCATGGGCATCGTGCGGGCAAGGCGGCTGTCGCAGGCCACCATGGCCAATATCCGCCAGAATCTCTTCCTCGCCTTCGTCTACAACGCGGCCGGCGTACCCGTCGCGGCCGGCGTGCTCTATCCCCTCTTCGGCATCCTGCTGTCGCCCATCTTCGCGGCAGCCGCCATGGCGCTCTCCTCCGTCAGCGTGATCGCCAATGCGCTGCGGCTGCGCACGCGCCAGCTTTGAACAAGGATCATAGGCATGAACAGACGTGAATTTCTGCTCTCCGGCGTCGCCGCCCTGGTAATTTCGGGACCGGCCGCGGCGCAGATGCAGGATCATTCCAAGCATGGCATGGACATGCCGGGCATGTCGCCTGGGGACGGCAAGATGGCGGCTCCCGGGCCTTTGCCCACGCTGCCGGAGGGAGCGCCACTGCGCGACCTGCCTCGCCTCGCCAACCGGGTCAGCGGGCCCGGGCGTTTCGAGGCCGAACTCACGGCCAGGCCCGCCACCGTCCGCTTTGCCGAGGGGATCGAGACGCCCATCCTCGCCTATGACGGCGAGACGCCCGGCCCCCTGATCGAAGTGACCGAGGGCGACAAGGTCGCCATTCGCTTTGCCAATCGCCTGCCGGGCGAGGAGACCACCATCCATTGGCATGGCATGCCGGTGCCGGCGGACCAGGACGGCAATCCCATGGACCCGGTGTTATCCGGCGCCGATCGGCTCTACACCTTCGAACTTCCTGAGGGCAGCGCCGGCAGCTACTGGTATCATCCCCACCCCCATGGCCGTACGGCCGAGCAGGTTTATCGCGGCCTCGCCGGCGCCTTCATCGTCAAGCCCCGCCAGGATCCGATCCCGGCAGCCTATGGCGATACGCCGCTGTTCTTCACCGATCTGAGACTGGCGGCCGATGGCTCGATCCCGGCCAACACCATGGCGGACCTGATGAACGGGCGGGTCGGCGACCATGTCCTGGTCAACGGCCAGAAGAAGCCCGTCCTGACGCTGCCCGCCGGCTGCCGGCGGCGCTTCCGCCTGTTCAACGCCAGCAACGCCCGCTTCCTGCATCTCAATTTCGGCGAAGCACCGGTCACCCTGATCGGCAGCGATGGCGGCCTCCTGGAGGCGCCGGTGACCGGGCTCCGGACAATCGATCTCGCTCCCGCCGAACGGGCGGAAATCATCGTCGCTTTCGACCAGCCGGGACGACTGGTGCTGAGGGCGGAGGACGTCGATCACGGCTGGATGGGACCGGGACGGCCCGACACTGCCGCTGATGTGATGACCATCGACGTGACGGCGGACAAGGCCGAACAGCCACCGCCCCTGTCGGCGGAGTTGCGCAGCATCGCCGATCTCGGCCAGCCCGTCGTGAGGCGCCGCCTCGAATTCACCGAGACCATGTCGATGGGGGAAGGCGGCATGAAGATGGGCTTTCTCATCAACGGCGTCGCCTTCGACATGAACCGGGTCGACCTCGTCGCCAAGGCAGGGCAGACCGAATTGTGGGAGATCGCCAATCTCGCCGACATGGATCACCCCTTCCATCTGCACGGCACGCAGTTCCAGCCCGTGGAGACAGAACGGGATGGCCGGGTGAGCAAGACACCTTATCGCGCCTGGAAGGACACCATCAATGTCGCGCGCGGCCAAACCGTGCGTCTGCTGGTGCGGCAGGACCATCCAGGACTGCGTATGTATCACTGCCATATCCTCGAACATGAGCAACTGGGAATGATGGGAGTCGTGGAGGTGCGGGCCTGATCCGATCGCCCGCCTTCGCTGGTAAAAGCCTAAGTCTTCTGCATGAGTTCGAGGGGCTTGTAGACGAAAGGGTTTCAGCTAGGATGAATGACTGGGCGCAGGCAAGGACTTCGAGGACCTTACTTTGCGGCCGGTGCCGGAAGAAGCGAACACATCAAGAATAGAGCGGTATCATCATCTGCGGACATTCGTCGAAGCGAATCGTCCCGGCAGGAGGAAGCCGCCGACTTGGCGGTGTCGGGTCCGGTTTCCCGCTGATCCGCAAACACCCTCGTCTGGAAAGCTTCATCATGCCGATCCACCGCCGTTCCCTCCTGGCTGGCCTGTTGCTTGCCGGAATACGGCCGGAGAGAGTGCTGGCCCGGGCAGCCGTGGAGGCGGGCTCGATCCTGGGAGCCAGCGGCGAAAGCACCGCTCAGGCCCGTGGCCGTACCCGTCTCCTTGCGGTCGGCGACCCCGTCTATCTCAACGATCTCCTCGCGACCGGCGAGAGCGCGCGGTTGTCGGCGCAGCTTGGCGACGCCACCCGCCTGCTGCTGGGCGCCCGCACGAGGGTGCGTATCGACAAGTTCCTGGTCGATCGCGGCGGCAAGCTGGTGCTCGAGCGCGGCGCCATCCTGTTCGATCGCCCGCATGACCGCCCCTCGGGCGAGCTTGGCGTGACGACGCCGTTTGGCCTGATCGCCGCGCGCGGCACCCGGTTTTTCGCCGGGCCGAGCTGGGGCAAGTTCGGCGTCTATGTCGAGGATGGCGTCGTCGACGTCGCCACCAAAGGGGGAACTGTGCGTCTCACCCCTGGCTTCGGCACGGAGCTTGCCAGCATGCAGGCGCCACCGGCCAAGCCGGCGCCCTGGAGCCGCCTGCGCATCGGCGAGGCTTGGGGCACCGTGGTCGGGCCGCGCCACACGTTTGGCGGCAGTGACGTCTCGCCCTCGGGTGAGGGGGACATGCCGTCGCCGGGCGGTGGTGGTAAGCCGTCGGATCACACATCAGGCGGCAGTCACCCCGCGCCGAAGTAGTCCGGTTGCGTCACGGGATATTTTTGCCTTGTTCAATGCACCGATCGCGTCTCGATGGCCCGGATGACGGCAGCCATGTCGGCGCCACCCAGGCCGAGACCTTGTGTCTCGCCATAGAGGGCATGGCAGAGGTCGAGCAGGGGCGAGGCGAGCCCCGCACGGCGGGCGGCTTCGGCAACCAGTCGATTGTTCTTCAGGACGTCGGTGATCGAGGCCTGCACCGCGAAATCACCCTCGACCAGTTTTTGCAGCTTGACGCGGGAGACCTGGCTTGCCATCGGGCCGGCATCGAGGACGGCCTGGAATTGCCGCATGTCGAGACCATGCCGTTCGGCGAAATGGGCGGCCTCGGCCAGGCCCGTCACCATGGTGATCAGGAACAGGTTGACGGCCAGCTTCATCGTCAAGGCGCCGGGGACTGCGCCACAGTCGAAAGCCTGATGGCACATCGCGCCGATCAGGGGGCGGATCTCCGCGAGCGCGCCGGCATCGCCCGCCAGCATGCCAACGAGCTGCCCGGCCTCGGCCGGCTTGCGGGAGCCGGAAACCGCGGCTTCGACATAGTGGCCGCCGGTGCTGCGGATCTCCTGGTCGAGCCGGCGCGAATCCTCGGGCGAGATCGTGCCCATCTGGACGATGGTATGATCGGCGGCCCGGCTGTTGAAATCCGCCGTGCCGCGACCGAGCACCGCGTCGATTGCAGCCGTGTCCGCCAGCATCAGGATCACGATGCGCGCCCTGGCGAAGACCTCGTCGAGGCTGCCCGCCACCTCAGCGCCAGCAGCCTGCAGGCTGGCGCATTTATCCGGGGAGCGGTTCCAGACCACCAGCGGCGTTCCCGCCTTTACGAGATTGAGTGCCATGGGTTCTCCCATGACGCCGAGACCGATGAAGCCGACAGGCATGATGACGCGTTTCTCGTCCTGAAATTTCCGAGGAAGGGATCCTACCCCGTGGTCCGGAGGCGATCTTGAACGATTGTGCGAGCCGGCAGCGCGGGGCCACCCCGATGCTCCGGGGCGGCATGGCGGATGGATGAGGGGTGCTTCCTTCCCAGTACTGGGCGGGCTGATTCAAGGTTCGATGCGCGTCCAGCCCTGCAACAGCCGTCGCGTCGCCGCTTCGAAGCTGAAATAGTTGCCGCCGCCCGCCGCCTGGTCGTAGCGACGGTCGATCGGGACGGACAGGAGGCGGCAGAGCAGGAGCGCGCCGATCCCGCCATGGGCGACGATGGCGATGTCGCCATGGCCGCGACCGGCTGCAAGGATGGCGTCGACGGCAGCGGCGATACGGTTCTGGGCGTCGATGGCGCGTTCCCAGCCGCGAATGCTGAGCTCCGGATTGGCGAAGAAGGCGTCGGCGGTGGCTTCGAATTCGGGCGGCGGCAGGAATCCGGTTGCCGCGCGGTCATTCTCATGCAGCGCCGGTATCACCTGTACGGGCAGACCGAGATGACCGGCCAGGATGTCGCCGCCATCACGCGCCTTGCGCTCGTCACTGGTGTAGACGGCGCCGATGCGCGCGACGAATTCATGCCGGTTGAAGGCCTCGTGCCGGGCCCGACCCCTGGCCGAGAGCGGCCATTGCGGCACCGGGATTGCCGGGTCGATCTCGACTTCCGCATGTGTGATGAAATAGGCGATCCTGGTGGCGGCCAAGCGTCGGTCTCCGGCAGTCGAGGCATCGAATTCTCGCCGTTCATTCTGTCCGAAGGGAAGGGCGATTGCCATCCCCTTCGGGCTGATGGCCTCAGGCGCGACCCTGGGGCTCGGGCAGCCGCATTGCCGACTGACGCTCGATCATCCAGCCGGGATATTCGCGCGGCAGGGCACTGACTGCATCGAGGCGGGCGAGTTCGTCGGCGCTCAGCACGACATCGGTGGCGGCCAGATTGTCGTCGAGTTGCTCGATGGACTTGGCGCCGATGATCACCGACATCACGAAGGGCCGATGCAGCACGAAGGCGAGGGCGATGCGGGCAACGGACACGTTGTGGGCCTGCGCGATCTCGCGCATCACATCGATGCAGGCGAAGGCTCGGTCCTTGTCGACGGGCGGAAAGTCGAAATTGGTCCGGCGCGCGCCGTCCGGGCCTTTGCCGTCGCGATCGATCTTGCCCGAGAGCAAGCCGCCGGCGAGCGGGCTCCACACCATCAGGCCGAGCTTTTCAGCCTCCAGCAGCGGAACGGTCTCGCGTTCGAGGTCACGCCCGGCGATGGTGTAGTAGGCTTGCAGGGTGGAGGGCCGCGTCCAGCCATGCCGGTCGGCAAGGCCGAGGGCCTTCATGATCGTCCAGGCAGACCAGTTCGAGATGCCGACATAGCGGATGTGCCCCTGCCTTACGAGATCGTCGAGGGCACGCATGGTCTCCTCGATCGGCGTGAAGCGGTCGAGGCCGTGGATCTGGTAGAGATCGATATAGTCGGTGCCGAGCCGTTTCAGGCTGGCCTTGACCGCGTCCATGATATGGCCGCGCGAGGCGCCGCGGTCGTTCGGCCCCGGGCCGACCGTGCCGAGCGCCTTGGTGGCGAGCACGACATCGGAGCGCTTGCGGCCGGAATTGACGATGGCCCGTCCAGTGATTTCTTCCGACAGCCCGCCCGAATAGACATCGGCGGTGTCGATGAAATTGATGCCGGCATCGAGGGCGCGGGCGACGATGCCGTCGGCCAGGGTCTGGTCGAGCGTGCCGATCGTGTTCCAGAACTCGTTGCCGCCACCGAAGGTCATGGTGCCCAGGCAAAGCTCGGATACGAAGAGGCCGCTGCTGCCAAGTGTCTTGTAGCGCATGAGATATGATCCATGAATCAAGGGGATGGAAGCTGCCGCTCAGGCGGCAGGCAAAGGGCGGGAGCCCGGCTCCCAGCTACGTTTCTAAGATAGACCCCTGCTGGCGAGGCCATAAGCCGGCGACGGCTCCACACGCTGTATAGCTGTGCTATACAGTCGAGCCGTATTCCATTCCAATGGCGCAGAGATGGCACGTAGCGACCCCTTCGACGGCTTGTCCGAATTCCTCGCCATCGTGCGCCGGGGCAGCTTCCGCGCAGCAGCCATCGAGCTCGGCGTTACTGCCGGGGCGGTGAGCCAGGCGTTGCAGGGGCTGGAGCGCCGGCTCGGCCTGCCGCTCCTGCACCGAACTACGCGCAGCCTTGCCCTGACCGAGGAGGGCGAGCGCCTCCTGGCCCAGCTTGGGCCTGCGGCCGAGACTATCCTGGGCGCGCTGGACGATCTCGTGCAGTCGCGGGCCAAGCCCTCGGGCACGCTGCGCCTGCTGGTGCATCGCATGGCGCTCGTGCATGTGCTCGAGCCGGTGCTGCCGCTGTTTCAGCAGCGCTGGCCGGAGGTGCATGTCGACGTGACAGTGGATTCCACCCATGCCGAGCTGGTCGAGGGTGGCTTCGATGCCGGCATCCGTGTCGGCGAGTTCATCGACAAGGATATGATCGCCGTGCGGGTGACACCGCCCTTTCGCTGGATGGTGATGGCCTCTCCGGCCTATCTCACACGGCACGGCCGGCCGCAAGTCCCCGAAGACATCGCCCGGCACCAATGCCTGCGTTACCGGCGGCCCGATGTCGGCGACATCTATCGCTGGGAATTCGAGCGGGACGGCCAGGCGCTCAGTATCGAGCCGCCCGGCACCATCGTCGCCAATGATCCCTGGTTGCTGCGTACCCTGGCCGTACAAGGCATGGGGCTGCTCTACGGCTCGACCCTGCAGGCGGCCGGTGAACTCACCCAGGGTCTGTTGGAGACGGTGCTGGAGGAATTTTCGCCGGCCGGCGACAGCCTTTTCGTCTATTTTCCCCGTACCAGCCGGAGCCAGCCCAAGCTGCGCGCCTTTGTGGAGGCCTGTGCCGAGCATCTGCGTCAATTCGGTGATTCCGGCCTTCCGTAGCATTGGGTTTGGTGCCACAGATGAATGGTCGGACTTTTGAGTCGGCGTCGCACCGCCGCTTCGGGGAACGTGGCAATTCAAGAATGAGCAGGATCGAACCAGGAGAACCTGCGATATTTCAAATACTTGCAGGATTTTTCATTATTGCCCGTTCGCGGAGAGTATTGGGAAATCCTGCTTAGGGGAAACGACCATGGGCGAACAGGGACATCCGGCGGGACAGGGCGACGCAGTCAGCTTGACCGGCTTTTACGGGCTGGAAGGAAAGGTCGCGGCCGTGACCGGCGGCGGCAGCGGCATCGGGCTGGCGGTGGCGCAGGCCCTGGCCGCGGCTGGGGCCGAGGTCGTCATTCTCGATCGTGCGCCGGTGGGCGAGGACGTGCTGGCAAGCGTCAGGGGCGCACACCGCGCCGAAGCGCTCGTCATGGACGTGACCGATGAGGCCGAGGTGACGGCGCGTTTCACCGAGATCGTCGCCCGCCACGGTCATATCGACATCCTCGTCAACAATGCCGGCCTCGCCATCCGTGATGCGGCGGTGGATCTCAGCCTGGAAGCGTGGGACAAGGTGGTGGCCGTCAACATGACCGGCGTCTTCCTGTGCGCGCGCACCGCGGCCCGCCATATGATCGTGGCCGGGCAGGGTGGGGCGATCATCAACACCGCCTCGATCATGGCCCTGTCGGGCGGCGGCGTCTATCCGAATATCTCCTACCAGGCCACCAAGGGCGCCATCGTCAATCTCACCCGCGCCCTGGCGGTGGAATGGGCGCCGCATCGCATCCGTGTGAATGCGGTTGCTCCCACCTATGTTCGTACGCCCTTCATCGCGCCCCTGCTGGCCCAGCCCGAACTGATGCAGCGCATCGAGGCGATGACGCCCTTGCGCCGCATCGCCGAGCCGCATGAGGTCTCCCCGGCCATTCTCTTCCTCGCCGGTCCGGGTGCCGCCATGGTGACCGGCCATACGCTTCCGGTGGATGGAGGCTATCTGGCCCAGTAAAGCCGAGGCTCAGACGTTGCGTGATCCTCAGTTTCGTGGAAGTTTGCGCGCGAAGGTGGCGCTTTAACCGCGAAATTAAGAAGAAAATATTGAGGAAACACCAATGAATAGTAGCGCTTCTGCCGAGGCTGGGGGCCTGGTGCCTGGTTTGTTGGATCGTGAACGTATCGTGGCACGGCCGGGCTTCAATCGTTGGCTCGTGCCCCCTGCGGCATTGGCCATCCATTTGTGTATCGGCATGGCCTATGGCTTCAGCGTGTTCTGGCTGCCTCTAGGACAGGCACTCGGCATCAGCAAGCCGGTGGCCTGCGCGGTCGATCCCGGCTTCTGGGGAGCGCTCGCTGGTCTCGGGCGGGCCCTGTTCACCACGAGTTGCGACTGGCGTGTCTCCGACCTCACCTTGACCTATACGCTCTTCTTCGTGCTGCTCGGCTCGGCCGCCGCCATCTGGGGCGGCTGGCTGGAGCGCGCCGGGCCGCGCAAGGCCGGTGTCGTGGCCGCCCTGTGCTGGTGCGGCGGACTGCTCATCTCGGCGGTCGGCGTCTACATCCACCAGCTCTGGCTGATCTGGCTGGGCTCGGGCGTGATCGGCGGCATCGGCCTGGGCCTCGGCTACATCTCCCCCGTCTCTACCCTGGTCAAGTGGTTCCCGGACCGGCGCGGTATGGCCACCGGCATGGCGATCATGGGCTTCGGCGGCGGTGCGATGATCGGCTCGCCCCTGGCCGACATCCTGATGAACCATTTCAAGAGCGCCGATGGTGTCGGCGTCTGGCAGACCTTCGTGACATTGGCGGTGATCTATTTCGTCTTCATGATGGCGGGCGCCTTCGGCTATCGCGTGCCGCCGGCGGGCTGGCGTCCGGAGGGCTGGACGCCGCCCGAAAGCACCAAGGCAATGATCACCTCAGGCCATGTGCATCTGTCCAATGCCCACAAGACCCCGCAATTCTGGCTGATCTGGGCCGCGCTCTGCCTCAACGTCTCCGCCGGCATCGGCGTGCTCGGCATGGCTTCGCCGATGCTGCAGGAGATCTTCGCCGGTTCGCTGATCGGCAAGCCCGAGATCGCCTTCGGTGCGCTCGATGCCGGGCAGGCCAAATTGGTCGCCACCATCGCGGCGAGCTTCGTCGGCCTGCTCTCTTTGTTCAACATCTTCGGGCGTTTCTTCTGGGCCTCACTCTCCGACAAGCTCGGCCGCAAGCTTACCTATGCCACCTTCTTCGGCCTCGGCATCGTGCTCTATGCCTCGGCGCCCTGGGCCGCCCATGCCGGGCTGCTGGCGGTGTTCGTCGCCTTCTTCTGCGTGATCGTCTCGATGTATGGCGGCGGCTTTGCGACGGTGCCGGCCTATCTCGCCGACATGTTCGGCACCCAGTTCGTCGGTGCCATCCACGGCCGGCTGCTGACGGCCTGGTCGACGGCGGGGATCGTCGGACCGGTGGTGATCAACTACATCCGCGATGCCCAGATCGCTGCGGGCGTGCCGCGAGCGCAAGTCTATGATCGCACCATGTATATCCTTGCCGGCATGCTTGCCGTCGGCTTCGTCGTCAATCTCATGATCAAGCCGGTGGCTTCCCGCTGGTTCATGAGCGATGCCGAGGTGGCCGCCCTGCAAAAGCGCGGCCAGACGCAGGAGGGGAAATCCTCGGGCATCGGGCGGGGCGGATTGAACGGGCCGGCCGTCCTGGCCTGGCTCGCCGTCGGCATTCCCATCTTGTGGGGGGTGTGGATCACCTTCTCCAATGCGCTGAAGCTGTTCCACTAGGGCGAGGCGCTCACCCGTCTCGCGAAAGAGCGAGATGGGGAACGGATCATTCCAGGCGGCTCACTTGCTTCCCTCAGGAATGCCCGGCCGCAATGCGATCGAGCGCGGCGGCCTCGTCTTCCGGCAGATCGAGTTTTGCCGCGGCGAGGTTGGCTCGCAGATGCGCGACGGAGGACGTGCCGGGGATCAGCAGAATGTTGGGCGCGCGGCGATAGAGCCAGGCGAGCGCGACCTGCATGGGCGAGGCATCGAGGCGCTCGGCGACCTCCGACAGGGTCGAGGATTGCAGCGGCGTGAACCCGCCCAGCGGGAAATAGGGCACATAGGCCGTACTTTCGCGGGCGAGATCGTCGATCAGGGCGTCATCGGCCCGGTGGGCGAGGTTATAGTGGTTCTGCACGCAGACGATTGGGCAGATGCGGCGTCCTTCGGCGATCTGCGTCGCGGTGACGTTGCTCAATCCGACATGCCGTATCAGGCCCTGCTGGCGAAGCTCGGCCAGGACGGTGAGCGGCGCCTCGATCGATCCCTCGGCCGGCCCGTGAACGTCAAACATGACGCGAAGATTGACGACGTCGAGGACGTCCAGCTCGAGATTGCGCAGATTGTCGTGCACCGCCTCGGTGAGCGCCTCGCGCGAGAAGGCGGGAAGCCATGAAGCGTCCTCGCCACGCCGCGCGCCCACCTTGGTGACGATGACGAGATCGTCGGCATAGGGGTGCAGGGCATCGCGGATCAGCCGGTTCGTGATGTGCGGGCCGTAGAAGTCGCTGGTATCGATGTGGTTCACGCCGGATGCGACGGCTTCGCGCAACACAGCCAGTGCTGCGTCCTGATCCCTGGGCGGGCCGAACACGCCGGCACCTGCAAGCTGCATGGCACCATAGCCGAGACGCTTTACGGCACGGTCGCCGAGGTTGAAACGAGTGGGTTGCTCGATTGTGGTCATGGCCGATCTCCTGTTCGTTCCGTGAAGCTAAGACCTGTCAATTTGCTCGACAATCGGCCATAATCCGGACAGGTTGTTCGGAGTTACGAACAGTGAAAGTCGACCTCAACGATCTCCATGCCTTTTTGGCCGTCGCGCGGGCCGGAGGATTCCGCGACGGCGCTCGGGCGAGCGGGGCCAGCCCGTCGGGCCTGAGCGAAGCGGTGAGCCGGCTTGAGGCGCGGCTCGGCGTCAGGCTGCTGAACCGCACGACGCGCAGCGTCGCTGCCACGGAGGCCGGCGAGCGCCTGCTCGAACGGCTCGGGCCCGCCATGACCGAGGTCGAGGCGGCGCTGGACGTGGTCAACGGCTTTCGCGACAGGCCGGCAGGGACGCTCAGGCTCAATGTGCCCGTCAGCGCCGCGCGGCTGGTGCTGCCGGCGATCGTGCCCGATTTCCTCGCTGCTTTTCCCGATATCCGCCTGGAGGTGATTGCCGAGGACAGTTTCGTCGATGTGTTGGCGGCCGGCTGTGATGCCGGCATCCGCTACGACGAGCGGCTGGAACAGGACATGATCGCCGTGCCCATCGGGCCACGGATTCAGCGTTTTGCTGCTGGAGCGGCGCCTGGCTATCTCGATCGACGGGGGCGGCCCGAGCACCCGCGCGATCTGCTTGATCATGCCTGCCTGCGGGGCCGATTTTCATCCGGAGCAATGACCGCATGGGAATTCGAGCGTGATGGCGAGATCGTGAATGTCGATACGACCGGGCCGCTGCTCGTGAGCGTCGGCGCGGCAACGGACCTCGCCGTTGATGCGGCAGTCGCCGGCACTGGCATCATTTTTCTGTTCGAGGACTGGTTGCGCCCTTATTTCCAGAGCGGGGCGCTCGAACCCGTGCTCGAACCCTGGTGGCAACGCTTCTCAGGCCCCTTCCTCTATTATCCCGGGCGACGTCTGGTGCCTGCGCCGTTGCGGGCCTTCATCGATTTCATCAAGACATCCGTGCCACGTTCCGGGCCGAGCCTCGATGAATGACATGGCGGGTGAGGGGGCTTGAACGACGGCGTCAGGCTCTGGCGGCAAAGGCGTCCAGTTTTTCGAGCAGGGCGGCCAATTCCTCGGCGCTCGGCTGGAAGGACTTCATGCCCATGCTGATGAGAATGCCATAGGAGGCGAACAGCACCAGGGTCGAGTTGATGCTGCCGGCCTTGTCATCCTTGCCCGCTCTCTCGACCAGCGTGCTGAACATGGTGGCCAGCACGGTGGCCGCTTCCGGGATTTCGGTGGCAGTGACCAGGAACGCCGGGGATACACCGCCTTCCTCCAGGGCGATACGGCGGGCGAGCTGAGCCAGGGCCGAGGCGAAATTCACGGCCGCATCAGCGGTTTCGTCGATTTCCATCATCAACGTTTCCATATCCTGACGCATGGCAGCGACGATCAGGGCCGTCTTGGTCGGGAAGTGGTGCAGCACGCCGCCCTTGCTGACGCCAGCCTCTGCCGCCACCAGATCGATGGTGAGGTTGTGAACGCCGATGCGCTCGATCACCGCGATGGTGGCGGTCAGGATCTGCCCGATGGTTTCCATGCTGCGCCGCTGCAACTTCCGCGCGCGAAGGGTCTGGGGTGGGGGAGCAGACTGGGGCATAATTCCTGAAAGGGTCTCCGTTCAATAAAAAACCGTCTGGACGGTTTTGTTTCTAGTTGATATGGGAACGCTCGACAAGTGAAATGATCGTTCCCGACCGGGTGTCCCGGGAGGGGACCATGGCCTCTGGACGCCGCGGAGCGGGTGAGGACGATGCTACAATTGCAGGATCTCAGGCCTTCCCGTCGAAGCGGCTCCATCGAACGACATTCGCATGAATCAGCGAGGACGACGATGATTTCAAACCTCGGCAATCCCGCATGGCCGCGCTGCGCCGTAAGGCTGCAGCGCGCCGTCCTGCTCGGAAGCCTGATTGCGATGACCTTGCCCGCTGCCGCCTGGAGCGGAGGGGCGCCGGCCCGCGTTGGCGTGGTGACCGCGCGGGTTGCCGATTACCGGCCGAGCGTCAGCCTGACCGGCGACGTGGAGGCCCAGGTGCAGAGCGACATATCGTTCCGCGTGAGCGGGCGCATCGTCGAAAGGCTGGTGGATGTCGGTGATCACGTCACGCCGGACCAGGTGCTGGCACGCGTCGACGGGCAGGAGCAACGTATCGCCCTCGATACCGCCAATGCCGCGCTCGCTTCGGCCCAGGCGCAGCTCCAGCAGAGCCAGGCTGCATATCAGCGCCAGAAGACACTGATCACCTCAAATGCCACCTCGCAAAGCAGCCTCGACGCCGCGCAGGAGAATCTCAGCGTCGCCCAGGCCTCCGTGGCGGCCGCGACGGCACAGGTCGAGCAGGCCAAGGAGCAGCTCGGCTATGCGGATCTGCGTGCCGGCGTCGCCGGCACGGTGACGGTACGCAACGCCGAGGCGGGGCAGGTCGTGCAGGCGGGCCAGACCGTGGTCAGCATCGCCCAGGACGGACCGCGCGACGCGGTCTTCGACGTCTATGAGGCCCTGATCGACAAGCCGCCGGGTTCACCGGAGATCGGCATCACGCTGGTGGCTGATCCGAGTGTGAAGACGACCGGCCATGTCAGGGAGATCTCGCCCATCGTCGATGCCCGCAAGGGCACGATCCGCGTGAAGATCGGCCTCAAGGAGACGCCGCCGGGCATGTCGCTCGGCACGGCCGTGCGCGGCGAGGCCGGCCTCGCTGCCCAAAAACGTTTCGTGCTGCCGTCCTCGGCGCTGTTCGAGTGGCAGGGCAAGCCGGCTGTCTGGACTGTCGCTGCCGACACCCATGCGGTCGAACCGCGGGTTGTCACGCTCGAGCGCTACACCACGCAGGACATCGTGCTGTCGGCCGGGCTCGACGATGGCGAGACTGTCGTCGTGCGCGGAGGCCAATTGCTGCGGCCCGGCCAGGTCGTCGAAGTCGTCGTCGAAACCGTCGAGGAGCAGGCGCGATGAACTTTTCCCGTTCCATTCGTATCGCCCCAAGCAAAGTCGGCCTGCTCCACCCACAAGGGGGGGAAACGGCCCAATTCTGCAAATGTTTGAAATCTTCCAGATTATTGCTGACCGAGCCTGCGGTTCGATCAGCAATCATCTGCTTGGCGGCCGTGCTCGCGTTGGTGCCGGCCGCTGGCGCTTTGGCGCAGGACCGAGGTGCCAGGCCGGTGCTGACCCTGACCGTCCGCAGCATCGATACCGCAAGCTTCGGTCCCTTCGTCGGCAGCGTCGATGCCCGCTACCAGACCAATCTCGGCTTCCAGGTCGGGGGGCGCATCATTGCGCGCGAAGTGAATGTCGGCGACAGGGTCAAACAGGGCGACAGGCTGGCGGCCGTCGATGCCACGCTGCTGCGCCTTGCCGTGCAGTCGGCAGAGGCCGATCTCGCCAATGCCAAGGCGCAGCTCGCCAATGCCGTGCTGACCGAAAACCGCAGCCGCGCCTTGGTGGTCACCGAGACGGCCTCGCGGGCCCAGGTCGACACGGCTGTGGCCGCGCGGGAGACGGCGGACGCAAAGGTTTCCCAGGCCGAGGCCTCGCTGCGGCAGGCACGCAACGTGCTCAGCTATGCCGAGCTCGTCGCGCCCTATGACGGCGTGATCACCGCCGTGAATTCCGACGTCGGTAAGGTGGTGTCAGCCGGCGACATCATCGTCACCCTTGCCCGGCCCGACGTGCGCGAGGCCGTCGTCGACGTGCCGGACTATCTGGCCGACGAGCTCAAGGCCTATCCCCGCTTCGACGTCGTTCTCGCCGGCGAGCCCAGCATCCGCACCACGGCCACGCTGCGCCAGCTCGCGCCGGCCTCGGATACGGTGACGCGTACGCGCCGGGCCCGCCTGGCCTTGCAGGATCCACCCAATGGCTTCCGGCTCGGTTCGACCATTTCGGTGTCGGCCACGCGAAAGGTCGCTCCCTATGTCGCGGTTCCCGTCTCGGCCTTGGCCGGGCCGGGCGACAAGCCGTCCGTCTGGGTGGTCGATGCGGCCAAGGCCGTGGTCGCAACCCGGCCGGTGACCCTGGTCTCCACCAAGGCCGGCTATGCCGTGGTCGATGGCCTCAAGGACGGGGACATCGTGGTGAAAGCGGGGGTTGGCAGCCTGCAACCCGGCCAGGCCGTCGATCTCCAGCGCAGCCAGACTCTCGAGGAACAGAAATGAGCGGCTTCAACCTGTCGGACTGGGCGCTCAAGCACCGCTCCTTCATCTGGTATCTGATGATCGCCTCGGTGATCGCCGGCGCGCTCTCCTATGTGAGGCTCGGCCGCGAGGAAGATCCGTCCTTCGACATCAAGACCATGGTGGTCCAGGTGAACTGGCCGGGCGCGACGCTGGACGAAACCCTCAACCAGGTCACCGATCGTGTCGAGAAGGAGCTCCAGCAGATCGGTGCGCTCGACTATACGCGCAGCTATACGCGGCCGGGCACGGCCACCATCATGGTCAATTTCAAGGACACCACCAATGGTCGGGCCCTGAGCGATGCCTTCTACCAGGTGCGCAAACATGTGAACGACATCTGGTACACGCTGCCGAGCGGCGTGCAGGGACCCTTCTTCAATGACGAGTTCGGCGACGTCTACGGCAATGTCTATGCCTTCACCGCCGACGGTATCGATTTCCGTCAGTTGCGCGACTATGTCGAGGAGGTGCGTAATCGTGCGCTCGCCGTGCCCAATGCCGGCAAGACCCAGATCCTCGGTGCCCAGGACGAGGTGATCTATCTCGATTTCGATACGGCGCGCCTTGCCAGCCTCGGGCTTGACCGCCAGGCGGTGATCGCCTCGCTGCAGGCGCAGAACTCCGTCTCGGCCGCCGGCGTGATCCAGGCTGGACGCGACCGTGTCAGCGTGCGCGTCGACGGTGGCTTCAAGTCGGAACAGGACCTCAGGGCCATCAATCTGCGCGTCAACGACCGTTTCTTCCGGCTCTCCGACGTCGCCACCATCACGCGCGGCTATGTCGATCCGCCGACTTCGCTCTTCCGTTTCGACGGCAAGCCCGCCATCGGCCTGGCGGTGGCCATGGCGCCGAACGGCAACGTTCTCCAGTTCGGCGAGGATCTGAAGGAGGCCATGACAGAGGTCACCGGCACCTTGCCGATCGGCGTCGGCGTGCATCTGGTCTCCGACCAGCCGGCGGTTGTCGAGGAGGCGATCTCCGGCTTCACCCGCGCCCTGATGGAGGCGGTGATCATCGTGATGGCGGTGAGCTTCGTCAGCCTCGGCCTGCGCGCCGGACTGGTGGTGGCGATCTCCATCCCGCTGGTGCTCGCCATCGTCTTCCTGGTGATGGAATATACCGGCATCTCCCTGCAGCGCATCTCGCTGGGCGCCCTGATCATCGCCCTCGGCCTGCTGGTCGACGACGCCATGATCACCGTGGAGATGATGATCAGCCGGCTGGAGGCCGGCGACAGCCTGGGCAAGGCGGCGACCTTCGCCTATACCTCGACGGCTTTTCCGATGCTGACGGGTACGCTGGTGACGGTGGCGGGCTTCATCCCGATCGGCCTCAATTCGAGCTCGGCGGGCCAATATACCTTTACCCTGTTCGTGGTGATCGCCGTCGCCCTGCTGGTGTCCTGGATCGTCGCCGTGCTGTTCGCGCCCCTGCTGGGCGTGACCGTGCTGCCCAGCAGCATGAAGAAACATGACGAAAAGCCGAGCCGGCTGGCCTCCGCCTTCAAGAGCACGCTGCTCGCCGCCATGCGCTGGCGCTGGGCGACCATCGCCATCTGCCTCGGCCTGCTCGGCGCCTCCGTGGTGGCCATGGGCCATGTCCAGCAGCAATTCTTCCCCTCGTCGGACCGGCCCGAACTGCTGGTCGACATGACGCTGCCGCAGAACAGCGCCATCGGCGAGACTAAGACGCAGATGGACCGCTTCGAGCAGGCGTTCGTGGGCGACGGCGACGTGGTGCGCTGGAGCTCCTATGTCGGGCAGGGCGCCGTGCGTTTCTATCTGCCGCTCGACCAGCAGCTTTCCAATCCCTTCTTTGGCCAGGCCGTGGTGGTCACCAAGGATATCGAGGCCCGCAACCGCGTGCAGAAGAAGCTGGAGGCGCTGGCCCGCGACAAGTTCGTCGGCATCGACGTGCTCGTCCATCCGCTCGAACTCGGCCCGCCGGTCGGCCGCCCCGTGCAATATCGCGTCAGCGGCGCCGATCTCCAGAAGGTGCGCGAGCAGGCGATCAAGCTTGCCGGCATCATCGCCACCGACCCCAATCTCGGTACGATCACCTTCGACTGGAACGAGCCGGCGCGTGTGCTCAAGGTCGAGGTCGACCAGAACAAGGCACGCCTGCTCGGGGTTACCTCGCAGGATATCGCCTCCATCCTCGACGGTACACTGGCGGGAACCGCCTTCACCCAGGTGCGTGACAACATCTATCTGATCAACGTGGTCGGCCGCGCCACCGCGGACCAGCGCAACTCCGTGGAGACGCTGGAGAACCTGCAGATCCCGCTTTCCGGCGGGACAGTGGTGCCGCTGCGCGCGGTGGCGAATATCGGCTATGGCATGGAGCAGCCCATCGTCTGGCGCCGCTCGCGCCTACCCACCATCACGGTGCAGGCGGCCCTCGTCGGCAATGTCCAGCCGGCGACGGTGGTCGATAGGGTGGCGCCCAAGGTGGCCGAGTTCAAGGCCGGACTGCCCGACCACTACAAGCTGGAAGTGGGTGGGGCGGTGGAGGAATCCGCCAAGGGCCAGGGGCCGATCATCGCCATCGTGCCGATCATGCTCCTGACCATGGTGACCATCCTGATGGTGCAGCTCCAGAGCTTCCAGAAGCTGTTCCTGGTGATCAGCGTGGCGCCGCTCGGCCTGATCGGCGTGGTGCTCGGCCTCCTGCCCTTCAACCAGCCCATGGGCTTCGTCGCCATTCTCGGCATTCTCTCGCTGATCGGCATCATCATCCGCAACTCCGTGATCCTGGTGAAGCAGATCGAGGATCACGAGGAGGCGGGGATGGATCGCTGGACCGCCGTGGTGGACGCGACCGTCCACCGCATGCGCCCGATCATGCTGACGGCGGCGGCCGCCAGCCTGGGCATGATCCCGATCGCCCGCGAGGTGTTCTGGGGCCCGATGGCCTATGCCATGATCGGCGGCATCCTGGTGGCAACCGTGCTGACGCTGCTGTTCCTGCCGGCCCTCTATGTGGCCTGGTACCGGATCAAGGAGCCGAAGACACCGGCTGCCGCCTGACGAGCGCCGCCAGGTCGTCCCAGGCATAGACGAGGTTGTGCGAGCGCCAGAGCGGACCCGGATCGGTATAGGATCCGGCCTGCTTGGCGCCTTGCGCCTCGTAGAAGGCAATCGCCGGTCCATTGCCGGCGACGACGCCGATGGCGGCGCTCCGGCGCCCCTGTTCGACCAGCCGTGCCGCCATGGCTTCGAGCAGGGCCCGCCCGATACCCTGGCGCTTGTGAAGCGGGTCGACATAGAGGTGCTTGATCTCGCTGCGCCCATCGAAGATCGCCTGCGAGGGCATGCCGGCCGCGGCAAAGCCGACCAACCCGGCCCCGTTTTCGGCCAGCAGCACGATCTGCTCGGTGGCAGGGGAGGACAGCCGCTTGTGCCAGCTTGCAAAGCGATGCTCCTCGTCCAGCACGACGAAGGCCTTGGAAGGCGCGACCGCATGATAGGTATGGCGCCAGACCGCGACATGCAGCTCGGCCATCACCTTGGCGTCGTCGAGACGGGCCGATCGGATGTTGACTGCGCTCATTCCATCGCTCCCAACGCTGGCGCTTATCCGTTCAGGAAACACTCTTGGGACCTGAAACGCGGCTCAAGCGCCGACGTTCCAAGACCATACGCTGCAAACGGCGACATCGTCACTATGGCCGCACCTCGAGATCCTAGCATGCCGTTGGGCTGGTGTTGCGCTCTCTTATTGTCGAGGTCGAGCTGCCCCTCACCCTTACCCTCTCTCCGTAAGAACGGGGTGAGGGTAAGGGTGAGGGGCTACGCGACCGTACCCAGTTCCATTCAATTTCAGGCGCCGTGCAAAGACCCTGGAGAACGTCCTACAGCCTTGCCTGTGTACTGCGCGGCGTAGCGAGCAAAAGATGGGTCTCGGAGGCGGTGACGCCCTGAATGAGGCGGATGCGGCGCAGGACGGCGTCGAGATCGCTGAGATTGAGCGTGGCGAACTCCACCACGATGTCCCAGCGGCCATTGGTGGTGTGCACCGCGCTGACCTCGGGAAAGCCGCCGAGGACGTCGATGACCCGGTCGGCGGCCCGCCCTTCCACTTCGATCATCACGATGCCGCGCACCGGCATGGCGATCGCGTCGGCCTTGAGGATCACCGTGTAGCCGATGATGTCGCCCTGGGCTTCCATGCGTTCGATACGCGCCCGCACCGTGGCGCGCGACAGGCCGAGCTCGCCGGCGAGGTCGGAAATGCTGCGCCTGCCATTGTGGCGCAGCAAGGTGAGGAGCTGGCGGTCGATGTCGTCCATGGATCTGCCGGAATGATCATGAGTTTATGCCAATTCGATAAGGTATATTGAGCTCTTTGCCAAATTGCATCGTTCATACCGCCAAGCCCGGGCGATAGACTGCCGCCGAATTTCAAGAGGCTCGCATGACTTCGAAACATTGTATCTTGCTGGGTGTGCCACTGCAGGAAGGCACGGGGCGGCTTGGCTGCGACATGGGTCCCGGCGGCTTCCGGGCCGCCGGCCTGGCTGGCGCCTTGCAGGAACTCGGCCACAGCGTCGAGGATCGCGGCAACCTTGCTCCCGCACCCCAGCGCCCGCTCAGCCACCCCAACCAGGCCATAAAGCATCTGCCTGAAGTGGCGGCCTGGACCGAAGCTCTTGCCGAGGCTTCCTATCGTCTCGGTGCCGAGGGCATGCCGATCATCCTCGGCGGCGATCATGGCCTGGCTGCCGGTACGCTCAGTGGTTTCAGCAGGCGGGCGGCCGAAACGGGCCGGCCCTTCTTCGTGCTCTGGCTCGATGCCCATCCCGATTTTCACACGCTGGACTCGACGGTGAGCGGCAATCTGCATGGCTGCCCGGTGGCCTATGCCACCGGCCGGCCTGGCTTCGAGGGTTATTTCCCGCCGCTGGCCGCGCCAGTGAATCCCGAAAATATCTGCATGATCGGCATTCGCAGCGTCGATCCGGCAGAGCGTACGGCCCTGACCGCCGCAGGCGTCACCGTGCATGACATGCGGGCGATCGACGAGCATGGCGTCGGCCCGCTGCTGCAGGCTTTCCTGCGACGGGTGGCGGAAGCGAATGGCGTGCTGCATGTCAGCCTCGACGTCGACTTTCTCGATCCCGGCATTGCGCCGGGCGTCGGCACCACGGTGCCGGGCGGTGCGACCTTTCGCGAGGCGCATCTGATCATGGAGATGCTGCATGACAGCGGCCTCGCCACCAGCCTCGATCTGGTCGAGCTCAACCCCTTCCTCGACGAGCGCGGCCGCACCGCCCTGCTCATGGTCGATCTCGTCGCCAGCCTGATGGGGCGGCGCGTGATGGACCGGCCGACGCGTGCGGGCACGGCCTAGCGCTGCAGCTATATTGCGCCATAGGAGGCGCTGGAAACACGGAGTGTCGACCGGAGGTCGACAATCTTGGAAACATTACATTTGCCGGCAAGAAAGGTGTCGACCGGAGGTCGACACTCCATATCTCCAGCGCCATTGTAAGATTGGCAACAGGGGCTCCCGCCGTCGCAATTTCAGCGCAGCGGCGGGGCGATCCGGGGAGGCGGCATGCCACAGAGCGTTCGTGATACCGGGGCCATGATTGCGGGCATGACGCCGCGCCTCAAGGACGGGGCCTTTGTCTTTTGTACCACCACGTCGCCGGCCGTGATCGAGGCTGCTGCCAGGCAGGCCCTGTGCTTCTTCCGGGAAGAGGAGGGCGTTACCGTGGTCCTGCCGGTGGACATCGCCGCCACCCTCGGCTTCGATATTGCGCTGGCAATGAAGCACATCGAGCTGGAGGTCTTCTCGGCTCTCGACGGCGTCGGGCTGACTGCCGCCGTGGCCTCCGCCCTGGCGATGGTTGGAATCCCCTGCAACATGGTCGCGGCCTATCACCACGACCATGTCTTCGTTCCCGCCGGGATGGCCGAGCGGGCCGTCGCCGTCCTGGAGGCTGCACAGCGGCAGGCTGCGGGCTAGGTCGTTGCATCCATCCGCTGCAAGCCTTCAGTCCGGAACGTGCCTCGCCCTGCTGAAATAAGGCAGCACAAACATGTAGAGGCCGCTGAACAGCAGCAGGAAGAGCGGCAGCAGGGGCGCATAGACCACCAATGCCGGCGGCTCACCCAGTGCCATGGCGACGAAATTGGCGATCACGGTCACCGTGAAGGCGATGGATAGCCAGCGATGGGTCTGCCGTATCAGGGCGTTGAAGTTCAATGAAGCCTCCCTTGTTGATCTTGCACCAATGTTCCCCAGCGAGGTAGGGGGCGGGGGCTCAGTCCAGCCCCGCCAGAACCTGCTCCAGATTGGCGAGGAATTGCTGCCAGCCGGCCTTGGCGCCGCCATAGGCCTGGCGCTGGGACGGCCGGAAACCAGCCTGTTCCATGCGCAGATGCGTGCCGGCGCCGGTGGGCGTGAGTGTGAAGGTCACCACGCTTTTCAGATCGTAGGCATCGTCGTCATGGCTGAAATTCCAGCTATAGGACAAGGTCCGGTGCGGCTCGATGGCGAGAACCTCGCAATCGAGCACCCCACCCCATTCGCCGCGCAGATTGAAGCGGTGACCGACAACCGGGTCGAAATCGTTCTTCATCAACCATTCCTCGATCAGATGGGGCTGGGTGAGGGCGCGCCAGAGCTTTTCGGGCGGATGTGGAATCTCGCGCTCGACGACGACGGTACGGGTTTCGCTCGTATTGTTGGTCATTGGTCCATCCTGTTCAGCAAATCTTCGAGATCGTCGAACCGGGCTTCCCAGAATTGCGTCATCTGGCTTGCCCAGTCGATCAGAGGGCCGAGTGCGCCGAGTTGTGCGCAATAATGGGTCTGCCGGCCCTCATGGCGGTCGCGGACCAGCCCGGCCTGTTTCAGCATCGCCAGGTGCTTCGAGACGGCCGGTTGTGAGACCCGGGCGTGGGCTGTGAGGGCCCCGACCGTCTGCTCTCCCTTGCGGCACAAGCGCTCGAAGATCGCCCGCCGGGTTGGATCGGCAAGCGTTCTGAACAGAAGGTCGGGGGAGGGCGAGGCCAAAATCAATAACTCCTCAGTTATGGATTTTACTCATAGCTCAACAGTTATGAATTCGTCAAGCCTGCAGCAAAGGGCGCGTCCGCTGGCAGCCCGTGATATGGTCCGAAAGCGGCCACGCGGGGCATTATCCGGCAGGCCAGACGGGCTTTTCGCGAAGGAAATGCCTTAAAGAGATCGACTCATTGAGGGCTGTATTCGTGGGAGCGCCGACGTCCTCGTCCGCTCTTGGAAGCGCCGCCTTTGTCGAAGGGGAAGAGCGGACGAGGACGTCCGCGCTCCCAGAAATGCCCACGCCGATGGATCAATCTTTTCATGAGCCGGTATTTCCTGCACCGTAAGCCTCAGGAGCAGGGCCATTTCTCGCGCAGGGCCGTGGTGGCGAGGACGACGAAAGGCTCTTTGAGCCGATCGGGATGGGCGTCGAGGAAGGCCGAGACCACGGCTGCCGTCTGCGCAACCGACACGTCGACCGGCTTGCAGATACGGCTATCCGATGTCAGCAGGCGCCCCGTCGAGGCAAGATCCTCGATCTCGATCGCGCAATGCAGGGACGGAAGTACGAGTTCGCTCGGTGTCGGCCCGGTATTGGCTGCCAGGCTGCGGCAGGCCGCGCGATAATAGTCACCGCTGTTCGGCAGGGTTTCGGCCGTCACAGGTATGCAAAAGCCGGTCAAGCAAAGGGCTGAAAGCAGGAATTTTCTCACCATGGGAAATCCTCGATATGCCAGCTTGTCCCGGTAAACTGGCATTTGCGGGGCGGCATGGTCAATCAGACACGCCTCCCCGATGGGCCTGACCTGGCGCGCGCCATGGAAGGAGCGGGCGTCAGGACGTTTTTCGCCGAGCCAAGATCGCAGGGATCATTCACGACTTCCATAGTAAAACAATACAAAACGGCTTTCGATGATCGTATAGACTTATATTTCCGACCACATGCACACAAGCGCGCTTGTTCGCTGGGGAAGCCATGTTCGTTTCAAGTTCCAAACGATTTCTCGCCGACTTAGCAGTGGCAGCGCCTATGTTTGCGCCGATGGCAGGCCATGCCGGCGATATCGAGTTGCAGCCACAGCAGATGCGAGAAGATCTTGCTTTCCTGAAGCAACGCTGGGCGCCGCTCGACAAGAGTTTCAGCGACGAGCAACGGCAAGCCTTCAGCCGCCGGATCGAGGAAACCGAGACCGCGGCAGACAAGCTCATGCCGGAGGACTTCGCCCTCGACGTCATGGGAGCTGTCGCTCTCGCCGGCAATGGCCACACCAACGCCAATGTCGCCGCCTATCTCGGCCCCGATCTGCCGATCCGTGCCTGATGGTTCGCTGATGGTCTGTTCATCGTCAAGACCCATCCGGCCTATGGCCACCTGCTCGGAGCCCGTATCGACAAGATCGGCGTCTTATCGGCGGAGCAAGCCTTGCAGCAGGTCGAGCCCTATCTGGCCGGCGTGCGCCAGCGCAGACGCTTCCTTGCTCCGGGCTATCTGGTCAATCCACGAATCCTGAAGAAGATCGGTGCGACAGACACCGTTTCCGCCATTCCCTTCACAGTACGGTCGGCGGATGGCAGCCCGCAAACGCCGCGCCTGGAAGCCGTCGTAGCCGATCCGGGCGACGAGCGCAGGTCCGGGCTGAACCGAGGCTATTCCGTCCTGATCCCGGATGCGAAGGACCTGCCGGACCGCTGGCTGCATATAATTGATGCGAAGACCGATCTTTCGCCGCTCTACAGCACGCGCGGCGACGTCAAGGCCTTCATGATCCAGCCTTCAGGCAACACGCTCTATATTCGCAACGACACCGTCGCGAGCGTCGACGATACGCCGCTCGCCCAGAAGCTCTCCGCCATCGTCAGGGACGAGATTCTTGCGCACAAACCCAAGCATGTCATCGTCGACCTGCGCCTGAACAATGGCGGCGATTTCTTCAATACGATCCTGTTCGCGCAGGCCCTGCCGCGGCTCCTGCCCGAGGATGGCCGCATCTTCGTGCTGGTGAGCCGGGCGACCTTTTCCGCCGGCATCGTCACCGCCGCCATGATCAAGGGCGCTGGCGGGGGTAAGGTCGTGTTCATCGGCGAGCCCATGGGCGATACCGGGCAGTTCTGGGCCGAGGGCCGGAAGATGACACTGCCGCATTCGAAGATCGCGGTGCGCTACAGCGACCAGTTCGAGGGTTACGAGAAGGGCTGCACGGACACGCGCAACTGCTATTGGGCGACGGTGGCGTTCGGCCCCCGCGGCATCTTGCTGGCGCCCGACATGGCCATCGATGTCGCCTTTGCCGACTATGCAGCCGGACGTGACCCCGTACTGGCCGAGGCGCTCGAGCTTGCGCGATGACCCCTTTTGCAGGCGATCCGCCGCGCCGGAACAAGCACGGGCCGGTAACAAGGCTTGCTCGGTTGTCGTAGGATGAAGCAGGAGCCGAACCACCTTGCTGCGAGGAGACCTGCCCATGCCGACACGCCGCGATTTTTTGGGCCTGGCGCTGCTGGGAGGCGCGAGCTTTGCCTTCGCACGGCCTGCAGCGGCACGTCCTGCCCGCCTCGTACTCAGCGAGGCGGAATGGCATCGGCGGCTGACGCCGGCCCAATTCGCCATCCTGCGAGGGGCAGGCACCGAGCCCGCCTTCACCAGCCCGCTGCTGCATGAAGGGCGATCGGGCCGTTTCACTTGCGCGGGCTGCGGTACCGTCTTGTTTTCGTCCCGTGCCAAATATGACAGCGACACCGGATGGCCGAGTTTCTGGGCTCCACTCGGTCGGTCGGTACGGACCAGCCGGGACAACAGCCTCGGTATGACCAGGATTGCGGTGGCCTGCGCCCGTTGTGAGGGACATCTCGGCCATGTCTTCGACGATGGCCCCAAGCCCACGGGACTGCGCTACTGCATCAATGGGCTGGCCTTGGCCTTCGTGGCGGGCGCGGCCTGACAAATTGCCTTTGTCGCGCGGCCGTAATTTGTTCGTGAATTGTTCTTGTTTCTGGCGCGGGCCGGTTTATGATCGGGCATTCTTTCCCTTCGGAGAAATTGCGCAATGCCCACCTCCAGCCGCGCCGGCCTGGCCTTGATAGCATTGATGGCCGCCCTGCAAACCGGGCCCGCCTTGGCCGAGACGACAGCCTGCAAGCCGTTCAAATGGTCGCTGACTCGCGAGCAGAGCTGGTTCCAGGCCTCGCCGCAGACTTTGGCTTCGGGCGGGACGCTGGCCAAGGTCGACGGAGCCGCCGACCTGCAGCTCAGCCCGGTGGCGGATCTCAAATTTCCAGTCACAACCGGACGCCAGCCGGCGACAGGCACCTTTGGTGCGCTGCTGACCCTGCCGCCGATCGAAAAGGCCGGCCTCTATCAGGTCACGCTCTCGGATGAAGGCTGGATCGATGTCGTCCAGGCTGGCGCAACGGTGAAATATTCGGCGGCGACCGGCCAGAAGGCCTGCACGGGCCTGCGCAAGAGCGTGCGCTTCAACCTGGCGGCGGGGCCGGTTTCGCTGCAGATCAGCGGTGTGAAGGCACAGACCATCAAGGTCGCCGTGGCGCCGGCCGAGTAGCAGCCGGCACCGGCTGCTCGTCCCGTGTGGTTGCCCGCTGGACGGGGCAGGTCCGGTCGAACACGGCGCGCGCCTCCAGAATGGCAGTGCGGTGGGCGAAGGCCCATTGGCCGAGCGCGCTCACCGGCATGCGTAGCGAATGGCCGAGTTCGGTGAGTTCATAATCGACGCGCGGCGGAATGCTGGGCGTCACGCTGCGGCTGACGAGGCCGTCACGCTCCAGGCCTCGCAACGTGAGCGTCAGCATGCGCTGCGAGATGCCGTCGATGCGGCGCTTGATCTCGCTGAAACGCTGGGGACCCTGGCTCAGCGCCATCACGATCAGGATGCTCCACTTGTCGCCGATGCGGGACAGGATTTCGGTGACCGGCCGGCAGCTCTCGGTGAGGCTGTCCCTGTCCTCGTCCCCGCTGGTTACATCCATGTCACCTACGGCCATGAATGTGCCTCCTTGTACCTCGTATGACTGTACCATATTTAGCCTCAGTTACGTTTTGTAACCAGAAGATTTCAACCTGGAAACCCGGGACGCTCCCTTCCCGGTGAGGCGCGACAGATATGGAACTCGGCCTGTACACCTTCGCGGAAACCACCGCGGATCCCGCCACCGGAACCGTCATCAGCGCGCAGGGGCGCATTGCCAATCTGATGGAGGAGGTCGAACTCGCCGACCAGCTCGGCCTCGATGTCTTCGGCATCGGCGAGCATCATCGTCCCGATTTCGCTGCCTCCACCCCGGCCGTGCTGCTGGCGGCGGCGGCCATGCGCACCAAGCGCATCCGCCTCACCAGCGCCGTCACCGTGCTGAGCTCGGACGATCCGGTGCGCGTGTTCCAGGAATTCTCCACCGTTGACCTGTTGTCGGGCGGGCGGGCCGAGATCTTGGCCGGGCGAGGCTCCTTCATCGAGTCCTTCCCGCTGTTCGGCTACGACCTCAAGGACTATGACAGCCTGTTCGCCGAGAAGCTGGACCTGCTCTTGAAGATCCGCGAGCAGACCACGCTGAGCTGGCAGGGCGAGCATCGCGCGCCGCTCGACCGGCAGAGCATCTATCCGCGTCCTGTCCAGCAGCCCCTGCCGGTCTGGGTCGGCGTCGGCGGCAATCCGCAGTCGGTGATCCGCGCGGGCACGCTCGGCCTGCCGATGGCGCTCGCCATCATCGGGGGCGAGCCTGCGCGCTTCAAGCCGCTGGTCGATCTCTATCGCGAAGCGGCCCGCCGGGCCGGGCATGATCCGGCCAAGCTTCCGGTCAGCATCAACTCGCATGGCTATATCGGCGAGGACAGAGACAAGGCGGCGGACGAGATCTTCCCCTATTATGTCGACGTCATGGGCCGTATCGGCCGCGAGCGCGGCTGGCCGCCGCTGAGCCGGGCGCAGTTCGAAGCCTCGCGCGCCCCGCGCGGTTCGGATTTCGTCGGCGATCCCCAGCAGGTGATCGACAAGATCCTGGCCGAGCATGAATTGTTCCGGCACCAGCGCTTCCTGATCAAGTTCTCGATGGGCAGCATCCCCCATGCCAAGATGATGAAATCGATCGAACTCTTCGGTACAGTGGTTGCTCCCGCTATCCGCAAGGCACTGGCGCCCGTGCCGGCATAAGGCGACATAAAGCAACGCTTTTGCTTGAAAACAGACAAAAGTGTTGCTTTGCTCGCGATGGCGCCTAAGCTGAGCCTGCAGAAGTGGGAAAGGCGCAGCCATGACACGTCGCTATCTGATCGGCCTCGATTATGGCACGGAATCGGCGCGTGGCGTGCTCGTCGATGCCGATAGCGGCGAGCAGGTCGCCAGCCACGCGGTGCCCTATCGCCATGGCGTGATGACCCGCCTGCCCGAGGGGCCAGCCTTGCCGCCGCTCTGGGCGCTCCAGAACGCCGACGACTATACCGAGGCGGCCCAGGCTATCCTGTCGACTCTCGGCCGGGACAGGCAGATCGAGGGCATCGGCCTCGGTTTCACCGCCAGTTCGCCGCTCCCTGCCACGGCGGAGGGCGTGCCGCTCTCCCGCCTCCATCCGCAGGATCCGCACGCCTATGTGAAACTATGGAAGCATGGTGCTGCCCAGGCGCAGGCCGAGTCCATCAACGCCCGGGGAGGGGCTTTCCTCGACAATTTCGGCGGCAAGCTTTCGGCCGAGTGGCTGCTGGCCAAGGCGGCGCAACTGGCGCAGGAGGCACCGCAGCTCTGGCAGGAGACGGGGCGCTTCATCGAGGCGGGTGACTGGCTCGTCTGGCAATTGATGGGCGAGGAAACACGCAGCCTCGGCTTTGCCGCCTACAAGGCGCAATATGCCGATGCGGCCGGCTATCCCGACGGCATCGTTCCGGGCCTCGCCGACCGCGTGAAGCCGCCCCTGCGGGTCGGCAGTTCGGCGGGGGGCTTGTCGGCGGCGTGGCGCGCGCGCACCGGCATCCGCGGGCAGGCGGCAGTCGCCGTGGCGGTGATCGATTCCCATGTCGTGCTGCCGGCCGTCGGCGGCGTCAGCGATGGCTGCCTCGTCGGGGCTCTCGGCACCTCTGCCGTCTATCTGATGCTCGGCCGCGAATTCCGGCCCTTGCCCCGGGGCATCGAGGGTGTGGCCTTCGATGGGTCGGTGCGTGACCTGTGGTGCTATGAATCGGGCCAGGCCGGTTTCGGCGATACGCTCGCCTGGTTCGTCAAAACCTTTCCGCGCGCCGCGGATCCGGCCGAGAATTTCAGGCTCTACAATGAGGAAGCGGCTGGCCTTGTGCCGGGTGCCAATCACTTGCTGGCACTCGACTGGTGGAGCGGCAACCGCGTGCCTCTGGCCGATTCCGGCCTGAGCGGTCTCATCCTCGGCCTGACCACGGGCACGACGGCGGCGGGTATCTACAGGGCTCTGCTGGAGTCGCTCGCCTATGGTGCGCGCAGCATCCAGGATCTCTTCATCGCAGGGGGCTTCAGCATTGACCGTCTCATCCTGTCGAGCGGCCTAGCCCGCAACAATCCCTTGCTGGTGCAGATCATGGCCGATGTCTTTGCGCGGGAGGTCGAGGTTCCCGAAATCGACAATCCCACTGCGGTGGGAGCAGCCATTCATGGCGCTGTCGCGGCCGGGATCGTCGCCGACTATCCCGAAGGCGGCGCAAGGTTCGGCGCGCGGGCGTTCAAGACCTATCGGCCGGATGCCCGAGCCGCATCGGTCTATGCCGATCTCTATCGCAACTACGCCGCCCTGGCCGGCAATCAACCCCTGCGGGCTGTGATGCATGGGCTCAACCGGATCGGTGGGGTTTGACAGTCACGGCGAGCAGGATGCCGTTATGCCTGAAAACAGGCAAAATATATTTGCAATCATTCAGCGATGATGCATTAATCCGCTGCCGATGATGGAAAGGCCATCGTCGAGAAGAGAGCGCCAAGCTCCATTCAAAAACCTGGGAGGATTTCATGTCAGCGCTTCGCCTGAGCCGCATCGTCGCATCCACTGCTCTTGCCACCACTGCCGCCTTTGGCTTTGTCGCATTCTCTTCCCTCGCCGCGGCCGACAAGGCCCAGGCGGCCGGAGAGGTGATTGTCGGCCTGGTCACCAAGACCGAGGTCAATCCCTATTTCGTCAAGCTGCGCCAGGCCGCCGAGGCCGAAGCCAAGAAGAAGGGCCTCAAGCTGATCGCCCGCTTCGGCAAGTTCGACGGCGACAATGAAGGCCAGGTCGCGGCGATCGAGGACCTGATCTCCGCCGGTGCCAAGGGCATCCTGGTGACGCCCAACAACTCCACCGGCATGCTCGGCATCATCAAGAAGGCACGCGACTCCGGCATCCTGGTGATCGCCCTGGACACGGCGACCGATCCGGCCGATGCGGTCGATGCCACCTACGCCACCGACAATTTCGAGGCCGGCGTCAAGCAGGGCACCTATGCCAAGAAGGCGATGGGCGACAAGAAGCCAGTGCTCGCCATGCTCGACGGCACGCCGGGCGGCACGGTCGATACCTTCCGCCACAATGGCTATCTGCAGGGCTTCGGCATCAAGGAAGGCGACCCGGTTATCGCCGGCTCCGCCATCACCAATGGCGCGCAGGACAAGGGCCAGACCGGCATGGAGAACCTGCTGTCGAAGAATGGCGACATCAATGTCGTCTACACCATCAACGAGCCGGCAGCGGCTGGCGGCTATGCTGCCCTGAAGTCCTTCGGCAAGGCCAAGGCCGTGATGCTGACCTCGATCGACGGCAGCTGCCAGGGCGTGAAGGACGTCAAGTCCGGCAAGGTCGCCGCCACCGTGATGCAGTTCCCCTACAAGATGGCAGTCGCCGGCGTCGACGCGGTCGCCGAATATGCCAAGACCGGCAAGAAGCCGAGCGGCTTCATCAACACCGGTTCGGAGCTGATCACCGACAAGCCGATGGCCGGTCTCGACTCCAAGGACACGGCCTGGGGCCTCAAGAATTGCTGGGGCGGCGAGTAAGCCTTACCGGTTTTTCCTCCAGATTGGGCGGGCCGGTTTCCTGACCGGCCCGCCATCCATATCGTCGAGGATCGTATGAGCACGACCACGGTTCCCGCACCCGAGGAAAAGCGCAGCCTCCTGGCGCGCATCTTCGCCGTGCCTTCGGCTGGGCCCTTCCTGGTATTGGCGCTGTTCTGCGTCATCTTCGCCAGCATCAACGAGCGCTTCCTTGCCCTGCAGAACATCTCGCTGATCCTGCAGCAGACCGTGGTGGTCGGCACGCTGGCGATCGGCCAGACCCTGATCATCCTGACGGCGGGCATCGACCTCGCCGTCGGGGCGATCTGCGTGCTCGGCACCATCATCGCAGGCAAGATGGCGGCGCTCGGCTATGATCCCGTCCTGTCCATGGGCGTGGCGATCGTGCTCTGCACCCTGTCGGGCACCGTCGCCGGCGGCCTGATCAGCGGCCTGAAGCTGCCGCCCTTCATCGTCACGCTCGGTACGCTCGGCATCATCACAGCGGCGCTCCGCTTGATCTCGGCCGGCGGCGCCTTCCCGGTCGACGACGAATTCCTGAGCTGGACCGGCAATGGCGAACTCATCGGCGGCTTTGTGGTCACCTATGGCGTCCTCGCCATGCTGCTGCTCTATGCCCTGGTCTGGTATCTGCTGAACCAGACAAAATGGGGCCGCCACGTCTATGCCATCGGCAACAATCCCGAGGCGGCGAGGCTGGTCGGCATCCCCGTCAGGCGGCATCTGCTCTCGGTCTATGTGCTCGCCGGCCTGCTCTATGGCATCGCCGCCTGGCTGGCGCTTGGCCGCATTCCCAATGCCGATCCCAATTCGCTGCAGACCGCCAATCTCGACTCCATCACTGCCGTTGTGATCGGCGGCACCTCGCTGTTCGGCGGCCGGGGCGGTCTCGTCGGCACCCTGATCGGTGCGCTCATCGTGGGCGTGCTGCGCAACGGCCTGACGCTGGCCGGCATCGATCCGCTCTGGCAGGACCTGATCACGGGCATATTGGTGATCGTGGCGGTGGCCTTCGACCAGCTTTCGCGCGGGAGGCGCTGATGACCGCATCCGCTTCTTCCGAGGTCATCCTCGAGGCCCGCAACGTCATCAAGCGCTATGGCCATGTCACGGCGCTGGACGGGGTGGATTTCGAGCTGCGCAGGGGCGAGATCCTCGCCGTCGTCGGCGACAACGGTGCCGGCAAGAGCTCCCTGATCAAGGCGCTGACCGGGGCACTGAGGCCCGATAGCGGCGAGATCCTGCTCGATGGCCAGCCCGTGCATTTCAAGGGCCCGCTCGATGCCCGGCATCGCGGCATCGAGACCGTCTACCAGGACCTGGCGGTGGCACCCGCCCTGGACATTTCCTCGAACCTCTTCCTCGGGCGTGAATTGCGCATGCCGGGTGTGCTCGGCAGCGTGTTCCGCCGCCTCGACAAGGCACGCATGCGCGAGGAAGCGCGGAAGGCCATGGCGGAGCTGAAGTTCCGGCTGCCGTCGATCCACAACGCTGTGGAAGCCCTCTCCGGCGGCCAGCGCCAGGGCGTGGCGGTGGCGAGAGCCGCCTTGTTCGCCAAGAAGCTGGCGATCATGGACGAGCCGACGGCCGCCCTCGGCGTGCGCGAGACCGGCCAGGTGCTGGAACTGATCCGCGCCATCCGGGATCGCGGCCTGCCCGTCGTATTGATCAGCCACAACATGCCCAATGTGTTCGAGCTGGCCGACCGTATCCACATCATGCGCCTGGGACGCCGGGCTGCGGTAGTGAGCCCGAAGACCCATTCGATGGCCGACGTGGTGGCCATCATGACCGGCGCAGCCAGGGTTGAGGATTTCGAAAAGCGCGGGCAGGCCTGACGCCGTCAAAACGATGCTTCCGGATCGTACGTTGTGGCCGGAACTTATCGCCCGTCTTGGCCTGAGACGGGGCGGAGCAAGGAGCGATTTGTCTTCTTCACCGCGCGGTTAGCCGATGCACACATCTCAGTATTGCCAGTACGAGGCGCCGGGATCCTTCCCCGACTTCGGGGAAGGTGTCGCTGCGTAGCGGTGACGGAAGGGGCAGGGTGGCGCGATAATGCCAGTTCTGGCCTGCAAACCGCCACTCTACCCCATCCGCCTTCACGACGTTCGGCCACCTTCCCCGAAGTCGGGGAAGGATTACTGCGCTTCTTCTTACCAACGTGGCATGTGTGCCGGCGTGGACGAGACTATTGGATACGCTTCCGTCGAGCGCTGCCGCCAAACCCGATCGGCCCCCCCAAAAAACCCATACCAAGGTATGGTCTTCACACACCAAGGCACGGTTGACCCCGCTTTGGGGCAGTGACAGAAGGGCTCTGTATCCGCGGTGCCCGGCACCTTGGATAACACCCGAAAAATCAGCTGTGGAAGCACATGGACAACGATCGCAGTAGCCGTCCGGCTTCGGTCCTCGACCGTCGCCGGAGGGGTGCGCCATCGATCTGGAACGCCGGCGGTCTCGCGCGCCGGGCGATGACCGGCGGGCCCTAGTCCCCGCCGGCTTGCCTCGCGGGTCTGGCCAAAGGCGGCCCGACGAGGTGAAACATGAACAACGTCATTCCGTTCCGCGGCCGTATCACGGCCGCCACGCTGCCCGTTTGCGGCGCCATCGTCCTTGCCTTTCGGGCCAAAGCCCGCGCGACCGCGTCCGGCGCGTCAATCAAGGCATCGGATGCTCCTGTCCGATCCGACCGGATCGAGGAACATTCCGGTGCGATCCGCGGCGGTCTCAGGGCATCATGGCACCTGAATCCGGACACGGGGCGACTGGAATGCCGCTGGAGCCTGCCCGGTTCCGGCGAAGAGCTGGATGCCTCCCATCCGCCTTGTTCGAAATGCGCCGGAGTGGCCGTCGGCGCCCGCTGAGCATCCCTCGGCACGGGTTCCACGAGGGCCCACCCACGCCCTGATCCCGCCCTTCTCTCCCTATTCCGCCTTTTTCGACCTTGCTCTCCCACGAGGTTCGCCATGGTCTTCCTGCCCCATGACCGTTCCGGTCAGCGTTCCGTCGCGGCGTTCGCCCGCGGGCGCCTCCTGCCCAATCTCTACGATCTGGTTGCCTGCGGGCTGGTGATCGCGCTCATCGCATTGGTGCTGCACGGTGCCGCCGCGATGAGGACGCCGCTCGACGCCCTCTCCGTTTCCCCGGTCTCGCTCGATCCGGCCCGCCTGCCGGAATATGCGCTGCGCACCACGCTGCGCATGTTCGCCGCCATCATCGCCTCGCTGGTCTTCACCTTCGTGGTGGCCACGCTGGCGGCCAAGAGCCGGCGGGCGGAACTGATCATCATCCCGGCGCTCGACATCCTGCAGTCGGTTCCGGTGCTGGGTTTCCTGACCTTCACGGTCACCTTCTTCATGGGCCTGTTTCCCGGCAGCCAGCTCGGAGCGGAATGCGCCTCGATCTTCGCGATCTTCACCAGCCAGGCCTGGAACATGGCCTTCTCCTTCTACCAGTCGCTGCGCACGGTGCCTGGAGACCTGGACGAGGTGAGCCGTGGCTTCAGGCTGTCCGGCTGGCAGCGCTTCTGGCGCCTGGAGGCGCCGTTCGCTGCGCCGGGCCTGATCTGGAACACCATGATGTCGATGTCCGGCGGCTGGTTCTTCGTGGTTGCCTCGGAGGCAATCACGGTGGGCAACACCACCGTGCAGCTTCCCGGCATCGGCTCCTTCCTGGCGCTCGCCATCGACCGGAAGAATTTCGTCGCGGTGGCCTGGGCCGTGGCAGCCATGGGCATCCTGATCGTGCTCTACGATCAGCTCCTGTTCCGGCCGGTGGTGGCCTGGGCCGACAAGTTCCGCGTCGAGCAGACGGCCAGCCAGCAAAGGCCGCATTCCTGGGTCTATGACCTCATCCGCCACACCCGGCTGATGAAGCGCCTGATCGCCCCTCTGGCCTGGGCCTGGCAGCGCCTGATGCTGGTGGGCGTCGGACGATCAGGACAGGCATCCTTTCGCCGCACGAAAGCGGGCTCGCCCTGGATCGACCGCCTGTGGCTCGGCCTCGTACTGGCCGTGACGGCCTGGGGGATCGTCGTGGCGATTGCCTATATGCGCCAGACCCTGTCCTGGGCCGATGCGCTCGAGGCCCTGGGCGGCGGCTTCGTCACGCTGCTGCGCGTCATCGTCCTCATCGCGGTGGCCAGCCTGATCTGGGTTCCCATCGGCGTGCTGATCGGCCTGCGTCCGGCTCTTGCGGAGCGGGTCCAGCCGCTGGCCCAGTTCCTGGCGGCCTTCCCGGCCAATGTGCTGTTTCCCTTTGCCGTGATCGCCATCGTCGCGACCGGGGCAAGCCCCGACATCTGGCTGTCGCCGCTGATGGTGCTGGGGACGCAGTGGTACATCCTGTTCAACGTCATCGCCGGTGCGAGTGCCTTTCCCACCGATCTCAGGGAAGCGGCCTCGATCTACCAGATCCGGTCCTGGACCTGGTGGCGCCGGGTGATCCTGCCGGGGATCTTTCCCTACTACGTGACCGGCGCCCTCACGGCCTCGGGTGGCTCCTGGAACGCCAGTATCGTCGCCGAGCTCGTGAGCTGGGGAGACACGAAGCTCCAGGCCTACGGCCTCGGCTCCTACATCGCCAGGGCGACCGAGGCGGGCGATTTTCCGCGCGTCGTGCTCGGCATCGCGGTGATGTCGCTCTTCGTCACCTTGTTCAACCGCCTGCTGTGGCGCCCGCTCTATGTGTTCGCGGAACGCCGCCTGCGCCTCGATTGATTTTCCGGAGATATCGCCATGAACGCTCCCGTCACCATGAATGCTCCCGTCACCATCAAGGACACCCCGCTGGTTTCGGTCTCGGGCGTGCGCCAGACCTATGATAAGGGCGGGTCGAGCCCGCTTGTCGTGCTCGACAGGGTCGACCTCATGCTGCAGCCCGGCGAGATCGTCGGCCTGCTCGGCCGCTCCGGCTCCGGCAAGTCCACACTGCTGCGGGCGATCGCCGGCCTGATCCGCCCCAGCGAAGGCAGTGTCTCCTTCCAGGGCGAACCCGTCAGCGGCACCCGCAGCGGCATTTCGCTGGTGTTTCAGAGCTTTGCCCTGTTTCCCTGGCTCACCGTGCAGCAGAATGTCGAGCTCGGCCTCGAGGCGCAGGGTGTCCTGCCGGCCGAACGCCGCAAGCGGGCGTTGGCCGCGATCGATCTGATCGGGCTCGACGGCTATGAGAATGCCTACCCCAAGGAACTGTCGGGCGGCATGCGCCAGCGCGTAGGCTTGGCCCGCGCACTGGTGGTGCACCCCAAGCTCCTCTTGATGGACGAACCCTTCTCGGCCCTCGACGTGCTCACCGCCGAGACCCTGCGCACGGATCTGCTCGATCTGTGGTGCGAAGGCCGCATGCCGATCGAGGCCATCCTGATGGTCACCCACAATATCGAGGAGGCGGTGCTGATGTGCGATCGCATCCTGATCTTCGGCTCCAATCCCGGCCGGGTGATCGGAGAGGTCCGCGTCGACCTGCCTCAGCCGCGCAACCGGCTCGATCCGGCCTTCCGGGCTCTGGTGGAGGACATTTATGCACGCATGACCGCCCGTCCGGGCTCGGTTCCGGCGCGGGACGGTGTCTTCCCCGGTACCGGCATCGCCATGGTGCTGCCCAAGGTTTCCTCCAACGAACTCGCCGGCCTGATCGAGGCGGTGGCGGCGGCTCCCTATTACGGCAAGGCGGACCTGCCACCGCTGGCTGCCGGACTGCATCTGGAAATCGACGAGCTCTTCCCGGTGGCGGAGACCCTGCAATTGCTGCGATTTGCCGAGCTGGAGGGCGGCGATATCCGGCTCACTGCCGCGGGGAAGCGCTTTGCCGAGAGCGAGGTGGACGAGCGCAAGCGGCTCTTCGCACAGCAATTGGCAACCTATGTGCCGCTGGCGGCCCATATTCGCCGCATCCTCGACGAAAGGCCGAGCCATCAGGCGCCGGCCCGCCGCTTTCGCGACGAATTGGAGGACCACATGTCGGAGGACTATGCCGCCGGTACCGTACGGTCCGTGATCAGCCTCGCCCGCTACGCCGAATATTTCGCCTATGACGAGGCGGCGGATCTCTTCACGCTGGAGAACCCGAGCTGAACGCCTCGAGCGCTCGGTGATCGTCGGTATCGAGGTCGCGCTCCCGCCACCGGCGTTGGCGAGAGCCTTGCCACCCTTCATGGCGAAGGCAGGTGAAACATGCTCCGGGACAATCAAGAACTCGCGCAGGCCATCGTCGCGCTGCAGAAGGCAGGCTGCCGGGTCGAAAACAGGACCTTTTTGCTCGCCATCGGCCTCCTCCTGTCGGGAGCCGACGGTTTCTCCTGGATCGTACGCCGCCTGTTCCTTCGCAAGCAATTGCTGCCGCTGGAGACGCAAGGCTTGCTTCGCATGGCCGCAGGCCTCAACAAGGTGGGCGTGGTGCTGTTGCGCCGACATCTGCGGCGGTATTCCCGCCATCGCGCCTGACGGTCGCGCTCGCGGGTCCGGCTCGGATGGCGGCGGCAACGGCGTGGGACAGCCCTTCCATGACGGGGAACGCAGTTGGTGACACGCGAACGCCTGGGATCGACCGTCGACATGCCGCTGCTGTGGTTCGCCATGGCCGGGCTGGCCTTGCTCATTTTCGTGGCGGACACCGTCACCGACCTGGAAATCGCCGTTGCCGTGCTGCATGTCGTCGTGGTGCTGATCTCGGTATGGACGGGACGGCCTCGGACCGTGCTGATCGTCGGATTGGCCTGCAGCTTCCTGACCGTGCTCAGCTTCTTCATGACGGTGAGGGGCGATACCGAGGCGGGTATCGCCAACAGCTCCCTCAGCCTGGTGGCCATCGGCGCGACCACCTATCTCGCCATCCGGATCGAGCTTGCCGATATCGCCGTGCGCCGTGCCGAGGCCGACCTCGCTCGTATCTCGCGCATCACCATGCTGGGCGAGCTGACCGCCTCGATCGCCCACGAGGTCAGCCAGCCCCTGGCGGCCATCGGCGCCAGCAGCAATGCCGCGCTACGCTGGCTTTCCGCCTCTCCGCCCAATCAGGACGAGGCTCGGCATGCCCTCAATCGCATCGTGGAGGCTGCCGAGCGGGCTGGCGAGGTGGTGGAGCGGGTGCGCCGCCTGGTGCGCCGGGCCCCACCCTCGCGCGAACCCGTCGACATGGTCGAGGTGATCGACGAGACATTGGCCCTGATGCGGGGCAAGCTGCGCGCGAACGCCATCCTGCTGCGGACCGAATTGCTGCATGGCCTGTTGCCGGTGATGGGCGATCGGGTTCAATTGCAGCAGGTCCTACTCAATCTCGTCGCCAATGCCGTCGAAGCGGCGGTGGAAACCAGGCAGGGAAACCGGGAGATAACGGTCAACACCTCCGCCGACGACAGGGAGGTCACCATTGCCGTCACCGATACCGGCCCTGGCCTGTCGCCGCAGGCGATAGAGCATGTCTTCGATCCCTTTTTTACCACCAAGGAGGACGGTATGGGCATTGGATTGGCCATCAGCCGTTCCATCGTCGAGGCGCATGGCGGGAGCATAGAGGCCCGGGCCGCCATGCCGCATGGAAGCATTTTTCGCTTCACGCTGCCGCTGGCTCGAGCGCGCGGACGCAAGGATTAGAACCATGTCGGAAGAAATCGCGACCGTCTATGTGGTGGATGACGATCCCATGGTCAGGGATGGGCTGGACAGCCTGCTGAGATCGGTCGGCTATCGCGTCCGCTGCTTCGCCTCGCCCCGCGAGTTCATGCAGTTTCGGCGCTCGGAGGGAGCGTCCTGCCTGGTGCTCGACGTGCGCATGCCCGGACAGAGTGGGCTCGACTTCCAGGCCGAACTGGTCGGGGCACGGGATGCCATTCCGATCGTCTTCCTGACTGGCCATGGCGACGTGCCGATGTCGGTCCGGGCCATCAAGGCCGGTGCCATGGAATTCCTGCTCAAACCCTTCCGCGAGCAGGATCTTCTCGACGCCGTGGCGGCCTGCCTGGAAAAAAGCCGCGCAGATAGTGTCGAGACGGCCCTGGGGGATGATTTGCGCAACCGCTACGCCGCCCTGTCACCGCGCCAGCAGGAGGTGATGGCGCTGGTGGTGCAGGGGCTTCTCAACAAACAGACGGCCGCGGAACTGGAACTGAGCGAAATCACCGTGAAGATCCATCGCGGCCAGGTCATGCGCAAGATGCAGGCCAATACGCTGGCCGATCTCATCCGCATGGCGGACCGGCTCGGGCTCCCCGCCAAGCCGGCAGGGCGGGGATAGCGACGGCGATGTCGCCAAAGCGCTTGACGGGCCTTGTGGCTCAGCCCCATATCCGGGCCGAGATGATTGCTGAAAAACCCGCCCTCACCATTCTGCTCTGCTCGCCCCGCGGTTTCTGCGCCGGGGTCGTCAGGGCGATCGACGCCGTCGAGCAGGCCTTGAAGATCTATGGCCCGCCGGTCTATGTGCGCCATGAGATCGTGCACAACAAATATGTGGTCGAGAATCTCAAGTCGAAAGGTGCCATCTTCGTTGAGGAACTCGACGAGGTGCCCGAGACGCGCGCGCCGGTGATCTTCTCGGCCCATGGCGTCGCCAAGTCGGTGCCAGCCGCCGCCGCCGATCGCAATCTGTTTGCCATCGACGCGACCTGCCCGCTGGTGACCAAGGTGCATCGCGAGGCCGAGATCCATCACAAGCGCGGCCGCGAGATCGTGCTGGTCGGGCATCGCGGCCATCCCGAGGTCATAGGCACGATGGGGCAGCTACCGGACGGCGCCGTCAGCCTGATCGAGACGGTCGCCGATGTCGCCGCCTTCGCGCCGTCCAATCCGGATGCGCTCGCCTATGTGACCCAGACCACGTTGTCGGTCGACGATACGCGCGACATCGTGGAGGCCCTGAAGGTTCGCTTCCCCTCGATCGTCGGCCCGCACAAGGAAGACATCTGCTACGCCACCACCAACCGCCAGGAGGCGGTCAAGGCCGTGGCGCCACGGGTGGAGGGCTTCATCGTAGTGGGGGCGCCGAACTCCTCCAATTCGCAGCGCCTGCGCGAAGTGGCGGAGCGCTCGGGCTGCCTCATTTCGGAACTGGTGCAGCGCGCCTCCGATATCGATTGGACCCGCTTCGGTGGATTGAAGTCCCTGGGGGTCGCGGCCGGCGCCTCTGCGCCGGAAATCCTGGTCGAGGAAATCCTCGACGCCTTTGCGGAGCGCTATGCCATCACCGTGGAGACGGTTTCGACCGCCGATGAAAGCGTGTTCTTCCCGCTGCCTAGGGATTTGAGGGAGAACGACATGCGCAAAATTGCAGAAGATGTTGCCCGCTGATGGCCGTTTATACCGAAGTCAATGACGAGGATCTCGCCTGTTTCGTCGCCGAATACGACATCGGTGGGGTACTGGCCTGCAAGGGCATCGCCGAGGGCGTCGAAAACACCAATTACATCCTGCGCACCGAAAAGGGCGCCTATATCCTCACCCTCTATGAAAAGCGGGTGAGGCGGGACGATCTGCCCTTCTTCATGGCCCTGATGGAGCATCTTTCCGCGAGCGGCGTGACCTGCCCGACCCCGATCCGGCGGCGGAACGGCAAGGTGCTGGGGGAACTCGCCGGGCGGCCTGCCGCGCTGATCAGCTTCCTGGAAGGCGTCTGGATCAAGAAACCGAATGTCGAGCATTGCGGTGCCGTCGGCCGCGCGCTCGCCGCCATGCACAATGCCACGCTGGGCTTCCCGATGGAGCGGCCCAACGCCTTGTCTCTCGCCGGCTGGGAAACGCTCTACAGCCAGGCGGATGGCCGGGCCGACAGCGTGCAGGCCGGGCTCGATGCTGCCATCGCCGAGGAACTCGCCTTTCATCGCGCCCATTGGCCGCAAGGGTTGCCGACGGGCGTCATCCATGCCGACCTCTTCCCCGACAATGTCTTCTTCCTGAACGGGCGGCTTTCGGGCCTGATCGACTTCTACTTCGCCTGCACCGACATTCTCGCCTATGACGTCGCGATCTGCCTGAATGCCTGGTGCTTCGAACCCGATCACGCCTACAACGCCACCAAGGGCAGGGCGCTCCTGGCCGGTTATCGCGCCGTTCGGCCGCTCTCGGATGCCGAGATGGCGGCCATGCCGGTGCTGGCCCGGGGATCGGCCCTGCGCTTCATGCTGACGCGCCTGGTCGACTGGCTCAACGTTCCCCCCGGCGCCATGGTGAAGCCGAAGGATCCTCTGGAATATTGGAAGAAGCTGCGCTTCCACCAGCGCGTCGCCAGCCCGGCCGAATACGGGTTCGACCTATGACGGCCCAAGCTACGGCAAAGAAAGTGACGCTCTATACCGACGGCGCCTGCTCGGGCAATCCCGGCCCCGGCGGCTGGGGCGCCATCCTGATGTTCGGCGAGCACCGCAAGACGATGTGCGGCGGCGCCCTGGAGACCACCAACAACCGCATGGAGTTGCAGGCGGCGATCGAGGGGCTGGAAGCTTTGACGCGCGGCTGTGCCGTCGACCTGCACACGGACAGCCAATACGTCAAGAACGGCATCACCGGCTGGATCCACGGCTGGAAGCGCAATGGCTGGCGCACCGCCGACAAGAAGCCAGTGAAGAACGAGGACCTTTGGCGCCGCCTCGACGCGGCGCTGGAGCGCCACGAGGTCGAGTTCCACTGGGTGAAGGGCCATGCCGGCCACCCTCTCAACGAGGAGGCCGACCGTCTGGCTCGGGAGGGCATGGCGCCCTATCAGCAGGAAAAGCGGGACAGGGCGGCGGCGCTTTCGTGAGATTCGGTAGGCCGATCTTCCAAGCTCTGTCGAGAGATGGAGCGGGACCGGCCTCTTTCCGAAGGCATGGTGCTTCCATGCCGGTCCGAAGACCGGCACACCGAGCGATCAGATGGCGTTGAGCAGCGTCTCGGCGCCGGAAATGTCGAGCTTGCCGCCGTCATCGAGGTTGAGCACCTTCACCACGCCGTCATCGACCAGCATGGCATAGCGCTGCGAGCGCACGCCCAGGCCCGCGGCGACGCGGTCGAGCTCCATGCCGGTGGCCTTGGCGAAATCGCCGCTGCCATCGGCGAGGAAGTCGATCTTGCCGAGACCGCCCGTGGCCTTGGCCCAGGCCTGCATGACGAAGGCGTCGTTGACGGCGGTCACCGCCACGGTGTCGACGCCCTTGGCCTTGAAGGCATCGTAATGTTCCAGATAGCCCGGCAGGTGGTTGCGGTGGCAGGTGGGGGTGAAGGCGCCGGGCACGGCGAACAGCACCACCTTCTTGCCGCCGAAGATGTCGGCCGTGGTCTTGGCCTCGGGCATGTCCTGCGTCACCAGACGAAAGGTCACATCGGGGAGTTTGTCGCCAGGCTTGATCGTCACTGATATCTCCATGGGTGACGCCATGGCGAAGGCTGCCCTGTCATCCCCTTGCAATTCTGCACGATCGGGATGGCCGCTCCGCCGCCATGACGAGAGTCTACGGCAACCGATATAGGCTTTCGACGCCGGCCTCGCCAGTCGAGAGCGTGAAGCGCAGTTCGTTTCCGGCGATGGTCGCGCCTTTCGGCAGTCCCTCGAGCGGCAGCACAAAGCTCTGGGGATTGGCCTTGTCCGCAGTGTCGGCCGGTTCCGGCATCGGCAGGTACCATTTCATCGGCCCCTCCACGAACAGGGCCGAGGCGGAGGGGGCGCTGACCTCGATGGTCAGGCGGGCCGGGGTGGTCGTGGTGTCCAGGCGAACCTGCTTGATGGCGAGGGGAGCCGTGGCGCCGATCTCACGCGATACCGGTACTTGCTTCAGGGCCTGCTCGATCTCGGCGCTGCCTTGCCCTTGCGTCGTCGCGCCGGGAGAAAGCACGACGTCGGCGCTGCCCTTGGCCGGCACGCAGATCGTCTTGCAGGCGGCATAATCGAGGCCGAGCGCCAGCTTGACCGGCTTGGACGGATCGATCGCGCTGATCTTGAGCGGCAGCACGACCTGGTCGTGATAGACGGCCGACGACGCGCCTTCCTGGTCATAGCGGCTCGGCGCGGGCCACAGCACCGTCACCTCGCGCAAATTCTCCGACCTGGACCAGTCGAAGGTCGGGGGAATGCCGGCATCCCCCGGATTGCGCCAATAGGTCTTCCAGCCCGGTGCGAGCTGAATCTCCAGACCCGCCATCCCCTCCGGATGCGCTTGGCCGGGAAGCAGCTGGATGACGGCGCGCGGGTCCGATTGAGCTGGATCGGACTGGCTGGGTGAACCGGCTAGGGCCGGCAGAGCACACAAGGCGAGGAACCCGGCGAGTATGGGAAGGACAGGACGGCTGGACATTCGGATAGCTTGCGGTTCCAAACAGGAGGTCTCGGCAGACGGATAACTGCGAATGGTCAATAGCGCCATGCACGAAGGCGTGACACTCTTGTGAAGCCTACCGTCGGCGCTTCGCCAAGGTTGGCCAAATTTATGCCTTAACAAAGCCGATACGATGCGGCACGATCATGTCCATGACAGGGTACATTCCATTCGGCAGCGATTCATCCGGCGGTTTCCTCGACGGCAAGATGCTCGTGGCCACGCCGTCCATGCAGGATGAGCGCTTCGCACGCACGGTAATCTATATCTGTGCGCATTCGTCCGACGGTGCCATGGGCATCGTGGTCAACCAGCCGGCCAAGAACATCCGCTTTCCCGATCTCCTCAAGCAGCTCGGCGTCATCGACGGCGTCTCGGACATGCGTCAACCGAGGGGCGCGCCGATCCGCATCGTCAATGGCGGTCCGGTCGAATCCGGCAGGGGATTCGTGCTCCATACCAACGACGTCTTCATCGACAATTCGACCATGCCGATCGAGGACAATATCTGCCTGACCGCGACGCTCGACATTCTGCGCTCTATCGCCATCGGCGAGGGGCCGGAACAAGCCCTGCTGGCGCTGGGCTATGCCGGCTGGGGTGCGGGGCAGCTGGAACGCGAGATCCAGGCCAATGGCTGGCTGCACTGCGATGCCGATCCGGGCCTGCTGTTCGACGACCAAGTCGACACCAAATATACGCGGGCGCTGCGCAAGCTCGGCATCGAGCCCGGCCTATTCTCGCGGGACGCCGGGCACGCGTAGGCGAGGAGCGTTTCTGGTGTGCCGGTCTTCAGACCGGCATTTGCTTCCTTGCCGATGAACGCGCCGTTTCCAAGAATTGCCGGTCTGAAGACCGACACACCCATTACGCCCGCAGCCGTATCGGCCCGGCAATCAGCCTGCGGGCTTCCTCCGCCGTGACAGGATCGCCGAAGGCTTCGCCCTGGGCGAACTGGCAGCCGAGCTCACCGAGTTCGGCGGCATCGCTATCGGCCTCGGCACCGTCGGCGATGATCTCCATGCCGAGGTCGCCCGCCATGGCGATGATCGAGCGCAGGATCACCGGCCGGCCGCGCTCGCCTTCCTTGACGAAACTCGGATCGATCTTGAGCATGTCGAAGGGGAAGCGCTGCAGATAGGACAGGCTGGAATAGCCGGTGCCGAAGCCGTCCATGGCAAGGCCCACCCCGAGATCGCTGAGCTGGGCCAGGATCTGGGCGGCATATTCGGGATTTTCCATCACCAGGCTCTCGGAGACCTCGAGCTTGAGCGAGCCGCGCTCGATGCCGGCCCGAGCCATCACCGCCTTGATGTCCTGGACGAGGTCCTGGCGCAGCAATTGCCGGCTGGAGATGTTGACCATGCCGAACAAAGGAGGCTCGACCTCGACCAGGCGCTGCCAGATCGAGAGCTGGCGGGCAGTGCGGTCGAGCACGAACAGGCCGACATCGACGATCAGCCCCGTCTCCTCGGCCATGGCGTTGAACTCGCCCGGCGGCAGGCGGCCGAGCTTGGGATGCTCCCAGCGCACGATCGCCTCGAAGCCGGCAATGGTGCGATCCTGCAGGCGCACCACCGGCTGGAACAAGACCTTGAGTTCGTCGCGTTCGATCGCTCTTCTCAGATCGGCCTCCAGGGTGGAGCGGTCCGGCCGCTCGACCCGCATGGCCGACCGGAAGATCTCGATGCGATCGCCGCCGATCTTCTTGGCGTTGTACATGGCGATCTCGGCGTCCTTGATCAGTTCGTCCGCCTTGACCGGAGCCTGGGGATCGTACATCGCCACGCCGACCGAGGCGGTAAGGAAGATTTCGCGGTCGGCAACGGCGATGGGCGCGCGCAGCGAGCGGCGAATCGACTCGGCAAAGGCCGAGATCCGCTCCGGATCGGGTTCCGACAGCAGAAGGACGCCGAACTGATCGCCGAAGATGCGACAGACGCTGTCGCGGGGCTTCATCAGGCGTGAGAGGCGGCGCGACACCGTCAGCAGGATCGAATCGCCGACGGAATGGCCGACGGCATCATTGACCTGCTTGTAGCGGTCGAGATCGAGGATCAGCACCGTCGGCTTGGTGGTGCCGTCCTGCTTGGCCTGGACCAGCGCGGCTTCCAGCCGATCGGTGAAGAGTTCGCGGTTGGGCAGGCCGGTCAGATTGTCCCTGACGGCATCATGGAGCAGGCGCTCCTCGGCCGTCTTCTGCTCGGTGACATCGGAGACGGTGCCGACGCAGCGCACCACCTCGCCATCCGAGCCCACGACCGGCCGGGCCTTGAGGTTGAGCCACATATAGTGGCCGTCGGCGGCCCGGATACGGAAATCCAGGCTGACGCGGCCGCGGCGCTGGTCGATGACCGCGTCGAGGGCGGTGCGGAAGCGGTCGCGGTCGAAGATATGGACGAGCTCGAGCCAGTCGGCGGCAGGGCCATCGAGGGCGCCCGGGGCGACGCCGAGCAACTGGTCGGCCTCGGGGCTGACATAGATGCGATCGGCCGGCACGTCCCAGTCCCAGACCACGTCGCCCGAGCCGGTGAGGGCGAGGGCCTTGCGTTCGGTGTCGGTCATCAGGCCGGGCGCAAAGGCGCTGCCGGCAAAGGCGTGCTGCATCACCGTGAAGCCGATCAGCATCACCACCAGCACCAGGCCGCCGGTGAGGGCCGGCTGCACCAGGTCGTTGGTGAGATGGCCCATGATGGTCAATCCCGCCGCCGCCACCCAGCCGAGCAGCAGGGTCCAGGTGGGTATCAGCATCACGGCCCGGTCATAGCCGTAGAAGGCCAGCAGCAGGATGATCAAGAGGCCGACGACGGCCAGCGTGGCGATGGAGATGCGGGCGACGCCGGCGGCGACTGGGGCGTTGATCACCGCCAGGCCGACGAGAGCGGCCAAGGCGGTGAGCCAGAGCGCCGAGACCACGGAGTAGCGCACATGCCAGCGGTTGAGATTGAGATAGGCGAACAGGAAGACCAGGAGCGTGGCGGAGAACACCGCTTCGGCGCCCGCACGCCACACCCTGTCTCCATCCGGGGGAATGGCGAGGAATTTGTGCAGGAAGCCGAAATCGATGGCCAGATAGGCCAGCACCGCCCAGGCCAGCGCGGCGGCGGCGGGGAACATCGCCGTGCCCTTCACCACGAAGGCGATGGTGAGGAACAAAGCGAGGAGGCCGGCAATGCCGAGCACAATACCCTTGTAGAGGGTCAGCGAGTTGACCTTGTCCTTGTAGGCGTCGGGATCCCAGAGGAAGAGCTGGGGCAGCTTGGCGGTACGCAATTCGGCCACGAAGGTCACGCGGGAGCCCGGGTCGAGCGTCACCCGGAAGACATCGGCATCGTCGTCCTCCTGCCGTTCGGGCTGGAAGCCCTGGCTCGGCGTGATTTCCGCGATGCGCGATGCGCCGAGATCCGGCCAGACCAGGCCGGAGCCGACCAGGCGGAAATGCGGCGCCACCACGATGCGGTCGATCTGCTCGTCGGTGGTGTTGGCGAGGGCGAACACGATCCAATGCGGATTGGTTCCCGGCTGCTTCGAACGCACTTCGATGCGGCGCACGATGCCGTCGGCGCCCGGGGCGGTCTGGATCTGGATGCGGTCGCCCTGGCTGGAATAGCTTTCGACAGCGGGCAGGAGATCGATGGCGTCGACCTCGCCGTTGACGTCCACCGGCTCCAGGGCATGCGCAACGCCGCCGACCATTGCCATGACGAGCATCATGACCATGGAGGCTGCGACGACGCGAATGAACTGCAACATACGATCTCCAGCCAGGCTTCCCGGCGCCCCCTTGCGACGGTCCTGGTTCATCTCACTTCGAAGGGCCTGCCCACCTGCCACTCAATTGTGTCGAGAAGCAGTAGCCAGCAATGCGAAATTGGGCAAGCTGCGCCGGTCGGATTCCTGTTGGCGGAATGGAGATTGCGTGCCGGCAGCTCCGTCCAGCGTCATCATCGTGCAGGCCGGGCCGATGTAGAGGCTGTCAACAGCGATTTCGCCCTTACCTCATTTTTGACGTTCAAAGCTGCCAAGGCTGAGATTGCTGCATGGCCAGACTCTGAGTAGGCTCGCATAAACCGTTCCTTCATCCGAGGGGGCAATAAGAACAACCAACCTTCCCAAAGGGCACCGATCAAAGGATTCCTATGACGCGCATTCGCAAAGCTGTATTTCCCGTCGCCGGCCTCGGTACGCGCTTTCTGCCTGCCACGAAATCGGTGCCCAAGGAGATGCTCACCGTGGTGGACAAGCCTGTCATCCAGCACGTGGTGGACGAAGCCCGCGAAGCCGGCATCGAGCACTTCATCTTCGTGACCGGCCGCAACAAGGGCGTGATCGAGGATCATTTCGATATCGCCTATGAACTCGACGCCACGCTCAAGGAGCGCGGCAAGATGGAAGCCTATGAGGAATTGCAGCGTTCGCTGCCGGGCGCGGGCCAGACCAGCTTCACGCGCCAGCAGGCCCCGCTCGGCCTCGGCCATGCCGTCTGGTGCGCGCGGGAGATCGTCGGGCGCGAGCCTTTCGCCCTGCTGCTGCCCGACATGCTGCATCACGGCAAAGGCAAGGGGTGCCTGGCCGAGATGGTCGATGCCTATGACAAGGTTGGCGGCAACCACATCGCCGTGTTCGAGGCGCCGGAAGACCAGACGCATCAATACGGCATCGTCGGCAAGGGCGAGAGCGTCGGCGGCAATGCCTTCGAGATCACCCAGATGGTCGAAAAGCCCAAGAAGGGCACGGCACCTTCCAACCTGGCGGTCTCCGGCCGTTACATCCTGCAGCCCGAGATCTTCGATCTCCTGGAAAAGCAGGAACGCGGCGCGGGCGGCGAGATCCAGCTCACCGATTCCATGCTGAAACTGGCTCAGGGGCAGAAGTTCTACGGTTCGGTGTTCAAGGGGCGCATCTACGACACCGGCATGAAGATCGGCTTCCTGACCGCCAATGTCGCCTATGCGCTCGAGCGCGAGGGCCTCGGCGACGAGCTGAGGGCGGAGTTGAAGGCCCTGCTGGGCTGACAGGGTTTTGGATGAAATGGCCCGGGAAACCGGGCCATTTTTCTGGGTGCGGACACGGCAATGCGCCTTCGTGTCGCGATGTCCGGGCTCAACCGGGAAACTCGTAGACCACGTCCGAAAAGCGTCCGGTCGGGAAGACATAGAAGAGCCGAAGTTCGGCATCGCCTTCGTTGCGCAGCGAGTGCCAGGCATTGCCGGGGATGAAGATCGTCGCTCCCTTGCCGACGGGGCTCTCCGCGCCATCGACCGTGAGCACGCCGCTGCCTTCCAGGATGAGATAGAGCTCCGCTTCGGCGTGACGGTGGGGCGGATTGGTGCCGCCGGGCGGCAGGATGGCGATTCCAGCGCTGAGGCTGTCGGTCGGCGTGATCTCAGCGCTGATCAAGGTGTGCCAGGCCACGCTCCCCTTGGCGGGATCGTCCCAGGCTTCCCGGGGCCGCTCTTCAGCCCGGGTGATGACGAGTTGAGTTTCCCCGATCACGATGCCCTCCGCGCGGTGATGCCGTGAATATACGATCCTACCCTCTGGGAGCGCTTGGTGAAGCAAGGCTTCTCGCCCCCCCCTCAGCGGATCTCGTCGCTCGACAGGATTGCGTAGAGCAAATGGTCGCGCCAGGCGCCGGCGATGCACAGATAGGAGCGGGCATAGCCCTCACGGATGAAGCCGACGCGCTCCAGGAGCCGGATCGAGGGGCCATTCTCCGGCAGGCAGGCCGCTTCCACCCGGCGCAGGCGCAGCGTGCCGAAGGCATAGGGCAGCAACGCACGCACGGCATCGCTCATCAGGCCCTGGCCGGCATGGGCCTGACCCATCCAATAGCCGAGCGAGCCGGTCTGCGCCACGCCGCGGCGGATCTGGCCGAGGGTGAGGCCGCCGACCAGCGCGCCGTCGCTCGAGCGGAAGATGAAGAAGGGGTAGGCGGCGTCCGCCCTCGCATCCTGGCCATAGCGCTTGATCCGCGCCCGAAAGGCCGGGCGGGTCAGATCGTTTGGCGGCCAGGTCGGCTCCCAGGGGCGCAGGAATTCCCGGCTTGCGCCTCGCAGGGCGGCCCAGGCCTCGAAATCGCGCATTTCCGGGGCACGCAGCTCAACCTTCTCGCCACGGACCGGCGGTACGACGTCGGCGAAGGAGAAGGGCCGCAGGAAGGACATTCACCGCCTCATGCCGCCAGATGGGTGCGGATCTTGTCGAGACGGGGCAATTTTTTGACCGGCCCGAGGGCTGCCAGGGTCGGCGGCGACGCCAGCACGGCCTCGCCCGCCTGGCGCACGTCCTCGGCGGTGACTGCGTCGATCTTGGCAATCAATTCCGCCGGGGGCAGGGGGCGGCCCCAGATCAGCATGTGGCGCGCCATCTGCTCGGCGCGCATGGCCGAGGATTCGAGCGCCATCAGAAGGCCGGCCTTCATCTGCGCCTTGGCGCGGGCGATCTCCGCTTCGGTGGGGGAGGCGGCAGCGGCCGCGACGGTATCCAGGATCACCGGCACGAGATCCTTGAGGTCCTCGGCGCCGGCGCCGGCGGATATGCCGAAGATGCCGGTATCCGCATAGCCCCACTGAAAGGCATAGACCGAGTAGCACAGGCCCCTTTTTTCTCGCACCTCCTGGAACAGGCGCGAGGACATGCCGCCGCCGACCAGATTGGTGAAGATTCCGAGAGCCGGGCTGAGGGCATCCTTGTAGGAACGGCCGGCAAAGCCGATCAGCACATTGGCCTGTTCGTGATCGGTCACCATCACGTCCTCGCCGCCGCGATAGATCGCCGAAGCCGGTTCGGGGCCGCTGCCTTCGGGCAGATGGGCGAACAGGCGGCCTGCCTCTTCGACGACGCGATCATGCTCGACGGCCCCGGCAGCGGCGACCACCATGCGGCCGGCCCGGTAATGGGTGTCGAGATAGGTCTGGATCGCCTTGCGGTCGAACGACATCACGGTTTCGGGGGTGCCGAGAATGGGGCGGCCGAGGGGCTGATGCGGAAATGCGGCCTGGTTGAACATGTCGAAGACCAGATCGTCCGGCGTGTCCTCGACGGCGCTGATCTCCTGCAGGATGACATTCTTCTCCCGCGCCAGTTCATCGGCATCGAAGACGGACTGGGTGAGGATGTCGGCCAGGATGTCGAAGCCGAGGCCGACATCTTCCTTCAGCACGCGGGCGTAATAGGCGGTCTGCTCGCCGGATGTCGCGGCATTGAGTTCACCGCCGGCGCTTTCGATCTCTTCGGCGATGCGCTTGGCGTCACGGGTCCGCGTGCCCTTGAACGCCATATGCTCGAGCAGATGGGCGAGGCCGTGCTCCTTCTCGCCTTCCGAGCGGGCGCCGGCACCCGCGAAGACACCGAGCGAAGCGGTTTCCAGATGGCTCATCGCGTCGGTGACGACGGTCAGGCCGGAGGGGAGGCGGGTTACCTCGACGCTCATGCGGCTGCACCTTGGGCCGCGCGGGAATGCTTGCGGACGAAGGCCTCCAGGACCCCGAGGTCATTGGGCAGGACGGTAAAGCGCTCGGGCCGCTCATAGAGATCGGCGAGGGCATCCGGCAATTTGGGTTCGATGCCCGAGGCGTCCTTGACCGCGGCCGGGAACTTGGCGGGATGGGCCGTGCCGAGCACGACCATCGGCACGCGGCGATCGGGTTCGGCCTTCCACGCCGCCATCACGCCGACGGCCGTATGAGGATCCAGGAGGTAGCCGGCGTTGCGCCAGATCATGCCGATCGTCTTGGCGACCTCCTTCTCGTCGGCGCGCTCGGCGTCGAACTCCGCCCGGATAGCCTCATAGGCGCCTTCGTCGATTTCGAAGGCGCCGGATTGGGCGAGATTGCCCATCAAGCGGCGGATCTGGCCGGCATCGCGGTGATAGGCGTCGAAGAGCAGGCGTTCGAAATTGGAGGAAACCTGGATATCCATCGAGGGCGAAGACGTCTCCTTCACACCGCGTGCCTCGTAGACGCCCGTCGCGATGGTGCGCGCCAGGATGTCATTGACATTGGTGGCGATCAGGAGCCGCTCGATCGGCAGGCCCATGCGCTTGGCGACATAGCCGGCGAAAATGTCGCCGAAATTGCCCGTGGGCACCGAGAACGACACTTTGCGATGCGGCGCGCCCAGGGTCACCGCGGCGGTGAAGTAATAGACGATCTGGGCCACGATACGGGCCCAGTTGATGGAATTGACGCCCGACAGGCCGATTTCGTCGCGGAATTCGAGATGGTTGAACATCGCCTTCAGCTGGGCCTGGCAATCGTCGAAATTGCCCTCCAGCGCCACGGCATGGACATTGGGCGCATCGACCGTGGTCATCTGCCGGCGCTGCACCTCGGAGACGCGGCCATGCGGATAGAGGATGACGATGTCGACTTGTTCGAGGCCGCGGAAGGCTTCGATGGCGGCACTGCCGGTGTCGCCCGAGGTGGCGCCGACGATGGTGGCGCGCTTGTTGCGGGCCTTCAGGGCGTGGTCCATCAGCCGGGCGAGCAACTGCATCGCCACGTCCTTGAAGGCAAGCGTCGGGCCGTGGAACAGCTCCTGCACGAACAGATTGTCACCGATCTGCACCAGCGGCACGACGGCTGGATGGCCGAAGCTGCCATAGGCCTCCTGGATCATCCGGCGCAGGGCTGCCGGCTCGATCTCGCCGCCGACGAAGGGCGAGATCACCGCTTCGGCGACCTGCCAATAGGGTTTGCCTGCAAAGGAAGCGATCTGGGCGTGGGACAGAACCGGCCAATGCTGCGGCACATAGAGGCCGCCGTCGCGGGCAAGGCCGGCGAGGAGGGCATCGCAAAAGCCGAGGACGGGGGCTTCGCCCCGCGTGGAAACATAGTGCACGGTTCTATCCTTTCGGTGCCGGAAGCGCCGCCAATACCAGTCGCGCGCCGTCCGGGACACAAGTCTTCATCCTGTAATCCGCCCGGGGCCGACGGGCAAGGCGCGTATCGCCGCCTCCTTGCCCAGCGGCGCCGTCCTTATCCCGCCGGTTTGCGCCTCAGGCGCAGGACGAAGGCGATGTAGACCCCAACCAGACCGAGGGCGAGACCGAACCAGGTCAGCGCATATTGCAGGTGGTTGTTGGGGAAGGCGAGAATGGTTTCTCCGCCCTCGGGCAGGCCGCCGGGGGCGCTGGCATCGGCATCGATGAAGAACGGTGCGACCCGCGTCAGCCCCTCGGCCTTGGCAATGCCGGCGATGTCGCGCGTGAACCAGTTGCCGGCGGCAGGATCGTCTGCCGGCGTGAAGAGATTGCGGTCTTCCGTCCAGCGGGCGAGGCCGGTGATGGTGACGGGACCGGCGATCTGCCCGGCCTGGCGGCTGGCGGGATCCTTGGCGTTCTCGGGCACGAAGCCGCGATTGACCAGGACGGTGGAACCGTCGGGACGGATGAGCGGTGTCAGCACCCAGTAGCCCACGCCGCGAAACTGCCCTTTGGCATCGGGCAGGTTGGTGAAGGAGCGGATCTCCTTGGCGTGGTCGAAGGTCCCCGAGACCTGCCAATGCCGGTATTCGAGGCCGTCCCGCGTCAGGCGCGGCCAATCGGCTTCGGGGGGCGGAGCAACGGGAGCCGCGGTGGTGCGGTCGGCAATCTCCTTGAGCAGGCCGAGCTTCCATTGCAGACGTTCGAGCTGCCAGATGCCGAGACCGACCAGGAAGGCGCCCATCACCAGCATCGAGATCGTCAGCACCACCAGCGAGCGCGGACGCGAGGAGACCACGGACGTCGTCATTCTTCCAACCGGCCCTCGGCCGCCTTGTTGGTATATTGCAGGGCAACGAGTACGCCCTTCATCCAGCGCAGCAATCCGAGACAGACAGCGAGGGAAAGCGGCAGCCAGAGGATGATGTGCACCCAGACCGGAGGCGAGAAGGTGAATTCGACATAGACGGCTGCGCCCAGCAGGATGAAGCCGGCGACCAGGATGACCAGCACGGCCGGCCCGTCGCCCGAATCGGCAAAGCTGTAGTCGAGGCCGCAGGCGCTGCATTTCGGCTTGAGACTGATGAAGCCGTCGAAGAGCTTGCCCTGGCCGCAACGCGGGCATCTGCCGCGCGAGCCGGTCTGGAAGGGCGAAAGCGGAGCGTAGTGCTGATCCTGCGACATGATTGGGGAGCCCTAAAAGGAAACGGCCGGGGAATCCCGGCCGCCTCGTTGATCCTAGAGCAAAACGCGTTCAAGTGTGAACGCATTTTTACTCTAACTCTTTGTTTGGACGCGTCTTTGCGATTCTTGGTGGCACCGTAAAATCGCAAAACGCTATGTGAAGGCGGCTCAGCCGTGCACGCCGCCGGGACCATAACCCCAGATGTAGATGCAGGCGAACAGGAACAGCCAGACCACGTCGACGAAGTGCCAGTACCAGGCGGCGAACTCGAAGCCGAGGTGATGGCGCTGGGTGAACTGGCCCAGATTGGCGCGCAGCAGGCAGACAGCCAGGAAGATGGTGCCGACGATCACGTGGAAGCCGTGGAAGCCCGTCGCCATGAAGAAGGTCGAGCCATAGATGTGGCCCGAGAAGGAGAATGGCGCGTGGGCATACTCGTAGGCCTGGCACAGCGTGAAGATCAGGCCAAGGATGACCGTCAGGATCAGGCCGTTCCTCAGGCCCTTCTGGTCGCCCTCGAGCAGAGCGTGATGGGCCCAGGTCACCGTGGTGCCGGAGGTGAGCAGGATCAGCGTGTTCAGGAGCGGCAGATGCCAGGGGTCGAGGGTCTCGATGCCCTTGGGCGGCCAGACGCCTCCCGTCAGGGCGGTGCGAGCGACCTCGGCGGCATCGCCGGGGAAGAGGGCGACGTCGAAATAGGCCCAGAACCAGGCGACGAAGAACATCACTTCCGAAGCGATGAACAGCATCATGCCGTAGCGATGATGGAGCTGCACCACCGGGGTGTGATCGCCCTCGGAAGCTTCCTTGATGACGTCCCACCACCACATCAGCATGGTGTAGAGCACGCCGATCAGGCCGACGCCGAACACCAGCGGGCCGTAGGAATATTTGTGCATCCAGGTGATCAGGCCGATGGCCAGAACGAAAGCCGCCATCGAGCCGACGAACGGCCATGGGCTCGGATTGACGAGGTGGTAATCATGGTTCTTGGTCTGAGCCATGGCTTTCTCCAGATGCCGGTCGCCCGGGAACTTATAACTGTGGTTTGCTCGACGTGTCGGTTTTCGGTTCGGCCGCCGCGAGCGGAGTCACGGGAGGCTTGGCCGGATAGTAGGTATAGGAAAGCGTGATCGTGCGCACGCCGGCAAGATAGTCGACCTTGTCGATCGCGGGATCGACGAAGAAGACCACCGGCAGCTCCTGGCTCTCGCCCGGCCCCAGTTTCTGGTTGGTGAAGCAGAAGCACTGGATTTTTGAGAAATACGCACCGGTTTCCTGCGGCGTCACATTGTAGGCGGCCGCGGCATAGGTGGTTTCCTGGGAGAGGTTGGTGATCTTGTAGTAGACCGTCTTTACCTCTCCGGCCTTGACCGTCACCGAGCGCTGCTCGGGTTCGAACTTCCAGGGCAGGGCCGGGTTGATGTTCGAATCGAAGCGCACTTCGAAGCTGCGGTCGAGGATCTGGCCCGGAGCGGCCTCGGCGACGCGCGTGGTCCCCGCAAAGCCGGTGACCTGGCAGAACAGCGTATAGAGCGGCACTGCGGCATAGGCCGCACCAACCATCGATGCCACGAACGCGATGCAGGACACCGCGATTATGCCATTGCCGACCTTGGGGCGCGAAGAGGAAGGCTTGTCGGGCGTTCCGGCCATTCTAGAACCCCTTGTCGAGCACGCCGGGGCCTTTGACGAAGCTCACGGCATAGACGAGCAGCACGAAGGCGATGAGGGCGGCGGCGATCGCGATCGAACGCCAATGCAGCTTGCGCGCCTGGTCGGCCGGCAGCCTGGCGACCCAGCTATCCTTCGGTGGGCGCTGATAGGCGAGGGGACGGAACAGGATGATCAGCAGCAGGATGATCAGGGCCGGTCCGATGAACCACAGATGATGCGCCATCATGCCAGGACCCTCATCACCAGCGCCTCGCCGAGCAGGCAGGCGAACAGCACGAACAGATAGAGGATCGAGTAGCCGAACATGCGCTTGGCGGGTCCCATGTCACCGGGCTTGCGCCAGATGTCGATGGCAAGCCAGAGCATGCCGAGCCCACCCAGGCCCGCAACCACGCCATAGCTCCAATGCGCGTAGCCGAGCAGCCAGGGCAGCATGCCGATCGGGGCGAGCAGCACGGTGTAGATCAGGATCTGGCGGCGGGTCTCGTGGTCTCCCGCCACCACGGGCAGCATCGGCACGCCGGCTTTTTCGTAGTCGCCCGACTTGAACAGCGCCAGCGCCCAGAAATGGGGCGGCGTCCACATGAAGATCAGGGCGAAGAGCACGAGGCTTTCCACCGTCACAGTGCCGGTCACCGTGGCATAGGCGACGACTGGGGGCAGGGCACCCGCCGCGCCGCCGATCACGATGTTCTGCACCGTCCAGCGCTTCAGCCACATCGTGTAAACAACGACATAGAAGAAGATGGTGAAGGCGAGCAGGCCCGCGGCGAGGAAATTGGTGAAGACGCCGAGCGCCAGCACCGACAGGCCGGACAGGATGATGCCGAAGGCGAGCGCTTCGCCCGGACTGACGCGGCCGGCCGGAACCGGGCGGTTGCGCGTGCGCGACATCACGGCGTCGATATCGGCGTCGTACCACATGTTGAGGGCGCCCGAGGCACCGGCGCCGACCGCGATGGCGATCAGGGCGGCAAGACCGATGACCGGATGGATCGGGCCGGGTGCCACGACCATGCCGGTGAGGGCGGTGAACACCACCAGCGACATCACTCGCGGCTTGAGCAAGGCCAGGAAGTCGCCAACCGACGCGATGCTGATCACGGGGACAGCATCGTCAGCCTCGCCTTGGATGGGCATGCCGATATCGGTCAAAGAACGTTCCTTTTCGTCGGGCCGGCCGGGCGGGAGATGCTTGGTCTGAAACACCTGGCCGAAGGCCCTTGCGGGCCGGTTTTCTTCTCGAGCCTTCAGGGAAAGGCTCGAGAAGAAAACCTGTTTGCTGGAGGCGGGAGGGCGGCCGTCGAAGCGGCCCCCCACCCGAAAGCGCGTGCGGTCGAGGGGCTCAGCGGATGCGGGGCCGCGTCTCGAACGGATGGAAGGGCGGCGGCGAGGACAGCGTCCATTCCAGGGTGGTGGCGCCTTCGCCCCAGGGATTGGCGGCCGCCTGCTCCTTGCGGACGAAGATCGCATAGAAGTTGATAGCCAGGAACCAGATCACGCCGCCGAAGAAGATGAAGGCACCGAGGGAGGAGACCAGGTTCCAGCCCGCGAAGGCCGGGTTGTAGTCGACGAGGTGGCGAGGCATGCCGGCCAGGCCCAGGAAGTGCTGCGGCATGAACAGCATGTTGGCGCCGACGAAGGCGATCCAGAAATGCACCTGGCCCATCCAGTCAGGGATGACGTAGCCGAACATTTTCGGGAACCAGTAGTACCAGCCCGCGAAGATGGAGAAGACCGCGCCCAGCGACAGCACGTAGTGGAAATGCGCCACCACGTAATAGGTGTTGTGCAGCGAGCGGTCGACACCGGCATTGGCCAGCATCACGCCGGTGACGCCGCCGACGGTGAACAGGAAGATGAAGCCCGTCGCCCACACCATGGGCGCCTTGAAGTCGATGGAGCCGCCCCACATCGTGGCGATCCAGGAGAAGATCTTCACGCCGGTCGGCACCGCGATCACCATGGTAGCGAACACGAAATAGGCCTGCGTGTCGACGTCGAGGCCGACGGTGTACATGTGGTGGGCCCACACGACGAAGCCGACGACGCCGATGGCGACCATGGCATAGGCCATGCCGAGATAGCCGAAGATGGGCTTGCGCGAGAAGGTCGAGATGATGTGGCTGACGATGCCGAAGCCCGGCAGGATCATGATGTAGACTTCGGGGTGACCGAAGAACCAGAACAGATGCATCCACAGGATCGGGTCGCCGCCATTGGCCGGATCGAAGAAGGCGGTGCCGAAATTACGGTCCGTCAGCAGCATGGTGATGGCGCCGGCGAGGACGGGCAGCGACAGCAGCAGCAGGAAGGCGGTGACCAGCACGCCCCAGGCGAACAGCGGCATCTTGTGCAGCGTCATGCCCGGTGCGCGCATGTTGAAGATGGTGGTGATGAAGTTGATGGCGCCTAGGATCGAGGAAGCGCCGGCCAGATGCAGCGACAGGATGGCGAAATCCATCGCCGGCCCGGGCGTGCCCTTGATCGAGGACATCGGCGGATAGGCCGTCCAGCCGGTGCCGACACCGAGGTCGTCGGCGCCGGGACCGCCGGGCACGAACATCGAGATGATCAGGAGGCCGAAGGCCGGGATCAGCAGCCAGAACGAGATGTTGTTCATGCGCGGGAAGGCCATGTCCGGCGCGCCGATCATCAGCGGCACGAACCAGTTGCCGAAGCCGCCGATCATCGCGGGCATGACCATGAAGAAGATCATGATCAAGCCGTGCGCGGTCACGAACGCATTGAACGTGTAGGGGTTGGTGAAGAATTGCTGGCCCGGGAACATCAGTTCCGCGCGCATCGCCACCGACAGGAGGCCGCCGATGATACCCGCGACCAGCGCGAAGATCAGGTAGAGCGTGCCGATGTCCTTGTGGTTGGTCGAATAGACATAACGGCGCCAGCCGGTCGGATGATCATGCGCGTCATGGGCATGCGGATCTTGGGCATGATCCCCATGCGCCGATGCGTTGTGGGCAGTGGCCATCACATTCAATCCTTTAGTCGAGCCGTCAGGCCATTACTTTACTACGACGGTGGTCGCGGCTGCGACCTTGTCCGGGGCGGCGCCGTTCATTGCAGTCTTCTTGCTCGCCACCCACTTCTGGAACTCTTCCTCGCTTACCACGCGGAAGGCGATCGGCATGAAGGCATGGTCGCGGCCGCACAGGCGCGAGCACTGGCCATAATACATGCCTTCGCGGGTGGCCTTGAACCAGGTCTGGTTCAGGCGGCCGGGAATGGCGTCGATCTTGATGCCGAAGGAGTTCACCGAGAAGGAGTGAATCACGTCGTTGGAGGTGACCTGCACCACCACCGTCTTGTTCACGGGCACGACGACCTCGTTGTCCACCTTGAGCAGGCGCAGCGGATCGCTCATGGGCAGGTCGCGTACCATGGTGGAGGAGAAGGAAATGTCGCCATTGTCGGGATATTCGTAGTCCCAATACCACTGGCTGCCGGTCGCCTTGATGGTGAGGTCGGCCTTCGGAATCACTTCCTCCATGTAGAGGAGCTTGAACGAAGGCAGGGCGATGCAAACCAGCACCAGAATCGGCAGTACCGTCCACGCCACTTCCAGGATGGTGTTGTGCGTGACCTTGGAGGGGACCGGGTTGGCCTTCTTGTTGAAGCGAACGATCACATAGAGCAGCAGGACCATCACGAAGAGGGTGATGGGGACGATGAACCACATCACATAGGTATGGAACCAGTTGATATATTCCATGACCGGCGTAGCGGGTTCCTGCAGGCCCATCTGCCAGGGCTGCGGCTCGCCGAGACCGCCCTTGGCGGCCTCTTCGGCACTGGCCGTGCCGATCATGAGGCCCCACAGCAGCGATGACAATGCCACCCCGCCCATTTTCTTCCTAGCCTGGAAAGCCATCCGCCTTCTCTCCAATTCCCCGCCGACACGACGCAGCCGAAGCGGCACGTGATACGCCTCTTGGCTCGTTACCAGTCGGGAGCGCCAATCGCGCAAAACTCTCTGGCGCGCAGATTTCACGGATTGGAACTCATGTAAAGCACACGGTCACTCAAAAACCACAATCCACAGCGCATCGCAATGGTTCGACGTCCACGGTTTGTGCGGCAATTGGGCGCGAAAGCGCCATGATGTGCCGTCAACCTGAGTGGAACACCGTCGCGGCGCCGTGCTTGACAGTCAGGGCCTGTCTGCTACCCGTCGCGGCTGAAATCCAAACCGGGCCTGCGAGCCCTGATTCGGCGAGGATGTAACTTGTTGGCACACATGCTGAAACATGCTCTTGCGACCACGCTGCGGCGCGTAGCCGGCCTTTCCTTCGCGGGCCTGCTGGCCGGTGCCGTGCTTGGCGGTCCTGCCGCGGCGCAGCAGACCGATCAGCTCGGCGTGCTGCGCTCGACCCACGACAATTGGCAGGTGCGCTGCGATACCCCGCCGGGAGCCCAGCAGGAACAATGCGCTCTGGTGCAGGCCGTCACCGCGTCCGATCGCCCCAATGTGGCCCTCTCGGTGCTGGTGCTGCGCACGGCGGACCAGAAGAGCCGCCTGCTGCGGGTGATCGCGCCGCTCGGCGTGCTCCTGCCGTCCGGTCTCGGCCTCAAGATCGACGGCAAGGATGTCGGCCGCGCTGCTTTCGTCCGCTGCCTGCCGACGGGGTGCCTGGCCGACGTGGTGCTCGATGATTCCCAGATCGGCATGCTGCGCACCGGTAAGGAAGCCACCTTCATCATCTTCCAGACACCGGAAGAGGGCATCGGCATTCCCCTGACCCTGAAGGGCTTTGGCGAAGGTTTCGACAAGCTGAAATGAAGTCGGAGGGCGTCGGCCTTCAATTGTGGCAGCTGAGGCTGGGACCGCGGACGTCCCGTTCGCCTCTTCCTTTCCGGCGAGCATTCGTTTCCAAGGGGCGGTCGAGGCATTCGCGGTCCCAGCCGGCTGCTCCGCTCTAAGCCATTGGCGGCGTTTACCTAGTTTCGAGAATATTGGCGCAGCCGGCACTCGGTGCTACCGGGAAGGTTTCACTCTCGCCCGATCCAGAATCGGCTGCAGGTTCAGGCCGGCGGGGAGGGCGCCGTAGCAGCCGCGCATGCCGCCGGCGAGGCGGCCGGCAATGAAGGCTTCGGCCATCGGTGCGAGACCATGGCGGAGCAGGAGCGAGGCTTGCAGCGCCAAGGCGAGATCTTCCACCAGGCGGCGTGCCAGAGCCTCCTGCATGCCATCGGTGCGCATACTTTTCTCGATGACGGCGACGAAGGCGTCGTAGCGCCGATCCAGCCCGTGTGCTGCCTGCAATTCGGCGCGCAGCGCCTCGACGGTCGCGGGTTCCTTGCCGAGGGCGCGCAGAACGTCGAGCGCATTGACGTTGCCGGAGCCTTCCCAGATCGCATTGACGGGAGCCTCGCGATAGAAGCGGGCCAGCGGTCCCTCTTCGACGAAGCCGTTGCCGCCGAGACATTCCAGCGCCTCGTAGCTGAGGTTGGGCAGGCGCTTGGTCACCCAGAATTTGGCGATGGCCGCGCCGATGCGCGCAAAGGCGGTCTCCTGTGGCGTGTTGCCGTCAAAGGCCCGGGCGACGCGCATCACCAGCATGGTGGCGGCCTCCGCCTCGATCACGAGGTCGGCAAGGACCGGCTGCATCAGGGGCTGCTCGATCAGCAGTTTGCCGAAGGCCCGGCGGTGGGCGGCGTGATGCACGGCCTGGACCGCGCATTGGCGCATCATGCCGGCGCAGACCAGGGCGGCGTCGAGCCGGGTCTGGTTGACCATGGCCATGATGGTGGCGACGCCGCGTCCCTCATCGCCGATGCGCCAGGCGAGAGCGCCGGCATATTCGATCTCCGCCGAGGCGTTGGAGCGATTGCCGAGCTTGTCCTTGAGCCGCTGGATGAAGATGGTATTGCGGGTGCCGTCGGGCCGCCAGCGCGGCACGAAAAAGCAAGAGAGGCCACCGGGCGCCTGAGCCAGGGTGAGGAAGCCATCCGACATCGGAGCCGAACAGAACCATTTGTGCCCGGTGAGTTCGTAGAGGTCTTCGCCGAGGGGGGCTGCGCGGGTGGTGTTGGCCCGCACGTCGGAGCCGCCCTGCTTTTCGGTCATAGCCATGCCGATGGTCGCCGCCGTCTTGTCGGCTGCCGGCCGGGCCGAGCCGTCATAGGCGTCGGCCAGAATGAGCGGGCCCCATTGCCCGAAGAGGGCGGGTGCCTGGCGCAGTACGGCGAGGCTGGCGCCGGTCATGGTGATCGGACAACACACGCCGGGCTCGATCTGGGTCAACATATATTCCAGGGCGGCATGGGCGACGAAGCCGCCGGGGCGGCCGGAAGCCGGCAGGGAATGGATGCCGGCTTCCAGGCCGCGGGCCATCAGAGCATGATAGGCGGGGTGGAATTCGACGTGATCGATGCGCTGGCCGAAACGATCGAAGCTATGCAGCTCGGGCGCGTGCCGGCCGGCGGCCTCGCCGAGCGCGATCGCTTCCCCGCTGCCGATCGAGGCTCCGAAGGCGCTCGCCGCCTGCCGGGCCCAGTCTGCGCCTTCGCGCTCCAGGGCGGCCTGGAGCCCGGGGTCGCTGTCGAACAGGTTGTATTCGAGCAAAGGCGGGACCTGATTGGTCACCTGATGGGTCGGCAGGTCGGCGATCGGCTCTTGCGCAATCATGGCGTGGCTTCCTGACTGTGGGTCAAATTATCGCGTGGGAGCACCTCTGGCGAGGGGGGAGGAAGACAGGGGTTTTCCGCCCGAGGATATCGGCCTATATCGATGCCCTTCGCCCAACCGCGGGCAGCGAGGCTTCGACTCCTGGGAGCGCGGACGTCCTCGTCCGCTTTCGGAGCCATCGTTCCTGTGGGAGAGGAAGTGCGGACGAGGACGTCCGCGCTCCCAGGAATTGGACTGAAAATGCGCCATCCCCAAGCCGATGACGACGCGACGCCCGCCGAGGCGTCGGCGCAGCCGGTACCCCTGTCGCCGACGGCAAAGTTCGTGACCGGTTCGATCATGCGCCATGTCGTGGTGATGACCACGACGGGCTCGATCGGGCTGATGTCAGTGTTCGCCGTCGACCTCATCAACCTGTGGTACATCGCCCATCTCGGCGACACCGCGGCGACGGCGGCGGTCGGCTACGGCGCGGCTGTGCTCTTTCTGGCGACCTCGATCTGCATCGGCGTGATGATCTCGGCGGGTGCTCTGTGTTCACGTGCGCTGGGGGCCCGCGACCGTCCGTTGGCGCGACGCTATGGAGCTTCCATCCTGGTGTGGATGATCCTGATCAACGCGCTGGTGGCAGCCGTCGCCTTTCCATTGATTCCCTGGCTGCTCACGCAGCTGGGGGCTACCGGCCGCACGCTGGCGCTCGCCACCATCTTCCTGCAGATCAGCGTGCCGAGCGGCGTGCTGATGGGAAGCGGCATGGCGCTCTCCGGCGTGCTTCGTGCGGTCGGGGATGCCAGGCGCTCGATGTATGTCACGCTGTCGGGGGCCATCGCTGCGGCGATCCTCGACCCGATCTTCATCCTGTGGTGCGGCCTCGGTGTCGAGGGAGCGGCTGTTGTCATCGTGATCTCGCGGCTGGTTACCGTCTGGGTCGGCTGGTACGGCGCTTCCCGCGTGCACGATCTGGTGGGCCGGTTGTCGCTGCGCGAGGCGTTCGCCGATACCGGACCGATCATGGCGATTGCAGGCCCTGCCATGCTCGCCAATCTCGCCACACCCGTGGCCAATGGCTACATGACGGCCGTGCTGGCCCCCTTCGGCGACGGTGCCGTGGCAGGCAATGCCGTGATGGGGCGCCTGATCGCCTTCTGCTTCGGGGGCATCTTCTCGCTTTCAGGTGTCGTCGGCCCGATTCTCGGGCAGAACTACGGTGCCGGTCGCCTCGACCGCGTGCGCCGCGCCCTGACCGATGCCTTCACCTTCACCACGATCTATGCGCTGGTCGTGTGGGCGGTGCTGGCGGCCGCGCATCAACTGGTGATCCGCCTGTTCAACATCACCGATCCGCAGGCCGCCCAGCTCATCACCTTTTTCTGCCTGTTCGCAGCGGGATCGTGGGTCTTCCACGGGTTGCTCTTCGTCGCCAACGCTTCCTTCAACAATCTCGGCTTTCCGATTGCCGCGACCCTGTCCAATTGGGGCAAGGCGACGCTCGGCACCATTCCCTTTGCCATCATCGGCGCAAAATACTGGGGAGCGGAAGGGGCGTTGGCCGGGCAGGGGCTTGGCGCGGTGATCTTCGGCGTGTTTGGTGTATGGTGGGCCTATCGCTCGCTGCGGTGGCTCAAGATCCCCGGACAGGCCTGAGGGCGCAATGGCGGTGGAATGGGAAGCGGCATGAACACACTCTTCGATCTCTTGAACACCGCGCAGAACGGGCAGGCGATAGACAATCTGGCCCGCCATTTCGAGCTCAGCCAGAAGCAGGCCCTGGCAGCGGCCGAGGCGCTGATGCCGGCCTTCTCGCTCGGCCTGAAGCGGGAGGTGGAGAGGGCGAAGACCGCCGCCGAACCGCCGGACTTCTTCGGCCTGTCGGGGGTGCCGCAGGTCGATAGCTTCCAGGACGCGGCGTTGGCCTTCACCCAGCAGGCGACCCAGCAGGGCCAGCGCGTGATGGCAGCCCTGTTCGGTACGTCCGAGATGACCAAGGCACTGTCCCAGCTAGCCGCATTGCAGAGCGGTGTCGCCGCTCCGGTAATCGCCGCCATGCTGCCGTCCGTGGCATCCATCCTGGTCAGCGGCCTGGCGCGGGCAGGGGCGCCGGCGCCCAGCAATCCGTGGGGCGACATGGTTGAAGCCATGATGCGGGCTTTCCAGCCGTCTCAGCCCAAACCGGCTCCCTGGTTCGACAACAGCGCATTGGCATCGCTATGGGCGCCGTTCCTGATGCCGAGCCCGGCGCCGGTTCCCAGAAATGACGCGGCGGCGGTAATGGATCAGATGCTCGAAGCGGGAAGCCGGATCCAGAAAGCGCAGGCTGATGCGATGCAGTCGCTCCTGGAGAACTGGTTCGGCAAGAAGTAGTCCATGAAAAAGCCCGCTTCAGGCGAAGCGGGCTGAGGTGCGGAAGTCACGCTTCCGGGGCGTTCTGCCGCAGGGGAAGCGGCCAGAAGTCGTGCCGGTCAGGCATCAGGCGTGCAGACCGACGAAATTGTCATGCTTGGCGGCCTTGGCCGAGCAGCGCCAATCCATTTGCGCCGCGACGAGCTGGGCCGACGGATCGCGCCAGAGCGGCTGCGACAGGGCGCCTTCGACATCGGTCGGCGTCAGGCCGAGATCGCGCAGCATCGCTGCATCCGCATTGGCCAACTGGTTGATTTCCCGGCGATTGTGAAGCGCGACGGCGAGACTGGCGATCTTGCCGAATACAGCGCGCATCATCTCGACGAGGGTCGAGACGAGAGAGGAAGACTGGCTGTTGACGACAACGCTGTTCATCGGATTCTCCATCGGGCGGCCGGTGATGCAGCGCTCCCGGATGGAACGCTCCACTCATCACCAATACTGAACGGTAACACTATGAAACATCGGCATTGATCAATCCAACGAATGTTTCTAATGTTCAGCATAAGCGATTGTTATCGTGCTCCTTGATGGCGCGTGGAGGCACGCACCTCAGGCAATAGCGAGGCGAGGGTGGTCATGGCAGTGCTGTTGGATATCGATCAGCTCAGGACCTTCATCGCCATCGCCGAAACGGGCAGCTTCACCCGCGCTGCCGACATCGTCTTCAAGACGCAATCGGCCGTCTCCATGCAGATGAAGCGGCTGGAGGAACGTATCGGCAAGCCGATCTTCGAGCGGGATGGGCGGGCTTCCAGGCTGACGGAAGACGGCGACAAGCTGCTCGACTATGCAAGGCGCATCGTCAAGCTCAACATGGACGCAGTCTGCGCTTTCTCGCAGAACGAACTGACCGGGCGCGTGCGCATCGGCATTCCCGACGACTACGCCGATCGCTACTTGCCCGAGATCATGGCGCGCTTCTCGCAGGCCAATCCCCGGGTCGAGGTGACCATCGTCTGCGAACCGACGCCCATGCTGATCGAACGTATCAATACCAACGACCTCGATCTCGCCATCATCACCCATGTCGAGCACAAGGGAGCTGCCGAATTCGTGCGTCATGAGCGCCTGCTCTGGGTGACCTCGAGCCGGCACCAGGTCCATACCGAGACGCCGCTGCCGCTCGCGCTCGGCCGTCCGAGCTGCGGCTGGCGGCAGGCGGCGCAGGAAAGGCTCGAAACCATCAATCGCAGCTATCGCGTGCTCTATTCGAGCTGGAATTCCACGGCGGTCGGCGCCATGGTCCTGGCCGGCCTGGCGGTCTCCGTGCTGCCCGAAAGCGCGTTGAAGCCGGGCATGCGTGTCCTCGGTCCCACCGACGGCTTCCCGCCGCTGCCGTCCTGCAAGATCGGCCTGGTGCGCAATTGGCGCGAGCAGACATCGCTGGCCGACGCCCTGGCGGGCCTGATCATCCAGAGCCTCGATAATCTGGCCCAGAACGAAGCGGCGGAATAAAGCTGCCGGTTTGCAGGAGGGGAGGAGTTGTCGATCTGACGCTCCCCTTCCCCGACCACCCCGCATATTCAGGCCGCGCTTTTCAGCGGGTTTGGCGAGCCCTGGTTCGCCAGGACCAGCGCCGAGGCCGGATTGAGGCTGTCCACCATGGTGGTCGGGATCAGGATGGTCGCGCCCCGCTCCTTGGTCGTTTCGTAGATGATGTTCATGGCCCTGAGCTGCAGGGCGGCGGGATGGCTGGCATAGGTCTGCGCCGCCTCCACGAACTTGCTGGCGACTTCGGCTTCCGCCGAGCCGAGAATGACGCGTGCCTCTCTTTCCCGTTCGGCCTGGGCCTGGCGCGACATCGCGTCCTGGAGGGCCACCGGGATCGCGACGTCGCGGATCTCCACCGACATCACGGTGATGCCCCATGCGGCGGTCTTGCCGCCGATGACGTCGCGCAGGCGCTCGTCGGCTGCCTTGCGGTCGGACAGCAGGGAGGACAGCATCGAGGCACCGATCATTTCGCGCAGCGAAGTCTGGGCGACGCGGTCGATCGCCTCACGGTAATGGGTGATCGCCAGCGCCGCCTTCTGGGCATCATGCACGTGCCAGAAGATGATGGCATCGACATTGACGGGCACGGTGTCGCGCGTCAGGGCCTGTTCGGCGTTGAAGGCGGTGGTCTGGATGCGTTCGTCGATCACGGCGACGACATTGTCGATGACCGGAATGATCAGGAAAAGGCCGGGGCCATAGACGCCCTGCAGATTGCCGGCGCGCAGCACCACGAATTTCTGCCAGGTGTTGGCCATCTTGAGGGAGGCCGCGACGACGAGGGCGAGCAGGAATAACAGGCCCGCGAGCCAGTACTGGCCGAGATAGGCCGAGCCAGCACCGGCGAGGGCGAGAATGCTCGTGACGAACAAGGTAATGGGGTTCATGGCGATACTCCCGGAACCGGCGTCGAGGCGTCATCGCCTCCTTGCGCCAGTTCCTGGCTCCGCCGCATCCTGCGGGTCCTGGTGACCCCGAGGGAAGTAAGGTGCTACGGCGGAGCAATCCCGAGCATGGCGGGCCGGGGCCGCAGTCCCGCCCTGAATATGGCCATCGCCGCCGCGCACTTAAAGAGGAACCCTGGCAGCGCCCGGAACCCGGCGGGGCCTCAGGGACGGGTCATCAGTTGGTTCGTCAGCAGGCGCCGGTAGAGCACGGCGAGCACCACGGCGAAAAAGCCGTCGAACAGGGCGAACCACAGGAAACCGCCGCCGCAGAGGAGCCAGATCAAGGCCATCCACAGGCGGCCGCCGATGCCGATCAGGTTGGGCATCCGGGCTATCAACGGCCTGTGCCAGCCGGGAACATAGAGCGCGGTGACGAGCAGCAGCGTGGCGCCCCAGCCGCGTTCCCAACCCACCGGAACGGCTTCCGGCAGGCCCGCCATCTGCGAAACCCAGGCGGGGCAGAGAATGCAGGCGAGCCCGATCAGCACATGCACGACCATGTTGAAGCCGAGGACGATCCGATAGTTGCGCAGGGCCCTGGCGGCCTGCGCCATGGTCCATCCGAGGGTGAGAGTCTGATCGGTCATGGTTGGGGTCTCCCGGTCAGAAGGTGAGCAGATAGGCAAGCAGGTCCGATTTGGCGGATGCCGGCAGATCGGTGCCGTAGAGATGGCCGTCCCTGCCGTTGCCGGCCTGGGCTGTGTCGAAGCAGAAGCCCGCCGCCGACGGCGGGGCCTTGGGGTCGCAGGGCGGTGAGAGGAAGCCGCCATTGACGGCATCGATGACGTCGCTGCCGCGCAGATAGGCCGACGGGCGCTCGGTGGGCGGGGCGAGCAGATCCTTCAGCGTGGGAACGGCGCCGTTGTGCAGATAGGGCCCGCGCAGCCACAGGCCATCGAGCGGCAGATTGGCGTAGCCATCGGTCTTTTCGAAGGATCTGAAGGCGTAGGGCGTGCCGGCGAACAATTCGGTGAGCTGCTTTTGCCGGAAGGCCGGCGTGTAGCTGTCGAGGCGTGCCCTGTCGGTGCCGAGGCGCGCGATGGGATCGACCTTGCCGATCGCCTCGCCCTGGAACCGGTAGCCCGCCGAATCCTGCTCGCCATGGCAGGAACTGCAGGCGCTCCCGTAGACAGTGCGCCCCCGCCCGACGGCACCGGCATCGGGCCGGTTGGGAGAGGCCGGCGGCTTGAGCATGAGCAGCCAGTCGGCAACGCGTTTGATGGCGGCATGGTCGACCGTCTCGGGGGTGACGCCGGCGCCGAGCGCAGCCGAGAGATTGCGCTCGGCCAGCGAGGTGTTGTTGCCGTCCCAATGCAGATGCATGCCCTCGCGCGGTCCCTGTTCGAAGACGGCGGGGAAGTCGGCGGCACCGATCACCTCGGCCGGCGTCAGCGTCGAGGCGGGGATCTTCATCTGCACCGCCTTGTAGGGATTGAAGGTGTCGACCCGGCCCGGGCCCCAATCGGGCTGGCGCGCGAGCAGCGATTCGAGCCTGGCATGCCGTGCAATCAGGCCTTCGCGCAGGGTAGGCAGCACCAGATAGCGCCAGGCGACCTTTTCGACCACGCCGAAGCGATGGCCGGTGGCTTCAGCCGCGGGAATCAGCGTATCCGGTGCCATGCGCTCGTCGGCGGCCGTCGACAGGACGAAACGCACGAAACGTTCGAATTGAAGATTGTTGGAGGGCATTGCCGGTACGGTGATGCGGGGCCCGTCCGCGGTCAGGCGATAGGTGCCGGTGTGGCAGACGGCGCAGTTGAGCCAGACCATGTCGACGCCGCGCACCGTCCGGCGCGAGACCCCGATGGGCAGGTCGCGCTGTCGCCCGAGGCTGTCCTTTTCATAGAGGAAGCCGAAGGCACTGTAGTCGTTTCGCCCTTCGAAGGTATCCGGGAACAACCTGGGTAGGGCCTGCCAGACCCGGTAGGGAATGCCGCTTTCCGTCTCCGAGCCGATCGAGCCATATTTGAAATGCTCGACCACGTCGCCATAGCGCGGCGTGTCGTTGCGGGTGAAGAGGATGGCCGCCGTCAGGGCGAAATAGACAACCGCCACCAGGGCGGCGATGAGCACGAGCCGCGCCGGCCGCCATTTATGGCGGCGTTGCGCCAGTTGGCGCTCGACTTCGGTGACGAAATAGGGGTCCGGCATCGTGCTTTTCCTCAGATGTGGTCGAGCGCCAGCCTCCGATTGGCTCAGGAAACGGGGGGAGAGTTTTTGCGTTTTCGTGCGGTTGCGGTGGTGCTGGTCGACGAGGGAGCAGGACTCGAACCGGACGGATCGGCACCGGGAATGACCAGATCGGGCTTGGTCGCGTAGATCGAATAGAGGGCGGCCAGCATGGCGTCGCGGTCGGGAAAACGCTGCTCCTCGTAGCAGCCCAGCGGGTTCTTGGCCGCGTTGACCAGGCATTTGTTGCAATAGGTGCAGGGATTGGCGGGCCGATCATGCCCGGCCTGCCATTGCTGGGGCAGGTCGTTGTTGGCGATGAGGGAGCGGGCAATCGCCACCCCGTCGCACTGGCCCGAGGCGAGGGCCTGACGGACCACGGAGGCTGTCTGGAAACCGCCAGTGACCAGCACCGGGACGGTGAGGGCCTGCTTGAACTGGCGGGCTTCCTCCAGGCTGATGCCCTCGATGCCATGACCCTTCTTCATGCGGAACCACAGCCAGCGGAAGATCGGGCGCAGGGCCGGATAGCGGAAGAGGAGGAAATTGCGCAGGCCATACAGGCCGGAGGCGATCATGGCGTCGTAGACGACCGCCAGCGTTTCGAGCGAAAGGTCGCCGGGCGGGTTGAGGGGATGGGGAAAGAGAGAGCCGGTGGAGACATGGATGGCATCGACCCCCGCCGCCTGGCAGTAGCGTGCCACCTCGATGGTCTCGTCGATGGTGTTGCCCTTCTTTTCCCAGGGAATGACGTTGTTGCGATCGACCGCGCTGAGCTTGACCTGCAGATGGAAATCCCGGCCGACATGGCTGCGGATCGAGCGGATCACCTCCAGGAGGAAGCGCGCCCGGTTGGGCAGGGAGCCGCCATAATGGTCGGTACGGTCGTTGATGCCGGAGGAAAGGAACTGGGTGAAGAGATAGCCGTTGGCCGCGTGCAGCTCGACTCCGTCGCAGCCTGCCTCGCGGGCCCGCCAGGCCGCGCGCCCGAATTTCTCGACCAGGATGCCGATCTCGCCCGGCGTCGTCGCTTGGGTCGGAAAGCCATGCAAAGTCTCGCGCGCATTGGTGGGACTGGCCACCGGACGATGCTGGTTGGTGACGCCAGGCACGTCCATCTGCCGGCCCGAATGGCTGAGCTGCATGATGAAGCGGCAATCATGGACGTGGACGGCCTCGGCAATCCGAGCCCAGAGCGGAATGAAGGCATCGCGATGGTTGGTGGCATAATTGGCCGCGATCCGGCCCTCGATCGCCACTGGCACGAAGGAGGTGATGATGGCGCCGATGCCTCCCCGGGCGAACTTGCTCTCCCAGTTGAGGCGCGTCTGGGTGGGCGAGCCGTCCTCATTGTCCCAGCGTCCCGAAATGCTGGAACGGAAGATGCGGTTCTTTACCGTGAGATTGCGGAAATGAAGGGGCGTGAAGATCGGATCCTCGCCGGTTGACTGAGGTGGTCTCATGGCTCGTCGTCCTCGGTGCGGGCCGCCCTCCAGATCCCGGCGAGCAGCCGGAACACGAAGCCGGAGGCCGGGCAGGCGCTCCAGGAGGCGGACTGGAAGGCGGTGGCGGGATCGAGCGTGCGCCCGGCGGCATAAGCGAGCTTGAACCTCACCAGGGCGCCGGGTTCCAGCGAGCCGCCGGGGATGTCGGCCACGCCCTTGGCCTGGCGCAGCACCGAGTCGGGTGCAGCGAGGGAGGCGATCGCCGCCGCCGTGCCGTCGAGGGCGAAGCGGCGGCCCGGGTCGTCATGATGGGCGCGCAGCCGGTCGAGGCTCGCCACCAGATTGTGCACGGCGATGCCGACGGCATGGATGGCGACCGGATCGCGGCCGACCGCGCCGGCCAGGATGTTCCTGTCGGCATGCAGCGTGCCGAACAGCGCCTGCTGCAGCCAGAGCAGCGGGTTGGCGGTGCGGGCGGCAGCATCGAAGCGAACGGCCGCGTCCCACAGGCGTTGGGCTTCCGCTTCCTGCGGCGTGAAGGCCGGGTCGAATTGGCGGGCGATCACGGCCTGCAGCGCTGGCCCCACCTGTTCGCGCGGGCCGGTGCCCCTGACATAGGCGACCAGCGGGTGCTTGCCGGACAGCTCGGGCAGAGCCGCATCGTGCAGCCGGGCGGCGAGGTCGGCCTGGGCCGCCCGGCGTTCTTCGTCATGGCGCCCCCGCATGGTCGGAAACGGGATGCCGTCGATGGCGAATATCCGTGCCAGCCGCCCGGCCAGCATCCGGTTGAACAAGGGGCCGGCCTTGTCATAGGCGCGGTCGAGACGGGGATCCCGGTCGATTGCAGAGATGGTGGCGGCGTCCTCGACTTCGAGGAGATCGATCAGCAAGGGGATATGGATGCGGCGGGTCATCTCACCTGCTCGCCTTGGTCCAGGGGAAGAAGACGTTGCGCGTCGCGGTGAAGGCCGGCGCGAGTTCCGGGGCATGGCGCTGCAGCACGGTGAGGAGCGAGTTCTCCTGGACCCAGCGGAAGCCGGCCGGCGTATAGATCTCGGGACGAAAATCCTCGGTGAAGAAGCGGTCGCTCTTGAGGCGGCGCGAGGCCATCAGGATGAAGATGCGGAAGGCCGTGTCCGAAAAGCCGAAGCCGGGCGGCGAACCATTATGGGCATTACTCTCGACCAGGGTGCCGACCAGGAGGTCGACCTGTTCGACCGTGCGGTAGACTTCGGCAAGCTCCGTGCGCCAGGTCGTGTCATTGGTCAGTTCCTCGAAATTGCGCGGTACCGGCGCGCCGATCAGGCGCCGGAACTCGCAATAGCGCGGCACGCCGCGCTCTCGGTCGCGCAGAATGTCGATGGCGGCGAGGTCGACGAAGATGTTCTCCTCCGCCCTCTTGTCGAGCCTTCTCAGCGTGTTGGGAAAATTGTGCAGCACCAGGGCGCCGGGATGGGACGTACCGAGTGAATAGACGACGTCGAGAAAGCCGGCTTCCTGGTAGACGGCGCGGGTCTTGCCCGCGAAGACGTCGGTGAGGCTGCGTTCGAACAGGGCACCGTCGTCCTCGTGGCGGCGGAAGGAAAAGCTGTCCGGCATCAGCGAATGCAGGCGATAGCAGGCGGCGAATTCCTCCGTCATGGCATAGGGCGCCCCGTGATGGTTCTTGGGAGATCCCGGAATGCCCGACAGGATCTCGCCGTCGCCGATCCGGCCTTGGCTGTTCTTGAAGGCCTCGCCCAGCAGCCCGAAATAGTTGCCGCGCATGGCAAAACGGCCGGACGAGGTGTTCATCAGGGCCGGGGTCCACTCGACCGTGTGGATCTTGGCAAGCAAGGCGGCATTGACCAGGCGGGCCTTCTGGAACAGCCATTCGCCGGACTTGTCGGGATGATCGATGCGCAGACGGTCGACGATGGCATTGTGCTCGCGGGCGAACAGCGTATGCAGCACGGAGAGGCCGACCCACCAATTGCCGTTGACGCCGGACAGTTCCGATCCCGGCTTCTTGGCCTCGGTATCGACCGGCAGATGGCCGCGTTCGTCGAGGTGGATCTTGCCGTCGGCCCGGATCGTGCCGGTCGCGGGATCGCTGCGGATGCGGGTCTGCAGCGCCAGGTTGGAGCCATAGATTTGCGAGGCGTCCCACCAATGGCTCTCGGTATTGGTGTAGGCGGCTGGTCGCCCGGGCTGATCCGCCTGCGTCACGTCCGCCGGGGTCCGCAGTACCTCCATCGTCCTGGTCGGCCAGTCGTCTCCTTCCGGCACGCCGAAGCGATGGGGGTTGTCCTTCAGATTGGTGCCGTGGCTCAGCCAGTCATGCACCATGAACTGGATCCAGGCCGCCGCCAGCACGTTCAGATGCGGCACGGGAACGAAGGCTTGTCGCGCCAGCAGCCTGGAACTGACCAGCCGCGGATTGGGCTCGTAAAGGGTCGGTTCCACCTCGCCATAGGTCTTGTCCAGGGCCACGTTGCGGCCAAAGCGCGTCTTGGCCCGCCCCATCCAGGGTTGAGCCAGATCGTTGTAACTGCCGTCGGCGGTGCGGAACTCAAGAATGTCGAAGCCATCGGCCGGGTCGGGGCGTGCCGGCGCGGTCTCGGTATCGAAGAGGTTGTTCTGCCTCAATATGCCCCGGCTGCCGAGCATGATGGCCACGCTCACAGGGAAGGGCCAGCGGTACCAGACGCAAAAGCGGCTCGTTACCCACGCCAGCAGGATCAGCAAACGATCGACAATTCCAGTCATTGCATCCCCCTTGTGGCAGCAATGATGGGTAGGATGTGCAGGTTTGTCGACTTTGAATTCCCGGCAGATCACCGCTGAATCACGGTATTGTCACGGTATTTGGTGCAATGAATTCTTAGATATTGAGGTCATCATGGAATATTATACCTCGGAGGCAAAAGCCCTCGGGGTTAATCTTTTGTTTTGTGAAATTTACATTGACGCTAGGGCAGGTCATGCTGGCGGCAATGAGCGTTGGCTGACCAGGATCAGCACATCTTTCATCTCCATCCCCTCGCCCGCCCGGGAATGACAGGTCAAACATGAGCGCCGTTGGTATCAGAGAAAGTGCGATTTCCCCGAATCGCACTTTCTCTAACTCATTGTTTTGACGCATTTTCTTAATCGAAAAGTCTATCACCTTTTCCGGAAAACGCTTTAGCCCATCGAATTTCGCGAAAGCCGTCGTGCGTTCTCAGGCAGCGCGCGGGCGCTGATGCCGAAGAATGGTATGCTCGATGGTTTCGGGCCGCGTCTGCATTTCGATGACGAGCAGGGCGGCCCCGAGCAGCAGTCCGGTCGCCAGATCGGACTGGGCCGGCGCGATGGTGAGGTTGCGCGTGGCCAGTGGCAGTGAGCGCTGATAGACCAGCTCGCGGATGCCTGACATCAGATCCTCACCAGCCAAAGCAAGCGTACCGCCGATCACGATCACGCTGGGATTGAGCACGCTGACCACGTCCGAGGTCACCTCGCCGAGCACGCGCCCGGCTTCGCGCACCAGCCGCACGGCTTCCGGTTCGCCTGCCTGGGTCAGCGCGATGATGTCGCGGGCGGCCGCGGCCTCGATGCCGTGTGCCCTGAGATCGCGGGCGATGGCCCAGCCGGCGGCGCGTGCCTCGACACAGCCGAGCTTGCCGCATCGGCAGAGCGGGGCGGGAGCGTGAGTGAGCTGAATATGGCCGATGTCTCCGGCCGCGCCCTGAGCACCGCGATAGAGCCGGCCATCAGTGATGATGCCGCTGCCGATGCCGGTTCCCGCCTTGATGTAGAGGAACTGGCCGACATCGGGCCAGAAACGCCGATATTCCGCCAATGTCATCAGATTGACGTCATTCTCTACCGCGACCGGCGCATCGAAATGCCGGCGCATCCAGCCCCGGATATCGAAATCGTCCCAACCGGTCATGACGGAAGGGCCCACCACGCGGCCGCCTTCGTGGTCGACCGGAGCCGGCAGGCCGATCCCGATCCCGAGAACCTCGTCGCTGCTGCGCCCGATGCCGTCGAGCAGCGTGCGGAACTGCTCGACGATCCAGCCCAGGACGGGTACCGGGCCGCGACGAATGTCGACGCTTCCCACCGCTTCCGCCAGGATGCGTGGTTCGAGATCGGTGATGGCCAGGCGCACATGGCTTTCGCCGATATCGGCGCAAAGCGTCACGCCGAAGGCGGTGTTCAGCCGGATGAGGCGCGCGGGCCGGCCGCCGCTCGGCATCGCATCCGGCGCCTCCTCGATCAGCCCGGCGGCGAACAGAGCTGCGAGGCGCTCGGTCACGGTGGAGCGCGACAGGCCCGAGGCTTCGATCAGGGCGGACCGCGAGCGCGCTTTTCCAGAGGCGATCAGCCAGAGGATCGCACCGGCCCCGGCTGCCGAGCCTGCTTCCTGTCCCGACTTGGCGCTGTCCTTCACCGTAGCTCCTTCGTGCCGGCCCTGCTTCTTGGCGAGGGGCAAGCTTATGACCAGAATCAGTCATAAGCCAGAGCGAGGGGCTCAGGGTATCTGCGGGATTTGGAGTGTCAGCCTCCGGCTGACATATTTGTCGACGGGTGCATTGGTTTCCAGATGTCAGCCGGAGGCTGACACTCCAATTCCCGTTCAGATGAGGGCGCCTGGTCAGCGCCGCCCGGTCAGCATCAGGAGGTTGCCGGCGAGCACGACCGCAAGGCCTGTCATGGCCGGCGCGCTCCAGACATAGCCTTCGAAGATCGTCGAAATGGCAAGGGCGACCACCGGGAACAGCACGGTGGAATAGCCGGCCCGGCTGGCGCCGATGCGCGACAGCAAGGTGAGGTAGGCGGCAAAGGCCAGGACCGAAGAGAGCAGGGCCGACCAGAGCAGGGCGCCGAGATAATGCAGATTGGGCTCGATGATGAAGGCCTGCCCGCGCGCGAGGCTGAAGACGAACAGGAAAAGCGAGCCGTAGACCATGCCCCAGGCGGTGGCGGAGGTGAGGGAAATGGCGCGCTTCTTCAGGCTGAGGGTCAGCATGTTGCCGAAGCAGAAGCTGAGGGTGCCGACCACGCACAGGATGAGGCCGGTGAGGGTCGCGCCGGAAAGATGGTCGCCGGCGAGCTGCGGTGCGAACATCAGGCCGACTCCGGCAAAACCCATCAGGGCGGCTGCGACCGAGCGCAGGCTGGGCTTTTGGCCGAAAATCAGGGCACTCAGCACGATGTTGAACACCGAAGCCAGTGAAAAGACCACGGCGAGCAGGCCGGATGGCGTCGACAGACCGCCATAGTAGAAGCACAGGAAATTGGTGGAGAAGAGCAGCAGGCCGAGCCCGGCGAAGCTGAGATGGTCCTTCCAGGCAAAGGACAGCGGAGCGCCCGACAGCACGACCCAGCCCAGCATCATTACTGTGGCGAGCAGGAAGCGCCACAGCAGCGACACTTCCGGCGCGACCACGCCGAGCTGCATGTGCAGCGCGATCCAGGACGTGCCCCAAACGAAAACGACCCCGGCATAGAGGCCGAGATCGGTAGCTCCGAGAGGCGCTGCCTCGCTCGGTCCTGCCTTCAAAGTCGTGCTGGTCATGTGCTCGATTATCGGGGGATTTGCCGGGCCGGTCCAATCAAGCTCGCGAATGGAAATCATCGCGCCGGTTGATGGTTGCGGGTGGCAGAAGCCTCAACCCGCCCGGGAGTATCAGGCCTCGAACGGAACTCCATGCCGGCAATGGAGCCTGTGCCGCATGAATTCTTCGCCTCGCTCGGTTGACAAAGAGCAGTAAGAATTTTTTACTTATATGAATATTTTTTTCTAATAGGTGAAGTTTCGAATAGGAGTTTCCGTTAACTGATAGGAGAAATGTGTATGTCGAGGCGTGATACCTATCCAATCCGCATATTTCTGACTGTCGCGGCCCTTACTTTCCTGTTTTCTTTGGCGCCGCCAGCGAGAGCATTTGAAGACACCGATAAATACCGGCCGATCGACGAAACCGAGGTCGACAAGACGGTTACGCTGACGGGGCGCGATCTCACCTACCAGCAGGTTGTCGAGATCGCCCGCAACGGCGCCAAGGTCGAGCTCAGCCCCGAAGCGCGACAGCGCTCGGCCGATGCCTATGGTCTTCTGCTGCAGGGCGCCGCCGAGAACGTCACCATCTATTGGTTCAATCGCGGCGCCGGCGACCAGCGGGAGACGGTAATCTTCTCCGGTGATCCGACGACCCCGGAGAACACCAAGCTTTTGAAGGACCAGCAGCTCGCGCGCTTCAAGGATGGCGTCAGGGATGGCTATGGGCCGGAGATCCGGGAGGAAGCGCTGGTGCGCGCCATCATGGCCATTCGCGCCAACACGATGTCCTACGAGGCTGCCAGTCCGCCCCTGACCCAGATCCTCGTCGACATGCTGAACAAGCACGTCACGCCCGTCGTGCAGTCGCGCGGCACGCTCGGCGAAGGCGATCTGAACACCCTGGGCAATATCGGAGCCGCCATGGTCGGGGAGGGGGACGCCTATTACCGCGGTGTCCGGATGCCTGCCTCACAGGCTCTCGCCCAGGCCGGCATCAAGCCGCTCGAACCTTTTGCCGCGGACGAAGCGGCATTGATCAGCACCAATGCCTATGCGCAGGCACAGGCGGTTCTGCTGCTCGAGGACTCCCGCAGGCTGCTGGAATGGACCGATCTCGTCTATGCGATGGACCTGCTTGGCATGAATTCCAGCGTCACGCCGGTTTCCGCTCCGGTCCAGTCGATGCGCCCTTATGGCTGGCTTACCTGGAACGCCGCCCGCATCATGGACATGATCAGGGGCAGCTATCTCTTCGATGAGGATGCCGCACGCATCATCCAGGATCCGGAGAGCATGCGGGCCTCGAGCCAGCGGCAGGGCTCAGCCTGGCAGGCCTGGGCGGACCTCAGGGATTCCGTCAGTCTTTCCATCAATTCATCGGATCACAATCCCGCCACCATACCGGGCCTCACCCCGGAAAGCTCCTGGGAACTGAGCACGCCGCAATTCATGAAGTACTACGTGAAGGGCGGGAAGCTCAGCGGTGGCAAATCGGGCTACATCTTCTCCAACGCGAACTGGGATCCCTATCCGCTCGCCAATCAGGTCGAGGCGTTCACCCTCGCCCTGACGAATATGGGAGTGGTGATCGCCCAGCGGATCGAACGGTTCAAGAACCCGTTCTTCACCGTGGTCAAGCCGGCCGATGTCCTCAGCGCCGAAATGCGGAAGAACGCACCGACATTCGGCGGCTACCTGCCGACCGACCTGTGGCAGGAACTGGCCGAGATGGGCACGCCCGTCGCGCCGGCCGGCCAGGCCATCGTCTCGACCGTCGAGGACCTCCAGGCGCAGACCAGGATCAAGACCGAACGCGCCCGCAAGGCCGTCGACCTCTCCTTCGAACTGCTCGCGCATGACCTGCTGACCGCAAGCTACTGGATGGAGATCCGCAAGATCCAGAACCCGTCCCGCAATTTCGGCAAGGCACCGTCCGCAGCCCTCGCGGCGTTGCGTCAGGTCGTGCCATGGCAGCAGCCTGCGCAAGACCGCCCCAAACGGCCGATCGGGATGGTGGTCTACGATTTCCTGCAGGCCAATTCGGCATCGAAATTCTATGCCGGTGGGCCGAAGCCGCCGGAAGGTCGGCCAGTACCGAAGGCAGGGCTGCAATAGCCGACTGATGACAGGTGCTGGTCCGGACCAGCACCTGTCGTATCAGATCGCAAATAAGTCTGACCTGTCATTCCCGGCACCGCCGAAGGCGAGGGGAAGGGAATCCAGGGGCGGCACGGCTCGGCTTTCGGCCCTGGATTCCCTTCCTCTCGCTGCGCTCGGCCGGGAATGACGACACTCCCGTTTGCCTGCAGGTCAAACTACCTGACCTGCTATCATTTCGTAGCGCTATCAAGCGTGGTCCTTGCAAAGGGCGGTGTTTTGCCCGAACGGGCCTTGCCCGGCTGGTTCAGTAAGCCTTCTCGTCGAAGATCGGGTCGATCTTGCCGCCCCATTCGCCGTGATAGCGGGCCAACATCTCGTCGGCGGCGGTGACGCCGCTTTCGACAACGTCGTCCAGGCCATCGAGGAAGTGCTCTTCGTTCCGGCCTTCCCAATCCTCGATGTTACGGGCCTTGAGGCCCTGGCGCGCAATGGCGAGGGTGCGCAGGGCGATGTCGCGCACGCTTTCATTGCGGAACGGCGTTTTCAGGGCCTGCCGGCTGACGCTGTCGCGCAGGGCCTGGCGTTCGGCCTCGCTCCAGTCCTTGACCAGGTCCCAGGCTGCATCGAGCGTGTTGTTGTTGTAGAGCAGCCCGACCCAGAAGGCCGAGAGCGCGGCGAGCTTGCCTGTCGGCCCGGCATCGGCGCCACGCATTTCCAGATAGCGCTTCAGCCGCACTTCCGGGAACAGTGTGCCGAGATGGTTGGCCCAGTCCGACATGGTGGCGCGCTCGCCCGGCAATTGCGGCAGGGTGCCGGCCAGGAGGTCGCGGAAGGAGGAACCGGCCACGTCGTGATAGACCTCGCCGCGCTTGACGAAATAGAGCGGCACGTCGAGGGCATAGTCGACATAGCGTTCGAAGCCCATGCCATCCTCGAACGCGAAGGGCAGCATGCCGGTGCGGTCGAGGTCGGTATGGCGCCAGACTTCCGAGCGCAGCGACAGGAAGCCATTGGGCTTGCCATGCAGGAAGGGCGAATTGGCGAAGATGGCGGTGGCGATCGGCTGCAAGGCGAGCGAGACGCGCAGCTTCTTGATCATGTCGGCTTCGGAGGAGAAGTCGAGGTTCACCTGCACCGTCGAGGTCCGGTACATCATGTCGAGGCCCATCACGCCGACCTTGGGCATGTAGTTCGTCATGATCTCGTAGCGGCGCTTGGGCATGCGCGGTGTCTCGTCCCGCGTCCATACCGGCGACATGCCCAGGCCCAGGAAGCGGATGCCGAGCGGGCCGCCGATCTCGCGCACCTGGGCGAGATGGGCGTGGATTTCCGAACAGGTCTGGTGGATCGAGTTCAGGGGCGCGCCGGAGAGCTCGAATTGGCCGCCGGGTTCCAGCGAGATGGCGCCGCCTCCGGTGATGTCGAGCATGCCGATGATATGCTCGCCTTCCATGATCGGTTCCCAGCCGAGCATGGCCTGCATGCCCTCGAGCAGCGCGCGGATGCCGTTGGACCCCTCATAGGGGACCGGCTGATGCGTGCCGGCCCGGAAGGGAAACTTCTCGTGCTCCGTGCCGATGCGGAACTGGGACGGTGGTTTAACGCCCTTTTCGATCCAGGCGACGAGTTCGTCGCGCGAGCCAATGGGGGTTGAATCGATTACGTCGCGGGCCATGCGGGCAGAACCTTACAAAACGGCCCGGACCATAGACAGTGCCATCCGGGAAAACAATCAGGCGCCGACACAAGATCGCGTCAAAAGTGTGAGGGGAAAAGGAGAAGGCAAGTCTCGCCCCTTCCTGCCGCGGTCGGTGCCATGTCTCAGCGCCAGTCTCCGCGAGCAGCCTGCACCAGGGCGAGGGCCGCCACCGCCGCCGTGTCGGCGCGCAGGATGCGGGGGCCGAGCGAAAGGCGGGTGTGGGACGATATCCGGCCGATGGCACTGCGCTCGACGTCGTCGAAGCCGCCTTCCGGGCCGATCAGCACCGCGAGCGGGCCCTTGGGAACGCTGGCGAGCGCCTCGAGCGGGCTGGCGATCGCGGCGCTCTCGTCGCAGAAAATCAGATGCACCTCGGGATCCCAGTTCTCGGCAAGGCGCATCAGATTCTGTTCCGGCTTGATTTCGGGCACGGCAATCACGCCGCATTGCTCGGCCGCCTCGATGGCGTTCGCCCGCATGCGCTCGAGATTGACCCGGGAGACCTGGGTGCGACGGGTGATCACCGGTTCGATGGTGCCGACGCCCATCTCCACCGCCTTCTGCACCATGTAGTCGAGCCTTGCGTGCTTGAGCGGCGCGAACAGCCAGCGCAGCGTCGGCATCGGGGTCTGGGGCCGGGTCTGTTCCTCGACCTCCAGGCCGATGCGCTTGCCTTCATGCGCAACCGCGGCAGCGAATTCGCCGTCCGTGCCATTGAAGACCAGGATGCGGGCGCCCGATTTCAGGCGCAGGACATTGCCCAGATAGTTCTGCTGCGTCTTGTCGAGCGCGACGGGCTGTCCTTCGCCGAGCGGCGCATCGACGAAAAGCCGGACGGAAAGAAAATCATAGGCGGCCATGTACCGGGTCTTTTTTCTCTAGAGCAAAGCGCGTCCGGGCATGAACGCTCGTTTGCTGCAATTCTTCGTTTCGAAGCGTCTTTGCGGTTACTGCCGCCATGTTCGAATTACAAAACACACCAAAAAACAGGGGGGCGACACGCCATCAAGCTGCCCCGAACTTGCGAGATCAATAGTTCCTCTGTATCGAGAGTGTCACCACCAATCTTGCGGATGTCCTCATGTTGCGTCTCGTTTCGATTTCCCTCGTCGCCGGCACCCTGCTGGCTGCAGCGCCGGTCGCAGCGCAGGAGTCGGCTCCGATCGGCAATCAGTTCTGCAACAAGGACCTGCAGCCGATGATCGATCGGCGCACGAAGATCGCGACCAATTTGCAGTCGATCAACAAGCGCGGTCGACCCAAGACCTTCGAGCAGGCCAAGAAGACATTCAACGAGTTCTGCGGCAGCCTGTCGTCCTATATCGAGAATGACAAGAAGATGCTGGACTACATGCAGTCCAACAAGGAATTCTGCTCGATCACGGACGAGAACATCAAGCAGATCACGGCCGACCTGACCCAGACTCAGAAAACCAAGGCGAAGATCTGCTCCCATCCGCCGCGCCAGCAGGCCGCACCGCAGCCCGGTCGTGGTGGGGGTGGACCCGCCGCGCCCAAGCCGCCTGTCAATCTGCGCCTGCAGTAAGGGGAGAGCGCCGGCATGGGGCCGCTTCCCGCCGAGGCCGGTCCGACCGGGCTGGCGAACAAGGTGGCCGACGCCCCCACCGGCAATTGGGTCGACCGCCACGCGCCGGCTGGCTGGCGGCCTTTTCTGCGCCTGTCACGCGCCGATCGTCCGATCGGCGGCTGGCTCCTGATGTGGCCATGCTGGTGGTCGGCTGCACTTGCAGCCCTCCATTACGGCACCGTTGGCCAGACGCTCTGGCATCTTGCACTGTTCCTGATCGGCGCCTTCATCATGCGCGCTGCCGGTTGCACGCTCAACGACCTCGTGGATCGCGACATCGACGACAAGGTCGAGCGCACGCGCTCGCGGCCAATCCCGTCGGGGCAGGTCACCGCCCTTGCCGCCGCGGTCTGGCTGGGGGCCCAGGCCCTGGCTGGCCTCGTCATCCTGCTGCAATTCAATCTTTTCGCCGTGCTGCTGGGTATTTCATCGCTGGCGGTCGTAGCGATCTATCCCTTCATGAAGCGCATCACTTCCTGGCCGCAAGCCGTTCTCGGCCTTGCTTTTTCCTGGGGGGCGCTGATGGGCTGGGCGGGCGCTGCGGCAGGGCTGGCCCTGCAGGCACTGCTGTTGTTCGCCGGATCGGTGCTGTGGGTGATCGCCTATGACACCATCTATGCCTGCCAGGACAAGGAGGACGATGCGATCGTCGGCGTACGCTCGACGGCGCTGCTGTTCGGCGACAGGGCGCGTAGCGCGGTCGGTGCCTTCTACGCTGGCGCCGTAGTGCTGATCGGGCTGGCCTTGGCAGCCAACGGAGCTGGCCTGCTCTCCTATCTCGGCCTCATCGGTTTTGCGTTTCATCTCGCCCAGCAGGTCGTGCGCTTCGATCATCGCGACGGTGCGCTGTGCCTGAACCTGTTTCGCTCCAACCGCGATGCCGGTGCCATCCTGTTTGCCGGCCTGATGGCGGACGGCCTCTGGAACTGGTTCTGAGGCGGCCGTCAGGCCATCACCGCCGGCAGGGCCGCAGCAAGGGCATCGACCGTCACGCGTACCTTCAGCGGCAGATGGGGCGTTTCAAGCCATAGCGCATAGGCATCGTAGAGATAGTCTGGCTGATCCGGCAGGAGCTTGACCAGAGCGCCGGCCGTGATGCGCTCGCGGACCAGCCAGGAGGGGAGCCAGGCCAGGCCCATGCCGGTTGTCGCCGTGTCGGCGATGGCGGCGAGATCGTCCAGCCGCAATCGGCCGTTCGGCATGAACTCGCGTGGCTGTCCTTGCGCTGTCGGGAAAAGCCAGGGGCGAATCCGGCTTGAGCGGCGATAGATGACGCAAGCATGACCGGCGAGATCCTCGACCCCTAGGGGCGTGCCATGATCGGCGAGGTAGGAAGGGGCGGCGCACAGGATCATGCGCTGGCGCGCGATACGCCGCGCGATGATGCCGGCCCTGTCGTCGAGCACGCCGGTGCGGATCGCCAGATCGCAACCGTTCTCGGCAAGATCGACGATGGGATCGCCGAGCGACAGATCGAATTCGAGGGCGGGATGCCGCCGTGCGAGTTCCAGCAGGACCGGCATGATGCAGTGCCGGCCGAACAGGGCGGGCATGGCCACCCGCAATTTGCCCCGTGGTTCGGACAGTTGGTTCGCCGCGAGGGCGTCCGCGGCCTCGGCTTCCGCGAGCACGACGCGGCAACGTTCATAATAGGCCCGGCCGAACTCCGTCAGGCTCTGGCGGCGGGTGGTTCGGTTGAGCAGGCGGACACCGAGACGCTCTTCCAGGAAGCGGACATGCTTGCCCACCATCGGCCCCGACAGGTCGAGGGCCGCGGCCGCCGCGGCGAAGGAGCCGAGATCGACGGCCCTGACAAAGGCGGCCATGCTTTCGAGGCGGTCCATTATTCAAAACCAATGGTTTCTTCTTCTCTACCGAAACCGTCATTTATCGCGAAAAATCGCTAGTGCATAGCTCATTCAGTTCAATTGATTAGGAGTTACAGTGATGTCTCGTGTCGTTCGCTTCCATCGCCATGGCGGCCCGGAGGTCCTGCGCATCGAGGAAGCAGAACTTCCGCTGCCGGGCCGGGGCGAAATCCGCATCCAGGTCAAGGCGCTGGGACTGAACCGGGCGGAAGCCTTGCTGCGCCAGGGCAGCTATATCGAGACGCCGAGCCTGCCCTCGGGACTTGGCCTGGAGGCTGCGGGCGTGGTCGAAAGCCTAGGGCCCGGCGTCGGTGGCTTCTCGCTTGGCGATGCCGTCAGTATCGTTCCGCCGCAATCGATGGTGCGCTGGCCGGCCTATGGCGAGCTGGCGACCTTTCCCGCCGGCCTCGTCGTCAAGCATCCGCCGCTGCTCGGCTGGGCCGATGCCGCAGCGCTCTGGATGCCATATCTCACCGCCTATGGGGCCTTGATCGACATTGCCAAGGTTCGACCGGGTGAGTTCGTGGCGATCACGGCCGCCTCGAGCAGCGTGGGGCTGGCGGCGATCCAGATCGCCAATCATCTTGGCGCCCGGCCGATCGCGATCACGCGGACCTCCGCCAAGCGACAGGCGCTGCTGGATCACGGCGCCGGCGATGTCATTGCGGCCGATGAGGAAGATCTCGAAGCACGCCTGAGGGCGATCGCCGGGCCACAAGGGGTGAGGGTGGTGTTCGATGCGATCGGTGGTCCGCTCTTCGTACCGCTCACGGCCGTCATGGCGAGTAGCGGCATGCTGATCGAATATGGCGGCCTGAGCAGCGAGCCGACGCCTTTTCCGCTGTTCACGGTATTGAGCAAGAGCCTGACGCTGCGCGGCTATCTCGTCCACGAGATCACGGGCGATCCCGCGCGCCTCGAGGCTGCCAAGGCCTTCATCCTCGATGGGGTGCAAAAAGGTGCGCTTCGTCCCGTGATCGCCAGGACCTTCGCCTTCGAGCAGATCGTCGAGGCTCACCGCTTCCTGGAGAGCAACCAGCAACTCGGCAAGGTGGTGGTGACATTGTGAACGATCTGCCCCGGTTCCGGTCGCAATGCGATTGTCCGGAACCGGGGATACCGTCTGTCGAAGGCTCAATGTTCCTGCAATTGCTCGGCGAAGCGGATCAGGTTGCCGTGGCAATCCGTAATCGAGAATTCGCGGGTTCCCCAGGGCTTGGCCTCGAGATGACCCTTGCGGTGCACGATATTGAGCGCGTTGAAATGCTCGTAGAGCGCTGCGATGCCGGTGACTTCCAGCCAGCAGCTGGTGGCCTGCGGCACCCGGCGGTTGCCCGTCAGCCAGAAGCTGAGGCGCACGCCGTCGCGATGCAGGAGCAGGAAGGAAATATCGCTGTGCAGCACCTCGAAGCCGAGCTTCTGGTAGAATTGCGTGGTCTCCTCGAAACTGAGCGAAGCGAGGGTGGGGATTGCACCGGTGAGGCGTGCGGTCACGGCCTGGTTCATGAGGTCGCCACCTTTTCCAGGATGCCGCGCCAGACTGCCTGCTGAACGGCAGTGGCACCATCGTCGGCGCGCAGCCGCGCGGCCTCGCCGCCTGAGGCGAGGTGCAGCACCAGGCTCGGCCTGTCGCCGGGCTCGACGCTGCCGCCAGACAAGGGTTTCTCGTTGAGATGCCAGTCGAAGCCGGGGTCGAGCACGTTGAGCCAGGGGCCCATCCTGACGATCCGTACCAGCGGCCCGCAATGGCTCTGCCTGACGCCGTGATTGGCGACTTCCAGCCTGACCGGAATGGCCTCGGCGGCTGCGGCCTCCAACATGGCCTGGAGGTCGACGGGCTTGCCGGCCGGAGCAGCATTGGCTGCTGCCGTGGTCGGCCGGGAGAAGGAGATGGGCTGCGCGTCCTCCGGCCAGGTAAGATCCGCCAGGAGCCGTTCGAACGCGGCATGATCGGCCTTGTCACGGGCGTAGATCTTCCAGAGCGCGTTGCCCGCCGCATCGAACAACTGGATGCTGCGCAACGGTCCCTTGGGGTTGGCATCCTCCACATAAAAGGCGTGCGCGATCGTTGAAGGTATCAAGGTAAGGTCGAACCCGGTGCCGGAGAAACGAATCTCACCATCGGAGTCGACGCCGACAGGGAAGGCCACATCCTTTTCATGCACGGCCGACTCATTGCGGATGAGTGACATGACGGTACCTAGGTGCGGCAAGGCAGCGCAGAGCGCGTCGATCCGGACAGCCAGGCGTTTCACACCTTCGTCGATCCGGGTCTCCAGCAGGGCGGCTTCCGAAACCCCTAATTGCGCCGCGGCATCGCGAATGCGCAATCCGGACTGACTTTCCCGGAGAGACTGCCACCGTTGTTTTAACTCGCTCATTTCCCTTCTTTCCTTCGGTTCTGATCGGCGCAAAATAGAAAAATTCAAAACTGGACCTCACAAGGAGTTATGCAGCTTAGAATAAAGAAAAACTGCGCAAATTATGCTAATAAAATCAGGCATTAATTCCTTGACACGTCCTGTTTGCTGCCGCAAATCGCTAAAAATTGTATGAAACGGCGTCTGCTTCTACAAGATAAATTATCTGCAGCGCAGTTTTGAATAATTATACGTTGCGGAGCCGAGATGGTCAGGTCGAATTACATGCGCAGTCGCAGCCTTGCGACAGTAGCTGCTCTAGCCTTGCTGGCGGGAAGCGTGACGCTGGCGCGCGCCCAGCAGGCGCCGGCCGACCAGGCTGCCGCAGCCGACGAGCCGGTGGTGCTCGACACCGTAACGGTAACGGCGACCAAGACGTCGGAGAAGTTGATCGACACGTTGGGCGGTGTCAGCCAGATCACCCAGGCGGAGATCGACCGGGCCCAGCCTGCTTCGGTTTCGGATCTGTTGAAGACAGTGCCGGGCGTCGCCACGCAGGTGAGTTCGAACGACCCGATGCAGTCGATCAATATTCGCGGCATGCAGGATTTCGGCCGCGTCAATGTGCTGGTCGACGGCGCGCGGCAGGACTATCAGATCACCGGCCACAATGCGCAGGGCAGCTTCTATCTCGAACCTGAGTTCATCAACAACATCGACATCGTGCGCGGGCCGATCTCCAACCTCTACGGCTCGGGCGCCATCGGTGGCGTGGCCTCCTTCACCACCCGCGGCATCGATTCCATCCTGACGCCGGACCAGAACTGGGGCGTGGAGCAGAAGGTCGGCGTTTCCTCGAACGGCCTCGGCGCCTTCACCTCGACCTCTGCGGGCATGCGCTTCGGCACCGTCGCCGACATCTATGGCCAGTTCATCTATCGCGGTGCCGGCGATTATCGCGACGGCAACAATGATCGCGTCACCTATACCGGCAAGAACAATTTCGGCGGCCTGCTCAAGTTCAACTATCATCCTGGCGACGGCCAGACCGTCAGCCTGAGCGCCATGAGCCAGAAGTTTGACTTCGACAACAACAATACCAGCCGCGGCAATTCACGCTGGCGCAACGACGTGGTCACCTCGACCTTCACCGCCGGCTACAAATTCGAGAGCCCCGACAATCCGCTGATCAATTTTAACGCCAAGGTCTATTATTCGGAAACCGAGAACGAGAAGACGATCATCGTTCCCGGTACCTATGCCAGCCTGGGCGTTCAGCCGGGCGACAAGCTTTCCGACAAGGTCGGGACGTTCGGCTTCGACATCTACAATACGTCGCGCTTCTCGACGGGAGCCTTCGACCATGCGCTGACCTACGGTGTCGACGCCGCCTTCGATAGGGTCGAGACGCGGGACGGCGCCGGTGGCTTCGTTACAGCCTTCACCCCGTCAGGCACGAGACGTCTGCTCGGCGCTTATGTCCAGGACGAGGTCCGCTACGGCGACTGGCTCCGTGTGGTCGGGGGGCTGCGCTACGATCACTACCAACTGGAAGGCGGCAAATACGAGTCCGACGGCAGCCATCTGTCGCCCAAGATCACCATCGGCGTGACGCCGATCAAGGGCATCGAACTCTACGGTACCTATGCGGAAGGCTATCGCTCGCCGTCAATCAGCGAAACGCTCATGGATGGTATCCATCCCATCCCGTCCTTCCCCATCAAGCCCAATCCGAACCTGCGGCCGGAAGTCGGCCACACCTTCGAGATCGGCGTGAACACGAAATATGACAATGTCTTCCAGGATGGCGATACGTTCCGAGCCAAGTTGAACGGCTTCGTCAACAATGTCGACGACTACATCGATATCGTTGCCGGAGCTCCCTATGTGCCGGGCTTTCCGGGCATTCCTCCCTTTGTCTGCAACGTTCCCAATCCGAATCCGCAGATCTGCTTCCCCACCCAGCAATATCAGAATATCGCCAAGGCCCGCCTGATGGGTGTCGAGCTCGAGGCGGCCTATGACTGGGGCGGCGGCTTCGTGTCGGTCGCAGGATCGCATACCAACGGCAAGAACCGTGTAACCGACCAGCCGCTGAACTCGGTAGCGCCCAACAAGGTCAGCGGCACCGTGGGCCTGCGCTTCTGGGATGACCGCCTGACCATTGGTTCGCGCGTCACCCTGGTCGGCGCGACCTCCCGCAAGGTGGATGAGCCGAGCGGCGGCTATGGCCTGGTCGACGTCTTTGCCAGCTACAAATACAGCGACAATGTCAGCGCCAGCCTGGCTGTCGATAACATCTTCGACCGCCGCTACAAGGCGTTCCTCAACTCCGACTACTCCACCGGCCTAGCGGCGAAGTTCGCGCTCACCGTCAAGCTCGCAGGCAAGTGAGGAGGCGGTGATGGGAACTCCCGAACTCAGTCGCCGTGATATCCTGGCCGGTGCGTTCGCCTTGCTGGCCCTGCCGTCCATGGCGCGCGCCGAAGGCATCCAGCGCGTCGTCTGCGCCGGGGCGGATGTCACGGAGATCGTGGCCAGGCTGGCCGGCGTCACGGTCATCCAGGGCGTCGATTCCACCTCCAAGGCGCCGCCCGAGGTGACCAAGCTGCCGTCCATCGGTTATCTCAGGCAGATCTCGGTGGAGGGCATCCTGTCCCTCAAGCCGGACATCCTGATCGCCAATCGCGACCTTGGACCGCCGACCGCGGTCGAGCAGTTGCGCAGCACGGGACTGCGTATCGAGATCGTCGCCTTCCCCCTGAGCGGGGAGGGCATGGCCGCCAAGATCAAGCATGTCGGCGCCTTGCTCGGGCGCGAGAAGGACGCCGAGGCGCTGGCCGCGACGGTGAGCGCCACCATGGTCGACGTCTCCAAGCGCCTCGACGGCATCACCAGTCATCCCAGTATCGGCTTCATCCGTTCCATTGATGGCGGCACGCCGATGGCAGGCGGCAAGATGGGGCTGGTCGATGCCACCTATGCCCTGGCCGGCGGCGCCAATGCCTTCGGCGACTTCCCCTTGTTCAAGCCGGTGTCGCGCGAGGTGCTCGCTGCCACGCCGCCGGATTTCATCCTGGCCGACAGCGCGGTCGTTTCCAATACCGGTGGCGCGGCGGCCTTTCTCGATCAGCTGGGATTGACCTCGGCCTTTGCGGGCCGGCCCGACCGGCTGGTCGAGACCGATCTTTCCACGCTGTTCAGTTTCGGGCCATCGGCGGCCACGCAGATCCAGTCGCTGGCGCGGCGCCTGCATCCGGATCGGTTCTCGGGGTAGGGCGATGAGTCTGGTGCAAGTCACACCGCGAAGCCTTGCCCAAGGCCTCTCGCCGCATCGGCGGGAGGCTTTGGTGCAGGCCGGCCTGGCGCTGCTGCTGGCGGCTGTCCTGGCCATGGGCCTCAGCTTCGGTGGCGTGCGCATTCCCGTCTCGACCTGGTTCTCGACGGCGATGGGCAGCTGGGATCTCTATTCCGGTATCCTGGTCAATATCCGCCTGCCGCGCGTGCTGCTGGGTGCGCTGGTCGGGGCGGGGCTGGCCATGTCCGGCGCCGGCATGCAGGCCCTTTTCCGCAATCCCCTGGCCGATCCCGGGCTGACGGGGGCGGCTTCCGGCGGCATCCTCGCGGTGGTCGCCGGCATCGTTCTACTGGAACATGTCGGCGGTACAGGCGGTCTCGGCAGCTATGCGCTGCCGGCCGCTGCTGCGGCGGCCTGCGGCCTGACCACAGTGATCACCTATCGCATCGCGCGCGACCGTGACGGCCATGTCAGCATCGCCAATCTCCTGCTGGCCGGCATCGGCATCAACGCATTGGCCATGGCCGTGATCGGCCTGTTCATCACCATCGCCGACGACACCCAGCTCCGCTCGATCCAGTTCTGGATGATGGGCTCGCTCTCGGGCGCCAACTGGGTCGCCGTTGTGGCGACGGGCCTGGCGCTCATGGTTGCCGCCCTGTTGATGGCCCAGCAGGCTCGCGGGCTCGACGCCTTCACGCTCGGCGAAAGCGAAGCCTTCCTCTCCGGCGTCGACACCGTCCATCTCAAGCGCACGGTTATCGCCGCGACAGCCCTGGCGATCGGCGCGGCCGTCGCCTTCACCGGCCTGGTCGGCTTCGTCGGCCTGATCGCACCCCATTGCGTGCGCCTGCTGGGCGGGCAGCGCTACCGTTTCGTGCTGCCGGCCTCGGCCCTGCTGGGAGGGGCGCTGGTGGTGGCGGCCGATACGGTGGCCCGGGTCGCGATCACGCCGGCCGAGCTGCCGATCGGCCTCGTCACCAGCCTGATCGGCGGGCCGGTCTTCATCGCCATTCTGAAGAAGGCCCAGCGCGCATGAGCCTCCAATTCGGCAATCTGCAAGTCCGCAATCTCACGGTCGAACGCAACAGCCGCCCGGTGCTGCACGACATCTCGTTCGCGGCCGGAGCCGGCCGCGTTCTCATCGTGATGGGGCCGAACGGCGCCGGCAAGACGACCTTGCTCGCCGCGATCGGCGGAGCGATCAAACCGGCCGGCGGCGGGATCGACTTCGGCGGGGCTCCGCTCACCGGCCTGCGCCCGGCGGCGATGGCGGCCCAGCGTGCCTATATGGCGCAGCATTTCGATTGTCCCTTTGCCTATAGCGTCGAGGACATCGTGGCCCTGGGCCGGCTCTGCCATGCCGGTACGCCGCGCGCCGCACAGGACAGGGCGGCAATTGCGGCAGCGCTTGCCAGCGCCGATCTCGCATCCCTGGCCCGCCGTCCGGTCACCATGCTCTCGGGCGGCGAGCGCCAGCGCGTGGCCTTCGCCAAAGCTACGGCACAGATTTTCGACCGCAGCATGGCGGGCGAACCGCATCTCGTCATCCTGGACGAGCCGGTGTCCAGCCTCGATCCCGAACACCAGCACCGCCTGCTCGGCCAGGCCCGGCAGCTGGCCAGGCAGGGCGCGACCGTGGTGGTCACCCTGCACGACCTGACGCTGGCCTCGATCTATGGCGACGATGCGCTGGTGCTCGATCGCGGCCGCATTGCGGCGCAGGGTGCCATGGCCGAAACTCTCACACCTTCCCTCATCGAGCGTGTCTTCAAGGTGCGCGTGGGTACCGCCATCCAGGATGGCGGCCCCAGCATCATGCACGCCGTTCCACAGGATCAAGCCGCATGATGAAATTGTCCCGCTTCACCGCCGTTCTCGCCGTATTGGTGCCTGTTCTGGCGCCCCTGCCGGCCCTGGCCGCCGATGTGTCGATCGACCTCAACAAGCTCGAGACCCAGAACGGTAATTGCCGGCTGACCATGGTGCTGGTGAACGCAAGCGCGGAAGCGGCGCAGAGCTTGCGCGCCGATCTGGTGATGTTCGGCGCGGATGGCGTGGTCGCCAAGCGCCTAGCCGTCGATCTCGCCCCGATCCCGGCCAGCAAGACCATCGTGAAGGCCTTCGATGTCGCCGGGCTCGCCTGCGAGGGCATCGGCAGCATCCTGCTCAACGACGTGCCGACCTGCCAGTTCGCCCATGGCAAGGCAGGGGCTCCTTCCTGCCTCGAGGCAGTCAGCGTCAGTTCGAAGGCAGGTCCCAAATTCTTCAAGTGAGGCCAAATTCTTCAAGTGAGGCTTGGTTCAAACGGGTGTCGAAACAAAGAGTGAGAGCGAGAGTGTCATGACCGAAACCGCCACGCATTTTTCCTTCGTGAATATGCTGCTCAACGCCGATCCGGTGGTGAAGGGCGTCATGCTGATCCTCGTGATCTCTTCGGTCTTGTCCTGGGGGCTGGGTTTCGAGACGGTGAGGCGGCAGGCGAAGCTTCGCCGGCTGCTGAAAGCCGCAACCGGCAAGGGTCTCGGCGCGGCACCGGTCGTGGGCCAGGCCTTGCATGCGCAGGGCGAGCAATCGGCCGGGCTTGCCGTGCCCGGCGAGACCGGCGGCGAATATCGGGCGCGCATCGAACGGGCGATGCGCGAGGCGGCCGGCGGGCTGGTGGGTGCCAGCGATGCCGGCTTGTCGATCCTCGCCACCATCGCCGCCGTGACGCCCTTCATCGGCCTGTTCGGCACGGTATGGGGCGTGATGAACTCCTTCTCCGCCATCGCCGGCGCCAACGACACCTCGCTGGCCACCGTAGCCCCCGGCATCGCAGAAGCCCTGTTCACCACGGCGCTCGGCCTGGTTGCGGCCATTCCCGCCCTGATCGCCTATAATCGGCTGTCCCAGGGCATGGCCGGCCTCGGCCGGTCGTTCGAGCAGATCCTGCGTCGCGAAGCGGAAACCATGGCGGCCCGTCGCGGAACGTCGGTCAAGGTCGCAGGCTTCAGGGAGGCGGCGGAATGAGCTTCTCGCTCCAGGACCCCGAAGGCGGCGACGCATCCGGTCATGCGTCTTGGGCGCCCAAGGCCGTTTCGGACATCAATGTGACGCCCTTCGTCGACGTGATGCTGGTGCTGCTCATCGTCTTCATGGTGACGGCGCCCATGCTGGCAGCTGGCGTCAAGGTTGACCTGCCGAAGGCGAGTGGCGTGGCGGCGATGTCGCCGACCAAGGAGCCGCTGGTGGTTTCGATCAAGGCGGACGGTTCCCTCTATATCGGGCAGGAAGCCCGCAGCGGTGAGGCTTTCGACACCGATATCCGTGCCCGTCTCGCAGCCGATCCCAAGGTGATGGCCCATATCCGCGCCGATGCCAGCGTGCCCTATGAGAAGGTGCTGGACTTGATGGCCGATCTCAGCCGCAACGGCGTCAGCCAGCTCGCTTTCATCGGCAAGGCCGACAAGGCGGCTGCCCAGCCATGACATCAGCCGACATCTTCAGGGACTGGCGGGTCGGCATGATCGCAGGAGCGGCGCTCCTGCATCTGACGGCGTTCGCCGGCGCCTGGGTGATGGTGCCGCATGACGGGGTTGAGACGCGCCTCGATCGCCCGATCGAGGCATCGCTGATGCCGGCGCCTTCGAATGATGCCGTAAACGAGATAAGCTCGCCACTGTCGCAAGAGGTCGTCTCGCCAGTAGCTGAGAGCGAGACGCTGACTGAGGATACGGTCATGGAGATACCGCCTGATGCGGTGGCCGCTGAGCCCGCGACGTCTCACGAGCAAAGCGTGGAACCCCCGCCTGTTCAGGCGACCGAAGAGGCTCCGCCGAAGCCTGTCGAGCCGGATAAAATGGCAGCCCTGACGCCGGATATCGTTACCACGACGTCAACCCAGCCAAGCGAGACCGTCCCGGCCGTTCCCGAAACCGTGCCGAGCGAGACGGTGACGGAGCCGAAAGAGCCGGTGATCGAGAAACCCGCTCCGGAAAGGCCGAAGAAGAAGGTGGAAAAGCCCAAGGAGCAGCCTCTCAAGAAGAAGGCAGCCGAGGTGCCTGTCAAGGATAAGCCAGAGGTCAAGCGATTGGCCAAGCTCGATACGACTACGCAGATCCGGCGCTCTCACAAAGGCGGAGAGGGAGCCATATCGGATATCGGTGTCGCCGAGAGTGCACGCACCAACGGTGCTGCGATAAAGACATATGATGCAAAGCTCCAAGCGGCAGTGAATGGTCGCGTCAGGGCCATGGGGGGGGTCGCCTGCCGGGCTGGCTCTCGGGTCATGGTTGCGTTCAATGTCTCCGCTTCAGGCGGTATTGGCGGCGTTCGCTCAAGTCCATCGTCCGGCGATGCCGTGTTAGACAGCGTCGCTCTAGCGGCGGTGCGTGGGATTTCACCGGGGCCACCGCCCTCCGGCGCTATCAAGCGCCTCATCCCCGTCCGATGCCCAAGATCTTAACTCAAGAAAGGAAAATCCCATGTTCATCGCCATGAACCGCTTCCAGGTGAAGAAGGAATCCACCGCAGATTTCGAGACCGTCTGGCGCGATCGTGAAGTGCATATCGACAAGCTGCCCGGCTTCGTCTCCTTCCATCTGCTGCGCGGTCCGGAGCGGGAGGACCATGTGCTGTATTCCTCGCATGTGGTCTGGCGTTCCAAGGCCGATTTCGAGGCCTGGACCCAGTCGGAGGCCTTCCGCCTGTCGCATCGCAATGCCGGCAAGGGCCCGGCGCTGACGCTCGGCCATCCCGTCTTCGAAGGCTTCGAAGTCCTGCAGACATTGGATGCGCCGGCCGAAAGCAAGGCGGCCTAAAGCGTTTTGCGATTTGGTGGTCACGCCAAGAATCGCAAAGACGCGTCGAACCAAAGAATGAGAGCAAACAAGCGTTTCCGTCTAAACGCGGTTTGCTCTCGTCATCACGCATTTCCCCTCCACGAGGGGAATGACGGGCGGGTTTCGGCCGCGTCCTCCCGAGAGAAGGCGACCTCCAGCTTCCGGGTGGACGAGGACAGGGACCCGCCCGTTTTCCTTTTTCAAGCCTACAGCACCGCCCGCTTGAGGATCTCCGCCGTCTCGGCATTGGCGGGATAGAAACATTCCAGCGCCAGCTCCGACAGGGTGATGTCGACCGGCGTGCCGAACACGGTGGTGGTCGAGAAGAAGGACATCAGGCCCTGCGGTGTCCTAAGCTCGAAAGGCACGACGATGCCGCCGAGGTCGGCGCGGGGCTTGGGGCGCGAGGGCGGCGCCGGATAGGCGGAAAGCTCTTCCAGTAGCCGGGCCAGGACCTCGTCGCCGCTGACGGCGATCTGCTGGCGCAGGCGTTCGAGCAGGTGGTCGCGCCATTCGGGCAGATTGGCGGTATGGGGCGCAAGGCCGCCGGGATGCAGGCCGAGGCGCAGCACATTGACCGGCGGCTCCAGCAGGCTCTTGTCGGCAACCCCGACCAGCAGAGGTGCGATCGCCCTGTTGGCGGCGACCAGCGTCCAGTGGCGGTCGACGGCGAGGGCGGGGTAGGGCTCGTGCCCCCCGATCACCAGGTCGATCGCCTCGCGGGCCGGAGCGAGGGCCGGATCGTCCAGTCCGCGCTCCTGATAGATCGGCGCATAGCCGGCCGCGAGCAACAGGGCATTGCGCTCACGTAGCGGCACTTCCAGCCTCTCGGCCAGATGCAGCACCATTTCGCGGCTCGGCTTGGAACGGCCGCTTTCCATGAAACTGAGGTGGCGCTGCGAGATTTCCGCTTCCAGCGCGAAATCGAGCTGGCTCATGCGGCGATGCTGGCGCCAGGCACGCAGATGGTCGCCAACCCCCCGGGCGGCCCTCGCTTGCGGCGAGGCGCCCGGGCGGCGGACAGCCTGGATATTGCTGCGGGCGCTCATGCCGCTGCCGGAACCTGGTCGAGGAAACCGCTGACCTGGTACAGCCGTCCCTGGTCGAGCCGGGCGAAATCAGTGCCCTTGATCGGCCCGTCCGCGCCGGCCGGGCCGAGCTGCCAGGAGAAACGGACATGGTCGCCATGGCCGTCCGCCTCGCCGATCAGGGAGAAGCGAAAATCGGGGAAGCGCTGCTGCACGGCTGCGATCAGCCCGTCGATCTCGTCATGGCCCTTACCGCGCATCAGCGGATCGACATAGAGCGCGTCCTGTGCCCAGGAGGCGTTCAGCAAGGCGCGCCGGCGCGCAGGATCGGTCTCGTTCCAGGTGGCGATATAGATACGGGCGATGGTGGCGGGATCGGTCATCGAAGGGTTTCCTTTTGCAAGCCTGACTGCTTCAGGCCCGCTCAGCATGGCCGGCAGAAGGGGGCGTCTCAATTACGCGCGGGGTAATCAAGGCAACCGTCTTGGACGAATCTTTCCAAAGGCACATTATCGCCGTTGTCGATTGCCTGCATCGCCGGGCAGTCTCAAATTTGAGACTGCCCAAAACGGCATGGTTCCCGCCCACCGGCGCCGCAATTTCGTGAGCGGAGAACAATGTGTCCCTTGATCCACCGCCCGCCGGCCTTGTCAGCGACCGTCTTCTGCTCAGGTCTTTCACCCCCGATGACGCCGACGAGATCTTCGCCTGCATCACGCCGAGCCTGACGCGTTTCATGGCATGGGAACCTTTGCCGTCACGCGAGGCCTTTGCCTCGATTTGGCGCAATTGGGAGACCTTGGCCGAGGTGGGCAGCGACCATATTTTCGTCGTCCGCCGACGGGACGGACTATTCCTCGGTCTGGCAGGGCTGCATCGGGCCACGAGCGGCACGCCGGAACTCGGCATCTGGATCCGGGAAGACGAACATGGGCGCGGCTATGGCCGTGAGGCTGTCGCTGCGATTGCCGACTGGGCGTCCGAGGACCCAGCCGTGCGATATTTCGAATATCCTGTCGCAGAGGCGAATCTGGCAAGCCGTCGGATTGCCGAGGGCCTGGGCGGAATCCCGGCGGCGGAGCGGCGCGACAGGAAATATACTGCGGTGATTTATCACGTGCCGCGGCGACGCCGCTGATATGTCTTATACGGCCAACCGCTCCGAACCTATGGTTCTCGCTTGCGCGTGCTGGCCTGCTCGCCTAAATCCGAGCCATGATCGAGAAGGATGGGGCAGGGCGTATGGCCCGGGGGTTGAGTGCGGGCGAGGCGTTGCCTCTGCTGATCGAGGCTGTGAGGGAAGCGGGCGACATCGGGCTCGGCTTCGCGCGCGAAGGGGCCCGTGTCTTCGACAAGGCCGACAAGTCGCCCGTTACCGAAGCCGATCTTGCCATCGATGTCCATCTGGCCAAGCGGCTGCGCCATATCTCCGGCGCGATCGGCTGGCTGTCCGAGGAGGCCGCCGACACGGCCGAGCGCCTGGACAAGCAGCAGGTCTGGGTGATCGATCCCATCGACGGCACGCGGGGCTTCATCGCCGGCAATGGCGAATGGGTGATCTCGGCCGCTCTGGTGGAGGCTGGGCGCCCACTGGCGGGCGTGCTCTACCGTCCGAGCAATGGCGATCTCTATACGGGTGGCCGTGGCCTGGGTGCCTTCAAGAATGGCGTCGCGCTGAGGGCCAGCCAGGGCGCCCTTGCTTCGATCCGCACGCTTGCCGGGCCCAAGCCGATGTTCGATCTGGCCCAGCGCACCCTGCCTCGGGTCGAGCGGGCCTCGTCGATGTCATCGCTGGCGCTGCGCATCGCCATGGTGGCGGAGGGGAGCGTCGACGGTGCTTTCGCTTCGGGATCGTCGCATGATTGGGACATCGCGGCGGCCGACATCATTCTCAGCGAGGCCGGTGGGCTTCTCACCACAGTGGCCAGTAGGGACATCGTCTATAACCGCCCCGACCCCGTGCACCGGCCGCTCGTCATGGCCGGGCGCGAGCGCCAGGGCGCTTTGGTTGCCCTGTTCGAGGGTATGAATTGAATTTTAGAGCAAAATGACTTTTCCCTGAATCGTAATTTTGCTCTAACTCTTTGTTTTAACGCGTTTTCTTGATCTGGAAATCTGTCAGTTTTTCTTGAAGACGCCATAGGAGCATGGGATGAGCGAACCTCAGAAACAATTGCTGCATCTGGTCTTCGGCGGCGAGTTGAGCTCGATCGAAGGTATGGAGTTCAAGGATCTTCAGGGCCTCGACATCGTCGGCATCTACCCCAATTATGCCAGCGCCCAGGCAGCCTGGAAGGCCAAGGCCCAGGCGAGCGTCGACAATGCCCAGATGCGCTATTTCATCGTGCATCTGCATCGTCTGCTTGATCCGACGACCGACACGACGAAACGCTCGTAATCCTGCATGATCAAGAATATCGGCCGATCCCGCTTCGTGCAGAAGGCCATCGGCGAGGGCCTCGCCGCATGGCTGAAGCTCGTGCACGGCACCAGCCGCTTTGCCGACAGTCCGGCCGATCTCTACGGGCCTATTCGCGATCAATATCCCTATATCGTGGCGATGTGGCACGGGCAGCATTTCCTGGTGCCCTTCATGCGCCGTGAGGGGCATGAGTTCCGCATCCTGATCTCGCGCCATGGCGATGGCGAGATCAATGCGGTTGCGGTGACGCGTCTGGGGCTCGGCCTGGTGCGCGGCTCGGGTGGCAGGCCCCAGCGCCAGCACCACAAGGGCGGTCCCGCGGCCCTGCGCGAGCTGGTGGCGACCCTGAAGGACGGCCAGTCGGTCGGCGTGACGGCGGACGTGCCGCGCACCGGCGGCGTGGCCGGGCTCGGCATCGTCACGCTAGCGCGATTGTCGGGGCGACCGATCGTGCCGGTCGCCGTGGCGACCTCGAACATGATCCAGCTCTCCACCTGGGACAAGGCCGTGATCAACATGCCCTTTTCGCGCGGCGCCTTCGTGGTCGGCGATCTCGTGCATGTGCCCGAAGATGCCGACAAGGCGCTGATGGAGGAGAAGCGCCTTGAGGTCGAGAACGCCCTCGATGCGGCGCATCGCACGGCCTATGCCATGGTCGGGCGCACCTTCGTGAAGGCAGGCACGTGAGCACAGTGCTTCCCCTCAGCCTCAAGGCCTACCGGCTGGCGACGAGCTGCTTTCGCCCGTTCGCCGGCCTGCTGCTGGACAAGCGCCAGCGCCGTGGCAAGGAGGATGCTTCACGCCGGTCCGAACGCCTCGGCATTGCCGGCCGGCCTCGGCCCGAGGGGCGGCTGGCCTGGCTGCACGGCGCCAGCGTCGGGGAAGCCATCACTCTGCTTCCGCTGGCGACGCGCCTGGCGGGCGAAGGCTATCGCATCCTGATGACGACGGGTACCGTCACCTCGGCGGCCCTGATGGCCGAGCGCCTGCCGGCCGGGGCGATCCATCAGTTCGTACCGCTCGACATATCAGCCTATGTCAGGCGTTTCCTCGATCACTGGCGGCCGGATCTCGTCTGTTTCCTGGAATCGGAGCTCTGGCCGGGGATGATCGCCGAGATCAACGCGGCCGGCATCCCCTTGGCGCTGGTCAACGGGCGGATGTCGCCGCGTTCCTTTGCGCGCTGGTGCCGCCTGCCGCGTACAAGCGCCGCCTTGCTGGGCAGCTTCGATCTCATCGCTGCCCAGAGCGAGGATGACGGCCGGCGCTTTGCCTCGCTCGGGGCGCCGCGCGTTGTCGTCACCGGCAATCTCAAATTCGACGCGCCGCTGCCGCCGGCCGACGCCGGTGTGCTCGAAGGTTTGCGGCAAGCGATGGCCGGTCGCCCACTCTGGCTTGCAGCGGTCACGCACGAGGGCGAGGAAGCGCTGGCGGGCGAAGTGCATGCCGCGCAGAAGGACCGCTTTGCGGGCCTGTTGACGCTGATCGTGCCGCGCCATCCCGAGCGTGGCGAGGCAATCGCCGCGGCCTTGCGGGAAAAGGGATTGAACGTTGCCCTCCGCTCGCGGGGCACTGCCCTGGAAGCGCAGCACGATGTCTATGTCGCCGACACGGTCGGCGAAATGGGCGTGTTCTATCGCCTTGCCCGTATCGTGTTCATGGGCAAGTCGCTGCTGGGCAAGGGCGGGCAGAATCCGATCGAGCCGGTCAAGCTTGGCGGAGCGGTGCTGCATGGACCCCATATCCAGAATTTCGTCGAGGCTTATGGCGCGCTCGATGGCATGGGGGGCGCCGTGGTCGTGCACAGCCCAGCCGAGTTATCCGGTGCCGTCGCGCGGCTGCTGTCCGAGCCGGCAGAGGTCGAGCGTGTCGCAGCCGGCGGCGCCAGGGCGATCGCGGCATTGACCGGGGCACTGGAGCGCACGCTTGCCGCCTTGCTGCCCCTCGGAGCAAGGCGGCCATGAGCGTGCGCATGAGCCTGAAGGCGCCGGCCTTCTGGCATCGGCCGCGTGGCTGGCCGGCCCGCCTGCTCATGCCGCTGTCTCGTTTCTATGGCGGCAAGGTCGCGGCGCGCATGCGCCAGCCGGGCAGCCGGGCCGGCGTTCCCGTGGTCTGCATCGGGAATTTCACGCTTGGCGGTGCCGGCAAGACGCCGCTGGCGCTGGCGGTTGCTGATATCCTGATCGCCGCGGGCCAGCGCCCGGCCTTCCTCACCCGTGGCTATGGCGGCAGCGAGAAGGGACCGCTGGTGGTCAAGCCCGACGACGCTGCCGACAAGGTGGGCGACGAGGCGCTGCTGCTGGCGCGCAAGGCGCTGACGGTGAAGTCCGTCGACCGGCCGGCCGGCGCGGCGCTGGCCATCGAGCAGGGTGCCAGCATCATCATCATGGATGACGGCTTCCAGAACCCCTCTCTCACCAAGGATTGCTCGATCATCGCCGTCGACGGCGAGACGGGCATCGGCAACGGCCTGGCCTTTCCCGCCGGCCCGTTGCGGGCCGATATCCATGACCAGATCGGCTTTGCCTCGGCGGTGGTGGTGATCGGGCCGGGCGACGCCGGCACCGCTGTCTATGATTTCGCCCGCGGTTCGAGTGTCGCCGTCTTCCGGGCCCGCATCGGTCTTGATCCGCAAGCCCCATCTCTGCGCGGCAAGCGGGTGCTGGCCTTTGCCGGCATCGGCCGTCCCGAGAAATTCTTCAAGACCCTGGCCGATATGGGGGCCATCATCGCCGCGACGGAGGTCTTCGCCGATCACCATGCCTTCAGCGAGGAAGAAGCCGCCAGGGTCGCCGCGCGGGCGCAGGCGGCCAAGCTCATTCCGGTGACGACGACCAAGGATATGACGCGCCTCACGGGAGGCCCTGCGCGTGTCGGCCTTGCCTCGATCAGCCAGACCGTGCCGATCCAGCTTTCCTTCGACGATGCGGAAGCGATGCACGACTTCCTGGTGAAGCGCTTCCGCCTGGCGGGGTAAGCGCTGCAACTGGGACCGCGGACGTCCCGTCCGCATCTTCCTTTCCAGCAAGCGCAGCGTTTCCAAGAGCGGACGGGACGTCCGCGGTCCTAGCCGCGGTGCTTCCCGCGCGTCCCTTCAGATCTCTCCAAGCTCCTTCAGCCGCTCCAGCACGGCCTCGCGGCTGGCATAGGCTTCCTGGCGGTCGACGTTCCAGTAGCGCAATTCGTCGATCGGGATATGCGTGCCGGTCACGGCGCAACGCACATAATTGCCCGGCTTGAGAATGCGGAAATCGGAATCGAGGTACTGGACTTGTGCTTCGCCGGGTAGAGTCATGCGGCTTTCGTGACGGTTCATGGAGGCGCTGGCCTGTGCGTTGGAAGAATTTGGTAAAACTATAACAGAGCCAATTCTAATCGTCGAACAGGCTCGGTTGGGGGCCGGGCTTTTCACTCTTCGCCTTGGCTTTCGTCGGTGCCGGTGACGGCGGCGAATTGCCATTGCCCACGATGACATGGCCGTCAGCAAATTGCAGGTCAAGGCTCGAGGCAGCCTGCGCGGAGGCAACATTGCGTATGGGTCGGCCTTCCTCGTCGCGTACCAGCGCAAAACCGCGCTGCAGTACGCCCTGGTAGGAATAGGCCTCCAGCAGCACGGCGAAGCGGCCGAGCCTTTCGCGCTGGGCCGATGTGCGCGCGGCTGCGGCCTGCAGCAGGCGGCCGGCGAGGGTCTGCAGGCGCTCGCGCCCGGCTTCGCTGCGGCGGGACAGCAGCAGTGGCGTGAGCTGTGCCGCACGGCCGGTAAAGGCCTCGCGCTTGCGGGAGAGAGCGATGCGCGCCGAAGCCTCCAGGCGTTCGGCGACGGCATGGAAGCGATCGCGGCTGCGGTCGAGCCGGTTGGCCGGGCTCTGTGTCAGCAGCCGGCGGGTCAGGGCGTCGTAGCGCTGGTGGTGGCGGCGGGTGTTGAGCGTGAGCGCATGCACCAGGCGGCCGGCGGCAAGGTCGAGTTTTTGGCGCGGCGTCGCGAGCAGGGCCTCGCCACCGGGCAGGGCCCGGCCGAGATTGCGCAGGTCCTGGCGCCGGCGCTCGATCATGCGCAGCGCATGGCCGGTGAGGCGGGCACCGAGATCGTGCAGGTTGGCGAAGAGGTCGGCCCTGACCGGCACCGCCATCTCGGCGGCGCCGGTCGGCGTCGGGGCCCGGCGGTCGGCGACGTGGTCGATCAAGGTCCAGTCGGTCTCGTGTCCCACGGCCGAGATCAGCGGGATCGAGCATGCCGCAGCGGCTCGCACCACGATTTCCTCGTTGAACGACCACAGATCCTCCAGGCTGCCGCCGCCGCGCGCGATGATCAGCACGTCCGGGCGCGGGATGGGGCCGCCTGCCGGCAGGGCGTCGAAGCCGGCGATGGCATTGGCGATCTCGGCAGCCGAGGTCTCGCCCTGCACCCGTACCGGCCAGACGATGACCCGGCGCGGAAAGCGGTCGGTGATGCGATGCAGGATGTCGCGGATCACGGCGCCCGTGGGCGAGGTGACCACGCCGATCACCCGCGGCAGGAAGGGCAGGGAGCGCTTGCGCCCTTCGTCGAACAGGCCTTCGGCCGCAAGCTTACGGCGGCGCTCCTCCAAGAGCGCCATCAGTGCGCCGAGACCCGCCGGTTCGAGCCGGTCGATGATGATCTGGTAGGAGGACTTGCCGGGGAAGGTGGTCAGCCGGCCATGGGCGATCACCTCCATGCCTTCCTCGGGGCGCTGGCGCAGGCGGGCGAGATTGCCCTTCCAGATCACCGCATCGATCTTGGCGCCTTCGTCCTTGAGGGCGAAATAGGCGTGCCCGGAAGCCACCGGGCCGCGATAGCCCGAAATCTCGCCCCGCACGCGCACATAGCCGAAGGCATCCTCTACCGTACGCTTGAGGGCGCCGGAGAGCTCGGAGACGGACCATTCGGGGGCGTTGGAGGGCTGAGAATCAGGGGATATGTCGGGCATGGCGATATCTTATACGGAGCGTGGACATCTTGTCCGCTCTTCACTCTGCCCCTGAAGGTCCGTGCTCGAGGCAAATGTCAACGATAAGGCCACTATCCCGCAGATACGAATCCGGCCTAGAATTGTATGAACAATCAAGACGACAAGCGGAGGCAACGATGAAGGCGGTGCGGCTCGACGCGGTGGGAGAGCTTTTTCTCAAGGATGTGGAGAGGCCCAAGCCCGGGCCGGGGGATCTCCTGGTGCGGGTCGAGGCCTCCGGCATTTGCGGCACGGACCGACATCTGCTCAAGGGCGAGTTTCCCTCCAAACCGCCGGTGACCCTGGGCCACGAATTCTGCGGCATCGTCGAGGAGGTCGGCCCTGACGTGCAGGGTTTTCGTGCCGGCATGCGGGTGACGGGGGATCCCAACATCGTGTGCGGGCGCTGCGTGCACTGTCAGAACGGGCGGATCAATCTGTGCCACAATCTCACGGCCATCGGCATCCATCGCGACGGGGGGCTGGCCGACTATGTGATCGTGCCGCAGCAGCAGGCCTATGAATTGCCCCTGTCGCTGAAGGCCAGCCATGGCGCCTTCTGCGAGCCGATCGCCTGTTGCCTGCACGGCATCGACATCGCCAATATTCAGGCCGGATCCTCGGTGATCGTGCTAGGCGGTGGCGTGATCGGGCTGATCACGGTGCAACTGGCCAGGCTCGCCGGAGCGGCGCGCGTGGTTCTCTCCACCCGCCAGGCCGTCAAGCGCGAGCTGGCGGAGCGCGTGGGCGCCACCGCCAGCATCGATCCGACGCAGGGTGACTTCATCGCCAACGTCACCGGTCCCGACGGCCTGCTGCCCGGCGGCGCCGACGTGGTGATCGAATGCGCCGGCGTGGCCGAGACGGTGGAGCAGTCCTTCCAGCTCGCCCGTCCCGGCGGCACGGTGGTGATCCTCGGCGTGATGGCGCAAGGCGAGAAGGTGGCGGTCGAGCCCTTCGACATCCTGTTCCGCGAGCTGAAGGTGTTCGGTTCCTTCATCAACCCCTTCACGCATCGGCGGGCGGCCGAACTGGTGGCCAGCGGTGCCCTCAAGCTCGATGAGCTGATCTCGCGCGAGGTCAGGCTGGAGGAGGTCCCCGCCATCATCGCAAGGCAGGCCGGGCCTGGCGAGGTCAAGATCCTCTACGTGCCCTGACGGACTGTCGGACCGTAAACGTTTCGTGAACAAAATGGTGGCGCAGGGCTGGCGACTCGGCCGGGAAAACCTATCTTGTTGGGCATGAAGGCTGGGACCGCGGTCGACAGCCACATTGAATTTCGTTCAATGTGGCGGCCACGTCCGCTCTTCCCTTCCCGAGAGCGCGACGTTTCCAAGAGCGGACGGGACGTCCGCGGTCCCAGCCGCTCCGCTTTGAAATGAAGCTTCCATGCCCCGTAAACCGCCTTTCATCGACAAGACGCAGGCCCGGCGCATCTGGCTCCGGGCCCAGCGCCTCGACAGTCTCTCCCCCTTCGGCGACGGACCGCAGGCCACCCCCGCTGCGACGGCGCATCTGGGCTATGTGCAGATCGACACCATCAACGTGATCGAGCGCAGCCATCATCACATCCTGTGGACGCGCATTCCCGACTATCGGCGCGACCATCTCGTGCAGGCGCAGAGCGCCGACAAATCGGTGTTCGAATATTGGACGCATGCGCTGTCCTATATTCCCACGGCGGATCTGCGCTACTTCCTGCCCGACATGAAGGCCTATCTCGACAAGCCCAATGGCTGGTTCGAGAGCGTGTCGAAGGCGGACCTGCGCAAGGTGATGACCTTGATCCGCAAAGGCGGGGCCCTCTCCATCCGCGACATCGACGATGACGTGCTGGTGGAGAAAACCCATCCTTGGGCCAGCCGCAAGCCTTCCAAGAAAGCCCTCCAGCTTGCCTTCTATACCGGCGCGCTGACCATCAGCGCCCGCGACGGCATGCTCAAGAGCTATGAGCTGATGGAGCGCCATTTCGGCTGGGCCGAGCAGCGCGACCTCAGGCCCAAGCCGGCCACCGAGCGCCAGCGGCTCGACTATGTCATCGACCGGGCGCTGCGCGCGCAGGGCCTCGTCAGCCTCGATTCGATCTGCCATCTCGATGCCGGCCGCAAGGGCGCGGTGCGCGAGCGCCTCGAAAGCCGGGTGCGGCGCAAGCTGCTCGTTGCCGTCGAGGTGGAAGGCGCGGGCAAGACCGAGCATTGGGCAACGCCCGAAACGCTGGCCAGTGCCGCAAAGGCGCCGCCCGCCGAACTCGTGCATATCCTCTCACCCTTCGACCCCCTGGTGATCCAGCGCAAGCGCCTGAAGCTCTTCTTCGACTATGATCACCGCTTCGAGGCCTATGTGCCGAAGGAAAAACGGGTTTTCGGCTATTTCGCCCTGCCGGTGCTGGTGGGCGAGGACATCGTGGCGGCCATCGATCTGAAGACGGATCGCGCTGCCGGCAAGATGCTGATCCAGCAATGGAACTGGGTGGGCGAGGGCGACGGCGCCGCCCACAAACCGGCGATCGAGGAAGCGCTGGGACGGTTCGAGGCCTTCCAGCTAGCGGAGTGAAACCGGAATCGTGAGGGCGACTCTGCCTGCGATCTCAGAAAAATCCGGAAATTGCCGTGCCCTTTCACGGGCACGGCAGAACGGCGCGCTATTCGGTGTCGGCGCGCAGCTTGTCGTTGTCGCGGTTCCGGTCGGGGAGCTTGTGGTCCGGATCGAGCGTGGCCTGCACCACTTTCTTGCCGGGCTCGACGATGACGGTGGTCGCGGCCTGCCGGATCCAGCTTTCGGCGGGCAGGCGATAGTCGCGATGGCCGCCGTCGGCGAAGTCGACCCGCAGGGTGACCGGCATGACCAGCTTGTCATGGCTACCGATGGTGATCGCGGTGCCCTTCGGCTCCTTGGCCTTGCTGTCCTTGTCCTTCTCGTCGGTCGCCGGTGCGATCTTGTCGATGGCGAGGTCGAGCGTCCAGTTGTTGTCGTACCAGCCGCGCCACCACCAGGAGAGGTCCTCGCCGGCGCTGCTTTCCATCGCCCGGAAGAAATCGTCCGGCTTGGGATGCTTGAAGGCCCAGGCGGCGGTGAACTGACGGAAGGCGGCGTCGAAGCGCTCCGGCCCGAGGATCTGCTCACGCAGCAGGACGAGGCCGAGCGCCGATTTGAAATAGGTCACGGGGTGGCGGTATTTCTCGATCACCGTGTCGGCGCGCGAGAGGATCGGCGGCGCCTCGCGGTCCTTCAATACCTCGATGATCTCGTCGACGGGATTGCCGCCGCCCGGCGCATATTCGACATCGCGTTTCGGCGCATATTCGCCGTGGTTGAAATCGTCCGATTCATAGACGTCGATGAAGGTGTTGAAGCCTTCGTCCATCCAGGCATCGCGCCGTTCGTCGAAGCCGACGACCATCGGGAACCAAGTATGGCCGATTTCATGGGCGGTGACCCAGAACAGGTCCTTGGTCTTGTCGCCGATGCCGTCGAAGAGCAGGCCGGGATATTCCATGCCGGCGAGATCGTCGGGGCCGGCGATATTGACCGCGACCGGCCAGGGATAGGGATACCAGCGGGCCGAGAAGCGTTCGACCGCGTCCTTGAGATATTCGGTCGAGCGGCCCCAACGCTCCGCAACCTGGCTCTCGGCCGGGTAGAAGGACATGGCCAGAGCCGATTTGCCGGCCGGCAGGTTGATGCGCGCGGCGTCCCAGGCAAAGGCCGCCGAGGCGGCGAAAACAGCATCGCGGCTGTTCTTCATCTGATAGTGCCAGGTCAGCGTGCCGTCCTTCTTGGGACGCGACTTGGGATCGTCGATCTCCTGGACGCTGCGGATCATCACGGTCTTGTCGCTGGCGCGGGCCTTCTTAAGCCTGCCTTGCTGCTCGGAGGTCAGCACTTCTTGCGGGTTCACCAGTTCGCCCGAGCCCGCGACCAGCATGGCGCTCGGCGCCGTCACCCAATAGTCGAAATTGCCATAGTCGAGATAAAACTCCTGGGCGAGATAGGGCAGCGTATCCCAGCCGCGGATGTCGTCGTAAACGGCCATGCGCGGATACCATTGGGCAATCTCGTAGACGGGCCCGGCCTTGGCCCTGCCCCAGCCCATGCGCCCGCCCCACTCGCCGGGAATGGTGAAGTGATAGCGGATATGGAGCTTGACCTGCCCACCCTTGGGCGCCAGGGGCGTCGGCAGGGCGATGCGCATGCGCGTGTCGCTGACGGTATAGGGAACCGGAGCTGCCTTGCCGCCGCCGATCGCGACGCTGTCGAGGACGAAACCCTCCGTCGTGCCGTCGCGCGCCTTGCCGTTGGCGTAGCCGCTGCGGCTGTCGGCCTTGTAGATGTTCTGGTCGAGCTGCAGCCAGAGCTCGGTCAGCCGGTCGGGGCTGTTGTTGGTATAGGTGATGACTTCATCACCGCTGACGGCCGGCTGGTCGGGCTGAAGGGTCGCATGAATCTGATAATCGGCCTTGTTCTGCCAATATTGAGGACCGGGCAGGCCATCGGCCGAGCGATAGGCGTTGACGGCCTGCGTCATCGGACGCGGGGCAAAGGTTTCCCGAGGCTGATACTGTGCCAGGGCCGGCGTGGCGGCCAGGCAAAGGAATACAATCGAAGAAAGGCGCGCGGGGCGCAGTCTACGGCGCAAGAAGTGTCGGTATGTTTCTACCATATTCATGGAAATACCTGCTGTCGATGGACTGTCCCCTCCATCCCAATCGGATATCCCCGATCGCTTCTTAGAGCATGAACGCTTTCCTCGCCATGGCTTGTATGACTGGCGCACCAGAATTGCGCCATCGGCTGGAGGCAGCCCGATCCCGGTATCTTGCCGGCCCTCGTCGGCATGAATAGAATGGATGCGTCGATCGGATGTTATATGTGCGACGTCCCGACATGGGAGGCCCAGGCGTGAGCGAAGCGGGGACAAGGAAGCCGGTCCGGCCCGAGAAGCGGGCGCCGCGGCTGTCCGTCGGCTTCATCCTGGCGCGGCACTTCACCCTGAATGCCTTCGCCAATTTCGTCGACGTGCTGCGGCTGGCGGCCGATGAAGGCGATCGCAGCCGGCCGATCCGCTTCGAATGGAGCGTGCTGTCCGACACCATGAGCCCGATCGCCTCCAGCAGCGGCGTGGTGATTGCCCCCACCGAGAGGCTCGGGGAACCCGGCAAGTTCGACTATATCGTGGTGGTGGGCGGGTTGATCGACGAGATCCCCAAACTCAGCCCCGCTTATTCGCGCTATCTCCAGCGGGCCGCCGCGGCGAAGGTGCCGCTCGTCGGCGTGTGCACGGGCGCTTTCATCCTGCACCATGCCGGGCTGATGGACGGCTATCGCTGCTGCGTGAGCTGGTTCCACCACACCGATTTCCTGGAGCAGTTCGACGGTCTTCAGCCGGTGTCCGACCAGATCTTCATCGTCGATCGTGATCGACTTACCTGTCCGGGCGGTGCCAGTGCGGCCCATCTGGCGGCCTTTCTGGTCGAGCGGCATCTGGGCAAGGCCGCCGCGACCAAGAGCCTGCACATCATGATGATCAACGGGGCGGAGGTCGGCGAGGCACCGCAGCCGAGCCCGACGCTCGATTTCAACACCTCCGACCCCTTCGTCAGGAAGGCGCTGCTGCTGGTGCAGCAAAGCCTGGATGCGCCGCTCTCCGTCGGCCAGATCGCCCGGCATCTGGGAATTACCAAGCGCCGCCTCGAACGCCATTTCGAGAGCGCGCTCGCCACCTCGCCACGTGCGGCCTTCATGGAGATGCGGCTGTCGCTCGCCCGGCATATGGTCGAGACGTCCAACAAGTCCTTCGCCAAGATCGCCATCGAGTGCGGCTTCTCGGATTCGGCCCATTTCAGCCGGCGCTTCCGCCAGCGATTCACGACGACGCCGAGCGAATTTCGCAAGGAGCGGCAGGACGGGCAGGATGTTGCGTGAAGCCTTGGGCCGAGGCTCCCGGTCGGCGATGATCAGCCGTCGATCGCGCGTCCGGTTGCAGGACTGTCATGCCCACCGTCCGCACAATCGAGCATCCACTGCACGCCGAAGCGATCGGTCAGCTTGCCAAAAAAGCTTCCCCAGGGCTGTACCGCGAGCGGCGTCGTGACCGTGCCGCCATCGGCCAGGCTGGCGAAGAGGCTGGCGGTCGTGCCGCGGTCACGCATGATCAGCATGTGGGCGGAGCCGCGCATCGCCTCCGCGTCCTGATTGTCCGAGGCAAAGAACAGGATGCCTGGCCCCTCGAAACGGGCATGCATCACTTTTCCCCGCATTGCCTCGTCGGCAAGAGGGATGCCGAGGTCGCCATGGCGCAGCAGGATCGAGGCCCGCCCCAATCCGCATTGGGCGTAGAAGGCGAGCGCTTCCTCGCAATGCCGGGTGAAGAACAGGTAATTGGCAAGCTGCATGGTTCATCCCCACCGAGGTGCCGGACCTTCGAAATCAATGGCTTGGTGAAGCAGCCTGAATGGCATCGACGAGGTCGTTGTTGCCGAGACCGCGGCCGGCGATGCCCCACGCCCATTCGGGCGCGTAGACGATGTTGGTCCAGATGTGCTCGCGTTTCAGCCGGCCTTCGGCTGCATGTTCCAGGATATCCGTCGCTTTTTCGATGAAGGCTGTTTTCGCCTCGGGTGAAGCCAGGGCGATCTCGGGCAGCTTGAGTTCGATGAAGGCGGCGGGCGCCGGTTTTCCCGCGGCGAACACGTGGTCCCGCGCAAGCACGTTGATGGTGCCGACGATATTGGCTGTCATGAAGTTGTTGCCGGTGAGGCCGGAGACTTCGAGAAGCGCGTTCGTCAAGGCGGCAAAGGCCTCGGCCTGAGCCTGCGGGGACAGCAGGCCTTCCGGCAGGGTGAGTGTGATCGGCATCGAAAGCTCCTTGTTCGACTGATGGTTGGTACCTTATATATCGATTGCTCTCTATGGATACGGACCGATCACTCTCTTTGCAAGAAATAAAGAGTGATCACTCTCAATGGGTGACGCCATGCGCTATAACGCCGAGCATAAACGGGAAACCCGGGAGCGGGTGATCGCGGCGGCAGGGCAAATCTTTCGCAAGGAAGGCTATGGCGGTGCCGGCATCGATGCGCTGACCAAGGCGGCCGGCGTGACCAATGGCGCCTTCTACGGCCATTTCAAATCGAAGAGCGAAGCCTTTCGCACGGCCGTGCTGACGGGACTGGAAGAGCTGCGACAGGGGATAGCCGCTTTGAGAGCGGAGCAGCCACGCGGATGGCTGAAGAGCTTCGTCGGCTATTATCTCGGTTACAAGCGCACCTGCGGTCTGGGTGAGGCCTGTGCCCTGCCAAGTCTGTCGCCCGATGTCATGCGCGCGGATGACGAAACACGGCGTGCCTATACGGCCGAGTTGAAGCGCATCGTCGCGGAGGTTGCCGGCGGTCTGCCCGAGGATGCAGGACAGACGCGATCAGGCCTTTCAAAGGAGGACAGGTCCATCCTGCTGCTCGCCATGCTCAGTGGCGGCGTGACGCTCGCCCGTGCCGTTTCCGATCCGGACCTCTCCGAGCATATTGCGGGTCTCATCACCCGAACGGTGCTGGCGGTGGAAAGCCCGGACCAGGCGCTTCCATGATCCGACCCCGATCCTGTTCCGGTGCTGAGGGGGCGGCGATGGTTGCGGCAACCGGGGCGGAGCCGGGCGACGTCAAGATAGGGCGCCTGTCCTGAAGCGTCGGCGAGCCGCACGAACTCGTATCGCCGCGGCTATAGCCCCATCACATATCTGAACAGGCGGGCAAGGTCCCTTTGGCTGGTCCGCAGGCTTTCCATCGGGGTATTGGGCAAGGGCGATATGGAGTCGTCCAGGCAGACGGCGTCGCTGCCCTGGAATACGCCGTTGGCGATATGAAAGCCCAAGGCGCGATAGGCCTCGAACTGTTCTTCCGAGAAGAACTGATCGCCCGTGGTCTCATGGGGGAAAGCCCCGTAGCGCCGGCCGTAGTCGCGGATGTAGTCATTCTCGTCGCCGCTGAGCGAGGATTTGAGATAGAGCAGGCAACCCTTGTAGCCGTCGCCGTAGTCGATGGTCCCGAGCGCGGCATGAGGCCCGCTTCTGCAATCGCCGGTGCCGGCATTGGCGCCCATATGGCTGCGCGTGGTGGTGGCGATAGCCTGCCAGGGCAGTGAAATCCGAATGCCCAGATCGATGCGGGCATAGCGCTGCAGCCTCACGAAAGAACCGAACGTCATGCCGGCATCGGCTTCGGCGTCGGCCAGGATGATCACCCGGCAGCGCCGACGCAGCAGTTCATAGATACCCAGATTGTCGATGTGGCCGCCGTCGGTCAGATAGATCGAGTCCATCTTCTCCGACAGCAAGCCGAAGACCTCCGCTCCGAGATAGAGCCACCCCTGCCGATTGAACCAGCCCTTGAGGCGCTGCCAGCCATGAAGAGGGGGGGGCGATGCGGTGAGCTTATAGGGATTGGTCAGCCAATAACCGAGGCGGGCATTGAGAAGTGCAAGCGTGAAGGTCAGCGGGCGGATGGAGTTGGCGCCCATGTTGGAGGAAACTGCCGCCCCGGAAATGGCGATCGCTCGCGCGAGGTCCAGTGATATCTCGCTCCGCTCCAGTTGCTGCATGCTGGCATATCCGGTGGCCGCACTACCAGTGTACAGGGGCGAGAAGATGAAGAAATCCGCATCACGGCCTCTCTTGTTGAGATAGTGCGAACCCTGAAGGTTCACCGTGGCGTTGATCAGGTGATAGGGCGCGTAGACCGGGTCGAGGCTGCTCACCTTCCGGGTGTCGTCCGGCGGAAAATCGGGGCTCCGCGGATCGAACAGGAAGGCCTTGCCGATACGGTCGCGATAAAGTTGGTGGAGCGAATTGGCGTTTCCGCGCAGGCGCGAGACGCCGATGAGGCCGAACAGGCCCAGCGCGCCGTAAACGATGGCGGCGTCGTAGCGGCCCGCCACTGCCAGCCAGCCGGCGAGCCAGGACAGCCATGCCGGCCGGTTCAGCGTCGGCTCATGCAATGACAGGCCGGTCATGCCCCAATAGCAGAAGTCAAGATAGAGCAGCCACAGCAGCAAAGGCAGGACCAGGGCGGCCACCCACACCACGGCCTTGCCTGCGACACGGCCGATGATGGCGCTTAGGCTGCCGGCGACTTTGGCACGGTCGAGCAGCGGGACCAGCTTGTCGTAGAACAAGGTGACGGCGGCTGCGATCGGCACAAGGATCGACTGGATCCAGGTCGCCAGGGCGCCGAAGCCTTGATGTTCGAACAGAATCTGCAGGGCTAGGCGCTGGATGTCGAGCGCGAAGACGGCGAGTGTTGCGCCCAGGAGCCAGACGGGCGCGACGCGTCGCTCGGGTGCGCCTCTTTGGTTGATTTGCGAACGGTTGATCGCCCATATCGCATAAGCCAGGAACAACACGCCAGCCGCGACGAGACTGGGTAGAAGATGCGCAGGCTTCCCAAGCGGCAGCCGCCAGCCAAAGATGTGCAGACTGTCGAGTTCGAGTGCACTGGGATTGAAGAACACCGTAATGGCGGCAAGGAGGAACAGTGCCGTCAGCACGATGAGTCCATTGGCGGCGATACCACGCAGGACGACCGTGGCGGACCGGAAGACGTCGGGCAGGCCGTTGGGAATGAGGTAGTTGGAATAGTCGCGGATGCGTCCGACCACCTTGGTGTCCGCGATCTCCTGGGGCGCCGGTGTCACGGGAGAGGGCGCGCTGGCAAGGAGGCACTCTCCATTGCTGCGCGTCAGGGTCGAGGTCAGAGCGCTGCCGGTGAAGCCGCCGCCCGATACCGTCGACAGGTAGTCTATCCGTTTCAGAAGGCGGTTGGAGGTGACGGCCTGCACGACGCCGAGCGCGAAGGCTGCGGACCGCACGCCGCCGCCGGACAGGGCCAGCCCGACGAGTTCGCGCTTCTCGTCTGGGGGCACCGTGGGCGCGTTTGGATCGCGCGGGGGAGGTGTGGGCGGCGCTGGCATGCCCAGCGGCGGGGGGCCTTGCCATGGCGGACCGGGGTCTGAGGGCCAATCCGACCCGGAAGGGGGCTGCGAAGGCTGTTTGCGCCGGCCGAGTATGGCTTGATATTCCTTGTCGAGAACCAGGCGAAGGGGATCGTCTTCCGCAATACGCTCCAGGCCTCTTCGAGTGGCCGTGGGCAGCGGATCGTTCGCCAATTTGGCAATGGGAGGACGGGCTTCCACTTCGGCCTGGAGCCGTCGAAAGTGCTCGCTGCCAGGCTCGGCGCCGCCTTGCGCTTCGGTCCCTCGGTCTTCCGGTTCGGCCACTGCTCCCTCCATCCGGGTTGGGGACAGGCAGTTCGTTCGAAGATGGTCGCGTACCGGAAAATCTTTGCCAGACTCAGGAGGAATTCAAGGCTCTGCAATCTCGGCGGAAGGACGATGTCACGGACGGTTCACGCGGCGGCTCCCCACGCGTGGTCGTCAGCCATCTTGCGCTGCCGTCGTCGCGTTCGCGTAATGCCCTGAAAAAGCGTAGTCGCGCACGGTTCAGGGCACCAGGTCGGTGTCCTTGACCGATTCCATCACCACGAAGGTGGAGGTGTTGGCGACATGGGGCAGGCTGGAGATACGCTCGCCCAGCACCTGGCGGTAGCGGCGTATATTGGCGGTCCGCACTTTGAGGAGATAGTCGTAGGAGCTTGCGATCATGTGGCATTCCTCGACTTCCGGGATCTTGAACACGGCCGCGTTGAAGGCCTTCAGCGCGGCCTCGCGCGTGTCCGAAAGCTTCACCTCCGTATAGGCGATATGGTCGAGGCCCATCTTGCTGGAGTCGAGAATAGCGCGGAAGCCACGGATATAGCCCTCGTCGATTAAACGCTTCAGGCGCTGATGACAGGGCGTCTTGGAAAGCCCAATCTTTTCAGACAGTTCGGTGATGGACATGCGGCCGTTCTCGACCAATGCATCGATGATCTTCCGGTCGAAACTATCCAGATTTCCTGTTTCTGCTACCTTTGCCATTCAGTATTCCTGCCTCAGGCCTAAACATAAGAGATAATGCCTATGAATGGGCATAATCTTGGCAAAAATGCAAATTCCGGGCGTGCTATGTGATCGCTGCGACGCGAGCTATCATCGCCAATCCGGGCCAATGGCACGTGACGTTTTCAAGAGCGAGACCGCTATGACGACATCTGCCGCACTCAGCCAAGGTTCCTTGCAAGATCCCCCGCCAGCCACCACGCCCTTCGCCGATTTCGCGCCGCCGATCCGGCCGCAGACGCCGCTGCGCCAGGCGATCACGGCGGCCTATCGCCGGTCCGAGGAGGAGTGCGTGGCGGCGCTGCTGGAACAGGCTGACATGCCGGCGGGTGTCAGGGAAGCGATCAGCGCCACGGGCCACAAGCTGATCGAAGCGTTGCGTTCCAAGCGCCGTGGCGGCGGTGTCGAGGCGCTGGTGCATGAATATTCGCTCTCCAGCCAGGAAGGCGTCGCGCTGATGTGCCTGGCGGAGGCGCTGCTGCGCATCCCCGACATGGCGACCCGCGATGCCCTGATCCGCGACAAGATCGCCGATGGCGACTGGCGTTCCCATGTCGGCGGCGGGCGCTCCCTTTTCGTCAATGCCGCGACCTGGGGCCTGGTCGTCACCGGCAAATTGTCGAACACGGTCAACGACCGCGGCCTGTCGGCGGCGCTGACCCGGCTGATCGCCCGTTGCGGCGAACCGGTGATCCGGCGCGGCGTCGACATGGCGATGCGCATGATGGGTGAGCAGTTCGTCACCGGCGAGACCATCGCCGAAGCCCTCAAGCGCGCCCGGCCGCTGGAGGAAAGGGGCTTTCGCTATTCCTATGACATGCTGGGCGAGGCGGCGACTACCGCTGCCGATGCCGAGCGTTATTACAAGGACTACGAGACCGCCATCCACGCCATCGGCCGCGCTTCGGCGGGCCGCGGCATCTATGAGGGGCCCGGCATCTCCATCAAGCTTTCGGCGCTGCATCCGCGCTATGTGCGCGCCCAGGCCGAACGGGTGATGGCGGAATTGCTGCCCAAGGTGAAGGCGCTGGCTGCGATCGCCAAGCAGTACGACATCGGCCTCAACATCGACGCCGAGGAGGCCGACAGGCTGGAGCTCTCGCTCGACCTGCTCGAAAGCCTTTGCGAAGACCCGGATCTCAAGGGATGGGATGGCATCGGCTTCGTGGTGCAGGCCTATGGCAAGCGTTGCCCCTTCGTGCTCGATTTCATCATTGATTTGGCGCGCCGCACCGGGCACCGCATCATGGTGCGTCTGGTCAAGGGGGCCTATTGGGATGCCGAGATCAAGCGGGCGCAGGTCGACGGCCTCGCCGACTTTCCCGTCTTCACCCGGAAGGTCCACACGGACGTCTCCTACATCGCCTGCGCGCGCAAGCTGCTCGAGGCCACCGACGCCGTCTTCCCGCAATTTGCCACGCACAACGCCCAGTCGCTCGCCACCATCTATCACCTGGCCGGCCCCGACTTCAAAACCGGCCAATACGAGTTCCAGTGCCTGCACGGCATGGGCGAGCCGCTCTATGACGAGGTGGTCGGGGCGCACAAGCTGCGCCGCCCGGCCCGTATCTACGCCCCGGTCGGCACGCATGAGACGCTGCTCGCCTATCTCGTGCGCCGCCTGCTCGAGAACGGCGCGAATTCCTCCTTCGTCAACCGCATCGGCGATCCCACCGTCTCCGTCGATGAACTGATCGCCGATCCGGCCGAGGCGGTGCGCTCGATGGCGGTGGTCGGCGCGCGGCACGATCAGATCTCCCTGCCGGCCGACCTCTATGACGAGCGTGCCAATTCCGCCGGGCTCGACCTCTCCAACGAGACGATGCTCGCCGAGATCAGCGCAATCCTCAAGGAGAGCGCCGGCCGCGCCTGGACATCCGTACCGCAGCTTGCCGGTGCGCGCAGCGCCGGTGCGAGCCGGCCCGTGCTCAATCCCGGCGATCACGGGGATGTCGTCGGTCAGGTGACAGAGGCCACCGAGGCCGATGTCGCGACAGCGATGACGAATGCACAAAAGGCGATGCAGGGTTGGTCCCGCTGGTCTCAGGCCGAACGAGCCACCTGCCTGGAGCGCGCTGCCGACATCATGCAAGGCGAGATGCCGGTGCTGCTCGGCCTGATCATGCGCGAGGCGGGCAAGTCCATGCCGAACGCCATCGCCGAGGTGCGCGAGGCCATCGATTTCCTGCGCTATTATGCCGACCAGGCCCGCCGCACGCTGGGCGTCGCGCATAAGGCGCTGGGGCCGGTCGTTTGCATCAGCCCGTGGAACTTCCCGCTGGCGATCTTCTCCGGCCAGGTTGCCGCCGCTTTGGTGGCCGGCAATGCCGTGCTCGCCAAGCCCGCGGAAGAAACGCCGCTGATCGCGGCCCAGGCCGTGCGCATCCTGCATGAAGCCGGTGTTCCCGCCGATGCCCTGCAGCTGCTGCCGGGGGATGGCCGGGTCGGCGCCGCACTGGTCGGCGCAGCGCAGACCTCGGGCGTGATGTTCACCGGCTCGACCGAGGTGGCACGCCTGATCCAGGCCCAGCTCGCCACCCGCCTTAGCTCCAATGGCAAGCCGATCCCGCTGATCGCCGAGACCGGCGGGCAGAATGCCATGATCGTCGATTCCTCGGCCCTGGCCGAGCAGGTGGTCGCGGACGTGATCGCCTCCGCCTTCGACAGCGCCGGGCAGCGTTGCTCGGCCCTGCGCGTGCTCTGCCTGCAGGAGGATGTTGCTGACCGCACCCTCGCCATGCTCAAGGGCGCGCTGAAGGAGCTGCGCATCGGTGCGACCGACAGCCTGAAGGTCGATATCGGCCCCGTCATCACCGCCGAGGCCAAGGCCACCATCGAGGGCCATGTCGAGGCCATGCGCGGCCGCGGCCGCAAGGTGGAGCAGGTGGCCCTCGGCGAGGCGACCCAGGGCGGCACCTTCGTGGCGCCCACCATCATCGAGATCAACGAACTGGCCGATCTCACGCGCGAGGTATTCGGTCCGGTGCTGCATGTGGTGCGCTATCGTCGCGACGATCTGGAGCGCCTGATCGATCAGATCAATGCCACCGGCTATGGCCTCACCTTCGGCCTGCACACCCGCCTCGACGAGACCATCGCCCATGTCACCAGCCTGGTGAAGGTCGGCAATGTCTATATCAACCGCAACACCATCGGCGCGGTCGTCGGGGTGCAGCCCTTCGGCGGGCGCGGCCTGTCGGGCACGGGCCCCAAGGCTGGCGGGCCGCTCTATCTCGGGCGCCTGGTCGATACGCCGCCGATCCCTCCGCGGCACAGCTCCGTCCATACCGATCCGGTGCTGACGGATTTCGCCAAATGGCTGGGCCAGCGCGGCATGAACAATCTGGCCCAGGACGCGCGGGAAATCGGCGGCGACTCCGCTCTCGGCCTGGAGATCGAGCTGACCGGCCCGGTCGGCGAGCGCAACCTCTACGCCCTGCATCCGCGCGGCCAGATCCTGCTGGTGCCGCAGACCGAGATCGGCCTGCATCGGCAGCTCACGGCGGCACTCGCGACCGGCAACAGCGTGGTGATCGACATGGCTTCCGGGCTGCAACCCGTGCTCAAGACCCTGCCGGCCAGCGTGGCGGCGCGGGTGAGCTGGAGCAGGGACTGGAAGAAGTCGGGCCCGTTCGCCGGTGCCCTGGTCGAGGGAAACCCGGATGAGATCCAGGAGGCGAGCAAGGCCATCGCCGCCTTGCCGGGCCCGCTCGTCCTGGTTCAGGCGGCCTCCTCGCAGGAACTGGCGGCAAAGGCGGACGCCTATTGCCTCAACTGGCTGTTGGAAGAGGTTTCCACCTCCATCAACACCACGGCCGCGGGTGGTAATGCCAGCCTGATGACGATCGGGTAGGGCGCAGCAGAAAGGGGCCCGTTTTGCCTCCCCCAGCTTCGTCTAGGGCATCTAAACTTCTCGACCGAGACGAGTAAGGCTCAAATATCCCTCCCCGACTTCGGGGAGGGTGGGCCGGCGAAGCCGGGTCGGGTGGGGTAGAGTAGCGCGATCCCGCCTTTTTCGGCTCCGTGGCGCCACGCTTCCCCATCCGCCGGTGCTGCGCACCGGCACCTTCCCCGAAGTCGGGGAAGGGATTCTCGCGCCCTGTTCTGAAACCGCGAGATATGTATATGCCCTAGACGAAGCTGGGGGAGGAAACGCCTGCCTTCCTCGGCAGGGTCGCGATGCAGTCCTGTTCCCGGCGAAACCCCTATCCCCAGCCGAGCTTGAAACTTCGCACCATGGTGATTGTCTTGTCGCCGTGCGCCGATATCTTGGCGCCTGCGCCGATCCCATGAATCGGCGACAGTGGAGACGACGATGACGGATGGACGGCGGGCTGTAGCCAACACCGGGAGAGGCCGGACTTTCCTTGCTACATCTTTGACAAGCGCATTGATGCTGGGTGCCTCGGCGGCTCCGGCTCCGGCTCTGGCCGCGGCAATGGGGATGGGGGACGAGCCGCCCTCTACCAGCAGCGAGGTCAAGGGCGTGGCATTCCGCCTTCTCACCACGCTGCCGCGCGCGCCGGGGACCGTGGAAGGGCTGGACGAGTGCAGCCATCTGACCGTCAAGCCGAGCTCGGAGGCTGGCCGCGTCGTGGCCGGGCGTGGCTGGGCCGTGACGGGTGAGGCCAAGCTGGGAACCTCCCTGCGCGCCGTCAGCTTCGCCGGCGGGTTCGAGCCGGGCACCAGCGGTACCTGTCTCGTGAATGACGGCAATGTCGGTGTCTTCGACGGCAGCAAGCTGGTTGCCCTGCTCTATGCCGAAAAGGGCTCCAAGCAGTCACTGGGTAGCGTCCAGGCTCTCGAAGGGGGCGGGGTACGTGTCATCGATGGCGACTATCTTGCCACGCCGCTCGGCGATATCCGCTCGATCGACGACTACAAGTTCGAGTTCAACCCCGTGGCGGCCAATGACAGCGTCTGCGGCGGCCGCGCCAAGGTGCCCAACATCAACAACATGCCGATCGACAAGGCGCGTGCTGCGCTGAAAGCCAATGGCTGGGAGCCGGTGCCGTCGAGCGAGCAGGACCGCACCGACAGCCGCGTCGCCGATCTCGTCAAGCTCGGCGTGGTCGAGGCGGAGAGCTGCTCGGGCACCGGCCTCGGCTATTGCAGCTACAATTATCGCGGCGAGGCGGGCACGCTGTCTGTCACCACGGCGGGCGACAACGACTACCCATCGGTGTCGGACTATGACGTGAAGTGCAACTGAGCGCGGGATTGGTGTGCCGATCTTCTCAGCTCCATCACTTGATGGAGCGAGATCGGTATTCTTGGAAACGCTATTGCCCGTCGCGCGGACGATGCCGGTCTGAAGACCGGCACACCGCATTGCGAGCAGGTCACACCGTCGGGTCGACCCAGCCGGAGGGCGGCTCGAAGCCCGCCATGGTCGCCGGGCCCCAGGTGCCGGGTTGGTAGGGAGTGACGGGCACGATATTGCCGATGACGGGATCGAAGATGCGCCAGGCGATTTCGGCGGCATCCTGTCGGGTGAACAGGGCGTTGTCGCCTTCCATGGCATCGCCGATCAGGCGCTCATAGGGGGCGAGGTCGCCGGTACCGTCGTCGACGGCCACGAGTTCGACCGGCTCGCCCACCAGGTTCTCGCCGGGGGCCTTGATGCGTGAGCCGAGCCCGATGGTGATCTGCGGATTGATGCGGAACCGCAACTCGTTGGAAGGCCCCTGCAGCTTTTCGGCGAAGACGTCGTGCGGCGGCTTGCGGAATCGGACCACGACTTCGGTGCAGCGCACCGGCAGGTTCTTGCCGGCGCGGATATAGAAGGGTACGTCGGCCCAGCGCCAGCTGTCGACAAACATCCTCACCGCCGCGAAAGTCTCGACGCTGGAAGCAGGCGCTACGCCGGGCTCGTCGTGATAGCCGACGAACTGGCCGCGCACCACGTCCTGCGGCGTCAGCGTGCGGATCGCCTTGAAGATCTTGACCTTCTCCTCGATCAGATCGTCCTCGAGCCGGCCGGCCGGCGGCTCCATGGCGAGCAGGATCAGCACGTTGACGAGATGGTTCTGGATCACGTCCCTGATCGTGCCGACCTCATCATAGAACTTGCCGCGGCCCTGCACGCCGAAATTCTCGGCCATGGTGATCTGGATGCTCTCGACGAAATTGCGGTTCCAGACCGGTTCGAGGAAGGCATTGGCGAAGCGGAAATAGAGCAGGTTCTGGATGGCTTCCTTGCCGACATAGTGGTCGATGCGGAAGATCGCGCTCTCGTCGAAGAAGCGATGGAGGACGGCGTTGAGCTCCTTGGCGGAGGCCTCGTCATGCCCGAAAGGCTTTTCCACCATCAGCCTGGCATTGGTGGCGCAGCCCGATTCCTGCAGGCCCTGCGCCACCGTCTCGAACAGGCTCGGCGGGATTGCGAGATAGTGCAGGGGGCGGCTTGCCTGGCCCAGGGCCGCCTTCAGCCTGGCGAAGGTCTCGGGGCTGCGATAGTCGCCGCTGACATAGCCGAGAAGATTGGAAAATCTGGCGAATATGTTCTCGTCGAAGGCTTCGCCATAGGCCTTCACCGAGCTCTCGCGGGCCCGAGCGCGCAGCTTCTCCACGTCCCACGGATCGAAGGCGACTCCGACTACCGGAACGGTCAGGACATTGCGCCGGACCATGGCGTAGAGGGCAGGAAAGATCTGCTTGAAGGCGAGATCACCCGTGGCGCCGAAGAGAACCAAAGCGTCGGAATGCGGTGCCGGCATGATGTCTTCCCGAATTGAACTGCCACCCAGCGAACTCCCAGTTGGTAAAGCGGAAGAGGCCTGATGGGAAGCCGGAAAGACGTTACGTCAGCGCAGCCTTCGATCGGGACCGGCAGGATGGACCTCCCGCCCGCGGGCGCTCCTACAGCCGCATGCCCATATAGATGCTTGCAGGCCGCGCGATCTCGCGAAAACCCAGCTTCTCGTAGAAGCCGAGCACCTTGGCGTTGCCGGCACTGACGCCGAGATGAAGACCGGGCACGCCCCTGGCACGCAGCGCCGCCAGTTCGGTTTCGACTAGGCGGCGGCCCCAGCCGCTACTTTGGAACGGCGGCAGCAGGTTGATATGGAGATGCGCCGGATAGTCGGCGATCATGGCAGGATCCTTCCGCTCGGGGCGTCGGATCAGCGACAGGGCTCGTTCGTCACTGGCCTTGCTGGGCGTCAGGTCGGCAACCTCAAGGCGCACTTGTGGCCACCATTCGTTGTCGAGCCGGTCGGCGAAGGCGCCGGTGTCGGGCGCGCCCACGATATAGCCGACAGCTCCACCGCCAGCATCGAGCACGAAGGCGAAGTCGGGCGCCAGGACCTGGTAGGGTACGGCCCAGATAAAGCCCGGCAGGCGACGGTCGGAATAGAGATGGCTGGCATCGGAGCCGTTGTCGGCCGTGCGCAGGCAGATTTCATAAAGGGCGGGGCGGTCGGCCTCGGTGGCGGGGCGGATGACGGCGGTGTCGGCCAAGGAGGAACTCCGTGCGGAACCGGCTGGGAGGGGAGGTATGGGAAAAGGCTCCTGACCGGCCATTCACCCACTATCGTCTTACCAATACGCAATTGCAACTTGCCAACGGCCTGCTTCCCCGTGATGGTAGCGCCAACGAAGAATGGGGCGCGGCCGTTCGCACATCCAATTCGGACAGGCGACCAGCGTCCAGCATAGCGCAACGCAGAGGGGGACCACCGATGTTGCGGACTGGGACGTCTTCTTTGAGAACCAATGTTCTATTGCGCCGGCTTCTACCTTGCCTGGCAGCTACCACCTTGTGGTGGGGAAGCACTCAGGGCGCCGGAGCGCAAACGCTCACCGTGTGGGACGATCAGGCCCTGCCGTCCCAGGCCAAGGTGATTTCGGAGATCAACGCCAAGTTCGAAGCGGCCCATCCCGGCGTGAAGATCGCCCGCACGGCGCGTACCTTCGAGGATCTGGGGCTGACGCTCAAACTGACCCTCTCCTCCGGCGGAGGGCCGGCGGTGACCAAGGCCAATCAGGGCGCGCAACAGATGGGAGCCCTGGTCAAGGAGAAGCTGCTGCTGCCTCTCGACGCCTATATCAGCAAATATGGCTGGGACAAGAAGCAGTCCGATGGCGTGCTCGCCCGCGACCGTTGGTCCGACAAAGGCGAATTCGGCACGGGGCCGACCTATGGCATTTCTGCCCTCGGCGAATTGGTCGGCCTCTACTACAACGCCAAGGTGCTGAAGGAAGCCGGCATCGACAAGCCGCCGGCCACGCTGGATGAACTGGCCAAGGATGTGGAGACGCTGAAGGCAAAGGGCGTCACGCCGTTCACCCTCGGCACGACCAAGGGCGACATGGCCCTGCATATGTTTGCTTCCCTCTCACAGGCCATGATCGGCGCCGCCGACCGCAAGAGCCTCGACGATCTCGTTTATGGCCGGGGCGGCAGCTGGAACACCCCCGGCAATGTCGCCGCCGCCAGGCAGGTTCAGGATTGGGCCAATGGCGGGGCCTTCAACGAGGGTTTCCAGGGCATCGCGGATGACGATGCCGTGCAGCTCTTCGTGGGCGGGCAGGGCGCTTTTCTAATCAGCGGCACCTGGCGACTCGGGGATATGCAGGCCAATCCCGACATCCATTTCATGGCGCTGCCGCCCGCGGCCAGCGTGAAGGACCCGCTCGTGGTGGGCGGGGTCGAGCTGGCCTGGACCATCACGGCGCTCGCCAAGGACAAGGCGACGCAGGACCTGGCCGCCGACTACATCAACTATCTCCTGTCTGACGATGCCGCGGCAGCCTGGGCAGGGGCCGGCTACCTGCCGGTGGCGGCGCTGGAGAAACCCGACAAGGTGCAGATCCCGGCCCTGCTCGGCGAGACGATCAAGGTGTGGAACACGGTCAACGCCGCCAATGCCCTCGGCCATTATCCCGATTGGGCCAGCCCCACCATGCTGAAGACCCTGACCGATGGCCTGACCCGGGTGATCGCCAAGGAAGAGACGCCGGAGGCCTTCGTCGCCGCCGTCGACAAGGATTATCAGGGCTATATGGCAAGCCTGAAGAAATAAGGCGGAGTGGCGTCATCGCTTCTCCCGCTGTTGGGAGAAGAGGAGGCTGTTGCAGGCGTCTCGCCGGTCCCATGGCCGCGCAAAGCGCCTGCCTCGACATTTGCGAACCGCGTATCAGGAAGGCCAACCGCGCCCATGCTCGACGCCTCCAAATCTCGTAATCTTCTCTATATATTGCCGTCGCTATTGATTTATGGCGCCTTCGTTTTGGTGCCGATCCTCAGCTCCATCGTCCTTGGTTTTACCGCCTGGGACGGCATCAGCGCGCCGCGCTTCGTCGGCCTGGAGAACTATGCCGCGCTGTTCTCCGATCCGGTGTTCTATGTCGCGCTCAAGAACAATCTGGTTCTGCTGATCTTCTATGTGGCGCTGCCGCTGCTGCTCGGCCTGGCGATGGCGGCCATCGTCACCTCGATCCATTCGCGCGAGCAGCTCATCCTGCGTACCCTCTATTTCATGCCCTATGTGATGCCCACCGCCGTGCTCGGCATCATCTGGCGCTGGCTCTACAATCCGGCCTTCGGACCGTTGAACCAGGCCCTGAAGGCGATCGGCCTCAAATCGCTCGCTCTGCCCTGGCTCGGCAGCTTCACCTTCGCCCTGCCGGCCGTTGGCCTCGTCGCCAATTGGTATTATGCCGGTTTCTGCATGGCCATCTTCATGTCCGGCCTGCAGCGCGTCGAGCCTTCGCTCTACGATGCCGCGAAGGTCGACGGCGCCAGCCCCTTGCAGTCCTTCCGCCATATCAGCGTGCCCTCGCTGCTGCCGGAAGTGCGCATCGTGCTGTTGCTGACCATCATCTTCTCGATCAAGAACTTCGACCTCGTTTTCACCATGACGCGGGGAGCCCCCGCCAATGCGACCCTGGTGCCCAATCTCTACATGTATCAGCTCGGCTTCGACCTCGGGCGCTACGGCTATGCCTCGGCGGTTGCGGTGATCGGCGCGATCCTGATCTTCATGGTGAACGGGGCGATCCACCGCTTCATGCCGGAGCGGGAGAGGGAGCGCTGATGGCCGCCTTCTCGCGCACCGCGCCTGCCTTGCTGCCGCTTCGGGCCTTGTTGTGGCTGTTTGCGCTGCTCACCGTCTCGCCCTTCGCGTTGCTGGTGCTGACCTCGCTCAAGAGCCAGAAGGATGTCCTGGCCGGCGCCTTCGCCCTGCCGCAGCAGCCGCATTTCGAGAACTTCGTCCGCGCCTGGGTGGACGGGCATTTCGACACCTATTTCCTCAATTCCGTCCTGGTGGTGGTGCCGGTGGTCGGCATTTCCATCGTGCTCGGCATTCTTTCGGGTTTTGCCTTCGCCTTTCTCACGCTGCCGCTCAAGCGCACGCTCTTCGCGATGCTGACGCTGGGCATGATGGTGCCGACCGAGGCTTTCATCATTCCGCTGTTCCATGAGTTCCGCTGGCTTGGCCTGCTCAACACCTATTGGGCGTTGATCCTGCCGCAGATCGGCATGTCGATCCCCTTCGCCACCCTGTTCATGGCGAGCGCCATGCGGCAATTGCCGACCGAGCTCGTCGATGCCGCCGTGATCGACGGCGCGACGCGGCTGCAGGTGCTGCGCCACGTCATCCTGCCCCTGATGAAGCCGGCGATGTCGACACTCGCGCTCTTCCTCTTCATCTGGACCTGGAACGAATTCCTGATCCCGCTGATCCTGGTCAACAATGACGAGGTGCGCACGCTGCCCATCGGCATGCTGTTCTTCCAGGGACGCTATATCGTCGACATCCCGACCCTCACGGCAGGGGCGGTGATCATCGTGGCGCCGATCATCGTGGTCTATCTGATCTTCCAGCGCAATTTCATCCAGGGCCTCACGGCGGGAGCGGTCAAGTGAGACGTCTCCAGGCTGTGGGGGACCTGTTCATGCGACCAATGGTCTGTTCAATCGGCCGCGGAAGCCCGAAGCAAAGCGCGTTTTGCCAAAACGCGCTTTGCTCGAACTTACCCCTTCGACGCGTCTTTGCGATTTGAAATGAATCGTTCAAATCGCCAGACGCTTTGGTAGGAATTGTCTGAACAGTCATGGAGCGGAAACGATGAAGGTCGGCATTATCGGGCTCGGCTATCGCATGGGTTATCTTGCCCGCATCTTCAGCCTGATGGTGCCGGGCTTCACGGTGGTCGGCTATGTCGATCCCGCGCCGGCTGGCCTGGGCTACATGAAGGAGCATGGCATCGAGGCGGGACGCGCCTATGGCAGTCCGTCGGCCTTGCTTACCGCCGAAAAGCTCGACCTCCTGATGGTCGGCTCCCCCAATGCGATGCATCTGGACCATATCCGGGCGGGGCTCGAGCACGGCATCAAGGTTTTCGCCGAAAAGCCGGTGGTGACCTCGCAGGAGGACACCTTCAAGCTGCTCGAACTCCTGCGCATCCACGGCACCGACAGCGTGATGGTCGGCCTGGTGCTGCGCTATGCCTCGCTCTACCGCGACCTCACCCGCATGCGGGACGAGGGCGTGCTGGGTGACATCGTCTCGATTGAGGCCTCCGAACATCTGGCGCCCTATCACGGTGCCTTCTTCATGCGGGACTGGCGGCGCTACCAGCATTATTCCGGCGGCTTCATGCTGGAAAAATGCTGCCACGATATCGACCTCTACCAGGGCCTGGTCGGCTCGCGCCCGGTGCGGGTGGCAAGCTTTGGCGGCCGGCGCACCTTCCTGCCGGGCAATGCCCCCACGGCCGACGGCATCAACGACATGGAAATCTATCACCGCAAGCCGAGCGGCTGGCTGAGCACGGACAAGGTGTTCGACTCCGATGCCGACATCATCGACTTCCAGGTGGCGATCGTCGAATTCGAGAACGGGGTGGCCCTCAACTTCCACACCAATATCAACGTGCCCGACGAGTTCCGGCGCTTCTGCGTGATCGGCTCCAAGGGCATGGCGGAAGGCGATTTCGTGCGCAATTACTTCCGGGTGCACGATGCGCGCACCTCGCAGAAACTGATCGACAAGACCTACGAGATGACGGCGCTCTCCGCCCATTACGGCGCCGACGAGCAGATGGCCGCCGATATCGGCAAGCACCTGATCGATGGCGCGCCGCTGCCGGTCTCGGTGGTCGACGCGCTCGCGGCGGGCCTGACCGCCATCAAGATGGATGAGGCCCGCGCCAGCCGCGCCGTGCTCGACCTCAACGACAGCTGGCGCCGCTTCGACGAGGCGCTGACGGGGGAATAGGGCCCTACAGCTCCACCACGCGGTTCGGCAACTGGTTCCGCGGCTGGCTTTCGGGCGGAAAATGCTGCGCCAGCAGGCTGCCGCATTGGCCGATGGCGGTGACCAGGCCCTCGGCAAGGCGCCCGGTCGCGGCGGCCTTGGTCAGGCCGGCGATGGTGTCGTCCCAGACCTGCTGCTCGACCTTGGCATCGATGCCTTCATCGGCGATCAGCACGGCCTGCCGCTCGGCCATGGCGATGAACAATAGAAGGCCGGTGCGGTCAGCCGTCTGCTGCAGGCCCTGGGCCAGAAACTGGCTGCGGGCTGCAAGCATCACCTTGTGCCGGCGCATGGGCGGCGGTGCGAACCAGAGCCGCACGCGTTGCGGCCAGCTCAGGGTGGTGACCAGCGCGAAGACGGCGATCTGGATCAGGCTCAGGGTGAGCAACCCCTTTCTGAGGGCGGACGCCATATCGGCCTGGCTGAAATTGCCGCTGCTCCATTCCGCGCCGAACAGCGAGGCGTGCAGCAGCCCAGGGGCCAGCAGGCCGGTCAGCACTGGCGTGAGCAGAACGGCCACCGCGCCTAGGGTCACCGGGATCCAGCGATAGCTCGCCACGGCATGGCTGACGACGCAATAGATCTCGCCGGACGTGCCCGTTTCCGCCGCGGTGATGGCCGCTGCGATGCGCCGATGATCGTCCTGCGTCAGCACTCGGGTCATCTCACCAGCTCCCACTCGAACCGCCGCCACCGAAGGAGCCGCCACCGCCGGAAAAGCCGCCGCCGGACGATCCTCCCCCGCCGCCCCAGCTCGAGCCACCGCCCCAGCCAGACGAAGTCGGAATGAAGACGGGGCCGGAGCCACGCCGCCTGGCGCCCGGTCCGCGGGGGCCGCCGCGCGAGGAATCGATCCAGCCCGAGGCGATCACGAAGATGAAGAACAGGATGAAGAAAATCACGAAGACGGTCTGGGGATCGAAGCCCTCGTCGCTGCGGGCACCGTCCTTGGCGCGCTGCTTCCATTCGCTCTCATTGTTGAGCAGCACGTCCTCGATGGCGGCGACGCCGGCCTTGATGCCGGCAGGCATGTCGCCGGCCTTGAATTTGGGCAGGATCGCCTGCTGGATCACCACGCTGGAGAGCGCGTCGGTCAGCGTGCCTTCCAGCCCGTAGCCGACCTCGATGCGCACCTTGCGTTCATTGGGCGCGACGATGAGCAGCACGCCATTGCTGAGCTTGCCCTGGCCGATGCCCCAATGGCGGCCGAGCTGATAGCCGTAATCGGCGATCTCCAGGCCTTCCAGGCTCCTGAGGGTGACGACGACGAGCTGGTCGCTCGATTTGTCCTCCAGAGCCTTCAGGGATTGGTCGAGGCCGGCGCGTTCGCCGGCGGGAATGATGCCTGCCTGATCGACCACGCGATCCGTCAGCGCGGGAAAGTCGATCGCTAAGGCGGAGGAGAGGAAGAAAAGCAGCAAGGCGAGCGCAGCGCAAAATGGTGTGCCGGTCTTCAGACCGGCATTCTCTGCGGCCCATGCCGGTCCCGTTCCATCTCTCGATGGAACTGAGAAGACCGGCACACCGAAGAACGCCTGCTTGCTCATGCCTCGCGAAGCCTCAGTTGAAGTTCACTTTCGGGGCCGCCTGGTTTTCCGGCGCCGCGCTGAAGGTCTCCATCGGCTTGGTCGAGCTGTAGAAGATCGCTTTGTAGATGCTCTGCGGGAAGGTACGCAGGTCGGTGTTGAAGACCCGCACAGCCTCGATATAGTCCTTGCGCGCCACGGCGATGCGGTTTTCGGTGCCTTCGAGCTGCGATTGCAGCGACAGGAAGTTCTGGTTCGACTTCAGGTCCGGATAGGCTTCCCGCAAGGCGATCAGGCGGCCGAGAGCGCCGGACAGGCCCTGCTGGGCTTCCTGGAACTGCTTGAACTTCTCGGGATCGGTGATGGTGCTGGCGTCGATCTTCACACTGGTCGCCTTGGCGCGGGCCTCGACCACCTCGGTCAGCACCTTTTCTTCCTGCTTGGCATAGCCCTTCACGGTTTCGACCAGGTTGGGCACCAGGTCGGCACGGCGCTGATACTGGTTCTGCACCTCGCTCCAGGCAGCCTTGGCCTTCTCTTCATCGGTTGGAATGGTGTTGATGCCGCCGCTGACCACCAGGCCGACGACCACCACGATAACGGCAAGGATCGCAAGAATTCGTGCCAGTCCCGACATGCAGGCCCCCTTTGTCGTGCCGGCGATCAGCCGGCGATCATGTCCTTATATCCACGCGGCCGGTGTGGGCAAAGCATCCCGAAGAACAGCCCACAGTCCCGTATGCCGTTGTCACGGCGTGATAACGCCCGCCATTGCATGACAAGAGGCGGAACATTCGGCTCGGCGGCAGGCAGGGGGAAGTCATGAGATCCTATGTCATTCTGCGTCGACCCAAGGCGGCTCCGCCCGGTCGAATGGGGCTGGAGAGGCTCGAGCCCAAGCCGCCGGAAATCACGGTCGAGAACCTGCCGGACCACGCCCTGCGCGAGCTGGAGGCTGATCCCGACACCTCCTATGCCGAGAACATGCCGACGGCGCTGATCGAACCCCTCGCCAGCCCTGTACCGGCGGCAGCCGAGGCTGGCGCGAGCTGGGGCATTGCGGCCGTCGGCGCCGATGCCAGCCCGTTTACCGGCGCCGGGGTCACGGTTGCCGTGCTCGATACCGGCATCGACGCGGCCCATCCGGCCTTTGCGGGCGTGGCGCTGGTCGAGAAGGATTTCACCGGCATCGGCAATGGTGACGTCAAGGGCCATGGTACCCATTGTGCCGGCACCATTTTCGGCCGTGACGTCGCCGGCCAACGTATCGGCATTGCGCGCGGCGTCGGCAAGGCCCTGATCGGCAAGGTGCTCGGCGATGACGGCAAGGGCGATTCAGGCATGATCTTCGAAGCCCTGCAATGGGCACTGGCGGAGAAGGCCGACATCGTATCGATGTCGCTGGGCTTCGATTTTCCGGGCCTGGTGAAGCGCCTGACCTCGGAGGGCTGGGACATCGAACCGGCTACCTCGATGGCGCTGGTGGGCTACCGCAGCAATCTGCGCATGCTCGACACCGTCATGGCAATGCTCAAGGCCCATGGCGCCCTCGGCACATCGCCGCTTGTGGTGGCGGCGGCGGGCAATGAGAGCAAGCGGGCGGCCGTGACGCCTTATCGCATCGCCGCATCCCTGCCGGCCGCGGCCGATGGCGTGATCGCGGTGGCCGCGGTCGGACGGGACGCTGACACCTACAAGGTGGCGCCCTTTTCCAACATGCTCGCCGCGGTGGCGGCCCCCGGCGTTGACATCACCTCGGCCTGGCCGGGCGGAGGCCTTCATACCATCAGCGGCACCAGCATGGCCTGCCCGCATGTCTCGGGCGTGGCCGCCTTGTGGTGGCAGGCGCTCGAGCAGAAAGGCATCAGCGGCAGCGCCGCCAACGTCGGCGCCCGCATTCTCGCCAGCGCCCGCAGAGGCGTTTTTGCCGCGGATATCCCTGAGGTCGATATCGGCCAAGGCATGGTTACGGCGCCGGAATGAGATGCCCGAAGCCGACTGTGATAGCCGGGCTTGGCCGGCTATCACAAAGGTCGTGCAAACTCGAAGACGCCTAAGCGAAGCGCATTCGAGGTCCAGGCCCTATTTTTTGGCCTCGAGCGCGGCTTGCGCGGCGGCCAGCCTGGCGATCGGCACGCGGAAGGGCGAGCAGGAGACGTAGTCGAGCCCGCTGCGTTCGCAGAAGGCAATCGAGGCCGGGTCGCCGCCATGCTCGCCGCAGATGCCGAGCTTGAGGTTGGCCCGCTGCTTGCGGCCGCGCTCGACGCCGATCTCCACCAATGCGCCGACTCCTTCCTGGTCGATCGATACGAAGGGGTCGATGGCGAAGATGCCCTTCTGCACATAGGTGCCGAGGAAGGAGGCAGCATCGTCACGCGAGATGCCGATGGTGGTTTGCGTCAGGTCGTTGGTGCCGAAGGAGAAGAATTCGGCGCTCTCGGCGATCTCGCCGGCGCGGATGGCCGCGCGCGGCAGCTCGATCATGGTGCCGACCTGATAGACCAGCTTGACGCCCTTTTCCCTTTCCACCGCCTGCGCCATGGCGTCGATGCGAGCCTTGACGAGGTCGAGCTCGGTCCTGGTCGCCACCAGCGGCACCATGATTTCCGGCGTCACCGGCTGGCCGGTGGACGCGGCGGCCTCGACGGCCGCCTCGAAGATGGCGCGCGCCTGCATCTCGGCGATCTCCGGGAAGGCGATCGCCAGGCGGCAGCCGCGGAAGCCGAGCATCGGATTGAACTCGTGCAGTTCCTGGGCCCGGGCCCGGAGCTTGGCGGCCGAGGCCCCCATCGCCGCGGCGACTTCGGCGACTTCGTCCTCCGAATGCGGCAGGAACTCGTGCAGCGGCGGGTCGAGCAGACGGATGGTGACCGGCAGGCCCGACATGATCTCGAAGAGCTGGCGGAAATCCTCGCGCTGCATCGGCAGGAGCTTGGCCAAAGCCGCGCGCCGGCCCTTCTCGTCGTCGGCCAGGATCATCTCGCGCATGGCGACGATGCGGCCTTCGTCGAAGAACATGTGCTCGGTGCGGCACAACCCGATGCCTTCGGCCCCGAACTGGCGGGCCTGGCGGGCATCGGCCGGCGTCTCGGCATTGGTGCGCACCTTCATGCGCCTGACGCCGTCGGCCCAGGTCATCAACTCGGCGAACTCGCCGGAGAGCTCGGGCTGCACCATGGCGATCTTGCCGGCCAGCACCTGTCCGGTCGAGCCGTCGATGGTGATGACGTCGCCCTTCTTGTAGGTCTTGCCGCCGGCCAGCAGCGTGCCGGCGGCGGTGTCGACGCGGATGCTGCCCGCGCCGGAGACGCAGGGCTTGCCCCAGCCGCGCGCCACCACGGCGGCGTGCGAGGTCATGCCGCCGAGGCGAGTGAGGATGCCGGAGGCCGCCAGCATGCCCTTGATGTCCTCAGGGCTGGTCTCCTGGCGCACCAGGATGACGGTCTTGCCGGCGGCCTTGCCGGCTTCGGCCTCGTCGGAGGTGAAGACGATCTCGCCGGAGGCCGCGCCGGGGGAGGCCGGCAGGCCGCGGGCAATCTCGATGCGCTCGGCCTTGGGATCAATGGTGGGGTGGAGGAGCTGATCGAGGGCGCCGGGATCGATGCGGCCGACTGCTTCCTCCTCGCTGATCAGGCCTTCCTTGGCCATCTCGACCGCGATGCGCAGCGAAGCCTTGGCCGTGCGCTTGCCCGAGCGCGTCTGCAGCATCCACAGCTTGTTATCCTCGACCGTGAACTCGATGTCCTGCATGTCGCGATAGTGCTTTTCGAGCACCTTGGTGATACCGACGAATTCGGCGAAGGCCGATGGCATCGCCTCTTCCATCGAAGGCTTGTTCGAGGCGCCGGCCTGGGCCGCGGCCTTGGAGATCGGCTGCGGCGTGCGGATGCCGGCCACCACGTCCTCGCCCTGGGCGTTGATCAGGAACTCGCCATAGAGCGCATGCTCGCCGGTAGAGGGGTTGCGGGTGAAGGCAACGCCGGTGGCGGACGTATCGCCGCGGTTGCCGAACACCATGGCCTGCACATTGACGGCCGTGCCCCATTCGGCGGGAATGGCGTGCAGGCTGCGATAGGTGATGGCGCGCGCATTCATCCAGGAGGCGAAGACGGCGCCGATGGCGCCCCAGAGCTGCTCCTGCGGATCCTCCGGGAAGGGCTTGCCGAGTTCCTCGAGCACCAAGGCCTTGTACTGGCCGACCAGGGTCTTCCAGTCGGCGGCCTGCAGGTCGGTGTCGAGCACATAGCCTTTGCGCTCCTTGTAGGTGTCGAGGATCTCTTCGAAATGGCCATGGTCGACCCCGAGCACCACGTCGGAGAACATGGTGATGAAGCGGCGGTAGGAATCCCAGGCGAAGCGCTCATTGTTGGAAGCGGCCGCCACCGCGGCGACCGTGGTGTCGTTGAGGCCGAGATTGAGCACGGTGTCCATCATGCCAGGCATCGAGGCGCGCGCGCCCGAACGCACCGAGACCAGCAGCGGATTCCTGGCATCGCAGAAAGCCTTGCCGGTGATGCGGCCGATCTCGGCCAGGGCCGCTTCGACTTGGGCCCGCAGCTCCGGCGGGTAGCTGCGGTCATTGGCGTAGTAATAGGTGCAGACTTCGGTGGTGACGGTAAAGCCGGGCGGCACCGGCAAGCCCAGATTCGACATCTCCGCCAGATTGGCGCCCTTGCCGCCCAGCAGATTCTTCATGCCCTGTTCGCCTTCGGCCTTGCCGTCGCCGAACCCATACACCCACTTCGTCATTGCACTTCCTCAGTGATTTCGGATTGGCCGTTTGTGCCGGCACGTATTTGGCGCAGAGCCTTTCCACAGCCGGCCGATAAATTCAATTCTTCAAACGTCTAAATCGATAGGTTGGGCGGATAACAAAATGTGTCAGAGTGTAATAATTGCGTCTGATCCCGCTTTTGTCTGAAGAACCGGCAGGTTTGGCGCGCAATATGTCGGATTAATCCGGCTGAACGCTCGATGATGGCTTTGCCTGTCGCTTGTTTGCCGGACGAGCGCGACGGTTCGCTCGACCATGCGGCCATTTTTCCGCTTGCCATAACCGGCCTGGGCCTCGAAAACGCCAGGATACGATCTGGACACCAGACAGCAATTGCAGGAGCGTGCATGTCGACTTTCAAGGCTCTCGTCGTCACCAAGCCGGATACCGGCTATGCCTGCAACTTCGCCGAATTCGACGAGCGTGATCTGATGGACGGCGATGTTACGGTCCGCGTCACCCACTCAACCGTCAACTACAAGGACGGCCTCGCCATCACCGGCAAGGGGCCGGTGGTGCGGCGTTTTCCGATGATCCCGGGGGTCGACTTCGCCGGCGAGGTGATCGCCTCCTCCTCGAAGGACTGGGATCCCGGCGACCATGTCATTCTCAACGGCTGGGGCGTGGGCGAGACTCATCTCGGCGGCTATGCCGAACGGGCTCGCGTCAAGGGCGAATGGCTGGTGCGGGTGCCCTATGGCATGACGCATGCGCAGGCGATGGCGATCGGCACGGCCGGCTATACCGCCATGCTCAGCCTGATGGCGCTGGAAGCCCATGCCATCACGCCCTCGCGCGGGCCGGTGCTGGTGACCGGGGCTGCCGGCGGCGTCGGGTCCACGGCCGTCGCCCTGCTGGCACGGGCCGGCTACACGGTAATTGCCTCCACCGGGCGGCCGGAAGAGGCCGACTATCTCAAGAATCTCGGGGCTGCCGAGGTGATCGATCGTGCCGAGCTGACCGGGCCGGTGCGCCCGCTGGGCAAGGAGCGCTTTGCCGGTGCCGTCGACACGGTCGGCTCGCTCACCCTCGCCAATGTGATCTCGCAGATCAAATATGGCGGCGCCGTCGCGGCCTGCGGCCTTGCGGGCGGGGCAGACCTGCCGTCCAGCGTGATGCCCTTCATCCTGCGCGGGGTCTCGCTGCTCGGCATCGATTCGGTGCAATGTCCTCAGGTCGTCCGCCAGGAAGCCTGGCGCCGTCTTGCCAACGAACTCGACCGCGACAAGCTCGATGCCATGACGAGCTCGATCCCCTTCGACGAGGTCCGCGAAACTGCCGCCAACATCCTGGAAGGCAAGGTGAGGGGCCGGGTGGTGGTCGAGATCGGCTGAGGGGAATCCCCGGAGTCGGACTGGAGACGCCAACTTCGTCATGCCCGGGCTTGACCCGGGCATCCAAGGCTTCCGCGATTGAAGCTTGGTTGCCGGGTCAAATCCGGCAATGACAAGGGTTGCGCAATTCATGGACGGCCGGGCCGCCCCTCTTCTTCACATCAAGGTCTCCATGCGCAAAGATCTCATCCTGGGCATCGTGCTCGTCCTGGTCGGGGCCTCTTGCTACGGGCTGCAGTCGACCTGCGTGAAGCTGGCCTATGGCCAGGGTTACTCGCCCGGCGAGGTGATCGGGGCGCAATTCGTGATCGGGGCCGTCATTCTCGGGCTGATCAAGCTGGTGACCAGCTTGCGGCCTGCCGTGCCCGGTGCCGTGCCCCTGGGCTGGCCCGACCGCTTCAAGTTGATGGCCGGCGGCGCCAGCATCGGCTTCACCGGCTCGTTCTATTATCTCTCCGTTGCCTATACCTCGGTGTCGGCGGCGATCGTGCTGCTGATGCAGAGCGTCTGGATGGGGGTGGCCCTCGACGCCGCGCTGGGCCGGGCTTGGCCTTCGCCGCTCAAGCTGGTCTCCTCGATCCTGGTGCTGGTGGGTACCATTCTGGCCACCAATCTGCTCGGCGATGCGGCCCATCTCAGCCTGCTCGGCGTCGTCTTCGGCCTGCTGGCGGCGGTGAGCTACACGCTGGTGATCTGGTGTTCCAGCCATGTCGGCCTGCATGTCGACGTGGTCAGCCGCAGCTTCCTGATGGTTCTGGGCGGCGCGGTGGTGGCCGTGCTGATCGCCCTGCCACAGCTGACGGTGCGTTTCGATCCCAGCATCTTCTGGAGCTGGGGGTTGATCATCGCTTTGCTCGGTACGGTGCTGCCGCCCTTCCTGTTCAACAAGGGCATTCCGGCCACGGGCGTCGGCCTGGCGGCCATGCTGTCCTCGGTGGAGCTGCCGGTGGCAGTTGTGATGGCCGGCTTGTTGCTGCAAGAGGCCTTCCTGCCCTCGCAATGGGCCGGCGTCGGCATCATCCTCGGCGCCATCGCGGTCGCCAATGTGGGGGCGGGCCGCGCCGCGGGGTGAGCTTGCGCGGTGTGCCGATCTCCGGATCGGCACACCAAATCTCTGCCTGTCTCTACAGAGCCGATGCAGGGTCGGGACATCCCGCTCCCGGAGCCGTTCCAAACCCGCCCTTTTCGTGCTATCCAGCCGGCTCGAAGGGATAACCGAAGCGCTGCCTCGAAACCCGATTGTTCATGATCGGGAATTCTGATGGATAGCCGCGTCCTTCTCCTGGCACTCGCCACCTTCGTCACCGGCACCGCCGAGAATATCGTCATCGGCATCCTGCCTGATGTCGCGACCGGCCTCGGCGTGTCCATCGGCCTGGCCGGCCAGCTCACGGCGGTGTTTTCGATCACCTTCGCCCTGGCCGCTCCGCTCGCTCTGCTGCTTACCGGGCGCCTCGAGCGCAAGACGGTCTTCATCGCCGCCTTGGCCATGTTCGCCCTGTGCAACCTGCTGGCTGCGGCCAGCCCCGGCTACCGCGTGCTGTTCGCCGCCCGTATCGGCATGGCGGCGGCAAGCGCCACCATCGCCCTGCTGGCGACCGTGCTCGCCACCGAACTCGTCGATGAGAGCAAGAAGGGCCGCGCCATCGGCGTGATCTTCATGGGGGTGAGCGGCTCGCTGGTGCTCGGTGTGCCGATCGGCATGCTGGTGTGCTCGCTGGCCGGCTGGCGCAGCGTCTTCATGGCCCTTGCCGCACTGGCGGTGCTCGTTCTGATCGTCTGCCGCGGCAAGCTGCCCGATGTCGGCACCCGCCGGCAGGGTACGCCCGACTATCGGGCCCATCTGCGCGCGCCGCCGTTGCTGTGCGCGCAGCTCGTCTCGATCCTGATGATCGCAGGCCATTTCGTGCTGTTTGCCTATCTTACGCCCTATATCGCCGGCGTCCTCGGCATTGCCGGCAGCGGAACCGTGCTCGCCTTCATCGCCTTCGGCGTCGCCGGCGTGTCGGGCGGCTATCTCGGAGGCCTTGCCGCCGACAAGCTGACGCCGCGCCGGGCCATTGTGCTGGTGCCGCTGGGCTACCTCACGGCCCTGATGCTGATCCCGCTGGCGGCCGGCTCCGGCTTCTCCTTCTTCCCGATGATGATGGCCTGGGCCTGCCTGAGCTGGATGATCTCGCCGGCGGTGCAGAGCTTCCTGATCGCCACCGGCCCGGACACGGCCGAAGCCGGCGTGAGCCTCAATCTCTCGGCGATGCATATCGGGGTCGGCCTCGGCACGGCGCTCGGCGGCGGTGCGGTGGAACTGGTGCCGATCGCCCATCTGCCGGCGATCGGTGCCATCCTGGCCGCCATGGCCCTGATCGCCGCGCTGCTGGCCTATCAGGGCGCGGCCAAACACGGGCCGATGGTGGTGTAGGACCCTATTCCCCGCCCTCCAGCACAGGCCGCAGCTTCGTCAACGCTTCCCAGCCATGGTCCATGAAGGCGCGGACCTTGGCCGAATGCTTGAGGTCGGGATGGGTCAGGAGCCAAAGGCCGGCGCCGACGCCTGGCAGCGGCTCAGACAGGCGCGGCAATGGCAGGGCATCGCCGATATAGCAAGGCAGCAGGCCGACCCCGAAACCCAAGCGCAGGGCCTCGGCGACGCCGAGAATGGTGTTGAGGCGCATCACGATGCGCTCGTTCGGCACTTCGCGCTCCACCCAGCGCGCCGGCGGAATGTTGGAGAGCCCTTCGCCGGTGGCGATCCAGCGCTCGGCGAAGAGGTCGGCGAGTTCGGCGCCCTTCAGCCGCTCCGGGCCGTAAATGGCCCAGGCAATGGTGCATACCCGCCGCCCGACTAGCGTGTCCGGCGGCGCCGAGGTGGCACGGATCGCCACGTCGGCGTCCCGCTTGGACAGGTTCAGCGGTAGGTTGGAGACGACGACGTCGAGGCGGATGTCCGGAAAGCTGGTCAGGAAACTGGTGAAGACCGGCATCGTCAGGTGAGCCATGATGCTGTCATTGGTGGTGACGCGCAGTTCCCCTGATGGTTTGACGTCCCGGCCCGCCACACGGCGCTCGAAGCCGCTGATGTCGTCGGCCATGCGCCCGGCGAGGGCCACCATTTCCTCCCCCGCCGCGGTGAGGGCGTAGCCGCTGCGCCCTCGCTCGAACAGGCGGGCGCCGAGCAATTCCTCGACGGCGTTGATGCGGCGGAACACGGTGGAATGGTTGACACCAAGAGCCGTCGCTGCACCCACCAGGGATTTGGTCTCCGCTACGGCGCGAACATAGCGGTAATCATCCCAATTGGGGGATGGACGCTGGAGGGCAGAGTCAGAAACGGTCATGCAGGCGTCCCCGACGACAAGAAACGCAGATCCGGTAAAGCCCTTCTATTCCTAGCACCGACGAGCAGTGGCGCAAGATCGTCTTGCGAGTAGCCATCCGGTGTCGAACTGCGCAAGAAAAGGGCGAGCTTTCATCACACATGGTATGGCCCTGGGAGAAATGGGCACGAGACCCGCCTCTCCCAGGAATGCCACTTATCCCTCGATGCGCGAGAAATCGGCGACGCTGCGGGTTGCTTCGCGGATCTCCTCAAGCAGTTTCAGGCGGTTCAGGCGCAGGGCGGCATCGTCGGCATTGACCAGGATCTTGTCGAAGAAGGCGTCGACGGGCCGGCGCAATTGTGAAAGGGTCGTCATGGCGCCTTCATAGTCCTCGGCGGCAATGGCGGCCGATGCTGTCTGCCTGGCGGTCTGCAAGGCTGTCTGCAGCGCCTTTTCCTCCGGCTCGGTAAGGAGGGAGGCATCCGCGCCGCCCGCATAGGCGCCGGCGCCGTCCTTCTTCTCCTCGATGCGCAGGATATTGGCAGCGCGCTTGGCGCCGGCCAGCAAGGCCTTGCCGTCCTCGCTGCCGAGGAAGCGGCCGAGGGCCTCGACCCGCCGGACGATGAGCAGGAGATCGTCCTGCCCGCCGAGGCCGAAGACCGCGTCGACGAGATCGTGGCGAGCGCCCTGTTCGCGCAACTGCACCTTCAGGCGATCGGCGAAGAAGGCGAGGAGGTCGTTGGCGATGTCGTTGCTCTTGGCGAAGGAAGCCTTGGCGACGGTCGCCAGCAGCGGCAGGCGCAGCCTGTTGTCGAGCACCAGGCGGATGACGCCGAGAGCGGCCCGGCGCAGGGCATAGGGGTCCTTGCTGCCGGTCGGCTTCTCGTCGATGGTCCAGAAGCCGATCAGCGTGTCGAGTTTGTCGGCGAGCGCCACGGCGACCGCGACCGGATCGCTCGGCGCGCTGTCGCCGGCGCCCTTGGGCCGGTAATGATCTTCGAGCGCGGCGGCGATGGCGGCATCCTCGCCCTGGGCGGTGGCGTAATAACGGCCCATCAGCCCCTGCAATTCGGGGAATTCGCCGACCATTTCGGTGGCAAGATCCGCCTTGGCGAGCCTGGCCGCCCGTTCGGCCTTGGCGGGGTCGGCACCGACGACGGGCGCCAGCGCCTTGGCCAAAGCGGCGATGCGCTCGATGCGCTGGCCCTGCGTCCCGAGCTTCTCGTGGAACACCACGTTCGAGGCGATGATCTTGGCGAGGCGCTGGTCGAGCGGTTTGCCCTCGCTCTCATAGCCGGGCAGGGGCTTCTGGTCGGTCTCCCAGAAGAATTTGGCGTCGGACAGGCGCGCGCGTATGACGCGCTCATTGCCGGCGACGATGGCCGCTCCGCCGTCGACAGCCTCGATATTGGCGATCAGGATGAAACGATTGGCAAGGCGCCCGGTCTTGGGATCGCGCACCACGAAGCACTTCTGGTTGGCGCGGATGGTGGCCTGGATCGCCTCGTCGGGCACCGAAAGGAAGCTCTCCTCGAAGGAGCCCATCAGCACCACCGGCCATTCCACCAGGCCGGCGGCCTCATGTAGCACCGCATCGTCCTCGACCAGCTCCAGGCCTTGCGCGAAAGCGAGGTTGCGGGCATCGGTGAGGATGATGTCGCGCCGACGGGCCGGATCGAGCACCACCTTGGCCGCCTCCAGCTTGGCGACGTAGTCTTCGAAGCGCCTCACCTGGATGGTGCCGGGCGCCATGAAGCGATGGCCCTTGGTAGTATCGCCGACGGCGACGCCCTCGATCTCGAAGCGCACCACTTCCGGGTCCTCGGTCTCGGGGCCGAAGGTGCAGAGGATCGAATGCAGCGGACGCACCCAGCGCAGGCTTCCCGAGCCCCAGCGCATGGATTTGGGCCAGGGGAAGGTGCGCACAACCTCCGGCACGATCTCGGCGATGAGGTCGGGCACCGCCCGTCCGGCCTTTTCCAACACCGCCACGTAGAACTCACCCTTCTTCGGATCGCTCTCGATGCGGGCCTGGTCGATCGAGGCGAGGCCGGCCGCCTTCAGGAAGCCCTGGATCGCGCCGTCGGGGGCACCGACGCGCGGGCCCTTGCGCTCCTCGCTGGTATCGGGCTGGCGGATCGGCAGGCCGTGCACGGTCAGGGCCAGGCGGCGCGGCGTGGCATAGGCCGAGGCGCCTTCATAGACGACGCCGCGCTCGACGAGCGCATCCGTCACCATTTTCTTGAGGTCGTCGGCCGCCTTGGCCTGCATGCGGGCGGGGATTTCCTCGGAGAAGAGTTCAAGCAGGAGGTCGGGCATGGGATCGGTTTCGAAGCTGGTGACGTGGGAGGTCGGACAGGGAAGGGATGGGGGCTCGGAGCGCGTAGGGCCTACGTCAGGCACCGCCGGCTTCGGTCTTCACCCAAGCCTCGCCGCAGGCCTTGGCGAGTTCGCGCACGCGCAGGATGTAGCTCTGGCGCTCCGTCACCGAGATGGCGCCGCGCGCGTCGAGCAGATTGAAGCGGTGGCTCGCCTTGATGCACTGGTCATAGGCGGGCAGAGCGAGCAGATGCCGGTTGCCCTTGTCGCCGGCGGCGAGCAGGGCCTTGCACTCCTTTTCGGCATCGATGAAGTGCTGCTTGAGCATCTCGATGTCGGCATGCTCGAAATTATGGCGCGAATATTCCTGCTCAGCCTGCAGGAAGACATCGCCATAGGTCACCTTCTCGGCGCCCTCGCGGCCGTTATAGTTGAGGTCGTAGACGTTCTCGACGCCCTGGACATACATGGCCAGGCGTTCGAGGCCATAGGTCAGCTCCCCGGAGACGGGATTGCATTCCTGGCCGGCAACCTGCTGGAAATAGGTGAACTGAGAGACTTCCATGCCGTCGCACCAGCACTCCCAGCCCAGGCCCCAGGCACCGAGCGTAGGGCTCTCCCAGTCGTCCTCGACGAAGCGAACGTCATGGACCAGGGGATCGAGCCCGATGGCGGCAAGCGAGCCGAGATAAAGGTCCTGCAGTTCCGGCGGCGAAGGCTTCAGGATGACCTGGAACTGGTAATAATGCTGCAGGCGGTTGGGGTTCTCGCCATAACGCCCGTCCTTGGGGCGGCGCGAAGGCTGCACATACGCCGCTTTCCAGGCCTTGGGGCCAAGCGAGCGCAAGGTGGTGGCGGGGTGGAAAGTACCGGCGCCCACTTCCATGTCGTAGGGCTGCAGCACGACACAGCCGCGATCGGCCCAATAGCGCTGAAGGGTCAGGATCAGGCCCTGGAAGGAGCGTTCAGGGCGCATATGGGCGGGGGTAGCGTCGGCCATGACGGTTCTCGAACTAGAGCATTTTCTTCAGAAAGCCGGCCGGCTTTTCGATCGAGAAGATGCGTTAAAACAAAAGAGACCGAGAAAATTGCGGTTCGGGGAAATCGCACTTTTCTTCAGCTGAGCCGTGCCGGAGAAACTGTTTCCGCCGGTACAGACCTGGGCCCGACCCTTAGAGCAAGATCGACACTGGGGAAACCTGTTTGTGCGGCGCGCGGCCTTGTGCCTGTCCGCACAGATGCCGGGGAGCTCTCATGAGACAAGGGACGCAACGGGACACCACAACCGATCCCGTCCAAACCAAAGCTCAGGAGAGTAACTATGTCCAGGCAATCCCTTCTTCTTCGTACCGGTCTCGTCGCAGCCCTCATCATGGGCTCGCTGGCCGGCTCCATTTCCACCTCCTTTGCCGCGAGCACCGGCCCGGGCTCCGCCAGCAGTGGCGGTAACGGCGGCGGCGGTGGCGGCAATCGCGGCTCCGGCCCGTCCAACCCGGGCGGTGGTGGTGGTGGCGGCGGTGGTGGTATGTCCGACCAGGCGCGCGTGATCATCACCAACCCGCCGCCTTGCCGTACCCATGCCTGCAATCCCCCACCGCATCGGGTGGCCCCGACTCCTGTAAAGGTCAAGTTCGCCGATCAGACGCGCTGCACCAATGTCTGGCGCCAAGTGGTGCTGGACGACGGCACCGTCCTCGAGGATCGGACGGTGCCGATGCGCAAGCATTGCCGGATCATTCGCAACTTCGATTGATCGAAGCCCTGCCAAAAAAAGCAGAAGCAGGTTCGCGAGAACCTGCTTCTTTGCATTTGGCGGATCTGCCTGAGGACCCGCGACCTGATTGGCCGTGCCGCTTTATTCGGGGCGATAGACGCCGCTGCGCGGGTCGCGACGCAGCTTGATGGCTTCCTGCCGCACGGGCTGGGGCTTGTAGAGTTCGTTGTTCACTCGCTCCCATTCGCGCTTGACCAGGCGCACGAGAACCACGGTCCCGACAAGGCTGGCGACGGCTAGAACGACAGGATGCATGGCAGGTCCTCTTCATTCATCATTTCGTAACTATAAACCGAAACGGGCACGAATTGCACGCCCTTCGAGTGCGGCAAGAATGCCTTCGGTTAATTGCTCGCTTTCGGCTGCCGAGAAACGCGCGCCGAGGCCGAGACGCCGGGCGAGCAGGCCGCGCGGTTCCGAGACGGTCTTGAAGCGCACCTTCTCGCCATAACGCGCGCGCATGGTGGACCTCACATCGCCCATGGCATCGGCAAGGCCGAGTTCGATGGCCCGCGGCGCGAGCCAGAACTCACCGGAGAACAATAGATCTTCCTCGCCCTTGAGCTTGCCGGCACGGCGTTCCCGGACAAGGGCGATGAACATGTCGTGGATCTCTCGCTGCAGCGCCGCCAGCCTTTCGACATCCTCGGGCTTTTCGGGGCGGAAGGGATCCAGCATCGTCTTGGAGCGCCCGGCCGTGTGAACGCGGCGCTCGACCCCGATTTTCTCGATCAGCTTGTCGAAGCCGAAGGAGGCGGAGACCACGCCGATGGAGCCCAGGATCGAAGCGGGGTCGGCAATGATCTCGTCGGCGGCGCAGGCGATCATGTAGCCCCCGGAGGCAGCGACATCCTCGACGAAGGCAAAGACCGGCAGCTTCTTCTCGGCGGCGAGGGCGCGGATGCGGCGCATGATCAGATGCGATTGCGCCGGTGAGCCACCCGGCGAATTGATCACCAGCGCGACCGCCTTGGCGCCTTTCATGGCGAAGGCACTGTCGATGAGCTTGTCGAGCTTGGCCATGTTCAGGCTGGCGCTGAAGCGCGAGCCGGTGCCGATGGTGCCGGAAAGCGGAAGGACGGCAACCACGGGTGCCGGGTGACGCCATTTCTTGGGCAACAACTGCCGGATCCGGGCGATACTTCGCTTCAAGGGATTGTCCGATTGCGGGATATCAGGTGTCGTCAACGCAGCTTCGCCTCTTCCTGTGCAGCAGGGACGGCTGTCCTCACGAGAAGGTGATGAACGCCTTTGCCGCATATAGGCATGAAATCCCGGCGGCACGATAGGTTGTGCCGTCGGCTGAATGCAGGATGAACAGGTCGATCAAGTCGCATTCAGCCGATGAAGGGATAGTGGAAGCGGGAAGGGACGAACGATAATCGCCGCTCCCCCGGAACCTTCACGGTTTCGGCAGTTCGTATCATAGTAAGCCGGCCCGTCGGGGTAGGGTCGAGCTTTCGCCGATTTGAATCGCAGGAGGAACGAATGTTTCGCAAACTCGCTCTGGCAGCCGCTCTGGCTTTCGGCATGGGGGGCGCTGCAATGACCGCGCAGTCGGCCCAGGCTGCAGTGATCCATCCCGCTGCCAATGCTGGCGTGATCCAGGCCATCGAACAGTCGGCTCCGTCACCGGATGCCGCACAGAAGGTCTATCACCGCGGCCGCCCGCATTATTATCGCCCGCACTATTACCGCCCGCATTGGCGTCCGCGTCCGGCGCGTTATTGCCGCTGGCAGCGCGTGCGCGTCCATACCTATTACGGCTGGCGCTGGGTGAACCGTCGCGTCTGCTGGCGCCGATGAAAATCGTCTCCGCTGCTTGACGATGGACACCCCCGAACCAAGTTCGGGGGTGTTTCTTCATCCGGGGCCGGCTGTCAGAACGCGTCGATGCCGAGCGCCCGCCAGGCTTCGGTCAATTGCAGGGAGATGGGCAGATTGAGATTTTCCCCCGTCGACGTGGGCTGGAGAAACCATCTGCGGTATGTCCTCACCAGCCTGCCCTGTTCGGCCATGGTTGCAAAGGCGCGCTTGACGGCCTCGGCCATCAGGGGATCGTCCTTGCGGAACATGATGCCATAGGCGTCATAGGTGATGAAATCGCCGACCACGGCCAAGGTCTTCTGGGCATGGTTGCGGGCGATGAAACCATAGAGCAGCACGTCGTCGGTGGCGAAGGCATCGGCCTTTCCGGCTACCAGCATGTCGTAGGACTGCTGATGATCGGGCGCCGAGGCGATGGTCATGCCGAGATGGTATTTGTCATTGAGTTGCTTCAGCGCCGCTTCGTTTGTGGTGCCGGCCGTCACCACCAAGGTCTTGCCCTGCAGGTCCTTGTAGGAGCGGATGCTCGAGCCGCGCTTGACCAGCAGCTTGGTGCCCGCGACATAGGTGACGGGCGAGAAGGAAACTTGCTTCTCGCGCTCGCGATTGGCCGTGGTCGAACCGCATTCGAGGTCGACTTCGCCCGAAGTCACCGCCGCGATGCGGGTGTCCGAGGTGACGAGCTTGTAGTCGATGCGAACCGGCTTGTCATGCAGCTCGCGCGAGATCTCATCCACCACGCCCCTGCAAAACTCGATGGCGTAGCCTTGCGGTTCGGCCTGTTCCGGCCGCTTGAAGGAGAAGGGGAAGGAAGCGTCGCGATAACCGATGGTGACGGCGCCGGTCTGGTTCGCCTTCAGCAGCGTGCCGGACAGCTCCAGGGGAAAGTATTCCTGCTTCGGCGCGGCTGTCAGGTCCTGCCCGATCATGTCCTCGGCCTTGGCGGGGGCGGTTGCCGCCAGAATGACGATGGCCGCTAGCGCGAAGAGCTTATGCAAGACTCTCTCCTGAAAAATCCGGACAGCGTAGGGGAGGGCGCCGCCACGCGAGAATGCTCGACGAAGGCCGGCGGCGGCACGAGCCGTGCCGCCGCCATTGGCTCAGGCGGGTGCCGCCGCAGGCGCCACTTCCGGCGCGTTGATATCGTCCTTTTCCGGCCCAAGGCCACCTTCGAACTTGGCGACGGCCGAGGCCGCCAGCGAGTTGCCGATCACATTGGTGGCGCTGCGGCCCATGTCGAGGAACTGGTCGATGCCGATGATCAAATAGAGGCCTGCATCGGGGATGTTGAACTGGTGCAGCGTCGCCAGGATCACCACCAGCGATGCCTTTGGCACGCCAGCCACGCCCTTGGACGTCAGCATCAGCGTGCCGGCGATAGCAAGCTGGGTGCCGAGCGAGAGTTCCATGCCATAGGCCTGGGCGACGAACAGGGTCGCGAAGGTCGTATAGGCCATGGTGCCGTCGAGGTTGAACGAATAGCCGAGCGGCAGCACGAAGCTGGCGATGCGCTTGGGGACGCCGAACCGCTCGAGCTGGTCGAGGATCTTGGGATAGGCGGCTTCCGAACTCGCCGTCGAGAAGGCGAGCAGGAAGGGTTCGCGCATGCGTCTGATCAGATTGCCCATGCGGGCACCGAGCAGGAAATAACCGATGGCGATCAAGAATCCCCACAGGATGAACAGTGTCAGGTAGAAGCCGCCGAGGAACTTGACGAAGTTCAAGAGCACGCCCGGGCCTGACGTGGTGATGACGGAGGCCACGGCCGCGCAGACGGCCAGCGGTGCCAGCGTCATCACATAGCCGGTGATGGTCAGCATCATGTGGGCGACATCATCGGCAAGGTGGACGAGGGGCTTGCCGCGCTCGCCCAGGGCCATGATGGCGACGCCCGCGAACAGCGAGAACACCACGATCTGCAGGATCTCGCCTTCGGCCATCGCCTTGAAGATCGAGGTGGGCACCAGATGTTCGATAAAATTCTTGAAGCTGAAGGAGGCTGTCGCGATGTTGGCCGTATTGCCGCTCTGGTCGGCGATGACGATGCCGTGGCCGGGCTGGATGAGATTGGCCATCACCAGGCCGAGCAGTAGCGACACGATCGAGGCCGAGATGAACCAGCCCATGGTCTTGGCGCCAACCCGCCCCAAGGTGGCCGCGTCGCCCATGTGGCCGATGCCGACGATCAGGGTCGAAAGCACCAGCGGGCCGATGATCATCTTGATCAGCTTCAGGAAGATCGTGCTGACGAGGGACATGTAATCGGCGAGCGTGGCCGCCGTCTTCTTGTCGGGGAAGGAGTAGAAACAGGCGATACCGATCGCGATGCCCAGCACGAGACCGATCATCACGTAGATGAAATTCCTATTCAAGTTGACCCCCCTCATTTGACCTAACGGTTGCATCTGGCGGGATGCAGACAAGCGAGATTCCCCTGGGCAAATCATCAGACAAACGGCGCTAGAGGGACGCGTATGCCAAAAGTTTGCAACAGATTTGTCATGTTATTGACATAGTTGCACTCCAGCCAGCGGCCCGAGTCAAGCCTTTTCAAAGCGCTTTTGCAGATGTCGACCGACACATTTCCTGCCGAATATTGACAGGCTGTTTTGCTTGAAAAACAGGAGCGTTCATTTTGGTCAACGCGAGGCAGGACCATACCGCCCGCGCGGAAGGCGCGCGGGAGACGAGTAGAGCTGATTTGTAATATCAGGAACCCAAAAGGCCGCCCGTCATTGCGAGCGAAGCGAAGCAATCCAGAGGCCGCAAACTCTGTGCCTTCAAGCTTCTGGGTTGCTTCGCCTCGCTCGCAATGACAGTGCGGGTAAATCAGACTTCATACGAGTTGGCCCAAGCTGGCGGCGACGGCTCATGCCAAGTCTTTGATTTGACCCTTCCTCCGATCGCAGGAAGGCCATGCTTTGACACGTCGGCATCTCCGAAACTTGGTATCAGCCGATACTCTCGCCCCCGTCGACAACCAGGGCCTGACCGGTCATGAAGGCGGAACGATCCGAGACCAGGAAAAGAATGGCCTCGGCGATCTCTTCGGCCGTCGCCCAGCGGCCCATTGGGATCTTTTCGCGCACATAGGCTTCGATGGCGGTGCGGCCGCCCATCTGGGCAATGAAGGGCTCGTTGAAGGGGGTGTCGACCCAGCCAGGGCAGAGGGCGTTCACCCGCACCTTATGCCGGGCATAGTCGAGCGCCATCTGGCGCGTCATCGCCACCACCGCGTGCTTGGAGGTGGCATAGGCGATCATTTCCCTGTCGTAGAACACGCCGGAATTGGATGCGGTGTTGAGGATGACGCCGCCGCCGGCCGCGATCATCGCCGGCATGGCGAGCCGCGCCGCCAGGAAATGGGCGCGGACATTGATGCGCCAGGACGCATCGAAGCCATCCGGGCTGACATCCGTCAGCGGCCCGCCGACTTGGATGCCGGCGTGATTGTGCAGGATGTCGATGCGGCCATGGCGTTCGAGCGTGGCGCGGATCAGGCGCTCCACAGCGGCGTCATCCGCCACGTCAGTGGTTACGGTCTCGGCGCGCCCGCCTTGCGCCTGGATCATGTCGGCCGTCGTTTGCCCGGCGGCGGCATCCCGGTCGGCGACGATCACGATGGCGCCCTCGCGCGCCATGGCAAGGGCGCCGGCCTGGCCGATGCCGGAGCCGGAGCCGGTGACGATGGCGATGCGGTTTTCCAGGATCATGGGGATTCACTCAACAAATGGTGGCGCGAGGCTCGCTATCGGCGCTTGCGCAGCAGGAACTGGGCGAGGAGCACCATCAGCACCGAGGCGACCAGCACCAGTGTGGCGATGGCGTTGATCTCGGGAGTCACGCCGCGGCGGATCGAGGCGAACACATAGATTGGCAGAGTGGTCTGGGGGCCGGCCACGAAGAAGGCGACGATGAAATCGTCGAAGGAGAAGGTGAAGGCCAGCAGCAAGCCGGCGAGAATGGCCGGGAAGATCTGGGGCAGCACGATGGAGCGGAAGGTGGTGAAGGGCGTGGCGTAGAGATCGCTCGAAGCTTCCACCAGGTCCCGGCTCAGGCTGCCGAGCCGGGCCCGCACGATCATGGTGACAAGTGCCATCGAGAACAGGCCGTGCGCGGCGATGATCGAACCATAGCCGAGGCCCAGCCGGGGCGGTGCGTCGCCGGGCCAGACCGCCGCGAGCAACGGGTTGGCGAAGGCGAAGACCTGTACCAGCGCCACCAGCGTCGCGATGCCGATGACCACGCCGGGCACCACGATGGCGGCGCCGAAAAGGGCATCGAAGACGAGGCGGGTCCGCGTTCCCACACGGGATAAGCCGAGGGCGGCGGCGGTGCCGAAAATCGCGGCCAGCAGGGCGCTGCTGGAGGCGACGAACAGGCTGTTGCGCAGCGCCTCGGTGAGGAAGGGGTTGGCGAGCGCCGTGCCGTACCACTTCGTCGAGAAGCCGACGATCTCGCTGGCATTGCGGCCGGCGTTGAAGGAAAACAGCACCAAAAGCCCGATGGGCAGATAGAGGAAGGCGAAGACGGCGGCGACGAAGGCTCTCATCAGATCAGGTCCACCTGCCGGGCGCCCGAGACGCGCGCGGTGATGCGGTTGGCGATCATGAGCACCACGACCGAGGCGACGACCAATGTCACGGCGATGGCCGAGCCGAACGGCCAGTTGCGCGACTGCAGGAAGAGGTCGACAAGGGCGTTGCCGATGAAGAACACCTTGCCGCCGCCGAGCAGGGTCGGGATTAGATATTCGCCGAGCAGCAGGATCATCACCAAGCTGAAGCCGGTCATCACGCCCGGCAGGGACAAGGGCAGCGTCACGCCGAAAAAGGTCGAGAACGGGGTGGCACCGAGGTCGGCCGAGGCTTCCAGCAGGCGGCGGTCGAGCCGTTCGAGGCTGACATAGATCGGCAGGATCATCAGCGGCAGGTAGCCATAGACGATGCCGACCAGCACCGAGCCCGGCGTATTGAGCAGCCTGACACCGGCAATGCCGACGAGGTCGAGCAGGGCCGGGATGCCGCGCGAGCCGAGGATGTACATCCAGGCGTAGGAGCGCATCAAAAGGCTGGTCCAGAACGGGATGACCACCAGCGCCAGGAGGATCAGCCGCCAGCGCGGCGCCGCCTTGATGGCGAGATAGTAGGCCACCGGATAGGCGACCAGCAGGCAGGCGAAGGCGCCGGCCGGCGCCAGGATCGCGGTGTTCCAGAAGGCCGCTGAGCGCGCGCCGAGATTGGCATATTGCGCGAGGGAGAGCGCAGCCTGGTAACCCCCTTCCGGCGCCCGTTCGCCGACGCTGAAGACGAGGACGGCGATGAAGGGCAGCACCAGGAAGACCACGAGCCAGACGCTCGCCGGGGCGAGCAGCAAGATGGTCACGAGCATGCGGCGGGCGCGGGAGGAGGCCACTGGATCGTTTCCGAGGGAAGGATGGAACTGCACTGGCGGAATAGGTTCTCAGCGTGAGGGATGCAGTCATTCCCGGCCGAGCCGCTCGCGAGCGAAGCGAGAGAGGGTGAGAGGAAGGGAATCCAGGGGCAAACACGGCACCCCCACCTGCGGTGGCGCCGGGAATGACGGAGCGACCTTCCCTCCAGCCATCCTGAGGGGGCCGGTCAGGCCGATTTGAAGCGGGCCATCAGCTCGGCGCGGCCCGGATCGGTCAGCGTCGCCGCGGCCCCGAACTCCAGCGGCTTCAGCAACTCTGCGGCCGGATAGAGAATGGGATTGGAGAGAAACTCCTTGGGCAGCAGGGCGTTGACGCGCGAATCCGTGCAGGGCGCGCCATTGGCGATGTGCTCCTTCACGGCATTTTCCGGCGTCATCAGATAGTTGAGCAGGGCATAGCCGGCGGGCTTGTTGGGCGCATCCTTGGGGATGGCGTAGAAATCGGTCCAGATCTCGCCGCCTTCCTTGCCGAGGATGTATTTGATGTGGGGCAGGTCGCGGTTGAGCTGCGCGCCGTCATTGGTCCAGCACATCGTCATCCAGGCATCGTTGGCGCGCATGGGCGGCTGGTAGTCCGAGGACACCGCATAGAGATGCGGCTTGGCCTTGATCAACAGTTCCTCGGCCTTGGCAAGCTCGTCCTGCTTCAGCGAATTGAAGGAATAGCCGAAATATTTCAGGGCGTTGCCGATGGTGGTGAGCTGGTAGTCGTGCACCATGGTGCGGTTGGAGCCCTCGGCCATGGCGGTGTCCCAGAAATCCTTCCAGCTCGACAGCGGCTTGGTGAGCTTCTGGGTGTTCACGGCAAAGCCGGTGGTGCCCCAATTCTTCGGAACGGCAAAGACCGTGCCGTCGATGGTGCCTTCGGCGGTGAAGCGGGCATCCTCGGTCGGGGCGCTATAGGCCGGCAGCTTGGCAAGATCGATGGCGTCGATCAGCCCGAGCTTCCTGTAGGTCGAAATGGTGTAGTTGGTCGGCACGAACAGGCTCCAGCCGGTGGCGCCGGCCTGCAGCTTGGCCAGCATCTCCTCGTTGGAGCCGAAGACGTTGACCTCGACGGCGACGCCCGTCGCCTTGGTGAAATTCACGAAGGTCTGCGGGTCGTGATAATTGGGCCAGGTGGCGATCGACATCTTGTCGCCGAGTTCGCCGGCGGCATAAGCGGGGGCAGGCAGTAGGCCGTTCTCACGGCCGAGGACGGCCATCGCCATGCCCAGGCCGGTCGCGCCGAGGAAGTGGCGGCGGCTGATTGAGCCCTTGCGGTAGCGCAGGAGGTGGTCAGCGAAGCCTTGGGCCGAGATCGGCAGGCCGTCGCGATAGGATTTCGACATGACTCATTTCCCTCTGATGGTGCCGCTTTGCGCGGTTTTTCGGATGGTTCAGGCGGCGAAGGCGAGTGGTGCTCCCGGTGCGAAACCGATCGAGACGCTGTCGCCGGGCCCTTTGAGGCCCGGACCGTGCGCCAGGTGGTCGGCGGCGACCAGGACCGTGCCGACGTCCTTGATGTCGATGGCATATTCGGCGGTCGAACCGAGAAAGATGCGGTTGTGTACGGTGCCCCGCAGGCTCGGTCCCTCACCGGCTTCCAGGCGCATGGCTTCGGGGCGGATGCTGACGCGTGCGGCCTGGCCGGGCCGGAGCGGGACATGGCTGCGGGCCTGGAGCGTGGTGCCGTCTGCCAGCACGATGCTGGCGGCCTTGCCATCGGCCGCTGTGACCTTGCCGTCGAGGAAATTGGATTTTCCGACGAAATCGGCGACGAAGAGATCGGCCGGATCGTCATAGATCTGGCTGGGCGCGCCGGTCTGGACGATATGGCCCTTGTTCATCACGCAGACGAGATCGCTCATCGAGAGCGCCTCTTCCTGGTCGTGGGTGACGAGCACGAAGGTGATGCCGAGGGACCTCTGCAGGTTCTGCAGTTCGAGTTGCATTTCGGTGCGCAGCTTCTTGTCGAGAGCGGCCAGAGGTTCGTCGAGCAGCAGCACGGCGGGCTTGTTGACCAGGGCCCGCGCCAGGGCGACGCGCTGCTGCTGGCCGCCGGAAAGCTCGTGGATGCGTCGGCGGCCATAGCCGGAGAGGCGCACCATGGCGAGCGCCTCGTCGACACGCCGGGCGATCTCCGAGCCAGCCAGGCGCGGGCGGGCCTGGCGCAGGCCGTAGGCGATGTTGTCGCCGACGCTCAGATGCGGAAACAGCGCATATTGCTGGAAGACCATGTTGACCGGGCGGCGATAGGGCGGCGTGCCGGCCATGTCCTGGCCGCGGATCATCACCTGGCCGCCGCTCGGCTGTTCGAAGCCGCCGATCATGCGCAGGCAGGTGGTCTTGCCGCAGCCAGAGGGGCCGAGCAACGCGACGAAGGCGCCGTTGGGGATGGCGAGATCGATGCCATGCACCGCCGTGACTTCGCCATAACGCTTGGCAACGGCGCGAAACTCGATATCGGGCGAGGTCGTATCGTTCATCCGCGCTGGTCCCCTCGGTCGATGCAAGCCGTTTCGTTCTGGCCGTTTCGTTCTTGCTTTTCGGCTCTTGTGCGAAAGGAAAGCTAGCAGAGCCTATTTCATCTCGTATATACCTACCAGGGGGTATATGCTGCATGTTTGTTCAGCACAGGGGGTAGAAATCGGCGGCTCCAGGCATAATTTGGCGGCATCCATGGCGCTGGCAGAGGCGATGAAAGCGGCTGGCCGCAGCGGTTCGGGGGACTTCGAGCGCGCCCTGCTGGCCTGGCTCGGTCTGCATGCGCGCTTCGATCACAGCGTGGTGTTCGCCTATCGCGGGTCGGCGCGGCCGCCGATGCTGTACGAGACCTTCTCGCCCGCCGAGAGCCATGTCTTCGTCGCCCTCTACCAGGACGGCGCCTATCTGCTCGATCCCTTCCATCGGGCCGCGATCGGGGGATGCGAGGGCTTCCGCCGCATGCGCGAGCTGGCACCCGACCGCTTCTATACCAGCGAGTATTTCCGCTCCTATTACAGCCAGACGGGGTTGGCCGAGGAAGTCGGCTTCTTCGTGCAGCTCCCGGAGCAGACCTCGGTGGTCTGGTCCCTGATGCGCCTGGCCGCCTCCGGCCCGTTCGGCACTGCGGAGGTACGCGGCCTGCGCGACCTGACCCCGATCGTCCTCGCGCTCTGCGCCCAGCATTGGCGCGACCTGCCGGAGTTCGGCGAGGCCGGCAGCCGGGTCACGACATTGCCGTTGCCGGGCAGCGACCTCGACCGGGCCCGGCTCTGGGCCAGCCAGTCGCTGACGGCGCGGGAGGGGGAAATCGTCAATCTGGTGCTGCAGGGACATTCGTCGGATTCGATCAGCCGCCTGCTGCATATTTCGACGGGCACGGTGAAGGTGCATCGCCGCAACATCCGCCACAAGCTCGGCATCCATTCCCAGGCCGGCCTGTTCGCCCGTTTTCTCTCGCTCCTGAACGAGACGGGCTAGAAAAATGGCGATTCGAAGAGACGCTATTTTTCTCTAGCTCTTTGTTTTGACGTGTTTTCTCAGTCGGAAAGCCTATCAGTTTAATTGCTCACCGGGGTGCTGCCCCGAAAGGCAGTGAGTGAGCAATTGCCTATCGACGTTTCTGGAAAGTGCTTCCGGCGCCAGGCCGGTCCTGCCAGTCGATTGCCGCTTCGCCGCGATGCAGGGCGTCCGCCTCGTCGGTGAAGCCACCGTCCTCATCATGCAGGATCAGCGGCGGCAGCAGGAGGAAGGGCGCACGCGAGCCCTTGACGGCACGAATGAGCAGGCGGACGGCCGGCAGGCCGATGCGCGCCTGGACGGGCTTGACCCGAATGTCGCCGAAGCGGCGGTCGAGGCCTGCCAGCAGCCGGGGCAGGGCGTCGGCCCTGTGGATGAGGGCGAGGCTGCCCTTGGCGCGCAGCAGGGCGAGGGCACAGAGGATCCAGGCTTCCTCGTCGGCCTGGCCGTGCACATGCGCGCCGGCGCGATAGGCGTCGGGCGCCGGGCGAATCGTGCCGGGAAGGTGGAAGGGCGGATTCATGATGACGTGATCGGCTGTGCCGGGCAGCAGCGCGTTCCCCTTCGCCGGCCTTTGCGTGACGTCGGCCTCCAGCGTGGTCACCCGCTCTGCAAGGCCGTTGCGTGCTGCATTCCCGGCCGCCAGCGCTGCAATGGCCGGATCGATCTCGACCAGGACGAGGCGGCATTGCGGACAACGGACGGCAAGGCCGAGGCCGGCGGCGCCGATCCCCGCTCCAAGGTCGTAGACGGTTTCTCCCGCAGAGGGTGAGAGGCAGGCCGAAAGCAGAGCCGCATCGGTTCCGACACGATGACCACTGGCAGGCTGGGCGATTTCAAGCCGGTTACCCAGAAAGGCCGAGAGCGTGGTTCCGGTCTTGGTCCCAGTCGCGGGTTTGGTCACGGCGTGCGCAGCTCCTTGCCGAGGCCTGCTTCGGTCAGCCGCTGGCGTGCCAGCACGCTCTGGTCGATATCAACAAGGATGCGGCGCTGGATCATGCCGAGCGAACCTTCTAGCACGCTCATATGGGTGTCGAGCACGAGATGGACGACGCCCGCCTCGGTCAGCAAGGCCTCGATATAGGAGATCAGCACGGGATCATTGGTACGAACGATTTCTTCCATGCCGCAATCGTTGCGATTATCGCAACAATTGCAACGAGCTTGTTGGCGCGACAACAGCAAGCTTGTATGCGGGGCTGCGCATTTCTATGGTGCCGGCAAAACGGAGTGCATGTATTGGGCGTCGTTGTCGCATTCGAGGACAAATCCGGGTCACAAGGCTCGCTTCAGCCGATCGTCGACCTGACCAAGGCGGATATGGCCCGGGTCAACACCACCATCCTGTCGCGGACGGGATCGGAGGTGACGATGATTCCGGAAGTCGCCAACCATCTGATCTCCTCCGGAGGCAAGCGCCTGCGCCCGATTCTGACTCTGGCGACCGCGCAACTCGCGCGCTACCAGGGCGACGGCCATGTCAAGCTCGCAGCCTCGGTAGAGTTCATGCATACGGCCACGCTTTTGCACGACGACGTCGTCGACGAGAGCGACATGCGGCGTGGCAAGCCGGCCGCCCGCATGCTGTGGGGCAATGAGGCGAGCGTGCTGGTCGGCGATTTCCTGCTCGGCCAGGCTTTCAAGATGATGGTGGAAGTCGGCTCGCTCAAGGCGCTCGATATCCTCTCGACCGCTGCGACCGTCATCGCCGAAGGCGAAGTGGCCCAGCTCGCCGCCGCCAAGAACACCGCGACCACCGAAGACGAATATCTGGCGGTGATTCGCGGAAAGACCGCGGAGCTCTTTGCGGCCGCCTGCGAAGTCGGCCCGGTCCTGGCCGAGCGGCCCAAGGATGAGCAGGCCGCCTGCCGGTCCTTCGGCATGAATCTCGGCATCGCCTTCCAGCTCGTCGACGATGCGCTGGATTATGGTGGCTCGGACGCCAAGCTCGGCAAGAATGTCGGCGACGACTTCCGCGAGGGCAAGATCACCCTGCCGGTGGTGCTGGCCTTCCGGCGTGGCAATGAGGCCGAGCGCGATTTCTGGCGCCGGACGCTGGAACGCGGCGAGATCGCGGAGGCCGATCTCGAGCACGCCATCGGCCTGATGCGCCGCCACAAGACGCTGGAGGATACCATCGAGCGCGCCCGTCACTATGGCGCGATGGCCAAGGATGCCCTGGCGCTGTTCGCCGACAGCCCGATGAAATCAGCCCTCGTGGAGGTGGTGGAGTTCTGTATCGGTCGCGCTCACTGAGCTCTGGCCGGCCCCTTTCTGGCCAAATGCGGAGCCCCACAGGCGTATCTAGGCGGACGGTCCGAGGCCGTCCAGGGAAGCAAGCCGATGGCTGACCTCTTCGACGTTTCCGTTCCGGTTTTCCTGCGCTATCTTACCAATCTCGACGCGATCCTCGACAAGACGGCCGAGCATCTCCAGCTCCAGGGTACGGAGCAGGCGGAGGTCCTCAACCTCGCTCTGCAGCCGAACATGTTTCCCTTGAAGTGGCAGGTTCGCATCGCGCTCGGCTTCTCCATCCGGGCCATCAATCCGGTTCTGCAGCAGCCGATCATGCTCGATGACGGACCGATCGAATCGATCGACGACATTCGGCTCCTGCTGGGAAACACCATTGCCCGGCTCAAGAACGTCTCGCGGCGTGATTTTGCCGGCGGGGAAGCCAGGCTGGTGCGCGAAAAGGCCGGCCAGGCCGTGTTCGAAGCCAAAGCCATGGACTTCGTCACCCAATATGCCCTGCCGAACTTCTTCTTTCATCTCGGCATGGCCTATTCGCTGCTGCGCCTCGCCGGCTGCCCGATCGGCAAGGGCGATTTCGACGGCTTTCATCAATATGAAGCCGGCGTCAATCTGATGGCGGAGGCGCAGCCGCAGCCACAGCCGCCGATGCAGCGGCTGCCTGGTTGAAGCAGAGGCGGCAGGCTCCGGAGCCGCCAAAACTCTTCGTCAAAGTGCGGTGATCAGCTTTCGGAGCAAGCCATTGAGGCTCTCCTGCTCCGCCTGCGTCAGCACCGACAGCAGCCGTTCCTCATTGGCGACATGGCGGGCGATGGTCTCGTCGATCACGGCCTTGCCTGCCTCGGTGAGGGCGATCAGCTTGCCGCGGCGGTCGTTGGGATCGGGACGCCGTTCGACCAGGCCGGCGTGCTCCAACCTGTCGAGGCGATTGGTCATGCCGCCCGAGGATATCATCGCCGCTTCGTAGAGCCGCGTCGGCGAAAGCATGTAAGGCTCGCCCGAACGCCTCAGCGTGGCCAGCACGTCGAACTCACCCGGCTGCAGGCCTGCGGCGGCGAAGAGCGGGTTCATATGGTCGCGCAGCACACGCTCGGACGCGTCGGACAGGCGGCCGAACACCGCCATCGGCAAAGAGGGGAGGTCGGGTCGCTCGCGGGCCCATTGTTCGACGGCGGTATCGGCACGGTCCATCGGCAGACTCTCTCGACATAAAGTATCTTGACATTAAGATACTTTATGTCTACTAACATCATAGCGAGATAATAAGGCAACTCGCCCATTCGGTGAAGGAGGAAGTGATGGCCAAGATGATTTTCTTGAATCTGCCGGTGCGCGATCTTGCCGCCGCGACTGCATTCTATGTCGCCCTGGGCGGCGAGGTGAACCCGCAATTTTCCGACGAGCAGACCAAGTCGGTGATGCTCTCCGATGCGATCGTGGTGATGCTGCTTACCCATGAGCGCTATGGCCAGTTCACCAAGCGTCCGATCGGCGATGCGCGCCAATGGAGCCAGGCGCTGATTGCGCTCAATGTCGATACCCGCGATGCGGTGGACGCCACGCTGGCCCGCACGACGCAGGCGGGCGGAAAGGCCGATCCCAATCCGGCGCAGGATCACGGCTTCATGGTCAGCCGCAGCGTCGAGGATCCCGACGGCAATGTCTGGGAGATCGTGTGGATGGACCCCGCGGCGATGGCGCAGCAGGGCTGAGGCCCACGCGGTGCATTCCGGCATCGCCGAGCCTGGAGGAACCTTGTCGTTGCCGGCTTCGACCCGGCAATCCAGCCCGGGACGGGTTAGGTAGGCGGTTTCTGGATAGCCGGGTCAAGCCCGGCTCCGACAAGACAGAGCTGTTCTCCGTTTGGAGAACAGCTGGACCCAAGGCGCGCCGATAATTCAGGGCGCGTCCTGGGCCTGCCCGGCGCGGCCTGCCAGAAGGCGCGTTCCGGTTGCGAGGATGATCGCGACCACGATCAGGAACGCCGCGGTGCCGAAGGTCGCCTGCATGCCGAAGGTGACGGCCTCCGGGGCGGCTTTGGCGATATCGCCCGTTCCCGAGGCGAAGCGGAAGATGGCGCCCATGGCCGAGGCCCCGGTTATCAGCCCGAGATTGCGCGACAGGTTGATGAGGCCCGATGTCACGCCCCGCCGGTCTGCCGGGATGACGGCCATCACCGCGGTATTGTTGGCGGCCTGGAAGAGCTGGTAGCCCGGGGTCAGCACGACGATGCCGGCAATGTAGCCGGCGACGCCGAATGCCGGGCCTGCCGTGGACAGGAGGACGGCTCCGATCGCCATCTCGGTGAGACCGATCAGGATCAGGCGCGGTGCGCCCAGGCGGTCGACGATACGGCCGGCAAAGACCCCGCTCACGATGGAAATCACAGGCCCGACCGCCATCACCATGCCGATCACAGCCTCGTCGAGTGCAAAGACGCGGGACAGGTAGAAGGGCCCGACGACGAAGGTCGTCATCATCACCGTCGCGACGAGGGCGCTCGTGGCTAGGTTGACGCTCAGCCCCTCACCACGAAAGGCTGCCAGCTGGATCAAAGGCGAGCGGATGCGTGCCTCCACCAGCAGGAAGAGGCCGCTTCCGATGACGGTGGCCAGGATGAGGCCCGTGCCGATCCAGCCGGGTGCGCCGCGCCCTGTCGTCATGGCCAGGGCATAGGCGGCGAGCGTTGCGGCCAGCAGCAGCGTGCCGACGCTGTCGAAGCCCGAGCGCCCATTCCGGGATTTCGCGCAATCGACCGGAAGAAAACGGCCGGCGAGATAGAAGGCCAGCAGGCCTAAGGGGATGTTGAGGAGGAAGATGCTTCGCCAGCCGAAGGCGGAAATCATGAAGCCGCCGAGCGATGGCCCCAGGGCGGTGCCGATGGCAGACATCGTGCCGAGCAGCCCCATGGCGCTGCCGGTCCTTTCCCTAGGAATCGCCTCGCCGACGATGGCCATGCCGAGTGCTGCCATGATGGCGGCGCCGAGGCCCTGGGCGGCGCGCGCTGCCACCAGCAGCACGAATGTCGGTGCGATCGCGCAGCAGGCCGAAGCCAGCGTGAACAGAACGAGCCCCGACAGCAGCAGCCTTCGCCGCCCGATGATGTCTCCCAGGCGCCCGGCGCTGACGACCAAAGTGGTCATGGCCAGCAGATAGGCCAGAACGATCCACTGCACCTGTTCGAATGAAGCCGAGAAGGCTGAGGCCAAGGTCGGCAGGGCGACATTGGCGATGCTTGTGCCCAGGGACGACAGCAGGATGCAGAGGGCAAGGCAGGCGAGGGCCCCGTGGACCGTGGGCATGGCCCGTTCATGCATCCGATCATCGTCTCGTGTGGCTGACTTCGGCATGGGGTGCGTTTTTCCGTCGGTTCAAAGGGGGATCCACCGAAGATAGGCCCATGCCCAAGATGGCGGAACACGCACCATTTGCACTTCATTCGTGCATGATACGCCATACCAAGACCGCCGGCGGATGCTATGATCGGCCCATGTCGCTGCCCGATTTCAATCTCCTCATCACCCTCGACGTCCTGCTGGCCGAAGGCAGTGTCGCCCGGGCCGCCCGTCGGTTGCGGCTTAGCCCGTCGGCGATGAGCCGCGCCCTGGCCCGCTTGCGCGAGACGACCGGCGATCCTCTGCTCGTGCGCGCCGGCCGCGGCCTCGTGGCGACGCCGCGGGCCCTGGAACTGCGCGAACGCGTCGGCCCGCTCGTCCAGGCCGTCGAAAGCGTTCTTCGTCCCGTGGAAGCGCTCGACCTGAAAAAGCTCACGAGAACTTTCACTCTTCGCAACAGGGACGGTTTCGTCGAGAATTTCGGACCTGATCTCATTGCCCATGTCCGCGAACAGGCGCCGGGGGTCACACTGCGCTTCGTGCCGAAAATCGACAAGGAGAGCACGCCCCTGCGGGACGGCAGCGTGGATCTGGAGACGGGAGTCGTCGGCGATTCGATGGGGCCGGAAGTGCGCGCGCAAGCCCTATTCCGCGATCGTTTCGTCGGCGTGGTCAGGATGGGCCATCCCCTGAGCGAGGGGTCGATCACGCCGGCCCGCTATGCGCAGGCAAGCCATATTCTGATTTCTCGCCGGGCCCTCTATCGGGGCCCAGCCGACGGCAGGCTCGAAGCGCTCGGGCTCGAGCCGGACATCGCGACGATCGTCGGCGGTTTTGCCGAAGCCCTGGCCCTGGCCCGTGCGACCGATCTGGTCGCCACCGTGCCGGAGCGTTCCACCGGCCGCCTGCGCGCCGGCATGTTCAGCTTCCCGTTGCCGTTTCCCCTGGCGGAGATCACAATCTCGCTGCTCTGGCACCCGCGGCTCGACGCCGACCCGGCCCATCGCTGGTTGAGGGACTGTGTCCGCAAGGTCTGCATCGAGCAACTGGCCGCTTAGGTCGGTCCGCGGTTCCAGGAGGGGGATATCCTAGGGCGCCATCGCCGGCTTCAGCCCGGACAGCAGCTTGGCCAGGCCGGGATCGTCGACGATGATGGAAGCATCGCCGAGGCCCATCCATTGCACGCGGCGCTCGGCCTGTTCCTTCCAGGCCGGCAGCATGCCGGTGACGCGCAGGGGATAGACATTGACCTTGATCAGCTCGAAGCGATCGGTCAGGCGTTTCCAGTAGACGAAGGAGCCGAGCGCCTTCTTGCGCGGCTTGCCTGTTACCCCGGCTTCCTGCTCGGCCTCGATGCGCGCGGCGACATGATCCTTACGCCCCTTGATGGGCCAGCCCTTCGGCACGGTCCAGCGATGGGTGGTGCGGGTGGTCACCAGGCAGACCTCGATGCGGCCGTCCTTTTCGCGAAGCGGTAAGGCAGCCACCTGACGGCGCGTCGGATTGGGCAAGATGTCGATGGCGGTACGCGACATGGTACTCTCACGCTTTTCAGTGGAGCAAAGGCTCCTACGCGACTGACTTGCCGATATCTTTGCCCAAGTGCCGCTATGCCGCCGTGACATGGCGCACGCGCCGGGCAGAGGCCGGTGGCGGTATTGGGGAGCGGGTCTTCAGACTCGCCCTTTTCAAGGTGTTGAGGTCTGAAGTCCGGATGGCGTGGTGCGACCCCTCATCCGCCCCTTCGGGGCACCTCTAGTCAACTCAAGAGAGTTGACGACACCCGCAGGGGGAGAAGGCGATTGACGGGCGCGGCGCCTTCCAAAATGATTCCCTTCTCCCCTTGCGGGAGAAGGTGCCGGTAGGCGGATGAGGGGCGGCACCGCTCTATCCCAGCCTTTTCCCGGTTTGTTCGAAAGACCTTGAATGGGGGGCCTCAGACCCGCCCCCAAGATATCACTCCTCCGCCGGCAGCACCTGCTTGCGTTTGCCGAGCAGAGCGAGGATCGCGGCTCCCTTCACGGCCAGGGCCAGCACCAGCGTGATCACGATGATCAGGAAGGCAGCCGCGGCGATGGCCGGGCTGATATTCTCTCGCAAGGAAGAAAACATCTGCCGTGCCAGCGTGGTCTGGTTGGGGCCGGCGACAAAGAGGGTGATCACCACCTCGTCGAGCGAGGTGGCGAAGGCGAAGGCCGCTCCGGTGAGGATGCCGGGCAGAGCGAGCGGGAAGGTCACGGCCCGGAACACGGTGCCGGGCGAGGCGCCGAGGCTGGCCGCCGCCCGCTCCAGCGCCGGATCGATGCTGGCGAGCGAGCCGGAGACGTTGACCAGCACGAAGGGTACGCACAAGACGGCATGGGCGATGATCACGCCCGCATAGGAGGAGGCGAGGCCGAGTCTTGCATAGAGGATCTGCATGCCGACGCCGAGCACCACGGCCGGCACCACCATGGGAAGCAGGAAGATCGAGCGCAGTACGCCCGAGAACGGCACCAAATTGCGCCTGAGGCCGAGGGCGGCGAGCGTACCGACCACGGTGGAGAGCACCGTCGCGCCCGAGCCCACGATCATCGAGTTGACGATCGAGCGCTGCCACGCGTCGCTGGTGGCGAGCGTGTCGAACCAGCGCGTCGAGGGGCCCGTCATCGGGTAGGTCAGGAACACGCTGTCGGTGAAGGCCAGCGGCAGGATCGCCGCCAGCGGAATGACCAGGAACGCCACGACCAGTGCGCCGAAGGCAAGGCGCAGTGCGGTGAAGGAGCTCTTGCCCAATCCCGTCATGTCTGCACCATCGGCGTGCGCGAGAGCCGTCCATAGACGAGATAGAGCACCGTGGTCGGCACCAGGAGGAAGATGCCGAGCGCGCCGGCCATGCCCCAATTGGCGGTGCCGGTGGCATAGAAGGCGATCACCGAGGAGATCATCTGCTCGTTCGGGCCACCGACCAGGGCCGGGGTGATGTAGTAGCCGAGCGCCACCATGAAGACGAGGAGCGAGCCCGAGAGCACGCCCGGCATGGCCAGTGGCAGGAGGACGTGCCGCATGGCCCGCAGGGGCGGGGCGCCGAGCGAGGCCGCCGCCGGCATCAGATTGCGCGGGATGGCGACGAGGCTGGCATAGATCGGCAGCACCATGAAGGGCAGCAGCACATGCGTCATGGCGATGAGGATGCCGGTGCGGTTGTAGATCAGCGGCAGCGAGGCATCGATCAGGCCGAGCGCCTTCAGCGTCTGGTTGATCAGGCCGTTCTCCTGCAGGAGGATCATCCAGGCGGCGGTGCGCACCAGCAGCGAGGTCCACAGCGGCAGCAGCACGGCGAGCAGCAGGAGATTGCGCTTCCAGCCGGTGACGCTGGCCGCCAGCATGGCGAAGGGCAGGCCGATGGCGACGCAGAGCAGCGTGACCTGCAAGGCGATCATGAAGGTGCGCAGCATGATCATGCGGTTCACCGCCATGTCATCAGGGACATTGGCGATGCTGCCGTCGTCGGCGCGCTTGAGGTCGACCGCTGCCAGCAGGTTGGCGTCGGTATAGGCCGGCATCGAGCGCTTCAGCGCCAGCCAGAAGGCAGGCTGGTTCCAGCGCGGGTCAATGCCGGCGAGAGGCGGCGGGCTGTTCTCCGGCGCGTTGCGCACGGCTGTCGCCGTCTTGGGCAGCAAGGTGCGGAAGCCCGCTTGCTGGCTGTTGAGGGCGCGCACGGCATCGCCGAACTGTTCCTGCGGGATCACCGTCCGAAGGTCCTTGGCGAGGGCGGCCTGGACCTCGGCGGGCGGCAGGCCTTCGCCCTTCCAGCCGGCGATCGCCTCGGCCGTGAGCGGGAAGGCGTGGCGCACGGTGCCGCCCTGCACGGAGGTGACGATCATCATGCCGAGCGGCCACAGGAAGAAGATGCCGAGAAAGGCGATCAGGGGCAGCACCAGGAGGGCGGCCTTGAGCCGCGAGGCCGCCTTCATGGCAGGACCAGCGTGCAATCGTCGGGTGCGAAGCCGACATGGGCGTCGGAGCCGATGGGCCGGCTTGCCTCGCGCCTGTCGGCCTTGGCCACCAGGCGGCGTTCGCCGCTCTTGAGGTGCAGGCGGACGTGATCGCCGTGATAGACGTCGTCCTCGACGCGAACAGGCAGCGTGTTGGCCAGGGCCGGCGCATCGCTCAGATGCAGCCTTTCGGGCCGCACGGAAACCAGAACCGGCGCGCTCGGCTGGGGCGAAAGCTCGGTGCGGCAGGAAACGGTCGGTCCCAAGGCGAGCTCGACGGTCGCCATGCCGTCCGAGCAGGATTTCAGGGTGCCGTCGAGCAGATTGGTCTCGCCGATGAACTCGGCGACGAAGCGCGTGCGCGGACGGTCATAGAGCCCGGACGGCGTGTCGAGCTGCTCGATCTTGCCGAGATTGAGCACGGCAACCCGGTCCGACATGGTCAGGGCCTCGCCCTGGTCATGGGTGACGAAGATCACGGTGAGGCCGAGCTTGCGATGCAGCTCGCGGATCTCGAGCTGCATGTGCTCGCGCAGCTGCTTGTCGAGCGCGCTGAGCGGCTCGTCCATCAGCACCACCTTGGGCTCGTAGACGAGCGCGCGCGAGAGTGCGATGCGCTGCTGCTGGCCGCCCGAGAGCTGGGAGGGCTTGCGGTCCTTGAGATGGCCGAGACGAACAAGATCGAGGGCCTTGGCGACCCTGGCATCGCGCTCGGCCCGGCCTATGCCGCGCATCTTGAGCGGGAAGGCGACGTTTTCGGCAATGGTCATGTGCGGGAACAGGGCATAGTTCTGGAAGACCACGCCCATGTTGCGCTTGTAGGAGGGCAGGTTCTCCACGCGCGTGCCGTCGACGAGCAGGGCACCGCTGCTGGGCGCCTCGAAGCCGGCCAGCATCATCAGGAGCGTGGTCTTGCCTGACCCGGAGGGGCCAAGCAGGCTGACGAACTCGCCTTGCCCGACATGGAAGTCGAGATTGTCGACGACCTTCATCGTGCCGAAGGATTTGCTGACACCGTCGAAGTGAATGAACGAGTCCATCGGATCCGAAAAGCTCCTTCCAGGCGCGGCGGCCTTTGGGAAGTTGAATGAGCGATGTCCGCAGGGACATCGAGAACGGCCCTGCCGACATGAACGCAGTCTTCTCATGCCCGGGCTTGACCCGGGCATCCAGTGCCTCAGCTTTGAAAGCGGTCCTGGATTGCCGGGTCAAGCCCGGCAATGACAAAGATTGGTGCCCGGGAGCAGGTGCATGCCGGGGAAAGGACGGCTTTACTGCCCCAGCCAGGCGTTGAAGCGCTTGGTCAGATCCTCGATGTTGTCGTTCCAGAATTCGGTGTCGATGGAGACCGAATCCGTCATGTTGGCCGGGGAGGTCGGCAGGTCGACGGCAAGGTCGGCCGGTACCGCGGCGGCGGCAGCCTTGCTCGGCAGGCCGTAGGCGATGTCCTGCGGCAGCTTGGACTGGTTCTCCGGCTGGCTGGCGAAGGCGATGAAATCCATCGCCGCATCCTTGTTCGGGCTGCCCTTGAGGATGACCCAGCTGTCGACCGCGTAGATCGAGCCCGGCCACACGCCCTTGAAATGCGTGCCCTCTGTCTTGTTGATGCCGGTGATGCGGCCATTATAGGCCGAGGTCATCACCACCTGGCCCGACTTCAGGAGCTGGAGCGGCTGTGCGCCCGATTCCCACCAGACCATGTCGCCCTTGATCTCGCCTAGCTTCTTGAAGGCACGGTCGACGCCCTCGGGCGTGCGCAACACCGTGTAGACGTCCTTGGGGGCGACGCCATCGGCCATCAGCGCGAATTCGAGGGCGTATTTCGGACCGCGGCGCAGCGCGCGCTTGCCCGGGAACTTCTTGGTGTCCCAGAAATCGGCCCAGGATTTCGGGGCTTCCTTCAATTTGTCGCTGTCATAGGCGAGCTGCGTCGACCAGACGATGGCGCCGACGCCGCAATCGCTGACGGCGCTGTCGATGAACTTGTCCTTGCCGCCGAGCTTGTTCCAGTCGAGCGGCTCGTAGATGCCGTCGGCGCAGCCGATCGCCAGTTCCTCGGCTTCGACCTGCACGGCGTCCCAATTGGGCGTGCCGGCCTTGACCTTGGCCTGCAGCACGCCGATGCCGCCGTCCCAGGCCTCGTCGAGCACCGGTTTGCCGGTCTTCTCGGAGAAGGGCTTGAAGTAGATCTTGCGCTGGGCGTCCTGGTAGTTTCCGCCCCAGGATACGACGGTCAGGTCGCGCGCCGAGGCGCTGGCGACGCCGGCCAGGGCGGTGCCCAAGGCAATGCCGGAGGCAAGAAGGAGGTGTCTGAAACGCATTGCGGTCTTCCCCACTGGTTCGGTCTCTGGTGTGTGTCGCGGTGTCTCTTTCTTGAGGAAAGGACCCGTCTCGTCTGTTGCACGCGGCTGGGTGGCCGCGTGGGATGGTCATATCGGAACCCGCGAGGCCGCTCTTGGCAATGGCGGCGCCCGCATCCGGTGAAAAAATTAGACGCCGATCTCCGAGAGCAACTGCTGGGGAGCCAGACGTAGCGCCGCGGCGCGGCGATGGCCTTCCAGTCCCTCGCTGGCGCTCTGCCGGATGGCTGGCGGGCCGACTGCGGCGACGCCGCGATCGTCCAGCCACTGATGGGTGCAGGTCTTGAGGTAGGATCCGACCCACAGGCCTCCTGTGTAGCGCCCCGCGCCCATGGTCGGCAAGGTGTGGTTGGTGCCGCAGCACTTGTCCGAATAGACCACGCTGGCCGAGACGCCGATGAACAGCGAACCGTAATTGCGCAGCCTGGCCGCCGTGGCATGGGCATCGCGCGTATGCACCTGCAGATGCTCGGCGGCGATGAAGTCCGAATAGGCCAGCATGGCCGCTTCGTCCTCGCACAGCACGATCTCGCCATAGTCGCGCCAGGCCGGGCCGGCGACATTGGCGGTGGGCAAATTGATGAGCTGGCGCTCGACTTCCGCCAGGGTCGCTTCGGCCAAGGTCCTGTCGGTGGTGATCAGGCCGACGCGGGTGCGCACGTCGTGCTCGGCCTGGGCCAGCAGGTCGACGGCGATGGTGACCGCGTCCCCCGTCTCGTCGGCCACCACGAAGATCTCGCTGGGGCCGGCGAGCTGGTCGATGCCGACCAGGCCGAAGACCTGGCGCTTGGCCTCGTTGACGAAGGCATTGCCGGGGCCGAAGATCTTGTCGACGGCCGGGATGCTCTGCGTCCCATAGGCCATGGCGGCGATGGCCTGGGCCCCGCCGACCCGGAATATACGATCGGCACCGGAGAGGTGGCAGCCGGCGATCATCGCCTGGTGGGCGCCCGGCGGCAGGCAGGCGATCACCTCGTCGCAGCCGGCGACCTTCGCGGGCACGATGGTCATCACAGGCGCCGACAGCAGCGGATAGCGTCCGCCCGGCACATAGGCGCCGACGCGGGCGATCGGAATGATGCGATGGCCGAGATGCAGGCCGGGCAGGGCCTCGATCTCCAAAGGCTGCAACGTGGCGCGCTGGGCCTGCGCAAAGGCACGCACCCGCTCGATGGCGAATTCGGTATCGGCGCGGGTCTGCGGGTCGAGGGCATCCACCGCAGCCTGGCGCTCGGCGGCTGTCACTTCGAACCGCTCGACATCGACCTTGTCGAACTCACGCGAATAGTCGCGCAGCGCCGCGTCGCCACGCTTGCGCACCTCGTCGATGACCTGCTTCACGGTGGCTTCGACGGGGGCATTGTCGGTCAGGGCACTACGTCCCGGTGCCTTGATAGAGGTGATGCGGGCTTGGATGGCGGCGTCGAGCATTGCTGGCCTTCTCTCTAATTCTTTGTTCTGGCGCATCGGGAGTCGATCGACTTCCTCGGAAGATGCTGTGGGAAGGAAGATGCCCAAAGACTTGCCGCCGTAGACGCCCGGCGCAATTGCCCCCGATAGCCTCGTTCAATATATTCACCAGGCCAAAGCTGCGAAGCCAGGGGAGAGGCGATGAAGATCGGAGACAAGCTGCGCGAATTGCGCCATCGGCGCAAGCTCAGCGTCAGGGAGGTCGCCCTGCGCTCGGGCGTGTCGCATTCCTCGGTATCGCTGATCGAGCGGGACCTGATCAGCCCTTCGCTCGACACGCTGCGGGCGGTTCTCGATGCGCTCGGCACGACGCTGCCAGGCTTCTTCATCGATCTCAAATCCGCACTGCCGCAGAGCCCCTTCTACCGCGCTGCCGACCTGACCGAGATCGGGCAGCCGGATGCGATCTCCCATCGCGTCATCGGCCTCGATTATCCCAACAAGTCCATGCTGCTGCTGCACGAGACCTACGCGCCCGGCGCCGATTCGGGCGAGGCCTACGCCCATTCGGCTCAGGAGGGCGGCATGGTGCTGAGCGGCGCCATCGAGATCACCGTCGACGGCAAGGTCGAGGTGCTGGGGCCGGGCGACGGCTATTATTTCGACAGCCGGCTGCCGCACCGTTTCCGTAACCTCTCGGACGAGCGCAGCGAGATCGTCAGCGCGATCACGCCGCCGACCTATTAGGCTATCAAGGACGCAATCTAACGAGGCCGAGTAGAGCGCGACAATCCCTCCCCGACTTCGGGGAGGGTGGCCCGGCAAAGCCGGGTCGGGTGGGGGAGAGTGGCGCAGTCGATCATATTTGACAGATGGGCGCCACTCTCCCCCTTCCGCCGCTGCTTCGCATCGGCACCTTCCCCGAAGTCGGGGAAGGATGATCGCGCGCCATTCTGAGAACCGAGGCCTGATGGCCGAAACAGCCATACAGGCAGGCACCCTGGTCGATTTACCGACCACTGCATGGCCTCTCCCGCCATGCGGGGGTTGCGTCGAGGCCTGAGGGATGGGAGAGGGGGATGCCATGGCGCCTCCACAGACATCGACCGTTCTTTCAACGCCGGCCCCGCCCGTTTCCAAGGCACGTGCCGAGGCCATCATCCGTGATCATTACGGCCTCGACGTCGAGGCTTTCCCGCTGATCGGCGAGCGTGACAGCAATTTCCGTCTCCTGGCGCGCGATGGGCGCGAGTTTCTCCTGAAGATCGTCAACCCGGCCGAAGACGCGGCGGTGACCGACTTCCAGACCGAGGCCCTGCTGCATATCGCCGGGCATGATGCCGATCTGCCGGTGCCGCGGGTCATGCGTACGCAGGCGGGCGAGGCCTATTTCTGGCTGCGCGAACCGGACCAGCAGCCGCGCCTGGTGCGGGTGCTGACCTATCTGCCCGGCACCCCGCTGGCCAAGCTCGAACGCGGCCCGGCGCTGCGCCGCAATCTCGGTGCCGGTCTTGCCCGCCTCGATCTTGCCTTGAACGGCTTTGAGCATGCCGGCAGCCCGACGGACCTGTTGTGGGACCTCACCCACGCCCCCAGCCTGCGGCCGCTGGTCGTCCATATCGAGGACGAGGAGCGTCGCGCCCTCGTCACCGCCGTGCTGGACCGGCTCGAGGCCCATACGCTGCCCCTGACGGCCAGGCTTCGGACACAGGTCATCCACAACGACTACAATCCCTCCAACATCCTGGTCGGGGCGGGGAGCGCTGGAGCGCTGGACCAGCTCGCCGGCATCATCGATTTCGGCGACATGGTGCGGGCGCCGCTCGTCAACGAAGTGGGCGTATCGGCCTCCTATCACATCGGCGAGGGAGCGGGCTTCCTGGAGCCGGTCAAGCAGTTCGTGGCCGGCTACGACAGCGTCCTGCCCCTCGCGGATGAGGAGATCGCCTGCCTGTTCGATCTCATCCAGGGACGCATGACACTGACGGCCATCATCACGGCCTGGCGCTGCACACTGGAGCCGGAGAACCGCGACTACATCCTGCGCAATGCCGGCCGGGCCTGGGCGGGGCTGGCAGCGGCACGCTCGCTTTCGCCAAGCCAGGCGGCGGACGAATTCCACCTTTATCTGAGCAAGGATCGCTCCTCATGACGATGGTCAATGCCTTCGATCCCAGCAACACGGCCGGTTTCGCCGCCGAGGAAGCCGCCCTGATCGAGCGTCGCCGGCGCGTGCTCGGCCCGGCCTATCGCCTGTTCTATGCCCATCCCGTGCATGTGGTCCGGGGCGAGGGCGTCTGGCTCTACGGGCCCGACGACACCGCTTATCTCGATGCCTACAACAATGTCGCCAGCGTCGGTCATTGCCATCCGCATGTGGTCGCGGCCCTGGCGCGCCAGGCCGGGACGCTCAACACCCATACGCGCTACGTCACCGACGGCATTCTCGATTATGCCGAGCGGCTGGTCGCCACCATGCCGGTCGAGATCGCCAACATCATGTTCACCTGCACCGGCAGCGAGGCCAACGACCTGGCCTTGCGCGTCGCCAAGGCGGCGACCGGCGGCACGGGCGTCATCGTCACGCAGAATGCCTATCACGGTGTGACCGACGTGCTCGCCCACATGTCGCCCTCGCTCGGCGCGGGAGCCCCCATTGGCGAAACGGTGCGGGTGGTGCCGGCACCCACATCCGCCGACACGAGCGGCGAGGGCTTCGCGCAAGGCGTAAACGCCGCGATTGCCGACATGGCTGTTCATGGCATCCGGCCCTCGGCGCTGCTGGTCGATACCATCTTTTCCAGCGACGGCGTCTTCGCCGATCCGCCGGGCTTCCTGCGCCCGGCCGTGGAGGCCATCCGGGCCGCTGGCGGCCTCTTCATCGCCGACGAAGTCCAGCCGGGCTTCGGCCGCACGGGAGCCGGCATGTGGGGCTTTGCCCGGCATGGCCTCGTTCCCGATCTCGTCACCATGGGCAAGCCGATGGGCGATGGCCATCCGATGGCGGCCATGGCGGCACGGCCCGAGCATCTCGAAGCCTTCGGCCGCGAGGTGCGCTATTTCAACACCTTCGGCGGCAATCCGGTCTCCTGCGCCGTGGGTATGGCCGTTCTCGATGTCATCGAGAACGAAGCCCTGATCGCCAATGCGCGCGATGTCGGCGCGGGGCTCAAGAGCGGACTGGAGGACCTCGCCGCGCGCGATAGCCGCCTCGGCGAAGTTCGCGGGGCCGGCCTGTTCATCGGTGCCGACATCGTCGATGCCAAGGGCGCCCCCGATGCCGCGACCGCCGCCGCCATCGTCAACGGCCTGCGCGAGCGCCAGGTGCTGATCAGCGCGACCGGCTTGCATGGCCATAGCCTGAAGATCCGCCCGCCCATGGTGTTCTCGCATGATAATGCGGCCTTGCTGATCGAGAGATTGAAGGCGACGCTGGCGAGCCTGTAGGGAGATTCCCATCAGGATAGGATCCCTTCTCCCCTTGCGGGAGAAGGTCCCGGCAGGGGGATGAGGGAAGATACATCACCTTGCAGGGCGTCCGCCTCCACCCCTCATCCGGCTGCCGCCACCTTCTCCCGCAAGGGGAGAAGGGAATTGTTTCCGGTGATTTTGCGCCTTGAAGCATAGGTGCCTGTGAAGCTTAAGTCTTTACGAGAAACCATAGGAGAAGGCTGTCGCGCGACGCCTCCCTGTGCCATCACGCACGGCTTCCGTCTGGCTGCTCTGGCTCAATGCCATGTCGCAAGCAGGTCGGGCAGGGCTATGATATTTTTCTCCAACACCCGCCAAGGAAATCTCCTCGTCCTGCGTCTGATGGAACGGTCAACAAACAGACCGGGAGATTGGAATGCAATCATATCAGCCTGATGGGGTCGGTTCGTCTTATGCCCGTGGCAGGAGGGAGCGCCGAAATGGCCGTGGCAGCAAGCTTTGATGCAGGAGGCTTCGACCTTGGGTTTTCACCGCTGTGCCTGGCCTGGCTCTGGCTGCCATCTCTGACATGGGCTTCGGACGAGGGCGCCGGCGTGGTGCGCCTGGCCGCCATCGGGGAACAGGCCGATGATGGTGATGCCGACCTCGTCGCCCGTGCCTGCAAGGGTGACGGCCGCGCCTTCGAGAAACTGATCCGGCGCCACCACGCCATGATCCATCGGGTAGCCTGGCGCCAGACCGGCCTGGCGCAGGAAGCCGAGGACATCGTGCAGACCGTGCTGATGCAATTGGTGGAGAAGCTGGCGAGCTATCGCGGCCAGGCGCGCTTCACCACCTGGCTGATCGGCATCACCATCAATGCCTGCCATGATCATCGTCGGCGCAAATCCAGCTTCGGACGCATGCGGCAGGCCTGGTCGAATTTCGTGTCCCTTGGCGGAACGGCGAGCGATGACGGCGACCTCCTCCGGCGGAGCTGGCTGAAGAGCCTGCTGTCCGGCCTGTCGCCCGAACTGCGCGCCACGGTGGTGCTGGTGGCGGGCGAGGGGCTCAGCCATCGCGAGGCCGCCGCCGAACTGGGCCTATCCGAAAACACCGTGTCCTGGCGCATGCACCAAGTGCGCAAGCAGCTTGCCGAGACGGCTGGACGCGAACCGGCGACCACGAGCCGCAAGGAGATCCGCGATGCGCGTTGATCACGAAGACCACAAGATCGAACTGCCGGATGCCATCGTCTCCGAGGCGGCACGCGAGAAGGCGATATCGCGGGCCATCGCACATTTCGAGGCAAGCAGACCCAGGCAGGGTGCTGCGTCACGCTGGTGGCGGGGTCTCGGCCTTGCGTGGTTGAGCGCACGCCCGAGCCTGCGCATGGCGCTGGTGACGGGGGCAGCTCTGCTGATCGCGGTACCGATCGGCACCCATATATTGCGCCGGCAGGAGGCCGCAACCCCGTACATCGTGTCTCAGGTCGAGACGGGAGCAGGGTATGAACCTTCGAATACGGGCTCGGCCGCCAAGACCATGACATCGAAGCCGGCCACGCCAGTTACGCAGGTCGCGCGTCTTGATCCCCTGGCGCCGCCGCCGGCCGATTCTCGGGTGCGTGTTGTCGGCGGTGTGCCGGATGATGTTCAGGCCTTCGTCGAGGCGGCTCCGGCCAATACGGAGGTACAGACCAGGTCTTCGCAGGAGATCGGCCGCGACAAATTTTCCAACGCGCCGCAGAACGCTTTCAAGGTGGTGGCGCAGGAGCCGGTCTCGACCTTCTCGCTCGATGTCGACACCGCCTCCTATTCCTATGTGCGGGCCGCGCTCAACCAGAACCTGCTGCCCAGGCCCGAAGCGGTGCGCGTCGAGGAGATGATCAATTATTTCCCCTATGATTATGCCGCTCCTGCCGGCGCCGAGGAGCCGTTCTCGACGGCTGCCACAGTGATGCCCAATCCCTGGCAGCCGGGGCACAAGCTCCTGCGTATCGGCATCAAGGGTTACAGCCTCCATGCCCAGGAACGGCCGGCCGCCAACCTCGTCTTCCTCATCGATACCTCCGGCTCGATGAACGAGGCCAACAAGCTGCCTTTGCTGGTCAAGTCGCTGGGCATGCTGGTCGACACGCTGCGGCCGGAAGACAAGGTTTCGATCGTCACCTATGCCGGTTCGGCCGGCGTGGTGCTGCCGCCGACAAAGGCGTCCGACAAGGCCTCCATTCTTGCGGCCCTCGACAGGCTGCAGGCCGGCGGCTCGACGGCCGGCGGGGAGGGAATTCGCCTCGCCTATCAGCAGGCCGAGGCCAATTTCGACACCAAGGCGGTCAATCGCGTACTGCTGGCCACCGATGGCGACTTCAATGTCGGCATCGCCGATCCCGGCGAACTGCGTGGCTTCGTCGAGCGCGAGCGCGGCAAGGGCATCTTCCTCTCCGTGCTCGGCTTCGGCATGGGCAATCTGAACGACCAGGTGATGCAGGAGCTGGCCCAGAACGGGAACGGTGTCGCCGCCTATATCGACACGCTGAACGAGGCCCGCAAGGTGCTGGTCGAGGAGGCAACCTCGAGCCTGTTTCCCATCGCCAAGGATGTGAAGATCCAGGTCGAGTTCAATCCGGCGGCGGTGAGCGACTATCGCTTGATCGGCTACGAGACCCGCATGCTCAAGACCGAGGATTTCAACAACGACAAGGTCGATGCCGGCGATGTCGGCTCGGGGGCGAGCGTGACGGCGATCTACGACATCGTGCCGGCCGGTGCGACGCGCCCGGTCGACGAGAGCCGTTATCAGGCAGCCCAGCCGGTGGCGCCGGCAGACAAGCCTGACGAATATGCCTTCGTAAAGATCCGCTACAAGCTGCCGAAATCCGAGACGAGCCGGCTGATCACCACCCCGGTGAACCATGCCGGGGAAGCCGCCACGCTGGCACAGGCGCCCGCCGATGCGCGCTTTGCCGTGGCCGTGGCCGGTTTCGGCGAATGGCTGCGCGGCGGCAAATATGTCGGCGCGCTCAAGCCGGACGACATCATCGCGCTCGCAGCCGGTGCCAAGGGCGACGACCCCTATGGCTACCGCGCCGAGTTCGTCAATCTGGTTCGGGCAGCCAAGACAGCAAAGGGCCTGCCGCAGCAGCCGTGAGATAGTGCCGAACTGTCAGGATCAAGCCCCTTCTCCCCTTGCGGGAGAAGGTGGCGGCAGCCGGATGAGGGGTGGACGCGCCATACTCGGTATGCGCAGCAAAACCCCTCATCCCCCTACCGGGACCTCTAGGTGACCGACTCATAACTTCGTATCCAGATACGGATTGAAGCGAGTTGGATTGAAGCGAGAAAGTTGTCGTCGCG